>JBDSLR010000030.1:0-201519 GCA_039916305.1 Chitinophagaceae bacterium | reverse complement strand
GCTGTTATATCGCAGGTGGCATACCGCCTAAAATTCTGCCCCTTTTACAAACTGGTGAATGGTACAAGCACTTTCTAGACATGGGGCGCATGAAAAAACTATTAGAAGAGGTGCCGGTGTATGTAGTAATGAATGACAAAACAGCCGTATTGGGCGCCGCGTACTATGGCGCGTTTAATATGTAGCTAAGAAAATGAAGAAAAAAAGAGCCTAAAGCGGTGTGATTTAACTTTAATAGCAGGAGATAACTCCATAAAAAAATCATTTATCGGTATAGATAATTCTTGCGGCAGGTGAGTTGACTCGCCTATAACTGATATCAATAAATTTACATGGATAAAAAGGCTTCGCCGTCCGACATATTACCGTTTACTTTATCGTTTACTTCCCTTTTCTCTTCGGTCTTTTAGCTGGTTATTCTCTTGCAATCTCTTAGCACCTAGTATCGTTCCTGGCAATTATCGCAAAAAAAACTTCTTCGCTTGGTTTTACCGGGATAGGCTTTTTGAAGCGGGATTTTACAGCGCGGGCATATTTTTTTGCTGTATGCCAGCCAGTGCTTCTTCAATGTCCCCTCTTTTTTCCACTTTAAAAATTCAAAACTGTAGGCCGCCGCTTCTTTAATCAGTACTCTTTTCCTGGCAGCGGGAATATTGCCGGTTTTGCTTTGTGGATGAATACGGGTAATAAAAAGGATTTCATTCCGGATAATGTTTCCCAGGCCGGAGAAGATGGACTGATCAAGCAATAGATCGCAGATTAAATCATCGGGATCTTTAGCCAGTTTATCCATCGCCTTTTTCACACTCCATTTTTTATTCATTATATCTGCCGTCCAATCATAGACCTCGTCCGGATCTCCATCTGTAAAAACAATGGAACACGTATAAAAATTCAATGTACTCTTACTGAATGTTAATCCTAGTTTGAGCGGAGTAGTTTTTTGTTCATTAATCAGGTAGGTGCCAAACATAAGCAAGTGAATGCGCATGTAAAATCCATTAAAGCAAATCAGTAAGTGCTTGCCCCAGCTTTTTATATCGCGGATGGTTTTGTTTTCCAACCGGCGTATATCAATTTTTGCATTCCCTTTTGCTTTCAGTATTTTTTTTCCTTTAAAACAGGCAATGGCATCTTTTAATAGTACAATGGATGGACCTTCAGGCATAGCAGACACAATTGCAAACCACATACCAGTGGCAGCCAACCTTTACTGTAGAAGTTAATCAACACATCTTTGGATGCATTTGCTGGTTTAATCCAAACCAGGGCGCAGAAGCGGACTTTATCAAGTGGTATGTTTTTGGATTTAAAGGGTGTATACCAATTTCATTCACTTTAATTTTATAGCAATGCCAGTACTTACAGGAAAAAGAGTTGCCATTTTATCAGAAAACGGTTTTGAAGAAATAGAATTAACCAGCCCAAAACAAGCACTGGAAGAAGCCGGCGCCACAGTTGACATTGTTTCTGCACAGAAGGGAAGTATCAAAGCGTGGAATCATGATCATTGGTCTATTGAGATACCCGTGGATGTAAACCTGGATGAGGCAAAATCAGAAGAATATGATGCTTTAATGATACCGGGCGGGGTAATTAACCCCGATCAGATGCGTTTGCATACCAACTATATTCAGTTTGCGGAAGAATTCTTAGAGGCAGGCAAACCAGTGGCTGCTATTTGCCATGGCCCGCAGCTATTAATAGAAACAGGCATGATCAGCGGAAGAGAAATGACCTCTTTCCCCTCTATTAAAACCGATCTGACCAATGCGGGTGCTATCTGGCAGGATAAGGAAGTAGTGACCGACAATGGCCTGGTAACCAGCAGAAGCCCTAAGGATCTCCCCGCTTTTAATAAGAAAATGATTGAAGAGATTGCAGAAGGCACACATGAGTCCAGAAGTGCATTTACCCAATCGCATCCGGTTACACAACCATAAAGCCAGGCGGCAAAGCATGCTGAATCCGCGCAAGCAAAACAGGGCCTGTATCACGCGTACGGAGAACGACAAGCTTACTACTGGCAGCCTTGGAAAGAACCAGTTTTATAAATGCAGTACGAGAGTGAATAAGCAGGCAAGAAACAAACTGCGGCGCAGATACCCTCCTGCTCATGATTAAAATAAATCGCATGAAAAAAAAACCGTCTAAAAAGGTAAACCCTCCCCAGCAGCAGCGGCGTCCCGGGATAGGCAGGAATATGCATCCGCAGCCGATAGTAGATAACCCTGGCCAACCCGGATCGGGGAAATTAAAAGGAAAAATTGCTTTGATTACGGGCGGTGATAGTGGGATAGGAAAAGCAGTTGCTATCTTGTTTGCAAAGGAAGGCGCATTGGTAGCACTATCCTATCTTAATGAACATAAGGATGCTGCTGATACAAAATTAAAAGTAGAAGCCTACGGGCAGCAATGCCTGTTGATACCGGGCGATATCAGCAAAGAGCAACACTGCAACAGCATCATTAAAAAAACAATAAAAGTTTTTGGTAAGATTGATATATTAATAAATAATGCAGCTATTCATTATGAATGCAAAAAGCCGGAAGACCTTGAAACAAAAAAAATACTGCATACTTTCCAGGTAAATATCTTTTCAATGATTTGGATTACCCGTGCTGCCCTTCCTTTCATGCGCAAAGGCAGTGTTATCATTAACTCATCTTCCGTTACCGCCTATCGCGGCAGCGCAGAATTAATTGATTACGCGGCAACAAAAGGTGCCATCGTTGCATTCACCAGGAGCCTCGCCAGCAGCCTTATCAAAAGAAATATACGCGTAAATGGTGTGGCGCCGGGTCCCATCTGGACACCGTTGATTGCATCCAGTTTTAAACCTTCCAAGGTAGCGGCCCATGGAAGCAGTGCCCCCATGGAAAGAGTTGGGGAACCTGTTGAAGTAGCGCCAGCCTACCTGTTTCTTGCTGCTGATGATAACAGCTATATGAGTGGCCAGTTCCTCCATCCCAACGGGGGGGAAATTATAAACGGCTGATGTAGAGATTTATACCCAGATTCCGCGTCTTATACAGTTGTTTAATATGGTATGCTTTTATCTACAGGATATTAAAACAATTTCATATGAAACAGGATACTAATAAACATGCAGAAAAATTTCCGGTAAGAGAAGGAAAAGAGGAAAGTTCCATATTGCATGGCAAAAAACCAGCATCGAAAAACACTTACCCCCAACTGGAAGAAAAAGATACACAAGCAAAGACCCAACCTGAGTTTACAGAGGAGCAGTCAAACCGCAAAAGTCCGGATACTCCTGCCGGTACGCCACAGCAATAAATAATTCCATAAAAAATTTTAGTATTATGAGATCTATCTGGACGGGCGCGATTGGCTTTGGCCTGGTAAATATTCCTATTAAATTATTCAGCGCAGTAGAGGAAAGCAACCTTGATTTAGATATGCTTGACAAAAAGGATCATGCAAATATCAAATTTAAGAGGGTGAATGAAAATACCGGCAAAGAAGTAGTATGGGCAAATATCGTCCGCGCATTTAATATGGACGGTAAATACATTGTGCTGGATGATACTGATTTTGCAGAAGCTATGCCTGAAAAAACAAAGACCATTGGCATTGATTCTTTTATTGATGAGAAAGAAATTGATCCTATTCTCTATGAAACATCGTATTATATGGAACCTGAAAAACAGGGCAAAAGAGCGTACGCACTATTAAACGCCGCACTTGTGAAATCAAAAAAAGCCGGGTTGGGTTCTTTTGTATTACGTAACAAGGAACACCTTTGTTTGATTAAGGCAGCCGGCCATGTACTGGTATTGCACCGTCTGCGGTTTAACCAGGAGATAAGGGACACCAAAGATTTGGATATAC
The DNA here is from genome assembly GCA_039916305.1 of Chitinophagaceae bacterium. Lineage (GTDB taxonomy): Bacteria > Bacteroidota > Bacteroidia > Chitinophagales > Chitinophagaceae > JACMLD01. Next base: position 197,667 of record JBDSLR010000030.1, on the reverse strand, counting down.
CCAGCACGGCGCCTAAGCCCGGCGAATTGAAAATGGCATTATCGCTGATTGACCAGCTTTCCGGCGATTTTGATATTAATAGTTACAAAGACACTTACTCCGACAAATTGATGAAGCTAATAAAAGCAAAAGCTGCCGGTAAACGGGCTCCTGTTCATAAAATGAAAGTAGTGCATTCAAAAACCCGCGATCTGATGGAGCAACTAAAAGCCAGCCTGGGCAACAAAAAGAAAAAAGCGTCGTGATATGCTTTCACTATACAATAAAAAAAGAGATTTTACCCAAACTCCTGAACCTGCCGGTCATAATAAAAAAGAAAAGTTACAGCATCGCTTTGTAGTGCAGCAGCACAATGCATCACGCCTGCATTATGATTTCCGGTTACAACTGAATGGCGTACTGAAAAGCTGGGCCGTTCCAAAAGGCCCGTCAATGGATGCGGCCGATAAACGCCTTGCTGTACAGGTAGAGGATCATCCGGTATCTTATATTAATTTTTCCGGTACAATACCTAAAGGAAATTATGGTGCTGGCGCAGTGAAAATATGGGATAAGGGCAGCTATACGCCCATTGATGACAAAGGAAATAGTCTTACCGATAAGCAAGCCGTTAGCTGGTTGAAAAAAGGGGAACTAAAATTTAAGCTGGAGGGTAAAAAACTCAAGGGCGATTTTGTACTGGTGCAGCTGAAAAACGATCCTAAAAACTGGCTGCTAATTAAACATGCAAAGCCCGTAGGCAATGATGAAAAAACGCTCACAAACAAAAAAGCGGTTGCCAGAAAGGCGCCCGCTGCATCAGCAAGGCAAATAAGCAAAACGGTTGTTCCCTTAACGGCTTTACCAACACAAAGGAAACTAACACATTACTATAAACCCATGTTGGCAACCCCTGCCGCTACGCCGTTTGATGATGCAGCGTGGATTTTTGAAATTAAATGGGATGGCTACCGGGCCATTGCAGAATGCGGCGAAAAAGATCTCCGCTTTTATTCAAGAAATGGATTGTCTTTTATTCATAAATACCCATCCGTGGCCAAAGCGCTGCAAAGGCTGAAAAAGAGTATGGTAATAGATGGCGAAATAGTGGTACTGGATGCTGCGGGTAAGCCGAGCTTCCAGTTGTTGCAGCAATATGAGGGGCATCCGGAATACAATATTGTGTATTATATATTTGACCTGCTGTATTTAGATGGTAAGGATATACGGGATCTACCACTCAGCAACAGAAAAGCGCTGCTGAAAAAAGTACTGCCATCCGGCAAAAAAAGCATCATCCGTTTTTGTGATCATGTGAAAAAAGATGGCATCTCCTTTTTTAAAAAAGCAAGCGCGCTTGACCTGGAAGGTATGATAGCTAAAAAATCAGATAGCGTGTATGCGGGTGGTGTACGGAACAACCAATGGCTTAAAATTAAACGGCATAATACCCGCGAAGCCGTGATTGCCGGCTTTACCCAGCCAAAAGCTGGCCGTAAGTACCTGGGCGCTCTGATATTGGCGGAGCAACGCGGTAAAAGCTAACTTATATAGGACATACAGGTACCGGCTTTACTGATAAAACACTAAAAGAACTCCGGACGCAGCTGCAGCCTTATATCACAACTGCTTCCCCTTTTAAAGAAAAAATAAAAGTAAATGCCCCTGTTAACTGGTTGAAACCAATACTTGTTTGCCAGGTAAAATTTGCTGAACAAACAAAGGATGGTATGCTACGCCACCCCGTATACCTGGGGCTTCGTGCAGACAAGTCGGCCAAAGAAGTAAACCAGCGCAATGAAACGCCGGTGGAAAAAATACAAAAGCCATGAACACTGAAAAAGAAAAAACTGTCAAAGCCAACGGGCACACTGTACAGCTTACCAATCTTACCAAATTATACTGGCCCAAAGAACGCATCACAAAAGCGGCACTTATCAACTACTACGACAAAGTTGCCCCGACTATACTGCCTTACCTTAAAAACCGGCCGCTGTCCTTAAAACGAAACCCCAATGGCATTGCAGATAAAGGCTTTTATCAAAAAGATGCAGGCGAACATTTTCCTTCATGGATAAAAACAACCCCCGTATATGCGCCTTCTTCAGATAAAACGGTTGACTATACAATTTGCAACGATAAAGCTACCCTGCTTTACCTGGCCAACCTCGGTTGTATAGAGATGAACCCGTGGAATTCTACTACCAGGGCGGCTGATAAGCCATCTTATTTAATTATCGATATTGATCCTTCCGATAGAAATAGCTTTGAGCAGGTAATTGAGACTGCGCAGGTAACCGCGCAAATACTTGAGCAAGCGGGTGCTCCTTCTTACTGTAAAACTTCCGGCGCCAGCGGCTTGCATATTTTTGTGCCCCTTGGTGCCAAATACAGTTACGAGCAGGTGCGCAGCTTTGCAGAAATTATCGCCACCCTCGTACAGGAACAATTGCCTTCTTTTACCAGCCTTGAAAGATCGTTGAAAAAACGGGGTAACAAAATCTATATAGATTACCTGCAAAACAGCAAAGGGCAAACGGTGGCTTCTGCATACAGTGTCCGGCCTGTGGCGGGTGCAACCGTATCGGCGCCATTGGTTTGGAAAGAAGTAAAAAAAGGATTACACCCCTCGCAGTTTACGATATTCAATATTGAGAAAAGAATAGAAAAGCTGGGCGATGTTTTTTATATGGCGCTTAAAAAAGGCGTCAATATCAGGACTTGTTTGAAGAACCTGGGGTATTAAGTAATCTACAGATGCTGTAGACCTGCCTCCACAACAAACAGGGTAACAACTACTCATTCCCCGCATAAAAATACCCGTTTTACAACGGCATTGCACTATTCAGGCGTAAAGCAGCTTTGTATTTTCCGGCATCATTTTACCAATATAACAGTTGTTAATCTGTTTAATAATTTAAAACGATGATATATGAAAAATGAGCAACAGAATAATCAAACCGGAAAACAGGGCAGCTCGTTAAAGCAGGGCGCTGTTAATAATAATGAGCAAAATCAGCAGCAAAAGAAAGACGACTGGACCCACACATCTACAGGCAATCCGGAACAGGTGCAGAAACAGGATCAGCCAGCCGCAGGGAATGAAAAGAGTAATATTTCAGTAGACAATGATGGACGCATAGGAAAAGCGCATGACCAATGGGGCAACGATACCGGCAACGAAAAGAAAGATATACAAAAAGATCCGCAGGTAAAAAGTGACAAGACAGTAACAGAACCAGAAATTGATGCGCCAATATACGACCCTGAAAAGACAGAAAAGAAACTTCCACGTATGGATGGAAAAAAATAGTAAGTAATAAATCTGAAAGCTCTGTGAAACTGAAATAATTACCGTTTGATTGCAGTCAGATTTGAAAAGCCCGGTCAGAAATGGCCGGGCTTTATTTGTTTTCATGATAAATGTAAGCGAATGATTTATTTGCTGTCTTAAAATAATCAAGGCTTAAAATTTCCTTTGAATGCTGCTTTGAAGGCTGTGAAATCTGGTATGGATACATTTTGCACGTATGGATTTTGTGGGTTTTGTGAAATGTATTCCTGGTGGTAATCTTCAGCTTCGTAAAACTGTTTGAACGGCACTACTTCTGTAACAATTTTGCCATTGTACTTTTTAGCTTCAGTTAACTGGCGGATCGTTTTTTCTATCACCTGCTTTTCTTCATCATTCCGGTAAAAAGCAATGGACCGGTATTCAGTTCCTTGATCATTCCCCTGACGGTTCAGCGTGGTAGGGTCCTGGCTGGCAAAAAAAGCTGCAACCAATGTTTCATAAGAAATTTTAGAAGGATCATAATATACCTGTACAGTTTCAGCGTGACCTGTTTCACCACCCGCTACTTTTTCATAACTGGGATGCGTGTCTTTTCCCCCTGCATAACCAGATACAGCATCTCTTACTCCCTCTAAGCTTTGAAAAACAATTTCAGCATGCCAGAAACAACCTTCCGCAAAATCAGCGACTGCTTCTTTGCCCGCAGGCGCTTTTGCATTGCCCATTGGTATAGATAGGGCCGGCTTAGGCGCTTGCCCGCACGCAACCAGTGATAACGCAAAAAATAAAGTGACAATATATATCTTCATAAAGTAAATATTATAAGTGATTTGATGTTACCTGTTAAGTGGCTATTATTCTTTTGCACTAGCGGGCGGCTTACCACCTTCCGGTACAAAAATCAATGCGGCAGAATTGAGGCAATAACGTTTACCAGTAGGTGCAGGACCATCGTCAAATACATGACCCAGGTGAGAGCCGCTTTTGCTGTCCACAACCTCCCAGCGTTCCATGCCATCGCTGCCGTCCCTTACCAGCTTGACAGCTCCGGGAGAAATGGGTGCGAAAAAACTGGGCCATCCTGTGCCTGAATCAAATTTTGCATCTGAGCTAAAAATGGGTTGCAGGGTAGCGGCAGAATAATAAGTGCCTTTTTTATAAAAGTGATCATACTTGCCCGTGAAAGCTCTTTCGGTACCTTCCTGGCGCAGTATATAATATTGATCAGCCGTAAGTTTTGCCTTCCATTCTTCGTCTTTCAGCTGCATTGGATATACATTGTTTTTCTTAGTAACGCCCGGCTCAGGATATTTCTTGCCCTGAGAAAAACCACAGCTGGAAGTAAAGAGACCCACTGACATAGCTATAATAAAAAGATACTGGCGCATAGAAAATGATTTAGTATATAACATATACGGTACAAGGCTTGTTTAGATTTATTAATATAAAATTAATTCAATAAATAAAAGTGAAATGACGGCCAGCAGACATTCCTACATTAGCCAGCGTTCATTAACAGTTATTTCACTTATCCGGCTCAGCAAATAAGTTTCATGCTGTTTGGTCCAATTAACACGGTCGTAAAAAACATCCGCCCACTTAAAAAATAAAGGTCATCTGCAAAACATTACAGCTTTAAAAATGGTTATAAAATTATCAGTTATGATATATCAAAAATTGCTAAATTTGTTAGCATTTTAAAGCAAGCCATCTTATGTTTTACACAGCCGATCTTCATATACATTCTCATTATGCTTCAAAAACCAGTAAATATTTAAATCTTGATACCCTTTACCAATGGGCACAAGTGAAGGGGATTGATGTAGTGGGTTCGGGAGATTTTACCCATCCCGCCTGGTTAGCTACATTAAAAGAGAGATTGCTGCCGGATGGTAACGGCTTTTTCTATTTAAAAAATATGCCGGTGGCCACGGCGTTACCTGGTATCAGGCCCAGTCATAAAGATCTTCGGTTTTGCCTGTCAGCCGAAGTGAGTACAGAATACATTCATGAAAATAAAAAGCGCGTTGTACATCATCTTTTGTATGCGCCTGATTTTGAAACGGTCAAAAAGATCAATAAAAAACTGGGCACTTATGCAGACTTGTCTGCTGATGGACGGCCTACTATTATCTTATCATCCCGTTCGTTAATGGAAATAGTGCTGGAAGCATCAGACCGGGCATACCTGGTACCTGCCCACGCGTGGACGCCCTGGAATGCTGTCTTCGGTTCAAAAAACGGCCACCTGAGTTTGGAAGAGTGCTACGGAGACCTATCAGCCCATATCTTTGCATTGGAGACAGGCCTGTCTTCCGATCCGGCTATGAATCGCCGCTGGAATAAGCTGGATCATATTACCATGATGTCTAATTCCGATGCGCATTCCCCTGCCAAACTGGGCAGGGAACTCAATCTATTTGATACCAATTGCAGCTACGAAGATTTATTCAATGCTGTAAAAACCAAAAAAGGATTTGTTGGCACCCATGAATTTTTTCCGGAAGAAGGCAAATATACCTATGATGGTCACCGGCATTGCGGGGTTTGTATTTCACCCGTCGAAAGCCGGGACATAGGTGCCATTTGTCCCGTTTGCAAAAAGCAACTAACCATTGGCGCTATGCACCAGTTGGACCGGCTCACCGGTCATTTGGCAACAACGCAATCTGCGTCTAACAAAGATTTTAAGCATGTTGTTCCCCTATTGGAAATCTTAGCAGAAATACATGGTACCGGCACGGACAGCAAAAAAGTAACCGGCGCTTTTCATAAAGCCATCGCCGCCTTTGGTAATGAATTTTCCGTTCTCCGTAATGTACCGGTGGAAGACATTCATCGCTTCAGTCCCCTATTGGGCACTGCTATCAGTCGCATGCGTGCCGGAGAAATAAAACGTATTGAACCAGGCTATGACAATGTATATGGCAAAATTCACTTGTTTGACAAAGCGGAGTTAACGGGTAGTGGCATCGGGCAGTTAGATATATTTAGCTAAAAGAGCTAAGAGAACAAGGAGAAAAGGAGGTGCTGGCACAGGGCTGGCAAGGCAAAAAAGTTTTTTTGCACAGGGCGAACTGGCCGGGCAGAGCAGAAAAGAATAGGTCCATGGAATCACGCTTTTAAGATTAAGAAAAAGAGTGGAAGGGCTGATTCGTTCGTCTTCAATGGTGAACAGTAATCGTTGCTATACCGGCAAAAAGCGTAGTCCTATCTTCTCATTTTTTGCACTCTTTCTCCTGTTACGCTTAGCCTAGTGACTTGTCCGGTAATGCTCCAGCAATATATCGCCGCCAAAATCATTGATTAAATCGCGTATCACAGTATGAATATGGTTGGCATTGTTTTGCGAATTATCATATTCAATAATAATAGTTGGCCCCTGTATTCGGTAATAATAAGGCTTTCCCAAGGCCGCCTCAGTGTAGCCCGCCCAGGTAAACCATAGGTTGTTTAAACCAGCTGCCTGTATTTGCTTCAGCATATTATCTGCAAACAGTTTTGTATACCGGTGAATATAAAGGCTGACCAACTGCAGCATCAACTGCTGGTTAGCAGCAGACAATTCACTGTAACGAATACCGGCGGGCTGTGCTATCATAGCTTTGCGGCTGGCAGCGGTTACAATCTCGCCTGGTGCAATAGAATCAACCACTGCTTTTTTCATTTCGGCTGCAGAAAGTGCATGCAGCAGGCCAAAGCCTTTTTCGGTTTCTTCTTTTAATACCTGTTGATCTTTTTGCGGACCGGCCAGCACAATGGCCGGGTTGGCCCCGAGGAAAGACGGCGTACCGGCTACCAGTTCGTTTTTATTGGCCGAAAAATGAAAGGCGACATGGTGGCCTTCAAAGCGCCAGCCCCAAATAGTCTTATCTGATGGTATACCGAAAATGGTAAGAAAATATTTGCCAGGATCCCTGTAATGATCCGCTGCTTTCCGGTGTTCGAGTTCTTTCAATACATTATCGAGCAGCATGATGGATTGAATTTTTTTCACGGTCTCTGCGCGCAGGGTCGTTTTCAATAAATCCATGGCGGCGGATTGCTGTGCAGCAGTCAGTTCATTCATGGAGATACCTTTGCGGTCTTCCAGCGGCACATACATAAAGCGGAAGCGTTCTGCCGTGTCAAATGGATAAATGGCTTTGCCCCGCTGGGCTTCGCTGAGTGTTGTAATAAAGCTGTTGGCTTTACTAACCAGGTCCTGGGCATTAACTGGCAAGGCAAAATACAGGCAGGTAAGCATTATGAAAAATGGCAAACGGTTCATACAGGGCTTGTGAGTTTATCTAAAGATACTGGACAGCATGGGTAAAAGAGGTTATTTGAAAAAAAATAGCAGGCAGGCAGGCGGGATATGCGCTTGTTTGACAGCTGCCCCAAACATCGGGGAAGGTTTTCCCCGCCGGATTGTGCATGGTAAAACGCACAATACTAACCGCCCTATTATCAATGCTGTAGCTGTCGTCTGTTTTCCGGCATTGCTTTATCATTACCACCTGTATTATTTCACCCAAAAAAATATGCCTGTATGAAAAAAATATATGGTTTACTCACTGCACTCATAATCAGTGCCGCTGCTATGGCCCAGGCCACACCCCATGAGAAAGAAGTAGTAAAAAAAGATGTAGAAAAAGAAAGGGTACACCGCCACGCTGTTGCCAAAAATATATTGAAAGGAAAACCCAAACAAGTAAAAGCTGAACACAAAGCTGCAGTTGCTTATCACAAAAAAACAAAGCGTGATATAAAAACTGTTCACGACAATGATGTACGCCGGGCAAAAGCGCGGCAATAAGGACAAGTCCTACAGCAGGCGTTGTTTAGCATAATAGCTGACAACGCCTGTTTTTTTGGTGCTACCTCCTGTAATTAAATCCCTGCCACCCAAGCTTCATACCTTGCTTGTAGTAACGTTTAATTGCCAAGTCTTATCTTTAAAGGATGGAAAGAAGCAAAGAACTCAGGCTGGCGGTATTGATTGATGCAGACAATATTCCTTATAGCAATGTGCGGGGAATGATGGAAGAAATTGCCAAATACGGTACGCCCACCTTTAAACGTATTTATGGCGACTGGACCAAGCCAACCCTCAGCGGCTGGAAAACAGTTTTGCTGGAAAATGCCATTACGCCCATACAGCAATACAGTTATACCACCGGTAAAAATTCTTCTGACTCGGCCATGATCATTGACGCCATGGATATTTTATACAGTGGTCGTGCCGATGGATTTTGCATAGTAAGCAGCGATAGTGATTTTACCCGCCTCGCTACCCGCCTGCGCGAAGCCGGTATGATGGTGATTGGAATTGGGCAAAAGAAAACGCCGCATCCTTTTATTGTTGCCTGCGATAAATTTATTTACCTGGAGATCATTGCATCTTTTGCCGCGGAAACAGTAACCGTTACCAAAGAGAGCGCTGCACCCGCCAAAGCAATTCCACCACCAAAAGCAGATAAAGAAGTTATCCAATTAATTGCAGCCACCATCGCAGACCTGGCAGATGAAAACGGATGGGCTTTCCTAGGCGAAGTAGGCGCCCTGCTGTTGAAGAAAAAGCCTGATTTTGACCCCCGCAATTATGGTTTTGTAAAACTCACCCCCCTGATAAAATCGCTGGCACGTTTTGATATTGACGAACGCGAAACCGATAAGAAAGGAATTAAGTTAATTTATATCCGGGTAAAAGTGTAAGCGCAGAGAAAACACTTTTGTATCTGTTCTTTACTGCGTATATTGGCTTTTAAAAAGCCTGTTCCTTCTATGAGAAGTATTCTTTTGATGGCCTGCTGTATCTTTTCCATTCGGGCCGCTGCACAAAAAACTGAAACCTATTACGATTATAACTGGCGCCCCTGCGAATCTTTAAAAGCGCGATTTTACAGTACCCTGGAGAAGACAGACAGCGGCTGGTTGCGACACGATTATTTCCTCAGTGGGTTAAAGCCGCAGATGAAAGCCTTGTTTGCAGACAGTGCCTGCAAGATATACAACGGTGAGTGTATTTTTTTATATGCCAACGGCAGCGTTTCATCCATAGGCCGGCAAATAGAAAATAAAAATGAGGGCGTTTGTGTTAGTTATCATGCCAATGGTATGATGTCTGACTCTGCCACCTACCATAATGGCAGAGCAGTAGGTAATAAAATGGGCTGGTGGCCAAATGGTATGACCTCAGATTCTACTGCCCATGTAAACGATAGCATGGACGTAGACATCAGCTGGTTTGACAATGGCAGCATCTCCTCGGCCGGCTACCGGCTGCGCGGCAAGATGCATGGCAAATGGAATTTCTACCACAGCAACGGGCACGCTGCCGCGGTTGAAGCGTACCAGAACGGCAAATTATTATCAGCTGACTATTACCAGGAAGATGGCAGCGCGCTAACAGATACTTCAAAAGCCAACACTTCCGCCATCTTTAAAGGCGGCCTTACCGGTTGGCAGAAATACCTGACCGGTAAATTATTCTGGCCCTCCGGCTACCAGTTCTCAAATGGGGATATGGCCGTGGCAGTAGTAGACATTACCATCAACGAAGATGGCAAAATGGAAAACGTTGAAGTATCCACCCCTTTCCATCCTGCGTTCGACAAAATAGCGCTCGATGTAGTACGCAGAAGCCCGGCATGGTCTCCCCGCATCAGCCATAACCGCCGGGTAAAAGCAAGGTTCCGGCAACCGGTTACGTTCAGGCAGGAAGAATAAATTTTATGGGCCAGGGGAAGAAGAAATATTCAAATAATTCGGTTTAAATACCTTCAGTAGGTGATTTTTAATGCAGCCAACATACGAATGCATTCCGTATCATACAGCAATAATTAGCAGTATACTATAACTGCAGCAATTTACCGCCTGGATATTTGTTGTCCGGGCATTCCATTATTATTGCGCCTGGCTGTGCAACGTTCTTGCACAACTATCTGTCAGATTAAAAAAAAATTGCTATGCTGCGCTCGTTAACATTTTTATGCCTGGGCACTTTACTGCTGGCCGGTGCCTGCTCCAGCAATGATGCCAATGATGCAAGCCAGTTTTATGGCATGTGGACGAAAGGGATACAGGTGGGCGATACCCTGCAGTTTATGAGAAAGAGTGATAAAGATATACTTCGGTACAATATGTCTTTTAACGCAAGCGTGACGGCTTACCAGGAAGTAGAATACACCTACAAAAATGGCAAACTGGCCGTGCAGACATTCGGGCCGGGCTCGGAACTCAGAACGCTGGAGAGTTTTGAATGGAAACAGGAGGGAAAAGAATTTGAGGTACTGGGCTACCAATTGTATGTAATTATGTCTTCTACGCTCACAAAATTTAACTTCAAAAAAATTAACTAGCTGAAATAATTGCAGGTGCTGATATTTATCGGACCACTAGTACAGTTCGCATTTTACGTCGCCCACGGAAGAAATCAAACCTGCCCGTTGCACGCCGCCTAGATGGTATAAGCGCAATAACAGATGCGAATTTCGCAGTGGCTATTAAAAAAGTCAGCTCTTGCCTGACATTGATACAATTCAAGACCATTAATTTCTTAAGACCAGCGCCCAACTATTCTAATTATCATATTATCAAAACATACACTGTATAATCTCCACCGGTACCTATCAAGAATTGCACACAATGCAATGCATAAGCGCTACCAATACTGAATCATACATTCTTTACATCATGGTCAGAAATAAAAAAGGGACCAGGATAAAAATCCAGTCCCGTTTAAAATCCAATATCCTATGAAAAACCAATTGAATGTTTTCAAATGCTATGCCAATAAATAATGGGCTTGCTTTGTGGTAATGATAGCCGCGTATTCCTTTCACTGGAAATTATTGTTTCATTTTGGGACAAAACGAATGGGTAACAAATTCGTCAATCTCCACAACTACATGTTAGCTCTATACCAATTCCCCAGCATGCCAAATTTGAATACATTGCGCAATAAAATTTCGTAAGCATGATTGTATGAATGCGTTAACGCTTATCAATAAAACTTACCTCATACGAATTGTAAAAAATTGCGTTCGATCAACTAATTGCAGATTCCTTCAATTGGTAATTGCTACAGCATTTCAGGATACTACAGCAAGCGTACAATAAATTATCAAAAGTATAATGAACGCTTATCATCATATCGAAGAAAATTTTAATTCTGTCATAAGAAACACAAAAGCCGCGCTCCATTATTTCCGCCCTATTTTCTTAAGCAGTTTCGCTAATGTTTTTTCAATTGCAGCTGTCTTCAAACTACATTCCCAAATAGTAATTATTTTCCAGCCATTTACAGTCAGTGCTTTATCAGCCTTTATATCATTGGCTTTATTGCTATTTATTTTATTCAGCCACCAGTCAGTGCGGGTTTTAGGTACCACATAATATTTGCAATTACTATGGCCGTGCCAGAAACAACCATGCACCTGTATAACCGTTTTATATTTTTTTAAAACAATGTCAGGGCGGCCGGGCAAACTTTTATCGTGCAGCCTGAACCGGTAACCATGCGCATGCAAAAATTTCCGTACCAGCAATTCAGGTTTGGTATGCACACTGCGTATGCGGCTCATGTTATAACTGCGCGTCTCTGGATCGTGTACATCACTCATTACGATAAAAGTTTTAGCTATCTCCCAGGGTGCCGGGCGCCCATACAAATGTACCAGGAGATCGATTGCCCACGCACTCATCCGCTGCCGGAATTTTGTACAGCATTTGTTAATGATGCGGGCAAGATGACAGAAAATGATATGCAGTATTGGAAAATAAATTTACCGGTATAAAATGCCATGAATATGTTGTAATCATTTTCATTGTATCATTGAAAATGCAGGGGCGGACCTATGTGTCCGCCCGAATGATGGTGTCCGCCCGAATGATGGCGATGTACCAGACGATTACGGTCGTCTTAATAAGGATAATGGCGGTCACATAGGTCCGCCCCTACAGCAAAACGATGCCATATGGGCGAACACAGCGGCTCGCCATTGGAAAAGTTTTGCACTCATTTAAAACAATGACCACCAACGAATATATTCGAAATGTAAAATCTGCTAATTGGCCTGTATTTAAAGGAAAATTATCTTCTTGCTGCCAATGCCAAATAAACATTTTGCTACCGCGCCTGTTATTGCTATATGCAGTTACAATTGAGTGTGCTTGATCAAACACCTATCCGGCGCGGCAGCAACGCGGCAGCTTCATTACAGGAATCCGTAGAACTGGTAAAACTTGCTGACGAGCTGGGCTATACCCGATACTGGCTCAGCGAACACCATAACACCCTCAGCCTGGCGGGTGCAGCACCCGAGATACTAATTGCAAGGCTGGCGGCAGAAAGCAACCGTATCCGCCTCGGCTCCGGCGGTATTATGCTGCCAAATCACAGTGCATTGAAAGTGGCAGAAAACTTCCGTTTGCTGGAAGCCCTGTACCCCGGTCGTATTGATCTTGGTATTGGCCGTGCCCCAGGTGGCGACCGGTTAACATCGCGCCTATTGAATCCTTCCAATGATTTTGATCCGCAGGGTTATATACAGCAGATTACAGACCTCACTAATTTTTTAACGGATACACCCGGCGATGGCAATGCCAATGGCAAAATAAGGGCCATACCTAAAATTAATACAGTGCCGGCTTTGTGGATGCTCACCAGCAGTGGCGAAAGCGCCTACCTGGCGGCACATACCGGCATGGCACTGGGCTTTGCACAATTTATCAATCCCATTGGAGGTGCAGAAGCCATTGCCCTGTACCGGCAACGGTTCAGGCCCTCTTCCCTGCTAACGCATCCGCAGGTCAACGCAGGTGTATTTATATTTTGTTCAGAAAATGAAGGAATGGTAGCCCGCACCCAGGCCGTTATGGATTACCGCTTCCTGGGCTTTGAAAAAGGAAGGATTGATGAAATGCCCGATTTTACCACTGCCAGCCTATACAAATATTCCGCAGCAGAATGGCAGCGCGTATTATTTAACCGGCAGCGCTGCATTATGGGCACACCGGATATTGTGGAAGAAAAAATTAGGGCGCTGGCCAAAGAACTGGGTGTAAACGAGGTAATGGCTGCCACATTTGCTGAAAGCCGTGAAGACAGGTTCAGGAGTTATGAGTTGCTGGCGAAAATGTTTCTAATGCCTGCGGCAGCTGTTGCGAAACTTTGATCTGCCTGGTTACTCCGGTGCCTTCTGTACAGCAAAAAGGGCCAGCATTAATTTCTAATGCATGGCCCGGGGAGTAGAGAGTTCTGAAATTGTACGGAAAAAAAACGGTGATGAATCGTTTACGACCTATGATGATGATAATTTTATTTATGGTTTTGATGCGCTGAAAAATCCTCCGTAAAAATGTTTCATAAGAATGTGTACTGCTGACTGGCATGGTTATTCAATCTTGATACCAGGTTGCAGCAGGTTCAAAAACAACGCTTTACCAAAGACCTTGCTTGCTATAACTTCCCCCTGCGGGAAAAAAATACATTTTTTGGAAATAGTACAGCGGCTGAAGCAATTCTAAATACATGCAACAAGGTTTAATACTCCATATCGAATACATGTAATTTCGGGATAATGGCATAGAACTGTAAAATCCTGTGTCTAAAAGCATATCCGCAGGCCAGTTGTTCCCGCCATGGTTAATATTTGAACCCCCTTTAATTATATTTACCAAAACAAATAGAAGCTGATGCTATTTTCTTTATTAAATTATGCTGACAGGCGATGGTTTTACCTGCTATTGGTTTGCACCGCCTGCGCATGCGCCGGCAATCCGTACAGGGCAAGCAATAAAATATACCGGCAGCAGGCAAAAGTGCTGGCAAAGCAACTGCGCAGTTTCCCCTTAGAGGACTCAATACAAGCACCCGCCTACACCGCGGGCACAACTAATTTTAATTTACGCAAACCCAATTTTGTTGTTATCCATCATACCGCGCAAAACAGTTGCGAGCAAACCTTGCAAACCTTTACTACCCAACAGGCACAGGTAAGTGCACATTATGTTATTTGTAAAGACGGTACCATTCATCATATGCTTAATGATTACCTGCGTGCCTGGCATGGCGGAGCCGGTAAATGGGGCAACAGTACAGACATTAACAGCAACAGCATTGGCATAGAAATAGACAATAATGGTTTTGAAACTTTTACGGACGCACAAATTAACAGCCTGCTGCGCCTGCTGGCCAACTTAAAAAAACAATACCTTATACCTACCGCTAATTTTATTGGGCATGCAGACATTGCCCCCGGCAGAAAAGTAGACCCCAACAGAAACTTTCCATGGCAGCAACTGGCCACTAATGGATTTGGTTGCTGGTATGATACTACAACGGCACAGGTTGCCGATAATTTTAATGCCATGCAGGCCCTGCGTATCATAGGTTATAATATACAGGACAGTGCATCTGCCGTATATTCTTTTAAACTTCATTTTGTACAGTCAGATTCTTCCAGGATGATTACAGACGCAGATAAAAAGATTTTATCTGACCTTGTTAAGAGATATCAATAAACTGCCTGATTGCCGCTTATTAATTAAATTCGCATTTCTTGTGGTTGGTATGCCTGGATTCATTTTTCGGTCACTGCTAATAACAGCACGGGCTGTCAGCAGCAAAAGAATCTGAAAATGGCAATTGCCTTTATTATTAAGGGCTTTAAACCCCAATAGTATTATTTTCATTAATTGCAGATTGCCTGCCATTTGCGACATTGTTTGTACTAAATCAACAGCATGACAGCAGAACATCAACGCCTTGCAGTAAACGCAACACGTGACGTACCACTTGTACAATGGGGGCCTTACCTCAGCGAACGCCAATGGGGTACCGTACGCGAAGATTACAGTTCTAATGGAGATGCCTGGCACTATTTTCCTTTTGATCACGCACACAGCCGCGTTTACCGCTGGGGAGAAGATGGCCTGGCCGGTATCTCAGACTATTTTCAGAATATTTGTTTTGCAATAGGCCTCTGGAACGGAAAAGATGCCATTTTAAAGGAACGCCTATTTGGCGTGGGCAATAGCCAGGGCAATCATGGCGAAGATGTAAAGGAATTGTACTATTACCTTGACAATGTGCCTACACATTCCTACATGGAATTTTTATATAAATACCCGCAACAGGCTTTTCCCTATGATAAATTAAAGGAAGAAAACCGCAAACGCGGCCGTGACGAACCAGAATATGAAATACTTGACACCGGGGTGTTTGACAATAACCAATATTTTGATGTTTGTGTTACCTACGCTAAGCAGGGCATGCAGGATATTTTTATAAAAATAAATATTACCAACCGTTACACAAAAGCGGCAGAAATAACGGTGTTGCCTACCCTATGGTTTTATAACCGCTGGAACTATGGCGGGCTTGATAAAAAACCCCTGCTGACCGCTACCGGAAAAACATCTGTACGCGCAGAACATGAAAGAATGGAAAATTATTTTTTCTATTTTCAGCCACCCAGCGATCGCTTTTTTACCGAGAATGAAACCAATACAGAAAAAATAACCAATGTACCCAACGAAAGCATTTTTGTAAAAGATGCCTTTCACGATGCCGTTATTAAGGGAGAGAATACCGCGGCACTGCGCAATAAAAAATCAGGTACCAAGTTCGCAGCTGTCTATAAAATGAAAGTACCCGCAGGCGAAACAAAAACCATTTATTGCCGGCTTAGCAATAAAGACATGGACGATGCTTTTGTAAGCGGGTTTGAAAAAATATTTACTACCAGGAAAGAGGAAGCCAATGACTATTACGCCGCCATACTGCCCAAAGGCATGAGCGATGATATGGCCAATATTCAGCGGCAGGCACTGGCCGGTTTATTATGGAGTAAACAATATTATCATTTTGATGTGGAGCGCTGGCTTTCTACTGATGATGGCATTACCCCGGTGAGCGTTGGCAAACAGACCGGTCGCAACAATGACTGGAAGCACCTCAAAAATCAGGATATTATTTCTATGCCGGATAAATGGGAATATCCCTGGTATGCCGCATGGGACCTGGCTTTTCAATGTATCTCGATGGCTGTTGCCGATCCTACTTTTGCAAAGCACCAGTTGCTGCTGGTAATGCGTGAGTGGTATATGAAACCCGATGGACAATTGCCTGCATACGAATGGAATTTCAGCGATGTAAACCCGCCGGTACAGGCCTGGGCCGCCATGCAGGTATACCATATTGAAAAGAAACAAAAAGGCGGCATGGGTGATATTGTTTTCCTGAAAAAAGTTTTTCAGAAACTGCTGATCAATTTTACCTGGTGGATAAACCGCAAAGACGTAAACGGCAACAATATCTTTGAAGGAGGGTTTCTTGGCCTGGATAATATTGGTGTATTCAACCGCAGCTTTCACTTCTCTGGTGAGATGCAGTTGGAACAGGCCGATGGCACCAGCTGGATGGGTACCTATGCGCTGGACATGATGGATATTGCTCTTGAAATTGCCATGCATGATGAGGCTTTTGAAGACACGGCCACTAAATTTTTTGAACACTTTGTACTGGTAGCAGAAGCGCTGAATGAACATGGCTTGTGGAACAATGAAGATAAATTCTTTTACGATGTATTGTGTGTAACGGGTGCCGATCCTTTGCCGCTGCGGATACAATCCATTGTAGGACTTACTTCCCTCTACGCCGTATCCACCATCAGTAAAAAAGTACTTAACAAGCTGCAGGATTTTAAAAAACGCATCACCTGGTTTGAGCAATACCGCAAAAAAAATAAAAAATTCTGGCCAAATGAAGAAAGGGGCGATGGCCAGGAACTGCTCTTATCACTGGTACCCAAAGACCGGTTGGAAGCCCTGTTGGTAAGGCTGCTGGATGAAGATGGATTTTTATCAGATGGCGGCATCCGCGCATTATCGAAGTACCATGAAGAGCATCCATATTCAGTAACAGTGGAAGGCATTATATACAGCATCCATTATGATCCGGGTGATTCTACTTCTGATATGTTTGGTGGCAACAGCAACTGGCGTGGCCCCGTGTGGATACCGATCAACTTCCTCATTATACAATCCATCCGCAAATACGGCGAGTTTTACGGTGATAATTTACTGGTAGAATACCCCACCGGCTCCGGCAATAAAATAAACCTGGATGCAGTAGCAGACGAACTTACGCGGCGGGTAATCAGTTTATTTGAAAAAGATGCCGAAGGCAAACGCCGTTTATATGGAGAGTATAACTGGTTTTACCAGCAACCGGGCAATGAACACCTGGTATTATTTTACGAGTATTTTCACGGAGACAGTGGTAAGGGCCTCGGTGCAAATCACCAGACAGGCTGGACGGCCCTGGTGGCGGAATTAATAAGCGAATACGGTGCTAAGAAAAATAAAGTTGAAGAACCGGCCCGTACCGCACAACCAGCTGAAGTTAGCCTGATAAATGATAACACTTAAATAATTGCTGATTAAGATGATTTAGTGATTGCGCGATGTTTGCATAAATCCAGCCATTACGCAATCAGTAAATCCTTTGCTTCACGGGACATTTCGTAAGATTATGATGCGAGTGCGCAGATTCATCGCATATGGCTGAAGGGCATACAGTATAATACCTGATTCATTCCAGACCAACACGGTTTTCATCCCTGGAGTTCTTCACAAAAATAACCAGCCTGCTGCAAATTTTGTTCTATGGCGCGTGGCGAAATACTGGCGCATTCAATACGTAAAATATTGTCAACATCCTGCAGGTCTACATTCCACCTGATAATACCTGCTATGTTTTCCAGGTGTGGTGCCAATGAATTTGCCCGCCTCCTGCTGTGTACATTGGTTTTAAAAACAAGGATCTCCATATAAACAAGTTTTGATTTACAGTAACCATTCAATTCATACAGCTCAAACTATTTGTAAATGCCGGGCCCGCCGAAAATAAAACAACTTGTATTGCTTGCCGATACCACATTCACGTGAAAAAATTCTTACTCATTCTGAGCATTACAAAAATATAACGACCATCTCAAAAAGCTTGTCAACCCGATTTCTCAAGCTATCAATTCTGCAATAGAATTAGCGGTTTGAGACCGCAACGATATATTATACACCAGCTGGCAAAAATTCTCATCAATCTGTTTTGCTCCTTCTGTTTGTTCCGGCTATTTAAGAAAAAACGAAAGACTATTCAGCCTTCTTCGCCTGCTCAGCAGCAGGGGCCCTTCTCCAGCCACCGGAACAACGGTTCTTCCAATCCTGCTTAAACTTTTCTCTTTCTTCAGGGCTCATATTCATCCACTTCTCTTTCATGCCTTCGCCCATCTGCTGTTTCCAGCGCCCTGGCCCGCCACCACATTTGCCGCCACCCGGAAATCCACCAAATAATATTTTAGCAAGGCCAAAAATGCCCAGTGCCTGCCAGAAAGTAATGGTACCTACGTGCAGTACATCTACCAGTATATTATTCCACAAAGCCATTACAGCAAAACTTAAACCCACAATAAATGCAAACACAAATACCACTATGGCAATGGCCTTTTTCACAAAAAACTGCTTTCTCATTTTCTTTATTTTAATAATTTAATAATTCGTCTTTCAATACCCGCAGCCTGTCGCGCAGGTGCAATACCGCATACCGTTTTCGTGATAACAGGGTATTAATGGAGGCGCCGGTTTTTTCCGCTATTTCTTTAAAGGGTATGCCTTCCATTTCATTCATTACAAATACTTCTCTTTGTTCGGCCGGCAGTTCATTCAGCGCGTTGTCAAGCGCTTCCCAAAATAAGGTACGCAGGTACGCCGTTTCAGGATTATCCGTATCATCAAAGAAAATTTCTGTCCAGTCAAAAGCAAGGTCTTCTTCCGGCGCTGAATACAGCTCCTCCAGTAATTCCGGCTTCTTTTTACGCTGTTTGTCGGTAATCTTATTGCGTGCCACGGTAAACAGCCAGGCGGTTAATTGCTCAATAGGCTGGGTATTACCAATAAACTGGTAGAATACATCCTGCAGAATATCTTCGGCATCGGCTTCATTGCTCACCCGCTTGCGTATAAAGCCCAGCAGGCGCCTGCTGTAGTCGTTTATAACGCGGGTGATATCGCCTTTTTTTTCGGTTGTCATTTCTGCCGGTATCGTCAATAGCTCGTCCATGTATAAAGAGGTAGACGGGCGGCAAGATATTATATTTTAGAAAAGGAGCAGATTTGCGGTTTTTTCCGGTGAAACACCTGCCACAACCGGTGAACTGCTTTAGTGCTGAGTTTTTAGTCCGTCAGTTCATTAGCCCGGCATTCGCTACTGGTAGTCCGGAAAAAATTCGATAAGCCGCAAGGAATTGCTATTTAAGGAAATAAGGCGTCTTCATATCAGCAGTCATTTATAGAAAAAGGGACCAGGAAGTAGCACCTATGAACCAAGAACTACGAACTTTCTTTAATACATTTCTGGTAACTGCCGGGCGTAATGCCTTCTATCTTGCTGAAAGTGCGTACAAAATAATTTACAATGAATATGCTTAACTGTATAACCGCCATTTTTATCAATTGCTGCAAACCATTTTTGCAGAATACTGTTCTTTGGGCATGCAGCAGCACATCAACTTATCTGCCATTGAAAATTGGGAGCGTTTTTACCGCGCCAATTTCATCAATTGTTTAACCGGCTTTAAATCTGTAAGTCTTATTGGCACCGTTAACAAAGACGGCCTTCCTAACCTGGCGGTATTCAGTAGTATTGTACATTTGGGATCCAGTCCTGCGCTGGTAGGATATATTAACCGCCCGCTGGCAGCTGCCCATCATACCATTGAAAACATAAAAGCCACCGGCATATACAGCATCAATCATATAGATGCGTCCTTTGTTCAGCAGGCACACCAGACGAGTGCCAGGTACGCGGCGGACATTAATGAATTTGAAGCGGTGAACCTGGAAGCAGCATTTGAGCAAGGTATTGCCGCACCTTTTGTGGCAGTAAGTAAGATCAAGTATGCGCTGCAGCTTACAGAGATAGTCTCCATTAAACACAATAATACTTTTCTTGTTATTGGCACTGTAACCGATATATTAATTGATCCATCGCTCATTAAGCAGGATGGATTCCTGTCACTTGAAAATGCCGGCACACTGGCATCACTCGGCGCCGATGCATATTACAAACCGGCGCGGCTTGTAAGACTGTCTTATGCCAGGCCGGGCACGGAGGTAGAAGAGATTTAATAAATTTCTGCCTGTTTATTTTTTGTAATTCCGCACCGGATGCAGCTAAAATGCAAGCAGCAGCGGAAGAAATCTATACTACAGCAGTTGGTTTTACAGAAACGCATCCGGAAAAAGAAGCTTGCATTGTGATTGCCATGGTAAACCAACCACTATTTACCATTCCTATACACCACGCCGTCCTTCATAACCCATTGCACCTGCTGCAATACCTTTATGTCTTTTAATGGATCTTGTTTTACAGCTACGAGGTCTGCAAAGGCGCCGGTTTTTATTTCGCCAATTTTTCCTTCCATATCCAGCAACTGTGCAGCAACGGTAGTAGCGGTTTGTATGGCCTGTATCGTACTCATGCCGTATTTAACCATGTATTCAAAATCTTTTGCCTGCGGTTCATCCCAGCTATAACCGCCAATATCTGTACCATAGGCAATCTTTATACCCGCATTCAGGGCTTTTTTAAAAACAGCTGGCATGGTTTCCATAAAATATTTATTTATGGGCGAGCCGGCTTTGGCCCGGCCCTCTGCTACATAATCGCACACATAAATAGTAGGGCACCAGTATACGCCTTTTTTTACCATCAGCTGTACGCATTCATCATCCATACCAAAACCATGTTCAATGGTAGAAGCACCTGCATTGATGGCTGCAATAATACCGTCCCGGGTAACAGCATGTGCCGCCAGTTTTTTCCCGGCGCTGAGCGTTTCGGTACCAATAGCGTTGATTTCTTCATCGGTAAAATTGGGCCGGCTACGGTAGCTGCCATCCGGCAGCCTGTAATAACCCCGGTCTGCATAGATCTTGATCCAGTCGGCACCATATGATAACTGTTCACGTACGGCGCGCCTTGCCTCGTCCGCACCATTGACCAGCTGCACGCCCTTGGGCAGGCTTAACTCCCAGGCATAGTCTTTGGCGGCAATGGGGTAATGGCCCACGGTAGCAATAGACCTGGTAGCCACCTGCATTCTTGGCCCGGGAATTACCTGGTTAATGATGGCTTTTTTAACATCCACGTCTGCATACATAGCGCCTTCGGTTTCCAAATCACGGATGGTAGTGAATCCATTTTGCAGTGAGATCTTTGCGCTGCGCGATGCCCGCAAGGTTCTGTAGGGGATCGATTCTTTTAATAATTGTACATCATAATCCTCGCTGGTGATATCGCCCTGCAGCAAAACATGGGTATGGCAATCAATTAAACCGGGCAATACATAATAACCAGAAAGATCAATAACACTGTCTGTTTTTTGTTTGAAATCAGCGGCGGCGACCATACTTTCAACCAGGTTACCTTTTATCAGTATCACCTGGTTGCTGAGCATTTGCCCACTGCGGGCGTCTAATAATTTACCGCATTTAATGGCCGTGGTTTTTTGGGCAGATATAACGATTGTAGATAACAGGACCGCAGTAACGGCTACTAATTTTCTCATGCTGGTTGTTTTGGCGGAAATAAATATACGGCAATTCAGACGCGGAATCTGCACGGCATTATCACAAACACCAAAGAAACTGCAGGGCTTTAATAATAACCTTCGCGGTATGGCCGGGCATGAGACAACGCCATAATAAGTTTTGCTGGCAGATTGAAGGCTGAAGCGATAGATATGACGGTGCCTGCAGGAAACCAATCACCGCACCTCACATAATTCCTCCCATCTTGAAGTATAACGTGGACTTCTTAACTCCTGCCGCATCTTCCAGTCGCGGGTAGTGCCGGAAGCCGCAAATTTTAATACATCGTCGCGCATACTGAAGTTAACATTGTCAATCATGCCCATCAGTATACGGCCGCCACTTTTTGATTCGGTCGAAAACATATTAGCCTGCACAGCCGTTTCGGGCACCAGTCCGCTCAGCATTACACCGGCTTTTTTATACAAGATACCGTTCTTGTATAACCGATCTACCAACTCCACTGCCGGTTTAATAAGTTCATTGGTATTAGATGTGGCGGCTGGCAGGTTTATATGGGCGTTGATACTGGAACCGTGACTAAAATCAATCTGGTGATCCTGCTCTTTGGCCACAATGAATACGCTCACGGTGCCGGCGGCGCTTTGCTGCCGGCGCAGTTTTTCCGCTGCACGGGATGTATAGGTAGCTATGGCTTCCTTAATATCATTGATATTGCTAACCGGTTCACCAAACATACGCGTAGTGGCAATCATTTTTTTTACGTCAAGCGGATTTTTCATTTCAATACATGGCTCGCCACGCAGCTCTTTTATGAGGCGGGCACCCACCACACCGCCCATATTTGTGTATGCCCATTCTTCGCTCATATTACGCAGCTCCCAGGCGCTGATGATACCGCAGTTGATCAATTTATCTGCATAGGCGCGGCCCACGCCCCAGATACCGCTGACACGCGTTTGCTGCAATGCTTTCTGCTGGTCTTCTTCCGTAGCAAGAATGTATACGCAGTTGCTGGCAATTTTATTTTTCTTAGCCAGGTTATTGGCCATCTTCGCCAGTGTTTTGCTGCGCGCCACGCCAATGGAAACGGAAATACCGGTCCACTTTTCCACTGTCTCACGGATGTACAGGCTGTACTCTGCCAGGTCTTTGGCATCAACGTGACTAATGTCTAAAAAAGCCTCGTCTACAGAATACACTTCCACGTGTTCCGGAGAAGGGGAAAGTGCACGCAAGGTATCCATCACCCGCATGCTCATATCACCGTACAGGTTATAATTGGAAGAAAAGGTGGCAATACTATGTTTTTCAATCAGGGGCTTTGCCAGGAAATAAGGACCGGCCATACCCACGCCAAAATTTTTTGCTTCATCACTGCGTGAGATAATACAGCCATCGTTGTTACTGAGTACCACAACCGGTTTACGGGCCAGGTCAGGTCTGAATACCCGCTCCGCAGAACAGTAAAAGCTGTTGCAGTCAACAATAGCAGTGTAACCCCCCGGCCCCCTGGAGGGGAGGCCTGGTTCGGGCAGCACTTTTTGTTTGTGATATTCGTTAACCATAGTGTTCAAACATTAGCCTTTTATTGCTGATAATATTATCAATAAAAGAATTTACTTTCAATCACTGTTTCCGGCCCTAATCGACCCTCTTCATTAGTAACCGCATAAAATGGATACCCTGCGCATCCGGGTAGTTTTGTCACTCAATATCTCCTTGCATAATTGCTGATTTGTTATGGATTAAGCCATCCACTTTTATCGCCAGCTTCAAAGCATTAAAATGATCTACCATAGCCCCGGCCGCGGATTTATCTAAGCCTCGCTTTAGCGGCTTATGAATTAACAGATGCTCTTGTTTTTGACGCGATTTGTTTTGCATTGGTTGGTAATTTGTCAGCTTAACAAAACGCTGCAAATGCAATTTTCATCTGCCGAAACACTGTAATACGTCCGATTATCCCCCGGAGATAAATCGCCCTTCAGGGGGTTAGGGGGTATGTATTGAATAAGTCACCACACCCCAGACAGAAAATTCATGGCCGGACGGATCAATTTCTATGGCCGACAACCTGGCTGTCTCCGGCACCAGCCTGATCTTATTAAACGTTTTTTCAAGCCGCCGTATCAGCATTTCACCATTTAAAATAGCAATCACTACTTTACCGCTGACAACTTTCGCCGACCGGTCTACAATTACAATATCCCCATCGTGTATGCCCGCGCCAACCATGGCATCGCCGCGCACGCGCATAAAAAAAGTAGCGGGCTTGTTTTTTATCAGCTGTTCATTTAAATCAATCCCCCGCTCGGCATAGTCATCGGCGGCCGCGCCGAAGCCAGTCGCGTCAGCCGTTTTAATATCGTGCTGGCTGTATTGTTTGGAACCGCGGTAAGCGGCGCCGTAAAAAATTTCTCCGTCCATATAAAGATTTTTATTTCATTCCGCCCTGGCGGAAAACGAGGTGAAAAAAGATTTTTCTTTTACTAATTTATTTAGTAAATTTATGCTAAATAAGCAATCACTGCTAATTTTTTAAGGATATGGGTACAAATAATTTGTTCGAATATTTACTGGCAGCACATCCTGATTCAGGTGTATATAATAAGGTAAGAGAGGAGCAGCAGCAATTTTCATTTGCCTATGATGGGCAGGTGACGGCCAAAGCAAAACCTCATATAGCAGTTGCCAGTTTTTTGGCCAGCGAAGCCATGGAACCCACTATTGTTAAATGGATGCAGCGTATTTGCGGCGCGCAGCAAAGTTTTACCGTTACGCTGAACAATTACAGCGGGTTTCCGCCACATACTATTTACTTGCGGGTGCAAAACCCCCTGCCGTTTCAGCAGCTGGCAAAACAGTTGCGGACGGTGGATGAATTTATCCGTGCTTCTGCCTGTCCGCCTGCCAGGTTAATCACCAAACCCTATCTCAGCATTGCCCACAAACTGGATGAAGATGTTTATAACAAAGCGATGGCTGACTATTCGCAGAAAACATTCCATGAATCTTTTATGCTGGATGAGCTGCTTTTGCTGCGGCGCCAGCACAGCTTTGATGCCTGTAAGACAATACAGGTATTCCGGTTAAGACCGGCTGAGGATAATCTGATTAGTGATGTAGCCTGACAATATTATTATGTAACCACAAAAAGCAAAAATGATGAAACCATCTGCCCTTACATTACCCGGTTATAAAGTGAATGAATACCTGCTGGTCTTAAACCCGCACGAAGAACTGCGTAATAAAATAAAAGAAGTTAAAGAAACATTCAGCACAGATTATAAAGCGCCTTCTGCTGCCTGGGGCAAACCCCATATTACACTGGTTAACTTTCTGCAGTATGCCATGATGGAGGAACGCATTATAAACCGGCTGAAAACAGTGGGAATGGGTTATCATCCTTTTAAAGTAGAACTAAAAGATTTTGGCAGTTTTCCGTCGCACAGCATTTATATAAACGTAACTACTAAAGAGCCCATACGCAACCTCGTAAAAGAAATACGTCCGTTTCAGCAACTCATGAAACTGAACAACGATAACAAACCACATTTTATTGATGAACCGCACCTGACCGTTGCCCGAAAATTACAGCCCTGGCAATATGAAAAAGGCTGGCTGGAGTACAGCCGCAAACATTTTACAGGGCGTTTTATTGCAGACAGCATGTTATTGCTGAGAAGAAGGGTGGGCGATCAATCTTACCAGATTTTACAGCGCCTTGAATTTATGAACCTTCCGGTAAATACAAAGCAGGGCGAGCTGTTCGGATAGCGCATTTATTGAACCAGGAGGCTACTTGCCACATGGGGGTACGAAGTTTACTATTAAAGCGGGATTATGGCAACGGTAAGTATAGAAAGAAATTTTAAACCCATTACAGAGAGGGAGCGCTGGCTGACGGAACAAATAGTAACCATTGCCATAGGTATTCACAAGGTATTAGGCCCGGGTTTATTAAAAAGTGTTTATGAAAAATGCTTTTGCTATGAACTTGGCAAAAGAGGTATTCTGTATGCAAGACAACAGTATGTGCCAATAATTTATGATAATATTGTTATTGATGAAGGCCTCCGGCTTGATATCCTTGTTGATGATTTAATTATTATTGAGTTGAAGGCGCAGGAAAACCATCATCCTGTTTGGGAAGCGCAACTCTTAAGTTATCTAAAGCTGGCAGGAAAACGTCTTGGCTATACATTAAATTTTCATGTTCCATTAATGAAAGATGGCATCAAACGCATGATCTTCAATTAAAAGATCTTCGCGTGTCAGCGTTCACTTTCCGTGATTTTTAAAGGTCTGGTAATGCCGGAAAAAAACCAGCAACTCTCCGTGTTACGTCAATCTCTGTGGCTAATCTGTGTTCATGGGTATCCGTGGTTCAGGGCCATGCTTTTAAAGTGTGCCGGCGTTAATGAAAATCTCCGTGTTGCTCCGTTTCTCCGCGTCTCCGTGTTTTTATCTCCGTGATTTTCAAAACTCCATGGCTTGCATAAAAAACAGGAAACTTTCCTATCCTCCGTGCCGCTGTGCCTCCGTGGTTGCAAAAATTGGTTGCCGCTAAAAATCAGCAACCATCTACGCTTCTCCGTGTCGGTATGCTTCCGTGGTTGAATCCCCACGGTTCAAAAAATCTAAAACGAAAAAATCATGTCAGACAAACTACAACAGGATCATTTTAAAGTATCAGTAAAGAAACAAACTGAAGATACGCCCTACCATGTTGGCCGTGGCGCACAGATAAATACCCGCAACCGCTTCCTGAAAACAGAACTAACGCGTGAGCATATTGAAGGTATTGACGACTGGGAAGAAAGCAACCTGCCCACTCAATATATAGAACAGCAATCAAAAACCATCGTAAATAAAATAGATAGTCCGGATGTAGGCATGGGTTACAGTATGAACCCCTATGCTGGTTGCGAACACGGCTGCATTTACTGCTATGCCCGTAATGTACATGAATACTGGGGTTACAGCGCCGGCATGGACTTTGAACAAAAGATCATCATAAAAAAAAATGCACCCCAGCTGCTCCGCAAATTTTTAATGCATCCCAAATGGGAATGTCACCCCATCATGCTTAGCGGAAACACCGATTGTTACCAGCCTGCAGAGCAGAAATACCGGCTTACCCGCGGCCTGCTGGAAGTGTGCAATGAATTTAACCAGCCGGTAGGCATACTCACCAAAAACTCCTGGATACTAAAAGACAAAGACATACTGCAGGAAATGGCTAAAAAGCAACTGGTTTCAGCCATGGTATCCATTACTTCTTTTAATGAAGACCTGCGCCGGATTATGGAGCCCCGTACCACCACGGCTAAACAAAAGCTGAAAGTAATTGAAGAACTGAGCAAGGCCGGTGTGCGCATGGGCGTTATGATGGGCCCTATGATACCCGGCTTAAATGAACATGAAATGCAGCGCATTATGAAAGCAGCGGCAGACAATGGCGCCACCTTTACAGCTTATACCTTCATCAGGCTGAATGGCGCTATTAAATTATTGTTTCACGATTGGTTGTATAAAAACTTTCCCGACCGGGCCGATAAAGTATGGCATCTGATTGAACAAAGCCATGATGGAAAAGTAAATGATACCCGCTGGGGGGTGCGCATGCGCGGCGAAGGAAATATTGCGCAGATGGTAGCACAGCAGTACAAAAAATATGGCAAGCTGTATGGTATGAACGCAGAAGACTGGAGTTTAAATACCGGCATTTTCAGAAGACCCGGCGGACAGGGGAAGTTATTTTGAAGATTGTATTTGTACAACTTACTATGCATGGCCTTATCATGCTCCTTTACAACTAATAAGCTGCGTACAGTAAATCAGTGTGGTACAAAAAATCATGCGGCAGTCCAAAACAGATGCTTACCCGGCACTATTAAATATTTCAACAAAAAATAACGCGCCCGGTCTTGTAAACCGGGCGCGTTTATGGTAGTTGGGCTGAAGAAGATTATTTATGTATGGCAGGTTGCTTTCAACAGGGGCATTTGTAATTTTTAATCATGCCGAATATTTCTTCCGTGCGGCAAGGTTAACAAGCATGGTGCGACCCTCTATAATTTCGCGGCACAGAAATTCAATTTCCGGTGCATCGTCCAGAACATTCAGGTGCTCCAGCATGCTGTTAAAAGACTGGATGCGTTCCCTGTAATACATTTCCATTACCTCAATAGAGTCTCCCATTACTGGTTTTAACGAAGTGCGCAGGTAAGCGGGAGTAGTGGCTTTGCCCAGGCTTTTTTTGGAGGCGGTTGATGATTGCTGTCTCATAAAAACAAATTTTAAAGGTTTACTATAAACGCAGGTATGCTTTCAACGGGGTGGGTTAGAGACCTGCATAGCCCGGGCTGGTTGTGAGCCGCTATGCTTTTTCAAAGTTGAGTAATTTAATATTCTCCTGCAAGGATTTTATTACTGAAATCTAAAAGTAACAGCACTGGACAATTTAGGTAGTTCTACGCATCAGCAAGCAGCACCCCCGGGTTACTTTTAACAAAATTAACTTTAAAACTACCGTTATGTCTAAGATTAGAAAACCTGCTACCATCCTGTTAACCGCGCTGGCGGCCATTTGTATCACCAGTTTATTCCTGGCTTCCTGCCATGATACCGCAGGCCCCACAGGCGGCGGCAAAGGAGGGGATAGTGTATGTGTTCCAAACCCAAAAGACACGTCGTCATTAGGAAGAATTAATCATTTTATACCGAAAAGCGAAATCATGGCATTTCGAAAGGCCTTTAATGCCGATAGCCTTAACCGTAAATATCGTGACCTGTTTATAACCGAATCTGAAGGATTTAATAAAACACAGTTGCTGGACCTGTTATCAGACCCAAAATGTGTAGGCATCCGTATCTACTATGGCATTACCAAAGGGAAAGAAAAAAACGAGTTAAAGATGATAATTGTAGGAACCGACAACCAGGGAAAAGACCTGTATTATACAAACACGGGCAAAGCTGCAACGCGGTTAACGCAGGATGAAGTAGGCCTGGAATATGGCCAGTGCTGCCAGGGACAGCCGGTTCAAAACTAAGCATCTTATCATAAAAAGACTGCATTATAACGCCTGCATGGGAATTACTGTAAGTTTCATATTAAGCATGAGTATCATTCTCTCAGTGGCCATTGGGATAGTAAGATGGAAAATGATTGATTCTTCTTACTATCCCTTTATCTATAATTTGGTTGTTGTGCTACTGGTAGAGCTGATTATGGGATGTACGTCATATTCAGCAAATACAATAAAGCTGCTGAATACTTTTTCCCTGGTTGATTTTTGCCTGTTTGCATGGCTTTTTCACAACTGGGGGTTATTTAATCATAATAAAAAATGGTTTGTATTGATTATTGTTTCCGCGTGTGTCACCTGGATTTACATCAGTTTTTTTGTAATCGGTTTCAGGAATATCAATAATCCCTTTTTATTACTCTATTCATTTGCACTTATTTTTTTTAGTGTAACTACATTTAATAAAATAGTGGTGCAGCAGCGGATAAATATTTTTACAAATGCCCGGTTCTGGATATGCATTGGCATTATTATCTTTTACTCTTTTTTTATGCTAACCCGTGCCACCGATTTGTCTGGTGGTTTATTGAATTTAAGCAAATCGTTTAAAAGCAATTTGCAAAAGATAGTTGTTTACTCAAATTTATTGGTTAACCTCTTGTACGCTGTGGCAGTAATATGGATACCCCGGAAAAAGAATATTACAACTCTCTTATAGTTGTCGTAATAATTGTAGGCATTGTATTGTTCTACTTTATTATCACCGCCATCCGCTACCAGCGGCGCAGCTTGCGCATGCACAAAGAGCGGATACAGGCCGAGATTGACACGCTGGAGAATGAGCGTAAACGCATTGCAGCAGACCTGCACGATGAACTTGGTCCGCTGTTGTCTGCCGTAAAGCTGCAGATCAATAACCTGGAAACCACTGACCCCGGTGACATGCATATCATTGGCAAATCGAGCCAATACATAGACAGCATAATTACCAAACTACGCGAAATCTCCAACGACCTGATGC
The DNA here is from genome assembly GCA_039916305.1 of Chitinophagaceae bacterium. Lineage (GTDB taxonomy): Bacteria > Bacteroidota > Bacteroidia > Chitinophagales > Chitinophagaceae > JACMLD01. The sequence goes on along the minus strand of JBDSLR010000030.1, from coordinate 167,735 downwards.
CCAACACCCTCCTCCGTAAAGGGCTAAAAAATGCCATTGTAGAGTTTATTGACAATAGCCAGGACACCTACAAGTTGCCGGTAAAATTTATCTGCGAGCAGGATCTGGCACTCTCACAGGATAAAGAAATCAATTTGTACCGTATTGTACAGGAAATCACCCATAACACACTCAAACACGCTAAAGCATCCATGTTCATTATTAAAATCAGCATTCAAAATGACCGGCTTTTCCTGATGACGGCCGACAATGGGGTAGGTTTTGACTATTTTTCCAAGATTCGTGATAATTACGGGTTAGGACTTCGTAATTTACAGAGCCGTACAGAAGTAATGGGCGGTGAATTTAACTGCGTATCAACACCCGACAAAGGCACCGCTTACACCATCGAAATTCCGGTATAGAAACTTTTTTTATGGATACATATGGCACCATTAAAGTTATTATTGCTGATGATCATGAGATCTTCAGGGATGGCCTGCGCCTTATGCTGCAGAAACAACCTGAAATAGATTTACTGGCCGAAGCTGAAGATGGCAAAGAACTCATTGAGCACATTAAACAACTAAAGCCCGATGTAGTAATTACCGATATAAAAATGCCCCGCATGGATGGCGCCGCTGCTGCCAAACATATTTCTGAACATTATCCCACCATTGGCATTATTGCTTTAACCATGTTTGATGAAGATGACCTAATTGTGGATATGCTGGAAGCCGGCGCTAAAGGCTACCTGCTTAAAAATGCCGACAAACATGAAATGATTGAAGCTGTTAAATCAGTGTACAATAACGAACCCTATTATTGCAAACACACATCACACAAACTGGCACAAATGGTAGCCAGGAGTAAGTTCAACCCGTACAAACACCAGGTAAAACCAGCGTTTACTGAACGTGAAAAAGAGATCATTGTTTATATATGCGATGGCCTGACCAATAAAGAAATAGCCGCCAGGGTTTTTTTAAGCGTTCGCACCGTAGAAGGCCTGCGCATGAAGATGCTGGAGAAAATGAATGCAAAAAACACTGCGGGCATTATAATCTATGCCATTAAAAATGATTTGTATACAGCCAATGTAAAATAATGGCTACCGAAATACGGTAACAAAAATACCGCGAAATATTCGCGGCATTTTTTATGAACAGCGTAATGACTGCTAAAAATTGAAAGCCAGTTTGCCAAACAACCTTCTGCCATTGAAGCCCATCTGTACAGAATCCCAGGCACCGCCACTTTCATTGTCCTGTGCATACCCTTTTGCCAGCGGACTAACACCCAGGTTAGGATGAAGATTAAACACGTTATCGGCACCCACAAAAACACTCAGTTTTTTACAGAGTTTATACGATACATAGATATCCGTAGTTATTTTCCAATTGTAATTAAATACCTCTGGCACATACACGGCGGGGTTAGCATCAGAAGGCACCCTTGGATTGATACCTGAATAATTAGGGTTGTCAAAAGACAGGGGATCGTTGGGATCAGGGGCAGTACCATCACCAAAGCCCAGCAATACAATTTTACCATAAGAAGTGAGATGCACACCAAACCCTAGTTTATCTTTGGTATAATCAAGCCCCAGTGAAAACTTTCCTTTGGGAGCCGACGCTTTTAAAAAGGCTTCTTCTCTGTCACTGTAAAATGTTTTCTGGTGAAGCTTGCTATCATTCAGGGCAGAAGGAACATTTATCTTATCAATTGTAATGCGCTGTACATTGCCGGCTAATAGGATTTTCAGGGTGTTCTTACCCCATCTTACTGTGTAATCAGCAACTATATCAAGTCCTGTATTAGTCGTGCTGACCGCATTCGCAAAAAACTGTGCGGTAGATACATCAGCAGGAAACTGGGAGGTAAATGCGGGTGATAATGTTGCATCATCTTTACTGAACAAACCAGATAACACTACCCTGTCTTTCACTTTTACAATATAGCCATCCAGCGTAAGGGTAAAATTATTTACCGGCTTCCATGAAAAGCCAAGGCTGGCATTAACAGAAGTCTCTTCCTTAAGCTTAGGAATACCTGCCGCCCTGGCAATAGCGCTTGTATTGGGCGCTATCAGCGATTGCACCAGCTGGCCACCACTGAATGAGGTAAGTGTATTACTGAAATGTATTTGTGCCAGTGAGGGCGCCCGGAAGCCCGTGCTTACAGAACCCCGTATATTAAAGTTGCCGCCCAGCTTATAACGGGTAGCAAGTTTTCCGGTCAATACTGAACCAAAATCAGAATAATTCTCAAACCTTATTGCGCCGTCTACCAGCCATTCCTTTGTAACATCAATGGCGGCATCTGCATAGATGCCTGCATTGCTGCGATTGGCACTTATCGCATCTGTATTGCTAAAGCCCGGGAAACCCTGGGAACCCGATGCCTGCACTCCATTGCCATCATAATTTTTGTAAGAAAGCTCCTCGCCACTGTAAATACCGTATTTCTCATAGCGGTATTCTGCACCAAAGGCCAGATTCAAGCCTTCGGCAACTGTTCTGAATGATTTATTAAAATCAAGGTTAAGCGTGTTTTGCAGAAAATTAAAACCACCATCATCAAAATGATTCGGCGTTGATTTACCAATCAGCGAGGCATTAAAAGTTTTATCGCCATAATAATGAAAATCATTTCTGCCGATGGTATTGCTCAGGTCCCAGCCCCAGCCTTTTCCTGCATCTCCTTTAATACCCAAAGCCAGGGAAATATCCCTGATATGCGTTTGTATATGTGGGTTATAATACGTTTCGCCGTCATTTGATTTGCGCATAATATCGCCCACAAAAATCAGGTTACCGCCCGCATCTGTTGGAAAGCGTTCCGGCCTGGCACTGTAATTTCGGGTATAGGCAAAGGCATCGGATGCTTTGTAATTATAGCCACCAAAAGAATAAAAATTTGTTTTACCGGCGGCGCTGAATGGTATTTCCATATTGTACATAATACCACCTGTGGTAACAGAACCATCTCCAAAAGCCCTGCGGCCGGTGTTAATATACAACAGGGAATTTTTATCAGTAAGTCCGCTGGTAGTATCTGCCTGGCGGTAGGTTTTTGCCTGGCGCAATACATCTGCCGTTACACTTATAAAACCGCCATTCTTACCAATGGCAAATCCATTGTTAACAGACAAACTGTAGGTACCGCCGTCAATAGCATTGCCGGAATAATACTGGTTGCCTTTATTGAACTTTTTTGCGTTGTTTTTGGTATCATAGTAACCGCTCCAGCCGGTATTAATAGTCCAGTGGTTGATATCTTTTTTGAGCAATATATTAATTACGCCTGCCATTGCATCTGAACCGTACTGTGCAGAAGCGCCATCTCGCAGTATTTCTATCCGGTCAACAGCACCTTCCGGAAAAGCATTTAAATCCACTCCTGAGTTACCGCGCCCCCTGGTACCAAACAACGCTACAAACGCAGTCTGGTGCCTCCTTTTACCATTGATAAGAACAAGCGTCTGATCAGGTCCCAACCCCCGCAGAGTGCCCAGGTCCACATGATCTGCGCCGTCTGCACCGCTCTGTTTATTATAATTGAAAGAAGGCGCCGCATAATTCAGCACCGATGTAAGGTCCATTTTGGCAGTAGGCAGGCCAATCTGGTTAATCTTAATAATGTCTACCGGAACCGGGGTTTCAATCCGCGCCCTGGCCGCACCACGCGAACCAACAAATACCACTTCACTTAATTCTGCCGTGGCCACTACCATAATAACTGCCAGACTGGTTTCGCCATTGAGTGTTACTGTTTCTGTTTTAAATCCTACGGAACTTATCTCCAGCACATCTTTGGCTGCAGCCGCAATGGTAAATACACCTTCTTTGTTGGAAATTGTACCGCCGCCCTTTGCAGATTTTATTTTAACAGAAACCCCGCCCAGCGGTTCCCCGGTTTTTGCATCTGTAATTTTACCGGTAATAGTTTGCTTTTGTGCAAAGAGGGATGATGAGCAGAAAATGATCATCACGATCAGCAAAAGAGATTTTTGAAGCTTCATACATGCAGTTTTGGTGATAGTATATGCCCTGCTGCGTTTTGCAACAGGATCACTTTTGAGAAAATATGCCGGGAGCCGTAGGGGCCACCCTTATAAAAACACAAATCAATGATGGCGAAGCAGTCTGATATCAAATATAAACCCTATAAATGATACACCCGCCTTAAGCGTATGAAAGTTTTCAAGCTTCCCCCCGCATAGGACAGCCACTGTTTTCAGTGTCATAAAAAATTACTCTATTTTTACGCCTATGCAACAAATTATTGAAGACATCACCTCACTTTTTGCCTCTGTAAGTAAAGAACCGGTGCAACAGGTAGAAAAAATACCTCAATCGGGGAGCGACCGGATTTATTTCCGCATCAGCACGCCTTCAAAAAATTATATTGCAACTTATGGTCATAATATAAAGGAGAACGAAACCTTCGTTTATTTCAGCAGGCATTTTAAAAAAGCAGGTTGCCCTGTCCCTGATATATTTTGTGAAAACCAGGAGCATACCATTTACATACAGGAAGATTTTGGCGATGTTTCTTTGCTGAATAAACTGGAAGAACACGGTTACACAGATTATGTGTACGGCTTATTTCAGCAAAGCCTGCGGGCACTGGCCTGGCTGCAAATAAAAGGTGGTAAAGGCATCGACTACGGTTATAGTTTAACAGCAAAAGAATTTGGCAAGCAGGCCATCCTTTCCGACCTTCTGTATTTTAAGTATTATTTTTTGGATACCCTTAAGTACGCCTATGATAAACAGGCCCTGCTGGATGATTTTGAAGCGTTAAGCAATTACCTCACCCATACAGAAAACAAGCATTTCATGTTCCGCGATTTTCAAAGCCGGAACGTGATGATAAAAGATGAGAAACCGCATTTTATAGATTTCCAGGGTGGCATGCGGGGCGCATTGCAATACGATGTGGCTTCTTTGCTATGGCAGGCCAGGGCCGAGTTACCGGAAGAGTGGAAAAATAATTTACTGGATTATTATATTGATGAGGCCAACAAATTACTGGAAAACCCGGCCGACAAAAGCATCTTTATTGCGCAATATAATGGCTATGTACTCATCCGTTTATTACAGGTGCTGGGTGCATATGGCTTCCGCGGACTGTTTGAACGCAAAGCGCAGTTTCTGACCAGTATTCCATTGGCATTGCGCAACCTGAAAGACTTAACGGAAAATCAACGCATGGGAATTTCCGTGCCCACTTTTCAAAAATGCCTGCGCCACTGCGTCAGCGATGAAGTGGTTAACAGGTTTGAACCGCTGCGCGCCACCGATGATACGCCCCTACTTGTATCCATCAACAGTTTTTCTTACCGGAAAGGTATTCCACCTGATGCATCAGACAACGGTGGTGGTTTTGTTTTTGACTGCCGGGGTATTTTAAACCCGGGCCGGTTTGATGAATACAAAAAACTTACTGGCCGGGATAAACCTGTAAAAGACTTCCTGGAACAGCGCACTAAAATGGCTGACTACCTCAACAGCGTATTTGATATTGTGGATATTTCTGTGACAGACTATATAAAACGCGGGTTTAGCAACCTGGCCATTAATTTTGGATGCACGGGTGGTCAACACAGAAGCGTATATGCAGCGGATGCGCTGGCACGGCACCTGAAAAATAAGTTTCATGTGAAAATAGACCTGCACCACCGCATGCAGGAAGAAAAAAACTGGATCAACGAAGGATAGAATGCAGGAGTTTATGACAGTCGATTATAAATGGAAGGTTTCTTTCCAGATGATGGTTACACATTGTTAATGAGCAATCTTGAAAATTAGTAATCAACGCCAATGATATCCTATTTTTTAATAATAAGACTTTGCGTTTCATAAAATACATCAAATGAAAGGAATGATATTCGCGGCAGGACTGGGCACCCGCTTCAAACCCTGGACAGACCAGCATCCTAAAGCACTGGCCCTGGTAAACGGGAAAAGCCTGTTGCAAAGAAATATTGAATACCTGCAAAAATACGGCATTACGGAAGTGGTGGTGAATGTGCATCATTTTGCCGACCAGGTAATAGCAGCCATAAAGGAAAACAATGGCTGGGGGAGTAACATTGTAATCAGCGATGAAACCAGTGAAGTGCTGGAAACTGGTGGCGGCCTGCTAAAAGCAAAAAGCTTACTGCAAGGTGACGAACCTTTTGTTACACTTAATGCAGATATACTTACTGATTTAAATTTAAAACGCCTCATTGATTACCATAAAGATTATAAACCACTGGTCTCATTTGCTGTTACCAACCGAAAAACCTCGCGCTATTTTCTTTTTGATGAATACGACCGCCTTTGCGGCTGGCGCAATAAAAAAACTGACGAAGAAATCATTTCCATCCCCAAAAGCAAACTTATTGAAAGAGCCTACAGCTGTGTAGTTGTGTTTGAACCAGGCATCTTTTCACTCATCCCGCAAAGCGGAAAATTTTCCATTGTAGAAACCTACCTTTCTCTTGCCAAAGACCACCTGATACTTGGTTACGACCATACTGGTGATAAATTTGCAGACGTAGGCAAGCCGGCATCAGTAGCAGTTGCAGAAGCAATGTTTCCATAATACAGCATTGCGATTAAGAATAAGCAAAAGAACAGGCTGTAGGTTAAACAGCCATACCAAATACTATGTTTTTTAGTAAATTGTGCTAAATAATATAGTGTATGAGCGATCGTGTTCTTGAAAAATTATCTATCCTGGCAGATGCGGCTAAATATGATGTAAGCTGCGCCAGCAGCGGTAGCAAACGTAAAAATGATAATAAAGGCCTGGGTAATGCAAGTGGTATGGGTATTTGTCACGCTTACACAGAAGACGGCCGTTGTGTATCCTTACTGAAAATATTGCTCACCAATCATTGTATTTATGACTGTGCTTATTGTGTAAGCAGGAAAAGCAACGATATAAAACGTGCCGCCTTTACAGTGCAGGAAGTAGTTGATCTGACTATTAATTTTTACCGCCGCAATTACATTGAAGGCTTATTTTTAAGTTCGGGCATTTTCTCCAATGCAGATTACACCATGGAGCGGCTGGTATTGATTGCAAAAAAATTACGGACTGAACATAAATTCAACGGTTATATCCATTTAAAAAGCATCCCGGGTGCCAGTGATGAACTGATGCACCAGGCCGGCCTGTATGCTGACCGGATGAGTATCAATCTTGAAATGCCTACAAAAGCAAGCCTTGCATTAATGGCGCCGGATAAGAAACGTGAAGACATGATTAAGCCAATGCAATACCTGAAAAATGCCATCATACAAAATCGTGATGAAAAGAAAATATTGAAAAAAGTTCCGTTGTTTGTACCGGCTGGTCAGAGTACACAAATGGTTATCGGTGCCACAGCAGAAACCGACCTGCAGATTTTATGGATGGCGGATAAGTTTTATAAAAACATGCAACTGAAGCGTGTTTATTATTCAGGCTATGTACCCATCAGCAATGATAACCGGTTACCCGCCATAGGTACTCCGGTACCGATGATTCGCGAAAACCGTTTATACCAGGCAGACTGGCTCATGCGCTTCTATAATTTTAAGGTTGAGGAGATTGTTTCTCCTGAAGACCCAATACTGGACATGCAGGTGGACCCTAAACTAAACTGGGCATTGCGCAACCTGCATTTATTTCCAATGGACATCAATCAAACAGATTTTAATTTACTGATACGCGTGCCGGGCATTGGACTGCAATCTGCCCATAAAATTTATACGGCCAGAAAATTTGGCAGACTTAACTGGGAATACCTGAAAAAAATTGGCATTGCTGTTAACCGCGCTAAATATTTTATCACATGCGACAAAAGTTTTGAACGCAAAGACTGGCAGGCTAACCAGATACGGCAGTTTATACTTGCAGAAGGTGAAAGCAAATACAAACCCAATTTCTCCCCGCAACTAAAATTATTTTGATGAGGGTAGTAGTATTTGATGGCAGTTTTGAAGGGCTGCTTACTGCCATCTTTGAAGTGTATGAATATAAAATGACAGACGTAAAAGTTTATCGTGAAGGACAAGCCAACCCTGTATTATTCGGTGAAACGCATATTGTAAAAACTGACGGTGTAAAAGCAGATCGGGTTTACAATAAATTAAAAGACTTACTGACACCAGTTGCCTTTAACCAGTTCTATAAAACATTTCTTTCTGAATTGCCACTTATTGAAAATCACCTGCTGGGCTATGCGCAATATATTCTTTCAGCAAAACGGAGTGTAGAAAATAATTATAATCATCCTGATGTATTAATGTTGCAGCAAATAAGCCGCAAAGTACAGCGCGAAAAACACAGGATGGAAGCATTTGTACGGTTTCAGTTAACTAAAGACAACTTGTATTATGCAATTATTCAACCTGATTTTAATGTGCTTCCTTTAATCAATAAACATTTCAAAGAACGCTATGCAGATCAGCGATGGCTGATTTACGATGGCCTTAGAAAATATGGCTTGTACTATGACCTTACCAGTGTTGCAGTGGTTCAAATGAATTTTAGTGTTGATAATAATGATAAAAGCATGCTGGCCACCATCCACGATCAAAAAGAAACACTGTACCAGCAACTATGGCAGCAGTATTTTTCAAGTGTAAATATTGCTGCCCGCAAAAACATGAAATTGCATATACAGCACATGCCAAAAAGATACTGGCGGCATCTCACTGAAAAGCAACCCGGTCAACGCCTGTCTGATGACTCACAATAATTTATTTTAAAAAATAATAAAAAAGATTTGGCAGCATCAAAAAAAAGATTGCATCTTTGCAACGCAATAAAAAAATAAACAAAATGCTACGCATACAATTACATATTGAAACAGCAAACCAGTTTAGCCCAAGAGGGGGCAATACTGTTTGCGGGGCGTTTTGTAGAAATGAAAAGTTTTAAACTGATTCAATACAACACTGGCCCCGCAAGAAATTGCGGGGTTTTTTATGTATTGACATGAAGCGATGGGAGCAATAGGATTTCAGGGTAATGGATATACATTTCCCCGGGTGCCTGAAAATTATTTTATTATCTAAACTGCATCAATGCAAAGACAACGTAAACAATTTACCATTTCGCTTAAAAAAAATAGCCTGTCATTATTTGCCAGCTATTGGTTTGCACAGGCAGGTGGCAGTGCTCTGTCCATAGCATATGAGAATGATAGTAATTACATACGACCGTGTTGTATTCATACGTAGGTATCAGTATACCTGCATAAAGAAAAACCCGGTCGCGAGAAAAATGACCGGGTTTTTTTGTGCCTTACCCGGCCTTCTAAAAATGCAAAACCAGGTATTATGAAGTTTATAGTAATGATCTTTCTGTTCCGGTTTCTACTTGAACTGATCAGTAAAGCAAAAAATAGTGAAAATAAATAGTCACAAAACTATTAGTTGCAGAAGGAGGGAAAATAGCATTCCCCGCGGGATGCAGCGGGGATGCTTTATCTGACCCAGGTTTATGCGGGAAAAATAATAGCGTATTGTTTAACATACAACAGACAACCATTGAACCAACTATGAAAATGGTAGCAGCAATGCTACTGTATAATCTGATCATCTAAATGGCCATAACGCAGAATTTTCATTCCTGTAATACCAGTTCGAAGCTGGTACGGATTACATCTTTATTCGTGTATAGGTTATCAGGGGAGTCACTTTATGGCTGTGAGGGTTTTCTGATAAAGGTGAACCGACCAAAAAAAAATTACCAGGTGGTGTAACTGGCAACACATCAGATTTTGATTCTGATATTCTCAGTTCAAATCTGAGTCTGGTGACAATAAATGCTGGCCTTAACTTAATTGCCCCTTCTGCACAGCCATCCGGACGGGGGAAAATACCATACTGTGCATGCAGGAACAGGGTTAGCAGTTGATTATATATGGACCGATAACGGAAAAGCATGCGGCTTGGTGTAAACGGCAACATGTCCATCTTCCTGTCTTTCTGAGAGGTAAAAATAAGATGGTTGTATTCAGTTCAAATCTGAAAGTCGCACAAACAATGGCGGTTTGGTGTAATGAAAACACGCCGGTGTTATTAGGCAGGCAACATGTTCGATTCGTACGGTCGCAACAAAAGATTGTTTAGCTCAATGGCAGAGCACTACCCTGATATCGCAAAAGTTGATAGTTCGGGTCTGTCAATCATCACAAATTGGTCGTGAATCAAATGGATTGGCGACCGGGCTTTTACACCGGGAGTTACGCATTCCAGGTCTCACCGGGCCTATAATGGGTAAATAGCTCAATGGCAGAGCACTGGCTTGTTAAGCCAATGGTTGAAAGTTCGAATCTTTCTTTATCCGCTAAAGTGCGTGCGGCGAAGTTGGAGCGTCGTGACGGTCTGTAAAACCGTTGCTTTGGGGCACAGTAATTTGGAATCTTACCATGCACACAGTAAAACATTGATAATACGAAGGTGGGTACGGCAATAATAGGGTGCTTTGGCAGAGATGGTTCTATTGCACTGGTTTGAAAGGCCGGTTATTAAGGTTCGATTCCTTGAAGCACCGCTACGCAATAATAACAATTAGAAAAATACGGCTGTGCTGGTTGTTAATTAGATAAAGCTGTATCGAAAAAGAAAAAATTAATTAGATAAAACTATTTATATCATGTTACCAATAATCATCATCGCCATCGTTGTACTCCGCATAATAGCGGAAATTATTCCGGAAGTTTTCCAGTGGACCCAAAAGCTATGGCAGCAGATAAAACAAAAAACAATACCCGGACGGCACACCGGCATATTTGACAACAGCTATGTAGAAGTAAAAGCTTTCTACCTGAGGGAGTTTAAACAAGTGCCCTGTATCAGCTATATCGGCCGGCTGGATGTTACAAAAGTTTTTAACTATATACAGCAGGGTAATTGCGGAAATATAACAGGCATCTACCAATACAACTGGTTTAACTGGCAGGAAAAGCGACTTGAATTCAGTAAAACCATTTTTAAGCTGGGTAACAGATCAATGATTAAACTGGGCGAAGATAATGCGGAGATATTGTTTGATAAAAATAATTATGATTTTGCAAACAGGCTGATTGAAAATTTTAAAATCTTTGAAGCACCGGTGAAAGAGCAGGACTATGAAATCAACATTATTACACTTACAAGCAGTGGGCTTGAACTGAAACAGCTGCCTATAAAGCCAACGCTACTTGACATTGACCTGTACTACAATGATGATTTTAAAGCAGTAGATACAATCATCAGAGAAAGGCTGGCAAAAGAAAACGACAAGGGCATTATCCTCTTGCATGGCTTACCGGGTACAGGCAAAACAACGTACCTGCGCCATTTAATCGGCCACACGAAAAAGAAAGTATTGTTTGTGTCTCCGGCAGTCGCAGGCAACCTGATGAACCCGGAATTTATAGATCTTTTGATTGATAACCCAAACGCAGTACTGGTGATTGAAGACGCTGAGAACATTATAATGGACAGGAAATACAACAGCGACAGCAGTGTGAGCAACCTGCTTAACATCAGTGATGGTTTGCTGAGTGATTGCCTGAATGTGCAGATCATCTGCACTTTTAACAGTGCGCTTAACATGATAGATAGTGCGCTGCTGAGAAAAGGAAGGCTGATAGCAAAATATGAGTTTGGTAAGCTGGATGTAACCAAAGCTGTAAAACTGGCTGCACATCTTGGGGTGAAACAGCGCATTGACAAAGCGATGACACTGGCAGACATAACCAACCCTGATGAAACACATTATGAAAAGCCGGAAACACAAACCATTGGTTTCAGAAGGCAGGTCATAGAAAATTAACAGGAAAAACCCGCGTCGCCTTTCAGCGGCAGCAAAATTTTCGCTCTTCAGGGGCGGCGCAGCTTTTCAATAAAAATGACATCATGAAACAGCAGATACAATGGAGAAAATTACACGGGGAAAGAATTAGTGTCCCTATCGAAGATGAAGTAAGGGCAGTAATAGTTAAAGAAAAACAACTGGGCAACTCCTTAAAAGTATGCATTGGTACAGATAGCCAGGTAAAAGCCAGGGAAACAGCGTTTGCTACCGTTATAGTTTTTATCCGGAAAGGAAAAGGTGGCTTCATGTATATCAGCAATGAAATCACCCGGCAAAAAATGAGCATTAAAGAAAGGATGCTGACAGAAGTTGCCAGGAGTATTGAGGTGGCGCATAATTTGTGCAGGATTTTTACCTTGTACAATGTGGATATGGAAGTACATGCAGATATCAATACCAACCCAAACTTTAAAAGCAATGATGCTTTGAAAGAGGCGATGGGTTATATTATGGGGATGGGATTTTCTTTTAAAGCTAAACCGGATGCATTTGCAAGCTCCAGTTGCGCTAATAAAGTGGTACAGTAACCTGTGCGTATGTTTGCGAGAAGGCCTCATAACGCGGCTTTAGATACCGAAATGAATTGTTGAACTGCGCTTCAACAGAAAAACTTGCTTAACGGCAAGAAGCGTTTTGTTTGTTGCCGGCAAACCAGGCGCGTGTTTCAAAGAAGCACCGTAGTGCAGACGTAATAACTATCTGTATGCTGTTGCTGCAATGACGCAATACCATATTATTTTGCCCGGCGATGTAAAGGAAATTATGAATCAGGTGTTGATTGCAGAAAAGAAAGCACAGGCCAATACCATCATGCGCCGTGAAGAAACGGCCAGTACCCGAAGCCTGCTGAACACTGCCAAATTGATGGAGGAAAATGCGATGCTTTGGAAACTGAAAGAAATGGAATACGTGGAGAAAATTGCAGAGAAAATCAGCAATATTAATGTAAGCGGTAACGGCGCGCTGGTAGAACAGTTGAAACAAATCTTTATACCAGCGAATAAAAGCTAGCATAACATCCGGTGTCGGAATGATGCCGGATGTTTTAAATCACTTAGATAAATTTTAAAAGGCATTTTAGTCAGTTAACAATAAAGAAAAAGTTAGTCAGCAATACAAATGTAATTTTTACGGCTGGCTTGAATAGTACAATTGCATTCCTGCAGGTAAAAGGATTGCGACGCAACGATGCCGCTATGAAAAGCAACAGCCTGTATTAAAATAAACTATAACAACACAAGCACATAAAGCTTCACAGTAAAAAGTGCAGGACCGTGTCTGGTAGTTCTAAAAAAAACAACATGTCAAAATTAAAAATAAGAGGAAAAGAATTACGTGCCATCGGCTTCCCGGAAGGACCGGTCATCAGCATCGCCATGCACATAATGGAAAAGAATTATAAACACAGTGCAAAAGAAGATGTAATGAAAATTTTAAAAACCATACTGGCATCACCGGTAGAATACGAAAATGATGCGGTGCTTGGGCTCATTGCGCAGCAATTGATAGAAAAAGAAACTGCCGTAAGTACCTCCATTGCGCTGAATGAAACGGGTATTAAATTTAACGTATTTGGACAGGAACATATTGAAGAAGGCGCCATGATACAGATGGAGCAGGCGGCTAAACTGCCTGTGAGCGTAGCCGGGGCTTTAATGCCGGATGCACACAGCGGTTATGGCCTGCCAATAGGGGGTGTACTGGCAACAGAAAATGCCGTTATTCCCTATGGCGTTGGAGTAGATATTGGTTGCCGTATGTGTTTAAGCGTGTTCGATATTAACCCGAAAGAACTGGCTGACAAACAGGCTTATTTTGCACGTGAGATCAATGAAGCTACTTTGTTTGGAAGCGGTGGCCAGTTCGATCGTGCGTCAGACCATGCAGTAATGGATAATCCGGCATTTTACCAGTTGCCATTGTTGAAAAACATGCATGGCCGTGCCTGGAAGCAATTGGGTTCTTCAGGTTCTGGCAATCATTTTGTAGAATTTGGTGTAGTAGAAATTACTGAACGCGATCCAATATTGGGTATTGAAGCTGGCAGCTACCTGGGTTTATTATCGCATTCCGGATCCCGGGCATTGGGTGCAAACATCGCCAATCATTATACAAAAATTGCAATTGATAAAAGGCATTTACCGCAGGAAGCAAAAAACCTGGCCTGGTTAACGCTGGATGAAGAAGCAGGTATGGAATATTGGATAGCCATGAACCTGGCAGGTGATTATGCTGCTGCCTGTCACCACATCATTCATGAAAAAATTGCAAAACAACTGGGCCGTGCGCCTATAAAAATGGTGGAGAACCACCACAATTTTGCATGGAAAGAAAAATGGGAAGGGCGTGATGTAATTGTACACCGCAAAGGCGCTACACCAGCTGGTAAAGATGTGCTTGGTATTATTCCGGGTTCTATGACGGCAGATGGTTTTATTGTAAAAGGAAAAGGTGAACCGGCGGCTGTAAACTCAGCATCGCATGGTGCCGGCAGAAAGATGAGCCGTACACGTGCCATTGCATCGGTTACCGACAAACAGTTTCAGGACGAATTGAAAAAGTTTGGTATTACATTGCTGGGTGGCGGACTGGATGAATCACCATTTGCCTACAAAGACATACATGAAGTAATGCAATCGCAGAAAGCATTGGTAGATGTGCTGGGCAAGTTCACTCCAAAAATTGTAAAAATGTCCGCCCGGGCCGGTACGGACGGGGATGGCGCCAAACACAAAAGCTGGAAGAAGAAAGCAATAGTGGAAGGAGAATAAAACAGGAACACGCCCCCGTGGCGTGTTCTTTATTATAATGTATTCCTGCTTGAAGAATCTAACGGTCTTTTTCCTTTTTATGCCACGTCACTGAAGTACAGCATCTTTACGGTTTCCCATTCTTCTTTCAATATGCTGTAATATACACTGTCGCGGCGGCGGCCATGTGGCATCAGCATATGACTGCGCAAGACACCTTCTTCGCGGGCGCCGATATGTACCAGTGCTTTTTTAGCACGTTCATTCAGGTTATCCGTTTTTATTTCTACCCGCTCAAAACCCAGGGCGTCAAAAGCATAACTCAGCAGCACAAACTTTGCATGATGATTAATACCGGTACCCATGAAACCGGTGCCCAGCCAGGTCCAGCCAATTTCTATCCTTTTATCGTAGAAAGAAATATTGCCAAAGCTGGTACAGCCGCAAATAGTATGGTTATCTTTTTCTATAATTACAAAAGGCATGCGCGTACCTGCTGCCCTATCCTGCAACGCAGCTTCCATCCACTGCTGCAGGTTTGCTTTATCATTCAGTTCAAAAGTAAAATACTTCCAAATCTCCGCCGGGGCGGCAATGGCAGACAGGGCATCCAGATCTGATAATTCCATCAAACGCAATTCCACCCTGGTTGTTTCCAAAACAAGTGTGGGTTTAAAAAATTGTCCGTATTCTTTCTGCATATAGTAAAATATTTTAATCAGTTTCCTGCCATTGTCCCACTCCCTGGCGGATGAGCTGTGCAGGATCGGTGGTGCAATCTACAATAGTTGAAGGTACCATACCGCCGGTGCCGCCGTCTATCACAATATCCACCAGGTTTTTAAAATTTTCGTAAATAATCTCCGGGTCTGTATAGTCTTCCACCAGTTGGCCAGGCAAAGAAGTACTTAGAATGGGATGCCCCAATTCTTTTATGATAGCATGGGTAATATTGTTATCTGGTATACGCAATCCAATAGTGTCCTTTTTGCTTTTCAGTATTTTTGGCACTTCCTTGCTGGCGGGTAAAATAAAAGTATAGGGGCCGGGCAGGTATGTTTTAAGCATGCGGTAAAGTGGCGTTGAAATACTTTTTGTGTATTTACTGAGATCACTTAAATCATGGCAAACAAAAGAAAGTTGCGCTTTTTGCGGATCAATATTTTTAATGCGGCAAATGCGCTCAATAGCTTTGTGCTGGAAAATATCACAGCCCAGGCCATAGATCGTATCTGTGGGGTAAATAATGATGCCGCCGTTTAACAAACAATTGGTAATTGTTCTTAAATTTCTTGGCTGCGGGTTATCCGGGTGCACGTGTAACAACATGGCCGGAAATTAAACATAAAATATGAGTTGAAAGATATCGGGTTCAAAGAAAATAAAAGTATCAGCAGCAGCAGCACACTTGCGTAAACAATTTACGGGGCCGGCGGTTTATCTAAAAGGCGGGACCCCAAAGGCATCCAGATGAATAAACAACTTTCTGTTAACATGCATTTCATGCTAAATTTGCAGGAAATTTCAGCGGTATGAATTTGAAACCAGTTGATAAAGTGGCGGCTATTGACCCTGTACTATTCAGGGAAAAATATTATAATGTAATGAAGCCCGTAGTCATTACTGAACTTGCCAAACAATGGCCTGCTTACGACAAGTGGAACTGGGATTATTTTAAAACGGTGGTTGGCAATACAGAAGTGGGCGTGTACAACAATGTTAAGAGTGATGCCTATACAACGGTTAACAAGGCCGATGGATACATGAAATTTGGGGAATACCTTGATATGATAAAGCAGGGTCCTGTAGCGTTGCGTATTTTTCTTTTTAATATTTTTCAGCATGCCCCGCAGCTGGCAGCAGATTTTACCTGGCCGGAAGACTTAATGAGCGGCTATGTAAAACGCTTTCCCATGCTGTTTACCGGCGGCGCGGGTTCTATTACCCACATGCATTTTGATATTGACCTTTCTCACATTATGCATACCCAGTTTATGGGCAGAAAAAGAGTCTTGCTTTTTCCGCATGGAGAACAATACAAACTCTACCGTAAGCCTTTTGAGGTCATGAGCTTTGCCAATTTTGCCCACTATGCAGACCCCGGTAAAAGTCAGTTGGATACCAACCAGTACCCGGCGGTAGCGCAGGCAGAGGGTTATGAAATAATACTTGAGCACGGAGATACTTTGTTTATGCCCGCCGGTTATTGGCACCATATGGAATATCTTGATAGCGGTTTTGCGATGAGCCTGCGGGCTTTGCAAAGTTCGGTTGGCGGAAAACTGCAAGGTGCCTGGAATCTTTTCGGTATGCGGCATATTGATACACTGATGAAGAAAAGCTTTCCTGAATGGTGGTATAACAATAAAAAAGAGAAAGCATTTGATGCAGCCAACAAGCAGCAAAGCCAATACCAGCAAGGTTTTAATTAAGCCTCCGGGATTATTTTATAAAAAAGACTTAAAAATATTGTTTATTACGATAACAGTCTTTACTTTTAAGCCCGCTTACAACAACAAGATACTTATTGTAAGTTTTTCAGGCCCTGCCTGGTAATCCAGATCCACCTTCTATCATCCAATTTCCATACGGCATAACGCTTAATCCCAATTTCCTCCAGCAAATCAGTTTTTATCCGCAGCATACATTGTTGTTTCCGTAATATATTAAGCTTCAATATCCCCCGCCAAAGCCATCGTTATCTACCCCATTACATTACCCTGCTAACCGTTTGCAAACTACTCCTGCGTAGTAAAAAATCAATCATTTAGCACTGGTATTGAAAAAAATTATTTTTTGTTGCAACCCAAACTTTTTCTTTTTGTGGTTTCAGAGGTAAGCACAGGCCGGCGATTTCTATCGCCGGCACTTTTTTTTTGGTAAGAGACCAAAGAGAATAAGAGCTCTGTTAATGCTGTTAACCCTGTGCGAAAAAAAAACTTCCCAAAATGGGAAGCTCTTATATTGAACTATTTGCTTTTTGTCTTCTTAGCCGATTGTCCAGGTTTCATTACCCCGCAACAACTTGTCTAAATTACCCTTGCCTTTGGTAGCCTGAACCTCTTCAATCTGCATAGCCATTACATCTTCGTAACAAGGGCGGTCTGTTTCATACAATACACCAAACGGTCTTGGCAGGTGGCCGTCCAACCTTGGATTATCAAACATCCTGGTGAGGGTTTGCGCTTTAAAGAAATCACGTTCATCGTGTATCCATAAATCATCTGCACTGGCGCCATTGTTTAAATCAACTACCACCGGGTGAAAGCCATCCAGCTTAACGCCTTTATTTTTCTGTGCACCAAAAATGAGAGGTTTGCCCTGCTCTACAAACAGGGTTTCTTCAGGTTTGGAAGACTTCTCTGTAAAAACTTCAAAAGCGCCATCATTAAAAATATTGCAGTTCTGGTATATTTCCAGGAAGGAAGCGCCCTTGTGTTTATGACTGCGGGTTAAGAGTTCCTGCAGGTGCTTCGGGTCCCTGTCCATACTCCGTGCAATAAAAGTAGCATCTGCACCCATGGCCAGCGCCAGCGGGTTAAAAGGATGATCTATACTGCCAAACGGGGTTGACTTGGTAACCTTATTTTCTTCCGAGGTTGGTGAATACTGGCCCTTGGTTAAACCATAAATCTGATTATTGAAGAGCAATACGTTCACATCAAAATTGCGGCGCAGTAAATGAATGGTATGGTTACCACCTATGCTCAGGCTGTCACCATCGCCGGTTACAATCCACACGCTCAACTCCGGCCTCGCTGCCTTTAAACCGCTGGCAATAGCGGTGGCGCGGCCATGGATGGAGTGCATGCCATAAGTATTCATATAATATGGAAACCGGCTGCTGCAGCCAATACCGGATACAATTACAATATTTTCTTTGGGAACGCCAATACCAGGCATTATTTTTTGCACCTGCGCCAGGATGGAATAATCACCGCAACCGGGGCACCAGCGTACTTCCTGATCGGTAGCAAAATCTTTGGCTGTAAGAACGGGTAGGGCAGTTGTTATTGTTTCGCTCATTTCAAATAGGCATTATTGTTACAATGTACAAAGTTCGCCATTAATTATAAACTTTGAAAGAGTATTTTAATGGATTTTAACATGGAAAGTGTCAACCGTTCTGGTTCTCTCCCCATATGGTAAAGTCGTCTGCACTAATTCCTGCATAAGTAAGGATTTTCTGACAGGCTTGCTTAAGCCGTTTTGTATCAGAGCCGTTTCCGCAAGCACTACATATCACCACATTATATTTTTCCCTGGTATTCGCTTCAAGACAAAACCCCCATCCATATGTTGTTGCTTCTCTACTAGGGTTTCTGTAAGGTAAAGTCCAGAAACCTGAACGATTAATCAGCTCCACCAAAGAGCTAAATTGGCTTTCAGTTATTGAAATATTTTTGCTGTCATACTCAAATGGTTCTTCATGATGCGCAATACATTTCCTGATGAGGTACCGGTAATATGCTGCATCGCTCAATCTCGGATACAGTGCTATCATTGAATCTACATAATGACGCCACCCCCGGTTTAACTTTTTTTCAAACGGATAGAATTTATTCAGAAAAAAATAATGTTGACTTTCTACTGTTGTGAGTTGATTGGTGTTTTCTCCTGGGTAGAGGCTACCCTTATTCTCCTTTTTTGTTTGTTTAACAATCATTCCAGATTTTGTAATTGTTATTATAGCTGACCTAGGTATAAAGCCTTCTACCGAAAGACGAAAGATATTTTCATTGACTGGAGCGATGCTAAGATTTGGTTCGCCAAATGACCTAAAAAAATACTTTGTTTTGTCAAACACCATTGAATCTTCCAGCGGAATCAATTTCCGTATGGGCAGAAAATAATAATCGCTATCGCTGCTGTTAATATTTTTTAAATAGGCATAACCACCTTCAGGGAATTTGATGGCCCCGGCATATTTACTATTACAGGCACTAAAAGCAATGGATGAAAAAACGTTGCACAAGAGTTGTAACCGCATATATAATTTGCTTTTTGCAGGCAACAATTTCACTTCAGAATGCTGTACTTGTTTGATGCAAACCAACAATATTTCCACATATATATATTGACTAATAATAACGAAACTGGGTGTACCATCATTTGAAAATGCTCTGAATTAATCAGCGAATCAACGGCAACTTTCTTCCTGGTCCGGCCCTTTCACCCATCATGTGAAAATCCTACCATCATTTTACCAATAGCCAAAACGATGATCAATTCGTACATTCAGCATTCAAAATTTCGTCATGAGAAAACCTGTTACGACGCTTTTTGTTTTGTTTTTGACTGCCTGCGCATGGGCACAAACCGGTAAAGAGCCGGTTAAAGTGACCGATATGCTGAAAATAAAATCTATTGGCGGGGTTACGCTCAGTAGTGACGGCAGCAAAGCGGTATTTACCGTTACCGCCATTGAGCCGGATGCAGATACCAAATGGGAATATAAATATGTAAGCCAACTTTGGATGCTGGCCACAGACGGCATTTCACAGCCAAAACAACTCACCGGCAAAGAAGGATCTTCACAGCCGGTTTTCAGCCCTGACGGTAAACAACTTGCTTTTGTGCGTGTGGCCGATGGTAAGCCGCAGATATTTATACTACCGCTGGATGGTGGCGAAGCCATGCAGCTTACCAGGTACAAATATGGCGCTGCTTCACCTAAGTGGAGCCCCGATGGTAAACAGATTTTATTCGCTTCCGGCATTCCGTTAAAAGATCTGCTGAAAGATTCAGTATTAAACGCAACGCATGGCATACCCGCATGGCCATTTGAAAAACCGGGTTTTGATAAAAACCAGCAGTTACAGCCATCTGCTGCTAAAGCGGATCCTGATGGAAATATAGAAGAAATAAGAACTTACCTGGATAATAATGTTACTGATAAAAAAGCAAAAGTGGTTAACCGGCTCGACCTGCAGGATGAAACAGATGTATCCACAGAGCTTCGCTTCAATCATTTTTTTATAACAGGTACACAGCCAGGCGCAACGCCTCTTGAAGTTACACATGGCTTTTTCTCTTTTAACAGTGCTGATTATACGCCGGACGGCAAACAACTCGTTCTGTCTGGCGACATTGATTCATTACAAAATGCAGACCGCTCACTGGAAAATGAGATCTTCCTGGTGAATACAGATGGCAGCCAATTGCATAAAATACTCGGTGAAGAAGGCAAGAATTTTACGGGCCCTGAAATTTCTCCGTCGGGCAAATGGTTGGCATTTCAATATGGAAACATTTCAGTTGTAAGCGTGCCTGCCCTCGGTATTATGCCGGTGAACGGATCGGCAAAAGATATTATTAGCATACCGGTAGACCGCAATAAAGCTGCATTTACCTGGAGCAATGATGAGAAATATATTTATTTCACTGCCCAAAGCAACGGCGGCGCACCCCTTTACCGGGCCAATGTGCAAACAAAGCAAACAGAACAACTAACAGATTTCAACAGTGGCGTTGTTAGTTTTGATCTGGTAAATAATAAACTGGTGTACGTAAAGGCCGAACCCGCAGACCCCTATGAAGTGTACTTGTCAGATGCCAATGCAAAAAATACAAAACGCGTAAGCAATTTTAATTATGAATGGGTGCAGAAAAAGCAATTGTCTTTTCCGGAGAAGAAAACATTCATCAATAACAAAGGCCAAACGATAGAATACTGGGTAATGAAACCAGCCAATTACCAGGCTGGTAAAAAATTTCCATTGCTGTTGAATATTCACGGTGGTCCGGCGTCCATGTGGGGACCAGGTGAAACCAGCATGTGGCATGAGTTTCAGTTCTGGTGCAGCAAGGGTTATGGAGTAGTTTACTGTAACCCGCGTGGCAGCGGCGGCTACGGGGTTGATTTTTTGCGTGCCAATATAAACGACTGGGGCGCCGGCCCTACCAATGATGTATTAACGGCACTTGACAATGCCGTTGCAGAAGGCTGGGCAGATACTTCGCGCTTAGTGGTCACCGGTGGTTCCTATGCCGGATACCTCGTTGCCTGGATTATTGCGCACGACCATCGTTTTAAAGCAGCCTGCAGCCAGCGTGGCGTATATGACCTGGCTACTTTTTTTGGCGAAGGCAATGCCTGGCGCCTGGTACCTAATTATTTTGGCGGCTATCCATGGGAGGTAGCAGCTAAAGCTAACCTGGAAAGGGAGTCACCTATTACCTATGTTCAAAATATTACAACACCGTATATTATTTTTCATGGTGATAATGACCGCCGCACCGGTTTTGTGCAGAGTGAAATGCTGTACCGCAGTTTAAAAGTTCTGGGCAGGCCTGTAGAGTATGTAAGACATGCAAATGGCACCCATGAACTTACACGCAGCGGTAATAACCGCCAGCGTATTGATCAGATGCTGCGCACCTGGGAGTTCTTTGACAGGTGGATAAAGTAAAAAATGTATTGTTTGTTAACCGATACCAGTCATCCCTTTTTTTGAATTATTTAAGATGCTTTGAGAAAAAATTTAATACATTCATACCACAAAATATTTTCACTATGCACTTCAGCCGCAAATTAATAGTAATGACTTGTATGGCCGCCGTTGTAACATCGGCTGTCGCATTTACTACACCCCCCCCTGACGATAACGGCTATAAGAACCTGAAGATTTTGCCAAAAGACATCAGCCATGAAAAGCTGGGTAAAATAATGCATGATTTCAATGATGCCCTGGGCGTAAAATGCAATTTCTGTCATGCGCCTTCACAAGATACCGCTGTGCATCATCCTGACTTTGCAAGTGATGAAAAGCCAGAAAAAGAAATTGCCCGTTCAATGATGAAAATGACATTAAAAATTAATAAAAAATTCTTTGGGGCAAAACATCCCGCATTTGGTGAACCTGGAATGGAAATATCCTGCGTTACCTGCCATCATGGTGAGGCCCATCCGGAAGAACCAAAAGAACAGCCTAAAGAAGAAAAGAAGTAAAAAAAGCGAATACTTATACTAAAGCCGGTTGTAGAAATCCATCTACAACCGGCTTTTTAACGATGTTTACATAACTACAATTACCTGCAATTTACTGGGTGAGGTAAACGGCACAATTTTTTTATAGCCTATTGTATTATTAACTAAATAAACGATGATGAAAAACTATTTAATAATAGCAATATGCTTAACAGGCGCCGTATTATTCAGTTCATGCGGGCCATCGCATGTAATGGCAACACGTCCTGCTGATGTTATATATACGCGTCCGCCCGCCCCGGGTCAGGGATATGTATGGATTAATGGTGATTGGTACTGGAGGGGCAATGGATATGAGTGGCGCGAAGGAAGATGGGACAGGGGAAGAGTGGGGCGCAGCTGGAACGAAGGTAACTGGATGCAAACCCGCCGGGGATGGAAATGGAACCGGGGCCACTGGAGATAATCCGCATTAATAAGGGTAAAATAGATTGATTTTATAGCTGTGCTGTTCATGAATTTGCACAAAAAATTTGCAAACGTTAAGACAGCATTTACAAAGGGCAATCTCAATATGCTGCCATTAAAAAAAAGCCATTACAGTAATAACATTACAGTAATAAAGAAAGGCCCCATAAGGGGCCTTCTCTGTTGTATTGAAACACAAAAACTGTTTAATACTTGTTGGTTGATTACCAACGGCTGTTGTTACCACCGCCGCCGTTAGAACCAGAAAAAGAACGTCTTCCGCCGCCATTGCTGCCGCCGCCTGTTCTTTCTTCTCTTGGTTTAGCTATTGTTACTGTAATAGCACGACCTTCTACCTGTGCTCCATCAAGCTCAGTAATAGCTTTTTGACCTGCTGTATCATCAGACATTTCAACAAAACCAAAGCCACGGCTTTTGTTAGTGAATTTGTCTAAAATTACTTTAGCTGAAGTTACTTCTCCGTACTCTGCGAAAAATTCTCTTAAGTCTTCATCCTGTACGTTGAAGCTTAAATTTGAAACATAAATGTTCATGTTTGTAAATAAATTGATTAATTAAAAATAATCTGAGAAAACAGCGTAAAGAAGACTAACTAATAGCAGAAAAATGCGTAGCAGAAAAAATCGTTCAATTACTAAATGCTGACTAACCCAAACCTTACTTTGCAAATATAATCTTTTAAATGGGTTGTCATAGATTTTTTTATAAAACATTTGTTAACCCTGTTTAAAAGAAGCGCTGCTCTTTACGAAAGAGTAAAATACTTAAAAACCGCTTTAGATATTGAAAATGGCTACAACTGCGGGTATTAGATTTGTCCCTGCGGCGCAGTTGCTGTTTTTTCCTGTTTTAGTGTGAAGTAAGCAATGATTGCGCTGCCCAGCATCAGCAAACCGCCCAATAAAAAAGAAACACCAGGAAAATGAACCGGGTTGCTGCTTTTGGTAAAATAATAAAATAAACCAGTCATTATAAAAGGCCCCAGGATGGAGGTAAGGCTCATTAAACCGGTAAGTGCCCCCTGCAGCTCTCCCTGCTCATTGGGCGGTACATGGCCGGCTATAATCGCCTGCAACGCCGGCCCCGCTATTCCACCCAGGCAGTAAGGCAGCAAAAAGGCAAACATCATCCAGCTTTGTGTGGCAAAAGCAAACAAAAACATGCCGGCGGCATACAGGCATAGTCCCACATACACACTTTTTTCATTGCCCAGTTTAGGATTAATAAACCTGATAAGCCCTCCCTGCACCACGGCTACCAGTAAACCAACCACTGCCAGGGAAAGACCAACCATTTTTTCGCTCCATTGAAACCGGTAAACCGTGAAAAAACTCCAGTTGCTTTGCACTGCATGCGCGCCCAGGTAAACCAGCACCAGGGAAAAAACCAGGCCGCCGATAGCCGGGTATTTTTTTAAATGCATTAATGAACCTACCGGGTTGGCTCTTTTCCATGAAAATTCGCGGCGGTTTTCTTTGCCGAGTGATTCTGGTAACACAAAATAGCCGTATAGCCAGTTTAATAAAGTAAGTATAGCAGCAGCATAAAACGGCGCCCGTATGCCAAAGCCTGTTAACAAGCCACCAAAAGCCGGCCCAATGATAAAGCCCATTCCAAAGGCAGCGCCCAGCATACCAAAATTTTTTGCACGGGTTTCTGCAGTGCTGATATCGGCAATATAGGCGGTGGCGGTGGTAAAACTGGCGCCTGTAATACCAGAAATAATACGGCCTATGAAAAACCAGGCAAAGCTGGGTGCCAGTGCCACAAACAAATAATCAATTCCAAAACCAAACAATGAAAACAGCAGCACCGGACGCCTGCCATATTTATCGCTCAGGTTGCCCAGTACTGGCGCAAATACAAATTGCATCAGCGCATACACCATCAGCAGCCAGCCACCATCCTTGCTCGCCTCGTTCACCGGGATGTGTTTCATTTCGGCAATCAGGCGCGGCATTACCGGAATAATCAGTCCCCAACCAATAACGTCTACCAGTACAGTAATAAAAATAAAGCCCATTGCGGCCTGCTTCTTTTCTTTCATATGTGTTGGAATTGCTGCAAAGTAAGGGCATAATAGTCAGGTGTGGTTAGCCAATAGCCAGGAACTGGTTTTGATTACCGACTCCTGGCTACCGGCTGATCCCGACCGGCCTACTCGAGGCGAAAAGAAATTTTACAGACAAGGCCAAAGGTAGTTACCTGGCCATCTTTTACATGCACTTTAATGTCTTTTACAAATACGGAATCAATGTTCCGGATTGTTTTAGAAGCCTCGGCAACTGCATTGCGGATAGCATCATCCACCCCAATTTCAGATGTGGCAATTACTTCAATTACTTTTACGATTGGCATAAACAAGCGTTTTAATATTAATAATAAACGATTCCGTAAGAAGAAGTGTATTTTAAAAACAGTAGTCTATAAATGTACAACAGTTAAATAGTAATCATACCCGCTATAATAAAAGAAACGTTAAGCAGCAGCGCCAGGCTACTGCTTTATAATAATTACCTAATTTTACGCCTTCTTAATAAATTTTTATATATGAGCAATACTTACCAGTTTGGAATGATTGGTTTAGGCGTTATGGGACGTAACTTTTTACTGAACATGGCCGATCATGGCTATAAAGTAATTGGATTTGATAAAGACACACAGAAAACAGCTGCGCTGGAAGCCGCTGCCACAGCAGGCACTACGGTAAAAGGCGTAGGCTCTTTACAGGAAATGGTGGACCTGCTGGAGACACCACGCAAGATCATGATGCTGGTACCGGCCGGTAAAATAGTAGACGATGTTATAGAGAGCTTATTGCCGCTGGTACAGCCAGGCGATATTATTATTGACGGCGGTAACTCCCATTTTACGGATACACTGCGCCGCGTTGCTTACCTGCAGGCCAAAAAACTGCATTTTACCGGCATGGGAGTTTCAGGCGGAGAAGAAGGTGCCCGCCGGGGTCCCAGCATTATGCCGGGCGGCGATGCAGAAGCTTACCCGCATATTAAACCGATGCTGGAAGCGGTATCTGCAAAAGTAAATGAAGAACCCTGTGTGGCCTATATGGGCAAGGGTGCCGCAGGCCATTATGTAAAAATGGTTCATAACGGTATTGAGTATGCTATTATGCAGCTTATCAGTGAAAGCTATGATATACTGCACCGCGGCCTGGGACTAAACAATGATGAACTGCACCAGGTTTTTAAACAATGGAATGAAGGCGAACTCCAATCTTTCCTGATTGAAATAACTGCTGATATTTTTAAACAGGCAGATGATAAGACCAGCAACCGCCTGGTAGATATGATACTTGATAAAGCGGGTTCCAAGGGAACTGGTAAATGGACCTCGCAGGACGCTATGAATTTACCTGTGCCCATAACCGTTATAGACATGGCTGTTTCCATGCGCACTATTTCTTCGTTCAAAGAGGAAAGGCTGACAGCGGCTGAATTGTACAAGCCGGTTATTAAGCCCATTACTGCAAAAAAGGAAGTGGTGATAAACCAGGTGCATGATGCCCTGTATTTTGCTACTATGATTTGTTATGCCCAGGGCCTTTCTATGCTGCACAAAGCCTCTACAGAATTAGATATGCAGATACCCATGCACGATGTGGTAAAAATCTGGCGGGGTGGTTGCATCATCCGCTCCGGTTTACTGGAAACCTTCTACAAAGCCTATAAGAAGAATAAGCAATTACCGAACATTTTGGCGGACAAAGCTGTTGCTAAGCTGGTAAAGAAAAAAGAAAAAAACCTGCGTGCCGTATTAAAAGCATCCCTGCAAAGTAAAATACCCGCTGGTGCATTAATGAATGCCTTGAGTTATTTTGAAGCCTATACCAGCGCTGTAATGCCGGTAAATTTAATACAGGCACAGCGCGATTACTTTGGCGCCCATACTTACCAGCGTACTGATATGGAGGGAACTTTTCATACTGAATGGGGTCGTTAATCGTGAGTATTGAGACGTGCGTGCTTTTCCCTGCTGAGGATTCATGTTTACCTTTGATGGCGCACGACAAAAATTATTCATTCAATTAAATTAATTATGCAAAATCATAAAAGACCACCAGCTTCATTGCTGTTTATTTTTGGTGGCAGCGGCGACTTAAATTACAGGAAACTCTCACCGGCTTTGTTCAATTTATTTATTGATGGATGGATGCCCGAAAAATTTGGCATTGTTGGCATTGGCCGTACAGAGTACCCCGGTGAAAAATACCATGAGCACCTGCTGGATGGCATCAGCCAGTTCAGCCGCAGAAAAGGTGAACAAAACGGCAAATGGGCAAATTTCTCTCAGCATGTTTCTTACCTGCAGATGGATGCAGAAAAAGAAGAAGAGTATCAGAAAATTGCAGAGGTTGTAAAAGCAAAGGAAAAGGAATTTGGAGAACATCCTAATGTAATCTTCTACATGGCAGTAGCTCCCTGGCTGGTGCCGGATATATTGAAAAAGTTGGGGCCGCTTAATATTTGTGCTGATACAAGGTGTACCCGGGTAGTAGTAGAAAAACCATTTGGCCATGATCTGAAAAGTGCACATGAACTGAATGCGCTGCTTGCAAGCATGTTTGATGAACAACAGATCTACCGCATTGACCATTACCTGGGCAAGGAAACTGTACAGAATATTTTAGCGCTCCGTTTTGCCAATGCCTTATTTGAGCCTATCTGGAACAGGAACTATATTGAACATGTACAGATTACCGCGTCTGAAACAGTGGGCATGGAAGGCCGTGGCGCTTACTATGAAACATCGGGCGCACTGAGGGATATGGTACAAAACCATATTCTGCAGCTGATGTGTATGGTGGCCATGGAAGCACCTGTGTCTTTTGATGCCAATGAGATAAGAAATAAAAAAGTAGATGTATTGCATGCCATTCGTAAAATAAGCAATGAACAGGTACCGCAGTATGCTGTTCGCGGACAATATACAGAGGGATGGATGAAGGGTGAAAAAGTAGCGGAGTACCGTAAAGAAAAAAACGTAGCACCTGCATCTCCCAATGATACGTTTGCTGCCGTAAAATTTTACATTGATAACTGGCGCTGGCAGGATGTTCCTTTTTACGTGCGTACCGGTAAACGCATGCACGAAAAAGCAACTACCATAACCATACAGTTTAAGGCGGCGCCCAATTACGCTTTTCCGCCGGAAGCGGCTGAAACCTGGCGCTCTAACCGGCTTACCATCAGCATACAACCGGAGATGGACATACGCTTACGTTTCCAGGCAAAACAGCCGGGGCAGTCGCTGATATTGGATCCCGTAGATATGGCCTTTAGTTACAAAGATTCTTATGAAGGCCAGGAACCGGAAGCCTATGAGACACTGTTGCTGGATGTAATGGAAGGTAATGCTACTTTATTCATGCGTGCAGACCAGGTAGAAGCGGCGTGGAAAATTGTGATGCCCATCCTGGAGACATGGGAGAACAGGCAACCTGTTGATTTTCCTAACTACGCGCCAGATGGCTGGGGACCGCAGGATGCGGAAGCGCTGATAGCAAGGGATGGCCATAGCTGGATTACATTGTCATCGGCAAAATAAAAAACAATTGGATTACCGTACCGCAGCGTATGCGGTCCATGGGTTGTATCCCTGAAAAAGAACAATTGTGATAACCCGAAAGGGTGAGATTAGTTGGCAGATACGCTGGTCTTACCTATTTATTTTCACAGAAAAACCCATTACCAATACATGGAACTGCATATTTCTAAAAACAATGAGGCGCTTAGTACAGAAGTGGCCAAATGGCTGGTTGATTATATTGCTGCAACATTGGAAAAGCAAGACAGGTTTACCCTTGTGCTATCCGGTGGCAGCACCCCGCACAAATTAAATACCCTGCTGGCAGCATCCCCGTATAAAGAAAAAGTGGATTGGAGCAAGCTGCATATTTTTTGGGGAGATGAAAGATTTGTACCGTTTAATGATGATCGTAACAACGCAAAAATGGCTTTTGACACATTGCTTAACCTGGTGCCGGTACCAGCTTCTCAGGTACACCGGATGAAAACAGAAAACATTATTCCTGAAGTGGCTGCAGGAGAGTATGAGAAAATACTGCGTACCTACTTTCCGCCAACTGTACCGGCCAGCAATAGTTTTGATCTTGTACTATTGGGCATGGGCGATGATGGCCATACACTTTCCTTATTCCCCGGCACCCATGTAATGCACGAAGAAGAGAAATGGGCAACTTCCCTGTTTCTAAAGCAGCAGGATATGTTTCGTATTACTTTGACTGCCCCTGTCGTAAACCGCGCGGCCTGTGTAGCATTCCTGGTTTCAGGTGCAGGTAAAGCCATTGCCCTGCAGCAGGTCATTGAAGGCGATTATAAACCGGATCTTTATCCGTCGCAGGTCATTAAGCCTGCAAACGGTGAACTGCATTGGTTTTTGGATGAAGCAGCGGCAGCAAACCTGGAATGACCGGCAGCCAGTGCCCACATATTATTTATATGCCAGGTTGCGGTGCCTGAGGCCAGCAAACGCGGAGTGCTTCCGTGGCAGGTGTCTCCACCCGCCACTAGCTAACTCATTTTTCAATGATCATTTAGTGCTGGGTAGTGTACAGATCTTCCGAATCATATACCACAACCTTAGTCCATAAATCTGAACATTCTTTTATAAAGTTGAGGTGAATGGGATCGGTCTGGTAACTATCCTGGTTAGCCTTGTTTTCAAAGAAAAGACACCAGGAGATATTATAGGACCGGTCAATTACGTCGCGGTTGGTAGCTGCAGGCTCACCTATATGAACAGTTTTGATTGATTTTACATCCGCTAATTTTACCAGTCCGGCAATCAGCTTATCCTTGTCTTCTTTGCTATCGTGGTTTTTTAACCAAAAATAGACATGGTGTATAAACAGTCTTTTTTGTGGCGCGGCGGCATTAACAGCAGCTGCGGGCAAACTGATAAGCCCTGCAGCAGCAGCGGTTTTGCCCGCATTGGCAATAAATTCACGGCGCGATTGTTTTGACATAAAGAATAGTTGAGGGTAAATTATTATTTAAAAAAATCAGTCACCATTTCATCCGTCAGGCGGCGTTCTCCTTTTGTCCAGATGCCATTTGGCGGCGGAAATTCATTGCGGCAGTAACCGCCCTGTGCGGTAAAATCAAAAACCGCACAGCAATACTTATTAATCAGCAAGCCGCATTTTGACCAGTCGGTTGACCAAAGCAGACCAATCATTCCCGGTTTTTTGGCAGTTTCTATATCATCAGCTTCATATATATGCACGGCGTCCAGCACCTGCTGCTCCCCCGTTGCTTTATTCAATTCAATGGCATAAAAATAGCCTGTCTCTGTATCGTCCTCAAATGCCACGGCATAGTTGTTTTCAGAAGAGCTGCTTTCAACAAACGTTTCTTCGCCGGCAACAAAAGCCTCTTCTTTCAGTAAATAGCCCTTCATGATTTATACCGGCAAATCTTTATAAAATTGTTTACCCTCTTCTTCCAGCAAAGGGCCGGCCACCAATATTTTTCTGCCGCCATAACCAAGCAATTCTTTCACGGGCATATGAAAAATCCAGGCGGGGTTATCTGTGCCCACTACTTCATGGTAACCCTGTTTGCTGAGCGCATACACTACCCGTCCAATACCACTCCAGAAAATAGCTGCTGTACACATTGGGCAAGGTTCTGTGCCGGCATATAACGTGCAACTGTTTAAAAAGACCGCTTCATATTTGCCCGCCAGTTGGTGCACCAGGTTTATTTCGCAATGGGCGATGGAGTCATTGCTTGTAATCACGGTATTTTCACCCCGCTCCAGTACATTCCCAGCTTCATCGGCCAGCAGGCAACCAAAAGGAAGATTGCCGTTTTGCTGCGACTGGCGCCCAATCTCCAGCGCAATCCATAATAAATCAATATCGTTTAACGGGGCTATGGGCATTACTGGTCAACAGAATCGTAAACAATTACTTTGCTCCATAAATGCGAACACGCTTCTATAAATTTGAGGTGAAGGGGATGGTGCTGGTAAATTTCTTCATCTTCCAGGTTATCAAACATCAGCATCCAGGAGACAGCGTAGGAACGCTCTATCACATCGCGATTGGTAGCAGCGGGTTCGCCAATCTGGTACATGCCAATTGTTTCAACAACAGTAAGTTTTTGCAATCCTGCTTTAAGTTGCTTCAAATCTTCTGCTGAACCGGGGTTCTTTAACCAAAAATAAACGTGGTGAATAAACATGTCCTCTATTTTAAATATTATTTAATTGCTTTTAGCCAGTCCTTAATGCCAAGATAAATTTTTCCAGCCACTGCTTTATGAAATGCCGGTTTCAATATTTTTTTTTCATCCTCACGGTTACTTAAAAACGCCACTTCTACCAGGCAATTGGGATAGGCGGTAGGGCCGCTAAGTGAAAAATTAAAATTACCAACATTTCCATATTCTTTCAAACCCAAACTTAACATTTGGTTTAATACTGCTACCGTCAATGGCCGGTAACCAATATACCGGTAATAAGTGCTGGTACCGCTCACGCTGTCCTTACCAGCAGAATTAAGGTGGATACTGATAAGCAGATCCGGATTTTCATCTTTCAGCATTTGCAGGCGTTGCGGCATATCCAGGGTAGTGTCTTTTATCCTGGTCATGAATACATTTTTAACCCCGGCCTTGTTCAATACCAGTTGTAATTGTTTAGCAATTTTTAACGTGTAATCTTTCTCCAATATACCTGAACCAATGCCGGATGCGCCGCTGTTATCGCCCCCGTGGCCGGCATCCACCGCAATTTTTAGTTTTTTGATATCCAATACGGCGGGCTGCCTTTTTACCTGCAATACCAGCCGCTTTCCGGTTGAATCATAATAAATACTGTGGCCCCAGTGCTGGGCATGTTTTAATTCTACTGTCACCCGGAACACATCTTCCTCTACCTGATCATAATAAACGTTCTTTATTTCTTTGCTGGTTTTTAACTGGGTGATCCAGTTGCTATTGCTGGTTGCGCCAAAAATATCCAATACTATTTTTGAAGGATTAATTTGCTGCTGGCTGCGGTACGGCAATTTTTCATCCAGGCTAATGCTTACATAGTCGAACTTATCGTCGCCCGCAACTTTCCAGCTGCCGGTAAGGTAATAAGGAGCTTGTTTTCTACCTGGCAACCGCTGAACGCTTTGCTTATCAATATAAGCAGTATGGTATTTTGAGAGTTGTATTTTGTAATCAATGCCAAATGAGTCAACCACTTTTAAAATGATATTTGAATCCAGGTAGGTCATCTTGGCACCACCCAGCCGGTCATCGCCCAGACCGTATTCTAAAAAAGAAAGTTTGCCGGTAGTTTTGGCAAGAAAATATTTCTTTGCGGTATCCTGCGCAGCCACCTGTATAAAGACTAACAGGACTGCCGCATATAAAACTGCCTTCATGCAATGAAGATAAAAGAAAACGCCCGAATACATAACTGCATCCGGGCGTTTAAAAAATTAGTTGCACATTAATTATTACAGCGGGTATTTATTTTCACTGATGAGTTTTGCAGCAATTCTTCTGCGGGCTTCTTTGCTGTTAAAAGAATCCGCTTTGGTAAAGCGTTTAAGGCCCAGCAGCATCATGCGCTGTTCATCACCTTCAGCAAACGAATTAATAGCATCCTTTCCAAATTTGTTTATTTTATCGGCCGCATCATAGATATAAGTGCGCGTAATATCCAGTTCGTGCTGGCAGGCAGCCTCGCCTCGTTGGTCAGTAAGTTTCATTACGCGCAGCAAAGCGCTTTCTGCATTGTAGGTTTCAATGGCCATATCTGCAATGTTCATCAGTATTTCCTGTTCGCCTTCAATCTTTGCCATCAGTTTCTGCACCGCTGAACCTGCAGTCATCAAAATAGCTTTTTTAAACCCGGCAATGGCCTTTTTTTCTTTGGCAAAAGGCGTGTCATCGGTACTTCCAAAATCAGGTATTGCCATCAGTTCTTTCTGAACACCCATGGCGGCACCCATCAGGTCAAGCCTTCCTTTCATGGCACGTTTCAGAACCATATCCACAGTAAGCAGGCGGTTGATTTCATTGGTGCCTTCATATATCCGGTTAATGCGGCTGTCGCGGTATGCTTTTGAAATAATGTATTCATCGCTGAACCCGTTGCCCCCATGTATCTGCACGCCTTCATCCACTACAAAGTCAAGCATTTCACTGCCATATACTTTCAGCATAGCACACTCTATGGCATATTCTTCTGCGGCGCCCAGCAATGCTTCATAAAAAGGTTTGCCCGCATCCATCAGTTCGTGTTCTTTATCATCTATCCATTTGGC
This sequence comes from Chitinophagaceae bacterium, assembly GCA_039916305.1. GTDB lineage: Bacteria > Bacteroidota > Bacteroidia > Chitinophagales > Chitinophagaceae > JACMLD01. The sequence goes on along the minus strand of JBDSLR010000030.1, from coordinate 134,422 downwards.
CGTACGGTACAGGGCGCTTTCGCAAACCCATATTTTTATACCGATATCTGCTATTTTACTTTTAATGGCGCCAAAATTGGCTATCGGAGTTTTAAACTGTTCCCTGGTATTGGCATATTCAATAGACGTGGTAGCAGCCCTTTTAGCACCACCCATGGCGGCGGCGCATAATTTCAACCGTCCTATATTGAGTATATTAAACGCAATGATATGCCCCTTGCCAGCTTCGCCCAACAAGTTTTCAACCGGCACTTTACAATCCTGGAAGTACAGCTGCACTGTTGACGAACCCTTGATCCCCATTTTATGTTCTTCCGGGCCCTGGGTAAAACCTTCAAACCCACGCTCAACAATAAACGCAGAAAATTGCGTGCCGTCTATTTTTGCAAAAACCGTGTACACATCTGCAAAACCACCGTTGGTGATCCAGCATTTTTGACCGTTCAGGAGATAATATTTACCGTCATCGCTCAGCTTAGCCGTTGTTTTTGCACCCAATGCATCACTGCCGCTGTTGGGCTCGGTCAAGCCATATGCCCCCTTCCACTCTCCACTTGCCAGCTTTGTTACGTATTTTTCTTTCTGAGCGTCTGTACCAAAATATAAGATGGGCAGGGTTCCAATGCCAGTATGTGCAGCTACTGCCACTGAGAAGGAAAAGCCACCACCCAGGGCCTCATTTACCAGGGTGGATGTAATAAAATCTTTTCCCAATCCGCCCAGGTTTTCAGGAATAGATACACCCAGCAGGCCTTGTTCGCCGGCTTTCTGCACCAGTCCGGGCATTAAACCAGGCTCCAGTTTATCAATGCGGTCAATGACGGGTAGCACTTCGGTATCAAGAAATGTGGCACACATGTCTTTTACCATTTGCTGTTCTTCATTATAATCTTCCGGAATAAAAGTTTCAAATGCGGCGGTTTCTTTAACCAGCCATTCGCCACCTTTTAACGCGGTTGCTTTTTGTGTGGTATTGCTCATAAAAAAGGTTTTTGTGGTGAAGAATTTTAAAAAAATAGAGCGTAAGGGTAAAATTATCAGTGCTTATTTCAGGTTATCGTAAACAATCTGTAACACGGCCTTGCACACTTCTATCTGATCCGGCGGTACTGATTGCAGGGCCTCGTTCAATGTTTCTTCGGCCAGGGCCATGGTTTGTTCCTGCAGGGTAGCAGCTTCCGGGGTAAGGTAAATCATATTTATCCGCCTGTCTTCCTTGGATGACACCCGTTTGACCAGGTTTAACTTTTCAAGGTTATCTACCAGGCGGGTAATGCTGGGTTTATCCCTGAAAGTGCGGTTGCACAGTTCCTGCTGGCTTTTGCCATCCTCCTTCCATAAATGGTATAAAACACTCCATTGCTCAATAGTAATGCTAAGCCCGGCATTATTGAATTTCTTCTGTAGCCTGCGCGCAATAGCAGTAGATGCCTTGCCAGTAATAAAACTGTATAATTCGCCTCTTTTAAATTGGTTGTTTGGCATATAGTTAGATAAACAACTATATAAAAGTATAAGTTAGTTTTGGTATTCGGAAATATTCTGCCCGGAATTTCAAAAAAATCATATTGAATTTAAATAGCCCGGCATTGAATGGTTTATCTTTGAAATACCCTCCCGTCCCTCCGGAAATTTCGCGGTTGATTGCCGTTAAACAAGCCAAAAACGCTTTTATGAGATATATCCCTGCCTTATTGTGCGCTTTCCTGCTATTGGGTGCTGCAAACACTGCCAGTTCACAGAAAAGGTTAACTATTATTGGTTCGTCTACTTCTACCTGCGCCTTCGGACTGAATTCAGTTACAGAATGTTACGTATATAAACTGGATCAGTATTATAATCAACAGGCACCACTGGATACGGCTGTGAATAATGGACTTACCCTGGGTGGCACCAATTGTTATAATGGCATGCCCAGTTCCTATGTATCTCCTTACAGCGCTCCTTACCAGCCCATTACAAACAGGAATGTTACTTTTGCCATAGATGATCAGCACCCGGATGTAATGATTGTTAACTATCCCACCAATGGCTATAATGTATTGCGGGTTGACAGCATTTTATATTGCCTGCGCACCATCCGGGATTCTGCCAATAAAAGAGGGGTGCCCTGTTTTGTCACTACAACGCAACCCAGAACCGATGCTGGTTTTAACACCAGCATTATGAAAGCAAAACTGGCCGAACTAAAAGACAGTATTCTTTTACAGTTTGGATTTTTTGCGCTGGATTTTTATACCGGCCTTATTAAAGCAGACAGTTCAATGCTGTATGATTCCGGTGACAATGTGCATATGAATGCCCTTGGGCATGATGTTATGTTTCAACGGGTACTGGCCAAGAATATTTTTAATGCCACCCTGCCGGCAACCTTTCTGCAGTTTAACACGGTTAATAAAAACAATACCAATATTATTACCTGGTCTACCGCCAAAGAAACAGATGTGGCCTTTTATGAAATACAGCGCAGTACGGATGGCAGGGATTTTACTAAACTAGCAACGGTAAAAGCCAATAACAGTTATGGCAATAACCAATACCAGTTTACAGATGATCAACCACTGAAAGGATGGAGTTATTATAAAATACTGATAGTTGATAAAGATGGCAAAAGACATGCTTCTGCTATTATGAGTGTACGCATCAACACCGGTAAACTTTCCCTGATCAAGGCGTTTGTCCGCAATGCGTCACAGGTTGTGGTTGAATTGCAAAACAACGAACCGCAAAATGCAGACTTACAAATCATCAACAGCATGGGTGTGGTTATCAGCAAAATATCCAGGAAGATTGAAGCCGGCAGTAATACCATATACATCACTACGCCCGTATTGGCCAATGGCGTATACTACGTAAGAATCACCAGCGGAAAAGAATCGATGGTCGGTTCATTCATTAAAAATTAAACCGGGGATGCTGGAATTGCGTTACCGGGAGCTGTTGGCATTTAATGGCTGTAACAAAACTCAACATACCGCCATCCGGCAATCAGCCATATAAAGCCCTATCTTGCCCGGCATGATAATTACTTTCTACTTTGCCATCGCGTTATTACTGGCGTATGGCATCCTGTTTCAATATTATAGCAGCTGGTGGAAAACAGTGACTGACTTTACCGCTGCAGATGCTGCAGCCCAGCCGCTTTCCATAAAAATTTCAGTTATTGTCCCCGCCAGGAATGAAGCAGCAAACATTGCTGCCTGTATACACAGTATTGCCCGGCAACAGTATCCGGCCCATCTTTTTCAGCTGATAGTAATAGATGATAACTCTACCGATAAAACGTTTGAGATAGCCAGTAGTATACTTTACAAAAACATTCAAATCATCTGCTCAAGACTGCCGCCGGTAAAAAATAATACAGCACCCAAGAAAAGGGCCATTGAAGCAGGCATTGCCCTGGCCAGCGGGACACTGATTGTAACCACCGATGCAGACTGCATTGCCGGGCCAAACTGGTTGCAAAACCTGGCTGCCTTTCAGCAACAAACCAACCATGTTTTTATAGCAGCCCCGGTAAAAATAACAGCAGGGAGTTCTTTGCTGTCAAAATTCCAGGCACTGGATTTTTTGACCATGCAGGGTATTACGGCCGCAGCGGTTTCCAAACGCTTTCACCATATGTGCAATGGCGCTAACCTTGCCTATGAAAAAAAAGTATTTTATGAAGTGGATGGATTTACGGGCATAGACAGCATTGCCAGTGGAGATGATATGCTGCTGATGAATAAGGTGGCTGAAAAATACCCGCAGCAACTGGGGTTTATTAAGTCCACAGAGGCCATTGTAACCACCTTACCCGCGGCCAGCTGGAAAGCTTTTTTTCAGCAACGCATACGCTGGGCCAGCAAAGCAACACATTACAAACAACGGGGTATTTTTATGGTGCTGTTACTGGTATACCTGACCAACCTTTTAATTTTCTGTTTTCTGCTGCTGGGTTGTTTTCACAAGTTTGCCCTCATTTTATTTGTATTGCTTTGCACTGCCAAGTTTTTTATGGAATTGTTTTTTGTAAAAGAAGTGGCGGCATTCTTTAAACAGCAGCATTTAGTACCCTGGTTATTGATATTGCAACCATTGCATATTATTTATATTGTGGTATCAGGTTTTTTGGGGCAGTTTAAAACGTATGAATGGAAGGGAAGGAAACTTAAATGAGAACCTGAGGCGTGAAGCGTGAGACGTGAGACATTGTTTCGGAGATAGTGATAAATTGCCAGCTGCAAACCACAGCTGACCACTTACGCCTGACGACTGACGCCTCACCACTGACGATCTAAATTAATGATGTAACCAACAATGCCCGTAAGCGAATCCATACAACAGGCAGCCTGGCGCAGGTTGAAAAAAAACAAAGCCGCTGTTTTTGGTATGCTTGTCATTGCACTGGCCGTGCTGGTTGCCCTGCTGGCGTATTTTATTGCGCCGGATGATTCACCCTATGCCAACCGCATGACGGTGGAGATTGGCGGTAAAAACCCGGGCTATACACAACAGTTTCTATTAATAAAAAAAGAAAAGCAGCAGAACAGTACTGGACTATTGATGCGTTTGCTCTACGGCCGCAATGATGTATATACCTGGCTGCCTATCACCAGTTACCGGCAAACAGCAGACAGTGTAATTGTGCAAAAATTTATTGATGAGGGCATTGAAGAAAGGATGGCTTTTGCAGCAGCCCAGGTACCGGCGCAAAAGATAGTTTCAAAAAAATTTTTATTGGGTACCGATAAGTACGGCCGGGATATTTTAAGCAGGCTGCTGATTGGCACCCGGGTGAGTTTAAGCGTAGGTCTGATTGCAGTAATTATATCGCTTACCACAGGCATTGTGCTGGGCGCACTGGCGGGCTATTTTGGCGGCAGGACAGACGATATCATTATGTGGTTTATCAATGTTATCTGGAGCATACCTACTTTATTACTGGTCTTTGCCATTACTTTTTTATTGGGTAAAGGCTTCTGGCAGGTATTTGTAGCAGTAGGATTAACCATGTGGGTAACGGTGGCGCGGATAGTGCGGGGGCAGGTATTGGGCGTACGTGAACTGGAATATGTGGAAGCAGCAAGGGCCCTGGGTTACTCCCAGGCGCGGATAATTTTTCGCCATATACTGCCCAATATTGCCGGGCCTGTATTAGTGGTGGGTGCTTCTAATTTTGCATCTGCTATTGTTATTGAAGCGGGGCTTAGCTTTTTAGGTGTAGGTGTGCAGCCACCCCAGCCCAGCTGGGGATTAATGATAAAAGAGAATTATAATTTCATTATTACACACAACCCCATGCTTGCACTGGCACCCGGGTTTGCAATTATGCTGCTGGTGCTGGCATTTAATTTACTGGGAAATGGGTTAAGAGACGCGTTGAACGTGAGATCTTGAGACGGCAGACGTTAATCGTGAGTAAGCCGAAAATAGGGCCACTCCGCATGAATCTCACGATTGTCGCCTCAGGTCTCACGATACTTATTTCTTTGAATAGCGGTAGGTTCCCTTCCATACATTACCAGGTTTGCTGAGCGAGGTAACAGTTACATTTACCACGCAGGTGGTGGCGTTGGGCGTATTGGTAATGGTATAGTTATTTTGCGGCGCGGCAGTACTATTGGCAGCGGTAAAAAAACCTGCACCGCCTTCGGCAGCAGCTGCAATTTCAATTTTAACACCACCGGCAGGTATAACTGAAGTAATTTCTACTTTAAGCGGAAAATCGGGCCCAAGAATATTTAAATTGTTGGATTTATTGGCAGGCGTAGTCTCGATGACAATGCCGGCTTCTTCATCTGCTTTGCTTTTTTTGCAGGAAGGCAAAACACCAAAAACCAACACGGCCATGATGATGGCAAGAACAAGTTTTTTCATAGTACTATAGGTTATATAAGGTTTTCAAGGTATTTGGACTATGCCGGCTAACGCATATTCAAGCTATAAAACGCGTGACCGGTCTATTTATTTTCGTCGTGCACATGAACATTGCGCACAAAGCTTTCTTCCAGCGATATAAAAGTTTCCGTTCGTTCTATTCCCTTGATTTTCTGTAGCTCATCGTGCAATACAAAACGTAACTGGTTGATATCCTTGCATACAATCTCCGCAAACATGCTGTAATTGCCGGTAGTATAATTAAGCCGCACAATTTGTGGTATGGTACGCAATTCTTTTGCCACAGAGTCGTACAAAGAGCTTTTTTCCAGGTAGATTCCAATAAAAGCGATGACATCATAGCCCAGTTGCTTTATATCTACATTCAGTTTCGTACCTTTAACTATTCCGGCATCCTGCAGCTTCTTAATGCGTACATGAATTGTTCCGCCTGACACAAAAAGTTTTTTCCCCAAATCCGCATAGGATATACCTGCATTCTCCATCATCTCCTGGATAATTTGCAGGTCAAGTTTGTCAAGATTTAATTTTGCTCCCATTTGAATTTGTTTTTTTGAGGTTATATTACAATTTAGGCAAAAAAATTATATAATATCTAATTTTTTGAAAAAAAACTTAAAATATTTTCAACGTATTGGGTATTTTGTTTAATATTGCACTGTTAACGTTCTTATATACTGTGGGGTGATGAAACTTTTGGCAGACATGCCCTCTTGTCTCGGGGGTGGGGGTCACAGAACAAACGTAGCATAGAGCCGGGAGGGTAGCAATACCTTTTCGACCAGGGTCGACCACTGAACTTTGTGCTATAGCTAACTGCCCCGTGGAGGTTCGACTCCTCCCCCTACAGCTATTTACACCTATTTTAAAGGCTTAATCAATTGATTAAGCCTTTTTTAGTTGGATGCAGTTGGCTCCGTAGTTGGCTAATAATGTTATCGAACTATTGTTACAGATTTGCGTTATTTGTTTGCTCTACGACATCTTCTGTCTAATCACTTACTACAAACGCTATGAATTACGAATTTGCTCACCCTTGTGATGATGCATTCATTAATAAAATGGATCAGGTAGGTAAGCTCGATTACTTTCTGGTTTGTATAGGACATCTCAATTACCTACATACTAGAAATAAACAAACTATTGAAGAAATGAGGAGCTGGCTGTCAGGAGAGAAAATAGTACTGCACGCTCTACCGGAAGATGAAATGACAGATATACTACTATTTCCCGAAACTATACCTTTTCAAAAGCTGCATGGTAATGTAAGTTTGCATGGAGAATTTCTTCAGAGAAACAGATCCGCTTATCTATCTAGACGAGATAGTAATAATCATTCGTTATTTGAAGCAGCATAGATAACACTTGTTTGTCCATATTCTACTCAGAATTATAAAACCAGTTTCATCCACGGCCGGTAAAATTTCTTTGGCGTATAACTTCGCCAGCTCAGGATAGTTATTGCTGAACCATTTGATAAAAGCAGCATGCTCTGGAATGTATTTGAAGTCGGACATAAAAATTGCTGCTTGATGATTGACACTCTATGTAAATAAAGTTTCACAAATCTTCAGCCAAATAGGGTGTCGTATGCCAGATTTCCTTCCTGACTGCGGCATAACATTAATAAATTTATGATTTTAAGGTTTTTTTAATTTTTCGGGAAAAGGGTTGGCTTTGTTCCTTGCACCATATCTTCCTTTAAAATCGTTACTTTTTCTCCAGGTTTACTAACACACCAGGGATAGGTCCTTTCATAGATTATAGTCTCATTTAAATGATCGCGGAGCGTGATATGGTAATCCTCCTGCGTGCAAGTTTCAGGAAGCTATAAGTATATTAATGCAGGTCTTTATTGCATCAAGCAGGCGCCCAATAAAGTGATCGACTTCACTTTTCCGCAAACGTATAATATTGTTTAATGACTTCGGTAAGCGCCTGATAATTCTCAACGGTCATCTTTTCTTTGAGGAATGAAACTTCCTCGCCCTGGCGCCCGGGATCAATTGCGGTCCAGGCAACGAAATATAGGTCGGGATTCGTTGTCTGAAACCATTGCATAAAAGCTACATATGCATTTTCTTCAAAGGTTAGTTCCATAGCTAATTGATGGGTGTTTAGTCTATATATTACAAAGAATGGCAAACACAACCACCATGATCAAAATTGAAGGCCTGTGAAAGACATGGTTTGCGATTGTCTATGACGTGGATATACAAACATAGGTTGGCAAGGATGGAAAGTTTTCCTGCTTTGAAGAATGGATTTTACGAACAACCTTATCTTCTGCTAAATTCACTTTTTTCCTGGTTGCAGCTGTAAACTCCGTGCAAGATGGATAATGGTGGCCAAATAGTGCTTTGGAGACTTGTTAAGGAGTTTGGCTGATAGAAAATTACTTTATTGTAACAACAAGTATAAATGTGGCTTTATTCGTACCATAAAGTTACCATGTCCCGGAAATAATCCATCTGCTTGGTAAGTTCCAGGGTGAGCGGATCAGGGAGTAGTGCAGTATGGCATATCGTTGACGCTGTCTCTGCAACCCTACCAGATGAGTCTTTCCAGAGCAGGATGGCTGGCATTTTTTATCCCTTATGATGCAAACTGGAAAATCAATGCTCCCAAAAAACCAGAGCGCATTAATAAAGAACAGGAGAATAACTGGTAAAAAGGTCCGGCTGATTATTGCTGAAAAGCCACGGTATTTTTATTATTGAATAACATCAAAAATAAAACAACTTAGCCACGCGTTATGGTAATGAAATTCCGCAACAGCCATTGCATGTAATTATAAAAAGCTATGCCGGTTTATATCAAATCTTTTGCAGCTGCCATTGCGGCGATGCTATTTTTAAACGCTGCGCTTGCGCAACACTATCATAAGGGCGATTATATTGTTACCACGAACAGGGATACTGTCCATGGCATCCTGCAAAAAGGCTTTTTTGGCGGCGCTGTCAAACTAAGAAAAGCTGATTCGGTTTTGGTGTATAGTTCCAATGAAATAGAAGCCTATTATTCAGGCGAGAAAAATGCACTGTACAAAAGAAGAAAATTACCCGGCAGTCTAATGCAGTTTGTTGAATGCGCTGAGCGGGGAAAAATCAATGTGTTTATACAACATACATCCTCAGGGTCATATAGTCCCGGGGCAGGCGGTGCAGCAGGCATGTATGGCAGTTATCCCGGGGCGGACAATATTTTTCTTGAGAAAGAAGAGGGGGCCCTGGTGCAGGTTGTAAAGGTGAGGTCATTCAAAAAAACAAAATTTGAAAAAGAACTTTTTCTTTCTTTGGTTGAAGATATACCCGGTATAAAAGAAATGTTCCTGGAAAACGAAAAGCATGACGCAGCAGACATTTGCTATTATATACATGAATATAACCTCAAAGCTGCAGGGGGTAAAAATTGACAAAAAACTGACTAGTTATTAACTGAAGTACCCAGGTTTAGCATGCTTACTATTACTTAAACAACTCTTCTATTTTCTGGGCCAGATCGTGCGGCAATAAATCTAAATCCATGGAGGCTTTATTTCCGTTATGACTGAATTTGATCATTGACTTGTATTCAGAAGCCTCAGGGTACTTACGAAGAATTTTCTTAAAGGCGATTTCTTCAATTGTTTTTTTAAGGTCGTTTAACATGAGTAGGATTTCAGGTAAGTTAAGTCAAATATTACAAAAAGGCAAGTATTCACACCCGTCATTTGGCCAGCCTGTGCCTTATACAACTAAAAAGAAGTATAACGCAGGAAACTACCTTTGTTGTATAAGTGTAAATACAGCATGCCGGCTTTTTATTATTGTTTTACTACTGATATTATTTCTTGCCTGCTTATAATTGCTACTGCATCCCGGCAAACGCAATTAGCTGGCTACTGCCGCGGGCATTCATTAAACTGGAATTAATCAATGCCGGGGCAATAAAATGACAGGACAAATGCAGCATTAAATTGCATTTCCATCTCTGCTGTAAAAAGCAATTGTTATGTCTTTAGATGATATTCAAATCTGCTGCCCAAAATGTGCGTGGCAGCCTGATGGCCAGCCTTACTGGCAATGTAGCTGCGGTACGGTCTGGGATACTTTTTCCACCGGTGCCCGCTGTCCGGGTTGTGGTAAGGTATGGCAATATACACAGTGCATTCAGCATGCCGGCGGTTGCCATTCGCGCAGCCCGCACCTTAACTGGTACAAAGGCCTGGATGATATAATAGAACAGCTGAAAGAAGAAGTGAAGGAAAGCTGGCTGGTAAATACCGGATAGGCTGGTTGCGCCTCCACCTGTAGTTTGCTATTTTCCATTTTAGAGCTAAGCAACCTGCTACGCAGTTGATCAATAATTTATTTCAATAACCCGGCTGTCGCGGGTTGCAGCCCGGTGCTTTTTCCAGGCATGAAAGTCTTCCAGCATCCGGTCCAGAAAGATGGCGCCGCCCAGGCTCCAGTAAGTGCCATTGTAACTGTATTGCTTATCCTCCTGGTAAACACTTGCCCGGTATCCGCCCATGGCATTGATGCCAATCCAGCGAAAGCATTGTATATGAAATAAGGCTGGCAGCTTAAAATTTACAGAAAGCCCGGCGCCCAATGGCAGCAGCAGGGCGTTGGTTTTTGTGCTTGTTTTACCATCTTCCTGCACGTCTGCAGTGCTAACCGTACGCCCATAACCTGTCTCAAAAACAACACTGGTTTCCCAATATTTACGCCGCATCAGGTAGGGTTCATAATATACTGTGCCCAGGTATAATTGCTGGCGAATGGAAAGCGGCGCGGCCGCCGTTCTGCTCAGCGTTGTAGCAGGCACGCCCAGTTCCTGTTTCCTGTTCATATAATATCCCCCAATGCCCAGTTTATACTTGTCGTTGATAATTGCCCCTATTCGGTAGCCCCATACATTCTGGCGTTCGCCCGCCGTATAATAAAAACGCTGGTCAAAATCAGTAGTGGGCTTTATAGAATGGAGGGTTGGGGTAGCCTGTTCTTGCCCAAAAGCTGTGGCTGCAGCTATAAGCGCCACAACAAAAAATAGAAGCTGTTTTTTATACGGTTTCAGGGACACGGCTATCGGAATAAATTAAATCTGCAGGCTTTAAACGCTGGCAGGGCAATTTTATTTGCTATAGCTTGTAAACAGGTCGTTAAAGCATATACGGCATCTTTGGAAAAGTCTGTATAAATTCTTTTGCGCCCTACGGTCCGTGCGTTTTACATTTGCTGCAATTATGGGACATAAAAAACTCATCCGTTTTGAAGCTATTAAGGGTTTTCCCAATGTGATGCAGTATCCGGAGAACATGCCGGGTAAATGGGAGCAATATTTCAGGAATAGCAATCCCATTACCCTGGAGCTGGCCTGCGGAAAGGGCGAGTATACGATTGGGCTTGCCAGGTTGTATCCGGAGGGTAATTTTATCGGTATCGATTTAAAAGGTAACCGTATCTATGCCGGCGCTAAAAAATGCCTGGCAGAAGGCATCGCCAATGCTGCCTTCCTGCGCACGCAGATTGATAAACTGGACAATTATTTCTCCAAAGGCGAAGTAGCAGATATCTGGATCACTTTTCCAGACCCGCAGCTGCGGACCTCCAAAGCAAAAAAAAGGTTAACCCATCCAAAGTTTTTAAGGCTCTACCAGCAGGTGCTGAAAGATGGTGGATCTATTCACCTGAAAACAGATTCGCCCGATTTGTACCGGTTTACAAAGCTTGTGCTGGCCATGTACCAGCTGACACCCACAGCAGATTATGAGAATGTGTATGAACAGGCAGTTATAACGCCTGAGCTGCACATTAAAACGCATTACGAGGGTTTGGATATCGCCCAAAGTAACCGCATCCATTATCTGCAATTCACGCTGCCTGCTACACCGCTGCCAGATATTGATAAACAATTACAGGAACAACTGAAAACAGATGAAGAGCCCATTGAAGGAAGGCGTTGATTTTTATTATAATGAAGACGGCTACACCGTTTTTACCGAGCAATACCACCTGAAAAAAGGCTATTGCTGCGGGAACGGTTGCAGGCATTGCCCCTTTAAGTATGAAAACGTGCCCGAGCCAAAAAGAACGGAGTTGTTGAAGAACAAAACTTCGTAGAGAAACGGATTAGCAGTTCATTGTTGTTCCGTCTTGCTCCTTCTCATTAAAAGTAGTTTTGTTTGCTGCATACAGTTTTTACAAACCAACAACCTCTCAACAATGCCAGTCAAAAAAAACAGCCCTAAAAAAGAAAAGTTGGCATCGTTAAATCCTTCCGGTAGAAAAGAAGCATCCTTTTTTGAGCTGGTGTATGAAGTGGCCCGGCAGATTCCCAAAGGCCGCGTTACCTCTTATGGCGCCATTGCCAATTGCCTGGGCACCAAACTTTCTGCGCGCATGGTAGGCTGGGCAATGAATGGGGCCGGCATTGTAAAACCAAAAGTACCTGCACACCGTGTAGTAAACCGTAATGGCATGCTGAGCGGCAAACATCATTTTGGGGGTAACCGTATGCAGGAGTTGCTGGAAAAGGAAGGTGTCAAAATAAAAAATGATACGGTAGAAGATTTTGAAAAACTATTTTGGGATCCGGCCGCACAGTTATTGTAACGCATCAGCCTCCTGCTGGCTCAATTGCAACTGGAGCATGATTTTTATTACAGAAGGCGATAGCAGCACAAAAAAAATGATCAGGGCCAAGCTTAATGCAGCAAAAGAGTAATTGCCTGTCAGCAAAAAACACATCATAGAAAATATGGCCGCCCCCTCTACAATGGCCCATTTAACTATATTGGCTGCACGGTAGGAGGCCAGTTTAGCTGTTACATTTGCAGCAGTACCGTTAATGTTTGCCAGTTTCTTTTTAAAAACAATGGTAGCGGCATATCCGCCGGTAAATGCCAGCAGCAGCGCAAAGACCTGCAATAATTTATCCAGCTGTGGGGTAGCAGGAGGCAGTTTTTTTACGGCTACCAAAAACACTACAATGCCCAGCAACAGGCACTGGCCTGCCAATAAAACCTTGTGTGTTATTTTCAACGCTTTTAAATAGCCTGTTGTGCCGTCCTGCATATGTCTACTGGTAATAGGGGCTGATGAATAAATATACCAGCACACCTGTAACAGACACATAAAACCAGATGGGCCATGTGATACGGGCCAGCTTTTTATGCTGTGGAAATTCTGATATCAATGCCCGGTAAGCCGTAAATAATACAAAAGGCATAATAATAGCCGCTAAAAAAATATGGGTGATAAGAATAAAAAAATACAGGTAACGTATGCCTCCCTGGCCACCATATTTTGTATCGCCGGCAAATAAATGATGACATACATAAGAGATAAGAAACAAAACTGATAAAACCATTGCCGACAACATCAGTTGTTTATGCAATGCCAGTTTACGCTGCTTAACTGCTACCAACGCCGCCGCCAGCAGTATTGTAACCAGGGTATTTATCACAGCATTAATGGTGGCAAAGATGTGTACATTGAAACCGAGATCTACTTTTAGGTGTATGGCACCCATGGTAGCAATCGCTAAAAATATAACTGCGCTGAAAAGCCAGATTAGCGTTTTGGCCTTTCTATCATTTTTTTGCAATACAGGATTTAATAAATTCAGTTCCATATTAAAATTTCGGCTTTCTGTTTATAAACATGAATAATATAACTGCTGCAATTACGATTATAAAAATGGGCCATATGGCAGCTACTTCTGTAAACAATAATGACTTTTTCTTTTTGTCGGTTTCAAGCATCAGTAGTACAATATCATTGCTCAGTTTAGCAAGGGAGGTATCATTCAACCCATTATAGTATCCTCTTACAATACGGTTTCTGTCCAGCAGGGTAAACCGGCTGGTATGAACAAAAGACGAGTCAACTGCATCATCATTGTATTTATCTACTTTCAGTTCTTCAAAGGCAAAATCATAGATGGTTTTTTTGGGGCCGGTCAGCATCCACCATACGTCATGATTGACACCATATTTATCTGCGTACTTTTTTATAACTGGTACGGAGTCGCGTTCCGGGTCTACAGAAAAAGAAAGCAGTTGTACAAAATTGGTATCGGCATATTTCATATTATCCAGCCGCTTAATGGCATCCTGTAGTTTCTTCATGTGCTGGGTAAGGGCAGGGCAGATAGAACCACAATGTGTAAAAAAGAAATCAATCACCAGTACTTTGCCTCTTAGCTGGTCAAGGCTTACCGTATCACCCAACTGGTTGATAAGAGAAATATTTTTTGCCTGGTGCCATACCGTGTCGGTCGTTTCTTTTCCATCTTTGATATTTGTAATAATGGAATCATCATAAAATTTTTGAGGCATTACAACAGCTTCATCGCCGTAGTGTTTCACCAGCAGGTAACTGATCACAGGAAGTGCAATAGCAATAAACAACGCCAGCAATGCTTTCTTACTCACAATTCTTTGTTTTTAACAAAAAACCATCGCCGGAGGGCAATGGTTGATGTAATGAAAAATATATTTTAAAGCACCAACGCTTAACTCACTCAACAGATCCGGGCTTCTTTGCTTCGTGGTGTTCTCCATGCCCTTCTTTTACCTCTACTTTCTCTTTGCTTTGTTCCAGGTGATTGCGATCATAGTTGTTACGCAGGTTTTTATAAGAGTTGCCGTCCCATAAAAACGCACCCAGGAACCATAAAAACAACAAGGCAGGTATTGCGATGGTCATAATCAGGTTTCTTAGCTCATGGCGTAAGTGCATAAACTCGGCTACAATAAAAAATGCTTTGGCCAGCGTAAGAATGATGAATACCCCGTTTAGGATATGCTTTACCAATTCTTTATTGGCAAAATCTATCTCATAATAACCGATGGCCAGCACCAGTTCAAATAAGGTAATGTACAAAAGTATACGGAAAGTCTTCCAAATTGCTTTTGTATCAAATGTGTGCGCATCATCGTGCTGTACTTGTGCGGCCCCGTGAATATTTTCCATAATTTTTTTTTAAGATGCTAATAATCCGCTAATAAAAAGGCTGAGGTTTACTTAATAACTGCCAACTGATGCCAACATTTAAAACAGGTAAAAACAAGTAAACACAAATACCCAAACCAGGTCTACAAAGTGCCAGTACAAACCAGCTTTTTCAATCATTAAATAATGGCCTCTTCTTTCAAACACGCCCTGCCAGGTCATAATAAACATAATGATGTTAATTACAACGCCTGAGAAAACGTGAAATCCATGAAAGCCGGTAATGGTGAAAAAGAAATTGGTAAAATTGGTGCTCGACTGAGACCCGTCAATATTCATAAAAGGGTTTCTACCCCACCATGCACCTTCTTCGTGCATATGCGTCCACTCCCATGCCTGGCATCCCAGGAAAGCTGCTCCACCAATGATGGTGAGGGCCATGTAAAAAAGTACTTTCTTTTTATCATTTGCGTGGCCGGCACCAACTGCCAACACCATGGTTACAGAACTCAGGATAAGAATAAAGGTCATCAAACTTACAAACGCCAGTGGAATGGGCATGTTTCCGTAAATAGGGAATGCGCGGAACACTTCATTGGGGTCGGGCCAGCTGTTACTCGAAAAACGAATGGTGCCGTAAGAGATCAAAAATGCACCAAAAGTAAAGGCATCACTCATCAGAAAATACCACATCATTAATTTGCCATACTCTACATTAAAGGGGCTTTTTCCACCGCTCCACCATTTTCTGTCTGCCGTAATTGTTTGTGACATGTACGTTGTTTAAATAAGTTCGCAAATTTAAAATATCATTCCGCTAACCGGTATTTTTTTACTTCATCACATTCTCTCTGATTCATTTTCTGCTTTCCTTCTCGCCAAAGCCCAGTGAGATAAGCGGTACCAGGAACGCTTTATTGTATCACCATAAAGAAAATAAAAAGGTATAGCCAAAGCAAATCCACAAAATGCCAGTAAGTGGCCGCCACTTCTACGGGCACCGCATTATAACTGCGTATCCGGCTGCTCAGCGACCTGAAAAATAATACCAGCAGCGTTACAATACCACCCAGCACATGCAGTGCGTGTAGTCCAAATATGATAATAAAAAAAACACCGCCACCCGATCCTTCTACTTTAACACCTGCACTGTTTAATTGCCTGTAACCAATTACCTGCATCACTATAAAAAGAACCCCCAGCCCCGTGGCTGTGGCAATCAGGTTCCGGTATTTACCCATATCGCGGTTTTTAAACGCCGATACGGACAGTTGCATCATTACACTGCTTAACAGCATAGCTGCTGTAGAATACCAGAATATGACCGGCATGCTAAAACTTATCCAGCCAGGCTGCTCACGCTTTACAATATAGGCACTGGTAAAGCCCGCAAACATCATAATAATGCTGCCGATACCCACCCATAAAGTAAATTTATAAGGATGTATCTTTTTTCGCTGACCCCCATCCCCGGAAGGGACATTCTTGTACTGCTTCAAAATACTTGTTACCATTTTTAATTCAAAGATTTAACCAACCATCATTTGTACCCAATGTACAATACCGCTGATTCCTGTTCTGGCTTCTGCGGGTATCTTGTCTGCCAGCAAAGCCAGTAATACCACGGGCAGATAAATATAACTGCTAAACATTACCCGGCGGGCCGCCTTCAATTCCATCTCCCTGTACAAACGCACACTTTGCCAGACCATGAGTATGTTAGCTATAAATACAATGATAAAACTTACCCAACCGCTCATTCCAAATACATAAGGCAATACGCCAACAGGTATCAGCAGCAGTGAATAAATAATCGACTGAATAGCAGAATACTTTGTTGGGCCCTCTACACTGGGCAATAATTTAAATCCTGCCCCTGAATAATCTTTGTGCGCAATCCAGGCAATGGCCCAGAAATGCGGGAACTGCCAAAAGAATTGTATGGCAAACAATGCCCAGCCACCTGCACTCAATGTATCAGCACCCGCTGCCCAGCCAATTAAACAGGGCAATGCTCCGGGTACAGCCCCCACCAATACAGATATAGAATTTACTTTTTTTAACGGCGTATAGATGAAAGAATACAAAAACAAACTGAAAGCGGCCAGGCCGGCAGAGAGGGTATTGAAAAAATACCACAATATGAAAACGCCCACTGCTCCTGAAATTATCGCAAAAGCCCATCCTTCTGAAGCGCTCATTCTGCCACTGGCCAGTGGCCTTTTGGCGGTACGTTTCATCAGTGCGTCTGTATCTCTTTCCACTACCTGGTTAATGGCATTGGCGCTGCCAGTAATCAAAAATCCGCCGGTAAATAAAAGCAGGATCATCTTTGCATTAAACCCAATAATCTTCGGCGCCAGCAGGTAACTGATTACAGCAGAAAAAACCACCATAAAAGTAAGGCTGAATTTTACAAGCATCATGTAATCGCGCAGCTTGCTGGCCAATGTAAAAGAACTTGAACTATCTGTACTTTCTTTTTGCATTAAATTAACCCCAGTGTTTTATCATTCCGCCTCAGCTTCATTCAGCACCTTAATTCCTGCCCCTCAACCGATCTCCGGGATACAACTAAACTTTTATGCGTTAACAAAATGCCCCGATAACCAAACATCAGGGCAGGATTGTTTATTTATCTTTTTATTTATTCCTGCCAGCGGCAACCTGTTTTTGAAATTAATGATTGCTTTCATTAACGCCCACCGGTTCTGTCTGCGGTATAAATTCCCTTCCGTCTTTACCGTAATCATATGCCCAGCGGTGCACTTCCGGAATTTCGCCGGGCCAGTTACCATGTCCGGGACGTATTGGTGTTGTCCACTCCAGTGTATTTGAACCCCATGGATTCTGTGATGTAACCTTTCTTCCTTTGAAAATTGAATAGAAGAAATTAAATACAAATAACAACTGTACGGCAAACACTATCATGGCAACGATGGAAATGAACCTGTTTAAACCGCCAAACTGGTTAAAGCTAACCCAGCTGCTAAAATCAAGGTAGCGACGCGGCATACCTGCCAGGCCCTCATAGTGCATGGGCCAGAAAATAAGGTAAGCGCCTACCATGGTTATCCAGAAATGGATATAGGCCATGGTATTATTAAGATAGCGGCCATACATTTTCGGAAACCAATGATAAATACCCGCAAACATGCCAAAGAACGAAGCCACTCCCATTACTATATGGAAATGCGCTACCACAAAATAAGTATCATGCAGGTGAATATCCAGTGATGAGTTGCCCAGCCAGATACCGGTTAAACCACCGGAAATAAACAAGCTTACAAAACCGATAGAAAACATCATACCCGGCGTGAAGCGGATATTGCCTCTCCACAAAGTAGTGAGCCAGTTAAATACCTTGATTGCGCTCGGTACTGCAATTAACAGCGTTAACAATACAAATACAGAACCCAAAAACGGATTTAGTCCTGTCACAAACATGTGGTGTGCCCATACCAGGAAGGCCAGTATAGAAATAGCAAACAAAGAACCCACCATGGCCATATACCCAAAAATTGGTTTGCGTGAATTGGTAGATAATATTTCTGATACCATACCCATGGCCGGCAGCAATATGATATACACTTCGGGGTGACCCAGGAACCAGAATAAGTGCTGGAACAGGATAGCACTTCCGCCTTCATTTGGCAGCGCTTCACCGGAAGCAAGGTAAATATCAGACAGGTAGAAGCTGGTGCCTCCATGACGATCAAATAACAGCAGGATGAAACCACTTAATAAAACAGGGAAAGACAAAACACCCAGAACAGCAGTAAAGAATAACGCCCATATAGTAAGGGGTATTCTTGTCATGCTCATACCCTTGGTGCGCATATTAAGAATGGTAGAAATATAGTTCAGGCCGCCTAATAGTGAAGACACCACGAACATGGCCATACTGATGATCCACAAATCAACACCAGACTTTGAACCTTCCGATGCACCGCCCAACGCACTTAACGGGGGATAAGATGTCCATCCACCGCTTGCCGGACCAGTTTGCACAAAAAGCGAGGACAGCATGATAACGCTGGCCAGCCAGAAAAACCAGTAAGAAAGCATATTGAGCATAGGCGATGCCATATCTCTTGCACCTATCTGCAGCGGAATAAGAAAATTGGCAAATGTTCCGCTAAGACCTGCTGTTAATACAAAGAATACCAACACTGTTCCGTGCATGGTAACCAGGGCATAATAAAACTCAGGTTGAATTTTACCCCCCTTTGCCCAATGTCCCAGGATATCTTCCAGCCATGGAAAAGACTGATCAGGATAACCCAGTTGTAAACGGAATAAAACAGACATCAAACCACCCAGGAAAGCCCATATCATACCAGTAATTAAAAACTGTTTGGCGATCATTTTGTGATCCTGGCTGAACACGTACTTGGTAATAAAAGTCTCCTTGTGGTGGTGAACGTGATGTTCATCACCATGCACCTCATGTGAAGTATGCACTTCTGCTCCGTGTATTATTGCTTCATTACTCATATCAACAAAAATTGCGTTTATCGGATAATATAATCGTCTTCCTTTCTATTGGGTGCAACTTATTTTTTTACGGCCACCATACCCGGGGCTGCGGAACTTACCATAGCTGTTTTTGCAGCGCTGGTATCAGCCTTCTGTTTGTCCAGTACCACGGTCTGGTATTTCGGTTTCTGTGACATCAGCCATATATCATACTCTTCCTGGGTCACCACTTCTATCTGTCCTTTCATGGCATAGTGACTCTTTCCGCAAATCTGGTCGCAGGAAATTTCATACACAAAATCAGGATTGTTTGTTTTCACCTTCATTTCTTTGGTGGTGTACAGCGGGGTAAACCACATAGTGGTGGGTGTACCGGGCACTGCATCCATCTTCATCCTGAAATGTACAAGGCCTACATCATGTATTACATCTCTTGAACCAATAATCAATTTTACCGGTTTGTTCTTTACCAGCATCATCTTGTCGGTAACAATATCATCCTGTGCCGCTTTATCAGTTTTCAAGTTTAAAGCGGGTACATCTTCCCATATCAAACCCAGTGAATTGTCATTTGCGTCATTAATATTCTTATAATACTTTCTGCCAAACACATTGTCTTTACCCGGGTAGCGCATAATCCAGTTAAATTGCTTACCGGTAATTTCTACTACCATTGCATTTTTTGGCGGGTCGCCGGTAATTTTGAACCAGTAAAACAAACCATATCCTACCAGTACGGTAAGGAATATTGCCGGAACAACGGTCCAGATAAGTTCAAGTGTATTGTTATGCGGCAGGTAATAAACTTTTCTTTTTTCTGAATATTGGTATCTGAATGCGAACCAGAACAACAACACCTGGGTTAGTACAAATACCGACCCCGTTATAATAATTGTAAGGTGCAGCATTTTATCAATCTTCTCACCGTGATCAGAAGCAGCTTCCTGCAAAATCTTTCCTTTGAAAAGTTCATTGCATACATAAACGCCTATCAGGCCGCCCACAAGAAACAGGATCATTAAAAATGCGTTTATCCGGTTGTTTTGCTCCAGTGCTTTCTTTTCACCCTTTAGAATAGACACATACTCACTTGCCTTTGCTATCTGGAAAGTAATGAGAAAGCCCAGTAACAAAATCGTCAATATAAAAATGGTTGTTAAAGACATAACCGCTTAATGATTTATACAAAGTTTTAAAATAATTGCCCCAACTGATCCTTTTGTTTAAGCCTTCCCCTCTTATTCCTGCTCACCGAAGGGATATAGTTTGTTAACCAAATTGTTTATGTATGATGAATAATGCTTTCTTTAAAGAAAGGATGATTTTTAGCTGTTAACGGTGCTTTTGTCAATGCCCTTGCCGTAGCAAACATTATCAGGCCTACAAACCCAATGGCTACACCAAAGTCAAAAAAGTTAAGGCTGGCATGTGTTTGTCCGTTCGCATCTTTTGTGATACCAGGGAAAACCATCTGGTAAAAATCCAGCCAGTGACCGAATATAATCAGTGCCGCCATAAAGGTCATGGTGGTGTAATTTCTTTTTGAACCGCGGCGCATCAGTATTAAGATGGGGCACAGAAAATTGATGATCAGGTTTAAGAAGAACAATCCTTTAAAACCATTGCCATGCTCGCGGTTACCAATCCTGTCTACAAAATAAATAGTTTCTTCAGGCTGGTTACTGTACCAGATAAGCATGTATTGGCTAAACCATAAATAAGTCCAGAAGATGGAAAATGCGAACATGAATTTGCCAATATCGTGCAGGTGCTCTTCATTTACCAGCTCCAGGTACCCCTTATTTTTAAGGTAAATAACAAAGATGGCAATCAAAGACAAACCGGCCACAAACGTACTGGCAAAAGTGTACCAGCTGTACATGGTAGAATACCAGTGTGCGTCAATGCTCATTAACCACAACCAGGGTACTGTAGAAGCCACCGTTAAGGCAAACCACACCAGGAATATAGAAGCCCAGACAGTATTTTTAAAAATGTATTTTTTGCCACTTTCAACATCGGGTAGCGGATTTTCATCCAGCTCACGTGAAAGCGCACGCATTTTGTAGCCCAGCACAATCCATAATGCAATGGTAAGAACGGTCCATATCACATAAAAATTGACATTCAGAAAAGCGCTTTTGCCGTTCAGAATTTTATCATTGCCGGGCGTAAGCCAGTGGTAGATATGGTGCTGGTGGCCAAAAATCAGTGCCAGCAATACAATCAAAGCAATAATACCCAGTGGAATAACCGCCACAGAAATAGCTTCTGTAACGCGGCGGAATGCCATTTGAAATGCGCCCATGCCAAGGGTAGTAGCGCAGATAAAGAACATGGCAGCATTACATATCAGTAGAAAGTAAACGCTGTTCTGCAGCATAGTTCCCCAAAAGCGGGCCTGCTGTTCCTCATCTCCTGTTCCATACATAAAAAAACCAACCACTACAGATACAACACCTATTGCCATCAGGGCCATTGACCACGTTCTGTATTTTGCAGGAATCTCAAACTGTTGTTTAAATGACGACATTCTGAATAAATTTATAATCGTTCAATTGTAATAATCATTTTTCTCCGGACTCCGGCTACTTACTTCTTACCTGCTGCCGAATCTGCTGCAGGGGCTGCTGTTGCAGCTGCGGTGCCTGCTGCAGCCGTTGTTGCCGCTGCTGCTGGTTTACCCGCCTGCTGTTTCGATTTAATATAGCTGATAATCATCCAGCGCTGTTTTGGTGAAACCTGTGATGCATAACTACCCATCATGTTCTTACCATAAGTAACCGAATGAAACATAGTGCCTTCAGACATCTCAACATATTTTGCATCAGATCCGCTTAGGTTGGCAGGCTTTGCAGAATAAGGTCCGGCGCCGTCTTTATACAGGGGTCCGTTACCATCCAGTTTTGCACCATGGCAGATACCGCAATTCACCAGGTATAATCTTTCTGCTTCCTTCGCATCTGCCGCTTCCATTGCAGGCAGCGGATTCTTCAGGGTAGAAGAAGTATTATACGTGCCGGTTGTATCTGTTAGCAATTCATAATGATAGGCGCCTTCTCCTCTTCTAACCGTACCGGGCACCGGGCTGGCATTGTAAAAAATACCAGAATCTGCCAGCCTGCTGTGATCGGCGTAAGTTTCTACAGCTACGCTGTAAGCCATGTCAGGCATGTACACCCTGCTGGGTTTACGCTTTACATCGCTGCAGCTTTGTACCAGTACAATACCTGCTATTACAATTGCTATGATGGATAATTTCTTCATCTGTGTTGAAATAAAAAGTCTTTTCAAATTTATGCTGATGTATTTGCTTCCCTTACTTCAAAAGGCAGGCTGTCCCTGTCGTACCTGCCCAGCCACCAGCCTGTTTCTGCTTCCTGTACATTGGTTTCTACTGCACCCAGTTTTTGCAGGCTGGCCAATACATCCGCTTCGTTGGTTTTAGCGTTTGTTTCAATCACCATTACAAATAAATCATCGGTAGCCCTCAGGTGAAAATGATGCTTTTTTACAAAAGGCGCCAGCTGGCACAGGTAACAAAATGTAAGCACCATGCCCACCGCAGCAAACAGCACGGTCAGTTCAAATATAATAGGTATCCAGGCCGGTAATGCGAAATGCGGTTTACCCCCAATGTTTAAAGGCCAGTCTTTTGTAAATACCCAGCTGATAAATGACAGTGCGGTTGCCGTACCCGTAATAGCATAGATAAAACCTGCCGTGTGCAGGCTGGTGTCGCGCAGACCCATCGCCTTATCCAGTCCATGGATAGGAAATGGTGTATACACATCATGCATTTTGTAACCAGCTTTGCGCACATTTTTTACTGCGTTGAACAGCGTGGATTCTTCATCAAAACAGCCTACAACAAATTTTTTTACACTCATATTATCTTAAGCTTTTGGCTATTAGCTGTGAGCCTTTAGCCTTGAAACAATTTCAAACTATATTTTCTTCCGCTTCACCAGGTTACGCACCATGATCATGCGCGTGCTCATGCGCAAACTCATCTACCGGCTGCGTGTCTGCTTTGGTCATATTATCTTTAAAGCTTTCGCCATTCTTCTTCAGGATATGCTTGATCTCAGCAAGCGCAATTACCGGGAAGAATTTAGAAAACAGGAAGTAACAGGTAAAGAATAACCCAAAGGTTCCCATATAAAACCCAACCTCAAAAATACTGGGCGCATAATAAGTACTCCAGCTGCTGGGCAGGTAATCGCGGTAAATAGAGGTAACAATGATTACAAAACGCTCAAACCACATACCTACGTTTACCAGAATGCTCATAAAGAAAGTGAACAACAGGTTGCGGCGCAGTTTTTTGAACCAGAAGAACTGCGGGCTCAATACATTACAACCCATCATAATATAGTAACTCCAGGCGTACGGTGTACTCAAATCCCACCTGTTTCTGAAGGCTGCTGCTTCATAAGGGTTTTGACCATACCAGCTGATGAATAACTCGGTGATGTATGCTACACCCACAATTGAACCAGTGAGTACAATTACTTTATTCATTACCTCAATGTGTTCCAGGGTAATATAATCTTCCAGCTTTAATACTTTGCGGGTAATCAGCAGCAGCGTTTGTACCATCGCAAAACCGGAGAATACCGCGCCTGCCACAAAGTAAGGGGGGAAGATAGTAGTATGCCAGCCAGGAACGATGGATGTGGCAAAGTCAAACGATACAATGGTGTGTACAGAAAGTACCAGTGGCGTACTTAAACCCGCCAGTACCAGTGACAGACTTTCGTGGCGCTGCCAGTGCTTGGTAGAACCCGTCCAGCCAAAACTTAACAGACCGTACATCATTTTCCGCCATTTCAGTTTTGCCCTGTCACGCACAGTTGCTAAATCGGGCAATAAACCGGCGTACCAGAATAATAATGAAACCGTGAAATAAGTGGATATCGCAAATACGTCCCAAAGCAGGGGCGAATTAAAGTTTACCCATAAAGGACCTCTTGAATTGGGATAAGGTAATACAAAGAATGCCATCCAAACACGGCCCATGTGCCAGATAGGAAACTGGCCTGCGCACATTACCGCAAAAATGGTCATGGCTTCTGCTGCACGGTTTACACCTGTTCTCCAACCCTGACGGAACAGTAATAAGATAGCGGAAATCAGCGTACCCGCATGACCAATACCTACCCACCAAACGAAATTGGTAATATCCCAACCCCATCCAATGGTTTTATTCAGGTTCCACTGGCCCACACCATAAGTAACTTCCATGGTTACAGACCAGATGCCGAAGCATAACAGTGCAACTGAAATAAAGAACCCAATATACCACAAGCGGGTGGGCTTCATTTCTATTGGCCTGATGATGTCTTCTGTAACCTGGTGATAGGTTTTTGCGCCTGTTACCAGTGGATTGCGTACCTGAGATTCGTATCTGAGTAATGACATATTTGATGAGCTTTTAGCCTTGAGCAGTTAGCTGTTAGCTTTATTTTTCTACAACAACTTTATCTGTTTCCGTTTATCTTTTTAGCATTACCAAACGGTACTACTGCTTAGCCATGCGCTTTTTCTTCCTTCTTTTCTGCGCCATGGCCTTCTTCCGCACCCTGCATTTCATGTTCTTCATGTGGTACACCGGTCAATAAATCCGTATTGCGGATTTTGGCCAGGTAGTTAACATTGGGCAACACGTGCAGCTGCTCCAGCGCATAAAAGAGGCGGCCTTTATTTTCGCGGCGCACCGTACTTATTTCGCTGTCTTTATTGTTTACATTACCAAATACAATAGAATCTGCTGCGCAGGCCTGCTGACAAGCAGTTTTTACATCGCCGTCTGTAAGTGTGCGGTTTTCTTTCTTTGCTTTCAGCTTGCCTTCCTGTAAACGCTGTACGCAGAAAGAACATTTTTCAATTACACCGCGGCTTCTAACGGTTACATCAGGATTCAGCACCATGCGGGTTAAATCGTCGTTCATCATCAGCACCGTATCATCCAGGTGACCAACAATCTGCTGATCCTGGTTGTGCGGGAAGCTATCTGCGCCGGTGTAGTCGGCCCAGTTAAAACGCCTTACTTTATACGGACAGTTGTTGGCGCAATATCTTGTACCAATACAACGGTTATAAGTCATCTGGTTCAATCCTTCGCTGCTGTGGTTGGTAGCGGCTACCGGGCAAACGTTTTCACAAGGCGCATTGTCGCAATGCTGGCAAAGCATGGGCTGAAATATAGTCTGGATGGTATCCGGCTCTGCAGGGTTACCGCTGAAGTAACGGTCAATACGCAACCATGCCATATCGTGAAAACGCAGTACTTCGCTTTTTCCTACAGTGGCTACATTGTTTTCAGCTGTACAGGCTACCACGCAGGCGCCGCAACCAAAACAGCTGTTCAGGTCAATGCTCATACCCCATTTAATACCAGGCTTGTCAAAGTCGGGGTAAATGGTTCCTTCTTTGGTAAAATTTTCCAGGCCGCCCCAGGGTTTTAATTCCTTGTTGCGCTCTTCCATGATTTCCATGGGGTTCTTTTTGAAGTCTTCCAGCTTCATCTCTTTAACCACTTCTACCCGGCCTTCATAAGAACTATGTGTCTGGCCCTGCGCTACCTTATATTTTTCTGTAACAAGTTTTGATTTTTCGATGCTCACATCGCCCACATTCCAGTCTCCGCCAACAGCAAACTGGTATACATTTTTACCGGCGCCAACAGTGGCACGGCCCGATTTCAGGTTTCTACCATAACCTACTGCAATGGCAATGGTATTGGGCTCCATACCTGGTATAATTAAGACCGGCAGTGAAACCACCATATTACCCACTTTTACGTCTACCACCGGTTTATCGGGGTTCACTTCAAAAGTGTCTGACTGCTTGCGGTCAGCTATATCTACATCCAGCAATTCTTTTCCAAGTGAGGGTGAAACAATTACATAATTGTCCCAGGTAGCACGGGTAATGGGGTCGGGTGTCTCCAGCAACCAGGGGTTATTGGCCTGGCGGCCATCTCCCAATACTGGTTTTTGGTACAGCACCAGCTCGTACTTACCAGCTTTTTTCATACTGCTGATGGCGGCTGTTGCTTCAGCCACTTTTGCGCCGCTGAATGCTGCGGCACCTGTTGTAGCAGCAACTTCTACCACGCCATTCATTAATGCGGTATCATAACCAGTTTCGCCGCCCAGTTTGCCTACCCAGTAATTTTTAAAATAATCGTGGTAAGCCACTGTGCTGCCGCTCCATTTCAGTAAGGTATCCTGTAACTGGCGGGTTTTAAACAATGGATTGATGGTGGGCTGCATCATGCTGAAATAGCCAGGCTTCAATTCCGCATCGCCCCAGCTTTCCAGGTAATGGCTGGCGGGTAAAACATATTTAACCAACTCTGTTGTTTCATCCATTCTTTCATTGAATGAAACGGAGGTTTTTACTTTTTTAATGGCGGCCTTGAATTTCTCCGCATCAAAATAATCATACGCCGGGTTAGCATCATAAATAAGCAAGCTGCTTACCCTGCCTGCTTCCATATCTGCTACCAGGGCAGCCATTTCACTATCCACACCCTGCTTGTTCAGCAACGGTGATGCCCAGTTGATTGTAGTGCCGTTGGCACCAATGGCTTCATTGATAGCGTTTACAATTACCTGTACGTTTGTATTGTTGCTGCCGCTTACTACCAGTGCAGCGCCTTTGTTGGCGGCCAGGTCTTTGGCTACTTTTTCAATGCCTTTTTTTACCGATGCACTTACGCCGGTTACACCCTGGCCATTTAACGCGCTCAGTATACCTGCTGCTACCGCACCTGCTTCAGAAGGCTTGTGGGTAAAGCGTTCGTCTGCATTGGAACCAGTCATGCTCATCATGCTTTCAAACTGGTAATGCTTGCTCATCTCCGGATTCTTCTCATTGATCTTGCGCAGCTTGGTATAACCTCTCTGAAACTCAACAGGGCTGAGCCAGGTGCCTAAGAAATCGGCGGAAAGGCTTACAATAACTTTTGCTTTATCAAACTGGTAAGAAGGGATGGCACGTTTGCCATAAGTAGCTTCATTGGCCATTAATATACCGCTGTAAGAAATACCATCGTACTGTACGTGGCGGCTGCCTGGGTATTTGGCTATAAATTCTGCAATAATCTGTTTGGTAGTGGGGGAAGTAATAGTAGGGGAAAGCAATACAACAGTTGTACCGCTGATGGCCTCGCCCAGTTTTTTGTCAAAATCGGCCAGGGAAACAGCTTCTTTGCCTTCTATCAGGGGGTAGCGCAAACGGGCCGTATCATACAAATCCAGTACGGAAGCCTGTACCCGTGCAGATGTACCTCCATTGGTTACGGTTGACAATTCATTTCCTTCAATCTTGATGGGCCGGCCGTCCCTTACCTTGGCTACCACAGGTATTACATCACTGCCTGATACATAGGTAGTAGCATAATAGTTAGATACGCCGGGGATAAGATCCTGTGGCTTATTTACATAAGGAATAACTTTTTTAAGGGGAACCTCGCAACCGGCTGCAATGGCTGCTGCGGCGGTACTGAAACCTACGTATTTTAAAAAATCCCTGCGGGGTGTTTTTGCATCAGCAATACCCTCGCCTTCAAATGGCAATTCCTCGCGAAACTCATCTTTTGCCTGCTGCTGAAAAGCTTCTGAGTTGTTTAACTCTCCGAAATTTTGCCAGTACTTTTTACTCATAGTGTGATAGTTCGATAATGTGTGATAGGCTGAATCAGTATGCAGGCCCCGTTATGCTGCGCACCAACGTACCGTAAGGCTGGATTAATAGTGACATTTCTGACACTCTGTACCGCCAATCATTTCCACGGTTACGCTGTCTACTTTCTTATTTTTCAGATCGTTGTGAAATTTCTCGTAGATGCTGTAAAATTTGTTGCCTTCGCCGGTTTCGGCATTGTAAAAGTTCACTTTGCTTTCGCGGTGGCAGTTAACGCACCAGCCCATGCTAAGGTCAGCAAACTGTTTTACTTCGCCCATTTCCTGGATAGGGCCATGGCAGGTCTGGCATTGTACCTGTCCCGCGCGGGTATGTTGGGAGTGGTTGAAATAGACGTGGTCCGGAAGGTTGTGAATTTTAACCCATTCGATAGGTTTTTCCTTGCCAGTGTATTTTTTCTGTTTAACATCCCAGCCTGAAGCGGCGTAGATTTTCTGTATTTCCGCAGTACCGTTTACTTCGGTGCCATCTTCGCGGTAGAGTTTTTCGCTGGTAGCACTGTACTCGTTGATGTTCATATGACAGTTCATACAAACATTTACAGAAGGCACATTTGCATGCTTGCCTTCCATTGCGCCGCCATGGCAATACAAACAGCTTACCTGGTTAACGCCCGCATGCACTTTATGGGAATAGTAAATAGGCTGTTCTGGCTGGTATTCTTTGTTGCGCCCCAGGCCAATAGCGCCCTGAATGGTATAATAACCACCTACTATAAAAAGTACAACAGCAAAAGTGGCGATATAGGCCTTATTGCGGTAAAAAGGTACTGGCTCAGCAGCCGGTACGCCTTCTTTATCATCTGATAATTTTTTGAGATTGCTGTTGACCTGTAATAAAATCAACGTTATAATGGCCAGGATAAGCGTAAGAATACCATATAATAGTGAGTTATCGCTTTCTGTTTGTTTGCCATCAGGCGTACCAGAATCTACTGTAGGCGCTTTGTAAGTTTCTACATAACCAATGATATTATCTATTTCCGCATCAGAAAGACCAGTAAAAAGGTTCATCGCGGTCTTGTTCCACTTATTGTAAAGCGCCGTAAAATAGGGGTCACCGGCAGCCCGTACCGCATTGTTATTCTTAATCCAGGCGTGCAATTTTGCTTTATCCGGTACTCTTTCGCTTACACCTTGCAGGGCAGGACCGGTACCATCTTTCAGGGGATTGTGACAGGATGCGCAATTGGCAGAAAACAGTGTTTTGCCGGCAGCTATATCTGTTTGGGCCGATACAGTAAAACCTGAAACTAAAAGAAGTAAAAAGAAGAGGTTGAAAAATATTTTTTTTGCAGTTGGTCTATGATAAATCATAAGCTCTTGATATCAGATAATAATGTGGAAAAATGTACCTGGCCGGTTGCAAAAATAAGTCAGGATTTTAACAAAATACCAACATCGGAAAAATTTTTTTTTCCGCTACTGGCGCGGGTTTCAGCCGATTTTAAAGATCATCATTTGATCTGTGTCATATATTTGTCAGTAGTTTTATAAGCCACTGCCGGATGTTGGTAACCTTGTTTTTTAACGCCATCTTTGCCCCACCCTCACTTGTATGCTTAAACGCCTCCAGCAGAAATGGAAAGTAAACGGCTGGCAATTGTGCCTGATCCTGTTGGTATTTGCCATTACCGGCACCTGCACCGCCTGGCTGTCCAGGGCCATTACCAGCTGGCTGGGCATGGACGCCGGTACGTTCTGGTTATGGAAGCTGCTGGCCAGGTTATTTGTACTGGTTTTTGGCTACCAGGTCATTTTGCTGCTTACTGCCTTTGTTTTTGGCCAGTTTGCCTTTTTCTGGCAATATGAACTTAAAATCCTTCGCTGGTTGAGGATGGGTGGAAGGAAGAACCGGCCTTAAACCCCTCAATTGCTGATTGTGGGATTTGGAGATATTGCGATTTCCTGGCATGTATCTTCAGAATAAATCCCCCAAATCGCTAAATTCTAAATTGCTGATTTCGGATTTGGAGATATTGAGATTATGCTTGAAATAGCCTCCAAGAAATCACCAAATCGCTAAATCATCAAATCCAGAAATTCCAAAATTACCAAATCCCGAAATCGTTAAATGCCAAATCGCGCAATTCTAAATCCAAAACCGTTTTTCCTTAGTTTTGGCCCATGATACAGTTGGCCATTTTTGCTTCCGGCGCAGGTTCCAATGCAGCACAGATTATCGGGCATTTTAAAGAACACGGTTCGGTTAAAATAGCGCTTATTGTGTGTAACAAGGCCGGTGCAGGTGTAATTGGTATCGCCGGCAACGCCGGCATACCGGTATTAATGATTGAAAAAGAACAATTTGCGAAAGGCAATGCCTATACAGATCAGTTAAATGCGCGGGGCATCGATTTCATTGTGCTGGCCGGCTTTCTTTGGAAGGTACCTTCCAGGCTGGTGGCCGCTTTTCCCAAGAGAATTGTGAATATACACCCGGCCTTACTACCAAAATATGGCGGTAAAGGAATGTACGGCCAGTTTGTACATGAAGCCGTAATCGCCGCAGGCGAAAAAGAAAGTGGTATCAGCATTCACTATGTAGATGAGTTGTATGATCATGGCCAGATCATTTTCCAGGCTGTCTGCCCGGTAACTGTAAACGAAACCCCCTCCTCGCTGGCCGATAAAATTCATGCATTGGAACATGCCCACTACCCGGCTGTAATTGAGAAAACAGTGCAAACTGTAAAATCATAGTTAAAAGCACCCTTTAGCGGCAATAGTTGGTTAAGTTGTCTTAATATCACACCCACAAAAAAGTTGACGTTTATCAGGAAACATATAGCAATAACTTTACAACTGTTTGGCTTATCGTTATTATTATGCCAGCAAACGGCGGCGCAGGTCATCATCAAAGGAAAAGTATTTGATATGAGCCGCACCCAGCCCTTGCCTGCTGTAAGTGTACTCAGTACTTCGGGCACCGGTACCGTAACAGATTCTACCGGGTTTTATACCATATTGGTAAATGAGTCTGATTCTATCTGGTTTTCTTACCTTAATAAACCCACCCCAAAATTTGCGGTATCTGCCATCAATGTATTTATTGGTTTTGATATTTCCCTGCATGTACCGGTCACCGAATTGAAAGAGGTGAAAATACTACCGAGGAGCTATAAACGCGATTCGATGCAGAACCGGCTTGACTACGCAAAAGCATTTGATTTTCAAAAACCGGGTATTTCCTTGTCCAGCCCAAGTTCCGGTGCTTTTGGCGTGGGGCTCGACCTGGATGCCTTTATCAATATGTTCAATTTCCGGCGCAACCGGCGGATGGCACATTTTCAGCAGCGCCTGATACAGGACGAGCAGGATAAATTCATTGACCACCGGTTTACCAAAGCCCTGGTAAAAAAAATAACCAAATTCAGCGGTGCCGTACAGGATGATTTTATGAAAACTTACCGCCCCTCACTGGAATTTGTGAGCGGGGCCACCGATTATGAATTTGCAGAATACATTAAACTGGCCGCGCAGGAATACATTATGCGTAAACGGCTGCCCCCGATGTAATGCTCCCCGGAAGATTGTTGAGCAGACCTATTAACCAGACCCATCGCTATCAGCATTGATAATTTCCAGGTGGCGCAACATGCCCTTTCACCGCCACATTTTTGACAATGGTCATTTTCTTCTTTTCACTACTTGCAATTTTTCTACGCCTTCTTTTCTCTTTCAGCGCTTAGTACTAACTTCCCTTCTCTTACTCCCTTCACAACCTAATATTTTACCATGAAGAAATCATTGCTGACCATGTTCTTTTCTGCCTGCTTTTTTGTACTGTTGTTTGCACAGGAAGCGCAACCCCTGGCTGCCGGTATGTCGCCAGATCGATTAACCCGTATTGACCAGACCGTACAGGAATATGTAAATAAAAAATGGCTGAATGGCGCCGTAGCTATTGTATACCGCAATGGTAAACTGGCCTATTACAAGGCCATTGGGTTTGATGATGCCGAAAAGAAAACCCCGATGCAGAAAGATCAGATCTTCCGCATTGCATCACAGACAAAAGCCATCACCAGTGTAGCTGTTATGATGTTGTACGAAGAAGGCAGATTTTTATTGGACGACCAGGTAGGGAAATACATCCCGGAATTTAACAACCAACAGGTAGTAGACAAATTCAATGCAACGGACAGCAGCTATACAACTGTACCCGCCAAAAGGGAAGTTACCATCCGTGACCTGCTTACACATACTTCCGGTATAGGATATGCGCAGATAGGCAGTAAAACAATCACCGCCATTTACGCCAAAGCAGGCGTGATAGGTGGTATTGGCATGGCCGACAAACCATTACTGGCAACTAAAATGAAAATTCTTGGTAGCCTGCCGCTGGAGCACCAGCCGGGCGAAAAATGGACCTATGGTTTAAATACGGACCTGCTGGGTTACCTGGTAGAAGTAATATCCGGCATGCCGCTGGATAAATTTTTCCGTACACGCATTTTTGAACCGCTGGGTATGAAGGATACCTATTTTTATTTGCCAAAAGAAAAGTATAGTCGCCTGGCGGGCTTATATACCCTTGATTCTACTGATCATGCCATAAAAATGCCGGAACACATTGATCTTAACGGCGGTTTTTACCGGGATTACCCCAACACGGATGGCACCTATTTTTCAGGTGGTGGCGGCCTCTCCTCTACCGCTTATGATTATGCAATTTTTATGCAGATGCTGCTGAACAACGGTGAATGGAATGGCAGAAGGCTCTTAAGTAAAAACACCCTACACTTAATGACCATGAACCAGATTGGCGAACTGCCGCTCGGCGCCAATAAATTCGGGCTTGGCTTTGAAGTAATAACAGAAGCAGGCAGCGCCAAAACGGCTTTGTCGGCAGGCAGCTTCGACTGGGGCGGTATGTTCAGTTCTACCTACTGGATAGATCCAAAAGAAAAAATAGTAGCCCAGCTGTTCTTAAACATTTTTCCCAATAGTCACAGCGAGCTGCACGAGAAATTCAGAACGCTGGTATACCAGGCCATAAACAACTAACCATCCCTGTTATGAACATCAAAAACCTGATTCCCGGTTTGCTGCTGTTATGGGCAAATATTGCTGCTGCCCAGGATAGCATTCCATCTTTTGTGAAAGACAGCCTCGATATTTATGCCACCCGCGCATTAAAAGAATGGCAGGTGCCGGGCATAGCGGTCTGCATTGTAAAAAATGGCAAAGTAGTATTGATGAAAGGATTTGGTGTAAAAGAGATCAATACTGCAGATAAAGTAGACGAAAACACGCTGTTCATGATTGGCTCCAATACAAAAGCATTTACTGCTACGGCACTGGCCATCCTTGATGCAGAAAAAAAATGTTCGCTGGACGATAAGGTAAGCAAATGGATGCCTTCCTTTGCGCTGGATAATAAAGCTGCAGGCGAACAGGCCATCCTGCGCGACCTCCTTTGTCACCGCATCGGTTTTCAAACTTTCCAGGGAGATTTCACTTACTGGACCAGCAACCTCAGCCGTGCAGCAGTGATTGAAAAAATGAGCCATATAAAAGCTGTACACCCATTCCGTACCACCTGGGGTTATACCAATGCAGCGTTTGTAGTGGCGGGGGAAATCATTCCAAAAATTACCGGCATGCAATGGGAAGACTACCTGAAAGAAAAAATTTTTACGCCATTGGGCATGAGCAATACGATTGCGTTAAGTAAAGATTATCCCAATGCTGTCAATAAATGCCAGCCGCATACCATTGCAGATGGTAAACTTATTAAAATTCCCATCTGCGCCATAGACAACCTGGCACCCGCGGGCAGTATCGGCTCTTCGGTAAATGACATGAGCAAATGGGTCTTGATGCAGCTAAACGATGGCAAGTCGGATGGCAAACAGGTTATTCCGGCTTCTGCGCTGGCGCAAACGAGAGTGCCGCATTCCATTTTAGGCAATGGTGGCCATATGTTTAATAAGGGTCATTTTGCATTGTATGGACTTGGATGGTTCCTGGAAGAATACAGCGGCAGAAAAATTATATCACATACGGGTGGGGTAAATGGTTTTGTAACCAGCGTAACACTGATACCGGAAGAGAAACTGGGTATCATTGTTTTTACCAATACCGATCAGAACTCATTTTATGAAGCGCTGAAATGGGAAATCACCGATGCTTATCTCGGCAACATTTACCGGAATTACAGCAAAGTCTACCTTGATTATGCCACATCACAAAGCAACAGGGAAACAAAAAATGATCAGGCTTTACAGGATTCGGCAGCATTAAAACCTGCTGCATCCCTGCCGCTTAGCGCTTACGCCGGCCGGTATTTTAATGATGTGTATGGGGACATGAACGTGGAACTGGCAAACAAGGAACTGCGTATGAAGTTTTCTCATCACCCCAATATGTATGCGCAATTACAGCCACTTGGTGGAAACCGCTTCTATGTAAGTTTTTCTGACCCGATATTCAGTAAGGCCGTATTTCCATTTAACGTAGTGAACGGCAAAGTAACCGGCGTAACCGTTAAAGTGGCCGATTTTGTAGAGTACAACCCGTATGAGTTTGTGAAGAAATAGAAAGCAGTAAGAAAATATGAATGAAAACCTTACAGCAACACAGTATGGAAAAAGGATGTAAGTGCTGATTTGCGGCAACTGTATTAAACATACTGCTGATTACAGGCGCTGCCTGGTCTTTTCACCAGTTATACTTATTTAAAAATGATTCTTAACCAGTATATTTTTTTATGGAAGAAAATCAGTTAACGCTGGGCATTGGCACCCGCCTGCAGCATACACAGCACGGACCGGGTGTAATAGTAGGCGTTAAATACGCCAGCTATTTAATTTCTTTTATGAACCATGGCATCAAAGAAATTGATAAAACAGATAACAAGCTGGAGGAGATTATACCGGAGAACGTAACCGCCGAAGTAGAAACGGTATCCGCGGTAGAAAAGTCATTGCTGAAAATTTTACGGCAATGGAGCGATACAACCGAACTGGTGCCACTGGGCGATAAATGGCTGAATGGTACCATGCTATTGCAGCCTGCCGACAAAACACAAAAGCCCAAGGAAATACCCATTGATATATTCTTTCATAAAATTGTAATGCTCCGCGACAGGCTGCGGGTAATGGAGCAACAGGTAAACGCCCATAAAATACTAAGTGATGAAGACAAGGTAAACCTGCAGCAATACATCACCCGCATTTACGGCTCCCTCACCACTTTCAACGTATTATTTAAAAATAAAGAGCATTGGTTTGTGGGCGATAAAGGCAGTAAAGAAGATTGATTTATCCATAATATTACAAACAGCATGAATAATGTACAACGCCGGCATTTTTTAAAACTTTCTGCTGCCGCTGCTTTAATACCTGGTTGGGGACTGCCTGCTTTAGCCTTTAATAAAAAGCCGGCTGCTGATAAAAAAATACTGGCCGATTTTACCGGCGACGGGCTCCACCTTTCTCCCATGGCGTATGCGCAGCTGCTTTCCACGCTTACAGAAAACAATAAACTGCGGGAAGACAATTATTCACTAACCGGCTGTGTAGAAGAACTGGAAATAAAATTTGCCCAATTGCTGGGCAAAGAGGCAGCGGTTTTTATGCCTACCGGCACACTTGCTAATCACCTGGCCGTCCGCACACTGGCAGCTGATAATAAAAGAGTGATTGTACAGCATGAAAGCCATGTGTACAACGATACGGGCGATGCAGCACAAGTGCTAAGTAACTTGAACTTAATTCCATTGGGTGCGGGAAAAGCAGGCTTTACGCTGGAAGAAGTAACGGAAGTGGTAAACCGAACCGCAGGCGGAAGGGTGGCTGCAAAAGTGGGCGTTATCTCCATTGAATCGCCGGTGCGCAGAAAAAACGGCGAAGTGTTTCCCTATGAACAAATGAAACAGATTGCCACCTATGCAAAAGCCAATGATATTAAAATGCACCTGGATGGCGCCAGGATTTTTTTGGCAAGTGCTTATACTGGAATAGCGGTTAAAGATTATGCAACCATTTTTGATACAGTGTATGTTTCCCTCTATAAATATTTCAATGCGGCGTCGGGGGCTATACTGGCAGGCCCGAAAAACATCATTGCCCCTATGTATCACGCGCGCAGGATGTTTGGTGCCGGACTTCACCAGTCATGGCCATATGCTGCAGTTGCCAACTATTACGCAGATGGATTTTCAGACCGTTTTGCGAAAGCTGTAGTAATAGCAGAAGAATTCATTCAGAAATTAAAAAACAGTAACCGCTTTGAGATTCGCCGGGTTACTGACGGCACCAATATATTCAGGCTCACGGTAAAGGACATAGCCGGAGCAAGCTTTGTTGAGTACCTTAAAAAGAATGGCGTAGTAGTCAATGCCGGCAGACTTTCGCCCAATGAGTTGACCCTGCTGGTAAATGAATCGCTGCTACAGACCAATGCTGCTGAACTGGAAAAAATATTCTTACAAAGTTTGAACAAATAACCGGGCAAGCCTCCTGCTCCTGAATAGTTCGGCTCCACTACCCATCAGTGAAATAAAAAACTATCGCTGTTTATAGCAATAGTATTTAGTGCGAATAAAAATCCCTTTGTAGAGATACAAAGGGATGGCTGTTTTGGTATAATGAATCATTTATTCTTTTACAAACCTGGCCTGGGTAACTTGTCCGCCACTGGTCACCTGTACATAGTAAATGCCATTTGCCCACTGCCGCACCGGTATGGTATACTGGTTAGTGGCGGGCTTCACTTCAAATAATAACTGGCCGGTGCTGTTAAAACATTGCAGCCGCACAATGGGTTGCCGGTTTTGTATGGTTACCGTTTCTGTAGCAGGGTTGGGCCATAGTAAAAAATTGCCGGTACTGCTGACGTTTACTATAACTGTTTTACTATAACTGTATTTACCATCTTTATCTGTTTGGCGGATGCGGTAATAATTATTCCCTTTCAATGGCACCGCATCAATTGCCTCATACTGCTTTTCTGCAGCAATAACTGCGCTGGCATTTACCAGCACGACATTACTGAAAGCAATGCCGTCATCCGAACGCTCCAGTGTGTAACCCTTCACATTTATTTCTTCTGTTACTTTCCAGTTTACCTGCACCTGTTTATTTACCTGCCTTGCGCTTACCTGCAGCCATTTTACCGGCAGGGCATTGTTGCCACCCTGGGCATTGGCAATTACAAAATCGGGATAGAAATTGCTAAAGTTTACTGTAGAAGTAATGGTGCCGCTGCCGCTGCCAGTCCCGGTTCCACCAATATCAACCCAGTTGCCGGCACCATTTTCATGAGCGATGCGAAGGGATGCAGGATCAGTAACACCATCATCTGCACCGTAAGTAAGGGTAACTGCTGCCGACACCAACGCCGGTCCGTTGGCAAATGCATTCACAATACGGTAGTAACGGGTATTACTTATTTTATTGATGGTAGCCGGCAGTGTTCTGCCCGTAACGGGTGTATTTAACACCCGCACCTGGAATAAAGATTTACCCGGTGAAAACAATTGTACATTCAGGTTAACCGGGCGGTAAACGTCTTTGCCCACCGGGAAAAACAGCAATGGTGCGATGACATTGGAATTACACTGCATTTCACCCTCTACAAAACTTGCCGCATTACCGCCTTCTATGATATAGCCCTGCGCTAAATCCAGGATCGTATTTTGAGGCAGTATTAACCGGCCACTTCTAAGCGCCAGCCGGTTCTTTACGGTAACCAGTGTTAAGGGATGGTATGCATTAATGGTTGTGGTGCCGGTTCCATTATCAATGATAAGGGAATCAACAGAAAAACTGGTTTCCGTATTGAGGGTTACTGATGGGTTTTTAATGTACAGCGTGCCGAAGCTGCCGCTTGTGTTAAAACTTTGTGGTGTATTGCCGGTAATTTCTGTACGCACTAAAATATTGCTGGTTGCAGAATTGTAATTGCTGAGCCCGCCGGTTATTGTAAGCACCCCGTTGCCCGTAATTACGCCGGTATTACTGAAGCCGGCATCCACGGTTAGTGTACCGTCTACCTGTAAATCATTACCAGGACCGTCTTTTAAAACCAGTGGCGCCAATACTCTCAATGAACCGCCTGGCTGAACCCATACCTGGTCCCATTCAGCTGCGGAGTTCAATGTTATAGCATGGCCGGTTTGCACAATAATACTATCATCTCCCAGCACGGGTATGTCGGCAGCATTTACAAAACCATTTCCTGCTTTTACTTCCCAGCTGCTGCTTTCATTGGCAAAACCAGCAACCCGGCTGCGGTATACCCCCGGGTGCAAACAATTCAGCGCGCCTCCCCATCCTGCATTGTTATTGGCGCTATTGCTGGTGAACCTGAATGTAAGTGCGCCGGTACCTGATTTAAAAGTAAGTGGCAATACCGGGCTGCCGGAAATGGATGCCAGCACTGGCGCTGAGGTACTAGTACCATCATAAATAGTCAGTACATCATTGCCTGGCTCAGAAATAAAACTATTGAGCGTGAATTTGAGTAAATCGCCTGGCGTTGAAGCAGTAATGGTACGGGTATAAGTTTCGTTATTAGCATAATTGCCATCAGGACCGCCGCTATCATACAAATAGGTGGCGCATGCTGCAACCGGCGTGTTGCTGTTTAACCTCAGCTCGCAGGATTTTACCGGGTAGGGAAGAGATAAAATTTCACAACTGCCCTGCACTGCTTTTACAGTATAAGCGCCACCAACTGCTGCTACATAAAAACTATCTGTTGCCCCGGCAATCAATGTACTGTTCCTGTACCACTGGTATGTATAAACGTTATTTTTTGTTGCACTCAGCCGAACAGTTTCACCCACACAAATACTATCGGCCGGCGCTGTTACGGCAACACTTGGCTGTGGGTTCACGGTTACGGTAACCTGGCTGCTGGCCGTATTGCCGCACATATCTGTTACATTAAGCGTGTAGGTAGTAGTAGCAGATGGCGAGGCTACCGGTACGGATACCGTAGTACTGTTAAGTCCGGTTGCCGGCGACCAATTGTACTGGTATGCTGGTCCGGCAATGGCCATGGCATCAATTCTTGACAAGCCACCCAGCGAACCGATAACGGTTGATATACCGGATTGCGTATTTACCCTCCTGAAATCACTTACATCACCCGGCGATAGCGCATATGAAGCGATATACAAACTATCCGACACGGGATCAAAATCTGCATCCTGCTGATCACTTGTATTGGCGCCAATAGAATTGGGCAATATGGCACGGGCGCCGGTAATTTTATCGATCTTATAGACAAAATCATTGGTAGACATCGCATACATATCGCCATTATTTCTTACTGCGACCCACAGCAAACCATTAATGGCAACAGGCGCCACCTGTGTAACTGCTGCTGTAAACGGATGTATTATACACAGTATACCAGATGATGCATTAGCCGCTATGCCGTATAAGTTTTTCCCTGCGGGATCCCATGCCAGGCCCGTCCATTGAAATCCTGCAGGCGGGGCAGAAATGCCTATTAATTGTTGCGTTCCGTTTGCTGTATCTACTTTAAACAGCCTGTTGGTAACCCGGGCAATGGCATAATAGCCATAGGGCGTAAAATCGCCCCCGGTAAAAAAATAACCGTTGTTATCATCGGAGAAGCTTACCACATTTTTTGCAATGGTATCATACTGCAGCGGGTTATCCAGGCTGAACCGTACAAAACTGTTACTGAACCAGTCCATACCATAAACCCGCTTATCTTTTAAGACCGGCGCTCCATTGGCAGCTACGGGGTTACCCCCTAACCGGGTGGAGCTGCCTGCACAAATAAATACATCGGGGCCGGCAGCGGCGGTAAGGACCGGGGTATTGATAAGCTGGGTAACCGTAAGCGCTGCAGAGCTGGCCACACAACCACCGGCAGTTGTAGCTACCACATCGTAGCTACCGCTTACACTGGCATTAATGGATACACCCGTACTGATATTTAAACCGTCTTTTCGCCACTGGTAACTGGTACCCGCCACGGGGCTGATAACGGCCAGGCTTACACTGCCACCGGGGCAGAAACGGGTAGCCCCATTTGCCTTTACCTGTACGTTGCAGAAAATGCCGGAAGCTGCAGCCTGTACCGCATGAAAAGCATTTACTCTTCCATGCCCGGTTTCACTATTCCAGCTGCCATTTGGCTGATCTGCTACCATATTGTAATTGTAAGCGGGCAATTTATCACAACTGCCTTCGAGTATAGTGCGCACCTGGGTTACCGTTAGGTTGTTGTTGACCGCCAGTATCAATGCCACCACCGCTGCTGCATTGGGTGTGGCAGAAGATGTTCCGTTAAACGTAAGGTAATAATCGCCGGTGGAAAGATTGGTATTGTATCCACTGGTGCCACTGATGTCGGTACTCGCAATTTTTACACAGGGTGCTACCACATCAAGACCGGTACCATAACTGGCACCCCACCAGGTTTCACCATCACAGGAAGTGGGCGATTTACGCTGCTCACACATATTTATCCCACCTACCGCAATTACATTCGAAAGCGCGGCGGGGTAGCTAAGCCCGGCATTGTTATTACCACTGGCAAATAATACTACCGATCCTTTTCCCCCACGGCCAAGGGTAATCGCCCTGTTAATCGCATCATCCAGTACATCGCTCGGAGCGCCACCGCCCCATGAATTGCTGATTACATCAGCAGCATGCTGCCAGGCGTAATCAAAGCCACTGGCAATATTTATATCTGACGTAAATGGCCCGTTGGCGGCGGCCAGGTTAATGGGAATAATTTTACTGTCCGGTGCTACACCTGCCACACCAATATTGTTATTGGCAACCGCAGCAATAATGCCCGTACAGTTGGTGCCATGCGCACGCGCCCCGTTAAGCGGCCTTCCATCTCCGGGGTTGGCTGTACCAGATAAACAGTCGAAGCCCTGCAACAGGTTTGCTTTTAAATCAGCATGACCGGTATCAACGCCCTCATCCAGCACGGCTATTTTGATGCCTGCTCCGGTACTGATACCCCATGCCTGCTGTACGCTCATGTCTGCAGCTGGCAACCCGTTGTATTGAAGTCCTGAGCCGGTATTTTTATGTGCCCACTGGTAACTGTACAGCGGATCATTGGGGTCCGCAAAAAGGCCATCGAAAAGCGTACAATCCGGTGTCGCATATTCAAACAATCCCGTTTCAAAAAAACGATTGGCTACAGCAAGCGCATCAAACCCATTGGCTTTTCCGGCGCTGACTACATAGATATGATCTGCAAACGGGTATTTTTTGAATATACTGCACTGTAACTGCTGCAGCAGTTTATCAAAAACAGTTATGGCTGTAGTGCTTTTTAGTTTCACCACCAGTTCATCTCCATAGCCCATGTCTTTGCCATAAGGACTTTTAAAACAGGGATGAATAAAATCAACAAAAGCCTGTTTACCCAGGCTGGCTATCATTGTTTTAATATTGCCTGCAGCCCGGCCAGCGGGCAACTTTGCAGACAGCAGCCGGCTGTCCGCCATTGCTTTTACGGCTGTATCAGGAATATTGAAAACAGTGGCTATTTGCCGGCGGCGTGGGTCTGTTGCTTCACCTGCAGTAAGCCGGATAACAACGCGTTCATAATTTACAGGAAAAAATATTTTTTTGCCCTGGTAGTAGTAGGCAATTTTTTCAGTCGTCTGCGCACTGGCAGTATACATGATAAATAGCAGGAGAAAAGAGCATATTCTTTTCATAGAGGGGGCTTGTTAGGTTTGGGTTACTACGTAAAAGGTATTGTTTTTTGGATAATTAAGGTGTAAAAACAATGGATTTATTTTTCACCGGCAGGCACTGGCGGGGCGCTATTTTTAGCCCGGATTGAATGACCGTTTAGTGAAAGCATTTTTATTGAATATTGTTTCAGAACAAAAACAGGCCGGCGCAACGGAATCTGTTTAAAAAGAATTACATTAAGGGCCATCGTTAACCAAATCATTTTACCATGTTCTGCCGCACCTGCTACTTCCTGCTCCTTGTGTTTCCATTACTGCTGACTGCTCAATCCTATAAAAAAATACACCGGAATGCCGTGGTAACTGATACCCATAATGATGTATTAACTACTGTAACCATGAAGGGGCTGCGCATGGAAGATGATTTAACCGGCAAATCACATTCAGACATTGCCCGGTTTAAAA
Source organism: Chitinophagaceae bacterium (assembly GCA_039916305.1). Lineage (GTDB taxonomy): Bacteria > Bacteroidota > Bacteroidia > Chitinophagales > Chitinophagaceae > JACMLD01. The sequence continues at coordinate 92,279 of JBDSLR010000030.1, read as the reverse complement.
AAGCTGGTATTGATGTGCAGGTGTTTTCGATCTTTTGCGATCAGCGCTTTGGAAAAGACACTGCTTTTAAATATGCGAATATCCAAATGGACTCACTGAATGCTATTATACAGCGCAACCCGGATAAAATGGCACTGGTTACCAGCCCGGCTGCACTGGCAACTGCCCTGCAACAAAAAAAACTGGCTTGCATGATGGGTGTAGAAGGCGGCCATATGATAGAAGACCGGCTTGATTGCCTGGACAGTTTATTTAAAAAAGGCGCCCGGTATATGACGCTTACCTGGAACAATTCTACTTCCTGGGCCAGCTCTGCTGCTGATGAAAGCAAAAACAACCTGCCCTTTGGCACAAAAGGTTTAACCGGTTTTGGAAAAGAAATAGTCCGGCACATGAACCAGCTGGGCATGATGGTAGACCTTGCGCACGTAGGTGAACAAACGTTTTGGGGTGCCATAAATATTACCAGCAAACCAGTCATTGTATCCCACAGCTGTGCATGGAGCCTGTGCCCCGTACCCCGCAACCTGAAAGATGAACAGATAAAAGCAGTTGGAAAGAATGGCGGTGTTATTGATGTTAATTTCTATTCGGGGTTTTTGGACAGCAATTATATGAAGCGAAAAGAATTGTTTTTAACCGCACATAATACAGAACGGGATTCCTTAAAACAGCTTGCATGGGTATCATACGAAATTGATGAATGGATATCAAAAAAATATCCGGCTGAAGCCGATGCATTGCGCCCGCCACTGTCTTTATTGATTGATCATATAGATTACATGGTTAAACTGGCCGGCGTAGATCATGTTGGTTTAGGATCTGATTTTGACGGTATTGAGTCAGCCCCCAAAGAGCTGGATGATGTAACCGGCATGCCGCTTATAACAAAAGCGTTGCTGCAAAGAGGCTATTCCAAAAAAGATGTAGAAAAAATACTGGGTGGTAATTTTATAAGGGTCTTCACTGCTAATGCGCAATAGGCTTCATTTACCAGGATCATACCATCAAAATTTTTTATTACCGTTTAATTTTTATAGTACACAATACAATAATGCAACATGAAAAAATTACTGCTGTTATTACTTTTCCCTCTACAGTTAGCAGCACAGGACAACTCGTTGCTGCCCTTTAAAAGTTATCCATTTACTACTGAATTGTGCGCGGCCGCAAGGGGTTCAAAAATTGCCTGGGCCATGGATGAGCAGGGCAAAAGAAATGTTTACGTTGCAGAAGGGCCCGATTTTACTCCCAGGGCATTAACGCAGTTTACCAAAGATGACGGTCAGGAAATTACCAGCCTCTCTATTTCTGACGATGGCAAATGGGTAGTGTTTGTAAGAGGTGGTGACCATGGTGGCAACTGGGATATTGGTTTACCCATTAACCCACTGGCGGATCTTAACGCGTTTAAAGTGCAGGTAGCCAGCGTACCATTTGCCGGCGGCGAAGTAAAATATTTATCCGAAGGAGATAAGCCGGTTATCTCCATTAACAATACCGTTGCGTTTATCAAAAGCGGGCAGGTATGGACAGTGCCGCTGGATAGTAGTACTGCTGCAAAAAACCTCTTCACTACAAGGGGTGTATCGGGTGATTTGCAATGGTCGCCGGATGGCAGCCGCCTGCTTTTTGTATCCGGCAGAACAGGGCATTCCATCATTGGCATGTACAGCACTAACCTTGCTTCGATTACCTGGATAGCACCGGCCTTCAGCAGGGATGCCTCTCCGCGCTGGAGCCCTGATGGTAATAAAATTGTTTTTGTAAGAAGGCCGGTAACTGGCATCGATACTGATTCTATACTGGTAAGAAAATACAATCCCTGGAGCATTTACACAGCAGACATTGCCAGCAACAAAGCCAGCTTATTGTGGAAAGCCCCCGCTACTTTGCGCGGCTCTGTACCAACTACCCATGGCGGCACCAATTTACATTGGGCTGCCGGTAACAACATTGTTTTTTTATCTTACCAGGATGGATGGCCGCATTTGTATTCCATCAATGCAAACGGCGGCACCCCAATACTACTTACACCCGGTAATTTTATGTGCGAGCATATTACCCTGAGTGCTGATAAAAAATCCTTGCTCTTCAGCGCCAATGCCGGTGCTGATCTTTTAGATATCGACAGGAGGCATGCAGCTGCTGTGCATGTTGACAAAGCAGACATGCAGGTACTTACACAGGGCAGCGGGCTGGAATGGGCACCGGTAATGACAGGCGATGGCAATACCACGGCTTTCATCAGTGCTACTGCACAAAGACCACCACTGCCTTCTATCATAAAAGGGAACGATAAAAATATCATCGTGCTGGGGGTCAATCTTATACCTGCCAATTTTCCGCAAAACAAACTGGTAACACCCAGGCAGGTAATCTTTACGGCAGCAGATGGTGTTAAGGTTCACGCGCAACTGTTTGAACCAGCTGCCGGCGCGGCAAAAAAACCGGCTATTGTATATGTGCATGGTGGTCCGCCGCGGCAAATGCTGCTGGGTTGGAACTATTCAGATTATTATGCCAATGCGTATGCCAGCAATCAACACCTGGCCAGCCTTGGCTTTGTGGTGCTATCTGTTAACTACCGGTTAGGCATAGGCTATGGATATGAATTTCACCAGGCTGCGCATGCAGGCACCAGCGGCGCAGCAGAATACCTGGATATAAAAGCCGGCGGAGAATGGCTGCAGAAACAGCCTTTCGTGGACGCCCGTAAAATTGGTATTTATGGTGGCTCTTACGGCGGTTACCTCACCGCTATGGCATTGGCAAAAGATTCCAAAATTTTTGCAGCCGGTGTTGATATTCATGGCGTGCACGACTGGGTAGGCCGGTCATCCCTGCTCACGGCCTTTGACAACAGTTATGAAAAAGCGCCTGACTATGCACAGGCCATTAAAGTGGCCTGGCAATCATCACCCATAGCGTATATGAATACCTGGAAATCACCAGTATTGATCATTCACGGAGATGATGACCGGAATGTAGCTTTCAACCAGAGCATTGACCTCATCAGCCGCCTGGAAAAAAAGAAACTACCCTACGAAACACTGATGATTGTGGATGATACCCACCACTGGATGAATTTTAATAATGCCGTAACCGTGTATGCAGCAGTGGCAGATTATTTTGTGAGAAAGTTTAAATAACGACTATACCGCCTGCGCTACCGGCATTATGTTGAAGCTTTTACGGTGGTGCACACAAAGGCCATGCGTTTCTATAGCACGGCGATGGACTGCCGTACCATAGCCCTTGTTTGTATTCCACTGGTAGTGCGGGAAAGACGAATGCAGCTGCACCATATAATCATCCCGATAGGTTTTGGCAAGTATGCTGGCGGCGGCAATAGAAGCATATATGCCATCGCCTTTTATAATGCATTCATGCGCAATCCTTTTATACTTTACAAAGCGGTTGCCATCAATCAATAATAATTGCGGCCTTTGCGTAAGTCTATCGAGCGCCAGGTGCATGGCCTTGAAAGAAGCCTGCAAAATATTAATGCGGTCTATCTCTTCCTCGCTTACCATACCAATCGCAAAAGCAATGGCTTTTTCCTCGATAAAACTTCGCAATGCATACCGGTCTTCCACCAATACCTGTTTGGAATCATTCAGTAAGGGATGAAAAAAATCAGGAGGAAGCATTACTGCGGCAGCAAATACAGGACCGGCATAGCAGCCCCTGCCCGCTTCATCGCAGCCCGCTTCCGGCAAAACTTCCTGGTGAAAAATCTTTAGCACGATATCTTTTGCCAAAAATAATACAAGCTGGCATTGCAGCATCCACTTTTTATCCCCGTAGCTGTATACATTGACAAGCCGGCATATAACCGTTTAATTACCCGCCTTTACTTGTAAAGAAAGGCAGCTGGCAGACAAACCCAATTTTTCCGGCGGGGCTCAGTTCAACAGGGCTCAGGAAAATGTCGTAGCCCGCAAATCAAACTGTACCGGAACACTATTGAAATTGTACCATTGTGCATAATATCACTGTATTTTTGAACCGCAGCAACAAGGGTTGCAGCAAATAAAGTACTATGCAGGTAGCCGGTTATATTATTGCTGTCTTAATTGGGGTGTCATTGGGTTTAATTGGGGGCGGTGGCTCTATACTCACGGTACCTGTATTGGTTTACCTGATGGCTGTGGACCCCGTGCTGGCCACCACTTATTCGCTGTTCATTGTAGGTTTTACCAGCCTGGTAGGGGGCACCAAAGCATATATAAATAAGCTGGTGGATTTCAGGGCCGTTTCATTGTTTGGTATTCCTTCCATTCTTACGGTATTTATAGCCCGGCATTTTATTTTGCCTGCTATTCCCGAACAAATTTTTACAGTGGGCAGTTTGCAGGTGCACAAAGGAAGCCTGCTAATGATGGTATTTGCCCTGCTGATGCTGCTGGCTGCCGTTTCCATGATGCGTAATCATGATGATGAAACAAACATGGGCCCGCTCAGTATGCATCACGAAAAAACATTTTCTTTATTAATACCGGGCTTATGCATTGGGCTGATAACCGGCGTACTGGGAGCTGGTGGTGGTTTTCTTATTATACCCGCACTGGTATTGTTTGTTAAGCTGCCCATGAAAACAGCTGTAGGCACATCGCTGCTCATTATTGCCATCAATTCTATATTTGGATTTGTTTTCAGTATCGGTCATTTTGCACTTAACTGGCAGCTGATGCTTTCCTTTACGGCGCTGGCCATTGCAGGCGTATTTATGGGCGGCCGTATTGCTGCGCGTATGGATGGCAATGCACTAAAAAAATGGTTTGGATGGTTTGTGCTGGCCATGAGTTTCTATATTCTTGCCAAAGAAATTTTCTTTCCCTGATGCGGTCAAAAGCTAATCTTACGGTGTATCTATAAAATATTTACTATATCCATTTTTACTGCGGCCGTCGTCAAAAACAGCTTACCTGCAACTCCGGGTGGCGGTTGGTATACTCCGTAAAATAGCCGATCTTTATGCACGGCAAACAAACTGATGTGGAGTAAATAAATCATAATTATGAGCGCATTCAATGATATTATTCAGGCAGACAAGCCAGTATTGGTTGATTTTTTTGCAACATGGTGTGGCCCCTGTAAAATGATGCCGCCTATCTTGGAAGAACTGAAAAAGCAAATGGGTGATGCCGTAACCATCATAAAAGTTGACGTAGATAAAAATCCGCAGGCGGCCAGCGCATATAACGTGCAGGGCGTACCAACACTTATTGTATTTAAAAAAGGGGCGGTGAAATGGCGTCAGTCAGGTGTAGTACCCGCTAAACAACTGCAGCAGGTATTGCAACCACTGGTTGGCTAAGTGAATGCTGCGAAATCTTTTTGTAATAACGCAGTAAATCCGGTAGTACTTTTACAAAAAATTACTTTACCCTATGCATTTTACAGAATGGATAAAACAACCCTGGCCCTGGTATGTGGCCGGGCCGCTGATTGGATTAACGGTGCCGCTCCTACTTATCCTGGGTAATAAAACTTTTGGTATTTCTTCTTCTTTGCGTCATATCTGTGCAGCCTGCATACCGGCCAACATTCCTTTTTTTATGTACAACTGGAAAAAAGAAAGCTGGAACCTTTTTTTTGCAGCGGGGATTGTGCTGGGAAGTTTTATTGCCGCTTCCTTTATAAGTAACCAGCAACCAATAGCAGTTACTCAGCAACTGGCGGAAGCGCTGAAGCAATACGGCATAACTAATTATAGCGGCATGGTGCCAGCGGATTTATTTAACTGGCATGCATTGCTTACTATAAAAGGTTTTATACTGATGGTATTGGGCGGCTTCCTGGTAGGCTTTGGCACGCGCTATGCCGGTGGCTGCACATCTGGACACGCTATCATGGGTCTATCAAACCTGCAATGGCCTTCGCTGCTGGCCACGATTTGTTTTATGGTCGGTGGCTTTGTAATGGCCAACCTTATTATGCCTTTTATCCTTCAATTATAAAATTGTGCCCATGCCTGCAAAAGAAATTATAAAAAAAGAACAGCTGCCATTGGCAGCGCAAAATACGGATTTTGAAGTGCGTTCGCTGGATGCCGGCAGTATAAATGAATCAGCATTGGTTCACCCATGGTGGTATAATACCAAATACGCAGCTGCGGGTGTTGGTTTTGGTATACTGCTGGTGAAAGCAGAAGTTGTTTCATGGTTCCGTATCCAGGAAATGTTTCGCCTGCAAAGTTTTCATATGTACGGGATAATAGGCTCTGCCGTAGTTACCGGTATTATTTCCATTTGGCTCATTAAAAAATTCGATATTAAAACCATTCACGGAGAACAGATCCTGCTGCTGCCTAAAAAATTTAATAAGGGACAGATCTATGGTGGACTGATTTTTGGTTTTGGCTGGGCGCTTACGGGCGCCTGTCCCGGACCTTTATTTGCACAAATTGGAGCGGGTGCAACGGTCATTATCATCACCTTATTAAGCGCGGTTGCCGGAACCTGGGTGTATGGCTACCTGCGTGAAAAACTACCCCACTAAATTTAATACAATTCATAGTTTATAGTTCTAAGTTCTACTGCACAGTCAGCATGCTCTTGTCACAAAAAAAAATTGCTGTTTTATGATATGTTGCAGCAGGCACTTATGCAAAGGGATCTTTTTCATTCGCAGTTACTTTTTCCCGAACTAAGAACTGAGAACTGAGGACTAAGAACTAAAATAATAACAGTACATGACGGTATGCAACTGACCCTGGCGTAAATTTGCACAAACACCCTGCGTATGGATGTTGAAATATTAGCCCGCATACAATTTGCTTTTACCATTGCTTTCCATTATATCTATCCCCCGTTAAGCATCGGCCTTGGCCTGGTGCTGGTTATCATGGAGGGCATGTACCTGAAAACAGGCAATAAGCTCTATGAGCAGATGACCCGTTTCTGGATACGCATCTTTGCGCTCATCTTTGGTATTGGCGTAGCTACCGGTATTATTATGGAATTTGAATTTGGTACCAACTGGGCCACCTATTCTAAATATGTAGGTGATATTTTTGGTAGTGCCCTGGCAGCAGAGGGTATTTTTGCTTTTGCATTAGAATCCGGTTTTCTTGGCATTCTATTATTTGGCTGGAACCGCGTGAGCTCCGGCGTACATTTCTTTTCAACCATCATGGTTTTTTTGGGCTCCATGTTTTCAGCTGTCTGGATTGTAGTGGCCAATTCGTGGCAACAAACGCCAGCCGGTTTTCATATTGTAGGAGAAGGTATGAATGCGCGTGCAGAGATCACTGATTTCTGGGCCATGGTATACAATCCCTCCAGCGTAGACAGGATGTGGCATGTATGGATAGGTGCTTTCCTGGCAGGTGCTTTTATGGTACTCAGCATCAATGCCTGGTACATCATTAAAAATAAACACCTGGCCATTGCAAAACCTGCTTTTAAAATTGCACTGGTAGTCGCTACTTTTTTTTCGCTGGCGCAATTGTTTGTAGGTTCTAAAAGTGCAGAAGGCGTTGCAAAAAACCAGCCCGCCAAATTAGCCGCTATGGAAGGGCATTACGATACATCAGCCAGGGCAGATATGTACTTCATGGGCTGGGTTAACAAGGCAAAGCAGGAAACCTATGGTATAAAACTGCCCGGCGGATTAAGCTTTCTTATTCATGGCGATTTCAACGCGCCCGTTAAAGGACTCAACAGTTTTAAAAAAGACACACAACCGCCGCAGGTTAATGCAGTGTTCCAGTTTTACCATATTATGATTGCCGTGGGCATGGGTATGATTGGCTTAACCTTACTGGCCTGCTGGTACTGGAAAAGAGATACGCTCTTCAATAAAAAATGGCTGATGTATTTGTTTGTGTGGTCGGTATTGCTACCGCAAATTGCCAATGAGTGCGGCTGGTTTACTGCAGAAATGGGCCGCCAGCCCTGGGTGGTTTATGGCTTGCTGCGCACAAGCGATGCATTATCAAAAACGGTTACCGCCAACCAGGTATTGTTTTCGCTCATTTTGTTTGCCTTGGTATATGCATTGCTATTGGTATTGTTTTTATTCCTGCTAAACCGTAAAATTCAGCATGGGCCAGAAACAACAGAAGATGATGATGATGAACTGGAGGCAAATACAAAGCGCGATAACCCCATTCTTACACATCACTAAATTATAACAAGAGACCGGTATTTGCAGCCCATAGATGATAAGCATAGACGTTAGCACAACAGCTACTATAATTTTTTATACATGGACACATTTTTAGGCATTGATTATAACGTGTGGTGGTTCCTGGTATTTGGCGCCGTTATCAGCGGCTACGCCATACTGGATGGTTTTGATTTGGGCGCTGGTGCATTGCACCTGTTTCTGAAAAAAGAACAAAGCCGGCGCATTGCCATCAATGCCATCGGCCCCATGTTTGATGGCAATGAAGTATGGCTGGTCATTGGCGGGGGTGCATTGTTTGCGGGTTTCCCGGTTGCGTATGCTGCTATTTTTTCCGCTTTTTATGTTCCTTTCATGGTCTTCCTGATGGGTATTATATTCCGGGCCATTTCCATTGAGTTCAGGAGTAAGGAGCCCATGCTCTGGTGGCGCACCGCATGGGATATTGCCTACTGTGTATCCAGCATTGTTATTGCGTTGAGCCTTGGCCTGATGCTGGGCAATATTGCTTTGGGCATGCCCCTGAATGAACAGCATGAATTCAGTGGCAGCTGGCTGTCTTTCTTTAACCCCTTTGCCATTTTAATTGCCATTACCACCTTATCATTGTTCATGCTGCATGGGGCTATTTACCTGGGCATGAAAACAGAAAACCGGCTGTACACCAAACTAACCATACTGGCTAAAAACTTTACTATCTTTTTTGTTATTAGTTTTGCACTCTCTACTTTTTATTCGCTGCTCTATATTCCGCACCTGAGCGACCAGATAAAAAGTAATCCTGGTTTATTTATTCTACCAATGATTATGACACTGGCGATTGCCAATATACCCCGCTGTCTTAAAAAACGGAATTTCCGGTCAGCCTTTATCAGTTCTTCCATTACCATTGCAGCGCTGCTGATACTGGTTGCAGTAGAAGTATTTCCTTACCTGGTGTATTCTCCACAGTTTCCGGCTAACAGTATAACCGTACAAAATGCAGCGGCCTCACAAAAAACAATGGGCATACTGCTGGTGATTGCGCTGATTGGCACACCACTGGTATTGATGTACACCGGCTTTGTATTCTGGACCTTTAAAGGAAAAGTAAAGCTGGATGAAATGAGCCTTTGAGGGTGAGGCATAACGGTCAATCCTTAGTGCGTTCGCGGGAACAATCCAGAAGCCGGTCGTTCACGCACAAAACGTTATCATGAAACATAACCATTTCAAGGTAGTTCTGTGCAAAACCCCAGCCGGGGGCACAGTGAACCTTACGTATCCAAACTCTTTTCAGCAACCTGCTATTTTTTGTAATGCGAAACAATTATCACCGCTAAAACTGCCACAATTAGTATCATAAGCAGAGAAGACACGGCAAAACCGATCAGGTACGCAGCAATTCCTCTGAGAACACCTTTAAATGATTTTTCCCTGAAAAACTGGGTAAACGCAAACACCTGGTAGATAGCAGAAAGTATTGCTATAAAACCCCCGATATACACACCTGGCCTTCCGGACACAGCAATAAAGAACATGGTTATCATAGATACCAATGTTGTTTGCGCTGTAAGAAAAGTGTGCAGGGTAAGGTGTTCTGCATAATTAAATTTATACTTGCGGTACACCCAGTATGAACCCAGTGCAAAAAATGGCAGCTGCAGCAGTATCATTAAATTAAAATACTTTGTCTGGTAATTGCTGACTGTATGCATAAACTCACGCTGGCGTGCGGAAAAGTCAGTGGCGGGTCCGCCCACTACCTCCATCGTGGTTTCCATAAAATGCGAGTTCACCGCAACAAAAACGGCAATCGATCCAAGAATCAGTATATACTGGAAAGGATTAAAATATTTCTTTCTTTTTCCTTCCACAATGTATTCCCTGGCCACCACGCCGGGCCGTACAAACAATTGTAAAAAAAGATTGATTATTCCTTTATCCGCATGCGTAAAAGCATGTGCTATATCATGAAATATGTGCTTGATGGTGATGCGGTGCGCTGTTTTTTGTCCGCAATGATTGCAAAATTCATCTGTAAATGTATTGCCGCAGTTAGCACATGTATGTTGCTCCATAGTTGGTTGGTTACGCCGAATATAAAACATAATTATACACGATCACCTACTGTTGTTAATGGTTCCTGAAATACCTTTGCGCCTGCTATGGTAAATTATCTTTCCAAAGGAAAAAAGGCAGTTGCCAACTGGATATTTATTGGCGTAGGCATGTTACTGGTACAGGTGATACTGGGCGGCATTACCCGGCTCACCGGTTCCGGCCTGTCTATTACAGAATGGAATGTGGTAACGGGCGCACTTCCCCCCCTGCATGAAGAGCAATGGATAACCGAGTTTACCAAATACAAACAAACACCGCAGTACCAGTTACTGAACGCTGATTTTACCCTCCATAATTTTAAATTCATTTTTTTCTGGGAATGGCTGCACCGTTTTTGGGCCAGGTTGATTGGCGTAGTATTTATTATTGGGTTTATTTACCTCCTGCTAAAGAAATACCTGCAACCTGCCATGATAAAACCCCTGCTGATCCTGTTTTTATTGGGCGCCATGCAGGGCGCTATTGGCTGGATAATGGTAAAAAGCGGTTTAACCGAAGACATGGTTTACGTAAAGCCGGTAAAACTGGCGCTGCATTTTATTTTTGCCCTGGTACTTATTTGCTACGCTTGGTGGTTTGCGGTGCAGTTATCTGTACCAAAAGAACAAATCATCCGCTATGCTTCTGTAAGAAAATATACCTGGCTTATCCTGGCAGTCTTATTTTTCCAGCTTATTTATGGGGCGCTTATGGCGGGCCATAAAGCAGCTACAGCTGCGCCCACCTGGCCCACTATCAATGGCAGCTGGCTGCCGGATCACCTCTTTGACAATGCAGTTAACCTTGTAGAAAATAAAATTACCGTCCATTTTATACACCGGACCTTCGCTTACTTATTGATTATATTAACAGCTGTCTGGACCATAAAAGCCAGCAGGATGGTTGCTGTGTCCGCTGCTTTTCAAAAAACAAAATGGCTGCCGGCCGGGCTTATTTTGCTGCAGGCGCTGCTGGGTATACTATCCGTGCTTAGCAGCCCGTTTATTGTACCCAACCGTTGGGTTATGTTTGACTGGCTGGCCCAGTTCCATCAGGTAGTTGGCCTCTTTTATCTGCTGGCCATGGTCTGGATGCTCTACATCATCCGAAGTGAGCGGTCTGCCATACCGGTCAGCAACTAACGGCTTCTTTTTCCCATAAATTTTTGTATTTTACTTTTTCATTACTTACCATGAAGCAACGCGTGCAGGCCATATTTTACTCTTTTCCCGTGCAACTGCTATTGCTTCATTTTAAAAAGTTTCAGATTTTACTGCTGTTCTGGCTGCTGCTGTTTGGGGCCATTGGGGGCAGTTTTATGAAAGCATACGGGGTTAACTCGCTTTACCTGGCGCCTGAGTACCTGGGCAATGTAAATGCAGTAAGCTCCGCTATTGTGGGGCTCTCGGCCGGTGTATTTATTATGAGTTGGAACATTACCACCTTTATCCTGTTTTGCCGGCATTTTAAATTCCTGGCTACCACCACCCGGCCATTTTTAAAATACTGTATCAATAACAGTATCATACCGCTTTTATTCCTGGTTTATTATTTTGCAGAAGCCGTCTATTTTAATTTGTACCGGGAGCTGAACAGTAACTGGCAGATTTTTGTATTGATCGGCGGCTTCCTGCTGGGCTTTATTTTTATTGTTGCCATTTCATTTTTATACTTTTTTCGTGCAGACCGCAGTATTACGCAGCGAATGGTAACGGTAGTAAACAACCCAACACAATTTAAAACTGTTTTTCGTCCGCAGGTAGCCCTAACCAGTGGTGGCAGCCGGCTTATTAAAGTGACTTCTTATCTTAACACCCCCTTTACCGTAAGACCCGTACGTGATGTAGCCCATTATAGCGCACTTTTTATAGATACGGTGTTCAGCCGCCACAATTTTGCGGCCATGCTCTCCGTGTTCATTGCTTTTATTTTCCTGGTAACAGTGGGCTTTTTTCTTGACCACCATATCTTTCAGTTACCCGCAGCAGCCAGCATTACGTTATTTTTTGCCATCCTCGTATCTGTAGCCGGTGCATTTTCTTATTTTTTACAAAGCTGGAGCGTTCCCTTTTTTGTATTGCTGATTATAATACTCAATGTCTTATACAAGTATGAAGTAATTGATCCCACCAACAAAGCATATGGGCTCAACTATGCTAAAAACATAGAACGGGCAGATTACAGCCGGGAAGGATTACAGGCGCTGTGTACACCCCAGCGTATGGCAGAAGATAAGCAACAAATGATAGAAGTGCTGGAAAACTGGAAGAAAAAACAGAAAGGAGAAAAACCTTATTTATTCATCGTTAGTGTAAGTGGTGGCGGCACGCGGAGTGCCACTTTTACCCTCAGTATATTACAACGCCTGGACAGCCTGTGCGGTGGAAAGCTAATGGATAAAACTTTCTTGATCACCGGCGCCTCAGGCGGTATGCTGGGCGCTGCGTATTACCGCGAACTGGCCCGGGAAAGATCCGAAGGAAAAAACTTATACCTGTATAGCAACAAATATGTAGAAGATATTTCCAAGGATTTATTAAACCCTACTTTTTCTTCTTTTGTTGCCAGGGATATGGCCGCCCCGGCACAAAAATTCAAGATTGGTGATTATTATTATATTAAAGACCGTGGCTATGCTTTTGAAGAAAAGCTGCGCGAAAACACCCGTGATTTACTTAACCGCCAATTGAAGGACATTGCAAAAGATGAACACAGCGCCAAAACACCACTTATGATGTTTAATGCGGTGATAACCCGCGATGGCAGAAAAATGGTCATCAGCACCCAGCCGGTAAGTTTTTTAATGATGCCGCATTATGACAGCACCCGCGGTCTCCGCCCGGATCCGGATGAAGTTGATTTTTCCGCGCTGTTTGCAAGACAGAACCCGATGAATATGCGTTTGCTGACTGCCCTGCGTATGAATGCCACTTTTCCCTATGTGCTCCCTAATGTATGGCTGCCTTCCAAACCAGTGATAGATGTAATGGATGCCGGCCTGCGCGACAACTACGGGCCTGAAACTGCCATGCGCTTTACAGATGTATTCAAAGACTGGCTGAAAGAAAATACGGCAGGTGTAGTTATGCTGCAGATACGGGACCGCAAAGCAGGCGGCTGGGATGATCCTTTTGAATCTGCTGACATTTCTGAGCTTGCCACCAAGCCTATGCTGCTGCTGCAGTACAACTGGTATAAAATGCAGGAATATAACCAGGATAATACCTTTGGCCTTAACCAGCAGCTGATGGACAATAAACTCTATAAAATTGTATTTCAATACGCGGCAAAAACAGCCGATGCAAAAGCTGCACTTAACTTTCATCTTACCCAGCGGGAGAAAAAAAATATCCAGGAAGCACTGGAGAATGACGACAATGCAAAAGGGTTCGCCGTTTTCTCTGCTTTATTACGCGCTCAAACCCCATGATAAATTTCCACACACTTACAGCACCAGGTTTAAACCTGGCTGTTGCATCAGTTTGCCGATCAACTGCTACTGTTTTTATAGACACGCTACTGAAATGATTGACCGATTTGTTAGGCCGGGTGGCTGGCAGCTTTATTCAGATAAAGCCCTGTTTAAAAATGTAAGCAACGGCTGCAACGCATCAAACGCTTCAAGAGTAGTATTGACAAGATCCTTTGAGGCAAGTGTTTTATCATCCAGCTTTTTCATGGCAATAAAACTTTTTAGTTTGAGATATGTGGCCGCGGGATTGTCTTTTTCAAAACCCTGCGGCACATTTACCAGGCTGGTTTCACTGTCTTTAATCAAATCAGCATACACTGTTTTGAATTTTTTGGCCGCCAATATTTTTTTCAATTCATCAAAACAATAATCTACTTCCTGCCTTACTTTTTTAAGGTCAGGCGGCATGGGTACCCAGAGGCCTCCGCCAACAAATGCTTCGCCGGGCTGGCAATGGAAATAATAGCCGGCAAACATCGATTTTTTTCCACCACGGTTGATGCTTGCGCCAAAATTATTTTTATAGGGCGATTTATCTTTTGCAAAACGCACATCCCGGTTAATACGAAACATGCATTCTTTCGCTTTCAGTTCTTTGATGCTGTCATCTTTGCTGCCATGCTTGTCTATCAGCGCTTGTACAAACTGCGCAAAATCGGCTTTGGCATCTTCATATACGGGGCGGTTGGCATCAAACCAGGGTTTATTGTTATTCTTTTGAAGGTCTTTGAGAAATTTAATGGTAGCGACTTGCAGCATGAAATAAAATGTTTCTAATAATACAATTTACGCAGCAAAAAGTTTCGTAAAAAAATTTCGCCGTGCTTAGATAGAGCGTGTAACAGCACTTTTAACCACAACGAACAACAATTTCGTATTTAATCTTTGCAGATAGCAGTTTGGGTAAGGCAAAAAAATAAAGGGTGATAAGCACATCACCCTTTACAAGCAGATTTCGGCCATGCAATTCGTTACTTCCGGATGCGCCCCCAGTTTTCACCGCTTTTTATGCGGTACATTGTCATTTCGCTAACCCCATACTTTTCTGCCACGCTTTTGATGGTCAGTTTTCTTTTGGGATCGTCGAGTGTTTTTTTGATGACTTTTACCTGGGTGGCAGTCAGCTTTAAGCCTACCGTTCGGTTTGCCTGCACTTTTTTGTAGGCAATCTTGGCAGGACTTTTTTGCTGGTGGTCAATCATCGTTTCTAACGTTGACCATTGCAGATTTTTACTGCTGTTATCCATTTTGTTGTGATTAACATGGATAACATACTTGTGTTTAGTTGAGGGCTTCTTGTTAAAGAGCCTGGCGATTTCCCTGTGAATGTACAGCGTGCCGTTGTTTTCGGGACGATGCAGGTTGAGGGTTTTGTAGCCTGTAGTAATGGAGCCTTGCAATAATTTCCCATCTTGCAGCACATCGTTTTTATAACTGGCAATACGCCCATGGGAAGATAAGGCGTACTTGTTTCTGAGCTGCTTCCATCCGGGAAACTGAAGCGGTTTCCATACTTCGGCGGACAGTGCTTTTATCATGCCTTTGTATTTTTTTAAAGTTACTGAAATATTATAGGTTTGTTATTTTATTTTTTAATGTGTGTTCAGACTGTCTTTCTTGTACAAACGAAGTTTCATTGCTTTTTGAGGCTACGATTTTTACTGCAAATTACCATAGTATACAGGCCGCCATTACCTGCCAATCATCGTTAAAAACTCCTGCTCTGTTATAACCCGTATGCTTGGAATTTTTTTTGCTTTTTCCAGTTTAGAGCCGGCATCTTCTCCTACCACCAGGTAATTAAGCTTACTGCTTACGCCCCCTACTATCTTACCCCCATTGGCTTCCACCATCTCTTCTGCTTCGCTACGTTTTAACTGCATGAGTGTACCGGTAAACAAAAATGTTTGTGCACCCAGGTTGCCACCTGCCACCGCCTCCTTTTTATTGCTTTTCAGGTTTACACCAGATGCTTCCAGTTGCTGCAGCAGCTCCAGGTTATCTTCATTGCGGAAAAATTCATAAATACTTCCTGCTACTTTAGGTCCCACATCTTCCAGGTTAAGCAGGGCCTCCTGCGAAAGCCTGGAAGCATCGGGCAAATAATTTACCGCGTTCGCCAATATCTTAGCCGTTGTTTCACCAACATATCTTATCCCCAGGCCAAATATAACCCGGTGCAATGGTTGCAGTTTTGACTTTTCAATGGCAGCAGTGAGGTTATCAATTGACTTTTTACCGAATCCTTCCAGCTTTCCGATGGCTTCAAAATCCATATGGTACACGCCGGGAATACTTTTCAGAAAACCCATTTCATAGAATTTTTTTACATTGGCTTCGCCAAAACTGCGTATGTCCATAGCATCCTTGCTTACAAAATGGATGATGCGCTCTACTACCTGCGCCGGGCACTGGGGGTTGATGCAACGCCATACCGCTTCTTCCACAGGCTTTACCAGGGTATGGCTGCAGACCGGGCATTCTTTTGGAAACAAGATAGCCGTCTCGGAACCATCGCGTAGTTCCGCCTGGCTTTTTACAATATAGGGGATTACATCGCCCGCCCTTTCTACCAGCACGGTATCGCCAATCATCAGATCTTTTTCCTTTATAACATCTTCATTGAATAAAGAGATGGAACCCACCGTTACCCCGCCAATGGGAACGGGGTCAATTTTTGCAACCGGTGTAACTGAACCTGTTCTGCCTACCTGGAACTCTACTGATCGCAGTTTACTGGTGCCCTGTCTTGCCTTAAATTTATACGCAATGGCCCAGCGCGGGTGATGGGTTGTTTGTCCCAGTCTATCCTGGAGCTCAATGCTGTTTACCTTAATTACCATCCCGTCAATCTCGTATGGCAGGTTATCACGGGCAGCCTCAAACGCTACCGCGTAATCAATTACTTCCTGTATGTTCTTAAATACTTTTTTTTCTTTTACCGGGCTGCGGAAGCCCAGGTTCCAGAGCATCTCCAGTGCACCGCTATGAGTACGGAGGGCTGCCTCGCCTTTTTTGCTGGTACCTTCGTTCAGGCCATCTGCTGTAAAATAGCTGATGTGGTAAAGAAAGGCTTCTAGGCTTCTTCTTTTTACCTCGGCCGGATCTTTTATGCGCAGGGAACCTGAAGCTGCATTGCGCGGGTTGGCCAGTGGCGGCAGGTTTTGCTCAGCCAAACCCTCATTGTAACGCTTAAAACTTTTTTTGGTCATCAGCACTTCGCCACGGATCTCGATCTGCTGTACGCCGTAATCAGAAAAAGCCGCGCTGAGCGGTACTGATTTTATCTGTTTAATATTGGTAGTAATCTCATCGCCCTGTACCCCATCACCGCGGGTGGCGGCGCGGGTAAGCAGGTCATTTTCATAAATCAGGCTGATGCTGGCACCGTCAAATTTTGGTTCGGCACAATATTCTACCTGGGCCAGGCCAGCGGCCTCCCGCACTTTGCGGTCCCAGTCCAATAAGTCTTCGGCGTTATAAGAATTCTCCAGCGAGAGCATGCCTACCAGATGCTGTACGTTAGGGAAATCTTTGGTAAGCCCTTTGGCCACACGCTGGGTAGGACTATTAGCGGTAACCAGCGCGGGATTGTCTGCTTCTATTTTTTCCAGGGCTTTATACAACTGGTCATATTCATAATCTGCCAGCAGGGGATCATCCATTACGTAATAACGGTATTCATGAAACCGGAGTACCTGGCGCAGGTCTTCAAGCGCCAATGAATTGATGGGCGCTTTGGCACTTTCATCCATTAACTGTTTGGTAAGTTTTTGCAGGGCCTGTGTTTGAGCAACAGCATACATATATACAAGAATTTTGGGCTATAAAATTAAGGGAATGGCGTGTGGAATCAGGATCTGTGAAGTGCTTGCTTTGCGATAATTATTTGTACCGGTACAGGGATGCGGTGTCCGGATGGCACAATTGGACGCTTGCGCCTGATCACGGCCAATAATAGCTTACGGAAGCAGGAATGATCTATGCAGTAAATACAAGCGTATAAATTTCCTGTACCCTTAATATTATACCATTGTGAGCATTTTCTTGGTAAACAACTTTCACAAAAATTTCAGATTAAAATATCTTTACAATTCAAAACCCAAAACCACTGCATGAAAAAATCTTTCGTTTTCTTACTGGCGAGCTTTTTAACGCTTACTTCCTTTGCCCAAAATTTTGAAGGCATGCTGCTTTGCAAAAACAGCTACAAAAGTAAAAACGCTGCTGTTGCAGATGAGCAGTTTAATGCCATGATGGGAACGGTGCAGGAATATTACGTAAAAGATGGCGACTATAAATCAATTACCAACGGCTCGTTACTGCAGTGGCAATTGTATATAAACAAAGACAACAAGCTTTATAATAAGCTGTCGAATAATGAAACGGTGCTTTGGAATGATGCCGCAGTAAATGGCGACGAAGTAATAAAAGCTGTCATCAATAAAGGCGTTACTGAAGTGCTGGGTTACAAGTGCGATGAACTGATACTTACCTGTAAAACCGGGGTACAAAAATATTATTACAATGCGGCTTTGGCAGTGGATGTGAGCCTGTATGTTAACCACAAGTTTGGAAACTGGTATGAATTTCTTTCCAGGACCAAAGCCCTTCCGCTGAAATCAATTATTGAGAATGAACAGTTGATTATTGAAAGTGTTGTTACTGAAATAAAGCCAATGAAACTCGACAAAACTTTCTTTGAATTGCCTGCCAATATTAAAACCATGAAAAGTCCATACTGAACCTGCATCGAAAATTCAGCTTGCCCCCGGCTTCAATTTGTGGTTTTCCTGCAATAATTACTGTACTTAAACCATATATTTGACTGCTTCAATAAACCTTCCAAAAGAAAACAAACTGCTGCTGCCGTATGATTATCAGTTTTAATCATTCATTCAACATTCATGCGGGCATACTTTGCTTTAGATAAAAACAAAACCAGCATACAAACGGAGATTATTGCCGGCGCCTCTTCTTTCCTGGCAACATCTTATATTATTGTTGTTAACCCATCCATCCTCAGTAAAGCAGGGCTGCCGTTTGCAGGCGTACTAACGGCTACCGTACTGGTTTGTTTTTTTAGCAGCCTCATGATGGGGCTCTACGCAAAAAACCCCATCCTGGTAGCGCCGGGTATGGGACTGAATGCATTTTTCACTTTTTCGGTGGTGCTTGGTATGAAAGTGCCCTGGCAAACAGCGCTGGGTGCCGTGTTCTGGTCGGGTATTATTTTTTTACTGCTATCTGTTTTTAATATCCGCGCCTATATTGTAAAAGCCATTCCAAAACCGTTGCGCTATGCCATCGCCGCAGGCATTGGTTTATTTATTTCGCTTATAGGTTTTATAAACGCGGGTTTCATTACACACCGGCCTGCTACTATTATTGGTGCAGGCACACTTACGCCTTCGTTGCTTACATTTTTGGCAGGCCTGCTGGTTACGGCTATGCTGCTCAGCAGAAAAGTTAAGGGTGCTATTTTGATCGGCATGCTGCTTACCAGCATCGCTGCTTATCCTATTGGACGCTGGTACGGGATCGTTGAAAATGTGGCGCCACTGGTCAACTGGCAGGGCCTTTTTGCTGCGCCGGATTTTAGCCTCATTCTGCAGCTTGATTTTGTACACTCACTGCAATGGTCTTTATGGCCGGTCATTTTTGCTTTCGTATTTACGGATATGTTCGACAGCCTGTCCACGTTTGTAGGCCTGTCAGAAGCTTCGGGCCTGCTGGATGAGCAGGGCGAACCCCGGAATATTAAACAATCGTTGCTGGTAGATGCAGTATCCACTACTATTGCAGGTCTCGCAGGCTCCAGCCCTGCACGGCTTATATAGAATCTGCAGTGGGCATTGAAGCTGGCGGAAGAACAGGCCTGACGGCGGTTACCGGTGCCCTGCTGTTTCTGCCCTTTTTATTCCTGGCCCCATTGCTATCCATAGTGCCCGCCATTGCAACGGCGCCGGCCCTGGTGCTGGTAGGTGTATTTATGGTGCACCCGGTTACAAAGATCGATTGGAAACAACTGGATGATGCCATACCCGCCTTCCTGGCCATGGTGCTGATACCATTTACCTATTCAATCACACAGGGTATTATCTGGGGGTTTTTGAGTTATACCGCACTAAAGCTGGTGACCGGTAAGCGGGAAGCAATCAGCCCTGCTTTATTGATTATTGATGCATTTGCCATACTTGCGCTGGTACTGGAATAATAGCAATTATACAATGCATCCTTAGTTCATCATTAAAAAACGAATCAAACTTTTACATGACAAACCGCATATTATTTTTACTGATACTATCGTTGCTGACGATGCAGCGGATCGATGCACAGGCACCTGTTTTTAATGCATCGCGGGAGGACAGCAATGCGCCCCGGCAATACCGGCCACTAACGGCCATCCTTGGTGCTTTTCCGCCGGAATTGGTTTTACTGCAGGCGCAGTTGCAGCAAAAAAAAGATACCGTTATACAGCATATTCACTTTACAGAAGGCCTGCTGAATGGCAGGCAGGTGGTAATAGCACAAACTGGCATTGGCAAAGTAAATGCTGCTATTACCACTACGCTGTTGCTGGATCATTTCAGGCCGCGTGAAATTGTATTTACTGGCATTGCAGGGGGCATTAACCCGGATTTGTCTCCCGGTGACCTGGTGATAGGTACTGAAGTAACCTATCATGATTACGGAACGATTACGCCAGACAGCATGAAAAGGCGCGCCACGCGCAATCCTTTTACCATGCTGGAAAACCCGGAATTTTTTCCCTCCGATACAACGCTGGTTGCAGCAGCCATTGCAGCAGGTAAAAACATTACACTTGAAAAAATAAATGGCAAAAGCGGCAGCCGCCTGCCCCATATCATTACCGGCATTATTGTAACTGGCGATGTATTTGTCGCATCAACTTCCGCTACACAACATTTGAGAAGCCGGCTTAGGGCGGATGCTACCGAGATGGAAGGCGCGGCAGTTGCCCAGGCTTGCTGGCAGCAAAAAACACCTTTTATTGTTATCAGGAGTTTAAGTGATGATGCTGGTAATAATGCATCTGCTGATGTACGTAATTTTTATGAAATTGCTGCACGCAATTCAGCCAGCCTGGTAATAGCGCTGATGGAAAAAATGGCGAAATAAATCGGTGACATTCGGGCAATAGCAGATTTTCATGACCGTTAGATCATGAAAATCGTGTTAATTGTAATTTTACAAAATTGCTATGCGATGTTTTTCATTGCCATCTCGCCCGTATAGAACGAAGGCTGTAATGATTGCAGTATGGCATTGTTCTTAGCTTTTACACCAGACAATAACAGCGTAATAGTAGCCCAGGCGGAAGCAATGGGCCAGCCAATGATTGTAATTTGCAGTACAAGACAGATATAACCCTTTGCATATTTTTCACGCAGAAAGAAAGAAAACCACGGAAGTAAGAGGGCAAGTCTTTTCATAATGGGGTCTTTTTAAAGGATAAAAATGATTTTTGTCTACGGTTTGTTTCCGGTATAAATGTAAGCCATATATTTTCTTTTTACTATAGATGCTAATCATAATACGGTGATAAGTGTATTTATATACAAATTTGCTGATTGGTTATTATACGTGGGGTGATTCCGTTACAGCTTTCGAAGAATTACGCACTAACCATGCAAATGATTGAAAACTAGGCGTGCCCGGATTGTCGCCATTGCACGTGCCATACTAAACACACTGAAGATGCTGTTTCGGGCTTTAATTTACCACCGCGGGCACTTTTAAGTGTCTTTTTTACACCAATTCAGTTGATTGCCAGGGAGATACCCGCTAATGGCTCCCATCGCAGAATGGCTTACTGTGCAGGCTTTGCGCCAACCAAGCGCGCCAGCATAGTGCAAGGTCAGCGTCATTTTATATGAAGGTTATTGGTTTTACCGCAAAAATTTAGTGCAAAATTTTAACCAGAGCATTAATTTCGCAGTGATTGCATTTTATCCACCAAGTCAAGACAACGATGCCTGCTACTGCCGCCAGCCAGAAAAATATTGAGACCATCCTCAGGCAAATGGAGAATGAGGGTTATAATGGTATCTCTGTTGACTGTGTAATATTTGGCTTCGATGAAGACGCGCTGAAAGTATTGCTGATAAAATCTGACCTTAAAGATTTTGAAGGTAAATGGTCGCTGCTTGGTGATTTGATAGACAGCAAGGAAACCCTGGATGGAGCGGCCTACCGTGTGTTAAAGGAAAGGGCCGGTATGGAAAATGTATACCTGGAGCAGGTGAGGTCTTTTGGCGAAATAAACCGTCACCCCGCAGCGAGGGTTATTACAGTAGCCTATTGCTCATTGGTAAATGTGCAGCATTACCAACTTACAACACTTGATAATGAGCTGCACTGGCATACGGTAAGGCATATTGGCGAAATGGCTTTTGATCACAAGCAAATAATGGATGCCTGCTACGAATGGCTGCAGAAGCGGATACAGGAACACCCACTGGGCTTTAGCCTGTTGCCCAAGCAGTTTTCTCTGCGCGAATTACAGAATCTGTACGAGGCAATACTCGGCGTAAAGCTGGACAGGCGCAATTTCCGCAAAAAATTCTTCTCTATGGATTTGCTGGAAGATACCGGCGAATACGAAGCCGATGTACCCCACCGCCCGGGCAAACTCTATAAATTTAATTACGAGAAATACCAGCTGAAAGAGCGTAAAAAATGGTTCGGCATTGATTTTTAGATGCCATCGCGTTTGCACTGCGGCATAGCAAAGGAGTGTATAACGGTTAAAAAACTAACCGCTCAACAAAACCATTTTAAAACAGCTAAAGTATTACTCAGATGTAACCGGCATGGTCTCACGGGCGTAATTCAGCACGTTCAATACGGCTTCTGCACGCGGCGCATACAACTCAGTGGTGAGCTGTTTAACCGAAGTTTCAATGACATTGAATTTTTGCTGTAAAGCCCAATCGTTGGCTAAAGCTTCCTTAATTGAAGTAGTGTCGTCTGGGGAAGTCTCATTATAAACATATAAGATCAAATCTTCCGGTGTAAAGATTGACATAGGCAAACCATTTTTTATCCAATTAAAAAAATTTCCAAAGTGTCCAGCTTTGGAACGTCCGTACTAGAAACGGACTATAAGATAGCTTATTGTGTGAATATAAAGATTATTTAACGCCGTATGGGGAGAGGGTGTGGAGAAACGACGGATACAGATACTTAATTGGCCGCTTTGGCTGTTTCTACCACAAAAAGGTCTTCATTATCGCGCTTCATAAGGCATTTTTCGCGGGCATACTTTTCTATGGTGAAAGCATTGATTTTTAACTGATCCAACTCTTTTTTGGTGCCTGCAATCTGCCCTTCATAATAGCGCTTACTATTGCGGATATCGCCCAGCTCCTGCCGTTGCTTAATACAGGTAACGTACAAATCCCGGTCGTCAAAGAAAAGCATCCACACAGCAAAAGCAGCTATGCTTAACAGGTATTTATTTTTGAGCCAGTCGGGAATGTATCGTAAAATAGCCATATCTCTTGTCTTACTGGTATAAAGTTAACGATTTTCGTTCGCAGCCATCAGCATGATTAACTTTTCTTTTTTTACGGGCCATTCATCATCAATTATACTAAACATTACCATATCGCGTACCTGCCCATGCCGGTAATTGTGTTTTCGCAGTATGCCTTCTTTAACACCGCCTACTTTTTCCACTGCTTTTTGCGAACGCAGATTTTCCCCGGCCACATGAAACTCTACGCGGGTAACAGCGCAGGCTTCAAAAACATATTGCAGCAATAATAATTTGCATTCTTTGTTGTGCGCCTTGCCCCAAATGGCCGGCACATACCAGGTATAACCAATGGCCAGTTTTTTGTCTTTTGGGTTAATATCATACAAACGGGTCATCCCAATTACAGCATTGTCCGTTGTTTGCCTGATCACAAAAGCCTGCTGCCCACCCAAGGCATTTTTATTTAATGCCAATGCAATGTATTCGTCAAAATTTTTATTATATGCCTCATTTACCAGGATGCCTTTGGTATATTCCCAGATAGTTTCATTCCTGGCCAGCTGCCGGAGTGTTTCAATATGATCTTCCTGCAGTAGCTCCAGGTAAACATACTGACCACCCAGTTTTTTTAAATCGATATTCATATTGTTGCTTTGCGACTAAGAAGCTTAATTTTTAATAGGACGCTATCACCAAGTCTAATATTTAGTACGGCCAATTTCATCGATATTAAAAAGTTAGCCGCAGATTCACCGATTTCTTTTTTTAAAAAAAACTGTGAACCTGCGGCCAAAATTAATTTAACAGCAGTTTGCCTGATTGTTTGGCAACCTGCTCCTCATTTATTTACCAAACTTAATTTTTCCTGCCGGAAACAGGCCTGTTTCGCCCAGTTGCTCTTCTATCCTTATCAACTGGTTATACTTGGCTATACGATCTGTTCTTGAAGCACTGCCGGTTTTTATCTGGCCACAGTTTAATGCTACCGCTAAATCTGCAATCGTAGTATCTTCGGTTTCGCCGCTGCGGTGGCTCATAATGGTATTGTAGCCATTATGCTGTGCAAGGGTAACTGCATTGATAGTTTCTGTAAGTGTACCTATCTGGTTTACTTTAACCAGCAGGCCGTTGGCAATGTTTTTGTCGATGCCCTGCTGTAGCCGCGTTACATTGGTTACAAATAAATCATCCCCTACCAGCTGGCATTTGCTGCCAATGGTTTCAGTAAGTAATTTCCATCCATCCCAGTCGTCTTCGGCCATACCATCTTCAATAGAGATAATGGGATATTGTTTCACCCAGCTGGCCCAGTAAGCAACCAGTTCTTCGCTGGTCATTTCTTTTCCATCGCTTTTATGAAACACGTATTTCTTTTTCTTGCCATCCCACAGTTCACTATTGGCCGCGTCCATGGCAATGGCTATCTGGCTGCCTGTTTTGTAACCTGCTGCAGTAATAGCCTCCAGCACCGTTTCAATGGCTTCTTCATTACTTTGGATATTGGGTGCAAAACCGCCTTCATCACCTACATTGGTGCTGAAGCCTTTTTTCTTCAGTACATTTTTGAGGGTATGAAATATTTCAACTCCCCAGCGCAGGCCTTCACTAAAGCTGGTAGCACCTATAGGCATAATCATAAATTCCTGGAAGTCAATTTTATTATCAGCATGTGCACCGCCATTCAGGATATTCATCATAGGAATGGGCAGTGTCCGTGCATTGGTGCCGCCTATATAACGGTACAGCGGAAGGTTTGCTTCCAGCGCAGCCGCCTTGGCTACGGCCATACTCACGGCCAGTAATGCATTGGCACCTAGTTTTGATTTATTGGGGGTACCATCCAGGTCAACCAGCATTTTGTCTACCAGTGCCTGCTCGGCCACGTCAAAACCCAGCAGTTTTTCAGCAACCGTATCGTTTACATTTTTTACAGCCTGCAACACGCCTTTACCCACGTACACTTTTTTATCATTGTCACGCAGTTCGGCAGCCTCATGTATGCCTGTGCTGGCACCACTGGGCACAGCAGCGCGGCCCATGGCGCCCTCGTCTGTAATAACATCTACTTCTACAGTGGGGTTTCCACGGCTGTCTAAAATCTGTCTGGCATGGACCTCGGAAATGTAACTCATAGTTGATTATAATTTTTTGATTTATATGTATTGCTGAAGATTACAGGCAAATGCCTGCCGGGTAAGGTTTTGGCTTACAAAGAAACAGTTTTCATAACAGGCGGCAAAAAAGGAATGGCTATTTTTCTTATTTAACCAAATGCTGCAAAGGCCTACCTTTAAAAAAACATTTGTATGAGAGCCTTATTCCTGTGTTTTTCAATATTTTGCTTGCTGGCTAATGCCGGCCGCCTGGTTGCCCAGCAAACGCCCAAACTGGTTACCACCGTAGAAGGTATCAAAGAATATGAACTGGCTAATGGCCTGCGCATATTGCTGGTACCAGACGCATCCCAAACTAATATAGTAGTCAATATTGTATATAAAGTTGGGTCGCGCCATGAAGGCTATGGTGAAACCGGCATGGCCCACCTGATAGAACACATGCTTTTTAAACAATGCGGAAAGTTTACAGATATAAAAAAAGCCATTGCCGATAAAGGTGCTTTTGCCAATGGCACCACCTGGTACGACCGTACCAATTATTACGAGATACTATCTGCCTCAGATGAAAACCTGCGCTGGGCACTGGATATGGAAGCAGACCGCATGGTAAATTCAAAAATACTGGCCGAAGAACTGCAAAAAGAATTCAGCGTGGTGCGCAATGAATTTGAGCAGGGAGAAAATTATCCTTCCGGCGTACTGAATGAGAGAATTCTTTCTGCTATGTACCTTTGGCACAATTACGGCAAAAGCACCATTGGCAGCAAAGAAGATTTGGAAAGAGTGAAAGCACCCACCCTCAAAGTATTTTATAAAAAATATTACCAGCCCGATAATGCCGTGCTGGTAATTGCCGGTAAGTTTGACGAAAAGAAAGCGTTGGATGCTGTGCAGCAATATTTTGGCGTGATACCAAAACCAGCCCGGGTGCTGGAGGCACCGTATACAGTAGAACCTGCGCAGGACGGAGAACGTAGCGTAATGCTGCGCCGCGCAGGAGACATTCAATACATTGGCATGGGTTATCACACACCGTCCCTGGCAGATAAAGACTATGCCGCCAATGATGTACTTACAGAAATTTTAACCAATGATCCTTCCGGCGTATTTTATAAAAAATTGGTAGAAACAAAACTGGCCTCCAAGATAAACGGGTATGCACAAACGCTGTACGATCCCGGATTCACCTATTTCCAGGCAGAAGTACCCAAAGATAAAAGTATAGACAGTGCAAAGCAGGTATTGCTGCAGGCCGCAGACGAGGTGGGCACCATGACCATTACAGAAGAAGACGTAAACCGGGCAAAAAATAACCGCCTGAAATACATTGAAAATACCAACAATAAATTAATAGACCTGTCTATTGGCATTACAGAATTTATAGGTGCAGGCGATTGGCGGCTATGGTTTTTGTACCGCGACCGCATCGAGAAACTTACCTTGGCCGATGTACAGCAAGTAGCAAAAAAATACTATAAAACAAGCAACCGCACCTATGGTGTTTTTGTACCGGATGCGGCACCCGACCGCACCAAAATAAATGAAACGCCCGATATAGCACAATTGCTGAACGGGTATAAAGGAAAAGAAGCAGCAGCACAAAAAACCAATTTTGAAAATACCATTGAGAATATTAAGAAAACCGCAGTCTATGGCAAGCTCGCCAATGGGGGCAAGTATGTATTGCTTGAGAAACCTGCAAAGGGCGATAAAATAGATGCCGTTATTACCCTGAGGCTGGGCAATGAAACCAATCTCACCGGTAAGAGCGAGATTGCCTCTATTGCGGCTAAAATGCTTAAAACTGGCACCAGCACTAAAACAAAGAAACAAATTACAGATGAACTGGACCGCATTAAAACCGATATCAACATATTTGGGGCCGCAGATGTTTTAACCATCCGGGTTAATACTGATAAACAAAATCTGCCGGCCGCGCTTGCCATGGTAGATGATTTACTGAAACACCCAAAATTTGATGCAGCAGAATTTGAAAAAATAAAGATTGATACAAAAGCAGATTACGAAGCCAGCAGAAATGAACCATCTACGGTGGCATCGCGTAAACTTTCTAAACTAAGCACAAAATATCCAAAAGGGCATCCCAATTATGCATCAGACGCAGATGAAAGCCTGGCAGACCTGGCAGCTGTGAAACTGGATGATGTTAAAAAATACTATGCTGATTTTTATGGCGCCAATAATTCAGTGGCTTCTTTTGTAGGGGAACTGGACAAAAAACAAATTATTGGATTTCTGGAAAGCACATTGGGCAGCTGGATCAGCAAGGCGCCCTATAAACAAGTGGAAACAAAATATTTCGACTTGCCGGGTGCTGTTGAATCTATTCCTACGCCAGACAAAACCAATGCCGCACTGATGGGCAATATTAACCTGAATATTTCTGAAAAAAGTGCCGACTACCCCGCCGTGTTTATGGCC
The DNA here is from genome assembly GCA_039916305.1 of Chitinophagaceae bacterium. GTDB lineage: Bacteria > Bacteroidota > Bacteroidia > Chitinophagales > Chitinophagaceae > JACMLD01. Next base: position 64,525 of record JBDSLR010000030.1, on the reverse strand, counting down.
AATGAATTACTGGGCGGCGGCGCCTTTCTTTCATCGCGTATTCCACAGCGGTTAAGGGAAAAAGAAGGCATGAGTTACGGTGCGGGCACCTATGTTGGGGCAGATTATACGTTTAATGCAGGTAACTGGGGCGTATATGCGATTTTTAATCCTTTGTACCAGGGCCGCCTGGATTCGGCACTGCACCAGGAAATAACAAAAGCCAAAACGGAGGGTTTTACACAAGACGAGTTAACAAAGTCTGTGAGCAGCTGGCTGCAGCAAAATAAAACCATGCTGGGCCTTAACAATATGCTGGCCAATATGCTGCGCAATTACCTCCGCGATGACCGCAGCCTGGACGACTATCTCAATTTTGAGAATAAAGTAAAGGCGCTTAATCTTGCAACGGTGAATGCCGCCCTGCGTAAGCATTTTGATGAATCCAAGTTAATGCTGATTTATGCCGGCGATTTTCAAAAGAAAACAACTGGCGGGGATGAAAAGAAAAAGCCGTTCTAATCAATTACACTTTGATAAATATCAGCTGTTCAATGTCAATGCCGGGCATGTGGCCAGAGAGCCATGGGCAGGCTGGATATAGTTAAATACAATCTCCGTAGCGTGCATTTATTGCTATCCATGTTGCGCGTAAAACGATGTAAATCTTTGATGCATGAAGGTTATAACGTGGAATTGCAATATGGCTTTCAGAAAAAAAGCCGCTTCCATTCTTACATTGAAGCCTGATATACTAATTATTGTGGAATGCGAGCACCTGGACAAATTGTTATTTACTGACGACCTGCCAAAACCAACAGACAGTTTATGGTTTGGTAAAAATCAACACAAGGGGCTCGCCATATTTTCCTATAGTGATTACCGGTTTAAAGTTTGCGAAAATCATAATGAAGATTTTAAGATGATTATCCCTGTTGAGGTAACAGGCGGCGATTATGATTTTAATTTATTTTTAGTCTGGGCATATAACCCAAGCGACAAGGATGGAAGGTATATAACACAGGTTTGGAAGGCAATCATCCATTATGAAAGCTTACTTACACACAAGCCAGCTATGTTTATTGGAGATTTTAACAGTAATGTAATCTGGGACTATAAAAAACATAAATTGGGCAATCATGCCGCAGTAGTCAAGCTGTTGGAAGGCAAAGGCATTTCCAGCACTTACCACGTTCATCACAAACAGGCACAGGGGAAGGAAGCGCGTCCGACATTTTATCTGTACCGGCATAAAGACAAACCCTATCACCTTGACTATTGTTTTGCTTCCAATAATCTGCTGGAAAAAGTAAGTTCAGTTGAAATTGGATGCTTTGATGAATGGATAAAATATAGTGACCATGTTCCGCTGATTGTCACCTTTAACAAAAAGCATTAAAGGAAGACGAGCAAAGCAGATACATTATTTTATTTACGGGCTAGCTTTGTTTCACCAGTATTAAGTCAATGAAGCCAGTCCATGTATCAATTTCCTTTTGCAAATACCAGTGCCCGCTAATTTTTGTGTTGTTATCGTTAATTGAGCCTTCAAATTTTATTTTGTCTCCCTGAATAACAAAATCGTTCTTTACGAGGGTGCTTACCATACATCCGCTTTCACCTTTGGAATTAAAATATTGCATTTTTGCGCTGTCAGCAGCGTTGTCCAATTCAATAATTTCAAAAGTTCCACTGTTTTCACTCCCCATTTTTACAGCAGCTTTGTGTAAAATATAGTTGCCGTCAAGGATAAACTCATAGCTGTCAGTGCCGGTTAATTTTAAATTTTCCTTTTCAGTTGTAATAGTACCCTCCGTTTTCCAGACGCCGATAAGCCTTTTAAAATTACTTGTTTCTATGTTGGCCATTTTCTTTGCTTTTACCAGTTTGTGTGATTGCCGGGTAAAATGTTATGACTGCTGTGTAAAATGGGTACTACACCCGCACATAAATCTTCTTTTTATCAAGTATATATCCAATCATCCAGCAAAAAAACATCCAGGTGATGGCAAATAATAACGCACCGGTATAAGCGCCGGCAAGACTAAAAACATTTTTATACAACCATCCGGACAAGCTTATTTTGCCTGCGGGAATCATATACAACAATGTGGCGCCTACTTCACTTAACAAGTATATAAACAATGGGTTTCGGCCAAACACTTCAAAGAAGGGCGTCCAGTTGCGCCATTTACGAAATTCAAGTACGTAAATAATTGCAGACAATATGAGGCAGTCAAGCCCAACCGTATACAGCACAAAAGAACTTGTCCAGAGTTTTTTATTAATGGGTAAAGCATAATTCCAGCAATAAGCAATGCATACAAGGCCTGCGCCGGCCAGCATTAATTTAGCCAGGGTTTCATAGCTATTGCCCTTTTGCTGTAAGAAGCGTCCTACCATACAACCGGCTACCACATTGCCAATAGAAGGCAGAATACCTAACCATCCCTCGGGGTCAAATGCGATGCCTTCACCATGGTATAAATGGGCATCGCCCATCAGCCATTTATCCAGTTGCAAACCCACATTACCTGTCATGGAAAATTCGCTGCCCGGTTCGCCCAGCCATACCAGCAGGCCCCAGTACAATAACAGCAACCCTGCACTGATGATAAGAACTGTTTTAGGTTTCAGGTAATAAAAAAGCAGTGCAGCAATACCGTAGCAGAGGGCAATGCGCTGCAAAACACCCAGGATCCGGGTTTGTGCAGCAGGAAAAGAGACCATGTGACCGGCCTTGTCCAGTTTGAAAAAAGGGAACCAGTACATCAGGTAGCCGAGCAGAAAAATCAGTAAAGTGCGTTTCAGAATTTTACCTACTACTGCTGCCTGTGATTTGGTTTGCCATTTAATCATCACAAAACTCATGGCATTGCCTACTGCAAATAAGAAAGAAGGAAAAACCAAATCAGTAGGGGTAAACCCATGCCAGGACGCGTGCATTAAAGGGGCAAACGTGGTGGGGCCGTTACCAGAGGTATTTACAATAATCATAAAACAAATGGTGATACCCCTGAATACATCAAGCGCCTGGAACCGTTGAGCAGATGACATGGATAGATTTTATAAAACCGAATGTAATCATTTTATCATAAGAACACAATTGCCGGCCAGGCTGGACTTGCCTGCATGCCCGGCAGCAACAATACTGTATGGGTATATAATAAAATATAACCGTTATTAACATATGCCAGGCCTCTCCTGCGTTTCTATTACAGGTATGAACTGGATACAAGAGCTAAAAACGCTTTACCTTGGTGACATTAAAATTTTTTTATGGCTAAAAAATGGTTGCTGGCTATTCCTGTTATTATCGGCGCTGGGTATTTAATGGGGCCTAGTCCTGCAACGCCGGTATACAATAAAGATATGCCGCAGGTACCTGCAGCTGCTCCAGCGCTCGAAGCCTATATAAAAAAAAATGAAGCAAAGCACAAACTAAAACCTGATAACCAGGCAAGAATAATATGGGCGAACGATTCCCTAAAAAACAAAACCGCTTGTTCTATCGTCTACCTGCATGGGTTTTCTGCATCGCAAGCCGAAGGAGATCCGGTTCATAAAAATATTGCAGCGGCATTTGGCTGCAATTTATACCTCAGCCGGCTGGCTGCACATGGCATTGATACATCGGAACCAATGATGAACCTGACGGTTGATGAAAACTGGGTATCTGTCAAAGAGGCCCTTTCCATTGCCAGGCAAATTGGCAACAAAGTAATATTGATAGGCACCAGTACGGGCGGCACCAATGCCTTGCAGTTAGCAGCTGCGTACCCGGATGCGGTGGCAGCGCTGGTTCTGCTGTCGCCTAATATTGCCATCAACAATGACAAAGCTTACCTGCTTAATAACCACTGGGGCATACAACTGGCCAGGCTGGTAACTGGCAGCGACCATAAAGTTGCTGCTGATGAACGTCCCATTTACAAACAATACTGGTACTGGCGCTATCCTTTTAATGGCACGGCAGCGCTGCAGGAAATGCTGGAGACCAGTATGCTGCCTGAAAACTTTGCCAAGGTAAAACAGCCTGTATTAATGCTCTATTACTATAAAGACTCCACACACCAGGATGATGTAGTAAAGGTAGACGCCATGTTAAAAATGTTTGATGAACTGGGCACAGCACCCGCTTTAAAACGTAAACAGGCGATGCCGGGTGCAGGTAATCATGTGCTGGGTTCATACATAAAATCGCATGATGTGGAAGGCGTGCAGCAACAAATTGCGCTGTTTATGAAAGAAGTGTTGAAAATGGAACCCGTAAGAAAATAGATTCAACATAAACTCACCTGCATCCGGAATGTTTTACCATAGCCACATTAACCCCATATCCCTATTGCCATATAACATCCTGGTCTGAGTATTTCCGTAACCATATTTTATTGTATCGGCAAATCTGCCGGGGACCAGCCTGGAACAACTATATCATTATATAATAAAATAGCCCCGGCATGCCGGGGCTATTTTATTATATAATGGTTTATCCTAGCGTTGTCTTATAAATTTCTTGGTTACTACTTCATCGCTTAACAGCAGTTGAACCATGTAGATACCTGTTGGCACGTTGGCAACATCAAGATTTACCAGGTTATTACCTGCAAAAAGGCTGATATTCTTCTGCAGGATTACCTTACCGTCTGCCCCCATTACCTGCACCATGGTCTTGCTGCTTTGCTGAACAGATACCGCCAGTACCAGCGTAGCACCCATAACCGGGTTAGGTCTTATCTGCACGTTGGCGCCATTGGTTGTAATTCTTACCGTTTTAACATCACTGTATCCGCTGTTGCCATCCTTATCAATTCTGCGGATGCGATAGTAATGTACACCAGCAGCAAGTCCGTTGTGCGTAAAGGTATATTTGTTTTCGCCTGAGTTATTGTTGGCGTTCACACTACCCACTATTGAGAAGCTTACACCGTTGAAAGAATGCTCAACTGCATAACGTTCAACATTCATTTCATCACTTGTTTTCCAGTTCAGCAAGGCATTGCCATTTACCGCTTCTGCTGTAAAGCCAAGCCATATAGCCGGTAATAAATTGCTTGACTTAAGTGTTAGTATGGTAAAGGCCACGTTGTTGTTTAAAGTAACACCGGAGAAATTTATTTTCTTGCCGGATGCACTGGTGGCATTAAAGAACGTAACCGTACCTGTACTGAAATTACCATCGCCATCGTTGTCTATCATCAAAGCATAGTTATTAACAATGCTGCCACCTGCCTGGTTGGCCATGCCCGTAGTATCAAAGCTTAGGTCAACAGCACCTACGCCACCTGTATTTACCACTTTCCACTCACGGTTCAGCCTTGTGCTGCCCACTGCAATAATTGGAGCCTGGCCAGCTGGAATAACTGTTTGTGTTAGCGCAGCAGAATCATGACCAATCATTAAAAAGCGTTTATCCAGCAGGTTAGTATTGGTAGCAAGTACCAGGTTACCTCTTAAAGACTGACCAGTGCCATCGCCACTTCCGGAATTCACGCTGTTTGATTTTTTCTGAACAAGACCAGACAAGCTGTCTGTGCCAATTCCAAATACATCTGCCTGGAAAGTGGCGCTTGCAGGCCAGATAACCGTTCCATCGGAACTGGTATAGCTAACCGGGTTGGCTCTATAGCCCAAGGTGGTACCATATTTCACTGCCAGGTAAGATTCTATTTTGTTTTGGGTGGCGGCGTTGATAGTAGCATCCAGCAAGTAGATAATTTCTGCTATGTTACCGTTAAAAGAAGCGGATGTTGATCTACCTAAGCTCAAATTACTGTTGTTGCCCGTAAATGTTGTTGTATTGGCAGAAGATGCTACAGCAATGCCATTTTTACGTATGTCTTGTTTATTGCCATCTCCTGTATTATTTATATTGTCTTTGCTGAATGTCCATAAAATGGGCTTATTTAGTTCATTAGCGTTGGTGGGGGTAGTTATTGAATTCGAAAGTGTGCCTGCAGTCCAGGCCAACCTGCCGCCCGATGAGGTTTCTATACTCAGCGTACCAGCGCCCAATCCCTCATACATAATAACCTGCCCGTTTGCGATACTGTTTGCCTTTGTTACGAGGTATACATGTGCAGCATTATGTACAGTATTACCTGCAAAACCACCCGTTACAAAATTGCTTTTATTGGTTGCTGAGGTATAATTAACTATTGGATTAAAGTTAATATTATCAGCTGCATTGTTTCTTAACACAGGCTCAGCACCCAGGGTATTCTGTTGTAAATTGTTACTATTGATGTCACTGTTTGGCCAAAGGCCTACCAGGCTGCCATCAATGCCTGGAACTGTATTTGCTTTTGCCCATAAGTTAGAGTTTACACCACCCGGCATAACGGGCATATACTTAACCAGTGAAATTTCATCTACCACAAAATCATTATCTGTACCAGTAGTGATATTGGTAGTAATAGCAAGTTGTGCGGTAGTCGAACCTCCTGAGTTCCATACAAACGTATATTTCTTCCAGCTTACATTGCCTGACAATACAGTTCCCACATTAACGGGCGTTAAATCAGTAGTGTTAATCCGGGCTGATAATTGCGCAAGATTGCCTGTACCAGTCCGGTTGCCTATATAAAAATTGAATGCATAGTTTGTATTGGGTAGAACCGTTACGGGGTTTACCGTCCGCCAAATCTGGTCGCCTGAAAAATAGATACAAGGATGGCTTGCGTCATTCACCATGGTATTATTTAGCATAAAACGGCCCCCCTGCCTACCAGCAGCATCTTGTGTAAAGCCTTCAGTTCCATTAACAAACACCCCGTTTTGACAAGTATAATTATTAGGAAAATAGGCAGAATTGTTTCCATTAGGACTTTGCTGGGAATAGGCGACAGGTATGGCGTCAAAATGTTCTGCAAAAACCGTGTCTATCGCGCAAGCTTTCGTACTGATTACAATTGGATAAGGCGTCCATGCTGACCATGCGCCTGCTGCCACGCGCTGAAAACGTACACGGTAACGGCCAACCTGGGTAGCAGTATATGTATTTAAAGTGGCGCCTGGTATGGTAGCAAATGAACCGCTGCCATTATCGTATTGCCATTCATATGCATTGTAGAATGCGGTAATAGCCATTTTGGCGCTGATTGGGCTGCCGCTACAGAATTGGGTATTTTGAAAATAAACAAGCGGTTGCGCTTTATGTGCAGAATCAAGGTAATCAGTGAGCATGTGTTTGAAATTAGCATCATACTGATTCCATTGCGGATACCATGAACTATGCCCTGTTGTGGGATGGTAGGTGTAAAATATATTGCCACCTCTAAGAGCTACACTGTCCCGGAATTGCGTAGTTTGCGTAGGACCTGGAAATTTATCTTCTCCACCTACCGCCATCCATATGGGAATATGCTGCAGGCTATCAATGTACTCCTTGGTCATAATCGTCTCAATGAAACGCGGGTTTGCGCTAATGGCAGTAGCAATACGTCCTGGAAAGAAATATCCATATTTTATAGCACCCACACCGCCAGCCGATAAGCCAATAGTAGTTACCCTGTCCTGATCAAGGCCATTGTATTTTGTAAGCGTATCCATGATATTGTTAAGTGCCACAAATGCATCCGTTTCCCACTGTGGGGAAGTACTCAGCAACTGTGAAAACAACATAAAACCGTTCCATTCACCCTGGTCCATCCGCTGTGAGAAAATCTCGGCGCCATGGTATAGCTGATACTGGTTTTCACGGTTTGCATAAAATGCGTTTCTGGAGTTAGAGGCATCTGCTACTTCACCAGCACCGTGCAGAAAAACTATAATGGGATATTTTTTACTGGCATCGTAATTTTCTGGAAAACGCAACCGGAAAGATGTTTGACCAAAACGATATGATTTGAATTTGGTTTGGAAAGATCCAATACCGCCAATTTGAGATGGGTCATGCACCCAAGTTTGCATTCTGCTGGGTAATCCCAAAGGAACTGGGTTCGTGAGCGACCCAGATGGCGCTCCGGGACTATACACATAGTCTCCATCCGTTACCTTCATAACATCCTGCGCCAAAACGGCACCTGAAATAAAGAGAACGGTCAACAGTAAGAGTAAACGCTGGTACATAGATTTGTTTCTTTTAATGAATACAGATGTTGTAATAAGTAAGGTGGGTAATCCGAAAGGATGTGGAATTAAAAGAAACCAGCTTTTAGAGGATATTAAACAAAGTGGATATAAAAAAAGGCTTTGTTTTACGGTGAATCAGGAGTCTATCTGATACCTGCCTGTGTAAAGCAAATATAGATATTGGGAGAGTAAAGCTATAAATAAAAACCAAAGATCAAAAGCCTTTACAAATAATTTTACGCTCTATAAACGAAATATTGCCGCAAATGGTTGGCTCTGACAGGATAAAATATTGTCAAGCAAAATAAAAAAAGTGGATATCCTGTTAAAAACGCTGTTCGCTCTTCACCAGACAACCGAAAAGGGTGTTCTGCTGCGCTGGTATTTTTCCGGGCGCAAATTCCTTATTGGTTCAGGCCATTATCTTTTCGTTATTTTGTCCTTCAAAAGCTTGTCGTATGGCCCTTAGTAAAATTGCAGGTATTGGTATGTATACGCCAAAAAACGTGTTTACCAATAATGATCTTACCCGTTATATGGAAACCAACGATGCCTGGATCCAGGAACGTACCGGGATCAGGGAAAGACGTTTTGCAGACAGAACAGGAGAAACCACTACTACCATGGGCGTAGCGGCTGCCGCCATTGCTATTGAACGGGCGGGCATTACCCCGCAGGACATTGACTTTATCGTATTCGCTACCCTCAGCCCCGATTACTACTTTCCCGGCTGTGGGGTACTTTTGCAAAGAGCCATGAAAATGAAGGAAATAGGCGCACTGGATGTACGCAACCAGTGCAGCGGCTTTTTATATGCGCTGAGCGTGGCCGATCAGTTTATTAAAACCGGTATGTACAAAAACATCCTGGTAGTGGGCAGCGAAAAACATTCTTTTGGGCTGGATTTCAGTACCCGCGGCAGAAACATATCTGTTATTTTTGGCGACGGCGCAGGCGCAGTGGTCTTGCAGCCAACCGAAAAACCCAACCAGGGTATTTTAAGTACCCACCTGCATAGCGACGGCGAAAGCGCGGAAATACTGGCGATGTTTAACCCCGGCACACATGCCAACCACTGGACGGATCAAAAACTGGCCGATTTTAATGAGGCAGAGATTGCAGATATGTTTATGAGCAATGCCATGGTAGACAATGCACAGAACTTTCCCAATATGGACGGACCGGCGGTGTTTAAAAAAGCCGTGGTAAAATTTCCGGAAGTAATTATGGAAGCGCTGGCGGCCAATGGGCTTGCGCCTGCTGACATTAATATGTTGATTCCCCACCAGGCAAACCTGCGCATCAGCCAGTTTGTGCAGCAGAAAATGGGGTTAAGGGATGACCAGGTACATAATAATATTCAAAAATTTGGTAACACCACCGCAGCCTCTGTGCCCATTGCTTTGTGCGAAGCCTGGGAGGAAGGTAAAATAAAAGAAGGCGATTTGGTTTGCCTGGCGGCATTTGGCAGCGGGTTCACCTGGGCAAGTGCTTTGCTGAGGTGGTGAGCGCTACCTTAGCCGGAAAGAACTAGCGTAGCACCCACACTTACTTCTCCTTTGCGCGGAACAACAGCACACAGTTTAATTTCCTATGCAGCAAAAATTTATTTTCTTAATAAACCCTATTTCGGGCGGCAGCACAAAAACTGCTTTGCCCTCACTTATTTCAGCAGCGGCGGGAAAGCATGCCGCACAGTTTCTTATTTTGCCCACAGTAGAAAGTGGTGATTACCACTTCGTGAAGCAAAAAATAAAGGAAGAAGACTACACTGATGTGATCATTTGCGGCGGCGACGGATCTGTAAATAACGTCGTTCAGGATCTAAAGGAAGCAAAAGTGAATTTTGGTATTGTCCCACTGGGCTCAGGAAATGGACTGGCACTAAGTGCAAAAATTCCCAAACAACCAGCCAAAGCGCTGGAGCTTATTTTTACCGGCAAAGCGGATTATATAGATGCTTTTACCATTAACAATGCTTTTGCCTGCATGCTCTGCGGCCTGGGCTTTGATGCGCAGGTGGCACATGATTTTGCAAAACAGGAGCGGCGCGGCCTTTTTACCTATGCCCAGCAATCCATCAAAAATTTCTTTTCTGCCAAACCCTATTCTTTTGAAATTGACCTCGGCGAAACCAGCTTTGACACGGAAGCCTATTTTATCAGCATCGCCAACAGTAACCAGTTTGGCAACCAGGTGACCATTGCCCCCAAAGCAAGCCTGAACGACGGACTGCTGGATATTGTAATAGCCAGGAAAATGAGTAAGGCGCAATTGCCACTCTCCATCTTAGACCAGATTGCAGGCCGCAACAAGGTGGCTGATCCGCATCATTTAAAAAAATCGGGCATTATCTATTTGCAGGCAGACAGGCTTACCATAAAGAATAAAGATGCCGCGCCCCTGCATGTAGATGGAGAACCAAGGGAAACTGCAAAACAGTTTATCATACGCGTTATACCCAACTGTTTCAAGTTGATTCAACCGAAGCCTGATTAACTGCTGGTGATCTCAGTTCATCAACGCCTTTGCAGATTGCTTATAGGCCCGCGGACTTATTTTTTTCTGGCTTTTAGAATAGCGGGAGAGATGGCTTTCATCTACCAGCCCAAATTCCGAAGCAATTTCTTTCAGCGTAAGCCTGCTGCTGACAAGCCTTCTTTCTATAAGATTAATACGGTACCGGTGTAAATACCCGCGGTAGCTGATACCAAAATTTCTTTTAAAATAAGCCCCGAAATAAGCTGCCGAAATATTGAAATTTTCAGCAATGGTTTTTATCTGTACCAGTTCGGGTGTGTAAATGTGCTGGTGAATAAAGGTCAGCAGTTGCTCGTTGTTCCTGTGCAGCGAATACTCCGGGTGATGACCATGTTTTATCAACGCCTTTTTTACCATTTCTAAAATAGACAGCAGCTGGTAAAAAACAATGGCCGCCGCTTCTTCAGAAGAAGGAGTATTGATGGCAGTAATATTGTCAATGATGCTTTTAAGAAAATTTTTATCCGGCACCGTTAATTCCGGCTTCAGTTCCTGTAAAAACTTATTGCGCATAACAGGTTGAACTTCCCTGTCAAAAAAACCGGGCGAAGTATACCGCTGCTTATAAAAAAAACTATCCGTAAATTTCAGGAAGACAAACCTGGTTTTTTGCTCTATTACAAAATAATGATTGTCTTCCGGTGTAAGTAAAAAAGATCGCCCGCCTGGTAATTGAAATTATTATTGTTCAAACAATGCCTGCCCATGCCATGGCAGATATAGATAATTTCATAATAAGTATGGTTGTGCCGTGGTAAAGGATACAGTTCCAGTTCAAAATCAGAAAGAATAAACGGCTCAACAGGCGTAAACTTTTCATAACCGGAAATTAGAAGTTTGAATGTTGATTATACGATATTTGGCAATGATTGTTCTGATACATTTGCATAGCTTTCGCTTGCTGCTGTTGTAGTCCGGTCAAAATTGGTAAGGTTAAAATTCAATTAAATGCATGTACGGGTAGCAGGAATTTCATTTCAAAAGATAGTAGCTGTTTACGCAAAACAAAAAGCCCGCATTATAGCTGGTGGCACGTTTTTAATGCTGGCAAGCACAGCACCATTGCTTGCACAAAATACCAGCACACTTCATTTATCGGAGGCCATTAGAAGCGGGCTGGCCGGTTACCAGCGTATTAAAGCGAGGGCCAATTATATAAAAGCCTCTGCAGCGCTGGTAGAAAATGTAAAAAATCAATACTTGCCCGATGTAACTGCCTCTTTGCAGGAAGCCTACGGTACTGTAAACGGACAATTTGGTCCGGCAGCCGGCATAGGCATTGGTGGTTTGTCATCTGCAGGTCCCGGCTACAGCAAGCAAAGCTGGAATGCTGCCTTTGGGTCGGTGTATTTATTAAATGCCAATTGGGAGTTTATTTCTTTTGGACGCCTGCATGCAAGAATAGTGGCAGCACAATCGCAGGTAACACAAGATTCTGCCAACTACCTGCAGGAGCAGTTTGTACAAAGTGTAAATATTGCCGGTACTTATTTAAACCTGCTCACGGCACAGCGTTTTATACAAAATGCAAAAGCCAACATTGAACGGGCCGCCGCGGTGCAGCAATCTGTTATTGCCCGGGCCAAATCTGGTTTAATTGCCGGTGTTGATTCTTCCATTGCCAACGCTGAAGTATCCGGCGCCAGGCTGGCATTACTGCAGGCTATCTCCAATGAGCAACGCATCCGAAACCAGCTGGCGCAATTGCTCAACGCAGCGCCCGACCCGTTTTTGCTTGACAGCAGTTATTTTGATCATGCTCCCGTTAACTATAACACTGCTTACCAGGTGACAGAAAATCCGCAGGTAAAATTTTATGAAAGCCGCATACAGCAAAGTGATGCAACAGAAAAATTTATAAAGAGAAGCATCAATCCCGGCCTTAATCTTTTTGGCACGCTGCAGGGCCGCGGATCGGGTTTCGATTATAATTATACCCCCGATTTTACAGACCGGTATACCAAATCCTACCTTGATGGCATTAAACCAGCACGCTACAATTATTTATTTGGCGTGGGCATCAGCTGGAATTTAATGAGCCCGTTTAAAATAAAACAACAGGCAAAATCACAATCCTATATTTCGGCAGCATATAAAGAGGAGTACGACCTGGTGGCCACACAATTAAAAGACCAGTTGGTGCTGGCCGATCAGCAGATTGAAAACAGTTTGAAAAGTGTACATGAAGCACCGCTCCAGTTAAAAGCGGCAACTGATGCTTACCTGCAAAAAACAGTGCTTTATAAAAACGGACTCACCAATATTGTTGATGTGCAACAGGCATTGTTTACATTAAACAGGGCGCAGACAGATATCAGCGTAGCCTATATAAACAGCTGGCAGGCGTTGTTGCTAAAAGCAGCCGCGTCCGGCGATTTTGATTTATTCATCAAACAGGTGCAATAGCAGTGTATGAATCTTATTAGAACAGCATTAAGAAAGCCCATTACCATTATGGTGCTGGTGGCGGGTTTATTTTTCTTTGGTATAAAGGCGGTACGCACCATCAAGATAGATATTTTTCCGGCCATGAACCTGCCGGTTATTTATCTTTCGCATCCTTTTGGTGGTTATTCACCCGGCCAGATGGAATCGTTCTTTGGCAAGCAATATGTAAATATCCTGCTCTATGTAAATGGCGTTAAAAGCATCGAAACAAGAAATATCCAGGGCCTGAGTTTATTAAAACTTACTTTTTATGAGAATGTAAATATGGCGCAGGCGGTGGCAGAAGTGAGTGCCTTTTCTAACCGTGCCCAGGCTATTTTTCCGCCCGGCTCTCAACCGCCTTTTGTACTGCGCTTTGATGCCACTACGCTGCCAGTGGGGCAACTGGTGCTGAGCAGTGAAAAAAGATCCAACAATGAGTTACTTGACCTGGCCAATGTATATATCCGATCGTCTTTTACATCCATACCCGGCCTGTCTTCTGCACCACCTTTTGGTGGCAACATACGCAGCATTGTTATTAAAGTAGACCCGGAAGCGCTGCGACTGCACAACCTGACTGCAGACCAGGTAGTAGAAGCGCTGCGGATCAACAACCAGACTTCGCCGGCAGGCAATGTAAGAATTGGCGATATTAATTATTTAACCCCGGCCAATACAACCATTAAGGCCGTTAAAGATTTTGAAAGCATTCCGTTGTTCAAAGGAAGTGTTCCCAATGTTTTCCTGCGGGATGTAGCCACCGTAGAAGATGGCGCGGATCTTACCGTAAGTTATGCCCTGGTAAACGGTAAGCGATCCGTGTATATGCCGGTTACCAAATCTGCTGATGCCTCCACCCTTGAAGTAGTAAATAAATTAAAGGGTGCCCTTCCACGTTTTCAGAGCATGCTGCCGGAAGATGTAAAACTGACGTATGAATTTGATCAGTCTGTATATGTAATCAACGCGGTTAAAAGCCTGTTGAGCGAAGGCGCCATTGGCGCGGTTTTAACTGGCCTGATGGTGTTGCTTTTCCTGGGCGATGCGCGTGGGGCCCTGATTGTTATACTAACCATTCCTACTTCTATCATCGCGGGCATTTTATTTCTGTCCCTGTTTAACCAGACCATCAATATTATGACCCTGAGTGGTCTTTCGCTGGCCATTGGTATATTGGTGGATGAATCAACCGTAACCATTGAAAACATACACCAGCACCTGGACATGGGCAAACCCAAAGCACTGGCTATCTGGGATGCCTGCCAGGAGATTGCTTTTCCAAAACTCCTGATCCTTTTTTGTATACTGGCCGTTTTTGCACCTGCTTTTACCATGACGGGTATTACTGGTTCGTTATTTCTGCCGCTTGCTCTGGCCATTGCGTTTTCTATGATTACCTCTTACCTGCTGGCACAAACATTTGTACCTATACTGGCTAACTGGCTGATGAAAAGTCACAACGGCAAAAAAGACACACCGGAAGAATATAAGAATTATATGGTAGATGAAACCGCTGAAGCCGATACCTGGGACCAGAAAAAACACCTGCTGGAAGGCGGGCATGGCAAGGGCGGCCAGCTCACCAGGTTCGAAAAATTCAGGGCTCGCTATATGCGCTTTATGAACAGGTTGCTGCCCAACAGAAAGATTATTGCAACTTTATATGTAATCATCATTACCGGGCTTGCATTACTAATGTTTATGAATATTGGCCGGGATGTTTTGCCAAAAGTTAATTCCGGTCAGTTCCAGGTAAGATTCAGGGCGCCTGATGGCACCAGGCTGGAACGCACGGAAGCAAAAATGGTGGCGGCGCTGGATGTGTTATACAATACCGTAGGCAAAGAAAATATTTCTATTACCTCGGCTTTTATAGGGCAGCATCCGGGGCAGTTCAGCAGCAGTCCCATTTATCTTTTTATGAGCGGACCGCACGAAGCGGTATTACAGGTTGCACTTAAAGAAGATTACAAAGAAAACCTGGACGACCTGAAAGAACGCTTCCGCAAAAACATGAAAGAGAAGCTGCCGGATTTTACTTTATCATTTGAGCCCATAGAACTCACAGATAAAATCCTCAGCCAGGGCTCGCCTACACCCATTGAAGTAAAAGTTAGCGGCAAGAATAAAAAGCTGAATGTTGAATATGCGGGTAAGATGGTGGCCAGGCTGCAGCAGATTGCCTACCTGCGCGATGTGCAGATAGGACAATCCGTAAAATACCCTGCCATCAATATTAACATAGACCGTATAAGGGCTGCACAGCTGGGGGTAGATATAAGTGATATTTCAAGATCTTTAACCGCCTCTACTTCCTCTTCCCGTTTTACCGAGAAAAATGTATGGATAGATGAGCGGGTAGGACTGGGTTACAATGTACAGGTAGAAGTGCCGGAAAACAAAATGACCAGTACCAATGCCATGGGTGAAATACCTGTTTTGCGGAATGCGTCGCGGCCGGTATTGAGTGATGTAGCTACGTTTCAGCGTGACACCACGTTTGGAGAAAATGATAATATCGGCGCTATACCACAGGTATCTGTAACCGCTAATTTATATAAAAAAGATTTGGGCACTGCTTCCGCAGACGTACAGGCCGCCATTGCATCAATGGGTGAGCTGCCAAGGGGATTAACGATAGAACTAAAAGGGCTAAGCAATGTACTGACCGATACACTGGATAGCCTGCAAAGCGGCTTGCTGGTAGCCATCATTGTAATATTCCTGATGCTGGCTGCCAATTTTCAGTCGTTCAAAGTATCGCTGGTGGTATTGTCTACCGTACCGGCGGTATTGCTTGGGTCATTGAGCCTGTTATTACTTACTGGCTCCACCCTTAACCTGCAATCATACATGGGTATGATAATGTCGGTAGGTGTATCCATTGCAAACTCTGTTTTATTGATTACCAATGCAGAACACCTGCGGATGCACAATGGTAATGCAATAGAATCGGCCAAAGAATCTGCGGCGTTGCGTATCAGGCCAATTCTCATGACCAGCGTGGCTATGGTAGTGGGTATGATCCCCATGGCACTGGGTT
This sequence comes from Chitinophagaceae bacterium, assembly GCA_039916305.1. Taxonomy (GTDB): domain Bacteria; phylum Bacteroidota; class Bacteroidia; order Chitinophagales; family Chitinophagaceae; genus JACMLD01. Next base: position 48,459 of record JBDSLR010000030.1, on the reverse strand, counting down.
TTGGTGAGGGCGGCGACCAGGCTTCGCCACTGGGCAGGGCAGTCATTGGCGGGCTGATTGCATCTACCTTCGCAGCTTTGATTATTTTACCATTGGTCTTTGCCTGGGTCCAGGGAAAAACTACTACTGATTCTGTATCACTTGATCCGGAAGATAAAGAAAGCAAATATTATATACCGTCATTGTATGAAGCGCACCATCATAAATAATTACTTTACTGCCTGCAGAAACATTTCTGCAGCACTAAGCCTCACCGTTATACTGAACGGATGCGGCGCAGCGGAAAAAAAAGAAGAAAAAGAAGCACCTGTTGGCGCAACAATACCGTCGACCGAAGTTTTTCTTTTACAAAAAGGAAAACTTTCTGCCAGCATACAAATGCCCGGCGAACTGATTCCTTTTCAGCAGGTAGATTTATACGCCCGCGTAAACGGTTTTGTAAAAAAATTATATGCCGATGTGGGTACTGAAGTAAAAGCAGGACAACTATTAGCGGTGATGGAAGCACCGGAGCTGAGTTCTCAATTAGCGGGGGCCGATAGCAGGCTAAAAGCGCAGGAAGCTATTTATACCGCCAGCAAGGCCAATTATGACAGGTTGTATGAAACCAGCAAAACGCCGGGCACCATATCACCCAATGATATAGACCAGGCCAATGCTCGTAAAAACGCAGATTTTGCACAGTGGCAATCGGCTAAATCAGCCTATAAAGAAATTGCAGACAACCGAAACTACCTTGAAATAAGGGCACCCTTCGCGGGCGTTATCAGTACCAGGAATATTAACCCGGGTGCCATTGCAGGGCCTGCCGGAAAGGGATCTGATTTGCCTATGTTTGTCTTGCAGGATCAGCGTAAATTAAGGCTGGCGGTATTGGTACCCGAATCAGCCACCAGCTACATTAATAATACTACCAACATCAGCTTCACGGTAAAGGGTCATCCCAATGAGCATTTTTCTGCCCTGGTAAAACGTGCTTCCGGTTCACTTGATTTGCGGCTGCGTGCTGAAAGAATTGAAATGGATATCGTCAATAATGATAAAAAGTTGTTGCCGGGAATGATTGCGGAAGTAAATATTCCGGCTTCGGCCAAAGACAGCGGTTTTATCGTTCCCAAAACAGCGCTGGCAAATTCTACCGAAAAAATATTTGTTATAAAAATCAGCAATGGAAAAGCACAGTGGGTAGATGTTAAAAATGGCAGAGAGGCAGATGGCCGCGTGGAAGTTTATGGTCCGCTGGCCGTTGGCGATACACTGGTTACAACTGCCAATGAGGAAAAAAGAAATGGATCTGACGTAAAGAAAATACATGTTGGCGGACAATAGCACGAGACCTAATACAGGTTAAGCTATTTTGTTGCTTGTTACCGCTTGCCCTTTGAGTGCCCGGCGAAACACGCCCACGGAAGGCTGACAATTAAAAAAATAATCGCTTTACCTATAATTTTTTTTCACAACATTTATATTCCCTGGCCGGTGTCTCACTTGCCAAAATTAAAATAGCCGCAGATGCCCAGATTAAACAAAAAGCAATTAATCTGCGCATCTGCGGCAAAAAAAATCGACTAAAATATACCCTTCTCGTTTAAGTATTCTGCAATCTGCACGGCGTTGGTAGCGGCACCTTTACGCAGATTGTCACTCACAATCCACATGTTCAACGTATTGGGCTGGGTTTCATCCCTTCTTAAACGGCCCACAAATACATCATCTTTTTCATGCGCATCCATGGGCATGGGGTATTGCTGGTTGGCCAGGTCGTCAACAACTACTACACCCGGTGCGTTGCGCAACAATTCTTTTACTTCGTCCAGATCAAATTCTTTGCTGAACTCCACATTCACGGATTCACTGTGACCACCCATTACCGGAATACGCACAGTGGTAGCCGTTACACGGATACTTTCATCACGCATGATTTTTTTTGTTTCTTTCACCATTTTCATTTCTTCCTTGGTGTAACCATTTTCTGTAAATACATCAATCTGCGGAATTACATTCAGGTCAATGGGATATTTATATGCCATTTCCCCCTGGATGCCCTTTCTTTCGTTCATCAGCTGGGTTACTGCTTTAATACCGGTGCCGGTTACACTCTGGTAGGTAGATACCACAATGCGTTCTATATTATATTTTTTATGCAATGGGTTCAATGCCACCACCATTTGTATGGTAGAGCAATTGGGATTGGCAATTATTTTATCAGCAGCAGTTAGTATGTCTGCGTTTATTTCCGGTACAATTAAAGGTTTGGCAGGATCCATCCGCCAGGCAGAAGAATTATCAATAACAGTTATGCCTGCTGCTGCAAATTTCGGCGCCCATTCCAGTGAGGTGCTGCCACCTGCTGAAAAAATAGCCACATCGGGTTTGGCTGCAATAGCATCTTCCATACTTACAACCTTGTATTTTTTGCCTTTGTATTCTACTTCCTTACCTACAGATTTTGCCGAAGCCACCGGAAGTATTTCCGAAACCGGAAAATTACGTTCTGCCAATACCTGTAACATTTTGGTGCCTACCAGGCCGGTGGCGCCTACTACTGCAACTTTTAACTGTTTCATAATTGTGTTTTTAGCAACCAGTTGTAACGGCCCATACCGTTTCTTTTCTGTTTTGATTTTTTAAAGGTGATGTAATAAAAAAAGCCCCCGGTGTACCGGGGGCTCTGAATATCTTGTAACGTACAAAACGATCAATAACCTCCCGTTGCGGAATGTTTCTTTATGCGCTTTGTATGTGTCATTGTTTTTTTCACGAGGCCAAAAGTAATACAGCAATGTTATTACACCAAAATTATTTGAGGAAAAAACGTTGACTGCATTTCATCCTGCTATTATTTCTGGCTTACCTTGATTATGAAACCTTATACATGAAAAAGAAACTAACAGTTGTTCTGTTGGCATGGCAGCTCTGTAGCCAGGCCCAGACAGCCAGGCCATATAACGTGGTCATTGATGAAATCATGGCCGATCCGTCCCCCGTCGTGGGACTTCCCAATGCTGAATTTATTGAGTTAAGAAATGTTTCCCTGCAGCCATTTAATTTAAACGGCTGGCGTATTGGAGACGCTTCCGGGTTCGCTACTTTCAACATTAATTTTATATTGCAACCGGATAGCTTTGTAATTATCTGTGCCAGTAGCACTGCTGCTGAATTAAATGTTTTTGGAAGCGTCATTGCTGTCAGTAATTTTCCTTCACTGGATAATGATGGCGATCAGTTATATCTCCGCTCTAAAGAAGGCAGCATTATACATGCAGTGCAATACACCGCCGACTGGTACCGGAACCCCATTAAAAACCAGGGTGGCTGGACAATAGAAATGATCGATCCGCAAAACCCCTGTAGCGGCCTTAGCAATTGGAACAGCAGTGCTGCGTTAAAAGGCGGAACGCCGGGCAAAAAGAATTCCATGGATGGCATCAATACCGATCAGCAACCACCCATGCTGCTGCATGCATTTGCAGCAGACAGTATCAATAGTATACTTACGTTTGACGAACCACTTGATAGTGCAAAAGCTGCGGTTGCCAGCAACTACCGTATCAGCGACGGCGTTGGTCTCCCGCTGTCAGCTACACCGCTTCCCCCTTTTTATAACCAGGTAAAATTGAGATCTGCAACATGGCTGGGGATGAATAAGGTATACACCGTTAGTGCCAGCGGGCTAACTGATTGCGCTGGTAATTCCATTGGTGCTTATCATATTGTAAAACTTGGGCGGGCTGCTGTTGCCGATAGCTTTGATGTGGTGATCAATGAAATATTATTCAACCCAAAACCGGATGCTGCAGATTATGTGGAGCTGTTTAACCGCAGTAATAAAATTATTGATGTAAAAGACTTTTATATTGCTAACCGTGCTGCCAACGCAATGATTGGTTCAGTAAAACAGATCAGCGCAGATAACCGTCTGCTGTTTCCTGGTGAGTATGCCTTGCTAACGGAAAATGTTATGGCTGTAAAAACGCAATACCTGGCAAAAGTCCCGGAAGCTTTTGTGGCGGTAAGTTCCATGCCTTCTTTTCCGGACGACAAAGGCACAGTAGTAATGTTAAATGCACAGGGGAAAATAGTTGATGAATTGAATTACGATGCGCATTGGCATTTCAAACTGTTAGACAATGATGAAGGTATAGCACTGGAGAGAATTGATTACAATAAACCTACACAGGAAGCTGCAAATTGGCATTCCGCGGCTACCAGCGCCGGTTATGGCACACCCGGTTACCAGAACTCTCAGTTTAAAACAGACCTTGCATTACAGGGAAGCATTACGCTTACGCCGCCGGTGTTTTCTCCCGACAATGATGGCTTTGACGATTTCCTTACTATCAGTTACCAGTTTACGGAACCCGGTTATGTATGCAATATTACCGTTTATGATGCCGTAGGCCGGCCAGTGCGCTATTTAACCCGCAATGGATTATGTGGTTTGCAAGGGTATTTCCGCTGGGATGGGCTGGATGAAAAAAATACAAAACTGCCCATAGGCGTGTACGTTGTAGTAACAGATATTTTTAACCTGCAGGGGAAAACAAAACGTTTTAAGCAGGCAATTACACTGGCGCGGCGGTTATAGTATAAAGGCAAACCGGGAACAAATGTTTTCACTTTAGAATTGTCCTGATACCGCATGCACCTTTGCTCCAAATCTACTGTCACCCGTTCCGGGTTTTAATAAATCCTGATGCATAATGCTATACTAATGCCAGCCCTTTGGGCTTCCAAACTCCACGAATAAAATGAAATTGATATAAACAATGTATGCAATGAAAACGACTAAAGCACATTGCCATTGAATAGTCGGCAAAAACAGGTAATAGATTAGTATTGATTTGCTCAAATGCAGGGCAGAGAAAGCCTGAAAGGCTGGGAATAATATAAATTATATATAGCCTTTTATTAAAAGCCAGAAGGGGTGACATTGAATAATTAACAAATAGAATAATTACCGTGCTTTGATTTGAACATAACCTGGACTGGGAAAAAAGCCCGAGGCCTGACGATAAGATATATAATACGTGGCCATTTTATCAAAATCCTAAAAGAGTGACATTAAATAATTAATAAAGAGATTAATCGCCCGTGCTTTGATTGAACATACCCTGGGCTGGGAAGAAAGCCCGAGGCCTGACGATAAGATATATAATACGTGGCCATTTTATCAAAATCCTAAAAGGGTGACATTAAATAATTAATAAAGAGATTAATCACAGTGCTTTGATTTGCACATAACCCCCGGCCGGGAAAAAGCCCGAAGGGCTGACATTAATATAGAATAGCAATCCCATTACAGTCACAACCCCGGAGGGGTGGCATTAGATAAAACCGGCAAAAGTGGCCGGCTATAGACCCGTGGATTATACATGCTTTTACATTTCATCATTAAACTATATCATTATGGCTGGCACTTTTTCACAAATTTACATCCAGATTGTTTTCGCCGTCAGGGGCAGGGAAAATCTGTTGTCACCTTCATTCGAAGCAGATGTTTATAAATACATTTCCGGAATTATTACTGGTAAAGGGCAAAAATCCTTGGCGGTTAATGGCATGCCCGATCATCTGCATGTATTGGTAGGACTACAACCGTCCATGTGTATTGCCGGTTTAGTAAGGGACATTAAAAACAATTCATCAAATTTCATTAACAGAAATGATTGGCTTAAAAACAAATTCAGCTGGCAGGAAGGCTATGGTGCGTTTTCCTATTCGGAATCTAATTATGGAAAAGTTATCGACTATATTAAAAATCAAAAAAAGCATCATCAGAAACAAACATTCAGGCATGAATATGTTTCCTTTCTGAAAAAATTCAATGTTCCTTATGACGAGCAGTACCTGTTTCACTTTTATGACTGACAAAAAAAGTTAGTCAACCATTATATTGGCCGCTCAAAATCTAACCATTGAAAGCATGCCAGACTGGCATTCGTAAAGGTCCAAACAAAAAAGCCCGGCAGTCGCCAGGCTTTAGATTTTTATAATGTGTGATTCTTAATTTGTCAATTCAATATCAAAACTAACCAGTTCTACAAATTGCTGGATGCGGCTGTCTATTTCTTCCTTTGAAATTTCTTTCAGGCGATCCGGGCCAAATTTTTCTACGCAGTAAGAAGCCATAGCAGAACCCACAATGATGGCCGTTTTCATATTATTAAAAGAGATATCATTTGTTTTGGCCAGGTAACCAACAAAACCTCCGGCAAAAGTATCACCTGCACCGGTTGGGTCAAACACTTCTTCCAGCGGTAAAGCCGGGGCAAAAAACACTTCATTTTTGTAAAACAGCAGTGCGCCATGCTCTCCTTTCTTTATGATGAGATACCTTGGGCCCATGGCCATGATTTTCTTGGCCGCCTTTACAATAGAAAATTCTCCGCTTAATTGTCTTGCTTCACTGTCATTTACCATTAATACATCCACCATTGTCAATACCTCTTTCAATTCTGGCATCTTGATATCCATCCAGAAGTTCATGGTATCCATAACAATCAGCTTAGGACGCGGATTCAGCTGTTCTATCACCTGCTTTTGAATAACCGGGTCAAGGTTGCCCAGCATTACAAATTCTGCGCCCTGGTAAGCGGCGGGAATTTTTGGATTAAAATCCATCAGCACATTCAAATCTGTTACCAGCGTATCACGGCTGTTCATATCCAAATGATATTTACCGCTCCAGAAAAAAGATTTTTTATCCGGTACAATCTCCACGCCTTCCAGTTGTATACCACGGCGTTTCATCTCCTTCATCTCCTCTTCCGGAAAATCATATCCTACAATAGATACCTGCTGAACCGGCTGTACAAAATAACTGGCTGCATACGCAACATAAGTGGCAGATCCACCCACAATTTTATCGGTTTTGCCAAAGGGTGTTTCAATGGCATCAAAAGCCATGGTACCTACTGCAATTAGAGACATAGTATTTATTTAGTTGAATGAATAATTTGAGGACAGGATCATACAGGCAGGGCTTGCAATCAACAGGTAGCGCCTTAAAAACCGGCGCAAACCTACGGTTTTTTAACTGCTATTGCAACGAACATCAAAGAAAAATAAACTACTTCAAAAGTCATCCCGCAAAGAAAAACAAGCTAATTGCTTAGCATAACTAACATTTGTTACCAGTTAGTATTAATTTTGCCCCCTAAGTTGATATTATGGCTAAAATAAGACAGCGGAAAAACAGCACCCGCAAAGAGACCATTATAGAAACAGCGGCCCGGCTGTTTCGTGAACGCGGCTTCAGCGCTACTTCCATGCGCGACCTGGCCGAACAGGTAGGCGTAGAAGCAGCCAGTCTCTATAACCATATCAGCTCAAAAGCCGAAATACTGCAGGAATTGTGTTTTAAGGTGGCCAATAAGTTTATGAGCCATATTGATAAGGTAGATGCTGAGGATATGCCAGCCATTAAAAAGATTGAAGCCGTATTGCGTTTTCATATTCAGCAAATGCTGCACCATTATGAAGAAGTGTATGTGAGCGACCGCGAGTGGAAGCACCTGACAGATCCCTATCTTTCAAACATACAAACCCAGCGCCGCGTTTACCGCCAGCGCATTGCTTCTATTATTGAAGACGGTATTAAGAAAAACGAAATAAAAAAAATTGACGCCCCTACTGCGGTACTGATTATGCTGCATGCCGTTAGTGGTATAGAAAGCTGGCACCGCAGTAAAGAAAAAATAACCGGCGAAGTACTGGAAGAAAATATGATTGCGATACTGATCGGCGGCTTGCAAAATAAATAAATACGCATTGGCTACGCATTTTCACCAGCTTGCAATTAAAGATATCCGCCGGGAAACAGCCGACTGTATCTCTATTGCTTTTGACATACCGACCCATTTAAAACAAATCTTCACTTTTACACAGGGCCAGAATATTACCATTAAAGCAGCGATAGCCGGTGAAACACTGCGCCGTTCTTATTCCATCTGCAGCAGTCCGATGGAAGACGAATTAAGAATTGCGGTAAAAAAAGTAGCTGATGGAAAATTTTCTTCCTGGGCCAGTGAACACCTAAAAAAAGGCAGTGAGCTTACCATCCTGCCACCAACGGGTAAATTCTACACCCCGCTGGATGCACGCAATAAAAAAAATTACATGGCTTTTGCCGCGGGCAGCGGCATCACTCCTTTGCTGTCTATTATCAAAACCAGCCTGCAGACTGAACCTGGCAGTAGCTTTACACTTGTATACGGCAATAAAAACAGGACGTCCATTATTTTTAAAGAAGAACTGGAAGCGCTGAAGAATAAGTATATTCATCGTTTTAGTATTCACCACATTTTTAGCCGGGAAAAAGCAGATGCCCCGATTTATCATGGCCGGATTGACGCCGCAAAATGCGAAACCATTTTTCAGCACCTGATCAACATAAAGAATTGCGACGCCTTCTTTTTATGCGGACCTGAATCAATGATTTTTACAGTTAAAGACTACCTGGAAGCAAAAGGCGTTGATAAGACCCAGATTCATTTTGAATTATTTACACCACCCGGTCAGGTGAAGTCATTGGTGGCGACTGGAGGACCGTTAATTGCAGAAAATGTATTCCAGGGTAAAGCAAGTAAGGTAAACATCCTGCTGGATGGGGTTTCTTTTGGCTTTGATCTTTCTTACAACGGGCAATCTATATTGGATGCTGCACTTGCTACTGGCGCTGATTTACCCTATGCCTGCAAGGGAGGTGTTTGCGCCAGTTGCCGTGCAAAACTGGTAAGTGGTGAAGTAATGATGGATAATAATTATGCACTTGAGCCTGACGAACTAAATAATGGTTATATCCTTACCTGTCAATCGCATCCGCGCAGCGAAAAAATCAGCATCGACTTTGATCAGAAATAGCTAAGAGAGAACAAGCTAGCATAGATGAAAGAATACAAAGTATACCCATTTATATACCTCCTTTTCTCCTTATTCTCTTAGCTTTTAATTACCATATAAATGTACCCACGGCGCCTCCATCCAGCGAAACCGTGGCTAATTTATTATTAAACTTAATATTAAAAACTGCTGCTGCAGAGCCATCATTTTCTACTACCAGTACTTTTTTACCATCCGGTCTTTTAAATGCTACGTTTTGAATACCCCCACTGATATTGCTGCCAATCCTCACGGAACCAGCCGGAACAAATTTAGAAGCATGAGCAATGATATAGTAAGCAACATTGCGGGTAACGGTGCCGCTGATGGTCAGCGCGCCTTTGCAGGTGGTACAGCCCCCGGGCGTAAATGGACCATAAGAAGCATTGTTGGCCAGGTTCCATTCCAGTGCATTACGGCTCCAGTTGCGCATAGAACCAATCACCACATTTTTCAGGTGCCATTTTAAATCGCCACCAAAATCCCCGGTAGAAGCGGTATACTGCTCCGTGAAATAAATGTTTTTGTCTTTATATGCATCATGTACCTGGCCCAGCGCGGCTATATCGCCCGCGTACAGATGAAAAGCAGAACCATCTACAAATCCTTTGGCTGCTGCATCACTTAAAATAGTAAGTGGGTAAACCGCCTTATCGCAGTTATGATCATACACAATAATTTTGGTGGTAATGGCTGCCGACTGAAATGCAGGCCCGAGGTTATTCTTAATAAAATCCCGCTGCTGTTCGGCCGTCATTTGCATGCTGGGGTTATTATCCGGGTTTAATGGTTCGTTCTGCGGGGTAATGGCAGTAATGTTAATGCCTTCGGCCTTCATTTGCTGAATATATTTTACAAAATATTGCGCATATACATTGTAGTAAGCTGGTAGCAGGCTTCCTCCTTTGGAAAGACCATTGTCTTTCATCCACACCGGCGGCGTCCAGGGCGTGGCAAGAATTTTTATATTAGGGTTGATGGCCAAAATTTGTTTAAGCAATGGGATTAAACCAGTGCCGGTTTCTTTATCGGCAGTTAAAGTGAAACCCGCCAGGGTTGGATCGGTTTGGCCCGTAGCTACATCATCATACGTAAATACGGTAGCGTTTAAATCAGATGCGCCGATACTGACGCGCAGGTAACTAATGCCAACGGCATTTGCGCCACTGCCAAACAATTCCTGTAATAGGCTGGCCCTGTCGGTTGCAGCCATCCCATTTATTACCTGGGCGCTGCCACCGGTAAGCGTGTAACCAAACCCGTCAATAGTTTGATACTGCGTGCTGGTATCCACTTCAATGGTAGTATTGTTATTGACTGTAGCAGCAAAAGAAATCACGGTGTTTTGCTTTTGTAGCAACACCGACTGGTCTGCTTTGGTAAGCCAAAAATCTACATCGTTTGTAGCTGGTGGAGTAACTGGTGGCGTTACCGGGGGTATAACGGGGGGCGGCGTACTGTTATCTGTGCTTTTTTTACAACGGCTGCTGCTGCATACAATAAAACCCAGCAACAGAAGGCAGCCAAAAACTTTTTTCATATGGTAACATGCTTTAGAACTGGCAAGTTCGACAATTAATTATTGTTCTGCATTTCTGACAGGTTAAATATTGCTTTTAACACAATAAAACTAACAATTGTTAGCGGTTGTGTAAATAATTTTTATCTTTGAAAGAATCAAATATGTAAGCATGTCAGTATTGGAATTGGAGAAAATTTTCCAGGACAAAATTGATAAAGACATCCGCATTGAGCCAAAAGACTGGATGCCGGAAAAATACCGCCAAACGCTCATCAGGCAGATAAGCCAGCATGCGCACAGCGAAATTGTGGGTATGCTGCCGGAAGGCAACTGGATTAGCCGCGCCCCTACGTTAAAAAGAAAAGCTACGCTGATTGCAAAAGTGCAGGACGAAGCCGGGCATGGGCTGTACCTGTACAGTGCTGCAGAAACCTTGGGCATCAGCAGGGATGAAATGATTAACCAGCTGCACAGCGGCAAGGCAAAATATTCTTCCATTTTTAATTACCCCACACTTACCTGGGCCGATATGGGTGCTATTGGCTGGCTGGTAGATGGCGCTGCTATTATAAACCAGGTGCCTATCTGCCGCTGCTCGCATGGTCCGTATGCGAGGGCTATGGTAAGAATATGCAAGGAAGAAAGTTTTCACCAGCGCCAGGGTTTTGAAATTTTATTAACGCTGAGTAAAGGCAGCCCTGAACAGAAAGCCATGTGCCAGGATGCCATCAACCGGTGGTGGTGGCCCAGTGTAATGATGTTTGGCCCGGGCGATGATGCTTCACCCAACAGCGCACAAAGTATGCGATGGAAAATAAAACGTTTTAGCAATGATGAATTGCGGCAGCGTTTTATAGATATGTGCGCGGAGCAGGTGAAATTACTGTGCATGACGATCCCGGATCCTGATTTAAAATGGAATGAAGAAAAACAGCAGTATGATTTTGGCACTATCAACTGGGAAGAATTTAAAAACGTGATCAATGGCAATGGCCCTTGCAATAAGGAAAGAATTGCCGCCAGGATAAAAGCGCATGAAGAAGGCGCCTGGGTGCGGGAAGCCGCAACGGCTTATGCGGCCAAACAAAACGCACGCAAAGAAACAAGGGCAACCGCTTAATACTATAACATTCTTTACCATGAAAGATTTTGTAAAAAAATATTTATACGGCGATTACGGCGATAAAGAATCAGCAGGTAATTTGCCCGCAGCTGCCGCTTCTGGCAATGCCGGCGACTGGCCACTCTGGGAAGTGTTTGTCCGTAGTAAGCAGGGGCTTGATCATAAACATGTAGGCAGCCTGCACGCAACAGATGCAAAGATGGCCATAGAAAATGCCAGGGATGTATATACCCGCCGCCAGGAAGGTATCAGCATCTGGGTGGTAGCATCAATACACATCCACGCTTCCAATCCTGAAGAGGCATCCAGTTTGTACGACCCTTCCAATGATAAAATTTATCGTCATCCTACATTCTACGAACTTCCTGATGAACTCAGTCATATGTGATCAATCCAAATTTCTGAAAATGAATGCTGAAAATTCTTCATTGCTTGCGTATACTTTGCATTTAGCCGACAACACTTTAATATTGGGTCAGCGCAATGCGGAGTGGACAGGGCATGGGCCGATCCTGGAACAGGACATCGCCATCAGCAATATCTCGCTCGACCTGATCGGCCAGGCCAGGAACTTTTACCAGTATGCTGCTAAACTCATCAATGCATCAACTGAACAAAATGGATTATTACAATCATTTTATCCATTTATTGCTGCAAAAGCTGTGGAAGGACCCATCACTGAAGACACACTGGCCTACCTCCGCAACGCACATGATTTCAGCAATTGTCTGCTGGTAGAATTGAACAAAGGAGATTGGGCAGTCACGGTATTGCGGCAATTCTTTTTCAGCACCTATCAATTTTATCTATACGGAAAGTTACAAACCAGCAAAGACAGCACGCTGGCCGCTATTGCTGAAAAATCCTTAAAGGAAGTAACTTACCATTTGCGGTGGAGCGCGGAATGGATAGTACGACTGGGCGATGGCAGCGCCGAAAGCAATGAGCGTATCAGTACCGCACTGGAGGATCTCTGGCCTTATACCGGGGAATTGTTAACCAATGCCCCTTATGAAAGCGCTTTGTTAAAGGAGGAGATAGCGGTTGATCTGGAAAACATACAACAACAATGGCTCAATAAAACCCGGGAAGTATTGGAAGAAGCCACCCTGCAATTGCCCGGAAATAAATGGATGCAGCAGGGCGGCAAAGAAGGAAAACATACAGAGCACCTGGGTTATATACTGGCTGAAATGCAATACCTGCAAAGAAGTTATCCCGGCGCTGAATGGTAATAAATATGTATACAGATAAACAAGAAATATTATCACTGCTTGAGCAGGTACCAGATCCTGAAGTACCTGTACTATCTGTTATTGACCTGGGCATCATAAGGGATGTAAAACAAGACGGCGATGCTATCGAAGTAATTATTACCCCTACTTACAGCGGATGCCCTGCCATGGATGTAATCAGCATACAGGTTAAAATGGTTTTACTGGAAAATGGTTTTAAAAAAGTTACCGTAACCAGTATATTATCACCCGCATGGACAACCGACTGGATGAGTGATGCAGGCAAAGAAAAATTAAGGGCCTACGGTATTGCACCACCCAATGCCGTACCCTCAGTTTGTGACACCAGGCTGTTTGCAGAAGAGGACGCTGTGCAATGCCCGCACTGCCTGTCTTACAACACCCGCGTAATAAGTCAGTTTGGGTCTACTGCCTGCAAAGCTTTGTATAAATGCCTTGACTGCCTTGAGCCCTTTGATTATTTTAAATGCCATTAAACGTTCATAAAATATATTGCGGATATTGGAATGGAGTGATTTATTTGCTTTATGCTGAAAAAATCATAAAATCAATATATCAGCCATCAGACATTAATACCATCTGTTCAGCTAAATAATCAACATCTATGGATTCAATACTATCAGCAGTAAAAGAAAACATCGCTTTCATTACGCTTAACCGCCCGGAAAAGTTCAATGCTTTCAACAGGGAAATGGCTTTGCGTTTGCAAAAAATATTAGACGATTGTGCTGCTGATAAAAACATCCGGGCTGTTTATTTAACCGGTAATGGCAAAGCATTTTGCGCCGGGCAGGACCTGGGTGAGCTGGCGGGTGAAAATGCACCCGGCTTTGACAAAATATTATCCGAACATTATAACCCGGTTGTTGCCCGCATCAGGAACCTCGAAAAGCCGGTAATTTGTGCCGTGAATGGCGTGGCTGCCGGTGCCGGTGCCAATATTGCCCTTTGTTGCGATATAGTGGTAGCCGCTGAATCCGCTTCTTTTATACAAGCTTTTTCAAAGATTGGACTGATACCAGACAGCGGCGGCACTTTTACCCTGCCCCGCTTAATTGGCTGGCAAAAAGCATCAGCACTGATGATGCTGGGCGATAAAGTAAATGCCCTCGATGCAGAAAAATACGGCATGCTATACAAAGTTTTTGCAGATGATGTTTTTGCCGCGGAATCAATAAAGATAGCAGCTACCCTGGCTGCCATGCCCACCCGGGGCCTGGCTTATACCAAGCAGGCGCTAAATGAATCGTTCAACAATACGTTTGAAGCACAGTTAAAAACCGAAGATCAATTACAATTTGCCGCCGCAAATACCCATGATTATAATGAAGGCGTAGCTGCCTTTCTTGAAAAGCGGCCACCTGTTTTCAAAGGTGAATAAATATGAAGAAAGTATGGTACCTGCCCTTACATGCTTTAACTTTAAGCAGCTTTCAGGTACTATTTTTTAACCGCCTTAACCTTGCCTTATGATCAAACTTTCTTTCTGGGCAAAACAGCATCCCGCAAAAGCGCGTGCGGTAATTATATTGCTGCATATTTTATTAAATGCGCTGGCGGTTTATACAGCCTGTAATTTATTTCAGCTCCGGTTAAGTGTGCCATCAGCAGTGATGTATACCACCGTACTTTTCTTTTTATCCGCCGTATTGGTATACCCATCGCGCCAGCAAAAAAACAAACGTTTTAATAAACGGCATTTATACCTGTTGCGGAAAAGCTGCGACTTTGTTTTGGGTGCCTGCTCTTTTATAATTGTTTGTTTTGCGGTTAACAGTTACGCCTATAATAATATAAACACAGTTGCCTTTAGTACAGCGGCCGCCGTATATAGTAAAGGTGGTGAAAAGCCAGGTGCCGCAGCAATATTGGCGTCATTGGCACAGCGGGATAAAAGCACGCTTACCCGTTCAGAAAAAAGAATCTTAAAAAAGGAATTTAACCGGCAGCTTAAAGAATATGTAAAAGCAAAACTCACCAGGGACGAGGAAGCTACAGAAAAAGCAATTTTGATTATTCTGTCAATCATCGCTGCTGTTGGACTTACTTTTCTGCTTGCCGGGCTGGCCTGCAATATTGCCTGCAACGGATCTGAAGCCGCGGCAATTCTCGTAAGCATACTCGGGCTTACTGCCATCATTTTTTTATTGGTGCTTGTGATAAAGAAAATAAAAAAACATAAGAAGCAGCAACCTGCCGTGCCGCAGCAATAAACCTTTTTAATAGCCTTTACAATAATAGCTTTGCTGTATGATATACGCTTTTAATAATTTTATACCGGTAATACATGCTTCATCATTTATACACCCCCAGGCAGCGGTAACCGGCAATGCAATTATAGGCAAGGATGTATATATTGGCCCGGGGGCAGCGATCCGCGCAGACTGGGGACAAATTATTATTGAAGACGGTTGTAACGTGCAGGAAAATTGTATCATACATATGTTTCCGGGTACCACAGTTATTTTAAGAGCCGGCGCTCATATTGGTCACGGCGCCATTATTCATGGTGCTGTTATTGGTAAAAACTGCCTGGTGGGTATGAACAGTGTAATCATGGACAACGTGGTATTGGGTGACGAATGCATTGTAGGCGCACTAAGTTTTATTAAAGCCGATGAACAATATGAACCGAGAAGTTTGATTGCAGGCAACCCTGCAAAAAAAATAAAAGAAGTAAGTGATGCGATGATTGCCTGGAAATCTGCAGGCACTGCATTATACCAGGCTTTACCAAAAGAAATGTTTGATAGCTGGAAACCGTGTGAGCCATTGCGTGAGCCAGAGGCCGGCCGCCCCGTGCAGCCAACCAGTTATACCACCTGGGAAGCAATAAAAAGGGATAACCAGCTTTGATTATCCCATTAGCATTAGATTACTGCATATTGTTTAACTAATACTTTTTACTGCTTCTGCCAACCTCGCTTTTTGTTTGGCTGTCCTTTTACCCCTGAAGAAAAGATAGAGGTTAAAAAACAGCATCACACCCAGGTAAATACTAAATCCACCAATTTTAGCACTCAGTATTTCCAGCATACTCCTGCTGTTGGAAATTTCCCTGGCTATTTCCATTATTGTAAGCGCAAAGCCAAGGTTCAGCAGGTAAAAACCGGTTTCAAATAATTTATTGGTAGACATAGCAATATCGGCCCTGCCATTAAAAATGTCCAGCATAAACACTTTACTATTTTTAAATAAGGTATGTGCTACATACCAGGTTAATACTAAAACAACAGGCAGGTAAATAAGATAGGCGGTAAAATTTAAAGACGTTTTCATAACCTTAATTTATATGATTTATTAAATGGGGATTATTTCTTTTACTGATAAAATAGATAACAGCCATATTGCAAAAGTGGATGACCGAAAGGGTGAGCATTATCTTGCCCGTCATACTGGCAATGCTGGTAAGCAAATCCGTGAAGCCAGCAATGGTTTTCCAAAACCTGAGCATTACGGCCACATATCCAAGATTGAGTAAATAATACCCGGTCAGCAGCATCTTATTAATAAAATCAGTCAGCTTTTCATCTCCCTGCAGCAGGTTTAAGATATAAACCCTGCCGTTCCGGTAAAAAAGTAAGCCCGTACGAACCGTTATCAGGTAAGTGATAAACAGGTAGATGATGTATGCCAGCGTATTCATAAAGAAAGATTTTAGCATCGCCTTCGCAAAACAAAAATAATTAACTTTTTCATATTTTCAATCTTTTCTGAAAATATAATTTTATTTAAGCTGCCTTGGTTTAAAAGATATATGTTTTACAGGTGGCGGTTGTTAAAGGCATCTGCAAAGCATTTCACATTCCTTTAATAAACCTTGTCTCCCTTTTCCACTCTATTAAGCAGCAAACGGTTCGGACACAGGATTTACCACCAACAATAAAAAACAAATACAATGAAAACATTTTTTACTTTATTTATGCCCCTGCTGATGATTATCAGCTTCTTATTAAGCAGTCATTTTTTTGCCCAGGCCGACTACCTGGTTTCTGCGGTATTTACAATGGCAAGCTATAGCGCCACCAGCTTATGGATAGCCGTTATCAGCACAAAAAAATTAGCATTGCGTTAATGGGACATTATTCCGGGTCAACCGGTACAGTATTACAGCCACACATTTCTGCCCCGGACGGCGATAAGTATGGCTGTTTTCCTATACGCGGGGGTTCAGTTGTTGATGTCTTACCCTCCTTTTTTCCGGCAGCATTGCCCGGTTTCCGGCAGCGACAGAATTTGCCCGCACCCGCTCCATAACAGTTATCTTTGCCGCCATAAATGGAAAAGACAAACTTCATAGACTATATCCGCATATTTTGCCGCAGCGGCCATGGGGGGGCCGGCAGTAAGCATTTTATGCGCAATAAATTGACTGCCAAAGGCGGCCCTGATGGGGGCGATGGCGGACGTGGGGCTCATATTATACTGAGGGGCAATAAGAACCTGTGGACACTGCTGCACCTGCGCTATTTTAAAAATGTACTGGCCGAAGATGGTGAAAATGGCAGCAAAAACAACAGCAGCGGCCGAAGCGGTAAAGACATTATTATTGAAGTGCCGCTGGGCACGGTAGCCCGTGATGAAGAATCCGGCGAACAGGAAATAGAAATCCTGGAACATGGCCAGGAAATAGTGTGGCTGAAAGGCGGACGTGGCGGTTTGGGCAATAGTAATTTTGCAACCCCTACCAACCAGGCCCCCGAACATTCACAACCGGGCGAGCCTGGTGTGGAAGCCTGGAAAGTAGTTGAGCTGAAAGTACTGGCCGATGTAGGCCTTGTTGGCTTTCCCAATGCCGGTAAGTCAACCCTGCTTTCCTCAGTTACGGCGGCTACTCCAAAAATTGCTAACTACGCGTTCACCACGGTAGTACCGCAACTGGGCATCGTGGCTTACCGCGACGGGTTAAGTTTTTGCATGGCAGATTTGCCAGGTATTATTGAGGGCGCTGCCGAAGGAAAAGGTCTCGGCCACCGTTTTTTACGCCATATTGAACGCAATGCGGTTCTTTTATTCCTGATACCTGCAGACAGTGACGATCATAAAAAAGAATTCGACATACTGGTAAATGAATTAAAAGAATATAATCCGGAACTGCTGCATAAACAGTTTGTCATTGCCGTTAGTAAGAGCGATATGCTGGATGATGAACTGAAAGCTGCTATTAAAAAAGAACTGCCAAAAAAAATTCCTCACCTTTTTATTTCTTCTGTTACCCAACAGGGCCTTTCAGAATTAAAAGATCTGTTGTGGAAAGTGTTGAATCAATAAAAAACTGCCGGGTTTTGGTAAATGCAGTAACTTAATATTACCCTTTAACATACCAAAACCCTTTATATATGGCACCGCTGACTGATCAACCCCGGCTGGTACAAGCAGGTATTGCAGTACTAAAATTCATTTCCAACCTGCTGAAATCTATATGGTTGTTTTTTCCTTCCATTCTTTTTATACTGCTCACCTTTGCCTGTTTTATAAAACTTGGCCAGGGAAAAGATATCCTTATTTCATTTACAGAGAATCATAACCCCGGCAAAACGCTGCCGAACGTTTTAATAAACATCCTGCTTAAACTCACTTTTTTCGTTGCCATTGCCTTTTGGGCGTATGTCAGCTGGTATTCTTCACGCATTGTGGCCTATGGCAAATTGTACAGGCAAAAAAAGTATGCCAACCAATTTAAACCCACACTGCCGGAAGACAAATTCAATAGCGTCTACGAAATACAGCAGCGATTCCTGGATGTTTTTCCAAGGCTGGCAGGTTATGGGTGTTTTGCAATTATACTATTATCTGTGGCTGACCTGTTGTTTGCAAACTCCTGGCTAAGAAACCATGTTATTGCTTCGCTGGCAGCCTTTCTTTTTATTATCTGGCTCATAGACAAAAGGCTGATACGTTTTACCGATAATGAAATCAACAGCAAACGCCTTCGGAACTGGTTTACCATTGCTGGTATTGCTTTTCTCGCGCTGCTTGTAATACTTGAGGCTGCTGATTTAATAAACAAAGTACCGGTGCTATTCGCCATGACGGTTTTGCTGATGATAGTTTATACCCTATATATAAACCTTCGCAGGATATGGGTGCAGGAAGATGCTGCAAAAAACATAAAAAAGATGGCTAACCCGGATAATATCATCAAACGTGCCTTAAAAAAACTGATGACATTTATCCATGTTGATCACAAAGAGTACGGCTATTTTCTCTGGTTTAATATTATTTCCTTCACGGGTTTTGCTGCTTACCTGGCGGCCAATATTTTTTTCACCGTATCCGTGGCACTGGGCCCCATGCCCCTGGTATTACTGGCTTTTGCAGTGCTGCTGGGCTTTGGCAATATTATTACCATCCTATCATTAAAAACAGGTGTTAACCTGCATTTTATTGTTGTACTGCTGGCGGCACTCGTGGCAACCCCAGAAAACCATCTTGTGCGCACCGTCCAATTACAGCCACGCAATTCCAATATCGCCGCTTTTAAAAACCGGCAAAATATACAAGAGTATTTTACGGCTTGGGTGCAGCATCACCCCGGCATAGATTCAGCCAGTGAATACCCGGTTTATTTTGTACTGGGCAATGGAGGTGCTTCACGTTCTGCCTACTGGGTGGCATCTGTTTTGGGCAGGTTGGAAGACAATTCCATTCAACCTGGGAAAGAAAGATTTTCTGAACATGTTTTCTGTTTATCGGGCACATCAGGCGGCGGTGTGGGTGTAGCCGCTTTTTATTCATTATTAAAACATGCAGATAAAAACGACACCGCTACCGGGTACGAAACAGCGGCTAAAAATTTTTTAGGACAGGATTTTCTTACTTACACACTGGCCCGGTTGCTGGGTGCTGATTATTTTAATTACATACCGGTGTTAAACTGGTTAGTGCCTAACCCGGACAGGGCAGATGCACTGGAATCTGCTTTTGAAAAAGCAGACGATAATGAACATTACAAACTGCGTTTTGACAGTACCTATTTTGATCAGTGCATTACACAAAAAAACAACTATGATGGAATGCCCATACTTTGCATCAACAGCACCCGTGTGCAGGATGGCAATCCGGGTGTGTTAACCAGCATACAGCTAACCGATTCGCTTTTCAACAAACGCGTTGATGTACTGGGTTTACTTGCACCAGATACCACAATACGGTTAAGCACAGCTGCTATTTTAGGCGCCCGTTTTCCATATATGAGCCCGGCAGGCAGAATAGACCAGCGGACCAGCAGGGGCGTTAAACAAAATTATTTTGTTGATGGCGGTTATTTTGATAACTCCGGCGCAGGGATAGTACAGGAAATGATCCGCGCTATTATTAAAATTGCTGAGACTACCAAAGACCCTGTACTAAGCAAGCGAATGAAGAAGATGAAGCTGGTTGTACTGCATATTACCAACAGTCCCCAGGGGAATATAGCATTACACCCGGTAACTCCATTTAAAAACGATCTCGCTTCCCCACTGCTGACCATACTGGGTGCTTATGATATGCAAACAACCGTCAATGATATGCGGCTGGCATCATTTACATCAGACGTTAACAGCAGGCCGGATTCAGCGGTGATCAATAAAGCCGAGTACTACCCCATTCATTTATACAATGATCTTACTATCAGGGGTGACTCTTTATCAAATGGCCCCTATGCCATGAACTGGTTTATTTCTGATAGTGTGCTGCACATGATGAACAGGCGGCTGGAAACCCAGCCAAGGTTAAACGTTATGTTGCAGAAAAACAGGTAATCAGCTGCACATGTCTGTTCAGTTAAACATCAGTAATTACAGGCTGCAGTTTGTTTACCACGGGCTTACTTCAATTCGTCTTCAATATCATTGCTGAAAATCTGCCTGTGGGTACAGTACCCGCATTTTCTACACATATTCTATTAATTCTTTCACCCCCGGCAAGTTAGTGAAAGCCGCTTTTGCGCAATTTGTCAATTGGCAAAAATAACCTGCCCCTTTGCCTGGCTGCCGATGGCGTTCTCTTACTGCTAACAACAACCCAATTCAAAATTTTGTAGGTTTGTCAGCACAAAATGATAGAAACCATGAAGAAATATTTTGTAACGATAGTCTTATTAATCAGTATCGCTTTTAAATCAATGGCAGATGAGGGCATGTGGCTGCCATTACTGCTGGGTCAACAGGTATATAATGATATGGTAAAGCGCGGGCTGAAGCTTACTAAAGAGCAACTCTACAGCATCAATAAGGCCTCTGTAAAAGACGCCGTTATTATTTTTGGCGGCGGCTGTACCGGGGAAATTGTGAGTAATGAAGGACTGATTTTTACCAATCACCATTGCGGCTATGATGCAGTGGCCAGTGCCAGCTCAATAGCAAATAATTACCTGCGTGATGGCTTCTATGCCAAATCAAAACAGGAAGAAATACGTTCGGCCCTTACCGTACAGTTTTTATTAAAAATTGAAGATGTTACCAAAGAAGTAGATTCAGCACTTGCTGGCTTAACCGGCCTGGAACGCAGCCAGAAACAAGCAACGGTGTTGGAAAGCATCAACAAAAGATATTATGATCCTTCACAATCTATAGAAGCAAGGGTGAGCGCATTATTCAAAAGCAACCAGTTCCTTGTTTTTGTGTACCAGCGCTATAGTGATATACGGCTGGTAGGCGTGCCCGCAGAAAGCATTGGTAAATTTGGTGGCGATACAGACAATTGGGAATGGCCCCGCCATACGGGTGATTTCTCCGTTTTTCGCGTGTACATGGGCAAAGACGGCAAACCTGCTGCCTATGCAGCAGATAATATTCCTTTAAAACCAAAGTATTCACTGCCCGTTTCTATTAAAGGCTATAAGGAAGGCGACTATGCCATGGTCTATGGATATCCCGGCAGTACCAACCGGTATGAAACATCGTACGGCATTAAACAGAAAACAGACATCAATAACCCATCCCTGGTAGAACTGCGCGATATGCGCCTCAAGCCCATGTTTGCAGAAATGAAAAAAGATCCGGCTACTAAACTGCAACTGGCATCATCCTATGCCGGTATTGCCAACTACTGGAAATTTTTTGATGGTGAAAGTAAACAGCTTATTAAGTACGACGTATTCGGGCAAAAGAAAACCGCAGAAGCCGCCTTTCAGCAATGGGCCAACGGTAAACAAGATTACCAGGATCTTTTTAGTAATTGGGAGAAAGCCTATGCTGCCTGGCGTCCGTTCAGTAAACACCGTGTGTATATCAACGAAGGAATTTTAGGCTCCCCCTTATTGGCTTACGCGTCCACCTTGTTACAGGTAGAAGCAACCATGCTGAAACAGGGAACCAACTCTGCAGATATTAAGCGAGCCATTGAGGCAGCCGATAAGGCAAGAACTGCTTTTCTTGCCACCGAAAATAAAGCGTCTGATCAAAATATTGTGGCAGGAGCTTTAATGATGTTTTATTCGGCAATTGATAAAAACCAGCACCCTATTTCTTTTTATGCCGGCGTAAAGGGAAGTTATGGCGACTTAAAAGAAGAGAATACCTATAAAAAATACGCTGCAGACATTTTTAAAACAACCATGATTTTTGATGATGCTAAATGGAAGGCTTTCCTGGCCAACCCGGATGGCACCGTACTGCAGGCAGATCCGGCGTTTTCTGTTGCGAGCAGTTTTATGAAAAATTGGCAAAGCAAATACCTGCAGCAATTCCAGGTTTTTACAATTGCCAACAATGAATTGGGCAGGCTGTACCTGAAAGGTATTATGCAAATGGATACGGTAAAAGCAAAAAAAATGTACCCGGATGCCACTTTTACCATGCGGGTAAGCTTTGGAAATATTAAAAGTTATAATCCACAAAGTGGTGTTCATTATGATTATGTGTGCACCATGAAAGGTTTACTGGAAAAATATAAACCCGGCGACTACGAATTTGATCTGCCGGCCAATTTAATTGAAACAGCCAGGAAAAAAGATTTTGGTCAGTACCTTGACAAAGCCAAGAATGACCTGGTGGTTTGCTTTATTACAACCAATGATATAACCGGTGGCAATTCTGGCTCACCTGTTATAGATGGCTATGGCAACCTGATTGGGCTGGCTTTTGACGGCAATTACGAAGCACTGAGTCACCAGATAGCATTTGATAAAGATCTTAACCGTACTATTTGTGTAGATGTACGGTATGTGCTATGGTGCATTGATAAACTTGGTGGCGCATCAAATATTATTAAAGAACTAAAGCTGGTAAAATAAATTGCCCATGCCGGAAAATGAGACAACCAGGTTATCCAGGCTGACTGCCATACTTACCATGCTGCAATCAAAACGTTTGCTAACGGCCGGCGTTATTGCAAAAAAATTTGATATCAGTGTCCGTACTGTCTATCGGGATATCAGGGCGCTGGAACAATCAGGCATACCTATTTGTACAGAAGAAGGCAAAGGCTATTCGTTAATGGACGGCTTTGCGCTTCCGCCGGTCATGTTTACTGAAACAGAGGCCAATGCCCTAATTACCGCTGCCCACCTTGTTGCAAACAGTAAAGACAGGTCATTTATAAAAAATCATGCAGATGCCATTATCAAGATAAAATCTGTTTTGAAACACCGTACCAAAGACAAAGCTGCCCTGCTCTCAGAAAGGATACATATGCGCAGTAACAACTTTGAGCATACCACCAGTAATAACTTATCAGACATTCAGCTGGCCATTACAAATTTCGGGATCCTTAGCATTTTTTATACATCGTTATACAAAGAAGAACAAACAACACGCCTGATTGCGCCGCTGGCCTTGTACATGACGCAGGAAAACTGGGTGCTGATTGCCTGGTGCTACCTCAGAAAAGATTATCGCGCATTCAGGCTTGATAAAATAGCCCGAATGCAATCAACCGGAGAAACGCACACCATCCGCGATTTTGACCTGCAGGCTTTTTTTGAAGAATGCAGAAAAAAAAGTTTGCTACCCCTGACATAAGGCTGTCAAATTTCCATGATAGTTTTACCGGATTAGTACATCACCCAAAATTTGCGCAATGGCTATTATGAAAATTGAAACGTTCTGCATCACAGGTATTACCGTAAGAACCAGCAATGCACCCGGCATGGCAGAAAAAGATATACCACAACTTTGGAACAGGTTTTTTGCAGAGAATATAATTAACCAGCTACTCTATACAACAAGCAATGACATTTATTGCGTGTATACGCAGTATGAGACAGATTACACCGGGCCTTATACAGCTATTTTGGGTTGCAGGGTAGAAAAATCAGTGCCGGCGCCGGCCGGGTTTGCAAGTGTAACTATTGAGGCCGGTAATTATAACTTGTTTACTGCCAAAGGTAACCTGCAGGAAGGGGTTGTCTTCAATGAATGGACCGGGATCTGGCAGTCATCTCTCAAAAGGTCCTACACAACAGACTTTGAAGTATATGGTAAAAAAGCCCACAACCCGGCCAGTGCTGAAGTAGATATATTTATAGCAATAGACTAAAACGCGCCTGTGCTTAAACCTATTGAGAATTACTTTTTACAGCAGGCAGAGCCGGATAATGCCTGCCTGCTGGCGTTGAGGAACATAATTCTCAGCATAGACAGCAATATAACAGAGGCCTGGAAATACGGCATGCCGTGCTACTATTGCCATGATAAAATGTTTTGCTATCTGTGGGTGCACAAAAAATATAAACAACCTTATCTTGGTATTGTAGAAGGCAGTAAAATTGAACATCCCTTATTGATCCAGGAAAAAAGGGCGCGTATGAAGATCATGCTGATTGACCCGTTAAAAGATATTCCGGTAAAAACGGTAACTGGTATTGTGAAGAAAGCAATTGCCGCAAGGATAACGGGGTCATAAATGCCATCGCTGATACAGCGTTTAAAAGCTTTGATGTTCCTCAATGCTTAATTCCTGAAAAACCACTTCAGTGTTTTATAAAGTAAATTAATTTCCTGGTATAAGTTATTTATGAAAACAGCTTTCCATCTCTTTAATATAGTTGTTCTTGTCTACCTGTTCCTGTGCATTCTATTGTACATTATCCAGGAAAAATTAATTTTCTTTCCGCAAAAACTACCGGCAAACTATACCTATCAGTTTACCCAGCATTTTGAAGAGCTTTATTTTAAGACAGCCGACAATACAACTCTAAACGGCCTCCTGTTTACAACAGACAGTTCACGCGGACTTATTTTCTACCTGCATGGAAATGCTGGCTCCTTAGCGTCCTGGGGACAAGTAGCAAAAACATATACTGATCTGCACTACGATGTTTTTATGCTGGACTACCGTGGCTACGGCAAAAGCGCAGGCAATATCCGTAGTGAACAGGAATTTTTTGAAGATGTACAACTGGTGTACAATAGCCTTTTGACAAAGTATAATGAAAAAGCGATAGTAGTGCTGGGCTACTCATTAGGCACAGGGGCCGCCACAAAACTGGCTGCTACCAACCAGCCGCGATTGCTGATCCTCCAGGCGCCTTATTTTAGTCTTACAGATATGATGCAGCACCGGTTCCCGTTTCTTCCGGCTTTTCTTTTGAAATATAAGTTTGCGACAAATACTTTTCTTAAAGATTGCAAAATGCCGGTAGCAATATTTCACGGCAACAAAGACCGCGTAATATATTATGGCTCGTCGCTTAAATTAAAAAAACTTTTAAAAATAAGCGATACACTAATAACTTTAGAAAACGGGGGCCACAATGGAATGACTGACAACCCGCAATATATCCCGGCACTGCAAATCGTTTTAACCAGGTAAATATAAACAGGCCAGCCGGCGGAAAACGCTCCGCCGGCTGACCTGCTCTCACCACTTTTACTGTCTTAATTAATTTTTGTTATTCCCGGAATCATTACCCACCAAACCTTCCCTACACCTTCTCCTTTTGCAACTCCCCTGGTATAGGCATCTGGTGTGTAGTAATAAAGCGGCCGCCCCCTGTAAGTAGATTGCTTCCTGGTAGCACCATTTACACCATCTGTACGTGTAATCTCGCCAAAATCTGTTTTAGCAAGTGAAGACGGCACGGTTAAATTGGAAGTATAAAAAACCGGCCATGTGGTTATACAACCTCCGAGGCAGTTAACAGGCAGGGTTGTAGGGTTAAGAGAATCTTTTGTAAAAAGGTAGAGTGTGTTTCCGGCACTATCTGTTAAAAAAACTTTGGTAGTACTGTCTGTTGTGCCTGCGACGCCTACTTTTTTATTGGCCAGAAAAATTGAATAATTGGTTTTAACAACAAACCAGATATTGCCAACTTTTTCACCTTTCTTTTCACCGGCCAATTCACGTACATTGGCCCCGCTTGCGTCTTTCGGTGCATAATAATACAAAGGCCATCCTCTGAATGCAGTTTGCCTGGCGCCATTGGTACCAGTAATAGTAGTAAAGTCTGAAGCGTTCAATCCTGCACCAAGCGTACTGGCACTTAATAAAGAATCATAGAAAATAGGCCACAGTGCCAGGCAACCACCCGCGCATTTACTAACCCCGCCATCAACGTCATTAGAAAAATAATACAGCGTAAATCCCTTGCTGTCCGTCATATAAGTACCCAGCACTGCATCATTAGCCAGCTGTACCGAATTAATTTTCTCTGGCGTAGTACTTTTAGAGCAGCTTTTAAATACGATGGATAAAAACAGTAAAATGGTTACCGGAACCACATACAGGGTCAGCCTGAAAAAAGACGGTTGCTTTTTCATACACAAAAGTTTTAATGATTAAATAATTTGTTAATCCGCTTTTAGCGCCGGCATGGCGTGGCCCACAATAAATTGAAGGGTTATTACCGGGTTTAGCAGCCTAAGTTTATCAGGGAAATAAGAACGGATACCAGATGATACGTACAGTTTTTAGCCCGGGATGCCTCAGGCAAAAAAATATTTTAAAAGATTTCTACCCGGTGGCGCATATACCTCGCTAGAACAGTTATCCAAATTTTCCGCAGCAGTATTTTTTCTTATAATACGCAGGTTTATGCCGTAAAAACTTAAGTAGTGCTTTTTACAGGGCTATTGTCTTTCCAGTTCCATAAATGCAAACAGGCATATGTTCTATAAGGGCTCCACTTTTTTGAAATACGCAGCATGCTTTCCCGTAATTGCTTTCTGTCTGTATTATCCAGTTTATACAATTTAATCATGGCATTTTGTATGCCCAAATCATCCACTGCAAATACATCTTCCCGGCCCAGCGCAAACATCAGCAGCATTTCTGTAGTCCACCGGCCAACTCCTTTTATCTGAATCAGGTGTTGTGTAACTTCTTCATCGGTCATTTTCTTCAGTTGCTTCCATTCCATCCCCTGCTCTATAGCAAACTTCGCAACGTTCTGGATATAACTCACTTTAGCATTGGACAGCCCGATACCGCGCAGTATTGCAAAAGGCGTTTCTATAATCTGTTCGGGTGTGGGATGTTTATCATACAGTGCCAGGAAACGCTTCCATATTACGTCTGCTACTTTAACCGATAACTGCTGGCTCATAATGGACCCGCATAAATGCAGGTATACTTTTTTCTTTTGCTTCAGCACAAAAGGGTCACGGCTTTCCAGCAGTTGTTTAAATTTTTTGTCTTTGGCAAGGTGGTCTGTGTAATGCATGATGTTTCTTTGTACGGGTACTCAGCGCCCTCGTTTTTTTCGCTACCGGAGATAAAAACAGCCGGGGGCTGAAAAAGGCAAATGAATGTAACTTGCGTTTCGTAATACAGGTTCAAAATGAAGGTATAGAATTTTTCACCGGCGAAATATATGAAAAAAGAAATTATTGTTACAACCGATGGCTCCCACAGCATCGCCATCCCGGACATGGGCGTCACCTATCATTCCACCCATGGGGCCATACAGGAATCGGCACATGTTTTTATTAAATCCGGACTTGGTTACACAACAATAAAAAATCAATCTCCGGACATTGTGTCCATTTTGGAAATGGGCTTTGGTACCGGCCTTAATGCTTTACTTACATTACTGGAAGCAGGCAGCCAGCAACTACGGGTCTGTTATGAAACAGTTGAGCTTTACCCGTTGCAATCGGGAACATTTCAGCTACTAAATTATTGTGAGCAGTTAAACAGATTAGACCTGAAGCCGCTGTTTACGCAAATGCATACCTGCGACTGGGATACTGTTATAGAAATAACACCGTTCTTCAGTTTTAAGAAAAACAATTGCAGCCTCCTGGATTATACTGCTGCCAAACTTTTCAATATTATTTATTTTGACGCGTTTGCACCCGACATACAACCGGAGTTATGGACAAGCCAGGTATTTAAAAAACTATACGATGGTTTGTTACCAGGGGGT
Source organism: Chitinophagaceae bacterium (assembly GCA_039916305.1). Taxonomy (GTDB): domain Bacteria; phylum Bacteroidota; class Bacteroidia; order Chitinophagales; family Chitinophagaceae; genus JACMLD01. The sequence goes on along the minus strand of JBDSLR010000030.1, from coordinate 20,383 downwards.
GTATTAACTACGTATTGCTCAAAATCCCTTGTTCGCAAAGCAATGTCCGAAGCAGGTTTCATTGTGGAAAAAATACCGGGACCGCCCCACAAACGTGAAATAGTAAGGGCTATAAAAGCGAATAACGCTTAGCATTGAACATTAACGCCACAAGGGAACGCCTGTGCGTGGATCCTGATCTAATTCATACCAGGCTGTGTTATCTTAAAGCCTGTTTTTGCTTTCTCTGCTTCCACCATTTTCTTTACATCATCCAGCAGCTTTTTAGCATCATATACAATTCCGTCTTTGATGGTGTAGCTAACGCCTCCTTTTCTTATTACTTCATTTTTATCTGTTACACCAATGGCGCCGGTGCCGTACAGTACTGCAAGGTTCTCCAGCGGGTTGGCATCTACGATAGCAAAATCGGCCAGCTTACCTACTTCCACACTGCCAATTTCTTTTTCCATACCCAATGCCTGCGCACCATATAAGGTGGCGCTGCGTATCACTTCCAGCGGGTGAAAGCCTGCTTCGCGCAGCAGCTCCATCTCGCGCACATAAGAAAATCCATAGAGCTCATAGATAAAACCGGCGTCTGTTCCTACGGTTACCCGGCCACCGCGGTTCTTGTATTCATTTATAAATGCCATCCATAATTTATAATTCTCTTTCCAGCTTATTTCCTGTTCAGTGCCCCAGTTAAGCCAGTACGAGCCATGTGCCACGCGGCTGGGCTCATAAAATTTCCAGAGTTTGGGCATGGTATATACTTCATGCCATTCTGCACGCCTGGCCCGCATCAAATCTCGGTTAGCTTCATAAATTTCAAATGTAGGATCAAGCGTAAAATCAAGTGCTATCAGCTCATTCATTACTTTATTCCAGTGCTCACTGTAAGGCTTAGCCGCTTGCTTCCATAACCTACCGGCCTCTTCAAACCGGTTTTGCTCATTGGCATAATTATAAGTAAGCGGGTAATTCTGTATAGTTTTATCTTCAAACAATGCTTCGGGCAAACCATACCAATGTTCCATAGAAGTCATGCCAGACCTGGCGCTGTTTAATACATTCCAGCGGGCCACATCCATCTGGGAGTGGTGACAGCAGGATCGCAAACCTATTTTTTTATTTTCTTCAATAGCAGCTTTCATTATTTCTGGCGCAGCGCCAAAGAATTTAATTCCATCCGACCCTTTTTTCTGATTATCCTTTACCCATACTACAGCCTGCTCTGCTGTAGCAATGGGTTCTTTGCTTCCCTGGCCAAAAACCGTGTAGGCTTTAAGCCGTGGCGCCGTAATGGTGTTAAGCTCGCTTTTTCTTTTTTCATCCAGCACCCAGTCTAAACCATTTCCGCAACCGGGGTCACGAACGGTGGTAACACCATGCGCCATCCATAATTTAAAAACGTATTCCGCATCGGCACCCTGCTCTTCGCCACCAATATGGCCATGCATATCAATAAGACCTGGTAGTAAATACATGCCTTCGCAATTGAGTTCTTTACCGCCTGCCGCCAGCTTAGGTCGCCTTGCAGGGTTGATGGCAATGCCCGGCGGACCTACATTAATGATATCCTTTATCCGGTTTTTTTCTACCACAATATCAACTGGTCCAATGGCTGGTGCGCCGGTGCCGTTGATTAATATTACACCACGGATAATGAGTTGCGGCCACGGGCCTTCGCCTTCTTTGCGGTCAGGCGCCTTTTTAACCTGTGCAATGAGCAATACAACAAACAATAAAATACAGGCCGTTAGCAGTAACTGTTTTCTCATCAAGTATTTTTTTGGTGAAAACAAGTTACTGAAAACCTGCCATACCAAAAATTATGAGCAAGATGGGCTTTGATTAATTAGCCATAACCGTGTAAACACAATTACATGCGGATGGTTTTTATAACGACAAGTCAGATGTCAACCGGTTATACCCAACCGCAGTTTTCAATACGTAGAATTTATAGAAAGCTGCCTGGTGCCTATTTAAAACTGTGGGCAAGCCTGTGGAATCGTTTAAAAACGGCGGCGTTTTATAAAGCGAAAAGACAGGCGTTTGCCTGTCTTTATAGAAGTATTGAAGTAATTGTCTTAATGAAAAAATATAGCGGTTGTGCTATTCATAAGAAATGCTCACATTACCATCCTTTTCATCTTTTAATAAAATACCCAGGCTGGTTAACTGGTTGCGGATGGCATCGCTGCTGGCATAATCTTTTCTTGCTTTGGCCCCCTTGCGCACCTCAATTAATAATTGCAGCACCCCGTTTAATTTACCATCATCCTGCTGAATTTCGCTTTTAAGGCCCAGTATATTTTCAAGATAATTTTTAAAATAAGTCTGCAGCATTTGTATTGTTTTACTGCTTATTGCGCCGGCCTTTATCAAACCATCCTTTAATGAATTAATAACCGGCACCAGTTCAAATATATTGGCCAGTACCTTAGCGGTATTAAAATCATCATTCATAAAATCATCCATTTCGCTTAACAGCTTTACGGTGGATGCTTCCAGCGCCGCATCCCCGGCAGCTGCATTGCCTTCTGCAGAAAATTTCTGCAGGTGCTCATATGCTTCCCATAAACGCCTGAACCCTTTTTCAGCCGCTTGCAAAGCTTCGTTGCTAAAATCGAGGGTGCTGCGGTAATGCGTTTGCATCATAAAAAACCGCACGGTCATGGGGGAGTAAGCCCGCTCCAGCAAAGGATGATTACCGGCAAACAATTCTTCTGGTAAAAAGCCATTACCCGCGCTTTTGCTCATGCGCGTACCGTTTACCGTAAGCATATTGGTATGTATCCAGTAACGGGCAGGATTTACATGGTTGCAGGCCTGCGATTGTGCAATTTCATTGGTATGATGGGTGGCTGCCAAGTCCATACCGCCGCCATGTATATCAAATTCGTTGCCGAGGTATTTTTTACTCATGGCCGAGCATTCAATGTGCCAGCCGGGAAAACCCATGCCCCAGGGCGACGGCCACTGCATCAGGTGCTCGGGTTTTGCCTTTATCCATAAAGCAAAATCAAGCCGTCCTTTTTTTTCATCCTGGCCGCCCAGGTCCCGCGTATTCTCCAGCAAATCTTCCAGCTTGCGGTTGGTAAGTATGCCATAGGGCTGCTCCAGGTTGTATTTTTCTACTTCAAAATAAATGGTGCCATTTACCTCATATGCATACCCGTTTTTAATGATGCATTTAACCATTTCTATCTGTTCAGAAATATGGCCGGTGGCAGTAGGTTCTATGCTGGGTGGCAGGGCATTGAAAAGATCCATTACCTTATGAAAACCCAGTGTATAACGCTGCACAATTTCCATGGGCTCTACCTGCTCCAGCCTTGCTTTTTTTGAAAATTTATCATCGCCTTCATCCCGGTCGCCTTCCAAATGGCCGGCATCAGTAATATTGCGCACATACCTTACCTTATAACCCAGGTGCAGCAGGTAACGGTAAATCATGTCAAAAGAGATAAAAGTTCGGCAGTTACCCAGGTGTACGTTGCTGTACACAGTAGGACCGCACACATAAATACCTGCATGGCCAGCTACCAGCGGAACAAAGGCTTCTTTTTTTCTGCTATAGGAATTATAAAGCAATAATTGCGACATAGTTATTTGGTGTTTCCTGCAAGGGCTTCAAAAATAAAGAAAAGGTTTATAGTTGGCGTTCTTAGTTCATAGTTCTCAGTTCTTAGTTCTTATGTGCCGCAATAGAATCGAAGGAAAAATGAAATCTATACGAGTCCATCCCGGGCTAAGCAGGTAAACAAACTACAGACTAAGAACTATTCCCGGGCCATCTAAGCAAACGGACTATAGACTAAGAACTAAAGACTAAGCACTATTTCTCCCCCGGTAATTGCAGATCTGCTACCAGCGGGTAATGGTCAGAATACGGAAGTTTTGTTTTTTTGAACTGCAGTATGTCTATTTTTTTATCTGTCAGGATATAGTCAATGCGCAGCGTAGGTGAAAGCGATGCAAAGGTTCTGCCTATGCCAAATCCACTGTTGAGAAACGCATCTTTACCATCGCCTTTTATTTTAGTATAGGTAAAAGAATTGGGTACATCATTAAAATCGCCGCAGATGATGGTGGGGTAGGGACTGGCATCCCTTTCACGCCTTACCAGTTCTGCCTGTTTGCTGCGTAAAAAATAAGCCAGCCTGAATTTTTTGAGTACGCCTTTTGATTTATTAACAGCATCGTTCTCGCCTTTAGCGATGGTTCTTATAACCGTATAATCATTGCCGTCAAAACGCAGCGATTGCAGGTGGGTGGCAAAAAAACGGATGCGCTGGCCATTTACATCCACATCAGCATGTATCAGGCTTTCGGCGGCTTTTAAAGAGTCGGGGCCGGAGTAACGGATGCGCAGGGTATCAAGGATGGGATACCGGGAAAAAATAATCACCCCATGTTCATACACACCATCCCAACGGCGGTGATCACGTGCAAAAAAATGATACGGGTATTTAAGTGTATTAGTAAAATAAGGGATGTTCTCTTCAAATTCACGCGGGTTGTTGGATTCCAGAAATTCTTCCAGGCACAATACGTCGGGGTCCATTTTTTTTATGTAATCCAGTATAGGCTGCCGGTAGCTTCCGCCAGGCCGTTTTGGGTTCATCTGATCAAGCCGCGAAATATTCCATTGCATTACGCGCAGGGCCGTGGCCGGCTTAGCCGTATCAAAAGAGTTGAATAAATGAAATCCAAACAGGGCGTGTACCTGGCTCCAGCCAATCAGCAGTGCCGCCAGGGATAGAAATGCCCAGCGCGATTTAAAAAACCACCAGAAGAAAATAAAACCCAGTAGTGCCAGTACAATAAAAGGGAAACCTACACCCAGCACGGCAATATACCAGTACCGACCGGGTGATAAAAAGCCGGTACAGCATACCAGCAAAAAAGCCAGCACGGCAGCTATATTACATACAATAAAGAATTTTTTGGAAACCTTTCTTAAAATGCGGGTCATGCTTAAAATTACAACTCATCTTCGGACGAAGCGCGGCGGAGAATATCTTTTTCTTCATCGGTTAGCAGGTGGTAACCTTCCATGCTGATCTTATCCAGTATCTCGTCTATGCGCTTCTGCGTTACATTAGGGATGCGCTTATATGGATGGGCACCATGCACTTTATAGAAAAACTCATCGCGGGTGTTTTTGCTTTTATTTTTAACTGCAGGACTAAACAGGTTATTAAACCAGTCGAAAAACTGGTTCATGCCCACACTCCAGTCCCGCCCCTTGCGTAGCTGAAAAATGAACATAAAGCCGGTAGCAGCACCTGCAACATGGGCCATATATTTAGCCGGATCTCCCAATCGGATAGAAGCGATGTCTACAATTACAAAGGCCAGGGTGACTATCCACAATGGTATGCCGCCATTGATCATCGGGAAAAACCTGTAATCCGGCTTTACAGTAGTGGTAGCCACTGCCACTGCCATAAGGGCCGCATTGGATCCAAATAAGGCTGCTGCGGGTATCCCTGGCTGCAATGCCGGCACCAGGTTATAGGTAAGCACATAAAAAACGGCACCTGCAAGCCCCCCATAAATGTAAATTGGAATCAGCCTTTTATTTCCCGTAAGATCCTGCAGTACATAGCCAAAAACCCATAACCAGAACATGGCTGGCAGCACGGCCCAGATAGAATCGTGGGTAAACATACTGGTGATAATGGCCCACGGCCGGCCACCCAGTTTGCTGATATCTGCAGGGAGTATAAACCAGTTAAAAATATTGGTATAAAAAGCATCGGTGTTAAGATCCGACATCTGATAAATAACAAGAATAAACTTGAGGATAACAAAAACCAGGGAGTTGATAGCAAACAGCATCACCAGGCTATTATTGCCCTGGCCCAGTAAAATCTTGTTCGTTTTTTCTTCTTTTACTGTCATATCAGTGAAATGCGGGTTGCTGTGCTTTTATATTACAAAAATGCCCCCTGTAAAGTTTAGAATTTATACAATCAATAAAAGTTTTTACGGTTGGTTTTATTCCAGATAATGACGATGATCAACCCGATCAGAGCACCCCCCAGATGGGCAAAATGGGCAACATTGTCTTTTATACCAATACCCAAACCGCTAAATAAGTCAACCAATATAAAACCCGGAATTACATATTTTGCTTTTACCGGAATGGGTATAAACATGATGTATAATTCAGTGTTAGGAAACAAATAAGCAAATGCTGCCATTACACCCATTATTGCGCCCGATGCTCCTAAAGCGGAATAACCCTGTTTGTAAGCTTCTACTATCTGCGGAATGGTATAGCCATCTCCCAGCGCTGCAGCAGTTCTGGCATATTGTGCCGCCGTAAACGGAACGGACAGTAATGTTATAATGCTTGCCCCTATTCCACAAATCATGTAAAAATTTACAAACCGCTTACCACCCCAAAAGTTTTCAAGAATACTTCCAAACATCCACAAACCAAACATATTGAAGAGTATATGCGTGAAGCTGATGGGATCATGTAAAAACATCATTGTCACCAACTGGTGCGGCTTAAAAGCGTCCGCCGTCCAGTAATGCAATGCGCCCCATTCTGTTAACCCAGGAATGATAAGTTGGCCTATATACACAGCCACATTAATAATTAGCAGTGTTTTCACCACAGGAGGCATAGATCCCATACCCCCGGAACTGTAATTCGCCATTTGTTTATTTTTTTGAACCTTTCAATCTTCCGCCAAAGGTAAATCTACCCGGCGGCACTGTTTTAAAATGAGCCGTAATTTACTATAAAAATAACGGCTTACCTGTATCACAAATACAGGCGGTCATTTGTTGCGCGCCTGCTGGTATAAAAGCGTGATGTGCTCCGCTGTTAACGAACTATTATACTTTGAAGTAGTCTTCCAGTTCCTGCAGCGTATCCTGGTTGGTATGCAGGTCCTTTATGATCATGCCTTTCTCCATCAGTAAAATACGGGTAGATACCTCCGTTACATGGTTTAGATCGTGGCTGCTGATAAAAATAGTCATCCGGTGCTGCGCATGCATTTCTTTAAGCATTTTAATGAGGCGCAGCTGTGTAGTGGGATCAAGATTGGCAAAGGGCTCATCCAGTAACAATACTTCCGGGTTTTGCAGCAGGCAACCAGCAATACCCACTTTAAACTGGTTACCTTTAGAAAGTTCACGGATGTATTTCCCGCTTTTAAGAATCGACCCGTCAAAAAAGGTATCAAAGTTTTTTAAAAACTCATCAACATCTGCTTTTGAACGGTTATTCAGTTTTCCCACAAAATAAAAATATTCTTCCGGGGTTAAGTAATCGATCAAAAAGCCTTCGTCTAAATAAGCAGCTGTGTAAGGTTTCCAGTCTTCCGCCACCGCCACGTTTTTTTCTTTTGAAGTAATTTCTCCCCTGTCTGCTTTAATAAGATCCAGCAGCAACCTGAAAAAAGTGGTTTTGCCCGCTCCATTATTGCCCACCAGGCCAATTATTTCACCTTCATTTATCTGCAGGGCAGCAATATCCACCACGGTTTTACCGGCATAGGCTTTGGCAAGATTGTTTACTGTAATCATAATTATTATTTTTCCCTGAATCCATCTAAAATTTTATACTTCCGCTTAAAAAATTCTTTGGTTAACAGCTCCACCCACCAATCTTGCAATAAAAAGCTAATTAAACCCAGTATACTGAGTGCAATAACACCTGCCCATGCATTTATAAAAAAAGCAAACGGCCAGTAAATAAGCATCGGTATAATAAAAACCACCAATGTATACAGCCATTTTTCTGCACCCATACCCTGGTAATTAAAAGTGGCGCCTTTGCTGATGTCCAGCCCCTTATAACTGCGGGTGGCAAAATAAACAGTTATTACCGTGTGTATGCCAACGTTATAAAGGTAGCCGGCCAGCTGCACCACTAAAAGTTTCCAGCTCATGAGCCCGTATAAAGACGTAAGCAGCAGCACGACGGTACAAACCGCCGTAAACAACATAAATTTGCTTTTTATATAGGTCTTTACCCGCAGGTTGCCGGCCATCATACCATCAAAATGGCCGCTCTGCCACGCAAATAAAAACTGGCCGTAATTGGTAATGAATAAACCGGTTAAAAAAATGCCGCCTACCAGCAACGCGCCCCACCAGCCTTCAGTAATGTATTTTTCTTTGTAAAAAATGAACCCGTAAAAAAGAAACAGAAGAGTAAGTACGCCTATTGACCGGGGTCGCTTATTGCGTATTATCAATTTTATATCCAGGCCAATTAATTCTCCAATGGTACCAAAGCGGTTTAAAAAAGCGTATTCTGAACCTTCCTTTTTTCTTCCGCTGCCAACAATATCTTCCAGGTAAAGATTTTTTAGCAAAAAAGTATAGTTGTTGATAAAAGAAAATATCGCCATTCCTACGGGTACCAGGCAGGTCCATGCATGGGCCAGCATACCGGTAAAAAACCAGGCAGAAACTTTACTGAGCGAAAAAATTTTAAAATAGTCAGCCGCAATAAAGCCACCCGCAATTACAAAAAATAATACCAGCCACCAGCTGTTGATAATGCTTTTTCTTTTGATATACAGTATCAGAAAATGATTAAATACAGTGAGTGCAAGTATACTCACTATAAACGCAGCAGCCGCGGCCGGGCCAAATACCGGCGCAATAGACAAGATGGTAAAAGGCGTAAACAATAGCAGCGGCAACAGGTTAAGGACGGTAAACAAAGACCGCACATTTAAAAAACGGATCAACTGGCTGCGCCGTATGTTTTGTACCAGGTAAGGCTGGATGCTAAGGGTGGGCAAATCCTGCATCATAAACCGGATAAGCGTATCAAACAAAAAATAATACAGTATGAAACCGCAGAATACTTTAATAATATCCTGCCCCGGATAAAACTGGTTTAATAATTTTTGCAGAAAAAAACCCACGCCTATCGCAGAGGCCAGCAGGTAAAGTGTAATAAAACCAATAAAAATCTGTATCGCAAGGCTTTTGCCTGCATTGCGGCTTCTCCAGAAAGATTTCCATTGATGGCTGAGTAAGATTCTGATCACGGGTGAGGTTTTTTAATGTGTCAAGATATTTACGATGTCTGATTTATTGATGTCCGCCCGGCTGAACCGTTCGGACGGGTCTGATGTAACCCTTATCAATATACCTGCCTGGTCAATAACCCGCCTTTTACAGCAGGAGAAATCAGACATCAATAAATCAGACATCAGACATTTTCTTTCAATTTCAACTGCACCACATTTTCTATATGATGCGTTTGCGGAAACATGTCTACCGGTTGCACTTTGGTCACCATATATTTTTCATCCAGCAATTGCAGATCCCGCGCCTGCGTGGCCGGGTTACAGCTCACATATACAACAATCGGTGCTGCAATATCCAGTATTTTTTTAACCAGTTTTTCGTGCATGCCTACCCTTGGCGGATCAGTAATAATTACATCTGGCCGGCCATGTTTTGCAAAGAAATCATCATTGCATATATCAATCACATCGCCTGCAAAAAAGTCAGCATGCGTAATATTATTCAGCGCCGCATTTTCACGGGCATCTTTAATGGCATCTTCAATCAGTTCTACCCCTATTATTTTTTTTGCCTGCCGGCTAACGAAAATACCAATGCTGCCGGTGCCGCAGTATAAATCATACACCGTTTCCTTTCCGCTCAGTTCTGCAAAATCGCGGGTAATAGAATATAATTTTTCGCCCTGGCGGGTATTGGTCTGAAAAAATGATTTGGGACTGATCTTAAATGTAAAATCTTCCAGTGTTTCCAGTGCATAGCCTTTACCAAAATACACCTGCGGCTCCAGGTCATAAATACTATCGTTTCTTTTTGCGTTGACCGTATATAGTAACGTAGTTATGGATGGCACCTGCTGCAGTAAATGATCAAACATTTTTTTTATCGCCGGCTCATCATCATATCCCACACAAACATTCACCATTACCTCACCTGTGGTGCAGATGCGCAACACCAGGGTCCGTAACCAGCCGCTGTTGTTGCGTATATCATAAAAGGGCACCTCATTCTCAAGCGCATACTGCCGGATGGTATTTTTAATGGCATTTGTGGGCTCTGCCATGAGGTGGCAGGTATTAATGTCAATTACCTTATCAAACAAACGCGGCACATGAAAACCCAGCCCGTTGTGCTGCACAATTTCTGCTGCTGTATCCATTTCTGCTGACAGCAAATACCGGCGGTTGCTAAACGTAAACTCCAGTTTATTGCGGTACCGGGCAATGGTATCGCAACCAACAATCGGCATCAGCCCGGGCAAAGCTATTTTGCCCAGCCGCCGTAAATTCTGCTCCACTTCATTTTGCTTGTACTGCAATTGCTTTTCATAGGGCAGCATCTGCCATTTACAACCCCCGCAAACGCCAAAATGCTCGCAAAAAGGCTCTACCCTGTCTGCAGAAAAACTATGAAAACGAATGGCTTTTCCTTCGGCCCAGTCCTTTTTGTTTTTACTTACCTGCACATCTACCACATCGCCGGGTACGGCCCCCGAAATAAAAATCACCTTACCTTCTGTTCTGGCCAGTGCCTTTCCTTCGGCGGCATAATCTTCTACGGTCAGTTGCTGCAGCACTACACTCGGTTTGCTTTTACGCATGGCGCAAAAATAAGGAAGGATGGGCGCTGATTGGCATATTCCATTAACTGTATGATTAATTGTAGGGTTGATGGGCCCGGTAACAGGCAAGTTGCTACATTATGGGGCCTTTGTAATAATCACCCCGATCATTCAGCACTTTCTTCCATTGGCGCTGGTGGCTGTCCTGCCATTTTTTATCGCCTGCTACCGCCCAGTTAACCGGCTGCAAAGCTTGCTTTATAAATTCCCGCTGTTCCGGGTGAACGTATAGAGGATGCAGGTAAAACCATTGCTTATTTGCGGTTATATATGCCCAGAAAGCAGCAAAATCCGGATAATTGGTTTCAAATACCTTTAATTCATCTGTATCACTGTTATAGGTGCTGTGGTTATAATAAAAGTGCACCTGGCCGGTAGCGGCGGTTATGCGGTAAAGGCTTCCGCCCGCATCCTCATTGCTGATATCTATATAAAGTTCTTTTTGCACAGTGGTTGGTATTTGGTTTTGAGTATTCAGGCAGGGGGCGAAGATATGATTATTGATTGCGATTGCAGGCTGGGGACAAAGCGCCATGAAGCATGTAGCGCAAAGCAATAATTAACAGTTGCTGGCCTGAAGTACTGATACTCAGTACTGCTTACGCTATACTCCTTAAATTAGCAGGTGCTTAACCAAGTTAAAAACGTATTTTCAATATATTCGCCCCTTAACCGTTATGGAACCATCATGAAGAAGTTATTACTACTATCCTGTTTGTTTATAGCCGCCCGGCTCACTGCCCAAACCACGGGTTATTCAATCGGTGTTACGCTGAAGCCTTATAAAAATCAATACGTATACCTGGGTTATTATTATGGCAAGATTAAAGCCCTGGCAGATTCCGTTTTGCTGAATGGCAGCAGCATGGGTGTTTTTAAAGGAAAAGAGAAACTGAACGGTGGTATTTATTTTATGGTGTCGCCGCGCAAAGAAATTTTGTTTGAATTACTGCTGGATAAACAGCAGCATTTTTCCATACAGGCAGATTCTGCCGGCTTGCCTGCCAGCGTGAAATTTATTAATTCGCCCGAGAATATATTGTTTCAGTCCTATTCAAACTTTGCGGCCGTAAACGGCAAAACTGCGGCTGGCTATATGGGCGACCTGGCGGCTGCAAAAAACAAAACGGACAGCGCCGGTATTTCAGACAAACTGCGCCTGCTGAATGAGAAAATGATGCAGTACCGCGACAGTGTGACCGGCAAAAACGCAGGCAGCATGTTATCGGCCTTGTTTAAGTCGTTAAAGGAACCAGCAGTACCGCCTGCCAGCAAACAACCGGGTGGTAAGTATGATTCTTTATACGCCTACAATTATTTTAAAGGCCATTATTGGGATGGCATCAGCTTTACCGATGAGCGCCTGCTGCGCACCCCCATTTTTGAACCCCGGCTGGAGAAGTATTATAAAACACTGGTAGCGCCCGAACCCGACAGTATAAAAAAAGAGGTAGACGCCATGCTGGCCAAATCAGCTTCAAATAAAGAAATGTACAAATATTTGCTTACCTGGTTTGTGCAGCAATACATTACACCGCAATACATGGGGCAGGATGCTGTTTTTGTGCACCTTTTTGAAAAATACATAAATAACAATCCCGAAATAGACTGGTTTACAGAGAAGTATAAAAAATACATGACCGACCGGGCTTACAGCTTAATGGCCAACCTGATTGGCGCGCCGGCGCAAAACCTGGAGCTGGTGGATACGCTGGATAAGCCCCGGCCGCTTTATGATGTTGCCGCCCCTTATATTGTTATATGTTTTTGGGATGCCACGTGCAGCCATTGTAAAGAAGTGGTTCCTAAAGTAGACTCCATCTTCCAGAACAAATGGAAAAAGATGGGCATTGCCGTTTACGGGGTGATGGTTGATGGAGGTAAAGAAGCCTGGACCAACTATATAAAAGACAACAATTTAAAAGACTGGATACACGTTTATGAGACCAGTGCACAGCGGGATGCAGGATATGCCGCCGGCAAGCCAAATTACCGCCAGTTGTACGATGTGTACCAGACCCCTATTTTATATTTGCTGGATAAAGACAAACGCATCATCGCTAAAAAGCTGACTTACGACCAGATAGACGAGGTGCTTAATGTAAAAATGAAACAGGCGGCCAAATAAATACAATAACACGCATTTTAGATAATTGCATCAACTGCAGACCAGGGTGAATGATTGAAGGACCTTTAGTAAGATGTATATTTCCTCCCTTGATTCGCCTTTAAATTGCAGTAAAGAATCTGAACTGAACGCAGTAAAATGATGATTGATGTAAATAGCAAAAAATAGTGCTCCTAACAGAATTTTATGAAACACACCTTAACTGCATTATTGCTGTTGATCGCCGGCACGGTTCAGTGTCAAACTTTATTTACGTATGGCAAAAGCACTGTAAGCAAAGAAGAATTTCTTCGTGCCTATAATAAGAACAATACGGCGGGCAATAACACGGAAAAAGCCTTCCGCGAATACCTTGACCTCTACACCCGCTTTAAATTAAAAGTCCAGGCGGCTTATGATGCTAAACTTGATACACTAGCGGGCCAGGCTACCGAGCTGCAGAATTTTCGTGGTCAGATCATTGAAGGTTTTATGAATGATGAAAGCAGCGTACAGCTGCTGGTTGACGAAGCTTTCGACCGCAGCCAAAAAGATCTGCGTGTTTCGCACATATATATCCCGTTTAATGGGGCGGATACGGCCGCTGCTTATCAGAAAGCCATGGAAGCCTGGAATAAAGTACAGGCTGGCGCCGATTTTGCAGCTGTTGCCGAAGCCTATTCCGCAGATCCATCCGTGCATGAAACCAAAGGAGACCTGGGCTATATCACCAGCTTTACACTGCCATATGAATTTGAAACCATTGCTTACCAAACGCTCACCGGCACAACAGCAAAACCATACAGAAGCAGGACAGCTTATCATATTTTTAAAACTACCGCGGAACGCCCCGCAGCGGGCAGCATGAGAGCCATGCAAATATTAATTGCAACTATGCCCAATGCAGATGAACAAGAGAAACAAACCAGGAAAACCCTGGCCGATTCTATATACAATGCATTGGTAAAAGGCGCGCCTTTTAAAGACATGGTGGCAAAATACAGCAATGACAATATTAGTTTCCAGGCCGGCGGACTGATGCCTGATTTTGGAACCGGCCGCTACAGTAATGATTTTGAGCGTGCCGCTTTTGACCTGGCCAAAGATGGTGACCTCAGTAAACCTGTACAAACCAGTTTTGGCTACCATATTATACAACGTGTACAACGCACACCTGTAAACAAAGACAAAACCAATAAAGAAGCTTTGGGCCAGCTAAAACAGGCGGTACAGGCAGACAAACGTATACTGATGGCCAAACAAATGATGGCCCGTAAGGCGATGCGTACCGTAGGCTACAAAGTTGCTCCTGTCAATGAGGCTCAGCTATCCGTATATGCAGATAGCGTGTATGCCGGAAAGCAGCCGAAGCAATTGCCTTTTATGAACGACAAGACCCTGCTCTTTTCTTTTCCGCAGCAAAAAGTTACCGCAGCAGATTTTTCAAAATATATACAGTCCATTAACAGCGCCCCGGAAATGCTGCGCGGAAAATCGACCCCGCAGTTAGTGCAGCAGTATGCAGAAACAGTGGCCATGGAATATTACCGCAACCGCCTTGAAACGTATAACAAAGAATTTGCCAGCCAGCTGAAAGAATTTAAAGATGGCAACCTGCTGTTTGAAATTATGCAGCGCCAGGTTTGGGACAAAGCCGCCGCTGATTCCGTTGGTTTAAAAAAATTTTACAGCAATAACAAAAACAAATACTGGTGGGAGGCAAGCGCAGATGTTATTTTATTTACCTGTAGTGATTCTGCCATTGCAGTTAAAGCAAAAGATACTTTTAGCAATCACACAGCAGACTGGAAAACCCTGGTACAAAACTCAGATGGTACCATACAGGCCGATTCCGGACGGTTTGAAATAGCACAGCTGCCCGTATCCGTTAGTAACAATATAAAAGCTGGAGCCATTTCGGAACCGGTTAAAAGTACTACTGATAATATTACTACGTTTGGCTATGTCATAAAAGTTTATAATGATCGCTCACCGCGCAATTTTGATGATGCCCGCGGTTTTGTTATTAATGATTACCAGTCTTTCCTGGAAGACAAATGGATTGAGAACCTGAAGAAAAAATACCCCGTAAAAGTTTATGATGCAGTGCTGCAAAGCTGCTGGAAATAAATGTTTGCTGCAAAATCGACCGTATTCTTGCACAGGGTTTGGAATTTTTATATTCTCCTCATTAAACCTTTCTGCTCTCCCGGCTTCTTATACCTGTTCATCGTAAACACTGCAACGGTACATAAGGCCGCGGGGCACAACAAGCTTAGTATCAACCTTATATTACTAAATTTTTAAACCTATTTAAATCTTTTTAACAGGTTTTTCGTATTTCCTGCAGGTTTATTTAAATTTTATTCCATACCCAAAAATTAAATTATGAAGACAACCATTTTTGCGCTTACCGCTATGCTTTTTACTTTTGGAGCTTACGCACAGGAAGGAAATGTTTATTTGAAAGGCGGGTTCAACCTGGCCAATGTTTCCATCAACAGCGATGGCAGGATTGATGACGCTAAATCGCTCTCTAGTTTTAATGTTGGCATTATGGGCGATGTGCCACTGGGCAGGTTGCTGGCTTTGCAGCCCGGTTTATTGTTTACGGGAAAGGGCACTAAAACACAATCCGGCCAGCCATCAGATGCTACGTATTTTAAGGCCAGCTCCAATCCTTTTTACATTGAACTACCCCTTAACATGGTTATAAAAATACCGCTGGGTTCAAAATCATCTTCGCTTTTTGTAGGTGCCGGACCTTATGCAGCTATTGGTGTAGCCGGTAAAAACAAAACGGAAGGAAAATCATTTGGCGTTGCATTCAACAGCAGTGAAAATATTCAGTTCAGCAATGACGATCCTACTACTTTTGATGAGCAGGAAGGTGCGGGCTTTGGTATCATGCGCCGCTTCGATTTTGGATTAAATGGTACGGCCGGGTTGCAACTGAATGGCTTACTCTTATCAGTAAATTATGGCTATGGCTTAACCAAGATTAATTCCGTAGAAGCCAATAACGATGACCAGAACAAACACCGCATATTGAGTTTCAATATTGGATTTAAATTGTAAGCTGAGAAAATGTCAGCGATACAAAAAAAGCCCGTAGCCTTTAAAAGACTACGGGCTTTTTTTATGCAGAACCGTCATAAAGACTTACTGGCGTTACCGGTTATATGCGCATTCATCTCTTACAATAATTCCTTTACCACGTTATAAATAACTTTCGGTTTGCCCAGTGTATAATAATGCAATACAGGTACGCCAAATTCACGCAGCTCTTTGCTTTGTTGTGTTAGCCATTCCGTTCCTACTTTTTCAACGTCTTCATCTGTCTTTGCTTTTGTAATGGCACTGGATAGATCAGTTGGTATATCTACATGAAATATTTTAGGCAGAATATTCAGTTGTTTTTTATTGGTAATGGGTTTCAAGCCTGGTATAATGGGTACATTGATGCCATTTTCCCGGCAGAGCTTTACGTACTCAAAATATTTCTGGTTGTTAAAAAACATCTGGGTCATAATATATTCCGCACCGGCATCTACTTTTTCTTTGAGGTAGCTCATATCTGTTTCCAGGTTGGGCGCTTCAAAATGTTTTTCCGGGTAGCCTGCAATGCCCATGCAAAAACTAGTCTTACCACCATTCTTAATATCTTCTTCCTGGTAAATGCCATTGTTAAGATTAGACACCTGTTTCAGCAGATCAAGTGCATAACGGTTGCCATCCGGGTGGGGTTCAAACGCAGCTTCGTTTTTTGCAGCATCACCGCGTAATACCAGTACATTATCAATACCCAGGAAATTTAAATCTATCAATGCATCTTCCGTTTCGCGCTTGGAAAAACCACCGCAAATTAAATGTGGTACCGCATCTACCTGGTAATGATTCATAATAGCCGCACAAATACCTACTGTTCCGGGGCGTTTACGTACTTCCACTTTCACAAAACTTCCGTCCGCCTTCTTTTTAAACATGGTTTCGCTGCGGTGGTAGGTAACATTAATAAAAGCAGGCTTGAACGCCATAAGGGGGTCCAGGTGATCATAAATGGCATTGATGCCCTTTCCCTTCAGGGGAGGCAGTACTTCAAACGATACCAATGTCTGCTTTGCGCTATTTAAATGGTCTATTACCTTCATTTGTATTAAATATTGGCGCAAACATACTTAGGGTTGGCTATATATCAAAACACTGTTAAATAAAAGACAGCACAGCACGATTGCTGCAGTTGCGGTATTTTTGTAAAAAGCAGTTACATTGAGTTTAACTATACATACGCACGACCTTATTAAAAGCTACCGTAACCGTACCGTGGTAAACCATGTCTCCATAGAAGTAAAACAAGGGGAAATAGTAGGATTACTGGGCCCAAACGGAGCAGGTAAAACCACTACTTTTTATATGGTTGTGGGCCTTATCCGCCCCGATGAAGGCAAGGTTTTTCTGAACGATGAAGATATTACCCGCCAGCCGATGTACAAAAGGGCGCAGATGGGCCTTGGCTACCTGCCACAGGAAGCGTCCGTGTTCCGCAAGCTTACGGTTGAAGAAAACATCAAGGCCATCCTGGAAATGACCAAACTAAAGAAGCAGGAGCAAAGAGATAAACTGGAGACCCTGCTGGATGAGTTTGGCCTGCAGCATGTAAGAAAAAATAACGGTGATAGTTTGAGTGGGGGTGAAAGAAGACGTACTGAGATAGCCCGTG
The DNA here is from genome assembly GCA_039916305.1 of Chitinophagaceae bacterium. Taxonomy (GTDB): domain Bacteria; phylum Bacteroidota; class Bacteroidia; order Chitinophagales; family Chitinophagaceae; genus JACMLD01. The sequence goes on along the minus strand of JBDSLR010000030.1, from coordinate 2,935 downwards.
CACTGGCCGTGGATCCCAAATTTATTTTGCTGGACGAGCCCTTTGCCGGCGTAGATCCCATTGCCGTTGAAGACATCCAAACGGTGGTAGCCCGCCTGAAAACAAAAAATATTGGTATCCTCATCACCGATCACAATGTAAATGAAACACTTTCTATCTGCGATCGCGCCTACTTATTAATTGAAGGAAAGATTTTCAAGCATGGTACCGCGGAAGAACTCGCCGCTGATGAACATGTAAGACGCCTGTACCTTGGTAAAAATTTTGAACTGAAAAGAAAAGATTACCTGCATGAAGAAGCGGCCCGCAGAAATGAAAGCGATCTAATTTCCAATGCGGAAATTGCAGATAACCTGCAGGATATCCCATAAAATATAATTGTGCCGAAGATTGGTTAGAAATTATTTTGCTTTTTTTAATAGCGCAAAAAGCTACAGGGATTACTTACTATTTCAGATCACCAATATTGATGTGTCAGTAACATTCCTTCCATTATTAAAATTCCCCATTGCGAAAGCACTATTTAGCTTTGAATGATACAAGTGTCAGCGCATTTGTTTATTTTGCCGCTACGGTATGAAACTTTTATCGCCAGTAATCTCCAGGCTTGCCCGGCTTAGGCTTCGTTTAATTGAACTATGGACCTCACAACCTGTGGCGGCCCAGCGCGAAGTATTGCAGGAACTGGTAACCGCTGCGCAGTACACAGAATTTGGACGGCAATATAAATTCAACCTGCTTTTTTCTCTCAAAACATTCAAGCAAACTGTGCCCGTGCATGAGTACGATGATCTGAAACCATTTATCCAGCGGATGATGAATGGTGAAGAAAATATATTGTGGAATACCCCCATTGAATGGTTCGCTAAAAGCAGCGGCACCACCAGCGATAAAAGCAAGTTTATACCCGTAAGCAAAGAAAGCCTGGAAGCGAATCATTTCCAGGCATCTAAAGATGTGCTTACCATGTACTATAAAAAATTTCCGGAGTCAGACCTGCTAACGGGAAAGGGATTGGTTATCGGCGGCAGTCACCAGGTAAACAAATTCAACGAGACGGTACAATATGGCGATTTAAGCGCGGTGCTGATGCAAAACTCGCCTGTATGGAGCAATTGGATACGTACACCTGAGCTCAGCATTGCGCTAATGGATGAATGGGAAGGAAAGATAGAACAGCTGGCAAAAGCTACCATGCATGAAAACGTAACATCTATCTCTGGAGTGCCTACCTGGAGCCTGGTACTCATCAAACGTATTTTAGCCATCAGCGGTAAAGAAACACTTGCAGAAGTATGGCCACACCTTGAACTATACCTGCATGGCGGGGTCTCTTTCATTCCCTATAAAGAACAGTTTAAAAAACTAATTGGCAAAGACATCAACTACCTGGAAACCTATAATGCCAGTGAGGGATTTTTTGCGGCACAGGCCAATCCTTCAGAGGAAGGCCTTTTACTATTTACCCAGCACGGTATTTTTTATGAGTTTATGCCCATTGAAGAATATGGTAAAAAATTTCCGCAAACATTTGGCCTCGGTAAGGTGGAATTAAATAAGAATTATGCGCTTATCATCAGTACCACCGGTGGGTTATGGCGCTATATTGTAGGCGACACGGTACAGTTTATTTCACTAAAACCCTACAAGATAAAAGTAAGTGGCCGCCTGAAACACTACATGAATGCTTTTGGTGAAGAAGTAATTGTTGACAACACCGATAAAGCCATCTCCATAGCCTGCGAAAAAACGGGCGCCATTGTAAATGATTATACCGCCGCGCCGGTTTATTTCAGCAGTAACAGTAATGGTGCACATGAATGGCTGATTGAATTTGAAAAAGCTCCGGAAGATTTGCAGGTATTTACAGAAGCACTGGATGAAGCGCTTAAAAGCATGAACAGCGATTATGAAGCCAAGCGCTATAAAGATATTGCGCTGCGTATGCCCATCCTGCATGTATTGAAAAGCGGCAGCTTTAATGCCTGGCTTAAAAGCAAGGGAAAATTAGGCGGCCAGCACAAAGTGCCCCGCCTCAGCAATGAAAGAGATTTGCTGGAAGAGATATTGCAGTTAAATCAATGAGCGGGAATTTGTTATTATAAATTCTGTTACTTTGCCTATCACAAAAAAACACCCGTGAAACAAGCCTGCTAACTCTTTCGGCATGGCTGCTTACCAGCATACGTTTTCTTTTGGCCTGAAAAAATAAAAAAGAACAGATGAAATTACTTGAGCATAAAATAGCCATTGTAACCGGCGCAGCCCGCGGTATTGGCGAAGGCATTGCCCTGAAACTGGCAGAGCATGGTGCCAGCATTGCGTTTACCTATGTAAGTGAGAGCAGTGCCGAAAAAGCAAAAGCACTGGAAGATAAATTAACCGCGCTGGGCGTTAAAGCAAAGGCGTATAAAAGTAATGCAGGTGATTTTGCCGCCAGCGAGGCGTTTGTAAACGATGTAACCAAAGAATTTGGCAGCATTGATATTTGCGTAAACAATGCCGGTATTTCAAAAGACAATTTACTGCTGCGCATGACGCCAGAGCAGTGGGACGATGTAATGACTATCAACCTCAAGAGCGTGTTTAATATAACCAAGCAGGTCATCCGTCCCATGATGAAAGCCCGCAAAGGCAGTATCATCAACATGAGCTCTATCATTGGTATACGTGGCAATGCGGGCCAAAGCAGCTATGCGGCCAGTAAAGCCGGCATTATTGGCTTTACAAAGTCTATTGCTGCAGAGCTGGGCAGCCGCAATATCCGGTGCAATGCCATCGCTCCCGGTTTTATAGAAACAGATATGACCAGCTACCTGCAGGACGGTGAAGCATCCAAAGCATTCCTGGAAAAAATTCCGCTGGGCAGATTTGGAACTGCAGAAGAAATTGCCAACACTACGCTGTTCCTGGCATCAGACATGAGCAGTTATAT
>JBDSLR010000029.1:0-50682 GCA_039916305.1 Chitinophagaceae bacterium | reverse complement strand
CAATGATGGATATGCTTAGCCATAACTCGCTGTTAATGAAGGAGAAAGGCTATCTTATTTATGAAAAAAAAAGGGATAATCTTGCGATTATCCCTTCCAGCGGAGAGAGAGGGATTCGAACCCCCGGAAGCTTGCACTTCAACGGTTTTCAAGACCGCCGCATTCGACCGCTCTGCCATCTCTCCGGCGCAAATATATGTTGGCAGCTTTGATTCGCAAAAAAGTTATTTATCAATGTTTTATTTGGTAAAGTGATACAAAAAGCAGGATAAATGACAACAATTTTTCAGCAATTGTAAAGCTCGTCGTTAAAAGATAAATGAAATTTTCCGTCTGAAAGGAAAGTAGCCTGTTTAAGCATGTAAACCCAAGCTGCGTCTCCGAAGTTATTAATATACCGGACGGACTTGCTTAACGGCTCTTGCCCGATACGTTTATATGATACGACCTAATAAACATGTAGAGCATATTCCCCAGGCGGGTTCGCTTTAGATAGTCCGGTACTGCTCATCTGCCCTTGGCACCGTTGTTGAAACAATGCAGTCATAACAGGCTGTAAAGCCAAACAATAATTAAACATGAAAACTATACAACGCTTCGCCTTTCCGGCCCTTCTGTCAGCACTGCTATTATTTGCAGCGTGTTCCGCATCTAAAGAAGGCCGTGGCATGAAACACACAATCAATGGAGCATGGACGCTTCAAGCGATCACTGCAGAAGGCATCGCAGCAAAGTACAAAGCCATCGTATTCAATGAAGCAGATGCAAGTTGCTTTATCGGCAGTACCTGGACATTTATCTCCAATAACAGTATGGGCACCTACACCCTTTCATCAGCGGCTGGTTGCCCGGCCACCACCAGGAATATCCGCTGGTCAATTTATGAACCCAAGGATGAAGAAAAAAGATTCCAGTTTAAAAGACTGGATGATAAAAAGAATCCCCTGGATGATAATGATGGATTCCGGCTAAACGTGGCGTCACTTACGGAAACTAACATGCAGTTAAAATCGCCCATCACGTTTGAAGGAAAGGCGGCTACGCTGGTATACAATTTTACAAAGAACTAATCCAACATATAAACAAACCCAACATATAATTTATGAAAACATTATTTGGAAAGACAACGATACTTGCGGCATCAATTGCTATATTATGCGCAGGGTGCGAAACAACAAAGAAAGCCAACAAAAAACAAAAAGGGGCCGTTATTGGTGCAGCCAGTGGCGCAGCAATTGGTGGTGTAATTGGTAATAACGTGGGTAATAAAAATAATACCGTGCTGGGTGCTATAATTGGTGCGGCCATAGGTGGTGTGGCAGGAGGTGTTATTGGCAATAAGATGGACAAGCAGGCTGAAGCTATTAAGAATGAAATACCCGGTGCAGAAGTAACGCGTGTAGGTGAAGGAATTAATGTAGTCTTCAACGAAAGAAACCCTGATGGCTCAAAAGCAGGTGTATTCTTCGGTACTAATATGTCTAACATCAATTCAAATTCACAGCTGGCACTGGACAAACTGGTAAAAGTATTCAAGGCATACCCGGAAACTAATATACTGGTAGAAGGACATACCGATGATGTAGGTGGCGCCAGTTACAATGAAACCCTTTCACAGAAGCGTGCAAGTACCGTAGGTAATTATATAAAATCGGCCGGTATTGCCAGCTCGCGCGTAACTATAAAATGGTACGGTGAAACCCAACCCAAAGTAGATAATTCCTCTGATGCCAATAAAGCGGAAAACAGGCGGGTGGAGTTTGCCATTACCGCCAATGATAAGATGAAGGAAGATGCTGCAAGAGAAGCCGCGAATAAAAATTAATTGGCCGGCAGTCAGTATGTTGCCCACAACATACTATAACATCACAAAACGTAGAGGTGCTGGCTACTGAAGCCAGCACCTTTTTTATATACAATAAATCAAATTTCTTAAATTGGTTTCCTCATAACTCCACTACCCTGCCCGTCCTTACAGATTCATCACAGGCAAACGCAATCTGTAAACTGTCAACGGCAGACTGCACATGCGCAGAAAGATCAAGGTCTTCGCGGATGGCACGCAGGAAGAAAGATTGTTCGCGGTTGCAAAGTTCCTGGTGATCAGGCTCGTCTTCCAGGTTTATCCATTCATCCTTCCGGGTAAATTGGTTGTCACTGTCTAATGCAGCATGGTGGATGCGGATGGATTCCGTTTTGGTATGCGCCGCCACAGAATCAGATTTTCCAGACCCACTGGCTTCCCCTGCTACAATGGAGACTGACCCTTTAGGACCAATAACATCTTTGATAAAAAAAGCAGTTTCGCTCATCATGGGCCCCCATCCTGCCTCATACCAACCCACACTACCGTTTTCAAAACGTATCTGCAGCTGGCCATAATTGTAATTGCCTGCAGGAATCACTTCTGTAAGCCGGGCGCCAATAGCACTTACGCTTACAGGCCGCGATTGTACCATGCGGCACATCACATCTATATAATGCACGCCGCAGTCCACTATCGGGCTAAGGCTCTTCATCAGGTTCTGGTGCGTAGTCCACATGGCACCATGACTCTGCTGGTTCAGGTTCATGCGCATGACCAGCGGTGTGCCCAGTTGCTGCGCTTCTGCAGTAAATCGCTGCCAGGAAGGATGGTGCTGCAAAATATAGCCCACCACTAATTTTTTACCGGACTGCTTTGCGGCAGCCGCCACCCGTATAGCCCCTGCCAGCGAATCAGCCAGCGGCTTTTCAAGGAAAATATGGCAACCGCTTTCCAGTGCTTTCAAGGCAAAAGCTTCGTGCGTATCCGGGTAAGTAGAAATACAAACCGCATCCGGTTTGGTTACTTTTAACGCTTCTTCAAAGTCTGTAAACAGCGCGTACTTACCGCCCAGCTGCTGGTTCAGCACTTCCTTTGAAGCACCCCTTGCCACCAACCCGCAAACTTCAAAACCGTCGAGCATATGATACGCATGCGCGTGCGAAACACCCATATTACCACAACCCACCACCAACACCCTTATTGCATTTGAATGACTCATTTAAAAAGATTTCAAGTATGATTGATATATAAACAAACTACTGTAAATCAGGCATCATTCACAATAGTATGCCTTTTCGGCCCGGTCGCTGCTACACATACGCCGGCGTGGCCCGCAACAAATATAACAAGGACTTCCCAATACGTTCGATAAGCATACATACATTGACATACCATGCTTTAACCGGCCAGACTAACAAACGTTTATACCGCCATACATGTGTTAAACCGACCAGAAAAATTTTTGGCCTTGGTCTCCAAACCTTACCTTTGCCTACCAAGTTTGTAGACTTATCCTGTTATATTATGACAACAGCTAACAGCAACCGGCATCTCTTTCAGCAGTCCATTAAGTGGCACTGTCGCTGTTGAGTTTTTTGCAGCACGCAGTCACAGCAACTGCCCATTTTCACCCACACAAACTACGGCATATATGATTGACACACTTAAAGACAACTTATCCCAAATAACCTATCAAAAAGATAGACTAAACATATTAACTCCCCTCAGCGTACTGGCAACAGAATACCCCGGTAAAGTAACTTTCTCTTCCAGCTTCAGTTACGAAGACCAGGTAATTACGCATGCTATCCTGGCTAATAAACTGCCCATCAGCATTTTTACGCTTGATACCGGCCGCATGTTTGCCGAAACTTACTCTGTATGGAACAGCACCAACGAAAAATACCAGGCCCGCATAAAAGCTTATTATCCCAAACAGGATTTGCTGGAAAACTTTGTTGCAGAGAAAGGTCCTAATTCTTTTTATGAATCGGTTGATAACCGCAAAGGCTGTTGCTTTATCCGGAAAGTAGAACCCCTGAAAAGAGCGCTGGCTGGAAATGCCGTTTGGATTACCGGCCTTCGTGCCGAACATTCTGCAGACAGGCACAACCTACCGATGGTTGAATGGGATGAAGCCAACCAGGTTATTAAATATCATCCCATACTGCATTGGACTACCGAAGAGGTAAAACAATACATAAAAGAAAACAGCATTCCGTATAACCCACTCCACGATAAAGGTTTTGTAAGCATCGGCTGCGCACCCTGTACCCGTGCCATCAGGCCGGGCGAAGATTTCCGCGCAGGCAGGTGGTGGTGGGAAGATGCCGATAAGAAAGAGTGCGGCCTGCATGTGCATGAGCCCAATGAAGAAAGTCGTGAGTCTGTAGTCGTGAGTCTTTAGTCAAAATTATTTGTCCGCTGAAATTGTAGCAGTTTACCAGTGGCCAGTGTTGCTGCAAATAAAAGAAAGAACCGTATGAGTGATTACAAGTTAGATTACCTTGACCAGTTAGAATCAGAATCCATCCATATTTTCCGGGAAGTGGCAGGCCAGTTTGAGCGGCCCGCTTTATTGTTTTCCGGCGGCAAAGATTCCATAACACTGGTTCACCTGGCATTGAAAGCATTCAGGCCCGGAAAATTTCCTTTTCCATTGGTGCATATTGATACCGGCCATAATTTCCAGGAAGCCCTTGACTTCCGTGATGCTATGGCTGCCCAAATGGGCGAAAAATTAATTGTACGCAGCGTGGTTGATACCATCAAACAAAAAAACCTGACAGAACAAAAAGGCAAGTTTGCCAGCCGTAATGCCCTGCAGACATATACCTTGCTGGATACCATTGAAGAATTTAAGTTTGACGCCTGCATCGGTGGCGCACGCCGCGATGAAGAAAAAGCCCGCGCCAAAGAGCGGATATTTTCTGTACGCGATGAGTTTGGCCAGTGGAACCCAAAACTTCAGCGACCCGAATTATGGAATACTTACAATGGCAAAATACATAAGGGAGAAAATGTACGCGTATTCCCCATTAGTAACTGGACAGAACTGGATGTATGGAATTATATCCGCCGCGAAAAAATTGACCTGCCTTCTATCTATTACGCACATGACCGTGAAGTACTGGAATATGAAGGCCAGCTGATAGCTACTTCTGAATTTATACAGCTTGACCCCAGCGACAAAATATCCGTGAAAAAAGTGCGGTACAGAACAGTGGGCGATATGACCTGTACAGCTGCAGTAGAATCCAATGCCTCTACCATAGACGATATTATTACTGAAATAACCGCTACCAAAACAAGTGAGCGCGGTGAAACAAGAATAGATGACCGCGTGAGCGAAGCGGCTATGGAAGACCGCAAAAAAGGTGGATATTTTTAAGTACCCAGTATATAGTACCAGGTACCAAGACTGGCTTATAAATTAAAATATCACTAAATGAATAGTCATAAAATCTAAATACTCAATACTGAGTACTAAATACTGATAATGGATATACTACGTTTTATAACCGCAGGCAGTGTAGATGATGGCAAGAGTACTCTGATTGGACGCCTGCTGTACGACAGCAAGTCAATTATGATTGACCACCTGGAAGCCATTGAAAAGCAAAGTAAAAACCGGGATGATGGTGAAATAGATCTGGCATTGCTCACCGATGGATTGCGTGCAGAAAGGGAACAGGGTATTACCATTGATGTGGCCTACAAATATTTCTCTACGCCCAAACGCAAGTTTATTATTGCCGATGCGCCGGGTCATATACAGTACACCCGCAACATGGTGACCGGTGCATCCAATGCAGACCTGGCCATTATTTTGGTGGATGCCAGGCATGGCGTGGCAGAACAAACCCGCCGTCATTCCATCATTGCCTCATTGCTTAATATTCCACACATAGTTGTCGCCATTAATAAAATGGACCTGGTGGAATATTCGCAGGATGTGTATAACAATATTGTTATTGATTATGCAGAGGTTGCCAAATCGCTCGGCCTGAAAGATATTACCTATATCCCCATCAGTGCGCTAAACGGCGACAATATTGTAGATAAATCAGACAAGTACCCGTGGTATGAGGGCGATTCTTTGCTGCATATACTTGAAACAACAGAAGTACAAAGTGATATTAATTTAACAGATGCGCGGTTCCCGGTACAGTATGTTATCCGCCCGCAGACAGAAGACCTGCATGATTACCGTGGCTATGCCGGTAAAGTGATCAGTGGTATTTATAAAAAAGGCGATAAAGTAACCATACAGCCTTCCGGTATGGAGAGCACCATCAAAGCCATTGAAGTAGGCAGCAAAGAAGTGGAAGAAGCATTTGCACCGCAGAGCGCCATACTGCACCTGGCCGACAATATTGATATCAGCCGGGGCGATACCATAGTAAAATCAGACAATCAGCCGCAAACCGGTAATGAAATAGAAGTCTTATTATGCTGGATGGACAGCAAACCCCTTGTACCCGGCAACAAATATCTGTTGCAGATCAACAGCCGCGTGGTAAGAAGCAGCATTAAGGAAATTGCGTATAAGTTAAATGTAAATACCCTGCAACAGGAACCGGCACCGGCAACTGCAGGATTAAATGATATTATAAGGGCTACTATTAAAACCGCCTCGCCCATCGCGTTTGATTCATATAAAAAGCTAAGGGTGAATGGCGGCGCTATTTTAATTGATGAAACCAGCTGTGTAACCGTTGGTGCCTGTATGATTGAGGCAGTTCACAATTCATAGTTCATAGTTCCCTTGATGCAACAGCAGGTGTTGATGTAAAAGTAATGTTATCAGCGAGTGGATTGAAATTTCGAAGATTGCCCATCTGCTTAGGGGACTGGGCCTTTCTTCTTAGAAAACGGCCGGGCGAGGATAAAAAATTATAATTTTTATTTGTTTTCTACCATAAAGGCCGTGATTAATGGTATCGATGGCTGGAATTATGATTTAGTTTTGATGTGTATTGTAAACATGGAAATAATTAACCACCATATTGTATCTGACAGCGGCATAAAGCCGGGCAAAGTAATCCTGGCTGGTGCCGGCTGCGGCGATCCTGAACTGATTACAGTTAAGGCAGCCCGTTACCTGCAGCAGGCGGATGTGGTACTCACAGACAGGCTGGTGAGTGATGAAATATTAAAGCAATACGTACGCGATGAAACGGAAATAATATATGTTGGCAAGCAATGCCGCCGTGGTTTCTCTACCCCACAGCAAAGCATCAACGGGATGATAAAAGAATATGCCGGGCAGGGTAAACTGGTGGTCCGTTTAAAAGGGGGCGATGTTTCCCTGTTCTCCAACATACTGGATGAGTTGCAGGTACTCGTAGAAAACAATATACCGTATGAAATAATACCGGGTGTTACGGCAGCAACCGGGGCAGCGGCCTATGCAGGTATCCCCTTAACAGCAAGGGGACATGCAACCGCCGTGCGCCTGCTTACATTGTATAAATCTGATGTGGTAACGGATGCTTATTGGGAAGACCTGGCTTCAACGGATGATACGTTGGTTTTTTATATGTCGTCTGAAACACTGGATGAGGTAGTAGAAAAGTTAACAGCCCACAATATTGCAGCTGACAAATTACTGGCTGTAATAGAACAGGCAACTACCCCGCTCCAGCATGTACATACCGGCAGCCTGTATACCTACCATGACACCATGAAGGGTAACCGGTTTGTATCACCCGCCATTGTCATTATTGGTAAAGTGGTCGCACTGCACCAGCAGTTTGCCTGGTTGCCCAACAGCAACAGCAAAGAATATTATTTTAAACCGATGGGAAGCTTATTACATACAACCAACACTGACAACGCCAAAACAAATGTTACCAGAGCATAAACTTAAAATCTTACTTGATCTGATCGGCAGCGCTTCAAAAGAAGAACTGGCCTGGATGCATGGCTATATTGCAGGCCAGCTTTCTGCCACATCAGCTGAAACGCCAGCCGCCGCACAGGCACCGGCGGTAAATAAAATTACCATCGCTTACGGCACAGAAACCGGCAATTCAAAAAGGGTGGCCACCGATTTTGCTGCCAAAGCAAAAAAAGCCGGTATCAATGCAAAAGTGGTAAGCCTTGATCAATACCGCTTAAACGATCTCCCGAAAGAAGAATATTTTTTAACCATCATCAGCACGCAGGGCGAAGGCGAACCACCTGAAGCAGCCAAAAAATTTTATGACCATATCCATAACAATGGATTTAACCTGGATAAATTAAAATACAGTGTACTGGCATTGGGCGATACTTCTTACCCGCTGTATTGCAAAGCCGGCGAAGATGTGGATGAGCAATTGCTTAAACTGGGCGGCAGCCGAATTGCAGGCATTCAGAAATGCGATGTAGAATTTGATGAGGATGCCAACCAGTGGTTTGCCACCGTATTAAAAAAATTAACAGAGCAGAAAACCACGGCCGCGCCTGCAGCTTTACCGGTACTGCCGTCTGCAGAAAAGAAACCTGCTGGCAAAAAAGCAACCTACACGGGTACTGTACTCACTAATATAAACCTGAACGACCGTGGCTCTAACAAAGAAACCTATCATATAGAAATTGCAGCCGATGGTGTGGAATATGAACCGGGTGATTCAATAGGAATTGTACCTGAGAACGCAACAAACACAGTTGAAAAAATATTGTCGCTTTCCAAAGGTATCAACGCCGGTAAAAAGATCGAATACAAAAAAGAAACGTATTCCATTTTTGACCTGTTAAAATATAAATTAAATATTTCCCATTTAATAACGGCCGTTATAAAACGATATGGCAATATTGTGGGCAGTGAAATTGCTGAAACAAAAATGGATTTGCCGGATCTGCTAAAAGCTTACCCGGTAAAAGATACTGCGCAGTTTGAAGAAGTACTGGCTATTTTAAATCCGGTTGCGCCACGCCTGTATACCATGGCTTCTGCTCCATCCGCACACAGCGGGGAAGTGCATGCCATCGTTGCAAAAGATATTTTCATAGTTAACCAGGAAAAAAAATACGGTGTTTGCTCTGCGTTCCTGGGATCGCTTAAAGTAAATACATCCATCAACTTTTTTGTACAAAAAAACAAACGATTCCGTTTACCGGCACCAGAGAAAGATATTATTATGATTGGCCCGGGCACCGGCATTGCCCCCTACCGTTCTTTTTTAGCAGAACGGGATGCGATCGGCGCTACTGGTAAGAATTGGCTGTTTTTTGGAGAGCAATATTTTGCCAGCGATTTCCTGTACCAGACTGAAATTCAAAACTGGTTTGAAACCGGTGTGCTTACAAAAATAAACCTGGCCTTCTCCCGCGATCAGCCGGAAAAAATATACGTGCAGCACCGGATGCAGCAGCAGGGCGCTGAGTTGTACAACTGGATAAAGTCAGGTGCTTACGTCTACTTATGTGGTAAAAAAGATCCGATGAGCATTGATGTAGAACATACGCTGGTAGGCATCATTGAAAAATACGGCGAAAAAACAGCGGAAGAAGCAAAAGAATATTTTCTGCAGATGCAGAATGAAGGCAGGTATTCAGAAGACGTTTATTGAGTACCGGGAGATTGGGAAAATAACAGGATATAAACGGAACGGATAAAATTAGTTGTCGCGATCCGGATTAGCCAGCTTCCACCAGCGTACAATTATTATAACAAAAGACTTTATACAACAGTAGCACATGTCAGATACACAGCACAACCTTTCTGGTATAGAAAAAATAAAGCAGGCCAGCGATGGACTACGGGGTGAAATTGTACAGAGCCTGAAAGATGAGATAACGGGCGCCATCCGCGAAGGCGACCAGGCCGTGATCAAATTTCACGGTATGTACCAGCAGGATGACCGCGATAGAAGAGAAGAAAGGGCGGAGAAAAAACTGGATCGCCTCTACACCTTTATGATTCGGTTGCGCCTGCCCGGTGGTTTGCTTACTGCAGCGCAATGGATAGCCATGCATGAAATTGCCGGAAAAAATTCCACCGGTGTTATTAAAATTACTACCCGTCAGACCATTCAGTTGCATGGCCTGGTGAAATCAAAAATAAAACCTACCATTACTTCTTTCAGTGAAGCTTTGCTGGATTCAATAGCCACCTGTGGCGATATCAACCGCAATGTGCTGTGCAGCTCACATCCAAAGCAGTCACCGGTACACGAAGAAGTATTTGGCTATGCAGACCAGATCAGCACCCTGCTGATGCCCAAAACGAAAGCCTATTATGAAATATGGCTGGATGATGAAAAAATTGCTGATAAAAAAGAAGAAGAAGATCCGCTTTACCAGGACAGGTACCTGCCGCGTAAATTTAAAATAGCCATTGTTATTCCGCCTAATAATGATGTGGATGTTTTCACCAATGACCTTGGGCTTATTGCCATTATTGAAAACAATGAATTGAAAGGTTTTAATATCGCCATCGGCGGTGGCATGTCTACTACTCACGGCAACACGGCCACCTATGCAAGACTGGGCACCGTGATTGGCTTTGTAGAAAAAGGAGCACAAACCCTGAAAGCTGTGTATGAGGTAGCCACCATACAACGTGATTATGGCAACCGCAGCGACAGAAAACTGGCGCGTTTAAAATATACTGTTGATAAAGTGGGCGCCGAATGGTACAAAGAAGAAATTGAAAGACGGGCCGGCATTACCATACAAGCAGCAAAACCATTCAGCTTTTCTGAACGCCGTGATTATTACGGCTGGCTGCCAAATGATAAAGGCAGCTGGTACTACACAGCCTTTGTAGAAAATGGCCGCATTACAGATGATGCACAGCATGCATTAAAAACGGCCCTTTTGGAGGTTGCTAAAACAGGCAAATGTACATTCCGCTTCACCGCCAACCAGAATGTAATGATTAGTGATGTGGCCGCGGCGGACAAAGAAGCCATTAACAATATCCTGGGGCAATTTAATGTACTCAGTTATACGGAGAAGACGTCCCTCATACGTAAAAATGCTATTGCCTGTGTGGCCCTTCCAACCTGCCCACTGGCCCTGGCAGAGGGACAACGCTACATGCCCGCATTGATCAGCAAGATTGAGCCCTTACTTGATAAATACGGTTTGGTGGAACAGGATATTATTATGCGGATGACCGGCTGCCCCAATGGCTGTGCCCGCCCTTCAGCAGCAGAAATTGCGTTTGTGGGCACGGCCCCCGGGCGTTACAACCTCCAATTGGGCGGCGACCGCGTGGGTATGCGCCTCAATAAGGTATACAAGGAAAACCTGGATGAACCTGGCATCCTGCAGGAACTGGATGCATTGTTTGGCCGTTTTTCAGAAGAAAGAATTGCGGCAGAAGGATTTGGTGATTTTGCGATGCGTAAAATATTGACAACTGCCTGATATAAAAAACGTTAAGATTATTACTGAACGCAAATACATAAAAATACTTTTCATTAGTCTACTAAATGAGTAGGGAATAACCTATTTTTGCAGTCTCAGTATGAGCAACACCGTTTCTCCATCCATACCAGTTACTACGGCAGCAGTCAACACGGGCAAAAACCGCCTGTTTCCTGTTTTTTTAAAACTGGAGCACCTGAACGTTTTATTGGTTGGTGGTGGGTATGTAGGTTTGGAAAAGTTAATGGCATTGCTGCAAAACGCCCCTGACGCAAGTATACAAATAGTGGCCACGCATATCAGCGATGAAATTAAATCGCTGGCCACGCATCACCCCGCAGTTATATTGGAAGAAAGGCCTTTTCGTGACGAAGATCTGGAAGGCAAAGAGCTGGTGCTTGTAGCCGTTAATGATAAAGCCGTGAGCAGCTATGTGAGGGAAGTTGCCAAAGAAAAAAAACTGCTGGTAAATGTAGCAGACACACCCGAGCAATGTGATTTTTATCTTGGTTCCATTGTACAGAAAGGCGATCTCAAAATTGCTATTTCTACAAATGGTAAATCCCCCACTATTGCCAAAAGAATGCGCGAGCAGCTCAACGAACTGATACCGGATGAAATAGATGGTTTGCTGGGCAACATGCAGCTTATCCGTAATGATCTTAAAGGCGATTTTACAGAGAAAGTAAAACAGCTGGACGACCTTACAAAAGTGCTGGCTGCTAAAACAAGAGACACAGGGGAAGACCCTGTCAGCAAACCTGAACAAAAGAAATGGCAGAAACTGGCTACTTACAGCCTGCTTGCTTTCGCCTTTATGATCCTGGGTCACGTAGTTTTTTCATATATCGCCGTACCTGATGTAAAGGAAAGTTTCCGGAATATTTATACCCACCTGGATAAAAACTTCCATTGGATGGTACTCGCTGGTTTTGTTGCACAGCTGGTAGACGGTGCACTCGGAATGGGTTACGGCGTAACCAGCGCTTCCATATTGCTGTCAACCGGCATTAACCCGGCGGCCATCAGCGGCAGTATTCATACCGCAGAAATGTTTGCCAGTGGAGCATCGGGTTACAGCCATTATAAATTTGGCAACGTTAATAAAAAACTATTCCGCATATTGGTCATACCCGGCGTAATAGGAGCTGTAGCGGGCGCATTCCTGCTGGTTTTCCTGGGAGAAAAATATTCGGCGTATATAAGGCCCATCCTGGCAGCCTATACCCTTTTTCTGGGAGTGAAGATTTTACTGAATGCTTTTATAAAACTTAAGCAAACAAAAAAATTTAAACAGTACGGCGCACTGGCCGGACTCGGCGGATTCCTGGATTCATTCGGCGGCGGGGGCTGGGGACCGATAGTAACTACTACACTGATCACCAAAGGCAGGAGTCCGCGTTTTGTAATAGGTACTGTAAGCCTTACAGAATTCTTTGTTACGCTTGCCAGCGCTTTCTCCTTTTTTATATTATTGGGTGTTACCCATATTCAAACCATTGTTGCCTTAATCATCGGAGGCTTTGTTGCGGCGCCGATCGCTGCAAAACTGGCTGGTAAACTTCCCCGGAAGATTTCTTTCATCCTGCTGGGTATACTGGTAATTATCTGGAGCCTTAAAATATTATCAAAACTCCTGTAAGCAACCTGGCTTACCGGATTTGCATTTCAAAAAACAGCTGCAATGCCTGCCACTTCAATGAAAACGAAATGCCCGTTCAAATTGAATTTATCCTACTATTTTTGTAGACTAAATAAAAAATACCTACATTTGCCCCGGCTAATAAAAAAGAAACCATTCATGCAAAATACCACATTGATACTAATGAGCCGGCGATGTTGTTTTTTTTCCGCTACAGCGGCGCTGGTTGCTGTATTTAATCATCCTTTTTTTTATCTTAATAGTCTACCATTACAGTAGACAATAACATTAAACACCCGTTGATTATGAGAAAGACAATGCAACTGTCTGAAATGTTATACACTCCTGCCCTGCCTGTTATTCCTGCAATGAAAAAAGTATTGCTGCTGTTATTGCTTCCGTTTGCATTATTGCTCACAGGCAATATTGCTGCACAGGATAATAACAGTCTTATAGAAATAACCGGCAAAGTAACCGGGCAGGAAAATAAAGAGCCCCTCTCCGATGTGAGCGTACAGGTAAAAGGTACCATAGCCGGTACCATTACCAGTAAAGACGGCAGTTTCAAATTAAGGACAAAAACCAAACTGCCCTTCACCCTGATCTTTTCATCGATAGGCTTCAGGCAACAGGAGTTTGAAGTGAGAAACCTCGGTTCCAACCTCCAGATAGAACTGGTTACACAAACCATTCTTGGCAATGCGGTGGTGGTAACTGCCTCCCGCGTGGCTGAAAGCATTCTAAAATCTCCTGTGGCCATCGAAAAGTTAGACATCCGTGCCATCCGCGAAGCAGCAGCACCGAGCTTTTATGATGCCCTGGAAAATGTAAAAGGGGTGCAGATGACTACCTCCAGTCTTACCTTCAAAGTCCCTAATACCCGTGGCTTTAATATACCCAATAATTTCCGCTTTATGCAGTTGGTAGATGGAGTAGATATGCAGGCTGCTACACTCGGTGTGCCACTTGGCAATGCCATCGGGCCAACAGAACTGGATATTGCCAGCGTAGAAATTACCCCGGGTGCAGCTTCCGCACTATATGGCATGAATGCCATCAATGGCATGGCCAACCTGCTTACCAAAAGTCCTTTTACCTACCAGGGATTAAGCCTTTATCATAAAACAGGTATTAATCATGTGGATGGTATTGACCATGACCCAAGCGTACTAACTGAATCGGCTATACGCTACGCAAAAGCCTTCAACAATAAATTTGCTTTCAAAATAAACCTTGGCTACATGCAGGGTACCGACTGGCGCTCAAATACCCGGCTGGATCAAAACACCAACAATCTTAAAAGTGCCAATCCTGGTTTCCCCGCACTGAATGGAGCAGGCAATGTTGCTTTTGATGGCTGGAATAAATATGGTGATGATGCACTCGCCGGCAGTAACGTAGTGTCGCTGAGCGGGCTAACTATTGATGGCAAAACCAACCAGACCTTAAGAGTGGCACGTACTGGCTATTGGGAGACTGACCTGGTAAGTCCGAAAGTAAGTAATTTCAAACTTGATCTTGGATTGAACTACCGCATTACAGAAAAACTGGAATTATCGTATTCTTACCGCAGGGGTAATATGAGCGGTGTTTTTCAACGGGGCAATAAAATCCGTTTAGACAATGTAGTGGTACAAAACCATCACCTGGAGTTGAAAGGAAATGATTTTGTGATCCGCAGCTATGTATCGCTTGAAAACACCGGCGATTCTTACAATGTAAAACCGCTTGCAGATAATATGGATCTGTACAGTGGCGGCGCTACCGATACCAAAACCGCGACCAGTTGGGGCACTAAATACAAGAACGCACTGAATGCTTATGCAAGCGCCAACGGTGGTGCATTAACTTCTACCAATCTTGCTGCAGCCGCGCAGTTTGCTCGTGACCAGGCAGATGCCAGCCGTGTAAAACCAGGCACACCGGAATTTGACAAACTAAAAAACACTATTATCGGACTGAATAACTGGGATATCAAATCTTCTTCCATCCCCGATGCACCGGAAACGGGTGGTGCGGCACTGGTTCAGAAAAGCCGCCTCTACCATACAGAAGCGCAATGGGATTTATCTAAAAAAGTAAAAGTGGTTGACCTGCTGATAGGCGCTGATGCCCGCATTTATGAAATCATCCCAGACGGCAATAATTTTGTTGATTTCGCCCGTCCGATAGCGGAACGCAACACCCCTTTAAAAGATGGCAGTTTTGGCAAGAATGTGCTTTATAAAAAGTTTGGTGGATTTGCCCAGGTAACAAAAACGTTTTTTGAGGAAAAATTAAAATTGTTTGGTTCTCTCCGCTACGACTACAACCCTGAATTTGATCCCAAATTAACGCCGCGCCTGGCAGCCGTTTATACCGTAAATAAACTTCATAATTTCCGGTTTACGTTTCAGCAGGGTTACCGTTTTCCCGCCCTGTTTGAAGCATTGTCGTATGTAAACAATGGCAGGGTTAAACGTGTTGGCAGTCTGTCTTACATTAATGAAGGACTGGGTTATCTTGACAACAGTTATACACAGGCTTCCATTATTAATTTTAACGCAGCAGTAAGTGCCCAGGGCAATACAGATGCAGCAGCGCTGGCCAACAGGAATTTGCTGGAAGTAGCTAACCTGCCCAAAGCCCGCCCGGAGCGCATTACCTCTTTTGAAGTGGGTTATAAAAGCGTCTTGCTAAATAACAGGCTGGTGATCGATATTGATGCCTACAGCAACAAATATGATGGCTTCCTTGGCCAGGTACAGGTGTATGTGCCAAAAGGCGAAACGGTAGGATCTGATGCTGCTGTTCTTGCCATGCTGGACAGGAACAGGGACGCTACAACAGTTACCGGCACTACCGCGGCCAGTAAGGGACAGGACAGGTACCGCGTATACACAAACGCTAAAAACAGTTATAACAATTTTGGCTCGGCTATTGGCTTAACCTATAATTTCTATAAAAAATATACCATCGGTGGCAATGTGAGCTTTAATGAAATGAAAGCCAATAAGTCCAATGACATTTTTGTTACCGGCTTCAATACGCCGCGCTGGTCTACCAACCTTTCTTTTGGTAACCGTGAGATTGTGAAAAATGTTGGTTTTAACATTGTATGGAAATGGCAGGATGCTTTCCTGTGGGAGAGCCCGTTGGTAACCGGCGAGATTTCATCTTACAGCACCGTAGATGCGCAGGTCACCTACCGCATACCAAAAGCAAAAGCCAGCATTAAACTGGGTGGTGCAGACATCTTTAATCACCGCTACCTCCAGTATGCCGGCGGTCCCACCATTGGCGCCCTTTATTACGTGGCCATTACAATAGACGGTATATTCAACAAATAATGAAGCGGTTTCCATAAGAAATAAAAAAAAGGCCAGTATATAAAATACAGGTCTTTTTTTTATTTCTTTGCAGTATGAAAAGGGCCCTTTGTATTATTTGCCTGCAGGCAATCTGCGGCAGTATGCTGTATGCGCAATCTGCCAAAAGCACAGAAAATATTGAGCAGGTATGGCTGGGCTATTATAACCAGGCAAGGTTCAGCAATAAATGGGGTATGTGGACTGATCTGCACCTGCGTACAAAAGAAGATTTGACCAATAATTTTTCACAGGCTATCATCCGGCTGGGCTTAACCTACTATATTGACAATTCAACCAAACTAACGGCAGGCTATGCACGTGTTTTTCTTTTCCCGGGAGATAACCATAAAGATATTACACAACCAGAGCACCGCGCCTGGCAGCAGCTGCAATGGCATACTGCCTTTAAAAAAACTCGTTTAATGCAATGGTTCCGGCTGGAAGAGCGCTTCCGTCGTAAAATAGCCAATGATGCAGCACTCGCAGATGGTTACAATTTTAACTGGCGTTTAAGGTACAATATCCTGTATGAGGTTCCGCTGGTAAAAGACGGACTGCAGCCAAACAGCTTGTCCTTTATCGCCAACGATGAATTACACATTAATTTTGGGAAAGAAATTGTAAATAACTATTTTGATCAGAACCGCTTCTTTCTGGGGTTTAAATACCAGCTATCCAAAAACAGTAATATACAGGCAGGCTATAGCAACCTTTTTCAGCAATTGTCCGCAGGTAACAAATACAAGAATATTAATATAGCGAGGATATTTTTCTTTCAAAATCTAGATTTGAGAAAGAAAGCAAAGTAATGAATGCTTCCGTACAATTGTTGTATCAATAACGGACACTACCTGCAAAGCATTTAGCCATTTGGCATTGATTGATAAGTTTTTAAGCAACTGGCATTTTAATGGCTGACTATCTTACCTGTAATTGTTCTTACTAACCAGGCTTTGATGGAAGTCTGCAAAAAATTAACCATGCTTGAAAGTTATTTAAAAATGGCCTGGCGCAGCCTCCTCAAAAACAAAATATCTTCTATCATCAACATTGGTGGCCTGGCCGTTGGTTTGGCAACAAGCATTGTTATTTTACTTTTAATCGTTGACGAAGTCAGCTACGATAAATTTCACGCCCAACTTCCCAATCTGTATTTACTAATGCAGAACCAACAGCATTCGGATGGCATTTCAACCGGGAACGCCACTCCGGGCCCTATGGCTGCTGCGCTCAGAAATGAAATGCCGGAAACAAAGTATGCGGCCAGGGTTGCCTATTTTGGTAATGAATTAACAAGGGCTGGCGATAAAACGGTATACGAGTCTGGTATTTATGCCGAGCCGGATCTTTTTAATATGATGAGTTTTCCTGCGCTGCAAGGTAATCCTGCAGAAGTGCTGCAGGACGCGAGTTCAGTGGTGATTACCGCCGCGGCTGCAAAAAAAATATTCGGCAATGAAAATCCAATGGGCAAAACAATTGTTTTTAAAAACGAAAACAGCTTTAAAGTTGGTGCTGTTGTGGAGGATGTGCCATCGAACAGCAGCATTCAGTTTGAAATGGTACTTCCCTTTCAGTTTTATGAAACACGCAACAAATGGCTGACCAAATGGGATGACAGCCGTATTAACACCTGGGTGAGATTAAAGACAGGTTCCAACATACCGGCACTCAATACAAAATTGACTAAACTAATCCAAACCAGATCGAATGAGAAAGGAGTCAATCTATTTGTATATCCAATGGCAGCTAAAAGATTGCATGGAAATTTCAGTAACGGCAAACCAAGTGGTGGCAGAATTTATATGGTAGCCATGCTGGCTATTTTTGGTCTGTTTATTATCCTGATTGCCTGTATCAATTTTATGAACCTGGCAACAGCCCGTTCTGAACACCGCGCACGTGAAGTAGGCGTGCGCAAAGTGCTGGGCGCTTCCCGCAAACTGATCATTTTTCAATTTTTCAGCGAAGCCATGTTAATGACATTGATTGCACTGCTGCTGGGTGTATTAATGGCACAACTTGCATTACCGTCGTTTAACCAGTTTACTGATAACAACCTGCACTTTAATTTCTTTGACACCCGGCTCTGGCTGTTTCTGATTGGTATTGGTCTGTTTACCGGCCTGGTAGCAGGCAGTTATCCCGCTATCTTTCTGAGCCGTTTTAAAACGGTAATGGTTTTAAAAGGCGTAACGGGCAGTGGCAAAAAAGGCGGCAGGTTAAGAAGTGTACTGGTCACTTTTCAGTTTATCATTTCCATTTTCCTGATCATTGGCACCATCGTTATTTTCAGGCAAATAAATTATATCAGGAACAGGCCTATCGGGTACGACCAGGAGAACCTGGTTGAGATTGCCGCTACCGGCAAGCTCTCAGCGAATATTGGGGTATTTAAAAACGAAATGGCTGCAATAGCAGGGGTTACAAGTGTATCTGCCGGCTCAGATAACATCCTCCAGTTTGGCGGAAGTGTTACCGGCTTGAACTGGCCCGGAAAAATACCCGGACAAGAGTTAAGCATTATTGTAACGCGGGTTCAATACGACTGGACAAAAACAACCGGTTTAAAAATAATAGAAGGGCGTGATTTCAGTCCGGCATTTGGAACTGATACTACCGCCTGCCTGATTAACCAGACCGCTGTAGAAAAAATGGGATTGAAAGCACCGGTTGTTGGTACGATCGTTGGCAGTAACCGGGTCATTGGTGTTTTTAAAAATTTCGTTTTTAATAACCCTTCCGGAACAGTGGCCCCCATGGCAGTTTATTTACAAAACAATAACCTCGGCCATATTTTTGTGCGCATCCAAAACAATGGAAACTGGCGGCAAACAATTGCCCAAATTGAAAAAGTTGCAAAGAAAATAAACCCAGCTTATCCTTTTGAATACGCATTTACAAAAGATAATTACCAGAAAAGATTTGAAGAATTCTCCGCTTTTGGATTGGTGGCGGCCTTATTCGGCGGCATGGCCATATTTATCTCCTGCCTGGGGCTGTATGGACTATCTGCTTTTCTTGCAGAACGGCGCAGTAAAGAAATGAGCATTAGAAAAGTACTTGGCGCAAGTTTACAGAATGTATGGCTTTCACTTTCCCGTGATTTTTTAAAACCAGTTATTATCGCATTCCTGCTGGTGGCACCATTGGCCGCCTGGCTGATGACAATACTACTCAGCAACATGGCATACCATATTGAGCTGAGCTGGTGGATGTTTGCAATTGCTGGTTTGCTCGCAGTACTGATTGCATTGCTTACAGTTAGCTACCAGGGAATCAAAACAGCGCTGGAAAACCCGGTTACAAATTTGAGAAATGAATGACCGGTAGACTTTTAGAAAGTTAACAGCGATTGACATCTCTCCGAAACTAAGGTTAAGGTCTTTTATGGTACCGGGGCTTTAGACATGGCACGTTTCTTTACACGCCTCCCATCAACGGATCGGTAAAACTTTCTTTGCCGGTTTCTACATGGCCGGCATATCTTTTTTGGAATGAAGGATTGCCTTTAATCCGCACTGTAAAATCGTACCAGCCAAAACTTTTTAAAAGATTGAGTACAATACTGTGGGATCCCTGTGCCAGTACTGTACGTGGGGCACCACAATAAGCGTTGTCAATAATTTCAAGTGTATAATTTGGTTTGTGCAGATTTACTAATTTAATTTCCATGTTACCGGTAAGTCGGTTTACACCTGATTTAGTACTTTCATAGCCAACGCTTACTGCAACCGGCGGATCTCCCGCGCTGCCGCGGAATTCCCTGAAAAATCCGTTAGGGCCATGTAACTGAGGTGATAAATTCCATCTGTAAAATCTTGTATGTTCCACTCATCAGTAATGAGATCACCCGCTGAAACCGCATATGATCGCACATTCATTTCCTCGCGCATATGGGCATATACAAGGAAAGGAACACCGGCTGACTGTAGACCAAAAATTGTATTGCCGGCACAGAACTTTATCTTAAAAAATCTTGGTTTCTGATAATACGCTTCCATCAGCATAGAGTTCATAGGGAATAGCACAGGTCGTACGCCATAGGCATTTTTATTATTATACCAGTACATGAAATTTCTAATATCGTAGCCTGCCCGGCTTGCGCAGCTTACTGCACAATAACAATTTGTTGCAACCCAACAAAACCGCTACCGTAAAAATTATTTATTTGTTATCTTGTCAGCCGCGGATGCTGATTTTATTACTCCTTCATATATTCAATCATGAATTATACAGTATTATTTTTTCGCCGGCTGCTACTTTCAGCGGCGCTGTGCTTTTTGTTAGCCCTTGCAGCAGGCGCACAAACAAAAATAAGAAAAACGGTTTTTATTATTGCAGATGGTATACCCGCTGATGTAATAGAAAGATTATCCGTTCCCAACCTGCAGGCTATTGCAAAAAAAGGTGGCTATACCCGTTCTTACGTGGGCGGCGTAAAAGGAAGTTATAACCAGACGCCTACCATTTCTGCGGTGGGATACAATAGTGTACTGACCGGTGTATGGGTGAATAAACACAATGTATGGGACAATGATATTGCCGCTCCCAATTATAATTACCCAACTATATTCCGTTTGTTAAAGCAACAGTATCCCCATAAAACAACAGGTATTTTTTCAAGCTGGGAAGACAACCGCACTAAACTGGTGGGCGACAAGCTCGCTGCCACAGGGAATATTGCAGTAGATTATGTTTATGACGGGCTTGAAAATGATACAGTGAATTATCCGCACGACGCGAAGAAAGATTACATGAGTAATATTGATGAAAGCGTAGCTAAAAAAGCAGCACAAACCATCCAGATAAAAGCTCCTGATCTGTCATGGGTATACCTGGAATACACAGACGATATGGGGCATAAATATGGCGACAGTCCTGCATTTTACGACGCGGTGGAGCTGGCAGACAAAAGGATTGGTTATATATGGCAGGCGATCCAGTTCCGGGAGCAACATTTTAATGAAGAATGGCTCCTGGTTATTACAACTGACCATGGCCGTGATTCTGCCACTGGTAAAGGGCATGGAGGACAAAGTAACCGGGAACGGTCCAGCTGGATATTTACCAATGCTAAAAACCTGAACCAGCAATTCAGTGCACCGCATTCTGCTGTTACAGATATTATGCCTGCCATTGCTGGTTATATGGGCATCACCCCTGCCAGAGACATTGCATTTGAAACAGATGGCACAGCTTTTACCGGCCCGCTCTCTTTTATGACACCTGCGTTTGAGTATAACAATGATAGTGTTACCATAAACTGGAAAGCGGTTAGCAAAACCGGTAACCTGAAAGTATGGATCAGCTTAACCAATCATTTTAAAACCGGCGGCAAAGATGCCTATGATTTACTGGGAACGGTGCCAATCTTCCGCCAGAAAGCGGCCTTTGACTTATCAGGCAAGCCATCTGGTTTTTATAAAATAGTGTTGGAAGCAGGAACGCAGACGGCCAATTACTGGATTGAGAAAAAATGATTGATCTATAATATATCCAATTACTTCTTTGCAGTATCATACATGCAGTACATTAACCTGGCTGGCTTAAGCACTGCAATAACAAATCCTGACATACTTAAATTTGTGCTGCGTTTTATCGCCGCTGCATCCTTTGCAGCATTTCTATACAGGCACGGCTATTGTGATAAGGACATTTCCAGAATCCGATTTTGTCTTTGTTTTCCATAACCGAATAATCTGCCTGCACGCCCCAGATCCATTCCCCATTTTTGTCGCGGATATATTGCTTTATAAAGCGCCAGCTATTGCGGGAGGCCTGCAGGTATATTTCCTGTTCAGTAAGCTGCCACGCATTGTAAAAACCCAGCATAGCTTCGGCCTGTGGCCACCAGTGCTTTTCCTTTATTAATAAATGATGCTGCGGATCGTACTCGTACCATAATCCCCCGTCTGCATCCAGCCCCTCCATGGCGGCGTTGGTAATCAGCAGGGCATTTTTTTTCATTTTATTCAGCCAGCCAGTGTCATTGATGACGGCAGCACATTGCTGTAATAACCAGGCAGCTTCAATATCATGCCCGTAAGAAATAACATCGGGCTTCACTTTCCAATACTCATCAAAAAACAATGCCAGGTGACCCGTTTTCTTATCAATCATATACGCATTAAACACTTCCAGCAACTGCACAATCCTGCTCCGCAGCAATTCATTGGGCCATTGCTTGTACAGATTGGCATACGCTTCAATAATATGCAGGTGCGTATTCGTTGTTTTCTTTTCATTGGCATCCTTATCGCTTAGCCGGAGGTCCGGCAAGGGCTGCCAGTCCCTGCCAAATGCTTCGTAATAGCCCTTTTGCACTATATCGAAACTTTTTTCTTCTATGAGGCTGAATAAATCAATGGATTGCTGCAGCACGGCAGGCTCCCGCACGGCCTGGTAGTATTCACTTAATCCATACAGATAAAATGCAAGACCATATACCTGCTTGCGGTTGTTGAGTGGATTGCCACTTGCATCAACAGACCAATATACGCCACCGTATTTTTCATCAATAAAATGATCAAGCAGGTACAAGTGGGCGCGTTCAGCTACAGGCAGGTATTTTTCATCCTGGGTGAAATTATAAGCCGCAGCAAAACTCCAAAGTATCCGGGCATTCAGCACAAGCCCTTTAGCTGCTGTAGTATTAACGATATTATTATGATCGATGCTGCCGTAAAAGCCGCCCTGTTTATGATCAACAGTATGATCCATCCAGAACGATAGTAGCTGCTTTAGTTCTGCTGCCAATTCCGCTTCGTATACTTTTGTATCACTCATCCGCAGTTATTTTCTCACTACACAATTATTTTTTATCAACAACGATATACACAGCCCCCCTGGGCGGTATACTAACCCTGATGCCGGTACTGGTTGCTGCGGAACTTGCTTTAAGTGTGGCGTAATCAAGAGGGCCACCGGCAACACCAGCAGGCCCACTGCCATTCACAAATACCTTTCTTGAAAATTCTCCATTATCATTACTGCCTTCAAGGCTGTACCAATAAAAGCGGCTGCCCACATTAAAGTTTTTAATCTTTACTTCTGTTACCTGGGCGCTGGTAGTAATATTCACCAATGCTACACCTGCCTGGCCAGAAGAAAAAGTAGACCCATAGGCTTTAACACCAGCATTGCCAACCACAGACGCAGCCACCAACCTGTCGCCCAGCATTTTCTGCATAAAATACATATAGTAAAAAGAAGGCCTCGGATCCCATTTGGCCGCACCGGGTTCGTCGCCTGAACTAAATAGCCCATGATCATCACCGTTGCTCCACCCGTTCAAAAGATCCCAGCGTGCTGCCATGCCATATTTATTTTTCAATGCTTCGCCCATGACCAGGGTAGCAAAAACGCCGCTCACATTTGATACCTGCTGTTTGGAAGTATTAGAGGTAATATTCCATTCATCCATGGCAATGGGTTTAATGGCAGCAGCATTTGCCTGCAGGGTCTGGGTAATATAATTCATCATGGTGGATGGCTCTGTAAGGGCTGCGGCCAATATCACATCAGCATTGGCGTTGGTATTATAGGGCGTAAAATAATTGTGCGCAACATAAAAATCAGCTCTGCCGTTTACTGCGGGCATCATACCTGCATTCCAGGTTTTGCGGGTATTTGTCTGCCAGGGTTCAGGTGCAGGTGCTTCTGCCGTTACTGCCCCGATATAAATTTTCTTGCCAGTTTCACCGGCCGCTTTTTGCATGGAGTCTACAAATATTTTAAAATGCTGGCCATATAATGCACCGGTTAAATACTCAGGCTGTCCATCTTTATTGGCAGTTACATCAATCCGGTAGCCCCATTCCCAGTTACCATAATTTTCATTACCAACCTCCCACAACTGTGTACGCCCGTTATCATACCTCACCCAGTCTGCTGCCAGGTGTGCCGCAGCAGCCACCGGATTTACCGATGTGCTGTACCGTGCATAACCATAGTTAACGGTTATGATGCCCTTGTTATTGGTTTGCTGCAGCATGCTGTAATAATTATCCAGGTTGCATTGCCAGTTATAATTTGTTTTTCCGTACGTATAACCAGGATTATCTTTTGTGCCATCATCCTTTGTTAGTTTCAGAGGTGCATCAGCAGGCAGTATATCCTGTTGTGCATTCCAGAAATATGCATCGCTGGAACTGCCGCCCGGAAAACGTATGATATGCGGATGCAGGTTGGTAATGGGTACTATAAATTTTGGATCGCCTGCAACCGGCCCCATCCACCAAACTGCATTGTGACCAAACTCAGACAAAGGGATTTTAGTTATAATATTGGAGGCATCAACCGTTACCGTGTTTACGATTCCCCCGGCCAGCGGAACATCATTGTAAGAAGGTGTTGTAAATGATTTAGGCTGCCAGTCGTCCAGGAAAAAACCAATGGTATTGGCCACTGAAGGGTCTATGGCAGGGGCGACCGCCACGGTTGTATCTGTTGGCGGCACTACGGGGGGGGTGGTACCCGCTTTTTTACCGCAGGAAAATGCAAAAATAGCCGCCACGCAAAAAGCAACTGTTAATCCATGGTATTTACCTGTCATAGTCATTTTATTTTTTATTTGTTGTTCAGTATTCTTTTATATTAACTGCCCGGGTATAGCTGCATCTTTATGCGACGCAGCCTTATATGCCCCGTTTTTCTTTATCATACCAATAATGGTGTTAACAGATGAAGCGGAGGTATACCCATCTGCAGGCGTATTAACGGCATAATCTATTAATTTTTCCATGGAGCTAACTGCCACATGCAGCCGCGTATCGGAAGATGCATAATAGATAAATACTTTACCATCTTCATCTGCAATCCAGCCGTTCGAGAAAACTACGTTTGATACATCGCCCACTCTTTCTTCTCCTTCCGGTGCTAAAAAGTAACCACCCGGCTTGTAAATTACTTTGGTGAGATCTTGCAAATCAGTTACAAATACATACAGCACATAACGCAGACCAGCAGCCGTATTTCGAACACCATGTGCAAGGTGGAGCCAGCCAATGGCTGTTTTTAGCGGAGCGGGGCCAGCCCCATTTTTTGATTCATAAACAGTATGGTATACTTTTTTGTCTACTATTACTTCTTCCTCCACCACTGCGTTGGTAATAGAAGCAGACAGCCCAAAACCTATACCTCCCCCTTTCCCCGCATCAATAAAGCTATCCTGCGGCCTGGTATAGAAAGCATATTTGCCTTGCACAAATTCCGGGTGCAGTACTACATTGCGTTGTTGGGGTGAAGATGTTTTCAAATCCGGTAAACGTTCCCATGTGTGCAAATCTTTTGTGCGGGCGATACCGCATTGCGCAATGGCAGCTGACTGATCGCCCGGCTTCGCCTGTGGGTCACGGCGCTCCGTACAAAACAAACCATATATCCAGCCATCTTCATGTTGTACCAGCCGCATATCATAAATATTCGTATCCGGAGTTTCCGTCCCGGGCATTTCTACCGGGTAATTCCAAAACCTGAAGTTGTCAACACCATTATTGCTCTCAGCTACTGCAAAAAAAGATTTGCGGTCAATACCCTCCACCCTTGCTACAACCAGGTATTTGCCCTCCAGTTTAATAGCGCCTGCGTTTAACACTGCATTAATGCCAACCCTTTCCATGAGGTAGGGATTGCTTTCGTAATTGACATCGTAGCGCCACAGCAATGGCGCATGCGATGCGGTAAGTACAGGATACCGGTAACGATCATAGATACCGTTTCCCATCTCTGCCTTTTCATTGCTACGACCCAGCAATACTTCCTGGGCAGATTGCAACAGCTCCCATCTGTTTTCAAAATTTGTTCTCATGATATAACTTTTTTAAAGCGCTGCGGCTATCGTTTTCATTGGAGGCCCAGCCAGTTTCTAATCCTCAAGTTTATTCCACCATGTCTTTTTCAGAACCAAAATAATTAATGTAAGTATTATGACGGTGATGACCAGCGGCAGTTTCATCCACAATACAATATACATGGGCAAAATAGTCAGGCAGAGTTGTGCTATAATACCTAACACTACGTTAAACATATCCAGCTTAAACCTTCTATTGGGTTTGAAAGCAGGGTCTTCCTTTATAACCAGGGCATGCACAGGTTTCCAGAAACCCCATGGCCTGACTGTTTTGTAAAAAGACTGCAGCGTGGGCATATCAGTGGCAGGCGCTGTATAGGTGCCAATAAAGCAACCGGCCAGCGAGATCAGGAATATAATTGGCCAGTAGTATAAATCCAGGCCGGTTATAATACCGCCTGATTTTAATACTGCCAGCAAAATGGCAGGAATAATGCCCGCCAGCATCCCCCAGAAAAAACCGTTTGCATTGAAACGCCACCAGTACCATTTAAACATGTTGGACGCAATATAGCCGCCGTATAAACCGCCTACTATCCATTGCAGCACGGTATTGACATCTTTTACAAATATGCCCAGTAGTATGCCAACCAACACCACCAATAACCCCACGAGGTAATTCATGGTAATGATTTTTTTTGTACCCGCCTGCGGATTTACATACTTCAAATAAATATCATTGACAATATAAGCTTGGGCAGCATTTACAGTGCCGGAAAAAGTACCCATAAAAGCGCCCAGCAAACCGGTAAGTACAAGCCCCAATACGCCTGCAGGTAAAAAACTATTAATGGCAGAAGGCAATACCTTTTCAAAATCTGTACCGCCTGCGCCACTTACATCAAGCTGTTTGTAATACAATAAACCCAGCACCGTTAAACCAATGATCATGGAATAGCGTACCGGTAATAAGATAATGGAAACAAAGCCGCTCATTTTAGAAGCATCTTTGGGAGAACGGGTACTTAATACTTTCTGCATATCGTAATTTGGTGCAGGCCCGGCGAGGCTGGCAAAAACACCTTTGAACAGCATCATCATAAAAAAAATACCGAAGAGTTCAAATCCATCGTCCTTAATTTTTTTATTGGCATCGGGAATGATTGTTTGCCAGTCGAGGTTCAGGTGCCAGTTAAAAAAAGGATTGAACCATCCTTCTGGTACATTAAGCGTATGGCCGCCGCTGTGTAAATGATGAAAGGCGATCACTGCAATACAGATACAGGCTACCGTCATTACCATGTATTTAATAAAGTCGCCCAGTACAATGCTGTGCATCCCACCCAGTACGGAATAAAACATGGCAAACAATGAAAAAACAGCGCCATAAAAATGTGGCACCCATTGAGGAGAAACCGTAAAAGGAATATAGTCTTTTACCAAATGCCAGGGCACAAATATTTCTATAAATTTACCGAGGCCTACAAAACCATAGGCCAAAAAACCAAAACAGCTTAACAGCGCAAAAGCTACTACTACGTTGTGTGATGATTTAATGCCCCTGCCAATATTACCAAACCGTGTAGCCAGCCATTCTGCACCTGTATTGGCGTTTGAGCGGCGCAGCCATTTAGACAAAAACATCATCATAACAACCTGGTTAAAAACCGGCCACAGCCAGGGTATCCAGATGCTTTTCATGCCATAAACAAAACAGAGTGATACCATCCACATGGTGCCACTGATGTCAAACATATCACTGGCATCACTCATTCCCAGCATATACCAGGGCAATGATTTTCCGCCCAACAGGTAGCTCTCCTTATTTTGTTTTGCTTTTTTTCTAAACCAGAAACCCACTGCTACCATCAGAACGAGGTAGAGCACTACAATGGCAAGGTCTATAAACTGTAATTTCATGTATTGAGTTAAGCAAAGATTTGAACAGCCCCCGGGCATTCCTACCGGTACATTTTTTCTTTCGTAATGTCTTTCTGAAACAGTGTTCTTTTATGCTGATAAAAAAGTTTAAAATCATGTGCTGATGGCTCTCCTTTGAACGGCACATAGTATTCATATTTTCCCTGCGGCGACCGGCCGGCATTCCGCCAGGCCAGTGCATACGCAATTTTATGTGCCCCTATTGCCGGCAGTAATACTTTTGTCCACCAGGTACTGTCCGGCAAACTGCCATATCCAAACTCGGTCAGCGCAGCTACTTTATGTTTTTCTGCTGCCAGTTTTTCCAGGATGCCGAGGCTTTTATTCATATCAAGTATAAACTGCGCATTGTCTTTACTGCGCTGGTAGATATCAAATCCAATTACATCCACCCACTCATCTCCCGGAAAACGCTCCAGGTATTCAGCTTCGCTGCTAAACCGATCTGTGTTAAACGCATACAGCAAGTGATGTAGTTGCTTTGTATCGCGGAGATAACTTACCGTAAACCTGTACAATTGTTTTAGTTCTTCCGGCGTACAAAAGTTTTTACCCCACCAGAACCAGCTACCGTTCAGTTCATGAAAAGGCCTGAAGATAACAGGTATTTGGCCGCCGCTTTTTGCTTTTAGATCAAACATAAAGTCCGCCAGTTTATTCAGCCAGCTTTTATACAGATCGTGCTTTGCACCACCCGGTAATATGGCGGCAACCGTTCCGGGCACTGCATCCCATGCCGATTTGCCGGTAAGTGCATTGGTGAAATGCCAGCTGATCGTAATTACGCCGCCACGTGCATAACCAGCAGCAATAAATTTCTTCATCTCAGAAAATGGAACGCCATCTATATTTTTGGAACTGTCGAGCTCAAGATGGCCCAGCTCCCAGCCGTATACCGCGGGATAATCGCCCGTTACTTCTTTTATATCACTGTTGCCGCTTACATATTTCCAGTTAACACCGTAAGCCAGATCATCCTGGTGACCAAACATAAAACCTTTGGCAGCAATCTTTTTTAAATTGTTATAAAGATGAATTGTTTCCGCACCTGCATTTTTATCGGCAGGTAAATTTTGCGCAATAGCAATGGATTGCAAACCTATTAATGTAAGCAGCAGCTTCAGAATGTTCATCATGTATAAAATGCGTATTTAAAATAAACAATAGCTGCTGTTCAGAAGCGCAGGAAGACGGCCCGCAAAATCAAAGCGCATAATAAGGTGCAGTAAAAACACAACACTCATACAGCAATAAACCCTGGCAAAAGTAAATTTATTAACTTACGAAAAACTAATACTTTTTTACCTTTCTATTATACTATTTACCTTCAAAATAAGAATGGCGGCACGTCTTTTACCGGTATATGAAGAAATAATAAAATATTATACTATTTTTACCTAACCCTGTACAAATTGAGAACCTTAGGATATTTGTTTC
The DNA here is from genome assembly GCA_039916305.1 of Chitinophagaceae bacterium. Classification (GTDB taxonomy): domain Bacteria; phylum Bacteroidota; class Bacteroidia; order Chitinophagales; family Chitinophagaceae; genus JACMLD01. The sequence goes on along the minus strand of JBDSLR010000029.1, from coordinate 21,349 downwards.
ACCCGATTGCCATACAGCCATATGCCAAAAAATACGTTAAAAGAAATCACCCCCTTAACCCAGGCGGATTGTTTTACACTTTTCTCCCGCCTCAAAAGCGACTTTGATTTTCCGCTGCATTACCACGAAGAATTTGAGCTTAATTTCATCAGCAATGCAAAAGGGGCCAAGCGCGTAGTGGGCGACCATATGGAAGAAATTGAGGATCTTGAATTGGTCCTGGTCGGCTCCAACCTGATGCACGCCTGGTTTACGCACAAATGCACAAGCAAAGAAATACATGAGGTAACTATCCAATTTCACAAAGATCTTTTTGACGAAAAACTACTCAGGAGAAACCAACTGAGTTTTATCCGGGCCATGTTTGATAAATCAAGCCGCGGTATTTCATTTTCCAAAGAAACCATTCAGCAACTGGCCCCGCGTATACTGGCACTGAATAAAAAGCACGGATTTGACTCCGTACTGGAACTGATTTCCATCCTGCATGATTTGTCTACCTCCAGGAATATGCGCATGCTCTCTGATACATCTTTTAATAATGCAGAGCATTCTTTTTATAATAGCCGGCGGGTAGAGAAAACAATGGAGCATATCAACCAGAATTTTCATAAATCTATCAAATTAAGTGAGGTGGCTAAACTCTCCAATATGACGGAAGCCGCTTTCAGCCGTTTCTTTAAAACAAAAACGGGCATGACATTTATTGACTGCCTGAATGATGTACGACTGGGCAATGCATCCAGGATGTTGATTGATACCTCACAATCAGTAGCAGAGATTGCCTATCACTGCGGGTTCAATAATATTTCTAATTTTAACCGCATTTTTAAAAAGAAAAAAAGTACTACGCCCAAAGACTTCAGGGAAAGTTATTCCGGTACGGGGACGAGGATATTTATATAAACCCCACCCCCGGCCCCTACTCCCGCTTCGCTGGAGAGGGGTGCCTCTCCGCAGGTTTCACTACTGGTTATAAGCTGCGACCAATAAACCCTGCCTTTCATATTTCCATCCAAAGATTGAATCTTACAATAATTCTATGCTATCTCATAATATACAATGGATTGTTTAAATACATACCAGGGTAAACGAAAGAGTAAGGTTGTTATTTTTTTACAGGTTCTCAGTTAAGCAGGCTTCCCTGACTTTTTAATTTATCAGATTGGGCTTCTATCTTTTCAAAGACCCGTAAATAATTTTCACTGGTAATTTTTTTCAATTCCTTTTCTGTCCATCCCCGCCTGGACAATTCCTTAAGAAGTTTGGGAAAGCAGGAGACGTCCTCCATTCCTGTAATCGTATAATCAAGGCCGTCATAATCACCCCCAATACCAATATAATCCACGCCAATCAGTTTTTTTACATAGTCAAAATGATCTGCCACGTCCTTTTCTGTTACCAGTGGCCTGGGGTATTCCTTCTCCCACTGCTGCATCATTTCCTGCAACTTTTCCTTATTAGCCTTAAACTGTGCCTTTGATTTATAATATACCGCATCGCCAGCTTTCATCCATTTTACGAAATCATTGGTAGTATGATCAGGCACCATATCAAGCATAATAATACCACCGTTTGCTTTAAGCCTGAGCAGTATTGAATCAGGCACATTCCGGTTAACATTACACAATGCTCTTGCATTGGAATGACTGAATATTACGGGGGCGCTGCTTAAGTTGAGGATATCACTCATCGATTTATAAGAAATATGCGACATATCTATTATTATGCCCAGGCGGTTCATCTCTATGACCATTTCGCGTCCCAGGAAAGAAATGCCCTTGTTCAGGGCCGGGCCGTCGCTGCCGTCTGCAAGTTCACTTGTGTAATAAGTGAATGTTATACAACGCAATCCCTGTTTATAAAAAGTGCGCAAAAATGAGAGTTTGTTTTCAAGTCGTACTGACCCTTCCAGCATAGGAAGCAAAGCAATTTTGCCATCACGCATCGCCCGGCGCATTTCAGCGGAAGAACCCACGACCTTTAAGTCTTTACTATACTTTTTTTCGAGCCGGTAAAGCAAATCATATGCATCAATAAAATCACGCAGGGAATCAGCAAAAACATTTAATTGCACAGCGCCTACGCCGCCTTTTCTCCAGCGGGGAATATCGGTTTGTCCTTTACTAATGGTATCCAGCGGATAATCAACGATATCCTGCGGGCATTTGGCCAGTTTCTTATAACTGCATCCAAAATACCAGGCAAATAAATCATTGTGGCCATCTATTACCGGGCTTATTTTTAAAACCCTGGATACCATTTTGTCTGCGGCTCCTTCACTTACTGAGTAGGAGGCACGCTGCGCTTTTACTGTATAAGCACAGCAAACAAGGGTCAGAAAAAGTAAATATTTCATTGCTAATGAAGTTAACATTACCGCCACAAAAAAAATCCACTGTTACAATAAATTTATTGCAGCAGTGGAAATTTTATATATTTTACTACGAACACAGCACTTATTACCGCAATCCTACATGGTCAATATACACAAGGCCGGTCCAGTCCTGGTTTTGAAAAGTTAAATCTGTAATGGTGGCGGGGTTACCTATTTGTGCTTTGGTAAGTTTATATTCCACCCATTTGCCTTCTTCAATTGTAAGCGTATACGTGCTTCCGCCGCTTGGGGTAATATTTATTTTCTTTCCGCCGCTGCCCGTTGTACCATAAACTGAAAAGGTTAGTTCATTATATGCGGCGGTAGAAACACTACCATTGGCAAATTTTAACGCACCCCATTGCCCGGTATAATCCATTTTAATGGATGCTGTACCGTCGCGCACATTGTCGGTACTGTTAAATGTCGCGGTACTGCTCCAACCCCAATTTTGCCAGCCGTTTTGCAATGCATCAATATAAAATGCATAACCCAGCGGTGCCAGGTCAGGAAGATCACCCACAAAAGCCAATGACTGCGCAGACTCTACGGTAAGCGTTGAGTAAGCCACCAATGTTATTTTACCTTTGTTGGCAGCAGCAGGCACTTTTACGACAAGCTGTGTAGCGGTCTGACTAACAAATGTTGTAACAGGCGCTGTAAGACCTTTAAATAATACACCCATCACCAGGTCAAGATTGGTGCCTGTAATGGTCAGGTTGGTTCCACGATCTATGGGGCTGGGGGAAAAGCTGGTGACAGCCGGCAATGTCACTATTAATGTGCTGTCTGTTTCAATGGTGAGCGGCTTTGTGCCACCAAAAGAAATTAACAGTGTACCCGTTCTTGCGCTTTGCGGCACTTTTACCACCAGTTCAGTCAGGGTTCTGCTTACAAAAGTTGTTTCCGCAATATCTTTTGCAAACCTTACTTCTTTAACCCAATTCAGGTAATCACCCTTAATGGTAATATTGTCGCCGGGCCGGGCTTGTTTGGTTACAGATGTAACCTTCACCACCACGTTAAAGTTGATCTTGGTTTTTGATATGATTGTACTGTCGGCGGTTTTCAATTTTACAAAACCTTCCTGGGTTGCCTGCGGAATTATCAATGCGATGCGCTCAAAGGTTTGTTGCTTGAATGCAGCAGCAGCCACGGTAGCACCCGGCAATTCTATAGCCACTACTTTGTTAAGGTTGTATCCAAAAAAGAGCATCGTATCGCCATGCTTCGCACCAGAGGGGCCAAAACTTAGTAAAACAACTTTATCAGTAACGGCATCATTATTTTTTTTGCACGATGTTACCCATCCGGCAGCCATAACAAGGCATACCAGGTAAAGCAACTTTTTATTAAATATTATTTTAGTCATTAGTATATTTTTTTGCACAATGAGTGAAACAATGCTCCTTACTTTTTGATAATCTTGGGTACGATCCGGAAATTGTCAAACGATATATCACAATCCAGGTCACCGCCGCCATGAAATAATAATCTTGTCCAGTAGCCGGTAGGGCTTACCGCCAATGGTACAGCATAACCTTTTGCAACTTCATCAAAAGGAATGGTTACAGTTTGCCACAAACCTTTCGTATCGTAAGGAGGCAACCATTTGTATCCATCGTTATCTTCTTTTAGTATTCCTGCATTTATCTTCAGGACATTATTATTGTATGGCTTCATGGTGTTTACCTCGAACTTCAGGTTATAATCAGATGGCTTCAATATGGCTTCATCAGGAATATTTTTACTGATAGGGCCCATAGCATCTGCAGGTCCGCCAGCAACTTCCGTCCATGCCCAAGCGCCAATGGCTTTTTTTACCCGAATATAATTGCCGCTGATAGCAGGCGGATCGCCGGCGGCCGGATTGGTTACTACATAACTGGAATTCCACCAGCCGGTAAACGGATCGCTGCTTAGAAATATATTCCTGTTATCCCGGAACCAGAAATTTGATTTTGTTGTACCAAAATTGGTAGTCACTGTAAGCTGGCCAGGCAATGCACCTGCCGGCACTTTTACCTTCAGTATTTTAGGTGTTACAGATACAATGTCTGCTTTTACACCACCCACAAAGGTTACAGTAAGCGGCTCATAGAAATAGTCGCCGCGGATGGTACCTTCTCCACCGGTCAGCACATATTCACAGTCCATGCTTGTAACAGTTGGTTCACTGATTTGTACTTTAAAATCATACAGCAGCACGGTGCCGTTTGAAAAGACAACTTTTATTTTGTTGGTGATTACTTTCGGGATCGGGCTGGGTACACTTACCAATATACTTGTACTGGTAATATAGGTTGGCGTTAGTGAAGCTTTCTGATCATTAAACCAGATTTCTACTGCATCCTGCAGGTTCTCTCCTATAATGGCTATCAGGCCACCCTGGAAGGCGCCGGTAAGCAGGGAGTCCGATGACACCGGGTTGGTAACCCGGACATAATTGATACGGGGAATGCCGCCGTTGGAAACTTCATCTTTTTTACAGGATGAATAAATACCCGCAATGGCCACCGCCATGATAAGTAAAGAAAGTGATTGAATTATTTTTTTCATATTAATATCTTTTAAAAAACATTGTATGGTTTACTGTTGACTAATAATCCACCGGCGGTTTCAGCAGGTTGGGTGCCTGGCTTAACTCAGCCGCGGGAATTGGCAACAGAAAATTACCGTCGTTGGCATTTATCTTTCTATCCGTGGTTGCCCAGGTTGTCTTAATAAATGTCCAGCTGGTGGGGTCCGGAAACCTGTCCGGAATAGTAGCAAAGATGCCCCTGTCCTGCGCGTTAAGTATGCTATATGCCTTTGCCTTGTTATAGTAATGCAGGCTAACCAAATCATACCATGCCAGGCCCTCTATTGCAAATTCAATAAATCTTTCTTTCAGTATACCGTCTGTGGTAAGTGAATCGAGAAACTGGGGCAGGCCAGCACGCATATGCACTTTATTAAAGTATTGCAATGCGGTAGGGTCCTTGGTAAAGGCGCTGTTGCCAAGTGTTGCTTCAGCATATATCAGGTATACTTCTGCCAGGCGCAACATGTAAGTATCATTACCGTAATACTGCGAGGCTGCCTGTCCGCCTACATCTTCTGCTTTACCCGTTACATATTTTTTTATACTTAAGAAGTTAACACTGCTGCCACTGGTAGCAGCTGAAGGAACTACCAACTTCTGTTTGCCACCCGGTATGGTTTGCGTTATTTCGGGATAGCTGGCACCAGGCAGCATAAACGTTGCTTTTAACCGCTGATCAAGTGTTCGGCCCCGCAGTGTATCTCCTGCAGGGGAAGCGGTGATGCCATCGTACTGCGACATCATCCACCAGGTGGCGCTTTTATCGCCGCCCCATCCATCTCCGTTGGCAATATCCGGGCTATACGCCAGATAAGCCGGTGCAGAATTTTGCGTACCCCATGCCCCCGGTGAATACACCCACTGCAATGAAAACAAAGATTCTGAATTGTTATCGTACGGATAAAGAAACAGATCTGAATACTTGCTTAGCAGTGCTGCACCGCTGTTGCGTATGACCCTGTCTGAATAATATTTTGCACTGTCTAAAAAGGACTGGCTTCTTGCACCTGCCCCATTGGATTCCACACCTGACCTGGTTAAATAAAACCGTGCCAGCATACCTTCTGCTGACCATTTGGAAACGCGGCCCGGACGCAAGGGTGTTTCAGGCAAATCAGCCGACGCTGCACGCATTTCACGGGTAATGAATTTCCAAACGCTTTTTTCTGTGTTACGGCTGATGGTGGTATCAGAAAGTATGGTGAGGTTATTTTCAATAATGGGAACAGGGCCCCAGTTCATTACCAAAAAACTGTAAGCCAGTGCCCGCATAAATCTTGCCTCTGCAATGGCTATCTTTTTAACGTTCGGTGAAACGCCGTCGCCTGCATATTTATTGATATTTTGTATAGCAAGGTTTGACTGTCCCACTACAATAAAAAAGGAACGCCAGGACGCACCATTTTCCGGCGTGTTACCGGTCGTATTGAAAAGCACATTGCCCCTGTCGTTATACGCAGAGAAGGCAGTGCCTGCGCGAAAATCGCCCAGGTTATAAGAAGCCTTGTCATTATAGTCGAACCAGACTTTGCTGTACAGTAACCCGGTGCCCGCCAATACCTGCTCGTCGGTTTTATAAAAACTGGCGTCAACAACTGAATCAGTAGGTGGTTTTTCGAGAAAATTCTTTGAACATCCAAATATGATAACGACTGGCAAAAGCAAAATACCAATCCTGTAATAGCTGCGTGTTAAATTTTTCATGCTCATAGTTTTAAAAATTAACGCCTATGTTAAATGTATAGATGGGGGTTAACGGGTACCGTCCATAATCAAGCCCAATGGCCTGGTTGGTGGCGCTGGCATCCCTTCCTGTATAAGAACCTACTTCCGGATCAAATCCTGTATAGCCGGTAAGTGTAGCAATGTTTTGTCCGCTGATGGTAAGCCTTACCCCTTTTACCAGTTTTTGCCTGTTAATAACCGAAGTTGGCAGGTTGTAGGATAAAGAAACATTCTTTACACGCAGGTACGATCCGTCTTCTACCCATTTGCTGGTAGGGCGTGTGTAATTACCATTGGGGCCGTAAGAAATTCTCGCCACATCAGTACCCGGGTTTTTCAATACAACTTTACCCTGTGCATCACTCATTGGTTTTGCATAATCCATAGCATCTATCAACAGGTTGCGGCTGATGTTGATATTATTGGGATTGGTATTTCTTTTGGCGAGGTAATTATAAATATCATTGCCATAAGTAGCTGTCAGCAATATGCTGAGGTCAAAATTTTTGTAAGAAAAACTATTGGAGAAACCGGCAAACATTTTAGGCCATGGGTTACCGATATATGTTTCATCATACGTATCGATAATACCATCCGGCACGCCTTTTGGCCCATTAATATCTTTGAACTTAACATCCCCTACCCATATACCGTTTGCCTGTTCTGTTGGCAATCTTTTGCCGTTGTTATCAACCGGAACGGCACTTTTATTAATTTCTTCAATTGACTGAAACAAACCGTCTTCAATATAACCCCTGAACAGCCAGGGGGCCTGGCCTACAGCAGAACGCTGGGTCCAGTCATCCAGCCACCAGGAAGTACGGTTTACAAAAGCAGCATCAGAATAGAATTTTTTGATGGTTGTTTTGAATACAGACATATTCAGGTTCGACTCCCATTTAAAACCATTTTTATTGGCAACATTAATGGTGTTCAACGTAAAGCCCCATCCTTTGTTCTGCAATGAGCCAAGGTTTACAGTTGGTGATCCAACTGCGCCGGTTCCGTTGGTACCCATGTACCATGGCAGCGGATTTTCCATTAACAGGTTATTGGTATTCTTAACATAGTAATCAAACTCCAACGTTATCCTGTTTTTGAACAGGCCGATATTGATACCGATATTATCTGTTTTAGTTTCTTCCCATTTTAACCCGGGGTTGCTGTAACGCGATGGTAAAAAGCCCGTACCTGAAGGGGTTGCACCGGTGCTCAACGGAGAATAGATACCGCCACCACCCTGGTTACCGGTAGTACCTGTTTCAACCCGCAGTTTCAAATCACTTACAAATGCTACATCAAAGAATTTCTCCTGCGAAATTCTCCAGGCAGCAGATACAGAAGGAAAAGTTCCCCATTTATTTTGCGGGCCAAAATTGGCAGAACCATCGCGCCGTACTGTGCCCACCAAAAAATACCGGCTGTCATAGTTATAGCTCAGCCTGCCCAGGTAAGACTCCATGCCCCATACACCGGAGCCACCACCGTTTGAAGCGGTAAGGGGATCGCCTGCGTTAAGATCCAAAATTGTATTGGTAAGAAAACCAGTTCTGCCTGCGCTTGTATTTTTCCATTTGGATTCCTGCGCTTCGTGGCTGGCCATCACACTTATATTGTGTTTCTTTATTTGCTTCGTATACTCCAGCAGCTGGTTCCAGTTCCAGTAAGTATTAACGCTGGTACCTTCCATCAGGGAAGCCGTTACATTACGGGCCCATCCAATAGCATACGTTGGCTGGTAATAAGAAGAATTGGAATAGCCAACATTTGTATTAAAGGAACTTCTGAATGTGAGGTCCTTCGTTATTTTTATTGCAATATTCAGCCCGCCTAAAAACTGCCGCCTGATTAAATTGTTGGTCTTAAGGTTTGCTATCGCGATGGGATTTACCGGCGCGAACTGGTTGGCACCATTGGTAATATCTCCACCACCCCAGGAACCGTCCAGGTTTTTCACAGGCACCTGCGGCGTTAACTGAAGGGCGTCTGAAATTACATTCTCCTGGCTGGTAGTAAGATTTTCTTTGGTTTGATTAAAACTCAGATTTGCTCCAACAGTAACCCACTCACGCGGTTTATTGTCAAGGTTTATCCTGAAACCATATCTTTTAAACCCTGAACCCAATGCTATACCTTTTTGATCCAGGTATTCGCCAGACAGGTAATAGGCGCTTTTATCGCTTCCACCGCTCATGCTTAACTGGTGTTTGCTCATGGGCGTATTCTTAAACAGTTCATGCTGCCAGTCAGTACCAGTGCCCAGCAGAGAAGAGTCCAAAAATTCTACCGGCGTTACACCGCCAGCTACTACGTGAAACTCTTTTACCATTTGCGCATACTGCGGCAGGTTCATCACCTTGAGGTGTTCGGGCGGTGTTTGTATACTGTACTGGAAGCCATAGTTTAATTTGGCTTCGCCGGATTTACCGCGCTTGGTAGTAATCAAGAGTACGCCGTTGGTTGCCCTGGAACCATAAATAGCGGTGGCAGATGGGCCCTGCAATACCTGTATATCCTCCACATCTGCAGGGTTAAGTCCGGCAAGTCCGTTAGCCGAACTCTGCGCGCCAAACGAAATGGACTGACCGGGTATTTGTACCCCGTCTATCACATACAATGGTTCGGTGCTGCCATTGATAGAGCCTACTCCCCTTATATTTACAGAAATACCGCCACCGGGCTGACCGGAATTCTGGGTAACATATACACCCGCCGACCTGCCTTGTATAGCCTGCTCAATGGTAGTATTGAGCGTTTTCTCCATGTCTTTTGATGAAATGGTTGTTTGTGCACTGGTAAGATTGGCCCGTTTGGATTTACCGTAACCAATTACCACTACATCTTCCAGTTTGGATTGATCCTGCAATATGGTTAGTGCAATAAAATCTGAGCTGCCCACTTTCACTTCCCTGTTCTGGTAACCTACGTAGGTAACCAGCAGCACATCGCCGGTTTGCGCCTGCATGGTAAAGGCACCCTGGTTATCAGTAGAAGTACCAATCTTAGTGCGTTTGTTGACTACGGAAGCGCCACCCAGCGCTTTTCCATCTGAAGAAATCCTGCCGTTTATCTTACGCGCTGCGGTTGTTTGCGCACCTGCATCCGCCAGCAGGCTGAAAAGTATCGCCCATAAAAACAGGGCTTTCAGGTTAATGCTTGTTTTTAATTTTCTCATATGCAATCAGCGTTATTGGTTTATAATGTAAAAAGAATGCAGCAGGTTATAGCTACCTGGTAAGTGTTAGGTAATTGTTCTATTCCCATTAGTATGTTTTAGAAACGTGCAGTAATAAGTTGGACTGACAGTTTTGCATGCATTTACCTGCCTGTGTATTAGCCTGAATACTGCGGGCAGGTATGAGCAGATTACTATGTTCTTGAATTGGTTAACCCCGGAAAAGCAAATACCGGCTAAAGTAATAAGTAGAAGAAAGCAGAAAATCCCCATGGGCATAGCAATCGTTTTATTAATCAGGAACCGGATTCATCCGGATAAATATATATGGCAACCTAAGGCATGTTAAAAATAGGAACTGATAGTAAGAGACAGGGTATACGGATGTTTCTGATTAAGGGTATAATTGTTAATCGCCCTCAGCAATCTGCCCTAAAACAGGCCGATATTTGCAGAAGACGTGCTGCCTCATAATTACTTGCCACATTTCCACATTTATCAGCACCACTTTTTTAATCCTTTGAAGGTTCGCTAAACCCGTAGATTATTTCAACCAAAAACAAGCGTCTGAAACAATTGGTTGGCTGCCTGAAAGCTCCAAGCGGCTTTCGGTAATCCTGGTATTGCAATCTTAACTTATCAAGTGCCTATGCATTTATTTTCTTTTTGCCTGCCAAATAAGCAGACGGCGGGGTATTAAATTCTGTTTTAAAATACTTGGAAAAGGATTTTGGGTTGTTGAATCCTACTTCATAGGCCACTTCCGCCACGGTAAGCTGGCTTTTCTCCAATAGCTGTGCAGCCCTTTGCAGGCGGAAAGACCGGATAAATTCAACCGGCGTTTTACCGGTTATGGCCAGGAGTTTTTTGTACAAAGTTACCCGGCTCATAAAAAGTGCCCGGCTCATGTCTTCCACGGAAAAATCTGCATTGGATATATTTTTCTCTACCAGCTCACGCACCTGGTAAATAAACTGATCATCAGAAGAGACAATATCAATATCTGCGGGTTTTACATCTACCTGCTTTTGATAGGCTTTACGCAGCCTTACCTGCTCGTCCAGTATGTTTTTTACCCGCGATAGCAGGATTTCAAAATTGAACGGCTTGGTCATATAATCGCTGGCACCGGTCTCCAGCCCCTTTAACTGTTGTTCGTCCCCTGCAAAAGCGGTCAGCAAAATAACCGGTATGTGCGCTGTACGGGGGTCATTTTTAATCTTTTTACATAGATCAATTCCATTCATTTCAGGCATACTGATATCGGCCACAACCAGGTCAGGATGTTCGCCCAGGGCTTTCTGCCAGCCCTCCCGCCCATTTACCGCATCCAGCACTGAAAATTGGTCACGCAAATTATCTTTCAGGTAAAAAAGAAAATCTTCGTTGTCTTCTACCAGTAAAATCCTGGCTTTTTTGCCGTTTACCAGCTTCTCCTCTGGCATTAATGGTATGATCTCCTTTTCCGCCAATGCTTCCTGATCCATCTGCAGGGGCGCTTCCTTAATGGCAGGCATTTCTATTACTGGCATTAGTACGGTAAAGCAACTTCCCTTTCCCGGCTCACTGTCGACCTCAATAAGCCCCCCATGCAATTTTATAAACTCTTTGGTAATGGAGAGGCCAATACCGCTGCCCTGGTTAACCATACTGCCGGGTATATCATTCTGAAAAAAGCGTTCAAAAATTTTACCCTGTTTTTCCACGGGGATGCCAATACCCGTATCAATTACTTTAATGGCCAGCAATTGCTTTTTATCGTCCATCTGCATCTGCAGCTGCACGGCCACCTTACCGCTTTCACTGGTAAACTTAAAGGCGTTTGAAAGCAGGTTGAAAAGAATACGCTCCAGTTTATCGTAATCAAAAGACATCAGCAGGCTCTCTACGGTAGAATAAAAAGAGAACCGGATATTCTTTTTTTCAGCAATGTCTGTAAAAGAATAGGATATATCCCGGCAAAACTTAATGATGTCACCCTGAACCGGATTTAGCTTTAGCTCCTGCACTTCCATCTTCCTGAAATCAAGCAGCTGGTTTACCAGGTTAAGCAACCGTTTAGCATTACGGTGAATGAGCTGAAACTGTTTGCGCTGGCCAGGATCTTCTGCCTGCCGGATGATTTTATCCAACGGCGTTAATATAAGAGACAAGGGTGTTCTGAATTCATGGCTCACATTGGTAAAGAACCTGATCTTAAGCATATCCAGTTCGTGCATGCGCTGCGCTTCCTGCTTCTGTTGTTCAATTTCAAAACGCATACGGGCCCTTTGCAGGATGAGCCGCCGGGCAAACCATAATAGCGACCCCGCCAATACAAAGTACAATAAATAGGCAACCGGGGTTTTCCAGAAAGGCGGTAAAATTTTCACTTCCAGCGCGATGGCATTTTCGTTCCATATACCGTCACTGTTGGCGGCTTTCACATAAAAAGTATAATTGCCAGGGTCAAGATTGGTATAGGTTGCCTTACGTATTTTTCCATCACTTATAATCCAGTTTTTATTGAAGCCTTCCAGTTTATAGGCATATTTATTTTTTTCCGGGTTCAGAAAATTCAATGCAACAAATTCAAAAGACAGTACATCTTCATTGTGCTTTAACGTAATGGCGCTGGTTTGTGAAATAGTATGGGGTAATATAACGCGGCCATCAATTTTTTCGCCCACGCCTACGCTTTTATTAAAGAGCTGCAAATCCGTTAAAACGATTGAAGGAATACTTTTGTCAGGCAAGATGGTACCTGGGTTAAAAACATTGAAGCCGCTGGCCCCGCCAAAAACAATATCACCACTGCGGGTTTTCAGTGCTGCATTTTCATTGAATGCAATGCCCTGTAAGCCATCTTTCTCATCATAATTTTTGCAGCTGATGGTCAGATCATCAATATTTTCGTTTACCTGTTTCACTTGTATGCAGGAGATGCCGTTGTAGGTGCTTACCCATAATCTTTGCTGGTTATCTTCCAGGATGGTTAATATGGTATTACCCGGAAGGCCATTTTCTGTTCTGAAAGATTTAAATGTATTGGTTTGTTTATTATATACATTTAGTCCATCACTGGTACCTATCCATATGCGGCCGCGGCTGTCCTGCAGCATAGACAGGATACTGTTGTTACTGATTCCCCTGGGATCATTGGTATAATTGGAATAATACACAAACCGTCCCGTACTTTTTTCAAGCAGGTCTATACCGTTGGAAGATCCTACCCATATATTACCTTCTTTATCCTCCATCAGTTCAGAAATATAAGATGCATGTACGGAGTTCTGATCGTAAGGTTTATAATGATAAAAAATATTCTTTTCGCGGTCAAGCCGGTTAAGCCCGCCGGACAATGTACCCACCCATAAATTTTTTCTGCTGTCTTCCAGGATCTCGTATACCCTGTCATCAGCAAGGCTATTGCTGTCAGCCGGGTTATTGCGGTAATGAATAAACTGTTTTCCGTCGTAGCAATCCAGGCCTCCAAAATAAGTGCCTATCCATAATTTTTGTTGTTTGTCTACGTATAACGTTACAATCACATCGTTGGAAAGGCTATTTATATTACCGGGATTGTGCAGGTATTGAACAAATTTATCTTTTGCCCTGTCATAATAAATAAGACCACCGCCATTGGTGCCTACCCAGATATTTCCTTTCGCGTCCTCTGCAAAATCATTGATATCATCAAACTGTAAACTGGCCCGGTTGGCAGGAATATTACGGAACAATGGAAATTTGATAATATTGGTATGATGATAATTGACGCCATGTTTATAGGTACCAATCCATATAAAGCCGTCTTTGTCCTTAAAGCTGGTACTGATGCTGTTTTCACTGAGGCTTTTATTGTCGTCTGTATTGTTAAGCACGTACTGCATCACACGGGTCGATTTGTCAAGGATATTTACCCCACCATGATCTGTGCTTATCCATATCCTGCCATCATTGTCCTGTAAGATGCCCACTACGATATTGTTGTTTAAATGGCAGCCCGGGCTGTCTTTGTCAATCACTTCCAGTAAACCGGATGCCGGTACATAATGAAAAACACCTTTTGCACCAGCACTTACATAAAGCCAGATTTCATCCTGGTTATCAGCAAATATGGAATAGTTTAGCAACTGATTTTTCATCAGCATTGCCAACGCATCTGCACGGAAAATAATCCGGCCTGATTTATTATTAAGTTTTTCAATGGAACCATTGGTATGCACCAGCCATATATTGGCAAGATTATCCTGCGTCAACGAAGAAATGGCTGAGGCGCCTGCGGGAAGTTCATATACAAGTTGCGTTTTACCGGTGGCAGAGAGATATTTGTACAGCGACCTGCCCGCCATCAAAAACCAATAATTATCGTCATTGTCTTTTAGTACGCTGGTAATAGTGCTGGCAGGAAGGGATAGTTTTTTAAGACAGGCAGCTATATTACGGTCAACCGTTTCCGTTACAGGGTCCAGGATATTGATGCCGTTGTGTGTTTCCACCCAGATCTTATTTTCGGGTCCTTCAAAAACCCGCAGGATATAATTATCACTGAGTGAAACAGAATCGCGTGGATTATGCCTGAATATTTTGAACTGGTATCCATCATACCGGTTCAGGCCAGACATGGTAGCAAACCACACAAAGCCCCTGCTGTCTTTTAAAATACCTTTTACCTGGTTATTGGAAAGCCCATGACTGATATCAATATGGTTAAACTGAAACTGCCCGGTTTGCGGAAAAGCACCCTTTGCAGAACATACAAGTAATAGCAGGATAAAAATGGCAAATCTCATTTTTTACATATCTGGTACCGCAATAACAACCGTTAACTGAAACCGAATATAAAATATATAATTTAAATGGCAGATTGAGTGCTTACTAATTGATAAGCTGAATCCTGCTGTGGCTCATTTTAACTGTCTATCATACTATTTTACCATGCTGTGTATCGCCATCAAATCTATACAAATGATTTTTTTTATTTCTGGTGACGATCCTTATCACCTGGTATTATAAATAGTTTATTTACCCAGGTTATTTTTATATACAACACCTCCCTTCATTACAAACTGCACATTCTCGAGCACTTTAATATCCAGCAGCGGATCGTTGATGACTGCAACGATATCTGCCAGCTTACCAGCTGTAACAGATCCCACTTTTTCTGTCCAGCCCAACAAATCTGCTGCGTTGCTGGTAGCAGACTGTATCGCCTGCATCGGTGTTAATCCAAATTTTACCATGTAAAAAAACTGTTTGCCGTTCCAGCCGTGCGGATACACGCCGGCATCTGTACCATAGGCAATCTTAACACCTGCTTTCACCGCTTTGGCAAAATTTTCTCTTTGCAGCCTGCCCACTAATTTTTCTTTATTCAGTATTTTCTCAGGATAGCCCAGCTTGGCATACTCACTCATGATGTAGTCGTCATTATATATATCTGCTACCAGGTAAGTGCCATGCTGCTTCATGAGTTCAATACCTTCCTCATCAACAAAACTGCCATGCTCAACAGAAGCCACGCCTGCCTTAACAGCCATCTTTATGGCAATGGTGCCATGTGCATGCGCGCATGTTTTTCTTCCCCACAATTTTGCTTCATCTACAATGGCATTCATTTCTTCCTGGGTGTACTGCGGACCGCCAACACTTTCTTCTTCACTGAGTACGCCGGCGCTGGCGCCAAATTTTATTACGTCTGCCCCATATTTAATATTGTATCGAACCTGTTTCCGGATCTCATCTACTCCATTGGCAACACCGTTCATATTTTTTGGCAGTTGGAAGTCGAGATAGGGCGAAAAGCCATTCAGATCCCCGTGACTGCCTGTGGAACCAATGAATAATGTAGCACAGAGCATACGCGGGCCGGGAATATCTCCATTGTTAATGGCATTGCGCAAGGCTACATCCAGGAAACCAGCAGAGCCAACATCGCGGATAGTAGTAAAACCTGCTTCCAGCGTACGCTTTGCATAAATATGGGCGGTAACGGCATAATCTACGGTAGTTTTCCTGAAAATATCGGCGTAATAATCGCCACCCGGCTGAATGGTAACATGCGTGTGGCAATCAATCAGGCCGGGTAATACAGTGGCCCTGGACAAATCTATAATAGTAGCATTCTTTGGAATGGCAATATTGCTGCCTACCGCTTTGATGGTATCATTCTCAATTAATATCAGCTGGTTATCCAGGACTTTACCACTTTCTGTATCTATTAACTTACCAGCTTTGATAACGGTGATTGTTTTTGTCTGGGCCTGCAGGGTAAACAAACAAATTGCCATCAAAGAGAACAACAGCAGTTTTTGCATATGACTGATTTGCTGGAAGGTAAGAAAAATAGGAAGACACTGCTGCCCTGCCAAAGGAAATACGGAGCGATTACAAAAATGCACCACTTTGAATAAGTGATGCATTTAATATGATAAAACTCCCGGACAGCATCCGGTCAGAAGATTAATAAAAGGTGTTTATGCTGCGGGCTGTGAAAATGACCAGCCTGCAATGACAAAGGACTGAACCGTTTCATTTGTTTGGGCGCCTTCTTCCAGGTTTAAAATACCCGCCTTATCAATCAATTTATTAACGATGGGCTTGCAGGCAACAAGGCCGGTAATTGTGCCCGCCATTACACTCATGATAATACCGAAAAGGTCAAAAATTAAAAAACCCATCAAAGCAATACCTGCCGCCAGCCCTATTGCATAAAAGATTGCTTTGTTTCCTAACGCCTGATGAATGGCAAGGCAAATTTTACACCTTGGGATACCTACCATAATTTTTTTGAATTTAACGGAACGGTAAACAACAATATTTGTTCTGTCCTGTTCTTTAAACAAAGGAACAAAATAGCAATCGTTCATGTCCTGGCAATCCTGTTCTGCGCAATAGTAACATTTTCTGTCTACCGGCTCCAGGCGTTTTAGTCTTTCGTTAAAAACGTGTTTGTCTAACATAGGGTATTGTTTAAGGGGTTTAAGAATTCAATGGCATTTCATCTTTATCATAAAATATTTTTCCAACAAACAATTGCAGAAGCCAGGCTGGAACAGCCGCCATCAACACAGGTATAAGGAGCTCTACATTAAAATAGCTGTGCCTGCCTGACATATAAAAAGAATAGGTCAATGGGAATACTATCACCAGCAAAACACCTCCCAGCATACCTGCAATTGGTTTATCCGCTTGTCCATAATATCCTGCGGCCCCGGCAACAACACATGCCAGCAGATACCACAACAAATTACCGATATTAAAAACAGGCCCTGTGATGCTTATCATTAACAAAACAAAATAAGACAGCTTCTTTTTTTCTTCATTTTTCTGCTGGCTTAGTTTGCGTTGAAAAAGTTCATACCGGTATTCCTTCAGTACCTGGAGAATTAAATTCCTGGAAGAAGTATCATCAAAACCCTCTTTTACCAGTTTTTGAATTTCATGGTCAACAGAAAAATCTCCAGCTATCAATGACTGCAGTATTTCTTCTTTGTGGTACTGGGTAAGTACGGTTTTCATTGACGTGATTTTTCCTATTACTACCTGAAAAAAATATGGCGAAACACCTGTTTGCGAAGAAACAAATTAACGAACCTGTGCTCCGGGAGACACGGTAAATAAAATAAACGGATTATTTGGAATTTTATTTTGAAAGTACTCCCGGATATGAAGTATGCGCCTGCCTGGATGCAATGCCTGCAGGCTATCCCGGCTTTATTTTTCTATACAATCAGGCTGCATAACTATGCTGCGCATGCATTTATACAGACCCCTAAAATCCGTTGAACTCCGTACAAAAGCACACAGGTGCGACGCAAGGATGATGCTATGAAAAACAACAGCCGGTTAAAAAAAAATCCCGCTTCTCGGAGCAGGATTTTTCATTTAAATTTTATTCTTTAGTATTTACTTGTACATATCTTCTTTCAACTGCTTAACCCTGTCATCGGCCAAATATTCATCAAAAGTACTTAACCGGTCAATGATTCCTCTGGGCGTAATTTCAATGATACGGTTGGCCACAGTCTGCATAAAAGTATGGTCATGACTGGTAAGCAGCACCACACCCTTAAACTCAGAAATATTTTCATTGAAGCTCTGGATGCTTTCCAAATCAAGGTGATTGGTTGGCTGATCCAGCAACACCACATTCGGGTTCTGCAGCATCATGCGGCTGAGCATACAACGCACTTTTTCTCCCCCGCTTAATACACCCGTTTTCTTCATTACATCATCTCCGCTGAAAAGCATTTTACCTAAAAACCCGCGCAAAAAAGGCTCATCAGCATCCGTTACATGCGCAGGCACATATTGGCGCAGCCAGTCTATCAGGCTGAGGTTATTCTGAAAAAACTCACTGTTCTCCTGTGGCAGGTAAGCTTTTGTAACGGTGGTACCCCACTCGTACTTGCCTTTGTCTGCCTGCACTTCTCCATTAATAATATTGAAGAAAGCGGTTACCGCCAAGGCATCTTTGCTTAGGATCGCAATTTTATCACCCTTATTAACTGTGAAACTTACATCATTAAACAGTACACGGCCATCAACCGACTTACCCAGTTTCTCAATATTAAGTATCTGGTTACCTACATCGCGCAATGGCTGAAAAATGATACCCGGGTATTTGCGGTTGCTGGGTTCAATTTCATCAATGGTTAATTTTTCCAACGCTTTTTTACGCGAAGTGGCCTGCTTGCTCTTTGATGCATTGGCGCTGAAACGTGCTATGAAATCCAGCAAAGCCTGGCGCTTTTCTTCTGTCTTTTTATTCTTCTCTCCTATCTGCCGTGAAGCTAACTGTGATGAACCATACCAGAAGCTGTAGTTGCCGGTAAACACTTTTATTTTTGAACGGTCCACATCTGCTACATGGGTACACACAGAGTCAAGAAAGTGACGGTCATGACTAACCACCAGTACGATATTTTCGTAATCTGCCAGAAAGTTTTCCAGCCATCCGATGGTTTCAATATCAAGACCATTGGTAGGCTCATCCAGCAGCAATATATCCGGATTACCGAAAAGCGACTGTGCCAGCAATACCCGTAGTTTCAGGTTGCCGGGAATATCTTTCATTAATACCTGGTGGTACTCCTCTCCCACACCCAGTTCGCTCAGCAAAGTGGCGGCGTCGCTGTCTGCTGTATAGCCTCCCATTTCGCCAAACTCCCCTTCCAGCTCACCTGCACGCATCCCATCTTCTTCTGTAAAATCTGCCAGTGCATATATTTTCTCCCGCTCATGCATGATTTTCCAAAGCTGTGAGTGACCCATCATAACCGTATTCAACACAGTTATTTCATCAAATTCAAACTGGTTTTGCTTCAGCACGGCCAGGCGTTCGCCGGGCGAGATATCCACAGAACCTTTATTGGGCTCTATTTCTCCGCTGAGTATTTTAAGAAAAGTACTTTTGCCGGCGCCATTGGCCCCAATAACACCGTAGCAATTGCCTTTTATGAAATTGATATTTACTTCGTCAAACAATACCCTTTTGCCATATGCCAGGGTGATATTTCTTGCGCTGATCATGTTGTGATTCCTTGTTTTTTTGAAGCTGCAAAGGTAGCTAAAAGAGCGGAAAGTTTTTAGTTTATAGTTCCTGGTGCATAGCCCGTTTCCACAGGCATAAAAGCGCGGCTTACACCTCCTTCCGGCAGATTGAGCTTTTTCAGGGCGCTGGCCTGGTGAACCGGGGGCGATTATAGGGTAGTTCCAGTTAAACCCAGCGTTCCGTATTGCGCAAACGATGAACGGATTGTGACACAACGATGATGCTAAACCAATGCTGGTATCATAGAAAGTTTAGTTAAAGGCTTACCTGGCATTATTCCTGTAAAGGGAGCCTTGCCCAGGCCGATTTATTCAAATGAAGCGCTCTTTGGGAGAAAGGACCGGCGGAAGGCCTCAAAAAAAAACTCCCATCCGGAAAACCGGACGGGAGCATTATCTTAATACCAAATACTGTGTACCTGGTACTTTTTTTCTTAGTAACCCATTCCACCCATATCAGGTGCGCCATGAGAGTGGCCACCAGCTTCTTCTTTCTTAGGCCTGTCAGCAACTACACATTCTGTAGTTAACAGCATACCTGCGATTGACGCTGCATTTTCTAAAGCAATACGGGTAACTTTAGTAGGATCAATTACACCCGCTTTCAGTAAATTCTCATATACTTCCGTGCGTGCATTGAAACCAAAATCGCCTTTGCCTTCTTTGATTTTCTGAACAACGATTGAACCTTCAATACCGCTGTTGATTACAATCTGGCGCAGGGGCTCTTCAATAGCCCTTTTAACGATAGCAATACCAGTTGTTTCATCTTCGTTGGCACCTTTGAATTTCTCCAGCGCTTCTGTAGCACGGATGAAAGAAACACCACCGCCCGGAACAATTCCTTCTTCAACCGCTGCACGTGTAGCGTGTAAAGCATCGTCAACACGGTCTTTCTTTTCTTTCATTTCCACTTCTGTAGCAGCACCAATGTACAATACAGCTACACCACCGCTTAATTTAGCCAGGCGTTCCTGTAATTTTTCTTTATCGTAATCAGAAGTTGTGTTTTCAATCTGCGCTTTAATCTGGTTAACGCGTGATGTGATTTCTGGTTTTTTACCTTTGCCACCAACAACAATTGTGTTGTCTTTGTCAATGGTAATTGAAGAAGCCTGTCCAAGTTTAGTTAAATCAGTGTCTTCCAGTTTGTAGCCCATTTCTTCGCTGATTACAGTACCTGCTGTGAGGATAGCAATATCGGTCAGCATTTCTTTACGGCGGTCACCGAAGCCAGGAGCTTTAACGGCAGCCACTTTCAAGGTGCCACGTAATTTATTAACTACCAGGGTAGCCAATGCTTCGCCTTCCAGATCTTCAGCAATGATTACCAAAGGACGGCCGCTTTGTGCAACTTTCTCCAATATATGAAGGATGTCTTTCATGGCAGATATCTTCTTATCATAAATAAGAATATATGGGTTCTGCAATTCAACTTCCATTTTTTCACTGTTGGTTACAAAGTAAGGAGAGATATAACCACGGTCAAACTGCATACCTTCAACTACATCAACTGTAGTATCAGTACCTTTTGCTTCTTCAACTGTGATAACACCTTCTTTACCAACTTTAGCGAATGCTTCCGCAATCAGCTTACCAATTGTTTCATCGTTGTTTGCAGAAATAGAGGCAACCTGCTGAATTTTTTTGCTATCGTTACCAATAGTCTGAGATTGTGCTTTCAGGTTTTCAACCACTTTAGCAACTGCCTTGTCAATACCACGTTTCAGATCCATAGGATTAGCACCGGCAGCAACGTTTTTTAAACCTTCGCTAATGATAGCCTGTGCAAGAACGGTAGCAGTAGTAGTACCATCACCTGCAATGTCTGCAGTTTTAGAAGCTACTTCTTTTACCATTTGTGCGCCCATGTTTTCGATAGCATCTTCCAGTTCAATTTCTTTTGCAACTGTTACACCATCTTTAGTTACCTGTGGGGCACCAAATTTTTTCT
>JBDSLR010000028.1:0-101030 GCA_039916305.1 Chitinophagaceae bacterium | reverse complement strand
CAGCAACAGAAAACTTTAATGCCATTACAGGCAAAGGAGTTGAAGCAACGGTAGAAGGCAAAAAAATATTAGTAGTTAGTCCGGGATATTTAAAAGAAAACAATTTGGCAATTCCCGAAGGCTTTACTGCAAACGATACGGAAACGGTTGTATTTGTAATTATCAATACTCAATTAGCAGGATACATTGCTTTATCAGACGAGATACGACCAGAAGCAGCCGAAGCAATTAAGACCCTAAAAGAAAACAATATTAAATCAATGCTGTTAACAGGGGATAATAATAAGGTAGCAAAAAGCGTAAGCGAAACATTGGGTATGGATAGCTTTATTGCCGAAGTATTACCACATCAAAAATTAGAGAAAATAAAAGACCTGCAAAGTAAAGGCGAGTTTGTAGCTATGACCGGCGACGGCGTAAATGATGCACCAGCTTTGGCAATTGCAGATGTTGGTATAGCCGTTGGCAGCGGCAGCGATATTGCCGCAGAAACCGCAGGCATTGTTTTAGTAAACAGTAATCCTAAAGACATTGTTAGTTTAATCTTATTTGGAAAAGCTACTTACCGAAAAATGATAGAAAATTTAATTTGGGCAACAGGTTACAATGTTGTTGCCTTACCATTGGCAGCAGGTGTCTTATACAAGCAGGGTGTTTTGCTAAGCCCGGCTGTTGGTGCTGTTTTAATGACAATAAGTACAATTGTAGTTGCTATTAATGCAAGTTTTTTGAAAGTAAAAAAATGAAACTATATAACATGCGAACCTTAAAAATGCAATAGAACAAATGGTATACCGCTAGTCGGGTAAAAAAGGGGATTTTCGCCCCGTGCTCCTCACAGAACCGTACGTGAACCTCCCGATTCATTTTATGCGACATTGTTTTGAAAGCTTCCCAATTTGAAGTGCCATATCCATGTAAGGCCTGGCGCAATCAGCCTCTTTTTTGACGCAATTACACCTTATTTATTTTGTAGTTAAGCGGTATGTTTGGACATTTACAAATCAATAATAATAATTATGGCACTAATCAATCCCCACATTAACTTCAACGGAAATGCCGAAGAAGCATTTACCTTTTACAAATCAGTATTTGGCGGCGAGTTTGCAAAAATTATTCGTTTCAAAGACCTGGCAAGCCCTGAATGCCCGGTAGCGGAAAAAGAAGAGAATAAAATTATGCATATTGCTTTGCCTATCGGTAAAACTAATATGTTGATGGCAAATGATGTTCCGGAAATTATGGGAAGAACAAACGAAAATGAGAACAGAAGTAAAATTGTAATAATTACGGAAAGTAAAGAAGAAGCAGATAATTTATTTAATGGCCTTTCAGCAGGAGGACAAATAGAAGGACCTATCGGTGATAGTCCCTGGGGCTCCTATTTTGGTTGTTTTAGAGACAAATACGGTATCGAATGGATGGTGGAATTTGACCCGGCCTATAGCGTAAAAATATAAACGAAACAAAGACCGCTGACAATGCATTGCCAGGGGTTAGTGCGGGATATTGGAACCTCGACCGCAATCACTGAGCTGCGGTTCCGGGCTTGGCCAATTATGAATTCCCTAACCTTCGGCAATGCAAAGCGTTGACGCCTGTTTAACTTTATGCGAATTTATCCTGCAATACTATTACTCTCCCTTAGCTTCAGCCTGCTGGGGCAGCCCCAAACAACAAAACTGAAAATTGCTCATTTAACAGGCGACTTTTATGTTTATACCACTTATGGAGATCCCGGAGATGGTTCCTTGTTTCCCTCCAATAGCATGTACCTGGTAACATCCGCCGGCGTTGTATTATTTGATACGCCCTGGGATACAACACAATTTCAACCCTTACTCGACAGTATTGAATTCAAACATCATAAAGCCGCAGTGATTTGCATTTCGACACATTTTCATAATGACAAGACTGCCGGGCTGGCGTATTTCAGACAAAAGGGAATAAAAACCTTCACGACAGCACTAACTGACTCTTTATCAAAACTGGCCGATCAAAACAGCGCCCAGTACCTGATTTCAAAAGACAGTTTGTTTGCAGTTGGACAATACCAGTTTCAAACGTTTTACCCTGGCAAAGGACACAGTCCTGACAATATTGTGCTATGGTTTGAAGAAGACAAAATTCTATATGGCGGTTGTTTTATAAAAAGTACGGAAACAAACAGTATTGGAAACTTATCAGATGCGAATATTCCGGAATGGATAATTTCTATCGGGAAAGTGCAAAGGAAGTTTCCTGCGCCAAGATTTGTTATCCCGGGCCACCAGGACTTTACCAGCACACAATCCGTTTCACATACACTTACCATTTTAAAAAACTATAAACCGGCAAACAGCCATTAATAAGTGTGCGTATGGTGCCAGTGAATAAGTACCTGGCCGCATACTGTAAGGCTTCTTCAAAAGCAATTGCATTAAAAAGATAGTTCAATTGTTAAAACCAAATTGAGTAGCTGGGGGAAAAGATCAGGCAACCCCAGCAGGCACCAGGCGTTCATGTCCTTCGCATCTTCAACAAATTGTTTAGTTCCTGTCGTCAAAAAAAAGCGTTATATTCAGTTTATCAATCCCAACCCTTCCATCCTTCTATCTCCTGGTTATATCTTCTGAGCAGTATCACATTTGGTAAATTAATTGCTGGTTGCCGGACTAATTAAGATTAGTGTTTTGAATACTTCCCGTAAATGCCATTGTCAGTTAGGCGAAAGCTTGCCTGGGTATGGATTGAAGTATCAGTGCTGAGTATATTTTCACCAGGGAATACTTCCGGTACGCTTAGCCAGCGGGACAGTGTAATCTTCATTTTTAAATAATCAAAATCAAACCACCATGCTGATAACTGACGTATTTGCACTAAAAGGCCCTGAATTTTTTACTGCCTTATCAACATTAATCATCACCCAGACTGATGGAAGAACCGGGTATAGCAATACCCCCGGACAACTAAAAAACATACAAACACAGGGCGTCTATTTTGAAGTGAAATTTGATCTTTCCTTTTCTGACAGACCCAATAATCTTGCACCCTCTTTTCCACCGCCCAATCAGTCTCCCGGTATACCCTACCAGCTGCCACAGGGATTCTCAAACCGGGATACAGATTCAACAATATTTATTATCAGAAATTCAACTGTTACCGGCGCAGGCACAGGTTTTACTGCAGAATACAATTCCCTGAGATGGGTCAACCAATTTAAGTTACAATTTACCCTGGTTAGTCAAACCGGCATTTACCAGGCGTTTGGGGCTACTATAGCTAAGGCTCCGGGACAAGCACTCTATTCTTTAGCATTTCGTTCATAATGCCATTGAAATACCTGATGCCGGAATGGGCAGGACGCTATTCGGCAATATCCCAATTTTTGAAAAAAAAATAATGACCGCCAACCATTAGTAAGAAAAGCGGTATGATAGTATTTGTAATATTCCTCCTCTTTATCTTGTCAATTTTTCTATGGAATATCACAACATATAATTCGATAAAAAAGCATACTGGCTATTGTTGCGGAACAATATTAAAGTATGGGACGATGATGGAACCTGGTATTCGAGGTATCAATATAGTGTAAAGGAAATAATGCTAAAGGGAATACAAGGCGAAAAGCATAATTTACAGGCGACTGTATTGAATGTTTATGACACAACAAAGCCAAGGTTCAGTATGATTGCTGAAATTCTATACCAATTATGGTTAATAAAAATAATAGAATTATAAACATAGATACAAATTTGGTTAGATACAAATGGCTGGACTATTTACCTGCTAACGAGATACACTTGGTAAAGGGCTTATTGCTGCTGGATTAATTAATTGTTATACACACCCGACTTGCATTTCATACAACTTAATGTATCCGCGATATTTTGCCCTTCACATTCGTGTTTCGCCTTTACTCCTTAACTTCAGCAATGTAAAATAAGCCATTGTGCAGGGCATATTGCTTAGCTGGTAAAAAATGAAGGCTTTTTGATTGCCGGTGATATGCGCTCACGTGGTAAACACTTGGGATAAGTACTGTAAATGAAGATTTGGAACTGAGTATTAAAAGCATCCCGAAAGTGCATCCTTTAATTTTGACACCGCCATCTTTGGCCATGGCAGTCTTTGCGTAATGCTGCCAGTGACAAACTGTGGAAAAGGTTTGCTACTAAAAACAGCAGCTTCTTAAAAGTACAGTTAACCCCTATGAATATGACATTCCCGGAATAAACAACCGCATTCAGCCGGCCGCGGGCAGCAGCCCCGCCTTCTATTAATTATACCTGGTAAACCTGAATAATTATACAATGAAAAAACTGGTAATAACACTGTTTTGTCTGCTCTCTTTAGCAGCATTTGGCCAGGCGCCAAAAGTTGAATTCGATGGAAAAAATTGGGAGGCACCCTATACCCTCGACTTTCCGAAAGACTGGGATGTTGAACGTTTCCTCATTCCTATTGAATTTGCGCCTTCCATCCCTTATAAAGGTGTTGAAGATATCAGGTTTACTCCGGGCTGGGGCAGTGCAAAAAGTGAAGAATACTGGAGTTACGCATTTTTATGGTACCTGGAGGGTAAACCTGCCATGACTGCAAAAATGATAGCAAATAATTTAAATGCCTATTATACAGGCCTGATCGGCAGAAACATCGAATCACGGAAGATTCCGGCTGAAAAAGTATTCCCGGTAAAAACCAGCATCAGCCCGGCTAAGATAAGTCCCGGAGATGCAAAAACATTTGCAGGAACGATTTATATGCTTGACTACATGGCCCAAAAACCTATTACATTTAATTGTATAATTCATGTAAAATATTGCCCGGGTAAAAATAACAGTTTCATTTTTACAGAAATATCGCCGAAATCTTATGCCGATCCTGTTTGGTCGGATCTTAACGCACGCTGGGCCAGTTTCAACTGCAACGCGAAGAAAAAATAAGTGCTGGTTCCAAAAGTTTGCCCTGCAAGATTTCATATGACGCGCTCAAAAATAGGCCGGGCCAGCAGCACTCATTTTTCAACTACCGGAAAAGGCTGCATATCTTTAGTAAGATGTGCTGAAGCACGGTCACAATAAACAAATAATGGCAATCAGCCTCCTGGTCTCAAAAGCCGGTACTCTCAAAAAAAATTTTAAAACAACGAATAACATTTGAAAAAAAATTTCCAAACGAAGCATATCACTATTATCTTTTGGACACTTGTTTTATCTGTATCAGTTTATTTTTTTTATAACAGCGTATCAGACTATTTCGGGGGCACGCTGGAGCCGAGAAGACAACAGGAAAAATGGTGGTTAATTACTCACTTTACAGGTGCCGCCTGCACTTTACTGCTTGGCCCACTCCAGTTCTGGCCATTTTTCAGAAGGCGGTACAGGAAATGGCACCGCATTGCCGGAAAGTTCTATATCGGCGGCTCAATTGTCTCTGCGCTGCTGGTATTTTATTTACTCTCAAATTACCCATTGCCCGGCTCCATACTTTCCCTGGGATTACTTGCCGTTATATGGCTTTTCTCAACAATTGCCGCATTTTGGTTTGCAGTCAGGAAAAATTTTACATTACATAAACAGTTCATGATACGTTCCTATATATGTGGACTTGCATTTGTTTTTATCAGATTATTACCCATGGTTGATACGGCAACAGGCATGTTTGCTTTTATGAAAACGGAAGAAGTGCGGTTCACCGTGTATGAATGGCTATGCTGGGTATACCCACTAATGATAACAGAGTTTTTCCTTAGCTGGTATCCTTCCATAGCAAAACAAAAAGCCATCATCCCAAAACGTACGCTGTAAATTACTTGGGCTGCAGGGCAAGGATTGCAAAGCAATACACAATACTATTGAAAGAAATACAATATGACAACAGACAACTATCCCAAAAATTATCTGTACAGGCGAATTGTACAGGCAAAACTTTTCATAGACGCCTCCTACCCTGATAAAATTGAGATTAACAATATAGCAGACGAAGCCTATTTCTCCCGGTTTCATTTTATCCGGCTTTTCAAACAAATATATGGTAAGACACCCCATCAATATTTAACAGCTGTAAGAATTGAAAATGCCGTCAAATTATTTGAGCAGGGACAATCCATTTCAACAGTCTGCTTTTCCGTAGGTTTTGAAAGCCTCAGTTCCTTCAGTGGACTTTTTAAACGTTTGGTGGGCATTGCACCGTCTGTTTTCCTGGCGCAGGCCCAATACAGAAAGCAAGCGATTACAGCACAACCACTGCAGTATATTCCCGGTTGCTTTGCGTATCAGCACGGGTGGACAAAAAATAGCAATTTTGAAGAAGTGAGACCCTCTTCTTTAGCAGACCTTAGATCCTGTACTAATCAATAAAAATAAAATCATGATAAAAAAATTAACGCACACCTGCGTTTATGTTTTAAACCAGGAAAGTGCATACGATTTTTACGTAAACAAACTTGGGTTTAAAGTCCACACAGACGCGCCGATGGGAAAAGACAACAGGTGGCTAACCGTAACACCGCCGGAACAGCCTGAGCTTGAAATCACCTTATTTCTTGTGCAGGAGGGGGCCATATTTACAAAAGAAACGGTAAAGACAATGACTCAACTAATACAAAGTGGAACATTTGGCCCCGGGGTATTTGAGTGCAATGATATTTACGCAACCTATGAGGAATTGAAAAGCAAGGGCGTGGAATTTAAAAAAGCACCCACGGAAGAATTTTACGGTGTAGAAGCACTCTTCAGGGACGATTCAGGGAATTGGTTTTCTTTAGGACAAAAAAATAAGGCAATCCAGGAAAAATGAAATCAATTTTTGAGCAAACAACAAGATATGAGCTGATCAACAGGATTAATTCAATCAATACTAATGATACTGCTCACTGGGGCAAAATGAACCTCTATCAAATGCTTGCACATTGTACCATGTGGGACAAAATGATATGGGGGAAAATAAAAGTACCACGAATGTTTATTGGACGTGTCTTTGGCAAAATAGCTTTAAAAGCCGTTTTAAAAAATGACCGTGCCATAAGGAAAAATTCACCTGGCAGTCCGGCATTATTCATTAAAGAAAAAGATGGCGATGCTGCCATGCAGAAAATAGCCTGGATCAACAGCATAATGGCTTATGAGCATTACAATAATGCAAATTTTATTCATCCATTTTTTGGAGCAATGACCCGAGAACAGATTGGCCTGTTTGTCTATAAACATGCGGATCATCATCTAAGGCAGTTTGGAGCATGAAAAAACGTGCCGTATCGAATCGCAGATTTTGTTATATTTAATTTTGAATGACAGACCGGCCCCACAGCCGGTCTGCCTATGCTCTAAACGATCGTGTTAAACATAACGAAAAAATTATGAACTCCCGCCGAAGCTTTTTACAAAAAATTACTGCAACTGCTATTGCAGCCCAATTGCCGCGCTTTGCATTAGCAAGTGATGATCAAATAATCAGCCAGCCCTATGAGGGCCCGGTATTACGGGTGGCTATCATGGGCCTCGGTAGCTATGGCAACCGTGTTGCTGCAGCCATGCAGGGCTGCAAAAAGGCAGTACTGGTGGGTGCGATAAGCGGCACGCCTTCCAAACTAAAAGAATGGCAGGGCAAGTACAATATCCCTGAAAAGAATTGTTACAATTATGAAAATTTTGATGCCATTAAAAACAACCCCGATATTGATGCAGTGTATGTAATTACCCCGAATGCCCTGCACAAAGACCAGGTAATACGGGTGGCCAAAGCAGGCAAGCATGCTATCTGCGAAAAGCCCATGTCTGTAAACGCAAAAGACGGGCAGGCCATGATTGATGCCTGCAAAAAAAACAATGTAAAATTATTGGTAGGTTACAGGATGCATTTTGAACCCAAGACCCTGGAAATTATCAGGATGAGAAAAGAGGGCGAGTTGGGTAAAATATTGTTCTTCCAGGGCCTTTGCGGTTTTACCATTGGCGATCCAACACAATGGCGCCTGAATAAACAATTGGCTGGTGGTGGCGCTATGATGGATATTGGAATTTATGCCATTAATGGTGCACGGTATATGGTGGGCGAAGAACCAATCTGGGTGACTGCACAGGAAACAAAAACCAATCCCGAAAAATTTAAAGAAGGGGTTGACGAGACCATCCAGTTTCAATTTGGTTTTCCCGGTGGCGCAACGGCCTCCTGCCTGTCAACTTATAATATGGGTAATCTCGACCGCTTTTTCCTGGATGCTGAAAAAGGGTATGCCGAGTTATGGCCGTCTACCGGCTATGGCCCCATTAAAGGGCGCACCAATAAAGGTGAATTAAATCAGCTGCATGTTACGCATCAAACCGTACAAATGGATGAAATGGCCGGTATCATTCTTGAGGGTAAAAACCCCATCGTGCCGGTTGATGGTGAAGAGGCATTAAAAGATCTTAAAATTATTGATGCTATATTTCTAGCTGCCAAAACGGGTAAGAAAATAGAGCTTGCCCTGTAAAATATTTTGCTAATCATATTAATACAGCAACCGCGCCAGGGTCTAACAATGATGTACAGTGTACCGTTGAAATAAGTCTGGTGATAACAGTTTTTACAGGACAAAAAAATGCGGTGGTTGTATTTATTCAACTGAAAGACCGGGGCGATTATGGATTATTTATCTGCAAATGCACTTAACTTTCTTACCCAATACTTTCAATATGTTAGTATTAATTTATGCAGGCCGGCAAACGAACAAATTAGGCCGTAAAGGTAGCAAATATCCATTACTAACTTTCCCGGGATGATTCAACAAGCAGGAAGCGGCATTTTAAAGACCAAACAGCATTTTGACATACTGGACGGATTGAGGGGCATAGCCGCTGTAGCCATCGTTGTATTTCATTTTATGGAAGTAGTTTACACTGACTACAGCAAAAACTTCATCGGCCATGGGTTTTTAGCGGTTGATTTCTTTTTCTGTCTCTCAGGCTTTGTTATTGCCTATGCTTACGATGACAGAATAAAGAAAATAGGTCTGCTGGAATTTTTCAAATCCAGGATAATACGGTTGCATCCACTGGTTATTTTCGGTTCTGTGCTGGGTTTAGTAAGCTTTCTTTTTGATCCGTTTGGCGGCCATCCAGAATTATACAGCGCCGGCGAAGTTTTATTACTGTTTTTAAGTTCCCTTTTATTGATCCCCGTTCCGGTTATGGAAGATCGTTTTTTTAACCTGTTCGGTTTGAACGCACCTGCCTGGTCGTTATTCTGGGAATATATTGCCAATGTACTATATGCATTTATCCTTTATAAAATCAGCCGCCGCTACCTGCTGGTATTAACCCTGCTTGCGGCGGCAGCACTTTGTTTTGCCGGTTACCAGGCCAACTCTTTAATGGGCGGCTGGGGCAAAGAAAATTTTTGGGATGGCGGTGCCCGTATTTCCTATTCGTTTTTAGCAGGGCTGCTTATTTACCGTTCTAACTGGATCATAAAAACGACACTGGGCTTCGCCGGTTTGTCAGTACTGCTGATATTACCATTTATTATGCCCTGGTCTGACTTCAACTGGCTTATTGAACTGCCCGTAGTACTGCTTTATTTTCCCTTGCTGATTGCATTGGGGGCAGGCGCCGTGCTGACACCGGGCCTTAAAAAAATTTGTGTATTCTCCGGGAGGATATCATACCCGCTTTACATGACACATTATGCGGTTATATGGGCATTTGCAAACTATTACAACAGCCATAAACCTGGATCCACCCAATTGTTTTTTATTATCAACATTTCAACCATTCTGCTGCTTGGCCTGGCATGGCTGGCGATGACCTTTTACGATATTCCTGTTAGAAAGTATTTAACTGCAAGAAGGAAGAACCCGTAATTGTAAGTACCCTGAACTTTGTATAAGAATGAGTTTTATCTTTAGGGAACATTTACTGATTTGCGCGGAATAAATTGCTGCCCGATTGGTACACTTCACTATACAAATAACCTTTTTTATGAAATCTTTCTTTTGTTTGGCTGCACTGCTGCTTTGTACAATTTTACTGCAGGCTCAAAAAATTAAATACGAATCTTCTTTTGAGACCGCAAAAGCTGCCGCTCTGCAGCAGCAAAAACCACTGGCAGTTTTATTAACCATGCAGGTGCCGGCAGTACCGCCTGATTTTATGAAAGGGCTGAATGATAAAACCGTTGTGGAAAAATTTAATACCAGTTTCATAAATTATACGGTTGCGCGTGAAGACAGCGCAGCGTCCCGCAAAATAATTATTGATTATAAAATAAACAGGTTTCCGTCTTTTCTCTTCCTGGATGCAAAAGGTGGACTGCTGTTTAACGATCCTGCTTTTGTATCAAGGGCTGCCTCCCTGTTGGAAACTGCCGATAAAGCCATCCTGGCTTCCAAAGAAAAATCATTATCTGATTACGACAGTGCTTTCCATGCCGGCAGCAGCGAACCTGCGTTTTTAAAAGCGTATATTTTACGAAGAAGGACAGCCGGTATTACAGACAACGCCAACCTTATAGAAAAATATGTAACGGGCATCGCCGTAGCAGACCTGAATAATTATATTGAAGTATTGTTTATTTTAAAAGCAGGACCGTTGGTGGACAGCAGTGCCTATAAGCTGGTTAATGTAAACAGGCGAATCATTGACAGCATTTTTAAAAAGGAGCCATTGCCCGATCGGGTAGCCATGAACAATGCCAGTATTCAAAACACAATGGCCAATGCCATCGCTACTAAAAATATGACAAGGGCACAGGCCTGTGCAAATTTTACACGTAATTCCTGGACAAATAATTATGCAGAAGGGCAAAAGAACTGGCAATTAAAAATGATGCAGTATTTCGGCGGCATAAAAGACACTGCCAGTTATTTACGGCATGCTGTTGCCTTTTATGAACAATATTACATGCGCATTAGTGCAGATTCAATCAGGAAAAAAGACTCTCTGGATCTTGAAACTGTCCGGAACAGGGCCCGTCAAAATGCATCCGTCATTGCCAGTGACAGTACAGGGCGAACATTTACTTTTTCAGTTGCTAAAAATGCTGTTGCCACTGAGCTGAACAATGCAGCCTGGTATTTCTATACAGCAGCTGGCAATAACAATGATTATTTGATGAAAGCAATGTTATGGAGCAGGCGATCTATTGAATTAAATCCCAACCCCGCTTTTTATGATACCTATGCACATTTATTGTACCGGTTACAATTTTTTGAAGAGGCAGAAAGCATGCAAAACAAGGCCATTGAAGCAGGCAAAGCGGCAAAAACAGATACCAGGCTATACCAGGAGGAATATAAAAAAATAAAAGCCAAAACACTCTAAGCAGGTGATTTTACGCCTGCTCCATTACCATAAAACGTTTTACTGCCACTCACAATCTTACAATGCCTTTTTTTAACAGACTACCCTAAAGTAGCTTTTCCCCGGCTTCTATATTTTTCTGTCATTTATGATACCTGTATCGACAAAAAATCTATAGTCGCCCAATAAAACAGATGCTGATTATACCAATTAAAAGTTATGCCGGTATGCAAGGAATTTGACTGTACAAAAAATCAGGCTTACATTTGAATACATACTGCAAAGAATACTGATCGCTGTAACTTCTTTATAATTATCTGTCTACTCCACTACTTAACATGCTATCCCAAAAAACGAAACGGAATATTTTACGGATTATTCCTTTTGGAGTAATATGGTTCATCTTCAGCCTTGTATATACCCTGCTCGAAAAAGGCCTGCTCGGCGATCTGAATTATTACCCTTCTACAGGCAACCCATACAATTTTAGCAGGATTATTTTTATTACTCCACTGTCCGCACTATTAACCGGATTGCTCACCGGCATAATGGAAATACTGTATTTTGGTAAACTGTTTGCGCATATCAGTTTTGGCAAAAAAATCCTTTATAAATCAATTGTCTACCTGTTAATTATTGCATCTTTCCTGGTACTGCTTACGATAGCAGCCAATGCCATTGAACTGCAAGCCAGTTTTTTTAACAGCCAGGTATTGCGCAATGCCAGGGCCTTCAGTTCAAGCTATGCTTTTCTAAGTATAATAATATATATGGCAGCTATTATTGTGGTAACACAGTTTTATACAGAACTAAGTGTGAACCTTGGGCAGGGTGTACTGGCTAATTTCTTTACCGGGAAATACCACCGGCCAACAGAAGAGGAAAGAATTTATATGTTTTTAGATATGAAGTCCTCCACTACCATTGCTGAGCACCTGGGCCATGTAAGGTATTTTGAAATGCTTCGGGAATACTATGCTGATTTATCTGACCCAATTATTGATTACTCAGGAGAAATTTACCAGTATGTTGGCGATGAGATGGTGGTTTCCTGGAAGCTTACAAACGGTTTACAAAACAACAATTGCATCCGTTGCTTTTTTGCTTTGCAGGATGCTCTCAATAAACAAACGGCCAAATACCAGCAAAACTTTGGCTTGCTGCCCTGCTTTAAAGCTAGTTTCCACCTGGGGAAAGTAACAACGGGCGAAATTGGCGTTATTAAAAAAGAAATCATCTTCACCGGCGATGTACTTAACACAACCGCCCGGATACAGGGCCTTTGCAACACTTACCAGGTTGACCTGCTTATATCAGGACAGCTTATGGAAAAACTCAGCCTGCCTGCTTCATTTAAAATACAGGGATTGGGGGAAAATGAATTACGCGGACGGGATGAAAAAATAGCCTTGTTCACCATTCTTCCCGCCTGAAATACCCCTCTGCTACCTCACATGCTAACGACAAGCAGTGTGTCAAGGGCTGTTTATGCTATAGAAACCCATGCAGAAACGCTGCTTGAAAAATATATCCCCGGGAAACTGTGATATTTTACACCCTTGCGCGAATAATAAAGCATATAAAGATAAGATATCAGCCGGACTGCACTTTCCACCTGCAATACGGCACACTGATAAACAAAAAGCATGAACACAAGCGGTCAGCCGGATCTGTTTCTTGATGTAATACAGGCAAATAAAGGTATTATCTATAAGGTGGCAAATGCCTACTGTTTCCACGCGGAAGATAGAAAAGACCTGGTGCAGGAAATTATTATTCAATTATGGAAATCATTTCACAACTATACAGATGCTTATAAATATTCTACCTGGATGTATCGCATTGCACTGAATACGGCTATTTCATTTTACCGAAAGGAAAGCCGCCGGCAACATGTTTCGAACCCGTTGCACGCTGAAATACTACACCTGGAAGATACCAGTGGTATAGATGAAACAACACAAAACATTAAATTTCTACAGCAATTTATAGGTGAACTGAAAGAGCTGGATAAAGCAGTCATGCTGCTGTATATGGAGGAAAAAAGCCTAAAAGAAATAGCTGCCATTACCGGTATCTCAGCAACCAATACAGCCACCAAAATTGCACGGATCAAAAAAATCTTAAAACAAAAATTTGACAATATAAAAAATTGACAACATGGAAGACATAGAAATAGTAAATCTCTGGAAACAGTACAGCAAAAAACTGGATGAAAGCCTGGTGCTCAATACACAGCATGCTGCTGATATTACTAAAATGAAAGTACAGTCTTTTTTAAACGGAATGAAACCGCTGAAAATCTTTACTGTATTGCTTGGCTTTTTCTGGGTGGGTTTTCTGGATGTGCTGATTATACATTTATTCAATACGGCCACTTCATTCTTCCTGGTCTCAGCAACCATCTTATCCCTGCTGAACAAACTGGCCATCGGCATCTACCTGTACCAGCTGATATTGATTTACCAGGCAGACATTAACCAGCCTGTACTGGCCACGCAGGATAAACTGGCCCGGTTAAAATCAAGCACACTGTGGATTGCCCGCATCCTATTTTTACAGCTTCCATTATGGACAACTTTTTACCTTACAACCAGCATGTTTACAAATGGAAATAATGTCTTTTACATTGTGCAGATAAGCGTAACGCTGTTGTTCACACTGGCGGCATTCTGGCTGTTTTTTAATATCCGCTTTGAGAACAAGGATAGAAAATGGTTTCGTTTAATTTTTAATGGCAATGAGTGGACGCCTGTAATGAAGTCAATGGAACTGCTTGACCAGGTAAGGGAATACCGCAGTGAAATTAAAAACAGTGATACCTGATGAATAGGTCATTAATGCCTGGTTTGCATTTCCCGGATTTCTGCTATTGAAAGAACTATAACACCTGCCTATCTTCGCACTAATTTATACGGGCCGGCTTTATTCATTTTTTCTTATTACCTTGTGTTAGCTGTTTCAGCCAGCATGTATTTTATACTATGTCAGCATATTTCCCCGCCCTTGAAAATACAACTGCCGCACACTTCAAATTCATCAAGCATGAGATCCTGCATCTTCCTCCCAGCCTTACTGTGTATTTATATTTTACCGGCTGCTGCCCAGGAAAGATTGATTACCTGCAGGAGCGAACGCAATGCCGATAATTCCATTAGCATCTTTTCAGACAGCCAGGCCTATGGAGAATATACCATGAAGCTGGTTTTTTCTTCCTTCAACGGTTACCGCAGTTCTTCTTTGATGATATCAAACTATACGCTGGCAACAGTTATGCGGGGTCAGAAAGAGTTGTTGAAATTAACGCCTGATAAACAAGCCAGCTCTTTTTCTTATCAATATACTTACCAGTATTTTCCAGGCAGGGCTTTGAGAAAATCTCCCGACAGTGCCTTCCTTTACCTGTTGCCGGCAGCTGCGGGCAAACAGCTACTCATTTCAAAAGTAAATGCAATAGAAGACTGGATTGGGCAAAAAAGACCTGAAGAATTTTATGGTGCCGGTTTTATTTATCATTTGGGTGATACTATCTGCGCCGCCCGTGCAGGCACTGTGTACGAGTGCAGTGACGCCGTAAAAGAAGGAGAGCAGGGAGCTCAGACTTATAAAAGCGGACGCAACAATATAGCTGTTCAGCAAAGGGACGGCAGCATCTGCAGGTATGAGGCCCTTGCGCCAATCCGGTTGCTGGTAAGCGCTGGAGATGAAGTGCTGCCCGGAAAGCCCCTGGCTGTTTTTAATAAAGAAAGTGAAAAACTGATTGTATTATTTTCTGCTTACTATCTTGACGAAAAAAAATTGAGCCTCTATAAAAGCGGTGAAAATATTTCTTCCTCCTATAACTATATTTATATCCCCCTGCATTTTTATACGGGCGACAATAACAACAGTAGTGCAATACAGGTAAATAAATTATATACCGTACAGCACCCAAAAGATATTGTTGCGGCTGAAATGAGTAAAAAAGAAAAAAAGAAGCTGGGCTATTAATCCTAAAACATCTCAGTACGTGGTCACAGTACTTATGGAAAACGCAGCGCCGTTTGCAACATCATTATGGCATTATAAACTTTACTGCCGTGCCGGGGACATTGACCCATTTACCAGCCGCATACGGTAGGCGTTCATGGCAGTAATACCCAATTTTTTTACCAGGCGGTAATTTACCCATACGCCAACTGGTGCACCTATGACCGGTACCAGCTGCGCCATCTTTGCGAGATCTATGTAATCGCGGTATTCCTGCTGAAAATTCCGCCAGTCAAACTGGTTGATGTCTTCTGGCAGCGCTGCACTTTTGCTATCCCAGTCTATCATACCCAGGTAAATATTTTTGCGGTGTTGATCGCTGGAAAATGCCAGTTCAAAAATATGCAGCAGGTATACACGTTCTTTGTAATCATCCACATCATAGCCGTACATGGCCGCAATGTCAAAAAGCAGTTTTATTTTTAAACCAATTAAAATTGGAAAGTCTGCCAGGCCAAGCAACAATCCTCCCGCCCCAGTAATACCGCCTTCTACCGCCGCAGTATTTTTATACACCTCTATACGCTGCTTTACTGCAGCTTCACGTGAGGCGAGTGACTGGTCCAGCAAAGGCTTCGCCGTAGTATACCCTGCACCAAACAATACGCCGCGTATCATTTGTTTGATGGTGGCAGTAATAGCATTGTGCACTTTTTCAGGTATCCAGGTATTAATCTTTACCTGTATTCTTTTTGACAGATTATTAAAGAAAGACGGCCTGCGCAGCATTTTATATTGCCAGGCTTTCAATTCCAAAAGAACCTGTTGCTGGTATTCTTCCATAATAACAGAGGTTGGTAATTACAGCAATGTAAGCTAACAAACGCAGCAACGGATCATTTGTGGATAGCTCCTGTCAATGTCATCTGAAGCAACAGTATACCGATGGTCTCAACTATCAGGTGGCGTATTGATGAAGGAGAAGTACATTATTTACGGCCCCATCCCCAGCGTAAAAAATCTGGCATGGCCCGTGCCCATGTGGCAATATCATGTTTACCATCTGCCAGCTCCAGGTAATGGATATCGCTTTTCCGGTCATATCCTTTGGCTACCAGGTCATCAATCAGGCCAAGGGTGTCATCTATAGAATCAATAATACCATTGTGGTTCCTGTCCATCGTTTCATCCTGGGTTCCGGTTTCAAAAAAGAATTTCAGCCAGGGGTAAAACCCGCCTTCTTTTACCTGCATGTGCATGATACGGTCGGTTTCTTCATTGTAACCATCTTCCAGACCTTTCAGGCGCCACCACAATGATCCTGAGAACACGCCGGCCCTTAAAAATTCCTGCGGATGGTTCCAAACAATATCAAGTGCACTCAATCCGCCCAAAGAAAATCCCGCAAAAGATTTTTCCTGGAAAGATTCAATGGCATAAGTTGTATGTATAAACGGAAGTAGCTCATCAAAAACAAAACGGGTATACGCAGCTGCTTTTGCGCCGCGGCCCATATAGTCAGCACGTTTTTCTGTACCATATTCTGCCTTGCGGTCTTTACCCGTATGGATAGCAACACATACAAGCGGTAATATTTGCCCTGCAGTCAGCAGGTTGTCAAGCATGCCGGCCAGTCCAAGTTCTTCCATGTTCTGCCCATCGTTAATGAGCAACAAACCTATTTGCTCCGGGTGACAGATATCCTTTGGTAAAAAACAGGTAATGGTTACCGCGCGTGCAAGGCAGGCAGATTCAATGGTAAGATCTTCAGTAAATACAGCAGTGGTCTTGTCTTCATGCATACGGGTCAAAAATAAGTAAATCATTCAGATTTCATACAGCTTATTAGTCATACCATGCGCGTATTGCCAGCACGCCTACGGCAGCAGTTCATGCACTTAGTATCCCGGCATAGTAGTATTGCTACAAAATATTCTTTTGTTTTTATGATTTGATAAAAATATATTTGGTTAAGCAGAAACAGCAACCGCGGCACGCCTTTTTAGCAACAATGTCAATAACGATAACTATTTGGTGTGAGCAACTATCATATATATTTTAAAAAAAATTATTATGAAAAAAATTGGCATATTGTTCGGACAGGAACGGAGCTTTCCCACCGCATTCATTGACAGGGTAAACAGTAAAAATGTACAGGGTATAACAGCAGAAGCCGTTCGGATAGATAAGGTAATGCAGGGTGAGGCCACTGAATATGCCGTTATCATTGATCGCATCAGCCAGGATATTCCTTTCTACCGTGCCTACCTTAAAAATGCTGCGCTTACCGGTACAGCCGTTATCAATAATCCTTTCTGGTGGAGCGCAGATGAAAAGTTCTTTAACAATTGCCTGGCCACTAAAATAAATGTGCCCGTGCCAAAAACTGTTATCCTCCCCTCCAAAGATCACCCGGATGATACGTCTGATAATTCTTTTTCTAACCTGGCGTATCCACTCGACTGGCAGCATATTTTTGATTACATCGGGTTCCCTGCTTATATGAAACCATTTGCCGGCGGTGGCTGGAAGCACGTTTATAAATTAACTGATAAAGAAGATTTTTTTCAGAAGCACAGTGAAACGGGCCAGCTGGTAATGCTGCTGCAGGAGGAAATTGTTTTTGATGAATACTACCGCTGCTATTGTATTGGCGGCAAGTATGTACGTATTATGCCTTATGAGCCCCGCAACCCACACCACCTGCGCTATGTTGCCAATTTTACGCCCAGCCCGGAAAGATTGCAGTTGATGGAAGAAATTGTATTGCGCATCAATCATTACCTGGGGTACGATTTTAATACAGTAGAACTGGCGCTGCGCGATGGCGTACCCTATGCTATTGATTTTTGCAATCCCGCACCGGATGCAGATATCAACAGCGTGGGCCAGGATAATTTTAACTGGGTAGTGGAAACGGCTGCCAATTTTGCTATTGAAAAAGCACTGGCCCAGCAGGAAGGGGCAGACAACCTTACCTGGGGAGAATATATTAAACGCGGCAGTGCAAAGCAGCAGCTATTTTGAGTGTTCATTCGGGTGTGGTGAAACTTGCGAATGCTTGCTGATCAAGCGGGCGCTGAACTAAAACTAAGAACCAAGATGGCAAATATCAGCTACAAGCATTTTACACTGGGCATAGAAGAGGAGTACATGGTTATAGATCCGGCTACAAAGGAACTAAAAAGCCATGAGCAGAAAATAGTGCACGAAGGTCAGAAAATGATCAAAGACAAAGTGAAAGCAGAAATGCACCAGGCGGTGGTGGAAGTAGGCACTGATATTTGCCAGGATATAGACGAAGCTTATAAGGATGTAAGTTTTCTCCGGAAAACCATTTCCGGCATTGCCGAATCACTGGGCTTATGGGTTGGCGCTTCAGGCACCCATCCGTTCAGTCACTGGGAGAGCCAGCTGATTACTGACCATGTGCGCTATAACGAAATAGTAAATGAATTACAGGAAGCTGCCCGCAGCAATTTAATTTTTGGGCTGCACGTGCACGTTGGTATGGAAAACCGGGACCTGGCCATGCATATTGCCAATTCTGCCCGGTATTTTCTACCACATATCTATGCGCTTAGTACCAACTCCCCTTTCTGGGAAGGCAGAAAAACCGGGTACAAGTCCTACCGCACCAAGGTCTTTGATAAATTTCCACGTACCGGTATACCCGATTACTTTGAAAGCATTGAAGCGTACGACCGGTATGTCAACCTGCTTATCAAAACAAATTGTATTGATAATGCAAAAAAAATCTGGTGGGATCTGCGGGTACATCCTTTCTTCAATACGGTAGAGTTCCGTATTTGCGATGTGCCGATGACGGTAAAGGAAACCATTATCATTGCCGCGCTGTTCCAGGGCATCTGTGCAAAACTATACCAGCTGCGTTCAAAGAATATGAACTACATGATGTACCAGCGTGCATTGATCAATGAAAACAAATGGCGGGCTGGCCGCTACGGCATTGATGGCCACCTGATAGATTTTGGCAAAGAAGAAGAAGTGAATACCAGGGTACTTATTTATGAACTGCTTGAATTTATTGATGATGTGGTGGATCCGTTGGGCAGCCGTCATGTTATAAACCTGGTTCCTTCCATGCTGGAGAATGGAACCGGCGCAGATCGCCAATTGAAAATCTTTGAACAAAGCAGTAGCCTTGTAAATGTGGTGGATTATATCCATGACCAGTTCCTCTTCGAAATTTAACGGACTTTACCAGGCATATAAGAATAAACACTTAGCGTTTATATCATCCGCATTATACGTCACATCAGTGAAAAATCTTGCATTACAATAATAACTAATGTAACTTAGCACTGTAACTATTCCTTCTGATAGCCGCTACGGCTCTGTATTAGCACCTACTTTATTAGTCAGCAAAAATTTGCTGTGCCCGCAAAGCACAGGCCTGTTGAATTGTTATCAAAATGAATGAATAGCAGGGACGGTTACGATTATGCAACCAGCGCGGCGGCACGCCGTGGCTGGTTGCCGTTTTTAAGGAACAGCAATTCCTTTTAAAACATTTCAATAAGCTTACATGCCCACTATTCCAGCTCCCGGCGATATGTACGTAACGCCCTGATCGTAAATCGCCACAACAGCACTATCTCCTGACCATTTGCATTACATAACCTGCTTTTCCAAAACTACTCACTACTCACAACGACTAAAGGCTTCTGGGTATTTTTAATGCCGTGTTTATGCGTATGCTCGGGGACGGGCCACACATGCCAAAGGGCGTTGCTGAAGACAGGATAATAATAGCAGCGTGTGTAAAAAGTACTGTTCCAAAATTCAGTTTACTTAGCAAAAAATCTTTACTTTAGCGTATCAGCCAACTGCTTTTATGTATACACGTCATAGCAACCCACCATCCCATAACAACATCCATTATTTACCAGCGTCTGTCATACCACACTATGCAGCAACTGACCTGTTATGTTTGTCTGCAAACAGTTGGAAAACAAACTTTGCTTATCCGGCTGATCCAATACAATATTGCCAGATTAGTTAAATCAGAAAAACAGGCAATAAGGTATCACTACCCTGTTTAATCCAAATCAGAAACAAGCTGTTTCTTCCAACAATTCCCTGGAATACCAAAGCAACCAAATGGCTATCGCCA
Source organism: Chitinophagaceae bacterium (assembly GCA_039916305.1). Lineage (GTDB taxonomy): Bacteria > Bacteroidota > Bacteroidia > Chitinophagales > Chitinophagaceae > JACMLD01. The sequence goes on along the minus strand of JBDSLR010000028.1, from coordinate 80,663 downwards.
TTGTATTGACAGTATAAACATTATTGAACCCGAAGGACCTATACCAGACGTTTTTAAACCAAAGTTCGTATTATGAGAAATTTTACTCAGCGTTTTTTATCGATTACCGCTTTACTGCTGCTTGCCACCTTACTTACCACAGCACAAAAAAAAATACCCACACCCCTCCGCAAATGTGAGACAATGGAAGAGATGGAAAAACTTATCCGCAACAACCTGGGTATTCTTGAGCAATGGAGGGCAGAGGGGCAGCGCCAGTACAATGCATACCTCCAGCGCCAGCAGAATAGCAGAGGTGAAAGAGTAGAAGCCGGCGAAATTATCATACCCCTTGTTTTTCATATTGTTGATACGGATTCTGCCCAAAGGGCGATCACAGACCGCGATATTTACGAGCAGGTAGAATCGCTGAACCGCGATTACGGCGGAAAAAAAGCAGATACTTACAAAGGCCTGTTTCCCGATGAACTATATAACCGCGTTGGGCGGATCCCCCTGAAATTTGTGCTGGCCCGCCGTACCCCGGCCGGCTTATTTACCTCTGGTATTGAGCGCCGCGTTGGCGCCAGCCCGGATCATATTCTTATCAAAGCAACGGCTACCGGCGGACTGGACGCCTGGGACGTAACTAAATATGTAAACGTATGGTGCGGCACCTTCAGCGGCAGTGAACTGGGCTTGCTGGGTATTGCAACATTTCCTTTTACTACCGGCCAGGGTGCCCAGGGCGTGGTTATTGGTACCGCTACCCTACCCTACACCAGCCCCACTACACGCAGCTACTACCCACAGTATACAGAAGGCGGAACACTTGGTCATGAACTGGGTCATTATTTTTACCTCTTTCACACTTTTGGCGATAATGCTGCCTGCAATAATTTAGATTTCCGCATACAGGATGGCTGGCCACTGGTAAGCGGCGCAGGTCCGGAAGGCGATGATACACCCGAAGAGAAAAGAGGCTCCAATACAGAATACTTTATTTATGGTAATCCCAGCCAGAATTACTCAGACGGCTGTACTGCATTGAGCTATGGCATGGCATACGCAAGTTTCATGAACTATTTTGACGACCGTGCTTTGTTTATGTTTACCGACGGCCAGCGCAAAAGAGTAGAAAGCTGTATTGATTTATACAGGGTTGGTTTAAAAACCAGCAATGGCGCTACACCCCCTGCCGCAGTGACAGATGCTTTTTTAGTTACGGTAAACCCACGCGGTACACCAGAAAGAAGGGCCATATTTACCAATGGCTCACCCATGGCAGCAGTAGTAAGAAATACAGGTACCACCACCATAACTTCGGTTACCGTTAATCTCCAGGTTGACGCTGCGGCACCTGTTGCTACCCTGTTTTCTTTAACACTGGCACCCGGCGCTGATACTACCCTGCCCCTTGGCAATCTTACAGTTGGGGTATCAGGCGGCCACACATTAAAAGTATATAGCTCGCGGCCCAATGGTGGCACGGATGCACTCCTTAATAACGATACGCTGCAATCGTTCACCCTCGTACCGGCAGGTGTCATCACAGCACCCTTTACGGAAAACTTTACGTCGGCTACTTTTCCACCAGCACAATGGTTGGTATTTAATCCCAATGGAAGCACCTGGACAAGAAACAGCACTTCTGGTTTTACAGCTGCCGGTGCGGCTTATTTCAATAATTACAATATCAATAATGTGGGCACGCTGGATGAACTGGTATCACCAGCAATTAATTTAGGCGGGTCGGATTCATCCCTGCTGACTTTCAGGCTAGCCAATGCAGCATATGACAATGTAGATGTATCAACGTGGGACGGACTGGAAATATATGTTTCCGGTGATGGCGGTATTAACTATACCCGCGCCTATAAAAAAACCGGCATCTTCCTGAAAACTATTGACGCTGCACAAACCACCAATTTTACTGCTACACCGGCGCAGCCGGAAAGATGGAGAATGGAATCTGTAAACCTGACCCCGTATATAATTCCGGGTCAGAGAATGTATATTAAATTCCGTAACACAAATGCTTATGGTAACAATACGCTGCTGGATGATATCAGTGTTACTGCAGCCACGCTTCCAACAAGGGATGCAGCAGCAGTTTCATTGCTGAATGTGCCACCTGTTCTTTGCGGCGGCTCCAGCTTAGCACCCACTTTTGTTTTTGGCAACAAAGGAAAAGACACCATCAGAACATTAAAAATCAACTATCGTTTAGACAATGGGGCGGTAACAACTATAACATGGACAGGCGTATTACCGAGAACACAAACAGCCCAGCAGGTGTTAAACCCTATCAACAATATCCCGGCAGGTTCGCATACGCTTACAGTGTATACATCAGACCCCAACGGACTTGCTGATCAGAACACTGCCAATGATACCCTTGTGGTAAACCTGGTGGTGCTGGCACCCGTGCAACCGCCAATAAAAGAAGGTTTTGAAGGCGGCACTTTCCCCCCTGCCAACTGGATATTGGTTAAATCAAACAATGCTTATACCTGGGAGAGGACAACCAAATCTTCCGTGGAAGGTGTGGCTTCTGCGTGGATACGCAACTATAACCTGAAAGGAAATGGTGCAAAAGATGATCTGTACGCGCCATTGGTACAGCTGTCTGCGCCAGATTCGGTATTCCTTACTTTTAGCCTGTCACATGTTACAGCCAGGTACCCAGGCAGTACCGCGGTTCCGCTGGACACACTGGAAGTATTGCTGACCAAAGATTGTGGTGTAACGTTTACCAGCGTGTACAAGAAATGGGGCGAAGATTTGCAAACCGTTGGCGGGCCAAACTTCCCTGCTGTATATCCTGCTAACGACAGCACCGGTTTTGTGCCTGGTGTAAAAAGCCAGTGGAGAAGAGACAGCGTAGACCTTAGTCCATTCCTTGCAGCCAGTACCGGCACGTTCCAGCTGGTATTCCGCAACATTAATAACAGCGGTAATAATACCTACCTCGACAATGTGAACATAACACCCCTTACATTGCCGGCTAAACTGAAAGCACAGGGTTACCTGATTGCTCCTAACCCAAGCAATGGCTTTGTAAACATCCGCCATTACCTGCGCCCAACCAACCTCAAAGGCATACAGGTTATCAACCCGGCCGGGCAGGTAATTGTGCAGCAGCAGTATACTGGCAACGCCATCGCCAGTATACCATTGGATCTTACCCGTTATGCAAATGGTGTTTATACCATCCGGATGATATACGATAATAAAGTGGTCATTGAACGCATCGTTGTAGTGAGATAACAAAATGATACGCAGTAGCTGTAAATAAAGTAAAACCGCCCCGTCAAACACGGGGCGGTTTTACTTTTACACAAACGGGGTTCATGCAATGCTGAATTTTCCTTTCCAGTAGGGCATCCCGTTTTTAGCAACTATTGCAGGCCAAATATTTAATCGCGGCTTCCTGTGCTTCACATGGGCGCCTCGTCCGATAAAAATAAAACACCCGTTTCTAACGATGCACCTATACATTTGTAACCAACAAAGAAAATTATGATCCTGGTTAAATACAATTTATTATTCCTGTTCAATGTTTTGATCACCGGCACAAGCTTTGCCCAGCAACCAGATACCGCTGCCATTGGCAGTGCCGCCCGGCTGATAGACATCCAGCTCACCGCTGCAGAAAAAGACTCGGCGGCAGATGGCCTGGGCGAAAATAAGCTCCTGTATGAAAATATGCACCAGCACAACCTGGCTAACGGTCATCCTTACTCGCTTTCTTTTTCCCCGGCCATTCCCGGCTACACAATACCTGCCAAACAATTACCGGTTCACTGGAATATACCAGCCGGAACCAGCCTCCCGAAAAACAGGAACGACCTGGCTTTCTATTCCATACCACAACTTGCTTCATTGATTAAAAGCAAAAAAATAAGTTCCGTAGAACTTACTAAATTTTTCCTTTCCCGCTTAAAAAAATGGGGCGATACATTGGAATGCATTATTACATTAACGGAAGATCTTGCATTGCAACAGGCAGCAGCAGCGGATGCCGCACTGCAAAAAGGCATTTATAAAAGCCCGCTTCAGGGCATTCCTTACGGGTTAAAAGATCTGTTTGCTGTAAAAGGATATAAAACCACCTGGGGATCAGTTCCGTATAAGGACCAGGTAATTGATGAAGATGCCTTTGTATACACACAATTAAAAAATGCTGGTGCTGTATTGTGCGCCAAACTGTCCTTGGGTGAGCTTGCATTTGCAGACCGCTGGTTTGGTGGCAAAACAAGAAACCCCTGGAATATAAAACTGGGCAGCAGTGGATCTTCCGCAGGGTCCGCTTCGGCTACCGTAGCTGGCCTGCTGCCTTTTGCCATTGGTACAGAAACCTACGGTTCAATAGTATCGCCCTCTCATACCTGCGGCGCCACCGGCCTGCGCCCCACATTTGGATCTATCAGCCGCTCAGGCGCCATGGTATTAAGCTGGAGCCTGGATAAAGCCGGCCCTATCTGCAGAAGCGCGGAAGATGCAGCCATTGTTTTTTATTATGTAAAGGGAACCGACGGAAAAGATGCCGGCGCTGTTGAAAGGGCTTTCAATTATACCGGCACCCCCAACTGGAAAAAACTCCGCATTGCCTATGCCGGCAATTACTTTAAACAGTTGCCTAAAAACGCGGAGCAATGGGAAGTAATAGAAACATTAAAAAAAGCAGGCGCTGATATAACAGCAGTTGATTTTCCCGATTCCAGCATTTATCCTTTTAATATCATAGGCACCGTTATAGGGGCTGAATCTGCTGCTGCATTTGATGAACTTACCCGCAGCAACAAAGATGATCTCATTACCCGGCAGGACAAAAATTTCTGGCCCAACAGTTTCCGGGTTTCGCGCTTTATACCGGCCGTGGAGTACATCAATGCCAACCGTCACCGTTATGCGCTGATGCAGGCCATGCAGGCTTTTATGAAAAATTATGATGTGGTAATTGTACCCAGTTTTGCTGGCAGCCAGTTACCCATTACCAACCTAACGGGCCACCCGGTTGTATGCCTGCCCATCGCCATGGCTGCCAACGGTCGCCCCAACAGCATTACATTGGTAGGCAATTTATACGGTGAAGCCACTATATTAGCAGTTGCAAAAGCATACCAGGATGCTACCATTTTTAACAAACAGCATCCACCAAAATTTTTGGAATAGAAAGCAGCAGTTGAACCTCCGGAAATAAAAACGTACAAACCATGCCGTATGCACTTGTAACGTTTTATATGCTGCGAAAACCAGGAACAGTGTTTCATTATGAAGAAATTAATTATCATCTCCATCTTTTCATCATTGCTGGCCTCCTGCGCCAGTAAGACCAGCGTTGACTTAATTGTTACCGGCGCCACCGTCTATACGCTCGACAGCGCTTTTTCCGTGGCCGCAGCCATTGCCATTAAAGATGGGAAAATAGTAGCTACCGGCAGCAATGCAGACATCAGCAATCATTATACCGCCGCAGCAACCGTGGATGCCCCTGGAAAATTTATTTATCCCGGGTTTATAGATGCACATGCCCATTTTGCCGCTTACGGACTGGGTTTGCAAACCGTTAACCTGGTAGGCACAGAAAGTTGGGAAGCTATTATTGAAAAACTAAAAGCAGCCGCAGCCACCAATAAAGAAGGCTGGCTGATTGGCCGGGGCTGGGATCAGAATGACTGGACAACAAAACAATTTCCGTCCAATGAAATGCTGAATGTGTTATTTCCGGATCGGCCCGTTATGCTTACACGGATTGATGGTCATGCTGCTATTGTAAACCAGGTGGCACTGAACATGGCCGGTATAAAACCCGGTGATAAATTAAAAGGTGGCGAAATTGAAATGAAGTATCCCGGACCTGAAGATTCTTTCCTTTCAAAACTCAGTGGTATTTTAATAGACAATGCCGTTGACCTGGTAAGCGCAAAAATTCCACCCCCCAATATTGCACAGGCAAAAACTGCCTTACTGGCAGCCCAGCAAAATTGTTTGGCTGCAGGGCTTACCACTGTTGATGATTGTGGGCTTGATTATAGTGCCATACTTTTTATTGACAGCCTGCAAAAAACCGGCGAACTCAAAATGCGCATCTACGCAATGCTGAGCGACAACAAAGAAAATTTTGATTTTATCAGGAGCAAAGAAAAAATTAAAACCGATTACCTCAACGTCCGTTCTTTTAAAGTGTATGCCGATGGAGCGCTGGGGTCGAGGGGCGCTTGCCTCCTTCAGCCATATAAAGACAAACCTGACTGGGCTGGCTTTTTGTTAAGCACTGCTGCACATTTCGATTCGGTAGCAGCCGAAATTTATCAGATGGGTTTTCAAATGTGTACGCATGCTATTGGCGACAGTGGTAACCGTGTAATTTTAAATACCTACGCCAAATACCTGAAAGGCAAAAATGATCTGCGCTGGCGCATTGAACATGCACAGGTAGTAAATCAAAATGATTTTAAACTATTCGGGGAAAACAATATTATCCCTTCCGTACAACCAACGCACGCTACTTCTGATATGTATTGGGCAGAAGCAAGGCTTGGCCCGGCAAGAGTAAAAGGCGCGTATGCCTACCAGGAACTGTTGAAACAAAATGGCTGGCTGCCACTGGGTACCGATTTTCCTGTAGAAGATATTTCGCCTTTTAAAACCTTTTATGCCGCGGTAGTACGAAAAGATGCCAAAGGTTTTCCGGACAATGGGTTTCAGGCGGAGAATTCATTAAACAGGCAGGATGCTTTGCGCGGCATGACCATTTGGGCCGCAAAATCTAATTTTGAAGAAATGGAGAAGGGAAGCCTGGAGAAAGGTAAATTTGCTGATTTTATTATACTTAACCAGGACCTGCTGGAAACAGCACCGGAAAAAATTTTACAAACAAAAGTCCTGGGTACTTTTATCAATGGCAACCGGGTTTATACAACTGAACATTGATCACGCATGCTAAAACACTTCGTGATGGATCACCAATCGAACAACAAATCATGATCACAGGCGCATTCCACATTTATTAAAAAATGTTTATAATAGGTAAACAATATGAAAAAAATACTTCTCTCCCTAGCAGCTTTCTTTTCGCTCACTTCTTTTAACACCAGCCTGGAAAAAAAACGCATTGTTTTCTTTGGCGATTCCATTACGCAGGCTGGTGCCCAACCTGGTGGTTTTATTGTAAAAATGCGGGAGATGCTAAAACAAAAAAAGCTAGACAGTACCTTTGAATTAATTGGCGCGGGCATTGGTGGCAACAAGGTGTATGATCTATACCTGCGCATGGAGGACGATGTGCTGGCAAAAAATCCTGATATCGTGGTGATATGGGTAGGTGTAAATGACGTATGGCATAAACGAACATTTGGCACCGGCACAGACCCTGATAAATTTGAAAAATTCTACAATGCAATCATAAAAAAATTGCAGGCAAAAAATATTAAAGTGCTGATTTGTACGCCAGCTGCCATTGGTGAAAAAACAGATTTCAGTAATGAGTTGGATGGTGACCTGAATAAATATTCCTCCATTATCCGCAATATTGCCCGGAACAACAGTTGCCAGCTGATTGACTTACGCAAATTGTTTCTTGACTATAACCTGGCCAATAACAAAGACAACAAAGAATCCGGCATACTAACCACCGACCGTGTGCACCTGAATGAAGCAGGCAATACCGCTGTAGCAGAAATGATGTATAAAACGCTGCTGCCCTGATACAAGTGCATCGTTTACCGGAATATGATGTCAGTATCTTAATTAAAAAATGATGGCGGCCATTGATTAAGATCTATTTTATCATGTATTTTGTTCACTGCAGTCACACAGTAGCCCCCGCTGTCTTCCTTTCGGGGAAAATCGCTATTTTTGCAGCTTTATGGCTCCTGATAAACAAACAATAAGAGTAGCAATACTGGACATGAATGAACAAATGCCCAACCAGGGCATGCGCTGCATCCGTGAAATACTAAACCAGTATGGAGAAGTTAACAACCTTGCGCTCAGCTGGGATGAATTTGAAGTGCGGGTAAAAAAACAGGTTCCCGATCTTAGCTATGATATTTATATATCAAGCGGCGGTCCGGGCTCACCGTTAGAGAGTATAGGCAGTGAGTGGGAAACCATTTATTTTAACTGGCTCGAATCTGTAGAAAGATGGAACCAACAGGAAGCCAACCTGCAAAAAAAATTTATATTCTTCATCTGCCATTCTTACCAGCTGGCCTGCCGGCATTACAGCATTGCCAATGTTACCCGGAGAAACTCCACCGCTTTTGGTGTTTTCCCGATTCATGTACTGCCCGACGCTAAAAAAGAACCAGTATTTGCCGGCCTGCACGATCCCTTCTTTTCTGTTGACAGTCGCGACTTCCAGGTAGTACAACCCAACCATCACCGTTTCAGGCAATTGGGTGCAAGTATTCTTTGTATAGAAAAAGAAAGACCGCATGTGCCATATGAGAGGGCCTTAATGGCGGTACGCTTTAATAAATATATGATTGGCACACAGTTTCACCCGGAAGCGGATGCCACGGGCATGACCATGTACCTGCAGCGGGAAGATAAAAAGCAAACCGTGATAGCCAACCATGGTTTTGCAAAATGGCAAAGCATGATTGAGCAGCTGAACGACCCAGGGAAAATACGATCTACTTACGCCCATGTACTGCCCAACTTTTTGAGTGATGTAATTGCACACATCAACAGCACCAGGAATTAATGCTTACGCCAGATTTGTTCGTCTGATTACTTGATCCTGGGCTACAGGTACAGCGGGTGCCGGTGATCTTAATCCGTTCTTTTGACGTGGTTCCACCTATCAATTCTCTCAGCCGGGGTACAACGAAAATTTCCTGCACTAAATGACATTGTATTCACGGTTCCTTATTAAGCCGTAACTTCCAATCATCAAACAGATCATATGGTACCAGGCTTACGCAAAAAATTTAATGAAACTTTTACCAAAGAGAAATATGAAACTTTCCTGGCAGACCTGGACAGTAAGTACCCGGGCGCTATCGAATTCCGTATAGCAGAAACACCTGAGTTTATTGACAAGGCTTTTACCCAAAAATTGCTGGATGCCTGTGAGAGCATTATTGACGTGATAGTTGACCCCGGTTTTAAAGCGCTTACCAACCGCAGTATACCCAAAGGCGAAAATGTGCCCAATGAAAATGATATCAGTCACATGATTGCATTTGATTTTGGCATCTGCATTAATGAAAATCTTGAGCTGGAGCCACAATTGATAGAAATGCAGGGCTTCCCTACCCTGTTTGGTTTCCAGGTATATTACCCGGATGTTGTAAAAAAGCATTTTGACATACCAGCAAACTATACCCAATACCTGGGCGGTTATGATCGCGAAACGTATATCAGTGATTTAAAGGAAGTGATTGTAGGTAATTGGCCGGTTGAAAACGTCATCCTGCTGGAGATAAAGCCCCACGAACAAAAAACGCGGATTGATTTTTACTGCACGCAGGAATACATTGGCATACAACCCGTATGCATAACCGATTTGATACAGGAAGGCCGCAAGCTGTATTACATCAATGAAAAGACAAAACAAAAAACTGAAGTAAAACGCGTTTACAACCGCATTATTTTTGACGACCTCAATGCGCAAAAAGAAACACTTGGCAGCTATGTAGATATTACGCAGGACCTGGATGTGCAGTGGGCGCCCCATCCCAACTGGTTTTACCGCATCAGCAAATTCACCCTGCCTTATATCAAACATCCGTTTGTACCGGCTACCTATTTTCTGAACGAGATAAAACAAATTCCATCAGACCTCGAGAACTACGTACTGAAACCCCTCTTTTCTTTTGCTGGCCAGGGCGTGGTGATTGATGTAACCAGGAAGGACATTGACGAAGTAAAAGAACCGGAGAACTGGATATTACAGCGCAAGGTTAAATACGCCGATGTAATTGAAACACCCGATATACCCGCCAAGTGCGAGATACGGATGATGTATATCTGGAAAGATGGTGAAGCAAGACCTAAGGCTGCTATTAACCTAACCCGCTTAAGCAAAGGCAAAATGATTGGTGTGCGTTACAACAAAGACAAAGAATGGGTAGGCGGCAGCGTAGCTTTTTTTGAGCATTGACCATACTTTGAGCGGGTGCTGTTATTTTAGACCGTCTTTTATTAAATCATTTTTATGCAACATCTTGAGAGCATCCCCGCCCGCGAACTGCGTCCCGGTTTCTTTGGGAAATTTATCCATGGCGATAAGGGAACCGTGACTGTGTGGGAAATTGCAAAAGGTAGCGTGCTGGAGACGCACCAGCATATGCATGAACAGATAACCTATGTCCTGGATGGCGAACTGGACATGATAATTGGCGGCATTCATTATCTTTTTACAGCGGGCATGACGCATGTTATACCTTCTGATACACCGCATTCTGCCACTGCGCTGACCGATGTGAAAGTAATAGATTTCTTTAGTCCCGCCAGGGATGACTACCGCTAAAAAACTTAAAACAAGCCGGCCGCACCATATTATCCAGCAGCATAAAGTGTGTATCTTCATCCCGAACTTTGTCCCGGGTCTGCTCACGATAGTCATTTTCCCTTTACAAGACTACTTCATACTTCACCATGGGCTGTCCAATACAATTTATTTCAAAGGGCGGTATTTTTGTTTCCGGATTGATAGAAGTATTCAGCGCCTTGCTCATTAAAGCATTTCCAAACGGCTGCCACCCGTCTTCTATATGAGAATTTACCAAAGCGTTGAGCCCGGCCGGGGTAACCCCTACCAATAATTTATACTGTATTATTTTATTCATGTCCGTATTTTTATCCGGTGAATGTAGCAGCATTTTCAGCAGCAGACAACAACTCTTTCAGTACAGCTACTTTATGATGCACTTTTTTTCCGCTTGCGCAATGCACCGAGGAATGTTCTTTCCACGCTCACAAAATAGTTGTTCTCTCCTATTCGTTGCATATTACCACTCACCTGCAAACGGGCCCCCAGGTTTACTTTAAAATTACTGTTGAAGATGAACTGTAAGGCCGGTGCCACATCCAGCATATAATCACCCATATCAAAACCTTTCATACCAATCGTTTCAACATAGAAATTCACATTGGTTTGTTTATAATCTGAATAATTTATGGGGAACAGCAGGTAGCCTGCCGATAAACTATAATACAATGCATTAACCGAATGTCCCTGGTGATGTACATGCTGGTAGCGATCTGCAAATACATGGATGACACTCGCCGTTCCTGATACCGCGAGTTTGTTAACCAGCTGTGTGGCAATAAGACCAGCCTGCACACCGCTGTTGTCGCCATCCAGGTTTATATCGCCGTAGTAAAAAGGGCTGCGTGAATACGCACCCTCTGCAAACGCTGCCATCCTGAAATGCTTATGCACTTCATCATTTGAATAGAACCGGTATTTGGCATAGGTTTTTACCGACTCCCAGCGCAGCTGCGGCGTATAAAAATCCGAAAAACTGCTGCTCACATGCACCATCCAATTCTTATTCAGGCCAAACATTATTTCGGGCGTATAACGCTGCCTGTAGCAATTGTCCTTCTTGCTAACAGGTATCCGGTAGGTAAGTTTGGCCGATAATGAATGCGCAGGCATATTGGAGGCGGGTTCCGAAAAAACATATAGTTCCTGCGCAGCAGCCATTTTAGACAGCAAACAGCACGCAAGAAGATACATATATAATTTTTGCATGATGAATAACTTTGGACAACACAATTAAACAACTCGGGATATCTACTTTATTCGTACTATTAAGGAGAACTATTTAAGTAATTTATCAATTGCCTTTTCCAACTCACGTCCTTCCAGGTCGCGGCTTATAATCTTTCCTTCTTTATCCAGCAAATAACTGGTGGGTATCTGTTCTATTTTCCACTGGTTGGCTACCGGGGCATTCCAGCCACCATTCTCATTTACCTGCAGCCAGGTAATCTTATCGGCTGCTATCGCTTTTTTCCAGTCTGCTAAATCATCATCTATACTGATGCTGTAGATTTCAAACCCTTTTGCTTTAAGCGAAGGATAAATTTTTACCAAATGTTTATTGGCTTTTCTGCAGGGCCCGCACCAGCTCGCCCAGAAATCTATTAATACCACTTTGCCCTTTAAAGAAGATAAATTAACCGTATTCCCTTTTATATCTTTCAAAGCGATTTCAGGCGACAGGCTTCCAATTTTTGGTTGTGCCGCTGCAAACAGTGAAATCAGCATCATGGTTAAGAACAATAGTTTTTTCATTAATGATTTTTTAAAAAATAAGGCTGTCTCAAAAGTTCTTGCCGGATGAGCCAGCAACAGTTTTGATCAGGTCAACTGGCATTCCTGTTGTTCCCCGGCAAGCGGAGATTGACAATATAAACTTTTGAAACAGCCATGGTAAGTTAAATAGTTACATGATAAATACGCGTACCGGAAGCCAGCCCTGCTTTTTCACAACATCCACCTGCTTTGCCTGTTTTTATGCACTGCATGGCAGTAGCAGCACTGTATTTTTTAAATGCTGCCGGTGTAAGAAAATTTTTGTCTACAATCACCAGGTTTTTCTCGCCGTTCAGTACCTGGTCTTTTATATTCAGGAAATGATACGATGCGCCCGCTATAGTAACGTGTTCATCATTCTTTACTTCCGTATTATTGAAATCACCGGTGATGGTAAATTTAGCCACAAAAAAACCAGCATCTTCTACTGCTTTTTTAACCGCATCAATATTCACTTCCTGCCCCGGCTTAAAAACAACGGCAAATGCAGAATTTTTGATATCCGGTTTCACGGTACCCACAAAAGCTAATTCTTTCAGGGCATTGTCAATAGCCCTTGAACACATGGCGCAGGTAAGTCCGCTGGCCTGTATGGTTGCCCTGGTAAACTGCGCATTTGCAGCAGTAGCCATAGCGGCAACCAATAAAAACAATATTATTTTTTTCATTGTATACAATTTAATGATGGGTTATGATTTGCAGCAGCCTTTTTCTTTGCAGGCATCCATGTCTTTGCAGGCAACATTCGTTTGATCGCATTTGCCAGCTTTACCGCAAGCCATTGCATTGCTGCAGCAATTGCCGGAAGCTTGTTTTGCAGCCGCTTCTTTGCGCTCATAATGGCAGCATCCGGGTAAATGGCTGTAAACTTCTGCAGGGGCAGCCAGGTCTTTCGTATCGTACCCTGCAGCGGCAATAGCCTGCTGAATTTTAGTTCCACTGGTTTTATTGCTGTTATAAGATACAGCAAGCAGTTTACTTTCTTCATTCCAGCTGGCATTGCTGGCGCCGGCGGTTTTGGCAGCTTTCTCTATTTTGTTTTTGCACATACCACACTCACCCCACACCTGTATAGTTTCTTTTTTAAGCGAACTGCCGGTAGCTTTTTGCGCATGAATGGTAAATATGCTGGCCAATACAAATAAGAAAGACAAAAAGATATATTGCGTTTTCATGATAATATTTTTTTGAAATAAACAAATGCAAAATGGAAATCATCCTTTACCCCGGGTGGGGTAAAGGCATAAAAAAAGACACGCACAGGCAAGGCAAGCCGGTGTATATCTTATGCTGTATTATCAAATTCTGAAAACGCTGTTGAGGAGAAATATGGAAGGAGTATCTGCATCATCATCCGGCGGAGAGTTGTTACATACTTCATCCGCGGCAATGTTATTGAAATCAAATGACGGGTTAATCAAATTGAATTCCTGTGCCGTAGCTACAGGGGGTGTAAGCTGGTAATCTACTGAAACCTGTTTGTGTACATCCTGCAGTTTGATAAACTTTACTTCATCATGACAGCATTTGTTTTTGGCATTCTGCATGCCGCATTCACCGCAGGTATGTGTAGTTGTTTCTGCAAATTTTACAGAAGAACCAATTTCTTTGCCCATGCAATAATGTATCTGCAGTACCAGTCCGCTGGTAATAGCGAGGTACATAAAGGCAACCGATATGGCCAGGACTTTCTTCATGAAGTGCTGCAAAAATAGAAACTTAACGCCATATTGTCAATAAGGGATTGTTAAAGCGCGCAAACAGCGCCCTAATTTACAAAGCTCCAGGCTATGCCAAAGCGTATGAGCATACCAGGGTAAGGATAACCGGCTATGGCAAGGTTATTATTGGTAAAACCAAAGCCTCCTTTGGTACGCACTGTATTAAGGTTCTCTGCGCGCACATAAGCAGTAAAGCTCTTTACCCGAAAATGAAAATAGGCCGTAATACTGGGCAGCTTTAACCGCACGGTGGTAGTATCCTGGTAATAAAACTGCCCAAGCAAAGGCGAGTAGCCATCTGCTTTGTAGGGGGTATTGTATTTTATTTCGAGCCCGGTTGCCAGCTGCAGGTTTTTAAATCCAAGTTTACCCTGGTAACCAATGCGGCTGCGCGTAAATAAAAGGGGCACGTTTACATTGGCATCGCCCGCTTTTTGCTGCAGGGTAAGTTCAACAAGCCATTGGAGGTGCCTGGTCAGGCGGAACTCTTTTTCAGCGCTTACCTGCAGTAAATTAAAAACAGTTCCGGATTGTTCTGCATGATAATAATCCCTGAAATAGCTGTAATTGGTTACAAGAAAATAATTGCCCGATAATTTTAACTTACGCTCCGGTTGCTCTATAGATGCAAATATGCGTGTGGTATTTTCCTTGCGGAAATCACTTACGTTTGAAAGATTGAAGCTACTGGCACTGTTAAAAATAAAAGAAGGTGTCCGGTTTACATTCTGAAAACCAACTTGCAGGAACCCTACCTGTTTGCTCACAAAACGCCGCAGGCTGCCAAGGGCGCTATAATCACCAGCATTCAGCCCGGTTAAATACAATTCACCCAGTGCTTCAGCATCCCATTTCTGGTTACGGGTTTTATTGCGGTATTCTCCGTGTACCCATGCATTATGATAATTAACAGCGCCTCCGTCAAATTGCCCTTTCAGGTTTTGCAGGCTGGCGCCGAGCTTAAAAAATTGTTGCGGATTTTTTGTATCCGGAAACTGGTACAGGGAAAAGTCGTTGATTATTTCATTCCATTTATCCTGCAGCTGGTAGGCAGCCGGCACAGAAAGAAAATTATAAAACGGCCGGTAGAAATTAGTATCGTTATAGATATCTACACTTGCATCACTGAACTGGTACGTATAGTTGTTTAGCTGCACGTTGTACTCCATTCTGAACTTGGGATAAAATAAATAAGTAGTGGTGGAATCCGTAACAATGGAATCTTTTTTTCCAAGATCATATTGCTGGCGCAGGAAAATATTACTGATCCGGTATTTGTTACCGGTAATAACAGAAGTACTGAAAGGGCTGACGGCCCTTGGACTAACAGGCCCCAGCAATACTTTAATGGTTGCACGATCCTTATTTTCAGGCAGGCTGTCCAGGTCGCCGCTGTTTCTTAAACCACCATTTTCTGCAGACTGTATTTTGTTGTTCAGCAATACAAAAAACAAATGATAGCGCCTGTTGGGCGATTGGTAAGACGTACTGATACGGTAGCTTGACTGGCTGGCATTCTGGTTTTTAAAAGTACCCGGTGAGTTGAGCAGCCGGTACTGGAAAGCAAAATTCCAGTTGGGATTGATGTTCTGTGTGTGCAGCACCTGCACCAGCTGTTCCTGTTTGCTGGCCAGGAAATAACCCAGCTCTGTATATGGCCTGGTGGTATTAAAAAAACGCGTATCCTCCGGTCGCAGGCGGTAAATATCAAACGCATGAAAACCTGCATCCCACCCCGCCTTTAATATGGGCGAGAATAAAAATGATTTTGCCGCGCTGCCGGTATTACCCAGGAAAAAATAATTAGCCGGTATGAGAAATTTTTTTGAAAAATCATTGATTGAAGAGTCAAATTTCAAGTAACGGCTGCTGTCCATATACCTGAAGTTGATGGTAATGGAATCTTCTAGCCCGGTACGATGATGAAGGCTGTCTTTTGTACCACCGCCGGTGCCGCCAGAACTGCCCGGCCTTGGTATACGATCTGTAAGGCTTCGCTGGGCATCAGCTTTAATGCCGGCAAACAGCAAGACAGTCAATAGTATGTAGAAATATTTAATCAAAAGAATTTACGGGCAAATTACTTATCTAATGCTATTCAGCAATGCAGTGGAAAGTTAATGTTACAGGGCCATCAGCATTTCTTTAAAGATGGCGGTAAATTTTGGTTCTGCATCTTTTGCAGCCTGCAACACTTCGTCATGCGTAATGGTATTTTCCTCTTCGCGTATGCCGATGTCTGTTATAACGCTCATAGCAAATACGGGTAGTCCGGCATGTACCGCAGCAATTACTTCCTGTACTGTACTCATGCCTACTGCATCACCGCCCAGTAAATGAATCAGCTTGTACTCGGCCCTGGTTTCAAAAGTAGGGCCGGTAACACCACAGTAGACGCCTTTTTTTACTTCGATCCCCAGCTTTTTTGCAATCTCTTCTGCCTTGCTGATAAGATCTTTTTTATAGGGTTCACTCATATCAGGAAAACGCGGGCCCAGCGTTGTATCATTTTTACCCAGCAATGGGTTGACTGCAAAAAAACTGATATGATCTTCAATGATCATAAGGTCGCCTACTTTAAAACCGGGGTTTACGCCTCCTGCTGCATTACTTAACAACAGGGTGCTGATGCCAAGTTCTTTCATGACCCGGATAGGGTACGCCACTTCCGCTGCTGAATAACCTTCATAAAAATGAAAGCGGCCGGCCATGCATACAATTTTCTTGGAACCCAGGGTGCCAAAGATCAGTTTACCATGGTGTCCTTCAACGGTTGAAACCGGGAAATGCGGAATGATATCATAAGGGATTTCCTTTTCTATGGTTATTTCCTGAACCAGGTTACCCAGTCCACTTCCTAATACAACACCTGTTGCCGGTCTTTCCGGGTAAATATTTTGTATAAAGGCGGCGGTTTCTTTAATATGCGCGGCGGTTAATGACATAGCTGGGTATATATTTTATTGCCTGCAAATATAGAGAATGCTCTTGCTCAAAAACAATGTCGTTTAGCCAGCAACTGTTTCTATGTTGCGGGCCCGGAAAAACCCTGTTAACTTCCCGGGTCTCGCTGCCTGGCAACTATTCAGATGTACTGAAGCATACAGTGGCAATCTGCTTACGGACGCCAATTACAGGCATTTGCTTTTTAAGGGATCTTTAGGCTTATCTGCATTGAAAACCCTGTTTCAGTTGTTTTTCTTATGCTGCTTGTAATTAGCAGTGATTCCTGCTATATTTACCGTTCCTTAACACCCAGATTGCCAAAATTCATTAAATATCTGCTGCCCGGTGTAGTTCTAATGTTTTTAATACAGACAGGAAAGGCACAATTGTGCACCGGTAGCCTTGGGGACCCCGTTGTAAACATCAACTTTGGAACCGGTAACAACCCCGGTCCCCCGCTACCCGCTTCCACCACAAGTTATAATTATGTTTCTATTGCCTGCCCCAACGATGGCAATTATACTATTACCAGCAGCAGCCAGGGATGCTTCAGCAACACCTGGCATTCACTTTCAGAAGATCACACGCCTGATGATGTAAATGGATATATGATGCTGGTCAATGCATCGTTAAGCCCCGGCGTTTTTTACCTGGATACCGTTAAGAATTTGTGCGGGGGAACAACTTATGAGTTTTCTGCCTGGCTGATGAGCGTGTTAAAAAATTCAGCCTGTAGTGGAAACGGCAATATGCCCAATATCACCTTCAGCATTGAAACTGTTACAGGCACGGTAATACAAACATACTCCACCGGCAATATCAGCAATTTGCCTTTCCCGCAATGGAACCAGTACGGTTTCTTTTTTACATTGCCTCCTGCTTATGGTGATTTGGTATTGCGCATGATAAACAATGCACCCGGTGGTTGCGGGAACGACCTTGCACTGGACGATATCGCTTTCCGGCCCTGCGGACCAAAACTAGGCGCCGCGTTTGCAAATGTGAATGGTATAAACGATACCGTTAACTATTGTATTACTGATAACAAAAACATTAAAATAAACGGTGATATCCAGGCCGGCTACAATAACCCGGCGTTTCAATGGCAGCAAAGCACTGACAGCGGCAAAACCTGGACTGATATACCCGGTGCTACCGGTACATCCTATACAAAAACCTATTCCGTAGCAGGAAGGTTTCAGTTCAGGATGACAGCAGCAGAATCTGGCAATATTGGTATTATTAAGTGCCGGGTGGCTTCCAACGTACTAACCATTAATATTGACGCGATCCCGGTGCCACAGGCGTCCAACAGTTCCCCCGTGTGCGTGAATCTGCCGGTCACCCTGTCTGCTAAAAACGGCGACACTTATCAATGGAACGGGCCAAATGCTTATACCTCCAATGTTGCTGTACCGGTTATTGCTGCTGCAACACTTAGCAATAATGGAAAATATTATGTGCTGGTAAGCACCAGGGGCGGCTGCAGCAAACTTGATTCTACGATGGTTATTGTGAGTGGCCTGCCACCCGCGGATGCAGGTCGTGATACCACCATTTGCGAAAGCAGCAGCACGGTATTGCAGGCAAGCGGAGGCACAGTATACCGTTGGGAAGCTGCTGCAAGCCTTTCCGACACAACCGTTGCCAATCCCACAGCGCGGCCAGTCACTACCACTGCTTATGTGGTTACTGTACGCAATCAATTTTTTTGCTGGTCGAAAGATACGGTGCTGGTTAAGGTCTTAAAAAAACCTGTTGCCAATGCGGGGCCAGATAAAAAAATATCAGAAGGCCAAAGCATATTATTGGATGGTGTAGCCAGTGGCGATACTGCTGCTTATTTCTGGACGCCGGCACAGTTTATTAGCAACAGCAATATACTTACCCCCCTGGTAACGCCACCAGGCGATATTACATACACGTTTCATGTTTTATCAGGTAATGGTTGCGGTGCAGCCACAGATGAAGCATTTGTACGCGTTTATAAAAAGATAGTCATACCCAATGCATTTTCCCCCAACGCAGATGGCATTAATGATGTGTGGAATATTGAAGCACTTGAAACTTATCCCGAAGCTGTTGTACAGGTGTTTAACCGTTACGGGCAGGTAGTCTTCCGTTCGCAGGGCTATAGTAAACCCTGGGATGGCAGCTTCAACGGCAAACCGCTGCCGGTAGGCACTTATTATTACAGCATCGACCGCAAAAATAGCTTTCCGGTTATGAGCGGGTGGATAATGCTCATCCGTTAAATGTTAAGTGGCATCTTCGTAAAACCAACTCATTTTCAACCTGTTTGCAAACGGATATAACAAACCAGGGGTTCTCTGGCATCAATCTTGAACCTTACACCCTTCGCACAAAAACCATAGGTTTTTTGTATTGCAGATGCTATTTTGTCACCGAATATAATTTTAATGAAAGAATCAAATTTGTTTTTTAATGCTGAAGATGAGATGGATTTCATGCCCATAATACCATTGAATGAGAACGACAGTGATGACGGCCAGGAAGTAGTGATACCAACAGAATTACCCCTTTTACCCTTAAGAAATACGGTTTTATTTCCAGGTGTTGTACTGCCCATCACCGTTGGCAGGGATAAGAGCATAAAAGCCGTAAACGAAGCCTATAAGGCTGACAAATTGGTAGGAGTAATAGCGCAAAAAGACAGTACCGTAGAAGATCCTGCCATTACCGATTTGGAAGATATTGGTACGGTGGCCAAAATTGTGAAGCTCATAAAAATGCCCGATGGCGGTACTACTGTGATTATACAGGGTAAACGCCGGTTTAAAGTGGGTGCCATTACACTGGAAGACCCCTTTTTTAAAGCCACAATAGAATTATTAAACGAAGAAGAAGCGCCGAAAGACCAGGATTTTGAAGCTTATGTTTCCAATATAAAAGAACTTGCCGCGCAAATCATCCAGTTATCGCCCAACATACCTTCTGAGGCGTCTATTATTTTAAAGAATATTGAGAATCCCGCTTTTCTTATTCATTTCGTAAGCAGCAATCTTAATACAGGACTGGCAGAAAAACAGCAGATACTTGAGATCAATCATATAAAAAGCAGGGCAGATATACTGATGCAGTTATTGCAGCGCGAACTGCAGTTTGCCGAATTGAAAAATAAGGTAACCAATAAAACAAGAACAGAATTAGACAAGCAGCAGCGGGAATATTTTTTGCAGCAGCAAATGAAAAGTATCAAGGATGAGCTTGGTGGTGACAGCAATGACCGGGAGCTGAAAGAAATGCAGAAAAAAGCCGAGAACAAAAAATGGCCCAAAGCTGCTAAGGAAATGTTTCAAAAAGGTATTGAAAAGTTGGAAAGGATGCACCCCAGTACCCCGGATTATTCTGTTGTATACAATCATATAGACCTGCTGCTGGAACTGCCCTGGGAAGATTATACAGCAGATATGTATGACCTTAAGAAAGCCAAGAAAGTTTTGGACCATGATCATTATGGCATGGATAAAATAAAAGAAAGAATTTTAGAATACCTGGCCGTACTGAAATTAAAGGGTGATATGAAAAGCCCAATACTTTGCTTTGTTGGTCCTCCCGGTATTGGCAAAACATCCTTGGGAAAAAGCATTGCCAACGCCATTGGCAGAAAATATGTGCGGCTCAGTTTAGGCGGGCTGCATGATGAAAGCGAAATACGCGGTCACCGCAAAACCTATATTGGCGCCATGCCTGGCAGGGTTGTACAGTCGATCAAAAAAATAAAATCCAGCAACCCCGTTATGATACTGGATGAAATTGATAAAGTAGGTAATGACCACCGGGGAGATCCTTCTTCAGCCCTGCTGGAAGTACTGGACCCGGAACAGAACCATTCTTTCTACGACAATTACCTGGAACTGGAATATGATCTGAGTAAAGTGCTGTTTATTGCTACCGCGAATAACATTGCCAATATACAACCAGCACTAAGGGACCGCCTGGAAATAATAGATTTGAGCGGCTACGCAGTAGAAGAAAAAGTGGAAATAGCCAAACGCCACCTGGTACCCCGGCAAAAAGATCTGCACGGCCTGGAGAAAATGAATTTTAAGATCAGCGACAAAGTATTGGAGAAAATAATTGAAGACTACACCCGTGAAAGCGGCGTACGCGAACTGGACAGGCAACTGGCTTCCATGATGCGCAACCAGGCAAAGGAATTTGCTACCAAAGGAAAATTGAAGCCTACGCTTTCTCATGGAGATGTGGAAAGGATTTTAGGTAAGCCGCGTTACAGCAATGAAATATATAAAACGGCTAATATGGCCGGCGTTGCAGTAGGCCTTGCATGGACCTATGTGGGTGGCGACATACTTTTTATTGAGACCAGCCTCAGCGAAGGGAAAGGAGAAGTAAAAATGACCGGCAACCTGGGTAACGTAATGAAAGAAAGTGCCACCACCGCATTAACTTATTTGCAGTCCAACGCAAAAAAATTGAATATCAATCCGCAATTATTTATTAAAAATAATATACATATACATGTGCCTGAAGGTGCAGTACCTAAAGACGGGCCAAGTGCAGGGGTTACGATGATGACGGCAGTAGCTTCTGCACTAACGGGCAGGAGAGTAAAACCCTATCTTGCTATGACGGGAGAAATAACGCTGCGTGGCCAGGTATTACCTGTGGGTGGCATTAAAGAGAAAGTATTGGCGGCCAAGCGTGCAGGACTGAGGGAAATTATTTTATGCTGGCAAAATGAAAAGGATGTCCAGGAAATTGAATCGGCCTTTATAAAAGGCGTCAAATTCAATTACGTAAAAACAATGCAACAGGTACTTGATATGGCATTGGTTAACTAAAATGTAATTTGTAAAAAAATAAAAAGTGCTTGCAACCATTTATAAATAATATACAGTCTATGTTATAGTACCGGTAAACTTTTTATATTGGTTGTTTTAAAGGTTAAAAATGATCCCTCATGTCTATGGGGGATTTTTTTGTTTTAGTGCATTCCTGCAATTGCCAATGTGTGCGTTCCATAGTCTAAACAATAGCAGGCAATAATAACTATCCTGGTAACTGCTACCTGTATGGGTTCGCGGGTATGTAAACTTACTTTAGCGGCTACTGCTTCACGGTATAGGCTACACTTAATGAACTTTTTAGAACATCGCGGACGCTGATACGTGTAAAACCTTAGCATATTATACATAATTCCTACGGAAAGATTAACTATAATCAGTTTTTATTAGTTGCTATTAGTTGAATACATTTACGATGACTGTATATCACGTTTTCCTTTCCATTAAGAAAACCAACTAATTAATAACCCCGTATATGATGCTGTGTTAAAAAAAATAACATTGCAAGTACTGCAATTTTATTTCCGTCTTTATTAAGCAATAAAATATACCAAGACCTATGATTAAAGTAGCACTTGCTGATGATCACCGCCAGGTGAGAGAAATATGGCATTTTATATTAGCGTCCAATTCCGATTTTGAAGTGGTGGCCAAATGCTGTAACGGACAGGAAGCAATTCATGCTGCATCCATGTACAAACCCGATATTTTTTTAATGGACATCAATATGCAGCCGCTGAATGGTATAGAGGCCACTGAGATAATTACAAAACGGCATCCTGGCGTAAAAGTTATTGGCATGTCTATGCATATGGATGCCATGTATGTTAAACGTATGCTGCAGGCGGGCGCCCGCGGTTATGTAACCAAAAATTCTTCTTATGAGGAAGTGTTTGATGCCATCAGGCAGGTAAATGCAGGCCTTCAGTATATATGTTCCGAAGTAACAGCCAACCTGCCTGGATTGGTGACAATGCAGCCATAAGTACAAACGCGCACTCATGCGGTAGTGCTTGCTACCTTGTCTTCTTTAAATGCTGCTCTTGCCTGTAAACCAAGTAAATTAAACATTTTCATATCTTCATCAAAAGAAGGATTGGGCGTAGTAAGTAATTTATCGCCTGCAAAAATAGAGTTAGCACCGGCCATAAAACACATGGCCTGTTCTGCTATACTCATCTCAGTTCTTCCTGCACTCAGGCGTACCATTGTTTTGGGCATAATGATGCGGGCTGTTGCAATCATACGCACCATATCCCATATATCAGTTTTTTCATTGTCTTGGAGTGGCGTTCCTTTTACTCTTACCAATGCATTAATGGGTACGCTCTCCGGGTGGGTGGCAAGATTGCAAAGCGTAAAGAGCATACCAATACGATCCTCGTGTGTCTCGCCCAAGCCGATAATACCGCCACTGCACACGCTAATACCAGCGCGGCGTACATTATCCAGCGTTTGCAAACGATCTGTGTAGGTTCGGGTGGTAATAATATCTGAATAATGTTCTTCCGAAGTGTCAATATTATGGTTGTAGGCATATAAACCGGCATCGTGCAATTTTTTTGCCTGCTCCCCAGTGAGCATCCCCATGGTACAACAAACCTCCATCCCCAATGTATTAACGCCTTTTACCATTTCGATAACCCGGTCAAAATCGCGGTTATCGCGCACTTCGCGCCAGGCGGCACCCATGCAAAATCTTGTGGAACCCGCTGCTTTGGCTTTGGCCGCATATTCCATAACATCTGCGGTCTGCATCAAAGCCTGTACATTAACGCCGGTATTGTAACGTGCCGCCTGCGGACAGTAGGCACAGTCCTCGCTGCAACCACCTGTTTTAATAGACAGTAGCGTACATACCTGCACCTCTGCTGTATCATGGTGCTGGCGATGCACGGTTGCTGCACGGTAAATAAGTTCCAGCAAGGGGGTGTTATATATACTGCTGATAATTTCTTTGCTTGTCGTAATCTGCGTTTCTGTCATTATAGGCTTTGTTTACTGCACGAATGTATTAATTAAATTAATAAGGTAAGAAAGTAGACGTATCCTTTTGCATGGGAATACGTGTATTAAAATATTTGTTGAATACTATCGGAAATGTGTTCACATTGCTCAATGTATCGTACAACCCATGATAATCCCTGTCGGGAAAGTAAAAAGCAATGTAATTTTTAAAAAACAAATATGGTGCGCTGGGGCCGCCTTCAAAATCCCTGAACCCATGGTCGCTCTGCACAATAATTACAGGTGGGCGCTGTGCATTTACTAGTATACTGTCTATCATCCTTAACATCACTTTATTGGTATACTGCAGGTATGAAATAAATAAGTGTTTGTCAAGAAGTGATTTTTCAGTTACTACAAAATTAAGGTCGTTGGAATTTCCTTTTTCATCGTAGAAAAACGGTGGATGAGGCAGATAGAAATGCGCGTATACAAATTTGGGTAGACTATCCCTTTTACGCGGAATGGATTGAAGTGAGTCCGCCACTTTATCATTAAAAGCTCTTTTTTCAACTTCTGCCGCCACTACTTCAGATTGCTGTACAACATATACCTTACGGAGCAATCCAATGCTGTATTTCCCTGAAATAAAGTTCCATAAAACATCTGCCTTGAACCTTTCTCCCAAAGTATTATAAAGCAAAACACGCTGTTCCGGCAATGTTAAAAAATCTTCCCGGTGAAGGGGCGGCTGATGACCGATTTCAAAGATGGATAAATTATACAGTTTGTATCCAAGATGATCAAACAGTTCCGGCACAGCCCCATATTTTATACTAAGCCTTGACTGCGTATAGGTTTGTGGCGTAATAACTGTGTTATTATTAATATTATGCAGGTATTCAAAATTGAGCGCTGATGCCATGGAAAAAACGGTGCGATTATAATTGCTTCTTGAGTCATTAATAACCCTGAACCCCCTGCCCTGTAAAGTGGAATCCATAGGACTGTTATCGAACTGCATAAAATTGCGCAGAAATCCCGTTCCCGGGTAGCAGTCAAAAAGAAGATAATATACATCAGGCCGTTCAGCGGGCCTGCTGACGTTGCCGGCTTGCAACAAATCCTTTTTTACAAGCATATTTTTACTCAGAAAAAATTGGCTCTGCGTAAATATCATCTGCCCTGTGTCTGCAAGAATAAATAATAACAG
Source organism: Chitinophagaceae bacterium (assembly GCA_039916305.1). Classification (GTDB taxonomy): domain Bacteria; phylum Bacteroidota; class Bacteroidia; order Chitinophagales; family Chitinophagaceae; genus JACMLD01. The sequence continues at coordinate 55,745 of JBDSLR010000028.1, read as the reverse complement.
CAGTACATTCTGAAACAGGTTGATTCTGAAAAAATCTTTTTTTCTCCATATCACCGCACAAAGCACCAGGGTACACAATAACATCAGCGGTAGTAAAACTGAATAGCTTGCAAAGAAAGGCAGGCCGGCAGTTTTGCTGATAAAATCTTTGATAATGCCGTAGAATAAAAAAACAAATGAAATAAGGGTTATTATTTGTAAGCAACGTGCAACATGCCTTGTAAATAAAAACAGCAGCAAGAACAAAAACAGCAGCACCAGCATAATAATGGCCATTGTTTTTAACGCAACGCCCACAGATACCAGGCCGTAATACTGGATGTAATTATGCAGGGTAAAAAAAACAGGCAGTAAAAAGCTATGTATACTATTCTTACCAAAAAATCGCGTCACTTGTTTCATGTCTTACTGATGTACTTTTTTCAGCGAATCTGCCTGTGCCGGGCTCACTTCAAAAATAAGGTATTGCGAATGTATGTGATCTACGGGTGTCAGCGCCCTTACCCAATCAAATTTATGCATGGTAGCAATATTGAGATTAAGCATTTCATTGACTTCCATTATTATTTGCCCTGATGCAATTTTTGGAGGCAGGTATTGTGCCCCTGGATGAAGATCCAGGTAATGTTCCAGGTATTTCCCTCCTTCCCCGTAACAAATATTGCTATCCGCCAGCTTTTGATATGCCATTTTCTTATCTGGTATCAACTCATTTGTATAAGGAAGGAAATGGGGGAAATACCTTCCTACTGATATGCATTGCCAGGCCAGCAGCGCACAGATAATGTAAACTCCTGTCGCCTTACCTGCTGCCTGTAAGAAAACACCACAGAAAATATACAGAAGTGGCAAGATTATCATTATATGCCTGATGCCGAGCTGCGTGGAATAAAAAAAATTCAGGTAGATAATAAAATACATGGCGGGTAACAGAATATATACATCATTTTGAAAAAACGATGCCCGCTTGAAAGTGCGGATGTAGTAAACTACGCTGATAAATAACATTATTAAAACGGGTAATGGTAGCTTGTAGAACAGCACTACAAAATAATAATACCAGAAACCTTTTCCGCTGCTTTTTCCCAATAGATAAGAAGGGCCGTTAAGGCTTCCTGCCGCACCTCCGCCCAGGTGGTCAAAATAAATAACAGCATCCATACTTTTAATATAGGATGAAGGAAAAGGGATGCGCAGCCAGCTACCTGCTCCCTGCAGCATGGATTGCAGGTGCTGAAAAGTGGTACTACTGAACTTGTACTGATCCAGGGGTATAAACATTCCGTAGAACAGATGAGCGACACAAATCACAAACCAATTAATGACAGCAAATAAAACAAGAAGGCCGCCAAGCTGGCTGATGCTCCACTTACGCCCAGACATACTCCGCCCCTTTATAAAATCTCCGGTTAACATCAACAGGGGGAATAGTAACAGGAGGTGTACCATTGAAAACTTTGCTACCTGCGCCAGGGCCACCATGGTACTTGCCAGGATAAAGTATTTTACTTTGTCTGCTTTATTAAATTTCCACAGAAAATAAAAACTGGCGGTAGTAAATAAACACGCAAAGATATCAGAGGAAACAAAAATGCCATGCGCTAAAAAATTGGGGCAGAGCAAAAAAACAGTGCAGCTGAACAGGCCTGCAGGTAATCCATATAGCTGGGTAGACCAGGCCCAAACGAATAGTGCCAGTATAACGGTCACCAACAAGGAAATGTAACGCCCTCTCATAATATCAATATAAGCATCCGCTCTTTTAAGGCGGGGCTGGCACAGCTGCTCCACCGCCCGTGGCAGCATATTCAGTGCAGTAATGGGCAGCTTGCTGTCAAACTTGACAATATCTTTATTCCCCCGCCCTTTAAGAATGGTTGCACCATAATAAGAGAACAATCCTTCATCATAGTTAACTGAAAGCTGTTGAATACAGTACGACTGTATAACCGCGTACAACAATAGCAGAATGCCGACTATCCATTTATGCGTCTGTGGCTGCAACAAGTCTATAAGTTATTAGTTGGTTTATCCGGAGAATTGCTTTTGATAGATAATATACTTAGGTAAAAGCAGGAAATAATGATTTGCAGACCCAGCAAAACAAGGGTTACAGAAGGAATAACCCACCTCAATACCTTTGCCGGGTTAATATCTCCAAATCCATTGTCTTTCCAGTATAAAAATGATTTTACGTTAAGGTAAACACCGCCGCCAATTAAAATTGCACCAGCAATAATTCCACGTTCGAGATTAAAAAAAGAAAAAAAACGGGCAAACCTTTCTTTTGCCGGAACCAGCCCATGTGTTAATGTATACAAGCGTGTAAATACATAAAAACTTACCAGCTGAAATCCCATCAGTACAAAACCAGCAGTATACATAAGCGTATGTATATCCAGTCTTTTACCAAGGAAATTAACCGGACCTGCAATCAGCAGGGAAGAACCGAGCAAACCAATCAGCAATAATATAATTCCTGGAATAAGAAAAAGCCACCGGGGGCTGTATAGAAGAAGAAACCGCAGGTGACGCCAGCCGTCCCTCCAGGTTCTTAGGTGCGAACCGGTTTTGCGCTTATCTGTATACAGTATCACTGGTGTCTCCGTAATTTTCAGGCGCAGTAACGCCGCTTTTACAATCATTTCTGAAGCAAATTCCATTCCTGTGGTTTTCAATTCAAGCTGATTGAAACAGTGCATCGATAAACCGCGGATACCGCAGTGAAAATCACCAATCGGAATTTGAAAAAATAGACGCCCGGTAAAAGATAAAACCGGGTTTCCGATATAGCGGTGCAAAAAAGGCATGGCATTTTTTTGTATACCGCCTTTGAACCGGTTGCCGATAACAAGATCATATCCTTCCCTCAGCAAAATAAGAAAAGGCATAATAGCAGAAAAATCATAACTGTCATCTGCATCGCCAATGATAATATACTTACCCTTTGCAGCTTTTATTCCAGCCATAATTACATTGCCATATCCCTTCTGCTTTTCAATAGTAACAACACAATTAAACCGACTGCCAATTAGTACGGATTGATCCTCACTTCCATTATCTGCCAGTATTATTTCGCCATTAATATTGTTATCCGTTAAAAATGAGGTGGCCTTTTGCAGGCTGTAAGGCAGCGAAGCAGCTTCATTAAGACAGGGGATTACAATTGACAATTCTGGCGTTTGCATATTCAATTATAATTATTGCGCTGCATCAAAAAAATAGCTCTTTCTGTTCCGGGCACACACGCTTTTTTAACAACTAAAAACTCTTTTTCAAATGCCGTAATAAAAGATTGTTCGTTGTAATTGTCGAAAATATCCTGTCTATCCTGCAACAACAGTTGCACTTTTGGATCATTTTTGGGTACAAATTCTATAATAAGATATGGTGAAAACCTGCTGAAAGTGCAGGCTACCTGTTCAAAACTGATATTCTTACCAATTACAAGATGGTGAATCAAAGCGAGCGCCATGCTGAGATCAACGCTGGCTCTTTCAATAAAGGAAGGCCTTTCGTTATTTTGCCAGCCAATGGCAGGCGACGGATTGCTTATATCCACGCAGAGCGGTGTCAGGCCACTTATGTTTTGCTGCCTGCATTCTCTATAAAGCTTGTCAATACAGGCCGTATCTGCGTCCACAGCCAGGATACGTTTTCCGGCAGCCGCCGCGGCTTTTGCAAATAAACCTGTGTTGGTGCCTATATCAAGTATTTGCTGACCGGGGATTTCTTTCAACCAGCTTTCTATAATGACCATCTTGGCTGCTGCATACTCATTACTGAGAATGGTTTCTTCATAGTAATTATTCCACTGTGTAACGGAAGGTGGCAATGATATTGAACGAACAAAAGAATGGAGATTATTAATAATATTCAGCAATTTTTGTTGTGTAAATGTAACCTGCTTTTTTTTTGCGCTATTTGTATTTGTACCCATCATGCCGGGAAGACGGATGTGCAAAAAAATATTTACATTCAGCAGGGTTTTTAAAGGCAGCAATTTTGATATAACGGCAAGCGGTATCCCATCCGGATATACCTGGAAAATGCGCAGCATGGATGCAATATTGTACCTGGCCAGTAATAATGGTGCAATAAAACATTCAACAAACTGGCGATAGGCTATCCAGGGTTTGGAAGCATCGTACCTCTCAAATGACAAAGTATCTATAAAAACCGGGGCGCCGTTAATAAACTGTATATTAAAGGGCGTAGCATCCTTTACTATCATACCATACTTAACAGCTGTTTCTACCAGGTCGAGTGTAAGTAACGCTGCATCTTTCCATTGTGAGAAGCACCACTCATACGGGTAAGTGATAAAATTCAGTTGCTGCGGAAGTAATGTTTTATACCATTGATGTGTGCCTGTAAAATTTGTATCCAGTTCCGTGTGGGGCAGTATTTTTTTTTCAGTTACCAGTAAATCATACAAGCCGCTTTGCTTAAACAAGATATAATTATCCGCATACGTTTGGTTAACCTGCCGGTAAAAATTTCCTTCATGCTGAAATATAAATCCTGCGGGGTCCCGGAATGAAGCCGGATGTTGCTTTTTATTCATCATGCCCTTCCTGGTTACCGGGCTGCTGTTCTTTTTTTCTGCTTCCAAAAAACATCTTTATCCGCAGCCAGATTGTTTTAAAATAAAATGCAACACCAAGAATAGCGGCAATAATAACCTGCACCAGGTAACTGCCACTGCCGGGGTCTATATAAAGAAGGAATGACATCATCAAAGATAACTAAGATTGGTTTTGGGTGTTAAAGCTAATAAACTTTCATACATCAGTTCAATGGTTGATTCAATATCGCTTTTGTGCAGCATCTCTACAGTAGTATGCATGTAGCGAAGCGGTATAGAAATAAGGACAGACGGGCAACCGTCATTGGCATATGCAAAAGAATCGGTATCGGTACCGGTGCTCCTGCTCAGGGCCCTCAACTGAACTGGTATTTTTGATTTGGCAGCCACTTCCTGCACAAGGTCAAGCAATTTATTGTGCACTGCAGGAGCATATGCCAGTGAAGGCCCCTTACCACACGCAATATCACCTTCAATGATTTTATTTATCATGGGCGTGGTGGTATCATGCGTTACATCAGTAATGATGGCAATATTGGGTTTAATACGCCTGGCTATCATTTCTGCACCGCGTAAACCAACCTCTTCCTGCACTGCGTTTACAATGTACAAACCGTATGGAAGTTTCTTTTTATTTTCTTTCAGCAGCCGGGCCACTTCAGCAATCATAAACCCACCCACCCGGTTATCAAAAGCGCGGCCCACATAGTAGTCATGGGCAAGCTCAGTAAATCCATCCTGGTAGGTTACCACCGCGCCAATATGTATACCAAGCGCTTCTACTTCTTTTTTATTTCTTGCACCGGTATCAAGAAAAAGATTATCCACTTTTGGCTGCTGTTCTTTTGAATCAGTATTGCCCATACGCGTATGAATGGCCGGCCATCCAAAAACAGCAGGTACCAGGCCCTTTTTTCCATGTATAAATACCCGCTGCGCCGGTGCTACCTGGTGGTCTACACCACCATTCCGCTTAAGGTAGAGCAATCCTTCATTGTTAATGTAATTTACAAACCAGCTTATTTCATCAGCATGCGCTTCTATCACTACTTTAAAAGGCGCATCAGGATTAATTACACCTACGGCCGTTCCATAAGGATCTGTAAAATGGGTATCAATCCAGGGCGCCAGGTAATCAAGCCATAATTGCTGGCCACTGCTTTCAAAACCTACGGGCGAAGCATTATTAATATAATTCTTAAAAAAGGCCATTGAAGCATCTGTTATAACTGATTTCTTCTTTTTTACTGCTTTTGCCATAGTACTGTTGCGTTCATTTAAAAAACAATTAAACTGGTTATTTACCAGCGCCAATATATGTTCATGTTGACTGTCTGTAAAACAGCAGCAAAAATACTTAAATATAGAGCAGGAACATCAACAGCCCTGATAACATCATTAATCCATCCAGTACAAAATAATACAGGTAGTCTGAAAAATGCTTTCTTGCGTAATTGTACAGCGCTGCTACTGTAACCCCGGGTACCAGTAATATACCGATGACTGCCCAGCTGCTTCCGCTGGTAGACATACAAGCTGTAAAAAGTGTAAAGAGAAGAATAGACAATACAAAAAGCCGGTTAATACCGCGCTCATGCAGCACAGTTATCATACTGCGGATGCCAGCTGCTTTGTCATCTTCCCTGTCCCGGTAATCAAATAAAATACAAATGGCATAGATTAAAAAAAACCTGCTCAGGGCCAGCCAGGTAAACCCGGCCTGCCATGGATTGCCCGTAACCAGCAGTGGCAAAACAGTGGTTACATACATCCATACAAAAGCCAGGAAAATAGTTTTGCCAATTGCGATCCGCCGGAGATCAATAAAAATTTTGCAGGGAATTTTAGGAGCTGAATAAAGAAAAGTAACAAATGCCCCCAGGCCTATCCAGAACCAATGCTGGCGGAGCATAAAAAAACCAATTACCGCTCCAATAAGGCCAATAAAATATAGAACAAGGTGCAATGGTTTATACCGCAAGGTCCATTGCAATCTGCCTGAACCATTATCCGAATGCTGGCTGAGCCACCAGTGAAAATTATAGCTGCAGACCGTAGAAAAAAAGATAAAAAAGTACAATGGCAAGGTAATATTCACCTGCGGAAAAAGTAGCTGAAGCTGGTACACCATCACCACTGCACACAGAGCTATATAAAAACTGCTGAAGATAAAAAAATTGAACAGCCTTTTCAGCATGCCTTATAATAGAAATAAAGTAAAAAATGATTACCGGAGAACAACAATTTTATCAGTGGTAACCGTATCACTTACATTGCCACCCTTGTCGCGTATCCAGAACTTGATAAGAAGCGTATCTGGCTGGGGCTGCGATGGCACGGAGCCGGGTATAGGTGGTGGTGAAATAGCAGATAAAACCGTTTGATAATCCAGTGCCACGCCTATTTCGCCTTTTGAATAATCAGGAAAATCAGGAATTTTATATTTGATGGAGTCGCGGATGGTAGGTACCACTGTTTTGTTAAGCCGGATTTTCTTGAGGTATAATGTATCGCTGATATCCCCCTCCTTGTCAGTAAATGAAAGCGTAATAGTGATGCCGCCGTTTACCCCCACCACAGAAGTACTGGTAGATTTTATTGAGATTTGCGGCTTGGTTTGATACTTATCTTTGTTACACGCTGCCAGCATAATCAGCACAAAACCAACGATTAGTAATTTTTTCATATTCAAATGTTATCAACAAATTTAGACGATGCCCGTTGAATTACCTAACATATCAGGTGAATGGAATGATAAAATTTTCAATTTGCAGCCAGCTGATTTCCAACAACTGGCCTTGCAAACCTATCAGTTTCAGTATGCACACAATCTTATATACGCGCAGTATGCAAATGCAGTTGGCAGGCCACCGGAAAAAGTGACCCAATTATCAGATATCCCTTTTCTGCCCATCCGATTTTTTAAGTCGCATAAAGTGGTGACGGGGCATTTTGAACCTGCAGCCACCTTTGAAAGCAGCGGCACCACACAGACTACCAACAGCCGGCATTATGTTAAAAACCTGACCGTCTACCAGCAAAGTTTCATGCAGGCCTTTCAGCAATTTTATGGGCCGGTAGCAGACTGGTGTATCATTGGCCTGCTACCTTCTTACCTGGAAAGAAGCAACTCTTCGCTGGTAGTAATGGTGGATGAATTAGTAAAACAGAGCGGGCACCCCGAAAGCGGCTTTTATTTATACGAACACGAGAAATTGTTTAACAACCTGCAGGTACTGGAAAGCCGGCAACAGAAAACGCTGCTGATTGGTGTAACCTTTGCCCTGCTTGATTTTGCAGAAGCCCACCAGTTGCAACTGCAGCATACAGTAGTGATGGAAACGGGTGGTATGAAAGGTCGCCGGGAAGAATGGACCCGGCAACAGGTGCATGGTTTTTTAACCAGCCGGTTAGGCGTTGCAACGATTCACTCAGAATATGGTATGACGGAATTATTATCGCAAGCTTACTCCAATGGTAATGGCATTTTTTATTGCCCGCCCTGGATGAAGGTTTTGTTAAGGGCCGATGATGATCCGCTGCAACTTGCTGCTGCAGACAATGGAATTATAAATGTAATAGACCTGGCTAATATATTTTCCTGTTCCTTTATTGCAACAGATGATGCCGGAAAGATGCAATCTGATAGCGGCTTTGAAGTAATAGGCCGTATAGACAACGCTGATCTGCGTGGCTGCAGCCTGATGACCGTGTAAAGATTTGAAAGTTAAATGCCTTCTGCCGGATTTATACAGGCCATATGCAGTTATATTTTCACATCACAACATTTACTGGGCATTCTGCAGCACCGGCAATATGCATATTGGTCGCGTTTTGCACAAATAGAATCACTTTACAATCTTTTGCGGTAAGTCCTTCGGGGAATGTAAAAGAAATGGATCCAGCATTGCTGCCGGCTGTTTTAAAACTGCGTACCACATCAATATGCTTTAACTGCAGGCCGCGGTTTTCTCCTCTCTTTATCGCATTGCTGGCCTGTAACTGTACCAGCGCTACCCTTACGAGCATATTTTTATCAGCATTTGTTTTATAATTAACCTGCACCTCTTTGGCGGCGGTTGCTGCTGCACTCAGTTCAATGGAGGCAGTATTTTTTTCATTCAGTGCCTTGTCAACTACATTGTATAACCTGCTTTTATCAGATCCTGTAAACTGTGTTTTGCCATTTACAATAACTTGCGGGGTATAAATGCTGTTAAGATCAAACACAGCGGCATATTGCTGCTGCCGGCTGGAGTAATCAGCTGAACTGAAAGGGTCTTTCCAACCCAGGTAGTTCCAATAATCTACATGGTAAGACAACACAAATACGCCTGATGGATATTCTTTTGCCAGCGCCGCTACTGCATCATCTGCCGGCGGGCAACTGGAGCAGCCTTCAGAAGTAAACAACTCCACCAGCGCAAAACCCTTCACCGCCGCCAGTTTGTTCAATTTCTTTTTTGCAGGATGCCCAAAGCCAGATGACATTATCATAAAAGCCAGCAGCGAAATAAACGGCCACACAATCAGCGCCTTTTTCATAGATCGATTATTTTAATTCTGCGCTACCAAATAAATGATTGTACTGCTGGCAATGTACCAATGCATATTTGTAGGCCACAAAATCAGGACTTCCATTTATATCGTACAGCTGGTTGCCGGAAGTGGATTTAAGTTTTCCCAAATCAATAAAATTTACCGGTTGCACTTCTTTTGAAAGGTATACATGCAAATCAGGTCCGTTTGATATGTTTACGTTTTCCAGCGCCAATATGTATTTACCATTTTGCAGCACTACTTTGGCAGTACCTGTAACATTTCCATAAGGTCCATTGATAAAAGAACCTGTTGGTTTTAGCATGACAGTATCTTTCTCACTACCGCCGCCTGCCGGAGGTATGGTCTCATTAAGCGGAACTGTAGACGTTTCGTTTGTTTTTGTACAGGCTGCAAAGGCTAACAAAGCAAACAACAGGTAGTGATAATTTTTTTTCATGCTTCAATTTAAAAGTGATAAGATACGCCAAGACCCAGGGTATTGGCCTTTACACGAAACCTGTCTACAAGCGTACCATCCGGTGCTGTTTGCTTTATGGTATTGGTTTTATATTCTGCAAAATAAAATCCGTACACCGCTTTTATTCCCCAGCGTTGGGCCAGTTTGTACTTCAGAAAAAATTCCGAATTGAGGTTGCCATAATCATTGTCCCCCGTCAGCAAAGCATTAAAGGAAGTGGGTTTTGCAGCGGGCTCGGTCCGGGTGACGCCATTACTGGTTAAAATACCACTGGTTGTCCGCCCGAACGAAAATCCCACCAGGTCTATGTTAAAACCAAGCGACCATCTTGCATTAAAGTTATAACCAAAATTAGCTGCCAGGTTGACTGAGTTTACGAAAGGGCGTTGCACGGTGAGCGTATCCCAGTTTTCTGTTTTTTGTTCTGCAAAAACAATTAAAAATGGCGTTGTTGTTCCTCTTGCCAGCCTGCCCGGTGCTGTAGTAAAATCTTTTTTTACACCAAAGTAACCCGTATACCGGAGGCTGAGGCCGGCTTCCCATTTTCTTTTTTTACCAAGCCGCCAGTTGTATACGTAAGAAGCTGCCGCTGTACCCTGCGATTCTCCCACTGTTCCGGTAAGATCTGCAAAATGGTTGATGCGCGGCAATGGACTTTGCTGTGCATGGAGGACGGTGCCTACAAAGACAGAAAGGGCGACCAGCATATATTTTACCATAGTTATTGTTTGTGATTCAAAAATAACTGCCACATGCCGGATCTTATGTCCGGCAAGCGACATCAAAGTACCATATACGATAAAATTTTGTTATAGGTTTTAATAGGGTGGACGTAAACCGTTGTACGCAGATCTGGCTATCCCAAAGCGTCCACCAAAAAAAAGCCCCGGCATGCTGTCTTCACTGCCGGGGTTGATTATATTACTGATTATACAGCTTATTTCTGCCGGAAGCTATCGCCCAGGAATTGAAGCGCATCCGTAATGCCGGTGCGCCAGTAGCCCCAGGTATGCGCCCCGTCACGCACCCGGTATTCATGGGGAACTTTTTTCTCCGCAAGCAATATATGCAGCAGGCAGTTGCCCTTAGTAAGAAAGTCATCATCACCGCAATCAATCCAGTACCTTACCTTCTTTAAATCATCAGTTGATTTTGTATCCACCATTTTTAAAATTGCATTGTCGTACCAGGCTTTGTTTAACCGCTCCTTCGCTTTTATGCCACGTCCAAATAATTGCCCAAACGTTGCTTCATAATTTTTATCAGGCATGCCAGCAATGGCATCATCATCAATCACGGCAGCACTTAATGGTGCAGCGGCAGCAAATAATTCAGGGTATTTTAGTGCATAAATAAGGGTGCCGTAACCGCCCATGGACAAGCCAGCTACACCCCTATACTTTTTCTCGGCTTTAATGCGGTAGGTTTTTTCAATGGATGGCATAAATTCTTTTATAAAAAAGTCTTCATACTTTTCTTTGCCATCATATGAATTAATGTACCAGCTTGAATCTGCATTGGGCATTACAATAATCATGGGCGGAAAGGTACCGGCGGCAATAGCCTGATCGGCATAACGGTTAATTTCTCCAAACTGCAGCCACCCGGTATGGTCGTCTGTATAGCCATGCAGCAAATAAACAACCGGGTAGCTTCTTTCTGATTTTTCATAATCGGGCGGCAGGTAAACCGCGTATTTTACCGGCCTGTTAAGCAGTGTACTTTTAACCGTACGCTCTTCTATTACTTTGCCCGCAGCCTGGCCAATTGCCCATTGAACTACTAACAGGCTGCAAAAGAAAAGCAGGCATTTTCTGACTATCATCATCATGGCAATATAATTTTGGGTAAATGTAAGTTTCTGATAAATGTATTTACAATTTATTTTATCTTGAAGACCAACCAATATAAACACTGCTTATGACCAGTCTTCAGGTAACCAGGCAACGCATTCAGTCAATTGATGTGCTGAGGGGTATTGTAATGGTTATTATGGCACTTGATCACACCCGTGATTTTTTTCATATTAACGCAATTACGGGCAATCCCACCGATATGGCTACCACCACACCGGTGTTATTTTTTACCCGCTGGATTACCCATTTTTGCGCACCCACATTTGTATTTCTATCCGGCACCGCCATATTTCTGAACGGTCAGAAAAAAACACCTGCTGCATTAAGCAATTTCCTGCTCAAGCGTGGCGCCTGGCTTATCGTAGTAGAAATTGTTATTGTTTCACTGGCACTAACTTTCAATCCATTGTATAATTTTATTTTCTTCCAGGTCATCTGGGCGATTGGTATCAGTATGATTTTTATGGCATTCCTTATCCGGCTGCCGTTTCGTTTACTAGCAACCATTGGCCTGCTTATATTTTTTGCCCATAACCTGCTTGATTATCCGGAAGCAGCCCGGAAAGGACAAGTTAATTTATTCTGGGGCTTTGTACATGGCAGAAGTGCACTGGTGGTTATTAATCCTACTCATGTAATGTTTGTGGCTTACTCGTTTTTACCGTGGACTGGTTTGATGATCCTGGGTTACTGCCTGGGCAAATTATTTACGGCAGACACAACTGCTGCTTTCAGGAGAAAAATATTATTACGGGCCGGGATCAGTCTTATCATCCTTTTTGTATTGCTGCGGTTGATCAATGGGTACGGCGATCCCTTTGCATGGTCGGTACAAAGAAACAGCATTACCACCGTCTTGTCTTTCATGAATGCAACAAAGTACCCGCCCTCTCTTTTATATTGCTGTATGACGATTGGACCGGCTTTAATAGTATTGGCGCTCATTGAGCATCTGCAAAACAGGTGGACGGATTTCTTTACCATTTACGGCAGGGTGCCGATGTTTTATTTCGTTCTTCATTTCTACCTGATACACCTGCTCTGCGTAATAGCATTTTTTGCATCGGGCTATGGTATCAAAGATGCGTTCAATCCGCAGGTGCCGTTCGGTTTCCGGCCGCCGCATTTTGGCTACTCATTGGGGATTGTGTATGTTATATGGATTTTTGTAGTGCTGGCCATGTATCCTTTGTGCAAAAAATACAACCGCTATAAAAGCACGCACCAGCAATGGTGGTTGAGTTATTTGTGAGGAGAACCTGTAGTGGGTTAAGCCGATGGCTATTTTCGGGCGATGTCAGCTACACTTCTTTTTTCCAGCACTTTCAAGGTCGCATCCCTCACATTTACCATCATATCGTGCAGGCCACAACTTTTTTCATCGCAGTTTTTGCAACGCTCATAAAAATTAAGGCTTACGCAGGGCAGTAGTGCAATCGGCCCATCCAGCAGGCGCATTACTTTAGCCACCGGCACCTGTGCGGGCGGTACTGCAAAGTAATAACCCCCACCTTTCCCTTTTTTGCTTTCCAGTACACCGGCTTTTTTTAATTCCAACAGAATATTCTCCAGGAACTTTAACGGAATCTTTTTCTTCCTGGCAATTTCAGCAATCAACACCGGGCCCTTATCTGTATTTTGGGCCAGGTACATCAGCGCCTTGAAAGCGTATTGACTTTTTTTAGAAAGCATTCGTTTTATTTTTAACCATAACCAAATAACATCCAACTTCTGTGAGGACTTAACAGCAATACGGCCATTAAAACCCCAGCACCTCTTTCATGCTAAAAATACCTTTTTTTCCTTTCACAAATTCAGCTGCCAGCACGGCGCCGGTAGCAAAACCGGTTCTGCTATGTGCAGTGTGTACAATATCAATGGTATCAATGGCAGAATGGTAGCTTACCGTGTGTGTACCCGGTGCAGGGTCAATGCGTTTGCTGATGATAGATAGTTCCTGCTGATTACTGGTTTCATTATTCACCCACTTGTGCTTGCGGTCTATTTGTTCCAGCACCTGTTGCGCCAGGGTAACTGCTGTACCGCTGGGTGCATCTTTTTTCTGGGTATGGTGTATTTCTTCCATGCTTACATTGTAATCAGCATGCGGTCTCATCAGTTCTGCCAGGCGTTTATTAAGTTCAAAAAAGATATTCACCCCCACACTAAAATTGCTGGCATATAAAAAACAACCATCCCGTTGGCTGCAATATGCCGTTACTTCATCCAGTCTATCTAACCAGCCGGTACTGCCACATACCAGTGGCACGCCGTATTCAAGGCATTTCATTACGTTATTGTACGCGCTGTGTGGCCCCGTAAATTCTATGGCGGCATCCGCTTTTTGCAGGTTGTCAGCCGTAAAATCAGCCGCATTATCAAGATCAATTTTCAATACAATTTCGTGCCCGCGCTGCAGGGCAATTTCTTCAATGGCTTTTCCCATTTTACCATAGCCAATAAGGGCTATTTTCATACCCTGTTGTGCAGCAGCACCTGTTGCTAAACCCATCTGTAAAGTGTTTTAAAATTTTTGCAAAGTTAACCACCCTGAACGGATTAACAAGACGGTAGGCGTCAGTCGTAAGACGTCAGTCGTGAGGTGTAAGAAATCAATCGTCACTGGCGTATTTTGCCATTGGCTCCTCCTCCTATTTCATTAGCTTTTTTGCTTCTGCGCTCAATACTTCCTGCACAAGTGTGTGGATGGATCCGTGGGGCTGGTTGAGCACAAAATCCAGGATCTTTTTACTGAGGTCAAGACCATTTGCTTCAGCCGGTAATACGGAGGCCACCTGGTTGATGAGGTGCGTGTTTTGATCTTTCAGGTTGCGCACTGCTTCCCAGGCATCGGCGCTTACATATATCTGCTGGGATAAATTATGATCGTATTCCTGTTTAATGGTTTGGGTAAGCAGCTGCTGCATATCAGTTTTCGTAAAACCTGGCTGGCTGCAGCGGCTAATCAGGTTGGGGATTGCAATGCGATCGGCCAGTATTACCAACCGCTCATATGCAGCCAGCTGCATGGGCTGTGTGCTTGCCGGCAGCGATGCTGCGGGCTCATTTACCTTTATTTCTGCAGGCAATGTTTTTTTATCTTTCTGGTAGAAATAATAATACAGGATAAGCAGGGCAATCATCACCCCAATACTGATTACAATCGTGCTTGTTTCTAACATAACGGATATTTATTAGTTGCAAATGTAAGACCATGCCTAAAAATGGCATATTTATCTTTTCTGCAGTAGCTATAAACTATATAATGTGTTATTTGTTGTTATTTTTACATAAATATTACTGTATGGAAACAATAGCAGTGGCGCCCATAACACTTACCAGCCGGGCGGTAACGGAGATAAAAAGATTAATGGCCGAAGACAGCTTTGACGCAACAAAATTTCTGCGCATCGGCGTAAAAGGTGGCGGCTGTTCCGGTATGAGCTATATATTGGGTTTTGATGAAAAGCAGGAGAAAGATGAGACTTTTAACACTGATGGTTTGCAGTATATCATGAATCCGGGTCATGCCCTTTACCTGATGGGCATGGAAGTGGACTGGCAGGATGGCCTCAATGCCCGTGGGTTTACTTTTACCAATCCCAATGCCAGCAAAACCTGTGGCTGCGGTACCAGTTTTGCGGTGTAGGGGCTAAGAGAAACAGGAGAAAAAGAGACGCACCGAGCTAACAGAGGGAAATGCGCAGTTGCTGTAATTTCCTGCGCCGGAAAATCAATCCTCAAACAATCACTCCAGTAAGCCTACCTGATCTTCCCCGTCCTTTTCTTTCCAGAAAACACGCACTTTCTGCGTTATAATGGAGTCTATTGATTTGCCGATATAATCCGCCTGGATGGGCAGCTGTCTACTGAACCGCCGGTCAATCAGCACACAGAGTTCTACTTTTGCCGGCCTGCCAAAATCAAGCAGTGCATCCAGTGCTGCACGGATGGTGCGGCCTGTATATAAAACATCATCTACTATAATAACATTCTTTTTTTCAATACTGAAGGGAATATCTGTTTTATTTGCCACATGCAGTTGGTTGCGCACATCATCCCGGTAAAAAGTGATATCCAGTTTACCATAAAAAACCTTTTCGGACGGCACTTCCTTCTTTAGCTGGCCGATAATGCGGTCCGATAAAAAGATGCCCCTGGGCTGAATGCCTATTAAAACAGTATTTTCAAGGTTGAGGTGGTTTTCCAGTATCTGCTGGCTTAACCGCTGAATGGTAATTGCCAGCTGCTGTTCTGTGAGTACTGTCTTCAAATAGTAAAAATTTGCTATAAAAATAGCATATGCCGCCTAATTGTATTGATTTTTCCTTTCCGGTGCAGGTTTTTTAAATACATGAAAGCCTCTTTAACTTAGAAAATACAAACGGGCAGTCATCCAAAAATCATTACGGCCTTCTTTCTGTTGTGCATGATCTGGTTGCGTAAATTACCCACGGTGCCCAAAAAAATTTACGCAAACGTTTGATTTGATGGCATAGCACCCCCACTGGTATATTGGTAGTGAAACACCTGCAAATCAATTTTATTTAGGTTGGCATTGTGTAAAATAGATTTTATTTTCGCAGCTCTTATACCAACCTAAAACACCGTATTTATGAACATGGTAGACTCTTTAGAGAAAATTCCGGTAAACATATTTCCTTCCTTAAAAGAGGGTTCTGCGTTTATTGCGGGTGAAATAGCCACTATTATTAGGGCAAAACAGGCCAAAGGAGAAAAATGCGTACTGGGGCTCGCCACCGGCTCGTCTCCAAAAACCGTTTATACAGAACTGATTCGCCTGCACCGGGAAGAAGGCTTAAGCTTTAAAAATGTGGTTACTTTTAACCTTGACGAATACTACCCCATAGACCGGGATGCTTTACAGAGCTACAATCTTTATATGAATGAGCACTTGTTTGACCATGTAGACATTGACAAAGCCAATTGCCATGTACCAAACGGTGAAATAAAGAAAGAAGATATTAAAAGCTTTTGCGCAGCCTATGATGCGCAAATAGATGCAGCAGGTGGGCTGGATGTGCAGATACTTGGAATTGGCAACAACGGCCATATTGGCTTTAACGAACCCGGATCCAGTCTTTTCTCAAAAACCAGGCTGGTGCCCCTTGAAAACTCTACCCGCATAGCCAACGCACAGGAATTTCAGAACATTTCAAGTGTGCCACGCCTGGCCATTACAATGGGCATCAGTGTTATAATGAAGGCAAAGAAAATTTTACTCATGGCATGGGGACAAATGAAGGCCCCTGTTATCAAGGAGGCAGTAGAAGGCGTTGTTACAGAACAAATACCTGCATCATTGCTGCAACAGCATAATGACACCACTTTTGTACTGGATGAAATTGCGGCTTCCGAACTTACCCGTTTTAAATTTCCATGGCTTACCGGTGAGTATGACTGGAGCCCGGCCATTGTTAAAAAAGCGGTGGTAAACATGGCACTTAAACTGAATAAGCCCGTATTGAGCCTTACCAGCAAAGATTACAATGACTATGGCCTTAGTGATCTGCTGGTAGAAAAAGGAGATGCGTATGAAATTAATATGCAGGTATTTTATATGCTGCGCGATAGTATAACGGGCTGGCCTGGTGGCAAGAGCACACCATTGCCCAATCCCCCGGAGCGTATGAGTCCCTATCCGAAACGGTGCCTTATTTTCTCTCCGCATCCCGATGATGATATCATCAGCATGGGGGGAACTTTTATGCGCCTGCATGATCAGGGACACGATGTGCACGTGGCTTACCAGACAAGTGGCAATATTGCAGTGACCGACGAATTTGTGACCCGCTTTCTTGATTTTGCAGTGGGTTTTGAAAATATGTTTGGCATAGATAGCAAACAGTCCCAGGGTATTTTAAAAGAGGCCCGTGGTTTTCTGCAGTCAAAGAAGTCGAACCAGATGGACACAAAAGAAATACGTGCCATTAAAGGTTTGATAAGAAGGTGCGAAGCGGCGGCTACCTGCCGTTATGTAGGTATAAAAGATGAAAATATTCATTTCCAGAACCTTCCTTTTTACGAGACTGGCCGCATTGAAAAAAAGCCCATGGGCGAAGAAGATGTACAACTTACCATGGCTTTATTAAAAGAGCTGAAACCGCAGCAGATTTATTGTGCAGGTGATTTGGCTGATCCGCATGGTACGCACAAGGTTTGCCTGGATACCGTATTTGAAAGTATGCAACGCCTTAAAGCAAGTGGTGAAGAATGGATAAAAGATTGCTGGGTTTGGCTGTACAAGGGTGCCTGGCAGGAATGGGATATCAGTGAAATAGAAATGGCCATTCCTATGAGCCCGGACCAGGTATTGAAGAAGCGCTTCGGTATTTTCATACACCAGTCGCAAAAGGATTCCGTTCCCTTCCAGGGAAGTGATGCCCGTGAATTCTGGCAGCGTGCAGAGGAGCGCAACCGCAATACCGCTAAATTATACGAGCAGCTGGGGCTTACCCATTATGCAGCCATGGAGGCATTTGTGAGATGGCATTACTAAGGGAGACGCAATACAATTAATTTTATACGGGATAGATCCTGCCTTGCAGGGTTTATCCCGTATATGGTTTTATATGGTGATTGCCAGCCACTGTGCCGGCACCAATATAAGCCCACGGTAGTAACAGTAGTCGCCCGCAGTTTTTAATGAACTGCTGAATAATTTTGTATAGATTTACGAATGCACGATGATATGATGCAGGACGTATGAATGCAATATTTTTAAAGCCCTGTTAACATTTTATATAAGTTCAGCTCACCTATATTCACTTATGCAAACAGCGCCGCCACGGCCCTTACATGAACAACAATACAGCTGGGCACAAGCCTGGTCGCAGCCCCTGTTCAGGATAAAATTCATTACGGCCTGGTTGCTGGTGCTGTCTATGCTGGCCACCTTTCACATATTTTTTGAGTATATAGAGAAAAGAGAGGGAGCAGTTTTATACGACTGGTTGTTAAACCAGCTGCCTGTGCATAATATGTCATTGCCGGTTTTTATTTTTATCTGGGGGGCCACTTTGCTGGCTATGATCCGTTCAATTAAACATCCGCAGCTTTGCCTGCTGATGATCTCCACTTATCTGCTGGTATGTGTAGCCAGGGTAATAGCCATATGGCTGGTACCATTGAATCCGCCACCTAATCTGATACCGCTGGTAGATCCGCTTACCAATTTTTTCTATGGTAAGCAATATGTAACAAAAGACCTTTTCTTTTCCGGTCATACATCCAGCGTTTTTATTATATTTTTATGTCTTACAAAAAAAATTGACAAAGCCTTTGCGCTGGTATCCGTTATCTGCATTGCTGTTTTACTGCTTATCCAGCACGTACATTATACCATAGATATACTGGCCGCACCTATTACATCCTACTTTTGTTACTGGCTGGCTAAAAAAATTGTTTTTTAAGTGCCGTAGTTAGAAGGCTTCTCCGAGCTGGAAATAAAAGCCCTGTGATTTTCCGCCACGGCTTACCCCATAATCCAAACGCAGGTTAATTCTCTCAGATTTGGTTAAGCGGATACGCAGGCCGCCCCCGTAAGAATACTTTAAAGCTTTAACGCCAAGATAATCGCAGTTGTTA
Organism: Chitinophagaceae bacterium; assembly: GCA_039916305.1. Taxonomy (GTDB): domain Bacteria; phylum Bacteroidota; class Bacteroidia; order Chitinophagales; family Chitinophagaceae; genus JACMLD01. The sequence goes on along the minus strand of JBDSLR010000028.1, from coordinate 36,673 downwards.
CTTACATTTCCTATGCCGCCAAAAGCCACGGCCCCAAATCTGCGGTATACGGGAACCCGGTATTCGGCCTGCAGTACAACCTGGTCTTTATCGCGGTACCTGCCATCATAATAGCCCCGCATGCTGTTGGCGCCACCAAAAGATGCCAGGCTTCTTAATGGCACATTTCCATTATTTAAAAAAGCATAGGCCTGCACTGCAAGCACCTGTTTTTTATACGTTTTTATAAAGCTTCGGGCATCAATAATATAGTTGGTATACGTAAAGTCGGATCCTAAAAAGCTGGCAAAATGATTAAAAGAACCCTGTACAAAAAAACCTTTATCTGGCGCAAAAGCATCATTACGGGTATCGAAGGTGAGGCTGGCCCCCAAACCAGACACCTGGTAACCATGCCGTCCCGGCACATCCTGTTTGTCAAATAATCCGCCCGGCTGGTACTCTACTTTCAGCAAGCGCTGGTACTCATATAATGCACCAATAAAAAAATGCCCGCCTAAAGATCGCTGCCCGTGCAGGTAAATATAAAATTGCCTGAAACTGTAAGATTCCGCATTACTATCGGGTGTTGTTCTGCCCAGGCCCCAGAACTTATCCGGGAAAAAACTGTACGACAGCTGCTCGTTAAGAATAAATTTTTCTCCCGGAAAATAAATGGTACCGCTGACCGCTGCTATAAACTGTTTTTTTAAGGAGTATAAAACAAGGCCCTGCAGATTAGACGTGCGGATGGCGCTGTCTTTTTTATTAATGTGAAAGGTACCCGATACCGCCGTCCCAAAAGACCAGCTGGTTTCAATGGACCTGGCTATGACCGGCAATGCCAGAAGGTGATTCTTTTTAGCTGTACTGTCGGTTTGCCCCCTGCACTGAGCAGAAAGTAAAAGACATACAGGCATGAAGAAGCAGCTCAAAAAGCAAATCCGTCGCAAGCTCATCGGTAGGGTTAGGCGGTTATAAAACGATAAGAGGTATAAACATAGCAAAAAGAACCAAAAAACATGCTTTTGTGCTCCAGAAAGATTAATGCAATTTTAATTTCTTGATTAGGGCCAATAAATCCCTCTCCCGGAGTAATTTCCTTGTAAGAGAAAAAGATGGTCGTAACAGGCAGCGGTCAGCCAGCCTGAAAGGCAACACGCGGATTGCGGTTACAATTTTGTCAGCAGGCCGGCAATAATGGCCAACCCGATGCTCATTAAGGTACCAATCACCAGGTATTCCGTTTTGATTTCGGGGCGGTCTTTTTCATTAAAGCGAATGATACCTTTTGCCGCCACCAGCAGGCCAATGGCAGAAAATTGGCTGTTCAGCACAAAAATCAGTATAATGATACGCTCTGCTATGCCAATCCATTTTCCGGCATTGGCAAGGCTTTCCGCACCTGCAATCTTATCGCGCCACTGTTTGGTGAACTGGCCTATTAAAATGCCTGCAGGTGCCGTTAAAAAAACAAAAGCAGTTATAACTTTCCAGGTAGCTGCCTGGGTATTCAATTGCCTCCATGCAGTTGCAATATCGCCCCATGTGAAAAAAAGACTGTACCAGCAAGCCAGGAGAACCAATATATGCAGCGCCTGGTCAATGAGAAAATAAGCAACTGTATTTTTTCGATACGATTTCCAGCCATCAATCAGGATATGTGTTACCAGTATAACAATTGCAACCATCCAGTATTGCAGGCCTGTCATCACCCATGCCAGCAGACCGGTAATAAAACCATGGAGGTATAATTTTGCTGATGCGAAATGTTTTTCACTGCGATCCCCTACCCAGCTTTTTGGCTGCAATATAAAATCAGTAAGCAGGTGGGCCAGTATAAGTTTGATTAACCAGACGGATGCAGTCATCATAATAATTGCTTAATAATGTTTTGGTATTGCTGCAGCAGCTTTTCTATTTCTGGCCACCTGCCTGCATTTACATGCTGGTTGATGGTACTTTTGGATTTCTTTAATTTTGCTGCTACCGCCTGCTGCGTATTACCTTTTAGCAATTCAAAAATAACACCTGCCTGCTTACCGGTCATAACTTTAAAAATAGCATTGATATAATCTGCCAGTACCTGCAGGCCTTCATTGGCTAATTCGTTGGCGCTTGCAATAGCCAGTCTTGTACCCGTTTTTGCTATTTCGTCAAATGCCCTGCCCGATAAAACAAAGGGCTCTCCCCTGGCTGCCCCCAGCCCTGCAGCGGGGCTTTTTGTTTTGCCAACCCCAATGCTGATGCGTACATCGGAAGAAACAGTTACGCTGGTCAGGGCTATACTGATGGCAGCTGTGCGGCATAGTAATGCCACCCGTAACGCAGCCCCGCCATCTTTTAAAAAAACCTGGAAACTGTCCCCCCGGTAAAACTCAAACTGATAGGGGGCCAGCAACTGCTGCAGCACTTTGAGCAGTTTCTTTTCTGCAGCAGCGCCCAGCCTGGTAGAGTTTACGATATCTGCGGTAAGTACTGCCTGTATGGTCATACCTGTAAACGGTTTATTGCACAAATATACGAATTTTATTAATATTCGTATAAATAAACGAATATAAAAACTAGTTCGTATAAATAACCGAACTAATAAAATGTTCGTCATAATAGACGAACCTATTTCGATTTTTATTTTTCTGCAAGTTTCGTAATGATATTAACCAGCGTGGCGCCGTGCAGATAAACTACCAGTCAATAGGCATGGACAACGCAGCTATAGAACCAACTACCGCTATTACTATATACCGTATTGTGCAGGAAACTATCAACAACAGGATGAAACACGCTGCCGCTGCATCAGCCCTGGTACAGAAAGCAAAGGAAAATAATCAACTGCGCATTCCGGTAAAAAATAATGGGATCGGACTTGACACAGCTTTACTGAACGCGGCCAAGGGAATGGGCTGGAATAATATCCGGCATCGTGTTTTGAGGCCCGCAATATAGCTTCACTGATAAAAATGGCCATGCAGATGCAATTTATCCGGGCTATAATTTCCCTGGTATGGACAAGCCTGTTTGCAAAACTACTGCTCACTGCACCCGCACCAGAATATTATTAATAATTCGGCCAAATGCCTACCTTCGTTTTACGCGTGAAAAAGTTAATCTCCATATTTTTTCTCACCCTCTACCTGTTGTCAACAACAGAATTTCACCAGTTGCTGAAACTGCCGGTTGTTTTTCAGCATTTTGAAGAGCACAAAGCAGAAAACAGCCGCATTACCTTTCTACAGTTTCTTGATATTCATTATATGCATGGCAGTCCCATAGACAATGATTATGATCGGGACATGCAACTGCCTTTTAAGAATGGCGTTGATTGTATCTCTGCTGTTTTACCTGCATTTGTTCCGCTGTATAACCAGCACAGCATACCAGAACCAATCGCCATTCCTGTAAAGAAAATATTTGTGTTGAAAAATCAGTTTCTCTCATCTTCTTATCTTTCCCGCATCTGGCAGCCGCCCAGATATGCATAATATACCCGTCTTTGTATATTTTCATGCCGTATTAGCTACGCAGCATTGCACTTTTGGTAACTATCAGAAGTGAATGTTACATTATTACTAAACAAGACAATTATGCTGAATGCAATAATTGGGTTTGCCATAAAAAACAAACTCATTGTTGGGCTTTTTATTATTGCCCTTATAGGTTATGGCGGTTACCAGTTTACCAAACTGCCCATCGATGCTGTACCGGATATTACCAATAACCAGGTACAGATAATAACCACGGCCCCTTCATTTGGGGCTACAGATATTGAACGGCTGATCACTTTCCCGATAGAGCAGGCCAATAATAATATTGCCGGGTTAAAGGAGATCCGTAGTTTTTCCCGGTTTGGCCTCTCACTGGTAACCATTGTTTTTGATGATGCCACCGATGTATACTGGGCCAGGCAACAGGTAGCTGAAAGGCTTCAGAAAGTACAATCACAGATTCCGCAGGGGATTGGCATGCCCGAACTGGGACCGGTAAGTACCGGCCTGGGCGAGATATACCAGTATGTAGTGCGGCCAAAAGAGGGGTATGAAAATAAATTCAATGAAACTGATCTTAGAACTATCCAGGACTGGATTGTGCGGCGCCAGTTGCTGGGGGTAAAAGGTGTTGCAGAAGTAAGCAGCTTTGGGGGTAAACTGAAGCAGTATTCCATAGAAATAGATCCCAACAAACTCCTCTCCTATAATATTACTATTACGGATGTATTCAGGGCGCTGGAAAACAATAACCAGAACACAGGGGGCGCTTACATAGAAAAAGGATCGGCCGTTTTGTACATCCGGAGCGAAGGCCTGGCGGGCAGTACAGATGATTTAAAAAACATTTCCATTAAAGCCACCCGTAGTGGCACACCGCTTTTTATAAGGGATGTAGCAGATATAAAAATTGGAAATGCCATCCGCTATGGCGCCATGTGTTACAATGATAAGGGTGAGGTTGCCGGCGCAGTTGTAATGATGCTGAAGGGTGCCAATAGCAGTGAAGTAATAAAAAATGTTAAGCAGCGCATAGCACAGATACAAAAAACACTGCCCGAAGGCGTGGTAATTGAATCTTTTATAGACCGCACCAAAATGGTAAAAAATGCAATCGGCACCGTAGAGAAAAACTTGTTGGAAGGCGCATTGATTGTTGTATTTGTGCTGGTAATTTTCCTGGGCAATTTCAGGGCCGGCTTGCTGGTGGCATCCGTAATACCACTGGCCATGCTTTTTGCAGTTATTATGATGAACCTTTTTGGTGTAAGCGGTAATTTAATGAGCCTTGGCGCACTGGACTTTGGATTAATTGTAGATGGTGCTGTAATCATAGTGGAAGCCGTTATGCATCGCTTAAGCAGCAGCAAACAATGGCAGCATACCAGCAAGCTTGACCAATCGCAGATGGATGCAGAAGTAAATCAATCGGCCGGGAAAATGATGAACAGCGCCGTATTCGGGCAATTTATCATACTGGTGGTATACCTGCCTATTTTTACCTTACAGGGCATCGAGGGAAAAATGTTTAAGCCAATGGCACAAACAGTAGCGTTTGCCCTGCTGGGCGCTTTCATTCTTTCGCTCACCTATATCCCCATGATGAGCGCGGCGTTTCTTAGCAAAAAAGTAAAAACAAAACCCAACTTATCGGACAGGATAATGGCATCCATAGAACGGGTTTATGGCGTTGCATTGAATACAGTCCTCGGTTTTCCAAAAATTGTTATTACCAGTGTTATTGCTTTTTTTATCCTGGCAATTGCAGTGCTTACCACATTGGGCGGCGAATTTATTCCCGCACTGGAGGAAGGTGATTTTGCCGTAGATACAAGGGTTTTAACCGGCAGCAGCTTAACAACTACCATTGCCAATACACAAAAAGCTGCGCATATTTTAAAAACACAGTTTCCGGAAGTTGAAAAAGTGGTTACAAAAATAGGAAGCGGTGAAATACCAACTGATCCCATGCCGATGGAAGCCAGTGACATGATGGTAATATTAAAACCAAAAGCTGCTTGGACCTCCGCCAAAACATTTAATGAACTGTCTGAAAAAATGGGAAAAGCGCTTGAAGCAATACCCGGCCTTACAGCAGGTTTCCAGTTCCCGGTGCAAATGCGGTTTAATGAACTGATGACGGGCGCCCGGCAGGACGTAGTGTGCAAAATATTTGGAGAGGACTTAGATAGCCTTGCCGCGTATGCTAAAAAGCTGGGCAATATTGTAAACACGGTAGAAGGCGCCAGGGATTTGTATGTGGAAGCTGTTGCAGGTATGCCGCAAATTGTTATCCGTTACAACAGGGATGCGCTGGCACAGTACAATATGAGCATAGCAGATATTAATAAAGTGGTGAACACTGCTTTTGCCGGCCAGCGTGCCGGATGGCTGTTTGAAGGGGAAAAGCGTTTTGACATAGTAGTGAGATTGAAAGGCGATCTAAATAAAGATATTACCGATGTACAAAACTTGCTGGTACCCACACCGCAGGGTACACAAATCCCATTGTACCAGCTGGCAGCCATACAGGTAACAGACGGCCCCAACCAGGTGCAGCGCGAAGATGCCAAAAGAAGGATTGTAGTAGGTTTCAATATCCGCGGCAGGGATGTACAAAGCATAGTGGATGAATTGCAGCGCAAAGTGGAACAACAGTTAAAATTTCCTGCCGGTTATTATGTAACCTATGGCGGGGCCTTTGAAAACCTGCGTGCTGCCAAACAGCGCTTGCTCATTGCAGTTCCTGTTTCATTGGTGCTTATTTTTCTGCTGCTGTATTTTGCATTCAATTCCGTACGGCAGGGTTTATTAATTTATTCTGCTATACCATTGTCGGCCATTGGTGGTATCTTATTCCTTGCACTGCGGGGAATGCCGTTTAGCATCAGCGCAGGTGTTGGTTTTATTGCTTTGTTTGGTGTGGCCGTACTAAACGGAATTGTATTGATTGCAGAATTTAACCGCCTTAAAAATGAAGGAATGACAGACATTAAGCAGGTTGTTTTAACAGGTACTCAGATAAGGTTGCGGCCGGTACTCATGACCGCCTTTGTTGCTTCACTGGGGTTCTTACCAATGGCCGTCAGTAATGGTGCGGGTGCGGAAGTACAAAGACCTTTATCCACCGTAGTAATAGGGGGGTTACTGATTGCTACTTTTCTCACCTTATTTGTACTGCCGGTATTGTACATGATGTTTGAAAAAGGACGCGAAGCAAAAGTTCAGCCAAATAAAATGGTTGTTTCCGCCATACTTTTAATATTCTGCGCGGGCATCGGCTCATCTGCCCATGCCCAGATACCCATACCCATTACACTGCAAGCAGCTATTGACACGGCTTTACATAATAACCTGCTGGTAAAAAATGAACAGCTGAAAGCGCAGTATAAACAGTTGCTCATACCATCAGTGGCAGTTGTTCCGCAAGCCAGCCTGCTTGCCGAGGCGGGGCAGATCAACAGTATTTACACAGATACAAAATTTGGTATCTCACAGGCGTTTAATTTCCCGGTTGTATATAGCCGGCAAAAAAATGTATTGCGCGAAGAATGGAAAACCAGTATACTGCAGGCAGCCGCGCAGGAAGTACAGGTAAAAAAAGAGGTAACCCATGTGTTCTACCAGATTTTATACAACCGCCAAAAAATGCTTTTACTGCAATATGGCGATAGTCTGTATGAAGCCTTTTATAAACGGGCAGCATTGCGCCTGGCAAAAGGCGAATCCAATACACTGGAAAAAGCCACGGCAGCCCTTCAATTGGGTCAGCTACGGATCCAGACCGATCAGTTGAAACAGGACTCGCTGATATTGCAGCTGGAGTTTCAATTGTTATTAAACAGTACCACTCCATTTGCGGTTGCAGCTCCGGGTTATAAAATGGCCTTGCCTGTAATGACAGATACGGCGGCATTAAAAGAGCATCCTGCCGCGAAAATAATACAACAGGAAGCGCAGATAGCAGAGGCCATGCTTCTATTGGAAAAAAGCAGGCTCCTCCCGGATTTATCCCTGGCTTATAACAACACCAGTATCAGGGGCATGGGCGCCGACAATAAATTATACACGGGTTCAAAACGTTTTAGCGCCGTGCAGGCTGGCATAGGTATACCGGTTTTTACAAAAGCGCAAAAAGCAAAAATCAATAGTGCCCGGTTTAGCAAACAGCTGGCACAGGGAAATTATGCAGCCGGCCTGCAGCAGCTGCAGTCAGGTTACCAGGCAGCAATGGCAGGCTACCATAAATACCAGCAAACGGTACAATACTTTGAAGCTAATGCGCTGCAAAATGCAGAGTTAATAACTGTGACTGCCCACCAGCAACTGGCCAATGGCAATATTAATTATCTTGAATGGGTGCAACTGATTAATCAGGCAACCAGTGTTAAAAATGATTATGTGGAAGCAGTAAAAAATATGAATGAAGCCATCATTCAGTTAAACTATTTCAACAACAAATAATTTGCTAACCATGAAACAGCTTATATATTCAACTTTAATCATACTGCTGCTGTACTCCTGCGGCGGAAGCACCAATACTGCAGAAGAAGCACCGGCCACAATTGACGAAAGCCAGGTAACGCTTACCGCAGCGCAAATGAAAAATGCGGCCATCGTTATGGGTAAAACGGAACAAAGAAAAATGTCGGCCATCCTCAAAGTAAATGGCAAGGTAGATGTACCACCGCAAAATATGGTCTCCATTAGTGTGCCGCTGGGCGGATACCTCAAAACCACCAGGCTATTGCCCGGTATGCATGTAAACAGGGGAGATATTATTGCGGTGGTGGAAGATCAGCAATACATACAACTGCAACAGGATTATCTAACCGCAAAAGCAAGAATTGTTTACCTGCAAAGCGAGTACGAGCGTCAGAAGGAATTGAATGAAAGCAAAGCCACCAGTGATAAGGTGTACCAGCTGGCCGGGGCAGATTACAATAGCCAGAAGGTATTGATAGCGTCACTGGCACAAAAACTAAAGCTGGCAGGTATCAATACAGCCAGCATCAACGAAACTACCATTTCAGGAAGTGTAAATATACATTCGCCTATTAATGGATATGTTTCAAAAGTGAATGTGAATATTGGCAAGTATGTATCCCCCACAGAAGTTTTGTTTGAACTTATTAATCCAACAGATATTCACCTGGCGCTGCAGGTTTTTGAAAAAGACCTCGACAAGATTTTTATTGGTCAATCTGTTGTAGCCTATACCAACAATGAACCGCAAAAAAAACATGCAGCTGAAATATTATTGATTGGCAAAAATCTTTCTGCAGATCGTAATACAGAAGTGCATTGTCATTTTGAAACCTACGACAAAACACTGTTCCCCGGCACTTACATGAATGCCGAGATAGAAGTAAAAAACAGGGAAGTTATGGCGCTGCCTGCTGATGCGGTGGTGCAGTTTGAAAACAAACAATATGCTTTTATTGGCACTGCAGGCAATACATTTAAAATGATTGAAGTGAATACCGGTATTACCGAAACTGGTTTTATCGAAATTACAGAAAGCGAAAAATTACCTTCCCAGAATTTTGTTGTAAGAGGCGCTTACTCATTGCTCATGAGCTTAAAAAATAAATCAACGGAGTAGTAATTAGATCTTTTTCTCCTGCAGATGGAAAACAGGAACAGGTTTGCCGGATGGAATTATTTCCAGCCAGGCCTGTTCCTATTTTTCGCGGGCCTTGTTAAACTGTCTTACAGATTGCGTTTCTTTAATTCATTGACTGCATATTCCGCTGCCCTGGCAGTTAATGCCATATAGGTAAGGGATGGATTCTGGCAGGCAGATGAAGTCATGGCAGCTCCATCTGTTACAAAAATATTTTGCGCATCCCAAACCTGGTTGTGCGCATTGAGTACAGATGTCCTGGGATCCCTGCCCATCCTGGCACTGCCCATTTCATGTATCCCCTGCCCTATATTATAATCTTTGTCCCAGGTAGTAATGTTTTTCACTCCTGCGGCTTCAAACATCGCTACCAGTTCTTTGATAATATCCTTGCGCATTTTCAGCTCATTCTCTTTTAAACCGGCATCCATGCTTAAGACCGGCAGTCCCCACTTGTCTTTCACCGTTTTATTGAGTGAAATTTTATTATCATGGTAAGGTAGTATTTCGCCAAATCCGGTTGCACCGATGTTCCAGCCACCTGGCTCTGTTAATGCCTCTTTAAAATCCGCGCCCACACTTAATTCTGCCACATCCCTGCCCCAGCCCTGCCGGCTGGCACTGCCCTGGTAACCGTACCCACGCAGAAAGTCACGTTTATCTCCATACAGGTTGGCAAACCTGGAAATATAAAAACCATTTGCCCTGCGCCCATAATAGTATTTGTCTTCATATCCGTCTACTGTACCCTGTGCACCCAGCATGTAATGGTGATCCATAATATTGTGCCCCAGTTCACCACTGCTGCTGCCCAGGCCATCGGGCCATATATCAGTAGCTGAATTCATCAGCACCCAGGCACTGTTCAATGCAGAGGCATTTAAGAATAGTATTTTTGCATGAAATTCGTAGGTCTTGTTTGTTTCAGCATCCAGCACTTCCACGCCAGTGGCTTTCTTTGTATTTTTATCGTAGATAATTTTTGTAACAATGCTCCAGGGTCTCACCGTTAGGTTACCCGTTGCCAGCGCGGCAGGCAAGGTGGATGATTGTGTGCTGAAATAACCTCCAAAAGGACAGCCTTCCCAGCAGCGGTTCCTGAACTGGCATTTTGTTCTGCCGGGTATAGCTTCCGTCAGGTTGGCTACACGGCCAATAAACATGCGGCGCTGATTTTTATAAGCATCTTTTATTCTTGCGGCTACATCTTTTTCTACACAGTTCAGCTCCATGGGTGGCAAAAAATGTCCATCAGGCAAATGCGGAAGGCCTTCTTTTGAGCCACTGATGCCTGCAAATTTTTCCACGTACCCGTACCAGGGTGCCATTTCTTTGTACCGGATGGGCCAGTCAATGGCAATACCATCTTTGGCATTGGCTTCAAAATCAGTATCACTTAAGCGGTAACTCTGGCGACCCCATAGCAGTGACCTGCCCCCCATCTGGTAACTGCGCCACCATGCAAATGGCTTTTCCTGTACATAAGGCGATTCCTTTTCGTTCACCCACGAATCAAGAATGGGTTCCTGCGCAGCGGTGCCGTACATGGCCCAATCCCTGGATATAACAGGATTGTCTTGTATGTACTGCCGCGTGGCTTTACCGCGATGGGTAAAATCCCAGGGATCCTTGCTGGCAGACGTATAATCTTTAACATGTTCATGCGGACGGCCACGTTCCAGCATCAGCACCTTCAAACCTTTTTCAGTTAATTCTTTGGCAGCCCATCCACCACTGATACCAGAACCTATTACAATGGCATCGTACGTATTTTGGGCAACGGATCGGTTATTTACATTTGCACTATCACCAGGCATATCGTTTTTTTAAATAGCAATTAATATTGATGTATCGCAGCTGGCTGCGCTGCTGACTGTAACAGCAAAAATTAGGGAATTTAATTTAATTGTCAAAAAAACAATTATTGTCCAGAAGGAATGTGTTAATTACAAGATGCAGGTGCGTTGCTGAAAAAACAAACATTCAGGGTCCGCCGCTTTTCATTTATTTTGCGCCTTAAGTAGCCTAAAATTATTCTGATTCGTTCATTAATTGGACAAAAACGTCCGGCAGAGAGCCCCGCCATTGAATATTTCCGCAGTTTATGCTTAAGGCAACTGAACCATTCGGTAAAAATTTGATTTTTAGACAGCTTCTAAGTGGGTAATCCAATTATTCATTATTTTTATCAACAGGGTTTAACCATACACCAGACCTTTTATTACAGCAAACATATGATACGATATTCACGGCAAACAAGAATGCTTGTAGCAGTAGACTGCATTATATTTGGATTTGACGGGCAGGAGTTAAAATTGCTGGTAATTAAAAGAAGTTTTGAGCCGGAGATGGGCAAGTGGAGTTTGATGGGGGGATTTGTGCAACCGGAAGAGAGTGCCGAAGATGCCGCCTTCCGCGTTCTAAAAGAACTTACCGGCCTGGAAGATGTTTACATGGAGCAACTGTATGCGTTTACCGGCCCGCACCGCGACCCCCTGGAAAGAACCGTTTCCATTGCCTATTTTAGTTTGATAGATATCAACCAATACGAAAAACAAATAAGCACAGAATATCATCCTGAATGGTTTCCCATAAAAAAAATTCCCTCACTGGTTTTTGATCATGAGGCGCTTGTTAAAATGGCCAGGGACAAACTCCGGTACAAGGCCGACCACCACCCTATTTTGTTTGAGTTGCTGGCCGATAAATTTACATTGCCGCAATTACACAATTTGTATGAAACGGTGTATGACACCATTATTGACAAAAGGAATTTCAGCCGTAAGATCCTGGCTTCCGGGCTGCTGATAAGGCAAAAACAAAAAGAAAAAGGATCTTCTAAACGGGGTGCCTACTATTATAAGATTGATAAAAGAACTTACCAGCATAAATTTGACGCATTCCTTCATTTTGACGCCAGCACGGATAAAAAACAAAAAAAGGTGGAGGCGTAAGCAGCGTGTGAAAACAGCCATATTAATTTTCTAATTTCCATTTATAACGGAACTGGCTGCAGCACTGTTTTTTCCCACGCGGCATAGTTGTTTTTCAACTTTGCAAAAATTCGTTTTTCCGTTTCTTTAAGGTCGTTTTTTTCCGCCGGGTCAGCAATCAGATTAAAAAGGTATTCGCCTTTCTCGTCCTGCAAATATTTCCAGTGGCCATCCCGGACAGCTTTCTGCTTGCTGCGTTGGAACGTTCGCCAGTAAAATACCCGATCCAGTGTTTTTTTGTTTCCTGTCAAAATCGACAACAGGTTTAAACCATCCGGGGGAAAGTCTTTATTGTTACCGGCGCCTGCTATTGATAGAATAGTTTTTGTCCAGTCCATGGTAATAGCAAGTTGCCGGGTAGTATTGCCAGCTACAATTTTTCCGGGCCACCGTACAAAAGCAGGCACCCTTATTCCTCCTTCCCATAAAGAGCCCTTGGCTTTTGCCAGGCCGCCATTATCTGAATACTTTTCACCGCCGTTGTCGTTCGTAAAAACTACTACTGTTTGATCGCTTAATTGCTCATCGTCCAATGCCCCCATAATATTCCCAACGGCATCATCCAGGCTTTTCATCATGGCTGCATAAACAGCAGGAGAACCGCCTTTTCTATAGTCTGTTGAATCGCTATAAGGTTTGTCGGACGGCCCTTGCCATGGCCAATGTGGGGCGTTAAATGTGACTGTAAGAAAGAAGGGCTTTTTATGCTGTTGTCTTATGAAGGATACCGCTTTCCGGGCAATTAAATCGGTCAGGTAGCCTTCCGGATACACAAGAGAATCATTTTCATAAAGATCATGTTTTCTTCCATCACCTTTGTGAGAGATGTAATCAGCTGCACCACCACGAATGCCGAAAAAATAATCATATCCATTGTTGTTCGGGCTATGTTTTGGTTGCAAACCCAAATGCCATTTCCCAATCAATGCTGTGTGATAACCAGCAACTTTCATCAGGGTTGCAATAGATGGATATTCGGTCGTCAAGCCAGTAGCTGTATCCTTTTTTTCGCCGGTAAGCGGTTCAATTAATCCAACGGGAATTTTTGCGGGATAACGGCCCGTCATAAACGCCGCCCGCGTGGGTGTACAGAGTGGCGCTGCTGAATACGCATTGACAAACTTAATCCCTTGTGAAGCCAGTTTATCAATGTTGGGCGTCATATAATCTTTACGCCCGTAACCGCTCAAATCACCATAACCCATATCATCAGTCATGATGTAAATAATATTTGGGCGCTGTGCTATAGCTTCTGAACAAGCCAGTACTGTAATAAGAAAGATCAGAATAGACTGTTTTAACTGGCCAATAACCGGGGTAAACATAAGCAACTATTTTATTATGGAGAAGCTGATATAATGCATAGTCCTGTTGGCTTTATACGCGTCGTACTATTTTGCTGGAATACTGTATCCTTTTTTGTGCTAACGTTGTTTTAATTATCCTGTATGGTGCCTAAAACGCCCCATTGTTCTTCCGTACACCTCCATTAATTTCATTTCAATACCCTAAAAGGAGCAAAAGCCTCGGTTTCATCCCAAAGGAATTTAATAATACCACCACCCTTTACAGGTTCTATAGTTATTGTAAACTGGTCGGCCGCTTGTGCTGCTGTACGAACCTGCATCGGAATCAATGCAAAATCTTTGGAGCGGTTGGGCTCTGTAGGCCACTGTTTAAAATCAGTATTAAAAATTAAAATCCATCCATCAGCACGGGGAATTGTATACAGCGCATACTCAGCTTTCGGTATTGTTACTTCCCCAAATTTTACATCATACGGGATATTAATTTTAGTAAGATCATTTGCTCCGGTCCGCCATACAGAATCATACGGCACTACTCCGCCAAAAATTTTTCTGCCGCGTTTAAATGGCCGTCCATAAGATAAGCGGATGGTATCGTTCGAAATGGGAAAATTCACGATAGCCTTCGGTGAAGGAATGCCAATCTTTGTTTTTTTTGACATCCGCTTTGCCATTTCATCAACGTTTACAGGGGCAAGCCTTGTAACGGTGTAATTCCATGGCGTACCTGTGCCATCATAAGCCATTATTCTTCCTTCAGGTGTTGCTTTTATTTTTGCATATTCCAAGAAATCGCCACCAAAAACCAATGTATCAGCATTTCCTTTTGAAACGGTTACCTGCCTTATTCCTATGTAGTCGTTAATCATCGTAATGGGAAAGCTTTGCTGCCCGGATTTAATCAATCTCATGCAATTCCATTCAATAAGCGATAACGTAGGAGTCCATCCGCCAATAAAATCCATATGTTTCGCCGGACGTTTACTTATATATTCCGCTGGTCTTCCGCGGCTTGAGGCGAACCAGGTGCAGGTATCATTTTCACAATATATTCCCTCAATACCTGCGGTTACAATATAGCTGCTGTCTGGATTCATGTATGACATGGAATAGTGCTTTATGCTGCCATCCGGGTAGAAATGAAAATCAAAAACCCCAACCTGGTCCCTGGGGTAACGAAGAAAAGCTTTCCCGGAAAGATGATTGGGAAGCATATTATAGGTTTCAACTATAACGGTATCTGTTCCAAGTTTAGCTACAAAAGATCCAGTAAAAGATTGCTGTCCGAAAAATTTCATTGTGCTTAAAACAAGCATGATAAGCGGTAGTTGGATTTTCATTTCTATTAGGTTTATGGTGAGCAATACCTGGTTGTAAAATAGTAATTACCGCTAACGCACAGCTTTACGCAATTCCATTATCCAAACGCTTGTGAAAATTTGCCCGCACTTAAAATTACAACTATTTACAAACACCCCATCCAGAAGTAATAGCGCGGTATTGCTTGTTGTTGAATCACAATTGTCCTGGAAAATATATAGAACCCTCATGAACCCATGCTCTGGAAGGATTCTGCTTGTCTCGCTGGGGAACTTGGTTGCGCTCCGGCCCGGACCATTCAGGGTTTCATTATTGCCTGACTCTATTTTATCTCTAGTACCTGCTGAAGATCATTGTAACCGGTTGTGGCCTCCCACATATTTTTGTTGCACAATTGTACGCTGTACTCCGGCCGGCGGCTTAATAAGATATCTTCATCAGGTAAACAGAGATACAATTTGTAATTCCCGGGCATAATACCTGCTGGCAACGGCAACACTTCTTTTACCTGCTGCATGCCACTGAACCAAAACTGTGGATTGACGGCCAATGTTGTGGCAAACTCTTTACCGGTTTTTGTATGCCTGAAAATTATTTTTACCGGGCGGGGATTATACAGGGAAGCGTAGCCGAGATTTTCAATCGTAAAACGTAGTAAAAATTTATCTGGCTTATTAACCTGTGCAGGAAAAATCATTTTACGCAAAACCAGCCGGTAGCCAAGGTTTCTCCTGATATTGTACAGGCAACCGCTGCTGTCCCAATCATTATTGACGTCATTGTTATACGCCGCATTTAAATAGCTGTAATGCATCCGCCGCATTTCCTGTTCTGCATAGCCGGCAGGCGCGCAATCATTTTGCGGGCTAAAGCTGTCATCACAGGTTTCTCCGCCCACAACCGTGAATTTTGTATCCGCTTCAATATACTTTCTGAGCAAATCATTCGCCGGCTGCCGCGGCTGCGAAGAACTTCCATAATCATAGAATGTTCCGTAATCATCCTGCGACGACAAAAAGCAATCATTGTGGAAACCTATCCTGGATTGATCCGTTTGCTTAAACGCGTCACTTACCATAAGCGGCAAACTTTTTACGCTGGCAGATGGCCCATGTACAAATTTTTGCTTTATCTGTGGGGTGCGTGCCTGTACCATCCTGTTGTTGGGTAAGGCATCCAGCAAGGCTTTTAGCACATCGTTACGGTGCAACCAGCTGCTGTCCAAAATTCTACCAGCGCCATTAGTAGAAGCATCGCCAAAATAATCCGTAAAATAGTTCTCACCCCAGATACCAATAAAACCTTCCTGCACCACGGCAATAACAGCTGCATTTTTTTTCAGTAAGGGCGCTAATTGTTTAATATGATTCAACACCACATGCCGCGGCGCATCGCCGTAAGGAGGACAGATTTTATATTCATCTTTACAGTCACCGGCTCTGGCAGTATTGGTATAGGCAAAGCGTAAAATCATTTTTAAACCCGCCTCCCCCACCGCATCAAAATCTTTTTGCAGGTTGGTCAGAAAAGCTGGAGATAAAGGCTGGTTTTTAAAAGTGTCCAATTCATAAGCCCGGTATAGTAAACTAACCCTTACGCTATAACTTGCTTTGCCCGGCTGCCGTGCACTGGTACGATAGGTCCTTAACTGTGCTGCATTCAGGAGAATAAAATTACTGGCCTTGGTTTGACTGGGAATATAAAAGCCCCTTTCCGGGTTCAGTATATCGCCTGCAGTTTCTTTATAAAAAACAGTTTTAGTTTGAGCGGTGGCGCACGCTGTAAATACTGTACATAAAACAAGAAGGCTATACTTTATCATAATTTAACATGGACAAATTGACTGTATTAAATTTAAAGATTTTCTTAACGCAACAAGGGCCAACGTTAGGTCCGAACGCCGCATGTTGAGATAAAAAGTGGAGACAACTACCGGCAGCCCTGATTTTAGCACAACGCCTGGTAACGGTAGTAGATTCAGCGCTGCCTTTTTCAGTTTTAATTTATTGTATTATTTCTTCTGTCCTGGTTAAAAAATTATGCAGTGCGGCTAGCCCCTCCGTTTGCCGCCATGTTATTCGCAGGGATGGGATACCAGTTACAACGATGTCCCCTGGGAAGACACCGCCTTCCATTTGCCATTACGCCCGATCCAAACATCATAAAACCTCGTTCTCCTTTGTCGTGAGGCTCCTTTCTGTTTTCCAAAACTTTGAACAATAAACGTTACCACAGCTGAATTGTCATAAATACTAACAATTGGGGTATCAAGCCTGAAGGAATCGATGCTAATGGAGTCGCGCCGACGCTGCATGATATTATTGTACATAGCTATAAGATCCTCGTTTTTGTTTTTAATGCCTTCTTCAGAAATACTAATAAAGCTCGGGTCCATTAGCTCAGATAAAGCTGCTGTGTCCAACGCGAATTCAGCGACCAGCCATTTACGTTCCAGTGCAAGCAGTTCGGCACTTACAACTGATGTTTTATTGTCTGACCTGGCATTGTTACAAGCAGCAAGTACAAGCATGCTTAAAAATGTTGAAAGAAAGCGAATCATTAGCTTACAATTTGAGAATTGTTGAATGACAATAGCAAATACTGACACGGTATTTGTTAAACGGTGAAATGGTACTTTATACTCCGCTTACAGTTTATTTCTATGTTGCCGGTACCGGCGAACTACAGCTCAGAGAATCTTGGGCTATTGAATTACAGCCTTTGCCTGGTAAACCCTTTCCATTAACCACTGCCGCGACATCATGCTTGTTCCGCTCAGGATTTTATTGCGCTTATATTTAGAATAACTTTATCTGGCCTCAGGGTCATCAATGCTTTCATTTCCGGAACTTGTTCTGTCACCCTGATTTGGAATTGTTGTAGGAAAGTAAATAAGAAAAAGGACATTTCAGCCAGCGCAAAATTATACCCGATACACATTCTGGGACCCGCACCGAACGGAAAATAATTCTTTGATTTAGTTAATTTTAAATCAGTCAAAAATCGACCGGGTTCAAATTTAAGTTCCTGATCCCAAAGATTTTTGTCACGATGTAGTCCAAAGAAAAAGGGGATGATGATTGTTTTTTTAGGGAAAGAGAACTCTCCGAACTGATCGTCTTCAATTGCAATACGATCTGTCATCCATGCGGGCGGATACAGACGCATGCCTTCATTTATTACAGCTTTCAGGTATTCATTGTTAAGGCTATCGTGTATGGTGCTGTTTTCAAATGTGGCTACTAATTTCTCCAGCTTTTCAGTATTCGATGCGAGCAGATAAAGTATCCACGAAAGTGCATTACCTGTTGTTTCATGCCCGGCTAAAATAAGTATCAATACTTCGTCCGTAATCTGATTCTCTGACATTGTCTCGCCCGTATCCTCGTACTTACTGTTTAACAGCATATCAAGCAGATCAGTAAAAGCTTCATTACTTGCCTTACGCTGCCTGATTATTTCAACAACAATACCTCTTAGTCTTCTTGCTTGTACGGAAATAGCAGTTTTCTTTCCTGTAAATGGATAAAATAGTTTTTGCCAGGGCTGATTTATATCTGTCATCAGAAAATCCTGCAGTTCCGTGAAAATCTCCCTTATCTCCTCCATCATTCCCGGAGACAAGGTGATATTAAACAGTGATTTTATTACGACAGAAAAAGATAATTGTTGTACCAGAGCATAAATGTCAATTTCTTTCCCAACAGGAAATTGTGCTACAAAATCCCTGATTGCTGTAATCACGTTTTCATATAAACCATGTATTTTTTCTTTATGAAAGCCGGGCTGTATTAGTCTCCGTTGTTTAAGCCAATAGTCTCCGTTTGAATTAAGCAATCCATTACCAAACAATTTTGCAACCTGGTCAGCAAAAGGAGATTTTTGATAGTTTTTGTGATTTTCCTTCAACACATAATTGATAAAGCCTGGATTTTGTGTTACAATCATTTTTGTGGATGGCCCAACAGACGCAGCGTACGTGCCGGAGAATTTATCCAAACTTTTTGTGATAAACCTGATTGGATGACGTAAATACTCATTTGAAAGAATTACAGTTTGCAAAAGAGAATAACCAGCAGGGAAATTGTAGTAATTCTTATTACCGTTCATTTCTCAATCTTTCATTAAATGTAACAACTTTAAAGAAAGCTATCTGCAAAAATTATTGCGATGCGTAAAGCAGCAATAAAATTGGCCCCTGTCGAGCCGCAACGTTACACGGCCTGGCACTGAAGGAAGTAATAAGGATCCTGCCTCCAGGCCATTCATCCGGCTTTAAAAGAGAGTTCCCCTTTTAAACCAGTCTTCTTTTGAAAACAAACCACATCAGGCGATCTTTGGATATAGCTAACTGCCCATTCCAACTTTGTAGTGCAGCATTGACAGGCGGGGCAAATTACCTGTGCCTATTTCCGGGCAGTAGAAAGCGCACCACCGGAACGGTGCAGTATGAAATAAATACATTGCCGGGGCAAACCATTCAGAACGTCGTGCTCAACGTTGGTCTGCCTGGCCGGTACAGTATTCAATTACTGGCAGCCATCTATGTATTGCAGGTACAAAAACCCGGCTTCGTATTTACACAACGTATATTGATTGATGAATGGATGCAGCCTGCAATGATTTGGTTGCGGTAAAGTTGATCCAGTCCTACTGATACTACAAAACACAACCCCGGCATGACCGTGCTTTGATGGGGTTTTTCGTATCCCGACTGATTTGAAGTGGAGGACGCTCCGACCGTTGTTCAAATGATATGCCTGTTGGCAGAATATCCTGTCAAAACAAGACAGCCTTTTTACCAGCATTCAGGGATTCAATTTTCCTTAACCAGATTTGACAAAAGTTAGAACTCAAAAACCCAACAAGCGCAGGCAAGGATGCAATAAATAACTGAAGCGAAAGTTATGTTGAGAAAATAAAACCCCGACTTTCCTTAAGCGACGATTTCTTTCTACGTTGGACAATTGTAACCGGGCCGTCGATCCGGAATCAGCGAGCATTTTAGTACTATTAATACTTGCACAAAGCTTGAGTATCTTCAAACAGTAAATATGTAATGCAATACCGCTAATGAAAATAGCAACATATAATGTAAATGGAATCAATGGACGGCTTCCTGTCTTATTAAGATGGCTGCGGGAAGCTAAACCCGATGTGCTGTGTCTCCAGGAATTAAAAGCCCCGGGCGAGAAGTTTCCGGAGAAGGCGATACGGGACGCTGGCTACCACGCCATATGGCAGGGACAAAAAAGCTGGAATGGAGTAGCTATTTTGTCGGCAAAAGAACAACCACACGAAACCAGGCGCTCACTACCCGGCTCAAAAACAGATACACATAGCAGGTATATAGAAGCAATTACCAATGGCATACTGGTTGGTTGCCTTTACCTGCCCAATGGTAACCCCTCACCCGGACCTAAATTTGATTATAAGATGGAGTGGTTTACACGACTCCATAAGCATGCAAAAAAACTACTGGCGGAAAAAGTACCTGTTGCCCTCATCGGGGACTACAATGTAATGCCAACAGCGCTGGACGTATACAAACCGGAAAAGTATATCGAAGATGCATTGTTTCGCACAGAAGTGCGGGGGGCTTATAAGCAACTTGTTGACCAGGGATGGACAGATGCTCTCCGTACCTTGTATCCCGGCAAAAAAATCTATACTTTTTGGGATTACCTGCGACACGCCTACGAACGCGACGCAGGTCTGCGACTGGATCATTTTCTGCTTAGTCATGATCTTGCCAAAAGACTTCGCAGTGCTGGCGTGGATAAAGAGGTACGTGGCTGGGAAAAGACAAGTGACCACGCACCTGTGTGGATTCAGCTGAAGAATAAATAATAGGGACCATCATTATTTCTTTTTCTTTTGACGGGCTGCAATTTTGCCGGCAACAATTTCCTTCCGGCGCATCCATTGCTGAAGCGGACCGGGCATATATGTGTGCTTACCTGCCTTGTCAATCAACCCGGTGGCCTGCCCGATACTTTTGCTCAACCGCTTCACCGCGGCAGTAGATGGTTTGTCAGCTTTTGTCTTCGAAAATACCGCAATGGCCTTATTGATGACCGCCATCTCCTGGGTTAGTTTTTTTTCCTTCCTGTAATGTATCATCAACCGGTCATAAGGTTTCCGTTCAGTCGTTTTCTTTTCCACCTGGTTAAGGTATTGTTCAATCTTTACTTCATCGTCTGCAGGCATGGTAAATATTTAATATCGCTATATTTAAAGTTCGCTATTAATTGCCATTCAACCATACGGTTAAAGTTTACCCATTGCGGTAATTGGCTGAACTTTCAACGAAACTGAACAGGTCTTTGAATTGATTAAATCCCGCGGAACTATTGGCAACATTGCGACCAGCCGGCCATGCCCATCCGGCGTCTTCTGCACACATTAGAACCGGCGGTCTTACAGTACAATGGCGGCCTAAGATTACGGCATGACAATTGGTTTCCTT
This sequence comes from Chitinophagaceae bacterium, assembly GCA_039916305.1. Lineage (GTDB taxonomy): Bacteria > Bacteroidota > Bacteroidia > Chitinophagales > Chitinophagaceae > JACMLD01. Next base: position 15,494 of record JBDSLR010000028.1, on the reverse strand, counting down.
TCTATAAAATTTACCATGAAATCAAAACACATTATAGCCACCGTAAGTGCCTTTGTAATAGCCGCAGGAATTGTATACTACCGCTTAAGTCAAACAAAAAAGAAAGACGAGACCAGCACCCCGGAGCAACTTGCTAAAGAAGGTACCAATAAAATCAGGGAGGTTATGCATCATGCAAAACAATCATATACCGGATAATTAGAGCGGCAATTTGTTGCTCAAATCCGAATAACAATTACTTCAATCTGGTTTGCTCAAAATAAATCCTGTTTGCCTTGTTATGCAGGGCAAACAGGATTTTATTATCTATTCAGCAAATATTTGGGAACAATAGATAAACCGCTTATTGCTACACTGCTGTTTTACGATGCACATGCAGCTGCATATTGTTAGCAATTAAAATACAGGTCAGAACCATTGGATGATTGGCTACCAACATTCACTATATATTATCTAGAATATCCCTGTAGGCCCTGCCAATAGGAATAGATATGCCATTCACATCAACCAGTTCTGCTGTATACGAGTCTATTTTACTGATTGAAATGATAAAAGACCGGTGAACCCGCCTGAAAAGATGAGCAGGTAAAAGATTCTCCATTTCCAGCGTTCCAATTTTAGAGATATATTCTCTTTTGGTGGTTACAATTTTAATGTACTCCCGCTGGCTTTCTATATAAACAATCTCTGAGAATAATATTTTTACCTTTTTCCTGTCGGCATGCAGAAACATAAAATCTTTTACGTCCGCGCTTTCATTTGGCGGTTGTTTTTCATCCTGTGCTGTTTTTACTTTATTTACAGCTATTAAAAAGCGTTCAAAATCAAATGGCTTTAGCAGGTAGTCGGTTACGTTCATATCAAAACCTTCCACTGCATACTGATGATAAGCAGTGGTAATAATAACCGCAGGGGGATTTATAAGGGTTTTTAAAAAAGCCATTCCTTTTAGTTTAGGAAGATGAATATCTAAAAAAATAAGATGGGTATTGTTATGCCGCAACCAGTCCGTTGCCAGGATAGCATCTTTAAATGTTCCCTGTAATTGCAGAAACGGCACCTGCGAGATATAGTCCGATAAAACTTTTACCGCCAGTGGCTCATCTTCGACTATGATGCATTTTATGCTAGACATGGCTTGCCAGGTTAATTTTTAAAATTGCTGTAAACAAAGCACCCGTTTGCTTAACAGAAAGATCGTAATCTGTATAAAGTAATTCCAGTTGCCGTCTCAGGTTAGTCAGGCCTATACTTTCTTTTACATGCTGCTGCGCAGGAAATTCTTCAGCCGAGTTTTTCACAACAAAGGTCAACTGCCTTTTATTTACCGAAAGATGAATATCAACAAAGGGATCATCTCTTGTTTCAGAAACACCGTGTTTAAATGCATTTTCTACCAATGGAATCAGCAACAGGGGCGGCAATGCCTGCCGCATATCTTCAATGTCATTCTTAAAATTAACTTTTAATGACGCATCATAACGTAATTTCTCAAGCGCAATATAATCATCAATAATTTTCAGTTCCTGGTCTATAGATATATATTCACCACTGGTTTCGTACAGCATAAACCGTAATATTTTCGACAACCGTAAAATTGATTCGGGCGCCAGGTCACTCTTATCCCTTGCCAATGAATAGATATTATTTAACGTATTGAATAAAAAATGCGGATGGGTTTGTGATCGCAGATAGTTGAGTTCCGCCGCCTGTTTTTCAATCCGGAGCTGCTGCGCTGCATTTTTTAAATTGCTGTAATTATAAATATGCCTGCTGATGCCGTAAAAAAAAACAGCACCCATACTGTATGCCATTTGGGCCGTAATGGCCTTTCCCAGTGATTCAAAGATGATCATTTCGGAATAAATATGCAACCCTATTCCCAGCAACCTCCAGGCATACATACCATAGGCCCACAAAATACAATGAATCCACAAAGCAGGCAGGGCGAGAAGAATATTATAAATAATAAATCGCCTTTTTTTTATTACATAAGGAATGGTAAATTCCAGAAAAACAAAATTGACTAAAATGAGGTATGGCACCCTCCATAAATTATTGCCCACGGCCTGCAGAAAGCTACCGGAAAATGTGTGCAGGTTACTTAGCAGCCATAATGTGGCATAGGCCAGTGCAACCCATATATAAAACTTGATCAGCTTTATATTGGCTAATCGCTTCATCTGTCTGTTCATATTGATAAAGGTCGGTAAATAATCCCCTAAAGTTTTTAGAGCTGCAGAACCAGGTTTGCAGTACACCAATGGCAGAAAAAAGTCTACCAAAACAGTATGTCCGTTGGTTGCGTAGTCAATTCATGATATGCCAACTCCACGATTCTTTCACGCCTGATTCACTCATCTCATGAAAATCAAAACGTCCTTTTTTATATAAACGTCCAGTTAGCTTCCCAGGTTTTACCAGGTTACCAGCATAACGCGCTGTTCGTTTACCATAAGTTGTTGTTCATTGATGGTTGCCTATTGCGCTGTCTTTAATTGAATATTCTTGTACTGAAAATTTACTGTTACGATTTTTTTAAATAAAAGCAACCCCATATTATGAAAGAAATTATCCTTTCCATTGCAGTTTCCCTGTATGCACTAAATGCCATGGCGCAAACAAATACCGCCAACCGCCAAGCGAATTATGAAGCGGCAAACTGGCAACCAAAGCTATTAGACAAGCCAGCACAAATAACGATTGCCGCTCCGCCAGCTGCTGCGCAGTCAAAAGCTGAATTGCAGTCTATTAAAAAGGGAATGACAAAGCTGGATAAAATAAAACTGGCGGAAATAAAATATTGGGATGCCGGCGCCCCCTCCTATCGCTGGAACCAAATTACAACGGGTGTGATGAATTGGAATAATCCGGACCTGATACTTCGTACACCACTGGCATGGGTAAATATCGCCATTTATGATGCAACTATACTAGCCTGGAAAGAAAAGATCAAATACAAAAGAAAACGTCCGCATGAAATAGATCCTTCCATAAAAATGGCTGTCATTGCACCCCGGACATATTCCTATCCATGCGAACATTCCGTAACGGCTGCTGCTGCCGCAACTGTGCTTGCTTACTTTCTGCCCGATAAAGCTGATTCGATATTGAAACTGGCCCGGGCCGCGGCCCAATCCCGCGTTGATGCAGGCGTACAATTTCCAAGTGATGTTGCGGCAGGCTGGACCCTGGGTGAGCAGGTAGCCAAAGAGATCATTGAACAAGCAAAGAAAGATGGATCTGATAAAGTTTACCAGGTGCAAATGAATAAGGACCCCAAAAAATGGACCGGGGCTTACGCGATGGGAATCAAGCTTTCGATAATGACACCATTAGTGTTACGTTCAGCTGACCAATTCAGGCCAACGCCGCCACCGGATTTTGAAACTGACATGAAAGCGATGAAGAACTTTAAGCAAACATTTAAATCCCGTTCTCTCGCATACTACTGGGCAAACAGCGGACCTGAATTATACAATGAGCTGGCAAGTCAGAAACTGTTTGAATACCGCATGATGGATGATGCGCCGGCCGCGGCCCGTGTTTATACTATTTTACATACAGCCTTTCATGATATGACTATCGCAGTTTTTGATGCGAAATACACTTATTGGGGCATCAGGCCTGCACAATACGACAGCAGTTTTAAACCCCTTATTATGACGCCACCATTTCCAGGCTATCCATCCGGCCATGCCGCAGGTGCCGGCACTACCAGTGCGGTACTGGAATATTTTTTTCCTGCCGATGCAAAACAGTTTCAACAAATGGCGCAGGATTGTGCTGACTCCCGCTTTTATGCTGGCATTCATTTTAAAACAGACAATGAAACAGCGCTTAAGATGGGTAAAGACCTCGGGAAATATATTGTTGAAACCTGGATGAAGAAATAACATTCTAACACTAGCAGGCAACTAAATAATTCACTGATGCTATTTAAATTAAAAAACTACAATTATGCAAACAATGACCGCTGCCCAGCCAGCAATATGTACACATGAATTCAGGAGTATCTGTGCGGACGTTTTATCACAGGCCATTAATGGAGAAATTGTTGGCATGTCTAATTTTGCAAAGCTGACCGGCACAGTTGATGATGTGCATGAACGAATGGAATGCATCGAGCATGCCAATTGCGAACGCAACCACGCAGCAGCTTTTATCGCGGTAGCCAAAAAAAATAATCTTCCTGTATTGATAACATCAGATGGAACCTATTGGACAAGAGTAAGAGAAACGTTTGGTAAATGGGCCGACAAAAACGATTTTATTGCATGCATCATTATGCAGGAAGTTATACTGGAATGTTTCGCAGTCTCCATGTATAACGATGTAGGTAAGGCCTTGGCATCAACAGCTATCGGCCAACTGTTCCTTGCTATATCAAAAGAGGAAGAAGAACATATTGAACACTCCATTGAAATCCTGCAGGCGGAATTAGAAAAGGACCATGAAGGCTTCATTAATAAAGTAGAAAAGGTACACTATGATTGTATGACGATACTGGCGGAATGGTCAATGCTGCGTCCCTGCGAAGATCACTGCCTGGTTTGTGCCGGCCAGTGTATGAAAGATAATCTTCCCTCCATCGGTCTCAACATACAAGTTCTAAGAGGCAACGCTATGAACCTATATATGAAAACACTGGACAGGATAGGCATTCCCGGCATAAAAACTTTAGAATGGGTTACCAACCTGCCGATATAGCGTTTGCTTTGATCGGCCACCAGGATTGCTGGAAGAAGATAACCGGATTTGTCGATTTTTTTTCTAAAAGCCCGCAAGGTCTCTCTGCCGAAAAAGTAGCTCAAGTGTATTCGTTTATACCACCCCGTGTGTTATTTGACGTAGTGGTGCAATCTGTGATTGGTCAAAGGGTAAAGGGTTGTTATATCGAAACCTTTATATCTCCCGATGAATTAGCACCCAGGCATTGGAAAAAGAACATTGAAAAAGTGAAAGCTGCTGCTGCTTGTGCACGTAAGCTAGGTGCAGGTGTCGCTAGCCTTGGCGGGTTTACTTCTATCGTGCTGGAAGGAAGAAATGACGCTTTAAACGATGGCGCTTTCACTAAATTCACCACAGGCAATTCTCTTACTGCAGCGTTTATTGTAAAGGCCCTTGAGAAAGCCTGTATCAAATTTGACAGGCAATTGGCGGATCTGCAATTGCTTGTTATTGGTGCCACCGGAGATATTGGTTCAGCCTGTGTTGAATACTTTGCAGGTAAGGTAAAGAACTTATTGCTTTGTGCCAGGCAAAACGCAACACTGCAACAACATGTCTTAGCGTTGCAAAAGAAAGGTTTGCAGGCTGAAGCGTCCACAGATCTTGCCACTTTGCTTCCTCAAGCTGATCTTATTATTGCGATTGCAAGTTCCGGTATTCCAAACTTCAATCCGTTGCTTTGCAGGAAGGACGTGATCATTTGCGATGCAGGCTATCCCAGGAACCTGGTCTTGGAGTTTGGGAATGATTTTAAAGACAGGCTTTTTTATGGTGGCATGGGGGTGATAAAAGGAGGCTATACATTTTCTCCTGCTGTCCACCACAACCTTTATAAGTTCCCCATAAATAATGTTGCACATGGCTGCATGCTGGAAGGAATTGTGTTAGCACTTGAAAAATTATATACCCCCTTTTCTGCAGGCCGGGGAAACATTACCCCTGATAAAATTGAACAGATCTACCTGATGGCGCAAAAACATGGAATTACCGAGGCGCCGTTTTTCAATGGGCTTAACGCTTGGCAACCTCCCCGTCTTTGAAATTCCCTGCAAAATACTGGTAACCAATAATTCTATCCTTTCTTGCAATCATTACAAATAATCAGTACTTTAAGCTATAAAACTTAGCGCGCAATGGTGACTGGGGCGAGCTGGCAATATTCCAGTGGGATTGTAAGCGCTATAAGTGTCTACTTAAGTTTACCTGAAAAGCTGTTATTCTAAAGAAATTGGAATTATTATCGGCGTATTGCTGGCAATAAATCGCTTATTTTTAAGATGGTAGATCCAGGAGCATCCTGAACCTGTTGCCAGGCATAAAATGACCACTTTATGGAACGACAAAAAATCATACAATTACTAAAGGAAAATCACAGCTCATTTATTAACTACATAAACGACTTGACAGATGAGGAGTTTTTATTCACTAATCAACAAAAATGGACCGCCGGTCAGCAGCTGGATCATATCTATCTTGCTGTAAGACCAGTAGTACTTGCACTGAGCTTGCCCAAACTATTTACCCGGTTTCTTTTTGGAAAAGCAAACAGAGAAAGCAGAACGTATGAGGATTTAGTCAAGAAATATTTGAAAAAATTAGAAGATGGAGCCAAGGCAACAGGACGTTTTATCCCCAATACCATCGCATTACATCAAAAAGAAACAATTTGTAAAGCGTTGGATAGAACTACGAATGCTTTGTGTTCAAAAATTGAAAAATTTACTGAACAGGATCTTGACAAATTAATCTTACCCCATCCATTGCTGGGTAAATTAACACTAAGAGAAATGCTGTATTTTACAATCTACCATGTTGGACACCACCACGAAATAGCAGAACGAAATGTAAAGGCCTTACACTAAAGTTCGTTCCTATATGTGCTTATCGGGGTTCCTTTTCAGTCATAAAAAAAATAGAATGCCCAAATTAATTGCAGCAATCAATATGACAATTGACGGATTTTGCGATCATACAGCAGGCATTCCGGATTCAGCAATACATCAGCACTATGCTGACCTCTTACGTGATGCAGATACTGTCCTGTATGGCAGGATAACCTACCAGCTCATGGAATACTGGCGAACGGTGGTAAAAAATCCTACTGGCAACAAAGCAACAGATGACTTTGCCATGGTAATGGATAAAGTTCCCAAACTTATTTTTTCCCATACAATGAAACAGACAGATTGGGACAGTGCAAGGTTAGCCACCCGAACCATTGAAGAAGAAGTTGCAGCACTCAGGCAACACGCCGTTAAAGACATGTATGTTGGTAGTCCGGGCTTAATAGTATCCTTAACAAAACTTAATTTAATAGACGAATACCAGCTTTGTGTTCATCCTGTTATAGCAGGAAGCGGTCTGCCCTTATTTAAAAACATACAAGAAAAGATGCTGCTCAAACTTGTAAAGACCAAAACCTTTGCTTGTGGCGCAATAATTCTTTATTATGAACCCATCAAGCAATGACTTTGGTCCACGGACCTGGTGAATTTATCTTGCCGTTTACTTATAAATGCACAGTCAAATTTCCATGACAAAATTTGTCCGGGTGTAACAAAGTTTGCCAGGGTCAACTATTTTTTTAGTGAGGTAAATGACAAATAAACGAACCATTTATTTTTTTGCCGGCAAAGCTTCAGCAAGTGCAAGCAGCGCCCAGTTGCTGGCGGCGGCAGAAATAAACTGGTTGTCATCAAATGGTGGAAACTCCGTATTTACAAATGGCTGAATAGGATTGGCACGGGTAACAAGTAACCATGCCCCGGAATTATCCTGTGTCCGTAGCAAGTAATCAACTCCCTTCTGGTATACAGCACCATTTACATCAGCTGTTCCGGATTCTGCCAGCGCATACAATGCCTGGCCCGTGGCGTACGCATCACTGGTCATTGTTGGTAATTGCGACCATCCGCCATCATTATTTTGCATGGCAATCAATTTTGCAGCAGCCGCTGCTTTTGTTGCAGCATCACTTCCGCACCATGCCAGCCCCATTAATTTGAAAGCAAGTTCCTGCTGCATGGAAGGATCCTGTTTTTCCATCCACTGGCGTGATTTATTCACCATTTGTTGTAAGCTTGTTTTTTTTGCGGGTGATGCGTACAGGTCAATGGCACGGATAGAAATTGCTGTTAAATGGATGTCACCACTCTCCAATGGCACTCTCGCATACTCTGCTTTAAAATTACCGCCTGGTAAAGCCTGGCTGATCAGGTAGTCCACTGCAATATCAGTTGAAAAATCTGCAGGATGTGCTGCTGCATGAAGGCCAAGTAACACGTAAGGTGATAAAAATTTTGCCGAAACAAATTGGTTGTTCAGATTGGGATTACAAACAAAATCCAGGGTGCCCACCATAGCCATTTCGCGCATAACTGCAGTGGTGTCTGTAAACGCAATGTCTTTTTTAGTCAGTGCGGACGCAACCATCGCAGTCATTGTACTATGGTGACAGGATGCGCACCTTGATTTGGCAATCATGGTGGCGCCACTTGATTGTAAAATGGCAAACCCTTTACCAATAGCGCCCTGTATGGCAACTGTTTTGCTTTCCGGCGGTGGTTCAGCCGCTTTCCAGCTTACCAATGCGACGAGTATAAAACAAGTACAGCAAATGATACTGATAATAGATATAATGGTTCGTTTCATGACAAGTAAGGTTTAATTATTTTGAAATGTATTTTTTAAGTATGGCAACTGATTTGGTATTGCCTTTTAATTGTGCGTGGTGCAATGCATCGGTTTCATCAAAAGCTTTGGCTGCAGGTGAAGCACCCCGTTCAATTAAAGCCATTGTCATTTCCGGATCGTCCTCTTCGGACATGGCGAGGAACATCAGTGTTGTATATCCACGGGGCGATTTGGCTTTCGCATCTGCACCGTGCTTCAGCAGATAGTAGAAAGAGGACTTATCGTTGCTGACAGCTGCCCACATCAGTGGAGTGACACCTGCAAACAAGGGAAGAATGCCATGTTTCGGGCTGGCGTTTACATCGGCGCCGTTTTCTACCAGCAACTGCAACGTATTAAAACAGCGGTAATTGGTAGCAGCATTTACCGGGTAGTCACCCAGTGAAGAGCTGTCCTTCGCACTAACACCCTTCCGCAACAGTAAGCCCACGATGGCTGTATCGCCAGATAAAGCCGCATTGTACATGAGGTCATTGGCGGGCCCGCTGTGCAGCGGGTCACATCCTTTATCAATCAGCAGCTGCATCAGTGCCGCACTACCGGGAATGGCTGCTAGTTTCAGCAGCACGCTACTTTTTTCCCTGGAGACCTGCTGAACGTTTGCGCCGGCGTTAATCAGCAGGGATGTTTTAGCATAGTCAGGTACTGCCAGCCAGATGGCAGAAATGCTGTCCTGGTTAAAATAATTGGGGTCAGCACCATTGTCAAGCAGGATTTTCATTTCTTCCACTGTTCCGTTGAGCGCAGCGGCCATCACTGCGGAATAGCCATTGAGCTTCGCGTTGGAACTGGCACCCTGTTTCAACAGTGCCTGCAGTTTGGTTACGTCCCCGGAACGGATTGTTTGAAACAATTGCAGGTTCCTGATGCTGTCGACTGCCGCAACAGGCTGCGCCGCCAGGTTAGCAAGACAACTGAACATAATAACAACAGGAAGAACAATACAGCGGGTTGACATATATTTCATTTTAGATGTGCCAAAAGAAGACGATGTGGAAGGTCTATGCCGAATGTACCCGCTTATTATAGCATTACAGCGCTAATTGATTGGATGGCAGGTATGAGTGATTAGCCGGAGGGAAGTCAAGTCCCTACTACCTCAAACCGGGCATGCAGGCACCAATCCGGGAGTAGAAGCCGAAACGCCCGCGGCTTGTCACCATACCTGGGCTAATAGCCATTAGACCGGGTTTGACCCCATGTAGCATTTTTCTTTCATAATCCACCTTGTTTTTGAACAGCAGCGGATACAAATTTTCTGCAACCATTTAATTTGTAATCATTTGCAATTTATCTTCTCCCAATTCCCCGAAAGTTTTTTCACTTTTATCAAAAGAAGATGACACACATACAAAAGAAGTTAACACACTTCCAAAAGAAGATGACCATCCCCCAAAAGTTTTTTCACTTTTGCCAAAAGAAGATCGCGTACATGTAAAAGAAGATGACACCCAACCAAAAGTTTTTTCACTTCTGCCGAATGTTGCCTGACCCGTCAGAAAGTGTGGATCTGTTCAGTAACCCATACCAGTTGACTCGTCCTAAAAAAATTGACAGCCGGCTAAACGGTGATTACTTATGCTAATACACCCTCATGTAAATGATATTGAGCGCTATAATTCCTTTCCTACCGCAAGGGTAAAATTAGTAGACGTTACCAGTAGCCTCCATAATAATTGTTTTAGCTAACCCGGCATTGGGATTATACTTTATATTTCATCAATTATACAAACCTTATTTTTCTACACCCGATCAAGCCCACCTTTTGCCATGGCCCTTTTTTTCAACTGGGTGAACCAAACACAACTATATGATACACTACAGCAGATATAAAAACCACAAGCCCTGCTAAAAACTGATTGCATTAAACAGTCAAAAGAATTAGAAACTCTGCTACAAAGGTGAGAACATTTACTGACTACTTACTAAAAATTGATATAAACTACTTGCATATAGCAAAATTTATTCCGCCGAATCATTAAAGTATTTTTTTTATGATCTCATCAGGAGCCAATGACTATTGAAAGGAAACTGACTGCCATTGTAAGAGTAAATGCTTACCACAGATCCGCAATTGGAAACTTTATGACAAAACCCTGCTTTTACCACTATTATTAAGTAAAGCCCTAACAGTGGTTTTAATAGGTTACCTTGAGTGGTGTTTGAGTCTCTCCTTATTCCACGATTATATTAATCATTGCCGGACGCTTTCCGAGTTCCTGCGAAATCGTACCAAAACAACTATTAATAAGCCAAACACAAACCTTGGCAGCAGGCATAATAGGACCATCATTTTTTTACGGGTGTTAATAAGCACTTAAATAAAAACAGATGACAAAAAAAACAAAGGTACCTGATACATTAGTAAGACCCAATAGCGACGCAGTATCAATGTTACATCCTGCAGATAGTGCAGATAAAAGACAAGACACAGAGTACATAGAATACCTGGCAAACCTGGTGGAGTTCTCTGACGATGCTATCATTAGCAAATCACTTAGCGGAATTATCAAAAGCTGGAATAAGGGCAGCGAGAGGATGTTCGGGTATACAGCCGGACAGGCAATAGGTAGACATATTTCACTGATCATTCCGGAAGAGTACAGCGTGGATGAACAAAACATTGTTGACAAGATTAATCGCAATGAAGTAATAGCTCACTTCGAAACGGTACGTGTCAAAAAAAACGGCGAGCAATTGTACGTTTCTTTGTCTGTATCTCCACTAAAAGACAAAGCAGGGAACATCATAGGCATTTCTAAAATTGCGCGGGATATCAGCATACGCAAAAAGTCTGAAAAGGATCTTTTGATTGCAAATAATGCGCTGGCATTTCAAAATAAAGAGAAAGAAAAAAGAGCTGCAGAATTGATTGTTGCCAATACCGAACTTTTATTTCAAAATGCAGAAAAAGAAAAGCGTGCAGTGGAGTTAACCGTTGCCAACAATGAGCTTGCTTTTCAAAATGGGGAGAAAGAAAAACAAAAAGCTGAATTAATTAAATCCAACTATGAACTAAAAATATCACGTGAACAAATTTTAGAAGTGAATAAAGAGATGGAATCATTCTCTTATTCGGTTTCGCATGATTTGCGGGCTCCGCTCCGCGCCATTCATGGATATTCAAAAATGCTAAAAGAAAACTTTGAAAAACTACTTGATCCAGAAGTCAGCCGCCTGACGAATAATATCATGAACAATGCAAAAAGAATGGGTCAGCTCATTGACGACCTGCTCCATTTCTCACGCATCAGCAGAAAAGAACTGGTAAAAGTCAAAGTAGACATGGATATCCTGGTGGCGGGCCTCTGCATTGATTTTAAAAACGAAAATAGTGACCGAAATATAGAATTTGTCACCGGCCGTTTATCGCCCGCGCTGGCTGATGCTATTACCATAAAAAATGTTTGGCTGAATTTAATTTCAAATGCCGTTAAATATACCTCACTAAAGAAACATTCCTTAATTAAAATCGGTTCTGAAATAAGAGGAGATGAAATTGTTTATTATATCAAAGATAATGGTGCGGGATTCGATATGCGGTATGCCGACAAACTTTTCGGTGTATTTCAACGCCTTCATTCCGATGAGGAATTTGAAGGCACTGGCGTGGGACTAGCACTTGTACAGCGTATCCTTACAAAACATGGCGGCAAAATTTGGGCAGAAGCTGTAGTGGATGAAGGGGCTACATTTTTCTTCACATTAAAAACGATACCGTCATGAACCAGGAAGTCCAGATATTATTAGTCGAAGACAATGCCAGTGATGCCGAGATGACAATTAATGCTTTGAAGCAAAATGGCCTGGCGGGCAAACTTCTGCATATGAAGGACGGTGCCGCGGGACTGGATTATATTTTTGGCGAGGGAAAGTATGCTGGCAGGCAGGTAGAAGACACGCCCAAAGTGATTATGCTGGATTTAAAAATGCCAAAAATAAACGGCCTGGAAGTATTAAAGAGATTAAAGGATGATGAACGTACCAAAAGAATACCAGTAGTGATTCTCACTTCTTCCAACGAAGATCCTGACATCGTGAAATGCTACGATTTGGGAGCAAACAGTTATGTCGTAAAGCCGGTAGAGTTTGATGAGTTCCAAAAGGTTATCGCGGAGCTGGGCCTGTATTGGATGTTTGTTAATCAGAGAGCTCCAAAATTTTAAAACCTATATCTATGAAAAACCCTGTCAAAATATTAATTGCAGAACATGACAAGCATGACGTTGAATTAATGCAATATGAACTCTCCAAAACTGGCATTGATTGTGTTTACCGTGTTGTTCAGACTGAAGCAGAATTTATCATAGCCCTGAAAGATTTTATTCCTGATTTGATTTTGTCCGATTATACCTTCCCTGCGTTTAGCGGCCCGGAGACGTTCAGGTTAAGACAGCAGATAGCACCTTGCACACCTTTTATTTTTGTCTCCGGAATCATTGGCGAGGAAAAATCCATTGAGCTCATAAAAACAGGTGTTACTGATTATGCATTGAAGGATAAATTGTTCACACTGGGATTTAAAGTGATGCGTGCTCTGAAAGAATCTGAAGAACAAACCGAAAAGCGGAAAATTGAACAAGAACTTGCCATCAGCGAACGGTTGCTGGCCAGGGCGCAGCAACTGGCACATATCGGAAACTGGGAGCTTGACATTTCGACAGATAGCATAAGCTGGTCGGCACAAGCAAACAGCATTCATGAAATGACAGTGCCACAGCAACTACAATCTCTGGAATCCTGGATGTCAGTTATTCACCCGGACGATGCCCGTGTTATTGCAGACAAAATAATAACGACACGTTGCCCGTCTGCAGGTTTTTCTTTTCAATACCGGGTTCTTTCCGGGCAGGGTTCAATAAAGTATATTCATGCTGAAAGTAACACCGAATTGGATGCTGCCGGTATACCCAAAGGTTTATATGGCACTGTACAGGATATTACTGAAAGGGTGTTGCTGGAAGACAAACTCACTGAAGAAAGACGATCCAGGCAAATAGAAATTACGGCTGCTGTATTGACCGCTCAGGAAAAAGAACGTGCAAGTATTGGTGAAGAACTTCATGATAACCTGAACCAGATTCTTGGGGCTGCTAAAATGTATATCGAACTGGCAAAAACAGATCGGCAAAACAAGCAATCACTACTCGACAGATCTTCCGGTTGTATTGTAAGTGTAATAGAAAAAATCAGGGCCATTTCAAAAATACTTGCGGGTCCTGGTATTCAAGTGGGACTGTTTAATAGTATCCGGATTTTGATAGCTGACTCAATGATAGCATCTGCAATCAAAATCCGTTTACAGGAACACAATCTCAAAGAAATAATCATTAATGAGAAGCTCAGACTGACCATTTTCCGGATCGTCCAGGAGCAGGTGAATAATATTTTAAAACATTCAAATGCCACCAGCGCTACTATCAATTTGTACAGGCTGGGTAATGAGGTTTTGTTAAATATAAAAGACAATGGGGCAGGAACCGATTTTTTAAAACAAACACAAGGAGTAGGTATCCAGAATATCAGGAGCCGGGCTGGGTTGCACGACGGCAATGTTATCCTAGTATCAAAACCAGGCAAAGGTTATGAGTTGAAAGTTGCCATGGCGCTTGGGGTTGAGCCAGCTAAAACTAGGTCGGCTGGATCTTTAATGGAAATTTATAACTCCAAGTGACAAAATAATGGGCCCGTAAATAAAAATATGGATTGCAAAGCATCAGATAAGCGACGAATAACTGATTACGCCTGAAGTCAGAAAATCTGGTTTCAATTTCTTTTCAGCCATTGAAAATACAGAGTCCCCTTATACCTCGCCCTCAAAGATTTTATGCCGAAAATTATATTATCCGGTCATACCAAGACCTATTTCGACTTTCTGTTCTTCGTTCATTCTACATTATTTAGACAGGTACAACAAAAAAACAAAAGGAAAATTTATCTTGTTTCGCTGTAATTCAAACATTGCAATGAAAATTCGCTCGTTTTTTAATGCTGTCAGGGGTTGGCATTGACGAATTTGCATTTTCCTTTGCGCGAAACGATTTAGTTTCCAGACTTCTCATTTTTCCTGGAATTCTAAGAAGTTTGAAGCAAAATCCTAAATTTGTACAGATAGGTTGCCCTTTGTAAAGGCGGGTAAAAAATGTCAAAAAAGTGCGATTTGTTCGACTAGAAATTCGCCTAGAAAAAGAAACCCGCGCTGGGCGCTGGTTTGAGAGAAATGTTGCGGACCGGACGGGGATATTAGAGCCTATAAATACCTCTTCTCAACTTTACTGCACCTTACTTATCTTAACTGTAAGATGCTGATTATTTATTGTTATACTGCGGAACAACGTGTTGTATTAAGCACTAGAATAGGAATGCCGCTTCAATACTGGAATAGGAAAACGAGAAGAAACTCCAAAGACTTGCCATTAGCTTTTGGCGATGTGCAACAACTTGAAACTGGTATTACAGAAAAATTACGGAAGGCTGAAGACATAGTGACCTATGCACTAAAGCAAAGGAGCACTTGCCCAATGAAATTTTTAAAGGAGAACTTCCATTTGCATAAGAATTTGAAACTGGAACAGATGTCTGATTCGGAAAAAAATTAGACGTTTATTTCAATATTGACGATTATGTAAAGAGCAAGCAAAGTACTGCAAAGCACTGTGCCATCAACGTTATAAATGAAAGAACAAGAAATACATCATGTACCTGGCTTAACCGTTTTATATCATTTGTTTGCTAAGGATTGAAGTTCTTCTTCAGTGCTACTAAGTTAAGAATGGCTAAATTGATACATTCGTTTTTGTTAACTTTACTTAATATTTTATTGGCTTATGAAAGCGGAATCTATGCTGCCAAATGCGAAATTTTCCCAAATTAAACCCGATGTGATGCGCTTTCTTGTTTGTGTAGTTTTGCTGTTACACGCACTTTCTGTTTTTGCTCAGAATGAACATTATAATTTTTACAAACTCGACAATTATACTGGTCTTTCCCATAACCAGGTCAATGCCATAGTAAAAGACCAGGATGGTTTCTTATGGTTTGGCACTATGTCGGGTCTGAACCGGTATGAT
>JBDSLR010000027.1:0-127736 GCA_039916305.1 Chitinophagaceae bacterium | reverse complement strand
AGCCCGGTTTTGTTATCCGGTTCCTCCAGCTTATCCAGTTCTTTAAGGTAACCGGATAGATTGTTTTCTTCATATAATTTAATAAGCGTGGGGTGGACATAATATTTTTTGCATACCGTGCGGGTGTTGCCCAGTTTTTTGCTTACTTCGTCCAGCGCAGCCATTACATTTTTTTTATTGTCTGTTGCAGTAAGGGCCTCTCCTAAAGATCGAAAAGCCTGCAATGCATGTACTGAACCGGCCCATGTTCTGAAATCTTTTGCGCTGCAATCAAACCCACTGGCATCTTTGATATATTGGTTTACCATACCGGAATCAATTGACTTTCGGGTTCCGTCTTCACTGTAATACTGAAACAATTCTTTGCCCGGTATATCCCGGCATTGTTTAACCATACGGGCCAGTTTTTTATTCTTCAGGCTGATGTGGTGTTCAATGCCTTTTTTGCCTTTAAAAGTAAACAGCATATTATCTCCGGCAATGGCCACATGCTGATCTTTTAAAGTGGTTAAACCATACGATCCATTGGCTTTTTCATATTCATTGTTTCCCACACGGATGTAAGTTCTTTCCATCAAACTGATAACAGTGGCCAGTACTCTTTGCTGCCCCATTTCTTTGGCGGATAAATCTTTCTCCAGTTGCAGGCGCAGCGTGGGCAATACCTTTCCAAACTCAAACAGGCGATGAAATTTAGTTTCATTCCTTAATTTATTCCACAGCTCATGGTAGCGGTATTGCTTACGCTTGCGTATGTCAAGCCCAGTGGCCTGAATATGACCTTTTTCTTCGGGACAGATCCAAACATTCATCCACGCTGGTGGAATAGCAAGTTTACGGATCCGGTCAATCTCTTTCCCGGTTTTTAAAGGTTTGTTTTGGAGGTAGTAAGCAAAGCCTTTTCCTTTTTTACTGCGTGTAATACCGGGTCCATTATCTTTTACATACAGCAGGTTGGCAGCAACAGCCGCTTCTTCGTAATCTTTATCTGCCTGCAGAAAATCTTTATGTGTAAGCCGCGTTGCGGATGCGCCCATGGTTCAGTTTAGCATATAGTATTGAAAATACAATGCCAGTAAAAATTGTGGATTTTTTTTCGCTGCCAGCAATGTGCGTGCTGTGTGGCGAATACAAATGCCGGTAACAATGTACCGGCACTTATAAGATGATTTATTTTCTACCTGTTATTCAAGTGACTTATTTCGCGAAAGCATCTGCCAGCGAATTCAAGGTGGAGCCATCAATTGTTTTTTTGCCATTGTCAATTACAATCCTGAATTTAAAAACAACTGATTCGCCTTTTTGCAGCTGCAGGTTTTTTGCTGTTTTTCCATTGGTGAAAATCTTTTCGCCCAGCGGATTGGCGGCAAACAAACCGTAGCCGCGTGCATGCCAGAAGGTGGGGTAATTAATATTTTTTGGATGATCAATAATGGCCACGCTTACAGAGTCGCTGCCCATCTTAGCATATACTTTGCACCACCTGGCGCGGGTACTCCATACTGCATCGCCGGATATGCCTTCACTGGTAATATAGTTACCATTGGTGATACTGTCGGCACGGCCTTTTACTATAGTTACAATGCCTTTATCATCCGTAAACTTTTTGTCTTCCATAGCAGGTATTTGTAATGGAAGGGCCAGCCTGAAACCCAAAAATCCGTCTTTAGCATCCGTAAATGTTACGGTGGTATTGGCTTTTAACGTGGTGGTACGGTCAATAATACGCAAACGGTCAGTGCCACTGAATTCGAAACTGGTTGTTTCTTCCAGCAATGTTTCATTTTGCTGGTTGGTCCAGTTGGCATGGTAGGTCAGCAATCCTTTCGCACCGTCTTTCGTTTCAATAATGCGGTCTGTTTTTATCCAGCCATACATATTTTTTTTCTCCTTTGGTATGGCAAAAGAATTATTCCAGAAATCAAGTCCGTTAACATTTTCAAAATTCAGCCACATACCAATATGGTGTGGGTGATCTGTGGGCTCGCCTGGTTGCTGGCTTAATGGAAAGCCACGGGTAACTACGGTACCATTGGCTGCGTGTATGGGCGTAAGTACCGGCTTTTCCAATGTGTCAGGATAAAAAAAACTGGTAAACATTTTGTTGCCAATGAAGACATCGACCTTTTTTGCATCTTTATTTTTTACCAGTTTTACTGCTGGCTGTTTTTGTGAAAACGCAGCCGAGAAAAAGGTAACGGTAATTATTGAAAATAATAAGAAGGTTTTTACAGCTTGCATGTAGTAAAATTTTGCGGCCGGTGAAAGTACCGGCCGCGGTTATCAGTAAAGTTTATTATGTATTATTCTGACAGCTACTTAGTATTTAAATACTTTTCCACCTACCATTACTTCCTGTGTAGCCTCATCAAATGTGGCCCTGAAACCGGTGTGTGCAGCAGCGGTGGTCATAATGTTTGCAATAGAATGGCTGTAGCCCGCTTCTACCGGTGCATTGGGTTGCTTGCGGCTGCGGATACATTCCATCCAGTTGCGTACGTGGTTGCTCGTTAGCCTGTCGCCGCCCGTATTGGCAGACGCAACAATTTTCTCTACTTCAGACAGGCTGGTTTCTGTCAATAAATTTTCCTGCATATCCATTGCTGCAGCCATTCTTTTGGTAAGTCCGCCTTTGGGAGAAACTTTATTGGTATTCAAATTCAGTTCACCACCATTTGAATAATAGATTTCGGCAGGGTTTTCATCACCATTGTCCATGCGTGAACCAAAAGTTACCTGAAAACCGCTGGAAGGATCCTTCGCCGGGCCGTAATCAAACACTGCAGTAATGGTATCCCAGTTTCTTCTGCCGTCTTTCCACATGTAAATGCCGCCATTGGCTACTACGCTGCGTGGGTGCTGCAAGCCGGTAAACCAATGCACGGTATCAATCTGGTGGCTCATCCATTGGCCGGGTAAACCGGAGGAATAAGGCCAAAACAAACGATACTCTAAATATTTACGGGGATCAAATTCTTCAAACGGTCTGTTTAGCAGAAAACGTTTCCAGTCGGTGTCTTCTTTTTTCAACTGCCCAAGCAAAGCAGGCCTGCGCCAGCGGCCGGGCTGGTTTACGTTCCAGGTTAGTTCTACCATTTTAATATCACCAAACTTGCCTGAACGGATAAATTCATTGGCGGCATGGTAATTACTGCCGCTTCTGCGCTGTGATCCTATCTGTACAATCCTGTCGGTAGCTTTAATGGCCTTCAGGGCAGCACGGTTATCTTCCATGGTTTCAGCAAAAGGCTTTTCCACATAAGCATCGCAACCTGCTTTTACTGCTTCAATGGCATGTGTGGCATGCTGAAAATCTGCTGTGCTGATAAAGACTGCATCAACCAATTTCTTATCATACATTTCTTCATTGTTGCGGCATGCGGTTACATCATGTCCCATTTTTTCTTTCCAGGTAGCGGAACCTTCTTCGCGACGCATCTTCCAGATATCAGATACGGCTACCACATCAAAATTCAGTTCTTTGTAATGGTTCATAAAACTGGGTATATGACTGGATTTATGCCGGTCAGAAAATCCCACTACCCCTACGCGTACACGGTCATTTGAACCAATAATTTTGTTGTAACTGGAAGCGCTGAAAGCAGCAGGGGCGCCCAGATAAAAACCGGCAGAACCCAATGCCGCCTGTTTTATAAAATTGCGTCTTGAATGTGGCATGTAAATCGTTTTTTTTGTAAAGTGAAGGAATGAAAACTACAGTTCAGTGTATGGACGGTTTAATCACGCTAAAATTACTTCATCAGCGTATTAAAACAACATTAATTTCAGTCTTTTCGCCAAAATCTGCTACATCGTTTTACCGTCTGCCGCTTTCCTGATATCAGCAGCAATACTCGCTATAAACTGAAACTGGTCTACAATAGGTTTTAGTTCGGAGAGGCGCAGCCTGGTATCGGTAAGTATCAGTCCCTGTTGCAGTTCTGCATGCCGTTTGGCTACCAGTTCTTTAACATGTGTGCTGAGCATAAATGTGTTAACAGAAGCTACTGCCTGCGGAGCAGTTGCAACAGTTTGCGCTACCTTTTGCTGTGCTGCTACCAGGTTTTCACTTGTTTCTGTAATGATGGGTAAAAAATCCGGCGACTGGTATTTAACGGCCAGTGTTTTACTGAAATGCGCCAGCGTTGCAATGTGCGAGGTAAGCGTATGGGCAAGTACCACAAACTGGTGCACCTGCAACGCATCTTTTTGTTTGCTCTTGGGTTCTGCCAGTAACCGCGAGAATGCATCCGACAGATTGGCCAGCGCCACAAAAGCTTCTTTGCGGCTTAACCTGAATTGTGTGTCCGTGATGGCCGCACCTGTGAAAGTTTTGGATACATTGTTAAAGTAATCAAGACTTGCCGCAATGGCCGCGGCCTGGTATTTTTTAATTTGTTCGTGCTCCCATGCCGGCAGCAGAAAGAAATTGGCTGCAAAAGCAATGGCTGATCCAATAGCGGTATCAATAATGCGATCCGTGATGATGGTTTTAAAATGGCCGCTGTCCAGCAAATGAAACAATAATAGAATGTACGGTGTCATGAATATTACAGCCAGCAGGTAATTGGTACGTACAAAACTGTAGGTACCCGTCATTAAAACCAGCATAATAATAAACAACACTGTATTGTCTTTAATAAAATACAAGACCACAATCCCCGCCACCGCCCCGGCCACTGTACCCAGTACCCGCTGGTAATTTCTTTTTTTGGTAAGACTGTATGCTGGTTTAAGTATTACAATTATGGTAAGCAATATCCAGTAACTGTGGCCCAGC
This sequence comes from Chitinophagaceae bacterium, assembly GCA_039916305.1. Lineage (GTDB taxonomy): Bacteria > Bacteroidota > Bacteroidia > Chitinophagales > Chitinophagaceae > JACMLD01. The sequence goes on along the minus strand of JBDSLR010000027.1, from coordinate 122,956 downwards.
ATTACCAGGTGCGATAATCCATAGCCTGCTGTAGCGGCAATGCTTACACGCAGGGAGTGTCTGAAAATATCTGACTTGATGGTTATATTATCGCGCAGCAGTTTCCAGCTGATATCAGTATGGGTAACAAATTTATCGTGGTCACCGGTTGGCTTAAAATCACGGGCCCGCTTTTTATCATATTTTGTCTGGTTGTGCAGGGTATTGATGCGGGCTGCCATATCTTCTATGGCCTGTAATATTTTCCTGAGAGTGATGATGGCTTCCAGGTTTTCTGCATTGAGACGGGTGTTGCGGAAATCTGTAAAATATTGCTGCAGGGCAAGCAGTTTTTCCTGCAGTGCTTCGGGCGGGTCTGAAGCTTTGCCGCTTTTGACTGCTATGCCGGTATCGTCCAGCGCATCGGCAATGCTCAGTACACAATCCTTGAAATGCTGCAGTATATCTGCATCGTCAAAAAAATGATGCAGGTTTTCATAGGGGTAAAACGTAGTAGCCGCTTTCTCAAATAAATCAACCGTGTCAATGAACAGCATCATCAGGGTACGGCTTGTTACGGTGGAATCTTTAACAATAGTGCGGCTTTTATACAGCAGTTCGCGCAGCAGATCCTGTTTGTGTTGCACCTGTACCTGCTGCTCCATCAGTTGCCGGTATACAGTATCGTAATCTATATTGCTTTCATAAAAGGAGGCGCGGGTGCGGAGATAGTCAGCGGTTGCCATAATGCAATCGCCTAAAGCCTGCTGTATTAATTTGTAGGGACGTACATGGTACAGCACCAGGCTGAGAACCATATACCACAATCCGCCAGCGGTGACGTACAAAGCATTCAGTAAAATATTCCAGCCATGCCCTGGCTTGCTCATGTTGAGTACCATTACCAGCAGGGCAGCAATGCCTATTGAAATTACGCGGCCGCCATATACACCAATCATTGAAAATATAAAACAGGCTATTGCAACCCAGCAGCCCAATGCAAAAGGATAGGGGGCCACATAGCCGGTAACAAGGCAAACAACAAAGATGATAGCCGTACAAACCTGCATGCCGTTGCGGCGGTGCAGTATGGGACCGGGACTGTCTGATGCACTTACGCATACAGCACCCAGTGAGACCAGTATACCAACAGAAAGCCATCCAAAATAATTAAGAACCAATGCCGGTATAACAGCGCCGGTAGTAATGCGCAGCCCTTCGCCCAGGTAGTAACTGTTTATAAAGCTTTTATATTCCTTGATCAGGTCCATCGTACATAACTGTAATCATGCTAAGGTACTCAATCAGGCCGCATCAAAAAAAGGTAGCGTAGCAGTTTAATCAAAACCAGCATCCCTTTATTTTCAATATCTTTAGTTTGCACCTGGTAGTTTTTTGTGGAACAAGGATCTCTTTTGTAAAAGCTAAGCGTATGCACATAATTACAACCGATAAGAAATGGGAAGAGGTAATGCCACGATCTGCTACAGCAAACTTGCTGAAACTGCTAAATACCTGCCGGCAGCACCAGGATGTTGATAAAATACTGGCTGTTCAGCAGTCATGCCGGTTTATGTTTAATGGCGCTTCCCGGCAAAATAAGGGAACCGCTGCAGCGCTTGCAGGTAGCCATCTCGGCATAGAAGTATACCGTATTGATGTATCTGCAGTCGTGTCAAAATATATCGGCGAGACCGAGAAAAATATTGACAAAATTTTTACAGCCGCAGCCGGAAAAAGCTGGATTTTATTTTTTGACGAAGCTGATGCATTGTTTGGCAAACGCACCGACGTAAAAAGCGGTCATGAACATTATGCCAACCAGGAAATCAGCTACCTGCTGCAAAGACTAGAACGATATCGCCCACCTGTATTCATTGCTGTAAATAATAAGGACACAATAGCGCCTGCTGTTGTGCGTTATTTTCATCAGACTATTCATTTTTCCGATACTGGAAAGCCGTAACAATATTTTCGGCGCGCGGCGGCTGCATTGCAGTAAACGGCCAGCACTCTCAAGTAATTATAGCCCCAATTTTTAGTGCAGGAATTTCAAGCCTGTAAACGCAGTTCATACACTGTATTGGCCGGTTCATGCCTTTCGGTAACTGGCCGTTCTTTACAGCGCTCTAATATTGCACCCGAATCAACATAAGTTGATTTTTACATTAAACCAACAAATTATTTTTTATGAAAAAATTGTTTCTACCTGTACTGGCTGTAGCAATACTCGCATTTGCATCCTGTAAAAAAGACGACGCGCCGGCACCGATACCTGTCGGCAATCAAAAACTATTAACAAAAATTACCAAAACGGAAGGCGCTAAAACCACTGTCTTCAACTTTTTGTATGATGGAAGTAAACGACTGACTTCTTATAAGAGTACGGATAATCTGGTAGGTATTGTTTTTACGTATGATGCAGGCGGTAACCTGGTAAAAGTGGAAGACACAGAAGATGATTTTAAGAACATTTACACCTATGCCTATAAAAATGGGGTGCCTGCAACCGGTACTTTTAAAAGCTGGCAAAAAACGGCCGGAGAGCCGGATGATTTAATTGAAGATGATTTGCTTACCTATACCGTGACCAATAACCAGGTGAGTAAAATACATGTGCAGTTTATGCAAAACACAAGTGCAGCGGATTTTATACTTACTTATGGAACCAATGGCAACCTGTTCAAAATAGCCACAACCGGTAACCAGGGATATACCGCCACTTTTACATATGGCAGTAAAAAACCTGTTTTCCCCATTGTATCCAAGTATGTGTTGGACCAGGCAGGTTTTTCATTGCAGTTTGCGTCCAGAAATGAATTACTAACGGCAGCATTCGATTTTCCGGGCACACAGTTCGACTATAATATTGCCACCCAGTACACGTACGATGCCGATGGCTGCGTGCTCAGTTCCAATGATGGAGACGCGCAAATCAATTTTCAATACGAATAAGTTATTCCACTCTTTATCAGCAAGCCCTCTTCAAATGAACACAAGGGTGTTTTGAAGAGGGCTTGTTATTGATTTGGCCCCGGGCATAGCCCATTTTAAGTTCGGTATATCACTTTGTCTTAGGAGAACCCGGAATATCAGGAGGACTGGCGCCTATTTGGGTAGAAAACGATGAAAATTTGCCAAAAATAACACAGTTCACACCCCGTAAAGGCCCATTCACCGAGTTTTTTGACCGGCGGTGAAAATGGCTGATTCCGCTGAAACCATTTACTGTACTGAATTTCGATCAATAAACGGTAGCTGCCGGTTGGCAGAACTAATAAAAAAAAGGTACTTTGTTTTGCATAGTACTGTTTTTGTCTATATCTTTGTGTAGTCAACGAAGCAAAAGAGACAAAAACACCGCTTCTGCGCCGGGAGACAGATAAAAACACTTTTAAAAAAAAATAAAAAAAAGCATCATGAAAACGCAGTCAACCAACTTCTTCCCAGCACTTACAACAGCCCAAATGGCCGGTTTAACCACAGAAGTAAAAGAAACGCTGGCCCTGGACGTCAATCACAACAAACCCAGAATTCTAAGCATAGCTGATGTATGGAATATTCAGCGCATCAAAAGAACCCGGGTACAGAGAAGGTTCTCTTTATAAGTTATTACAATATTTAAAAATCTCAAAAAAATAATTATCATGAAAACGCAAATAACAAACGAAGTGAAATCAACCTTAGCCACCATATTTTCTACCACCCGCAGCAAGGTTATTAGTGTAGCTGATGTATGGAATATCCAGCGCACCAAAAGAGCCCGGGTTCAAAGAAGGTATTCTTTATAAGTCATCACAATATTAAAAATCTCAAAAAAATAATTATCATGAAAACGCAAATAACAAACGAAGTGAAATCAACCTTAGCCACCATATTTTCTACCACCCGCAGCAAGGTTATTAGTGTAGCGGATGTATGGAATATCCAGCGCACCAAAAGAGCCCGGGTTCAAAGAAGGTTCTCTTTATAAGTCATCACAATATTAAAAATCTTAAAAATTATTATCATGAAAACGCAAATAACAAACGAAGTAAAAACAACCCTGGCCGCTGTATTTTCTACCACCCGCAGCAGAATTATCAGTGCAGCCGATGTTTGGAATATTCAGCGCACCAAAAGGGCCCGTGTACAGAGAAGGTTCGCGTTATAAGAATTGGGTTGATTTTCTGGTGGCGTAAATTGGCGATGTATGTGAAAGCATCGGTAAAAGCAACTTCAAAAATCAGCAAATCTTGTTTCGATGATATGTATAAGGTGGAATGAATACTGAGCTATGCCTGCCTGCGCAGGCATTTTATTTTTTGCAAAACAGTGATGCATAATTGCTGGAAGAACGAATAATTTAATTAACGCAGCATTTTTCGCCCGCCTGTTAATCATCATTGCTCTTGTCTTTGCGGTTTAATAAAGAAAAATCGGCCTTGCCAAAACGGTAACTAAAACTGAGGCGGAATGTACGGATGCTCCACCTGCGGTAAGAATCCTGGTAAAAAGAGGGTGTGTCGTAAACATTTCCCCAGCGCTGGGTATTAAAGATATCATTGATACCAAAAGTAAGCGTGGCTTTATTGTTCTTCAAAAAATCTTTCCGAATGGCAAAGTCGGACCCAAATTCAGACTTTGTTTTACCCTGTGGTATTACTTCCGGCGATTCATATTCTCCCGATAACTGGAAGCTAAGGTTATTAAATACCGGGTACTTTTTCGTCACTATTTTGTAATTCACAATCAGCTTAGCATCCCAGTTAAAACCATTATTGCTTAGGTCAAGGCCGTTTACTGCAGCTTTTACAGTTCTATATTGAAAGTTGGCGGTAGGGGTGATGTCAAAATTTGACCCCCATTTTTGCTGCAGGGTAAATTCTGCACCCCAACGGTTGGTAACACTTCCGTTAATAAACGTGTTAAGGATGGCATTGGGATCCACACCTGCATTGGCTAAATGTGCATATTGATCGGCGGTAATGGTATCACTGTATTGGGTAATATCTGCGGGGTTATTACGCAGGTATAGTACAGCAAGAAAATTGCCAGATGAATATGTTTTATTGTAATTGAATTCAAAGGAATTAACAAATTCCGGTTTTAACTGCGGATTTCCCTGGCGAAGGTTTACCGGGTCACTGATGTCTATAAAGGGATTCAGCTGCCAGAAATCGGGGCGGCGGATTCTTCTTGAAAAATTAACCTGTACCTGGTCATTGTCATTTATTTTTTGCGTCAGGAAAATACTGGGAAATAAGGCATTCCAGATACTCTTTATACTGGCGGGGTATTCATAACCAAACTTAAAGGCGCTGTCTACCAACAGGCCGGAAAATTTTGCATATTCAGCTCTTAGTCCTACCTGGTAAGAAAAGCCACCGTACTTTTTGGAGTAGGTGCCATAGATGGCGTGAATGTTTTCTGTGTAATCATAATTATTACTCAGGGGCAATTTTGTTTCCGATACGTTGTCGACCGCAAAAGCGTTGTAGTAGCTGCTGAATTTATTCTGGTAACTGCGCAGGCCGGTTTCAAATTTTGTATTTTCTCCTTTTGGATATACGTAATCTGCCTGGAACGTAAATTGGTTGTTATGGCTGTTGCCGCTATTGCGTACCCGGGTAGATGGTTTGTACATGCTGCCCCCGGGATCCGTAAAATTATTAAGTATATCAGAATTATCTGACCTGCTGCCGTAATTATAAGTAAGATCTGCAGTAAATTCTTTGCCTGCTTCCGGAAAGCTATGTTTAAAATTAAGGCGGGTGCTGTTGCGGTTAAAGCCGAAGCGGCCTTCACTTCTGCGATCGCCGGTGTACTGCAGTATTTTATTGTTATTAAGAAATTCCTGGTTTTGTGTTTCTTCATTTGTAAAACGGCCTGCACCCAGATCCTGTATAACGCTGATGGTATTGCGGTTGTCCATAAAAAAATCAACTCCAAAACGCAAAGAACGAAACCGGCGCACCCGTTCATTAATACTTAGCTGGTTAAAATAATCCTGCGTAATGCCATTGCTCCTGTTTTCTCTTTTCGTTTCTCCTTTGTTTTTGCCACCGCCGCTATTATAGGCCCCAATAACAAAGAAGTTTAATTTGCCCTGCCGCAGGTTGAGGTTAAGATTGCCATTGGCAACACTGGGCGAACCTGCCGATACGCTGGCAATACCATTTAAGCCATTGCGCTTATTTTTTTTCAATACCACGTTAATAATACCGCCAGAGGTGGCTGCGTCATACTTTGCAGAAGGATTGGTAATCAATTCCACTTTTTCAATGTTATCGGCGGGTATCTGGTCAAGTGTTAGAATAGTCGGCCGCCCATCTACAAATATCTGTGGACTGGCATTGCGCAGCTTTACGTTACCATCAATATCAACTGATACAGATGGAATATTTTTCATTACGTCTATGGCGCTGCCGCCGGTAGCCGTCAGGCTTTTGGCAACATTAAATGTTTTACGGTCGATGCCCATCTCCAGCGCGGGCCTGCTGGCCGTAACGGTTACATTTTCCAGCTGTTTAATTTTAGCCGTGAGTATAATATTGCCAAGGTCTTTTTCAAACGGGGCGTTTGCATTTTTTGTAAGTGCGCTGGTTTTAATAAGTTGTTTCCAGGGTTCATAACCAATAGCAGAAACCAGCAAACTAAAACTGTCTGCGCGGGGTATATTTAAAAAATTGAAATCGCCATTTGGTTTACTAAGCATGCCCGCTACCAGGCTATCGTTTTTTGCAATGAAAAGCTGTACAGAAACTGCCTCAACGCCTTTATTGTTTTTTGGATCCACCAGTTTTCCAAACAGGCGGGTGGTTTTTAATTGAAGTTTACCGGGGTCTGCTGCATGCTGTGCTTCAGGATCGACCTGCGCAAGGCAACATTTGGCAAAACACATAAACAGCAATGGCAGAAGAACGAATTTCATGCTTTTTTAATTAGAATGATATGATGAGGTAATTTGGCTGTTGTAACAAGCATACAGGCAAATTGTTACAATATTATAAGCGTAGCAAACAGAAAGCGACAGGATAAGTTTAAAGAAACGCGAATATAGGATTTATCGTAACCCGCAAGAGCAGCAGCCTTACCGTTCATAAAGTTTACAACCCGGGCAAAATGATGAACTGGTTTTGTTAAAGGGAGCTGCAAAATAATAGGCATTAGACTATTCCTTTAATGAAAATTTAATCCGCATAGTAACCAATATAGCTATTGTAGCTAAACGGTTGTAGCGCTATGCCATTCTCCAATCATGCCTATACCGCAACGTTTGGAGATTGTGTAACTACACCAAATTCAAACTGCATTTCGTTTAATTTACGGTACAGTCCGTTGTGGTTCATGAGTGTTACATGCGTGCCGGACTCAATAACAGTACCCTTATCAATCACTACTATTTTATCGGCATTGCGGATGGTGGAAAGCCGGTGGGCAATTACAAATGAGGTCCGGCCTTTCATGAGGTTTTCCAAAGCTTCCTGTACCAGCTGCTCGCTTTCACTATCTAAGGAAGAAGTGGCTTCGTCCAGTATTAAAATGGCCGGGTCTTTCAGAATGGCGCGGGCAATGGCAACACGCTGTCTTTGTCCGCCACTCAGTTTAATGCCGCGTTCGCCTACAACGGTTTCATATTGTTCGGGAAAGCGGCCAATAAATTCATGTGCATTGGCTTTTATAGCAGCGTCTATTATTTCAGCATCGGTTGCACCGGGTTTGCCATACGCTATGTTTTCTTTGATACTGCCGCCGAATAACATCACTTCCTGCGGTACAAGTGCCATTTGCATGCGCAGTTGGGTAAGCGGAAAAATTCCGGCCGGACGCTCATCAAACAGCACACTTCCTTTATCTGGTTCATAAAAATGCAGCAACAACGAAGCGATGGTTGTTTTGCCGGCGCCGCTGGGCCCTACAATGGCTATCTGTTGTCCGTTGCTGGCTGTTAATGACAGGTCTTTTAATACCGGTACATCTTTTCTGCCGGGGTAACTAAAGGCTACCTGGTCAAAACGAACATTGCCGTTTAATTTATAGGCCGGCTCTACAGTAGCTGGTCCTGCTTCAATAGCTTCCCCAGCGCCGCGTAAAATCTCTCGTACACTTTCAGTGGCGCCAAGTGTTTTTTGCAACTGACTGAACATGTCTGCAAAGCCTGCAAACGTGCCACCTACAAAGCCAGAAAAAACAACAAACATTACCAGTGAACCAATACTTAACTGGCCCGCCTGAATTAAGCCAGCCCCATACCATATTACAAATGCAATGGCGCCAAATACACTGAAGATCATAAAGGAGATAAAAGCACCGCGGTAACGTGCATTGGCAATAGCGGTATCTACTACGGCGTATACACTTTTAACATAGCGGCCAATTTCATAAAACTCAGTGGTAAATGCTTTTACTACCGTGATGCCATTAAAGGTTTCCTGTACAATGGTGCCGCTTTCTGCCAGCTGATCCTGCGCCTTACGGGCCATCTTGCGGATGCGTTTCCCAAAAATGACAGCCAGTACGGCGATCACAGGTACTACCGACAGCATAACCAGCGCCAGTTTTGTACTTATCAGAAAAATAAAAACAAGCCCGATGATCAATGTAAAAATGCCGCGTAAAAATTCGGCCAGTGTAAACGAGATGGCATCCTGTATCTGCGAAAGATCGGATGAGATGCGGTTGCTCAGTTCACCCACTCTTTTTTCTGAGAAAAACGACATGGGCATGCTAAGTAATTTGCTGTATACATCTTTGCGCATATCGGCCAGTGATTTTTCGCCTACTTCAGTAAGCAGGTATACCCGCATATAAGAAAAGATGGTTTGCACCGTTAGTTGCAAAAAGATCAGCAGCAGGGTCGTATTCAGACTCCAGTGAATATTGGTAAGGTTAAACCTGCCCATGATGCCCACGTTGCCACTTGCTACGCCAGGCAGTGCTGCACCGGGCGAAGCGGCATCAATCATTTTACCCAGGAAAAGCGGGAAGAGGCTGGTGGTAAAGGCCGAAAGTGCAATAAAAACCAGGCTTAGTATAAACTTGCCACGATATGGTTTTAAATAAGAAAAAAGGGCCAGTGCCTGGCGGAGGTTTTCTTTGGAGATTTTTGCTTTCGCCGGTTCTTCTTTTTGTTTTCCGTTACTGTTATAAGTACTTCTTCCGCGGGCCATAATATTTGTTCTTTTTATGATATTGTGCTACTTATTACCTGACATCTTTCACAGCTGTGCATTGATGTTTGCGTATTTGATGGGGGCATCAAACTTTTTTACCCGCCTATCTGTACAGTGGGCAAACCTGTAATAATGATACCGCCATGGGCAGTGTTATCACCCTGCCTGGCAGCCGGCCGGCCACCAATCAATACGGTTGATGAACCCTTACTAATCATATCAGGTGGGCCGGAACAAACCAGCATATCTCCCACAACCGCAGCTGGCATCCCGCCCAGCAAAACAGTTGGCACACAGGGCCCGCTTACAGGCCCGCCAACATGCGGTACTCCGCCCGGATTTATTAAAGGGCAGTTATGCATATCTGTTATTCTTGCTGCAGGTGCCATATTTGTTTTTATAACCAGTTTACCTGTCTCTTAAAATGCGCAGGTAAGCAGTATCGTTAACAATTTCTTTAATTTATTTTTACCAGCGATCCAACTATTTCGGTAATACCCGCCGCAGACAATTTAGTGCTGGCAGCTTTCATGATCAATGAGGCAGCTGATTCAATGCTGATGGTGGAAGCCTTGATATTTATTGAGGCACCAGCAGACAACAATAAATTACCGGCTGCTTTTATTTCAACCTGCTGCGTGCTTTCCAGCCGGATGCCGGTTGATTGCATGGTAATTGTATTATGATGCTGATCTTTAATGACAACCTTTGATCCATTTTCATCCAGGGCAATACTATTACCGGCAGGCGTATCAATGGTAATTGTTTTTGTATCGTCACTGAATTGTATACGCAGTTTACTTCGGGTAAAAATACCTTTCTGGTGATTGTCGTTACGCGCTGGTAAAGGTGGTTTCTTTTCTGCTCCGTATAGCATGCCCAGCATTACTGCTCTTGCAGGATCGTCATTAATAAATCCTACCACTACTTCATCATTTATTTCAGGGAGAAAAAAGAGGCCCCTGCTGTCACCGGCATCGGGACTTGCCATGGTTATCCAGGATCCTTTTTCGCCAGTTTTATGAATGGCGGCGATATACACCAACACCCTGAACTGTTTTCCGGGGTCGCCTTCAAGTTGTATTACGCGTCCTGTCTGAAGCCCTTTTACAGATGCCATACATTGATTATTTAGTAGACAGATAAAAAATTATTGCGCCATTTCTTTTCTGAGGTATTTGTCCAGTACAAAAGTGCCAAAAGGCAAGAGGGAAGCTGCAAATGCGATGACTGTTTTGCCAAATGTCCATTTGTATTGTATCCATACCTGTAAGAGAAAAATACAATAGAGCACAAACAACACACCGTGGACCCAGCCGGTATATTTTACAGCATCCGGGTAACCGGCAAAGTACTTCAGGGGCATTGCTACCAGTAACAAAAAAAGGTAGGAAAACCCTTCTGCCAGCGCCACCCGCCTGAACCTGCCCAGTGCAGAACCTGAAAAATGATTATTCATATAGATGGTGAAGATATTGAATCGCCTACTAAAGAAAATGACGATGGCAATTATACCATCGTCATTTCAGCATTCACCACCGGTATTAACTGATGGGTATTTCCTGTTTCACTGCTGCTGCACCCGCCATAATGGGCATACTCACTTGTAATACTCCATCTGCATATTTTGCGCTGATGCTGGAGGTATCCACGCTTTCGTCCAGCGTAAATGTTCTTTCAAATCCGCCGCGGCTGTATTCACGCAGTATCCATTCCGGCCGTGCAAATCCCTCTGGCGGCGTATACGAAATGGTTAATTCATTTCCTTTTACATCCAGGTGAAAATGTTCTTTGATACGGCCTGGTGCAAACAACAGCATTTCATAACTGCTGTCTGTTTTGTACACATTTACAGCGGCTCTTTGATGAGAACGGTAAAGCGGGTGGCGGTTGCCCCTGCTTCCGTGATGGGCGCCTTTTGCGGCACATGACTGATTGTAGTGCATGTTTTAAATTTTAGGTAAATAACAATATTGTTATAAAAGATGAGACGGACGAGCACTTATTATATTTTAAAAACAGCTGATTTTATTGGGTAACCGGTCAAATATTACCTGAAAGTGGTATTTGTAATATGGTAAAGAGCTTTAACTTTCACCGGTATTTTAAAATAGTATTTTTTAGTAAACACAAAAACCGATGTTATGGCCTTAGATGCGTTTTTAAAAATCACCGGGCAGAAACAGGGTGCAATAAAAGGTTCTGTTACACAGAAAGGCCGGGAAGGAAAAATAATGGTGATCGCTGCCAATCATGAGCTTGTTTCTCCCCGGGATCCGGCATCTGGTATGGCAACCGGCAAACGAAGGCACCATCCTTTTATAATTACAAAAGAACTTGATAAATCATCTCCTTTGTTATACCAGGCCATGGTAACCAATGAAATGATTACCGACTGGGAACTGCAGTTCTGGACGGCCGCAGCTACAAAAGCAGCCGGTACGGAAAAACAACATTATACGGTTAGACTGAAAAATGCCAATATCTCAGCAATCAGGTTTATAATGCCCAATAATAAAATACCTGAGCTTGTAAAACTCAACGAGTACGAAGAGCTGGAGTTTATTTATGAAACCATAGAGTGGACCTGGACAGATGGCGGTATCACGGCCACAGATACATGGCAGGCTGTGTAAAAGCCGGGCCGCCAAAAAAACTTTTTTAATTTCAAATAGCATAACATGCCCAACGACACAAAGAAAGATTATCCGCTGCAAAAATTTCATTTTATGGTTGAATGGGGTGGTACCAAAATCGGCTTCACCGAACTATCAGGTTTGTCTTTTGAAACGGAAGTGATTGACTACCGCGATGGCAGCAGCCCGGTATACAATAAGAAAAAACTACCAGGCCTAACCAAATTCAACAATATTATCCTCAAACGGGGTGTATTGCTTGGCGATTTTGATATGTATAACTTATGGAGAAACACACTTATGTTCCAGGAGGGTGCTGCAAAGTTCAGGCGTGATATTACCATCAAACTATTGGATGAAGAACACAAGCCTGTTATTGTGTGGGCCCTGCAGCGTGCCTGGCCATGTAAAGTTATGTATGCAGATCTGAATGCAAACTCCAATGACGTGCTGATAGAGTCAATGGAACTGGTTCACGAAGGCTTAAGTATTATTTTTTAAGGCAATATAAAATGAACAACAATAAAATCGTTTCGTCATTCCACTTCCGGGTGTTATTTAAAGGGCTGAAAGAAATTACCGATATTGATTCCAGGTTTCAGTCGGTAAGCGGCATACAGGGTGCCCTGCAGCAGGAAACAGATAAAGGAAAGAGTCTTGTTACCACCGTTTTTCAACCTGTTATTTTACGCAGGGGCATGCTTTTGCCCAAAGAATCTGTACTGCTGCAGTGGATATTAAAGGGTCTCAACAATGCTGTGTTGAATCCGTTGCCGGAGGTCTTGATAGAAGTGCTGGACGAAAACCACCAGCCCGCAATCAGCATTGTATTAAAAAGCGTTTCCGTGAGAAGCTGGACCATGGGTGAATTGAATGCAGAAAAAAGTGGTTTATTGATGGAAGAAATACAGCTGGATTATAAAGCTATTGAAATGCGGTAGATAAATAGTTACGCTGGTAAGGTACAAGGGGTGTCAGATAGATGCATATTATCTGTCAAAAAAAAAGCGTTTTGAAATGGGTACCCAAAATGATTACCCATTTCAAAACGCTGTCCGCACTGAATGAATTAGGTTACGTGGTTTTTTTGGGTGGAAGGTCAAAGGCCACCGCATTGTGTTCAAAATGGCCATTGTGTGAACCATCGCAAAAAGGTTTGTTTTTAGAAAGGCCGCAACGGCAAAAAGAAACAATTTCCCTCCCTTGTAAATTATAAACGGCACCGGTTTTATCAACCACTTCAAAATCGCCTTCAATTTTTAAAGAGCCATTATTGTTAACCGTAATCTTTGTTTTTGACATATAGTTTAATTATGCCCTAAAAATAGGATAATAAAGCAATAGCCAGGGCAATGAGGCGTTTTAAATGCTATTTGGCACGGTTCAAATAGTTTGGGTGATGGTTTATTATAAATTACAAGGGTAATTTACCGCAACCCAAAATGATTTTTATATTTGATGTATAAACCCCATATATGACCCAGCAACGTTTTAAGTTTGGTGAAGGAAAAATCAGTGGCTATATTTCTATATTTCTTGGGTTGTTGTCTTTTCTTGCTGTTTTCTGCTTCCAGTTTCCGGAATGGCTCACCTCACCGGAATTCCGGGCTGTATATACAGGCAAATCAATGGTTGTGTTACTTACTGCCACCATTATTGCATCCTTCTTTTTTGCATTGCTCAGCTTTGTACTCAGTAAAAGAAAACACTGGGCACTTATTGGTTTACTTATTTGTACCATTACCATTGTTATGGGTGGTTTCAGCGTGCAGGGCAGGGCAGTAGATAAAACTGGCTGGCACCTCGGACTCGATTGGATGCTAATGGATCTTCTACTGATGGCAGTCATTTTTGTTCCTATAGAAATGGTCTTTCCTAAAAACCTCAATCAAACCAAGTTTCATGAGGAATGGCGGACAGACCTAATATATTTCGTAATCAGCCATTTGTTCATCCAGTTTTTTGGGGTTATTACACAATATCCTGCCAAAGCATTTTTTGGATGGATGGGCCTGGAGGGGTTGCACCAATGGGTAAGGTCATTACCTTTTGCCATTGAGCTTATCTTTGCATTTTTTGTGACCGATTTATTTCAATACTGGGCCCACAGGTTCTTTCATAGCCACCACTATTTGTGGCGGTTTCATTCGGTACATCACTCCACTAAAAACATGGACTGGCTGGCCGGGTCGCGTACCCATTTTGTAGACATATTTGTAACCCGTTCAATGGCGTTTATACCTCTATACGTATTTGGCTTTTCAGAAATTACTTTCAACACCTATATCGTATTTATGGCCATTCACGCGGTCCTTATTCACGCCAACACCCGGGTCAACTTTGGATTTTTAAAGTACGTAATAGCTACACCACAATACCATCACTGGCATCATTGTGAAGACCCAAAATACTATGGAAAAAACTTTGCTACTATCTTTCCATTTATAGATAAAATTTTTGGCACTTATTACCTGCCGGGCAAAGAATGGCCTGCAGGCACAGGTTTGCATGAAGCCTGGTATCCCAAAGGTTATCTCAAACAAATGGTATATCCATTTACCAAAAGTCCTTTTGATGATAACCTCAATATGCAGGATAGAACAAAGCGGTAAAAAGGCTTTACAGCAAATGCTTACTGCCTCATCTTTGAAGAATCCTTTCTCATGCCTGAAGTATCGCTATGATCTTTAGAAAACGCCGTGTCTGCCATAGATGGGTTAGTGGCACTGCTGTTATCCGGAGGGGGTATAATGGTAGCGGTACTGTCAGTCTTATCTGGTCCATCAGCCGCGTTATCGCCGCAGGCAGTAAATAAGCATGCGCTCAAGGCAATTACTGCAATAGAAAATAGCTTTTTCATAATTAATTGATTTATTTACCACACGCTGTTAAAAAATCGTGCCAGCTGGACTTTAAAGTATATCATCCTATGATTTTTTAATGCGCGTTTCTGTTGTTGCCGGGCGCTCAGCTTTATTAAGCAGTAACTCCAGCAGAATTTCGGCTTAAACGATAGCACCATATGCCAAAATTTCCTTGCTTATTACTGGTTTGTAGCTTTTTTTACCCGCATTTACTATCCGCACAAAGAATGGGGCATTACTGATTGATAAACTGTTACCCTTGCTACCCAATCATTGTAGCGGCACGCTTTGTCAGGTAAGCATATTCTGTTTGGCCACCAGCATACCACGGAGTACGGTCATCGCTGGCAGGGAGGTACCGATCGATGTACAGTCGGTTACCGGTTCCCCATCCTGCAGTAATTAATGTTGATTTAAATGGACTTACCAATACTAACCTGCCATGTAGCGGAAAAATCAAACTATCACTACAAAAAAATATTACAGCTACTTATAACCGCGGTGTAACAACAGTAGCCTGACGTTTTAATAATCCTTTATCCGGCGGCGGCTTTTACTGGAAAGATTCAGTTTCTGTTCGTGGGTCCGCTATCTGATTCCTTGTGGCAGCGGTCATGAAAAATATAAAAGCATTTAAATAATAATTGCGGATCTGGCCAACACGGTTAAAGGCAGTGATGGCCAGCTGGTACCCACGACCTTCCGGCCACACCATGAATTTGACGGCAATTGGTTCTGGTGGGGCAAAGCTTATTGTACCCATGAAAAGTTTATTGGTTTTTGGGCAGTTTACGGTTACCTGCCTCCGTGATAGTTTGCAGGTTCATAATTTTACTTATGCATTTTCACCAGATGGCAGGTTTACAAGGGAAGCAGCATACCTGGAACGCTATCCAGGCAGACTGGCCAACTTGCTGGGAATAGATGATTATGCTGATTTTGGCCGTAATGGAAAATAGGATACTGCTGCGGGCATACAGAAATTAAAAATAGTAAGTGGATATGCAGCCAGGAATGGTAAGCTGGGAGCCTTCACAGAAACCGGACTTGGAATCAATACCAAATGCCAGTTGGCGGACCGGTATATTATTAAAAACAGTCAAAACTGCGCCACTAAAATTTTGCTATGTATTGGTGGCGCAATGATAGCAAAAGCGCTATTCATTTCTACGTCCCATTTCCGGGGCAGCAAAGTGCTGCCCATTTTACGCGTTTTTACAAAGATTCATTTACCTGGTTTGAGAAGATCTACCTCAACTGTATAAATAGGCGGCAGAAATTATTTGTAGGTTTTCGCAATAGGATGTAATCAGTTTAATTGTGCAAAAACTTGCATGCTGCAACGCATCAAATCGATAATAAAAGTTATTTTTAAAAAAGACTTTAGTGAAGGCAGCAATGCTATACCTGGAAACGGATTTTTAATGGCAGAAACTTAACTAACATGACCCCTGTTGCAGAATTACCCATGCTTCGTGAACTGATTGCAAAAGGGAAGCTGATACCTTTCATCGGCGCAGGATTATCAAAGCCGCTTGGGCTGCCGGATTTTTCAAGCCTGATTGATATTATAGCCAGGGAGCTGGAATATGATCCCGAAGTTTTCCGGTTAAATGGAAATCCCCAGCAGCTGGCAGAATATTATGTGGCTATTAAAGGGAGTATCGGGCCACTGCGAAGCGAAATGGACCGGCAATTCAATCCGTCCAACACTGAGATACTGGCTTCAAGGTCTCATTGTGCTTTGGCGCGCATGAAACTACCGGTCATCTACACTACCAATTATGATCGGATCATTGAAAGGGCTTTCAAATTGAACAATATTCACTATCACTCCATTGCCAGCATAGATGATATAGCAGCAGCCCTTGCAGACGATACTACGCACATCGTTAAATTTCATGGCACTTTCAGCAACGACAGCAGCCTCGTACTTACGGAATCAAGCTATTTTGACCGGCTTGAATTTGAATCTGCCATGGATATAAAATTACGGGCCGATATGCTGGGCAAAGCCCTGCTGTTTATAGGATACAGTTTAACTGATATTAATGTGCGGTACATGCTGTATAAATTATATAAATTACGGGAAGCGGTAAAGCGGGATGGAAAACGTACGCCGAGTGCCTACCTGGTAACGTATGGGTCCGGGGAAATACAGAAAACCCTGCTGGCACGCTGGGATGTAAATATTATTGAACTGGATCCCTTAGACAAACAGCAGAGCATGGATGAATTTCTTGAAGCATTAACAGTATGAAAATATATTTTGTAACATCAAATACCTACAAGGCTGCTGAGATAGCTGCTTACTTTAAAGAAGCAGCTAAACAGCCCGGCTTTAATATTGAACTCTGCATTATTAAAACCTCCGTGCAGGAAATTCTGCATGAAGATATTGAGGTAATTGTGAAGAGAAAAGCGCTGGAAGCATACGCGTCTTTTGGCGGGCCCTGTGTTGTAGAACATGGCGGCGTTTTTATGGATGCTTTGCCTGGCTTGCCGGGAGGTATTGGCCAGATAGTGTGGAATGCTGTTGGCGACCGCATCTGTAGTTTTCTGAATGAGCATGATTCAAGAGGTGCGGCGGCCAGGTCAATCATTGGTTACTGTGACGGGAAACGGGTACGCACCTATACTGGGGAGACGCGTGGGCAAATTACCACCGCTGCGCGCGGAGAATATAAATTTAACTGGGATCCCATATTTATCCCTGATGGCAGCGATCTCACGTACGGGGAAATGGGTGCAGAGAAAAAGCGGGCCACCTCGCAGTCATTAAAGGCATGGAAAGCATTTTTAAAAGCTGAATTCAATGCGGATATGCCGTAGCGGCATACTGAGCCTCTGGTTAATCAATTTTTACCACTGCCATCACCGGAAAATGATCTGAAGAAAACCTGCCCTGCCATGATTGTGATAAGGTGGCATGCTGCAAAACCTTCACCGCGTTCTTTGTAAAAATATAATCAATTGGCTGGTCATTTATTTCTTTTTGCCGGAAGGCATTAAATGTGCCTGTTGGACCGTAATGTGCCATTGCTGAGATGTCTTTGCTGTCGGTCAGGTGTAAAGAATTTGATTTGTCAGCTATAACCATAATGGGCTCATCGTCCGGGTGGGCATTAAAATCTCCGGTGACAATAACCGGCGTCTTTGCTGCCAGTTCATTTACTTTTCCAAGAAGTAGTTTTGCACTTTCTCTCCTGGCTATTTTACCAACATGATCAAAATGGGTATTAAAGTGATAAAATATTTTTTTGGTTATCCGGTCCCTGAACTTTGCCCAGGTTACAATTCGCTCTATGGCTGCATCCCAGCCTTTTTTGCCGGGTATATCGGTTTGTTCTGCCAGCCAGAACGTGGCAGATTGTAGCAACTGTAACCGCGCAGTATCATAGAAGATGGCAGAATACTCGCCTTTTTCTTTGCCATCTGCCCTTCCGGCGCCAACATGTTTATACCGCGGAAGCCTTTCCTGTAAATCAACAATCTGATCATGAAGGGCTTCCTGGACACCCAGCAGTTGCGCACGGTGAAATAATACCTGGCTGGCTGCCTTGTCTTTGCGGTATGGCCATGCATTCAGGCTGTCGCCCGCATTATTATAACGGATGTTGAATGTCATTACGTTCAGTTCATTTTGAGCCTGCACTTGTATCATAAAAAGAACGGTGATAAAGCTGAATATTATTTTTTTCATTTGGCAAGTATTGGTAAATAGTGGTCCACAAATTCAAAACAAATGTAATCATCCGGATAGAAAAAACAGCGTCAGTTCCAAATTTTGATAACCCAGTTGTTACTGTTGTGAAGAGCGGGGAAAACCCGTCTGCTGCTGTCGGTTGTTTACAGCAGCTTAAACGCAACACATAGTGTTACAAGAAAGCCTGGCAATGGATACTAAGTACTGACAGACATGAAAATTGCGAAATGGTTGATTTTAAAAACGCTTATAATTTGGATGAATTGAGGCAGTGAATAAGGCTCGGTTCCTTAATAGAAGAAACTTCTTTTATGTTATATTTATTAAGCCAAAGCATAGCAATAGTTGGTAAAAAAGCGGTAATAGGGTTATTAGTATTTGTAAATCATTATTATGTCTTCAATAGATAAAGCCGAAGTGTGGTTAAGAGGGCCGCTGCCTGGATTGTTGCCTGCATTACAACCAGTAGGGCATGCATTGTTGCAGGCACGTGAGGAGCTGGAGGATGCCATGGAAGGGTTTCCTGAAAAATTGTTGTGGCACAGGCCTGCAGGCGCAGCGGCAGTAGGTTTTCACCTGCTGCATATGACCGGTGTGCTGGACAGGCTGTTTACGTATGCAAAGGGTCAGCAGCTTACGGCGTTGCAACTGAACCATCTTGCTGCTGAAGGTAAACCTGCCGGGGAAGGTAATACTGTTCAATACATGGTAGAGCAATTCCGCCTGGAGGTAGACAACGCGCTTGCACAATTGAAAGCTATTAAAGAAGATGAATTATTTGAGACACGGGGAGTAGGCCGTGCGCAGATTCCTTCTACGGTGACAGGCCTGTTGGTTCATGCGGCAGAGCATACCATGCGGCACCTTGGCCAGCTGCTGGTAACAGTAAAAGTAGTAAAGATGAAAGCCGTCTGAAGCAGCTGACCAATAAATCAGTTGGGGGTTGCTGCTATTTCCATTAAAAATAACATTGGAATGTTTTTCTAGCCTTGTACAGCAGCTGGGATCACCGCCTCCACTATTATTTTTGTATTGCTTAAATGGGTAATAAGCACTTTTATTTTATCACCTTCTTTTACGTCGGACAGTTCTTTTTTTGCCGCAATTTTTGCCTGCAGTTTATCACCAATCAAATTCAGGTAAATGCCGTGCGGGGTTATTTTATACACGCTGGCATTGATGGCTGTTTTGTTGGTAAAATGCTTTTGCGCCGCTACAAACTGTGGTATAAACCGATGATAGAAAAGGGTGGCTGTAAGTTTTTCCGGTTTATCAAGATTGGCCAGTTGAAATAAAACCGGCTCATTTAATTTATTTGCATCAGGCGGAAGTTCCCAGGCAGATAAAATAAGTGGAAAAAAATGATAGCTTCCTGTTTCTTTTACAAAATATTTATCTTCCACCATTTTCAGGTAGCCGGTAAACTGGTTATTGGTACGTGCCCGGTTAACCAGGTTGCCCAATGTGTTATTAA
Organism: Chitinophagaceae bacterium; assembly: GCA_039916305.1. Taxonomy (GTDB): domain Bacteria; phylum Bacteroidota; class Bacteroidia; order Chitinophagales; family Chitinophagaceae; genus JACMLD01. The sequence goes on along the minus strand of JBDSLR010000027.1, from coordinate 103,142 downwards.
AACGGTAACGGATTTTTTCAGCCACCATCTTATCGCCCCTGCCGGAAAGTTCCAGCGTAAAATATACTTCATCGCCCTCATGAAACTGGTGTACTTTCTTTATTAGTTTATCCTCTTTCATTTGCAGCTGCCTTGCGTCGTCTACTTTGCCATTGATAGATTTCTTCTTGCCCTTATGCGTATAGTCTATGGTCACATAGTGTTTGTCGTGATGAACAAAAGTTATTTTTCCTTCTAAAATACCATCTTCCATAACAATGATGTTTTTACTGCTGTAATGATACGGTAAAAAATATAATTTATTAAAATTGTTATGAAGCGGTAGCATGTTGCTGTCGCGGACTTCGTACCTTGAATCAGCCACCAGGCGTAAAAAAATCATTATGTCAACAAATGGAGCACCGCTGTTGCCGGCTGCTGTAGTACAGGTTGAAACAGCTTTTCCGGCTTTTATCGGGTATACACAAAAAGCTATAACGCAGACTGCAGCGGTTACACTTGTGCCGGTAATAATTGGTTCAATGTCAGATTATATCCGGGTTTTTGGAGGGCCGGAAAATGAGAAAAATATGGAAGTGTTGGTTAGCACGGGGGCCGTGGCAGAAACACATATAACCATTCAGTTTGCCGCAGGCAAAACAGCCTGTAAACATAATATGTATTACGCCCTGCAAATGTTCTTTGCCAATGGGGGAGGGCCATGTTATATTATTTCTGTGGGCGCTTCAAGTTCGGCAGGTGTTATAGATCCGTTGCAGTTAAAAAAAGGGCTGGATGTTTTACAAAATGAGGACGCGCCGTCCATCATTGTTTTTCCCGAAGCCGTGCAGGGTTTGCAGGATGCAGCATATGCTGTGCTGATTGCGCAAATATTACAGCAATGTGCCACGTTGCGTGATCAGTTTGTCGTTCTTGATGTAAAAACAAATGATACTTTAACCATCGCTGAAAATGCCGCCGCATTCAGATCGCTTGTAAACGGCAGTGCAGGTTTGATGAGTTACGGCGCAGCATATTTTCCTAATCTTAAAACAGCCATACCCTATTTTTTTTCCGATGCAGACATCCGCGTTACCGACAGGCGTACCGCAACCGCCACCGTCTCAACTTTGGCTGCGATACAGCAAAGCCAGCCGCCGCTTTACCAGCAGATAAAAAAGGAGCTGAATGGTTTTTGTGTAGATATTCCACCGGCTTCTGCAGTTGCAGGGGTGTACGTTTCTACAGACCGTGACAGGGGCGTATGGAAAGCGCCCGCAAACAAGGCTTTAAATAATATACGCGGTCCCAGGGTAAAAATTGGGGAGCGCGATAGTGAAAATTTAAATATAGATCCACTAGCAGGTAAATCCATCAATCCATTGCGTGAATTCATTGGTAAGGGAACGCTGGTATGGGGTGCCCGTACCCTTGCGGGCAACGATAATGAGTGGCGCTATGTTTCTGTGCGGCGGTTTTTTATGATGGTAGAAGAATCTGTAAAAAAAGCCACGCTTCAGTTTGTATTTGAACCAAATGACCGTAATACCTGGACTAAAGTAATGATCATAATACAGGATTACCTGGTCATTTTATGGCGCCAGGGTGCACTGACAGGTATGCGACCGGCCGATGCTTTTTACGTAAAAACTGGCTTGGGCATTACCATGACCGCCATAGACGTATTAAACGGATTGTTGATTGTAGAAATAGGTATGGCGGCCATTCGCCCTGCAGAATTCATAATCTTCCGCTTTTCGCAAAAAATGCAGCAGGCTTAAACTTTCCGTTGTTAAAATAATGTTACGTTAAAGCTGCAGCGGCATCTGCAGCAAGCCTGTTTAAAATCTGCAATGCGTGTCCGGCATCCCGCTGATTTACATAAATATGGTCGTGGTAAAAAGCAGCCAATACATTGCAGCTGATGTTTGCAGCCGTTAGCGCGGAGCTAAATGCTGCGGTCAGTCCTACGGCTTCCAGTGAGGAATGAACAGTGAGTGTTATCCATGCAGCAACAAACGAATACTTAAGCAGCAATGCGTCAGCCTCTTTTTTTTCCAAAATAATGGTGTAGCCCTCAGCTTCTTTAAAAAACCCAATTATTTTTTGTTGATCAATATTTTGTAAGGAAGCAATGGTGCAAAAAACATAGTCGCCATTGCATAATACTGGTTGCATGGTTGCCAGTAGTTGCTGTAAGTTTGTTTCGCCGCCCATTGGTCATGTAGTTTAGTTGGAGTAAGCGGTAGTCAAAGAACTTGCCTATTGCCCGTCCCGTTCATAGTACGATCTGGCAGTAATACCCTGCGCTTGTAATTCAGCTTTTTTATTGTAATATAAATCCCGGTAACGGTTGGCGCCCGACATGTCATTGATCTGCCTGTATAAAAGCATCGCTGTAAAATAAAAGTCCAGCAACGGTTGCCAGTGTACCGCTTGTTTTTTTAACAGTAATTGCGATGCTTGGTAAACAGATTGCGCTTTTTCTGTCTGGTTCAGCTGTAGTAAATGATATACCAGCATATTATTGATGACCACTAACTGCAGGTTGTTTTCCTGCAATTGCCAATAGGCGCGTGAAAGGCCGGCATAGTAAACAGCAGAGTCCGCTTTGTTTTCATATTCAAATATCCTTGCCAGCTCAAATTGTGCGGCAGCTACACCGGCGCCGGTATTGCTCAGCTGATATAAATAGACAGCCGCCTGTATTTCATTTTTTGCGGCCGGAAGTTTACCCAGTCTTACAAGTAAGTGTCCTTTGTATTTTTTGTTAAAAGCGAGGTTAAGTGTGTCGCCGAGCGCAGTATAAAAAACAATTGCATGGTCAATGTTCTGCATTGATTTTTTATAATCATGATTGCGCTCATCAAACCACTGCCCGCTGTTTTGAGCCGCCAGGGCCATCTCCTGCAATGCTTTTTTTTCGTCTTCTGTTGCCTGTTGAGTGCGTACTTTTTCCAGCAGCATGCCGGCTTTTTTTTCGTCCAGGCCGGCGCTGAAGTTTTGCGCATTGGCAAACAAAGAAGCAAAAAGCACCAGAAAAATACAGTAGGAAGATTTATTTTTTTTCATGGCAATCAAAAGGTATGAGCAGCATTGTAAAAAAGTTTAGAAGTAAACCTGATTGCAGAAGAACAGGCTACCTGCTATTAATTCTTTCAGCAATTTCTACGGCAATATTACATTGCTGGTTATCCCTTCCAATATGTATTAGCCAATTTTGCCAGGATATATTTCCAGCGCTTTTTCCAAACAATCCATGGCAGCATTGATAGCATCCGTATTTAAAACATAGGCCAGGCGTACCTCGTTTTTACCGAGTCCGGGCGTACTGTAAAATCCTGTGGCAGGTGCCAGCATTACGGTGTGACCATTGTAAGAAAATGATTCAAGTAGCCACTGGCAGAAAACATCAGCATCGTCAATGGGTAACCTGGCCATGGCGTAAAAAGCACCGCCGGGGTTGGGACAAAACACACCGGGCATGGCGTTCAGCCTTTTTACAATGGTATCCCTTCTTTTTTTATATTCAGCCTTGGTTTTATCAAAATAATCTGCCGGCAAATCAATAGCCGCTTCGCCCAGTATTTGGGCAAAAGAGGGCGGACTCAGCCGGGCCTGCGCAAACTTCATAACGGCGTCCAGTACCTGCTGATTTTTGGTAACCAGTGCGCCTACACGCCCGCCGCAGGCGCTGTAGCGTTTGCTGATGGTGTCCATTAATATTACATTGTCATCAACGCCGGTTAAATGCATGGCGCTTGTATGAGTACCGCTGTAGCAAAACTCGCGGTAAGCTTCATCCGCAAAAAGGTAGAGCTGGTGTTTCTGTACAATTTGTTTAAGCGTCTCCATTTCTGCTGTGCTGTACAAATAACCGGTTGGGTTATTGGGGTTGCAGAGAACAATTGCTTTTGTTTTCGGTGTAATGGCTTTTTCAAAATCTGTAATGGGCGGCAATGCAAAACCTGTATCAATGGAAGATGTAATCGGGATGACTGTTACACCGGCTTCTACTGCAAACCCGTTGTAGTTAGCATAAAAAGGTTCAGGGATAATAACTTCATCGCCGGCATCAAGGCAGGCCATCATGCCAAATAAAATAGCTTCGCTGCCGCCTGTAGTAATAATTATCTGGGTGTGATTTACTTCAATACCCACGTTGCGGTAATATTCTACCAACTTTCTCCGGTAGCTCTCATTGCCTGCACTATGACTATATTCAAGCACTTTAAAATCGGAGTGCCGCACCGCGTCCAGCGCTTGCGGAGGTGTTTCAATATCTGGCTGACCTATATTAAGGTGATAAACTGCAATGCCCCTTTTTTTGGCTGCTTCTGCGTAGGGGACCAGTTTACGTATGGGCGATGGCGGCATTTCCTGCCCCCGTTGGCTGATTGATAACATGCGACAAAAATAAGCAGGCGCATTAACATGGCCACATTCTTTACAAAACGGAACCCGGTGTAAGTTCCTCTGGAGTAGGCCAATGGAAACAAAGCTTTGAAGAAATTGCATAAATTGACCGGCAGGTAATTTCCGTTTACCTGAAAAAAAAGGCCACCTTATTACAGATGGCCTTTTTTTCTTTATATGCTGTGCAATTATATATGCGCTTAAAAAATCAGCTTGCCATCAGAAGGTGTTTCTTCGCTGGCAGGCGTTTCTTCAAAAGGGGTTTCCGTCACCGGCGTTTCAACAACGGGCGGGGTTGGTGGCGGCACTGCTGCGGGTTTTTTAGCTCTTGGGGCTGCTTTCTTTTTTGCAGCTGGTTTTGGAGCTGGCATTGGTGCCGCTTTTTTAACAGCAGCTTTTTTAGCGGCTACTTTCTTTTTCGGGGCTGCCTTTTTTTTCGGAGCGGCTTTTTTCTTTGGCGCTGCTTTTTTCTTTGGCGCGGCTTTCTTTTTAGGAGCTGCTTTTTTCTTCAGCGGTGCTTTCTTTTTCGGAGCGGCTTTTTTAGCGGCCTTTTTCTTTGGAGCTGCTTTTTTCGCTGCCTTTTTGGCTACTTTTTTGGGAGCAGCCTTCTTTTTTGGGGCAGGTTTTGTAGCTTTTTTCTTGCTGGCCATATTGTTTTTGAATTTTTAGGTTAGTAATCAGATTCTAAATTTAGTAAAGCTTTTTAAATACGCACAAATTTTAGAGAGGTATTTAATAAAAATTTTGATAAACGTTGGAATGCATTCAGATGATTTGAAAAAATGAATGCGTGCTTGTGATATCACGGTCGGTTATGCAGCGCAACAGGCGATGCTGAATTCGGGCCAACACCCGCTTCCTGAAGATTCAGTGCAGTTAGCTTTTTTGTTAATACTGGCTGCTGCAGTTCCAAATCGTACGTTGCCCCGCTTCTTATTTGCCGGCCTAAGGTATTACGCAGGCCGCCCTGCGGTTGAGCAAAAGAGCTTATTGGCGGGAATACCACCCATTCAGTTTGATAACGCATTTTAAGGCCTTAAACCGCCATAAAATCGAATTTTAACGACTACTTTTTTATTCAGGTGAAATAGTTACCTTTGCGCGCCAAAAGCAGTGTTGGTTTTATGGCCTGCTGTGGGGCTAAATATGCTGGCCGAGCATGGCCGGTGCAGGTAGCTGGGGTAAATGCAGGGTAGAAGAAGCGGGGGAAATGCCCAAGCACACAAAATTTAAACGTTTAATATACAATAATGGCAGACTTAAAATTTCAAAGAAACTTTGGTATTGCGGCTCACATTGATGCCGGTAAAACAACCACTACGGAGCGTATTCTCCGGTACACAGGTATGATTCACCGCATTGGTGAAGTGCATGATGGTGCTGCTACCACCGACTGGATGGAGCAGGAAAAGGAGCGGGGTATTACCATTACTTCAGCTGCGGTAAGCTGCCAGTGGAACTTTCCTACTAATAAAGGGAAAGAATATGCTGACACAAAAAAATATTCTTTCAACATCATTGATACACCAGGTCACGTGGATTTTACCGTGGAGGTAGAGCGTTCCATGCGTGTGCTGGATGGCCTGATTGCGCTGTTCTCTGCCGTAGATGGTGTGGAACCACAGTCTGAAACCGTTTGGCGCCAGGCTAACCGTTATGGTGTTCCCCGCATCGGTTTCGTAAATAAAATGGACCGTGCCGGAGCTGACTTCTTAATGGTGGTTAAGCAGGTAAAAGAAATGCTGGGTTCCAAAGCCGTGCCCCTGCAGTTGCCAATTGGTGCTGAAGATGACTTTATAGGAGTGGTGGATCTTATTAAAATGAAGGGTATCATCTGGCATATGGAAACAGAGGGTATGACCTTTGACGAAATAGAAGTACCAGCCGATATGCTGGAAGAAGCAAAGGAATGGAGGGCGCAGCTGGTAGAAGCCGTAGCTGAATATGATGATAAGCTGATGGAGAAATTCTTCGATAATCCTGATACTATTACTGAAGAAGAAATGCATGAAGCCATCCGTAAAGCAACGGTAGACCTTAGCATCGTTCCAATGATGTGTGGTTCTTCTTTTAAAAATAAGGGCGTACAAACTGCATTGGATGCCGTTTGCCGTTACCTGCCTTCACCGGTTGATATTCCTGATACTGTAGGTACTAATCCTGATACCGGAGAGCCGGAAACACGCAAAGCAGATGCAAAAGCACCTTTTGCAGCACTGGCGTTTAAAATTATGACGGATCCGTTTGTGGGCCGCCTGGCATTCTTCCGGTGCTATTCCGGCCACCTAGATGCAGGTTCTTATGTATTGAACGTAAGAAGCGGTAAGAAAGAACGTATCAGCCGTATCATGAAGATGTTTGCAAACAAGCAAAACCCGATTGATTTTATCGAAGCGGGTGATATTGGAGCGGCCGTTGGTTTTAAAGAAATCAAAACAGGAGACACTTTGTGTGATGAAAATCACCCTATTGCCCTGGAGAATATGTTTATACCTGAGCCTGTAATTGCTATCGCGGTTGAGCCAAAAGCACAGGCCGACGTAGACAGGATGGGTATGGCCATTGCTAAACTGGTAGAAGAAGATCCTACCCTGCGTGTAAACACAGACGAAGAGACCGGCCAGACCATTTTGCGTGGTATGGGTGAGTTACACCTTGAGATTATTGTTGACCGTATGCGCAGGGAGTTTAAAGTGGAAGTAAACCAGGGTGCTCCCCAGGTTGCTTACAAAGAGGCTTTCGGTGCTACTATTGAACACCGTGAAACCCTGAAGAAACAAACAGGTGGCCGTGGTAAATTTGCGGATATTACATTTGAATTCGGCCCTGCTGATAAAGAATGGTTAACCGAAAATCCAGGTAAACATTACCAGTTTATCAATGATATTTTCGGAGGTTCTATCCCCCGTGAATTTATACCCGCTATTCAAAAAGGATTTGAATCTTCTATGGGAACGGGCGTATTGGCCAGCTACCCTGTAGACAACATGAAAGTGCGCATATTTGACGGTAGCTTCCACGCAGTGGATTCTGACTCTATGAGTTTTGAATTGTGTGCAAAAGCTGGTTTCCGTGAAGCAGCCAGGAAAGCAAAACCTGTTTTGCTGGAGCCTATCATGAAAGTGGAAGTGGTAACACCTGATCTGTACATGGGTGATGTTACAGGTGACCTTAACCGCCGCCGTGGTATGCTGGAAGGCATGGACAGCCGTAATAATGCGCAGGTTATCCGCGCTAAAGTGCCATTAAGCGAAATGTTTGGTTATGTAACCCAACTGCGTTCTATGTCATCAGGCCGTGCATCTTCTACCATGGAGTTCTCTCATTATACCCCTGCTCCCAATGGTATTGCTGAAGAAGTAATAGCCAAGATCAAGGGTAAGGTAAATGCATAAGAATTGGTTCAAATTGAATATAAGTCCCGCTTTCAAAAAGGCGGGACTTTTTTTATATCCTTCATGAAAATTAATAAACCCATTTTCCGCCGGTAATATAATGCCTACATAATTTTTATATTCTGCGATATCAAATGGGTAAGTAAAAAAAATCTTTAGAAAAGGTCGTTAAAAATGGACAGCCTGGCAGGCGTAGCTGCTGGCGTCTTTTAATTTGCGGGCTGTTGCTGTCTTAATAATCAGTTATTTTACAACTCAAATATTCTTTCATATGAAATATGGTATTTATTTTCTTGCGTGGACAACTGTTTTTTTATTTGCGGGTACCGCGTTCGCACAGCAAATAAAATGGGCAAAAGACGGCAGTAGTTATTATCGCGCCGAGGGGGGCGAGATTGTAAAATATACCCTGCCGCAGAATACTAAAACAATTGTACTGCCAAAAGAAAAATTGATCGTACCAGGAGCGCAAAAAAGCATTGGCGTCAGAAATTTTGTACTCTCTGCAGATGAGCAGCAACTCCTTATTTATACCAATACAAAAAAAGTATGGCGTATGGATACCCGGGGTGATTACTGGCTGTATAAATCAGCTGATGGCAGCCTGCAGCAAATTGGTAAGTCTTTGCCCGCCTCTTCACTCATGTTTGCAAAATTTTCTCCAGATGGTACGAAGGTGGCGTTTGTCAGCAATTATAATTTATACGTAGAAGATATTGCCGGCGGCACTGTTAAACAACTTACCAGTGACGGCAGCAGGCAGCTTATCAATGGTACATTCGACTGGGCCTATGAAGAAGAATTTTTTTGCAGGGATGGTTTCAGGTGGAGCCCCGATAGCAAACACATTGCATACTGGCAGATTGATGCAAAAACTACAAAGGATTATGAAATGCTGAATACAACGGATTCTATTTATCCAAAAGTAATTCCGGTAGAATACCCGGTGGCCGGCGAAGCCCCTTCCCCCTATAAAATTGGCGTGGCAGATATTGCTACTGCACAAACAAAATGGATGAATATTCCTACCGACCCTGTTTTGCAAACCTATGTACCCAGGATGGAATGGGCGGGCAACAGCACAGAACTGATTATACAGCACCTTAACCGCAAACAGAATGAGAGCCAGCTGATGCTTTGCAATACCGCTACTGGTACGTCAAATACAATTTATAAAGAGACTGATGCTGCGTGGATTGATATATTGCCATTGTGGGACCAGGATTATGCCAACGGGGGCTGGGACTGGCTTAATAATGGAAAAGAATTTTTATGGGCTGGCGAAAAAGATGGTTGGCGGCATTTATACCGCATAGCCCGCGATGGTAAAAAAGAAACCCTGGTAACCGCAGGCGATTATGATGTAATGGATATTATGCGTATTGATGAAAAAGGGGGATATGTGTATTTTATGGCCTCGCCCGTTAATGCTACTCAAAAATATTTATACCGGACAAAGCTGGATGGCAAAGGAAAGCCCGAACTGCTTTCGCCGGGTAGCCAGCCGGGAACGCATGATTATGAAATTTCGCCAGATGCCAGGTATGCGTTCCATAGCTTTTCCAATTACTACACGCCGCCAGCCACAGAATGGATAACACTCGCGGGGCATAAAGGCATTAACGGAGAAAATAAGGTAAATGATGCCATTGCAAAAACAGATAAGTCAGCAGCCGGGATAACATTCTTTACCATAAAAACGGCTGAAGGTATTGAGATGGATGCCTGGATGAAAAAGCCGCTCAATTTTGATTCCACCAAAAAATACCCCGTCGTGTTTTACGTATATACAGAACCCTGGGGGCAAACTGTAAAAGATGAATACGGTATTGCCAACAACCGCATGTACAAAGGAGATATGGCAAAAGACGGATACTTTTATATATCTGTTGATAACCGTGGTACACCGGTGCCCAAAGGCCGGCAATGGCGCAAATCTGTTTACCGTAAAATTGGCCTGGTGAACATAGGCGACCAGGCAATGGCTGCAAAAGAAATTTTGAAATGGCCATATATAGACAGCAGCCGGGTGGGTGTATGGGGCTGGAGTGGTGGCGGCTCCGCCACCTTAAATTTAATGTTTCAGCACCCGGAAATTTATAAAACCGGTATTGCGGTTGCTGCGGTAGGTAACCAGCTCACCTATGATAATATTTACCAGGAAAGATATATGGGCCTGCCGCAGGAAAACCTTGAAGATTTTGTAAAAGGCTCGCCCATTACCTATGCTAAGAACTTACAGGGAAATTTATTATATGTGCATGGTACGGGGGATGATAACGTACATTATTCAAACGCTGAAATGCTGATAAACGAGCTGGTGAAATACAACCGGCAGTTCCAGCTAATGTCCTATCCAAACCGGACGCATAGTATTTCTGAAGGGGCAGGTACTTTTCAGCATTTATCAACCATGTTTACCAGCTATCTGAAACAATATTGCCCGCCGGGAGCAGCAGAAAGAATTGTAACTGACAGCAAAAAGGCCGGGTTCTGAAATAATTAGATCAATAATTCATAGCCTGTACAGCAATTGCCTGTACAGGCTTTTTTATTGTTATTTGATATTCCGGTAAATGTGTAACGGTTATCTTTAAAGATATAAGCGGTAAGGGTATTATAATTCAGCGCGATGGATGAAAAGGAAATAGCAATACAGCATAGCAGAATCAGGGTCCTGGATGGATCAAGGGGGCTGGCTATATTGCTGGTGCTGGGCTATCATTATTATTCGTTTTTCTCATTTGGATGGATAGGAGTGGATTTGTTTTTTGTTTTATCAGGCTTTCTTATTACCGGCAGGCTGGCAGCCACTGCGGGGAGCAGCAATTACTACATAAATTTTTATTGTAAGCGTTTATTGAGAATTGCTCCATTGTACTATCTGATTTTAGTGTTGTTTTTTTTAGTACCCCTGTTATGGCCTTCTTCCGTCACAGGTTCATACCAGCAATTAATAAAAGAACAGGCCTGGTACTGGAGTTTTTCTGTAAACATATATAACGCATTGTTTGGGTGGACGGATAATATCATTTTTGTCCCCCTTTGGTCAGTGGCCTGCGAGATGCAGTTTTACTTAATCTGGCCCTTAATCTGTTTGCTGCTCTTTCAAAAGAAACAATGGGCGGTAATACTGATTGGCCTGGTAGCATTCGCGTTGGTCTTCCGTTTATTTGCTGGTCATTTTTTTACCATGCAACCTGAATACCGGTACGTTTTACTTCCTGCAAGAATTGATTCTTTTTCAATTGGTGCGTTGCTGTATTTTTTTAGCAGGGAAGCAAAGTACCACTGGCTTTTGCATAAAGGCTGGTTACTGGCAGTTGCCTGCCTTGCCGCTGCCACAGCTATGATGATAATGGCGAAACAAACCTGGCAGCTGGGGGCGGAAATGGTTGCCCGGTATGGGTATACATTGAATGCATTGTTCTGGGGCGGTATACTGGGATCAACCATCCAGCAGGCAGGCGGACTTGTACGGATATTCCAGGCAAAATGGCTGGTAACGGCCGGCAAATATTCCTATGGCATATATCTTTTGCATGTACCTGTAAAAGTGCTTATGGTAAAATGGTTTAAAAATAATGCCCCGGCTGTGAGCATACACGCACAGATTTTCTTATCTGTTTTACTAACCGCGGGCCTCGCGTTTTTAAGTTACCACTTATTCGAAAAAAAGTTTTTAAACTATAAACGTCTTTTAAATAAATAGTAACCGAGAGTAATGAAATCAAGATTGGCCTGGCAAAAATTATGGGGGTATGGTTGTTTGTTTTTATATACACTGCTTGCACTTGCGGTAATAAGATGTGTTTTTTTTATTGTTAACCATGGCGATCTTTCCGCAAATACTTCCGCGGTTGAATACAGCTGGATGCTATGGTATGGATTGCGGTCGGATCTGGCTACTGTTTTAATATTGCTACTGCCTTTACTATTGATGCAGCTTGCATATATCAAATGGCGGGGGTCTTTCTTCCGGAATTTGATAACCTGTTATTACGTATTTACAATAATGCTGCTATGCGGCATTTCACTTTTTGATGTTGCCTATTTTAATAACAACCACCGGCGCCTTACCCTGGCGGATCTTTTTTTTATACGTGACAATGCGGGCCTGCTGCTGCCATTTCTAAATAAATACTGGTATTTACTGTTGCTACTGCTGTTATTGGGAACGGGCGCGTTTTTGGTGTGCCGGCGCTGGCTTAAAAAGACACAGCCTGCTGCTTTTCCTGCCAGGCAATACGCCCTTCTTTTTACGGTATATGCAGCCTGTCTTTTTTTGCTGATTTTTGATTTTAAAACCGGCTATTTTTTTACTACTTCATCAGGGTATTTTGTGATGAAGAGCAACCATGTCCCTTTTTCTGCCAGCACAGTTACGGAACTATTGGCTTCAAGGCGGTACAAACAGCCGATGGATTTGAGGAAATGGCGGTTTATGAATGATGAGCAAGCTTTTTTATTGCATCCGGTGCTGCACGATATAAAGAGTCATCAACCTGGTAAAAAAAACATCGTACTTTTTATCATAGAAAGCGCCTCACAGGATGATTTCCAGGAGAATGATCAACGGAAAAATACCCTGCCTTTTTTAGATTCACTAATGAAACAATCCTGGGTATTTGATAATTTTTTTGCCAATGCAGTTTCATCTCCCTCAGGCTTTGATGCCATTATAGCCGGCATTCCCGAAGGCAATGCACCTGACTTTTTTTTAACAGGCTATGGGTATAACAAAGCGCAGTGGTTCACCCAGGTGCTTAAAAACCATCATTACAGCAGCAGTTTTTTTTACGGGGTAAGCGATTTTACCCAATCCTTTTTGAAGAGTTCTAAAAATTACCAGCTGGATTACGATTTTGGTTTTCGGAACTACCAGGCTTCGCATAAGGATTTTGATGGCTACTACGGGGTGTACGATCATATTTTCTTTCCGGCAGTTGCCGGCGAAATGAGTAAAATAACAGCACCGTTTGTAAGCGTAATTTATAACGTGAGTACGCACGCGCCCTTCAACCTGATGCCCCGGGCAATTTTTGACAGCCTTCCCGGCTTTGCAAAATCAAACGGAAAATCATTACGGTATTATGATAATGTAATGCGTGACTTCTTTTCATCCATTACAAATCAGCCTTGGTTTACCAATACTATTTTTCTTTTTGTTGCCGATCATTTTTCCAGGGCACCGGACAGGGTGGACAAATCAGCCATGGGAACATACAGGATTCCCATGTTTATTTATACGCCTGATGGTTCTCTAAAAGGGCACTACCCATATACTGGTCAGCAAATAGATATTCCTGTGACCCTGCTGGATATAACCGGTAACGGGGAGCGTTTTTTTTCTTATGGAAGATCGCTGATGGACACAGCTGGCAAAAAACGGGCTGCATTCAATAAGTCCGGGAACTTACTGCAGGCAATGGATGATCAGTATTTCCTGCAGTACAATATGGTAACAAAGCGGGTGGATGGATACTATCAATACAGGAATGACCCGGCATTGGTTAACAATCTTTACGCTTACCAGGCTAAGCAGGCAGACAGCTTATTATTGCAGCTGCAGGCTTTCTGGCAGGTATACGCGGTTACGCTGGCGCAAAACAAAATGCACCCCGATGCATTTCCTGGGAAATGACAGAGATTTTATGGATGCATATAGAAGGTGTTCTGGTTAAACTGATACACTCCCAAAAAGGCACAAACCGCTGAATCAGCGGTTTTTTTATATGTGTTATCTTGCGAATAATTAGAAATTTACATGAAATATTTAGCCGTTTTATCCCTTTTCGTATTGTTTACTTGCGGGTGCGAACGCATTGAAACGATAACAAGGCTTCAGACAGACCAAAAACTATTAAGAGATAGCGCTAATAACATAAACGAAAGAATAGGGCGATACTTGCAAAAGGGCAAGTATGACAGTGCAGAGATACAAAAAATGCAACGTGAATCCGTTCAGGCACGGTTAATTGATATTCAATCTTCAATTGATAAGTTCAAAATGAAATAAATGTTTGGAAATTTCAAACTGAGACAATACCGGATTTACAACTTTGCCAATTAAACTGAAAAAGAAATAACTTAGTACCTGCTTTTGCTTTTTAAACCTGTTTATTCAAGAAATGCACTTCGATTATCATATTCTTACTGCTATTGCCCTGGGGATTGGGTTAAGCGCCTGCTGCGGTTTCCGGATATTTATTCCCATGCTGGTAGGGTCGGTGGCGGCATATAATCACTGGTTTAATTTTTCTTCAGATATGCAGTGGCTGGGCAGTTTACCGGCTGTTATTTGTTTTGCCACGGCAGCGGTAATAGAGGTAGGCGCGTACTATTTTCCTTTCCTGGACAATATACTGGATGCTATAGCAGCGCCGCTGGCCATAGGGGCAGGCACATTATTGGCTTTTGCCATTCTTCCTGCGGCAGACAGTGAGCCTATGCTCAGGTGGGTAGCCGCCCTTATTGCAGGGGGTGCCACTGCCGGGACCATACATGTAGGTACAGGCTTGTTACGCCTTTTCTCAACAAAGGCGACGCTTGGCACCGGAAACCCGGTTGTTGCCAGCGGGGAAAATGCGGTAGCATTGACTGCATCCATTTTAAGCTTTATCATACCTATTATTATTGCCAGCATATTGCTGATTGTCGTGCTATGGATTGGTTATAAAGGAGTTAGACGAATAAGTTCAGGTAAAAGCAGGATGCTATAGCGCTAATATGTGTTGAAGCGGACTTGTACCGGCAATGCGGGAATCAGTCATACGACAGCCGCGAGTGCTGCCAAACGGATAAAACAACCGCCCGGTTTAAAAATAATTGTATTTATCTCTAAAAAAATACAAAAAATTCTTTGCCCATTAGCTGCATACCGTTACCTTTGCATCCCCAATTAAAAACTGGATTTTACGTATGTCTCAACGAATCAGAATTAAATTACAGTCTTACGATCACAATCTGGTAGATAAATCTGCAGAGAAGATTGTAAAAACAGTGCGCAGTACAGGCGCTGTGGTTACAGGTCCTATACCTTTACCCACACACAAGAAAATCTTTACTGTATTGCGTTCACCGCACGTAAACAAGAAAGCGCGTGAGCAGTTCCAGTTAAGTACGCACAAGCGTTTGCTTGATATCTACACTTCCAGTTCAAGGACTGTAGATGCACTGAGCAAGCTTGATTTGCCTTCTGGCGTTGAAGTTGAAATTAAAGCATAATATGCCCTTATTGCCTGTAAAGGAGTAAGAAAAAAATAGTTCTTAAAAATATTTTCATCATCTCTCAATCGTGCTCCGGCGCGAGAAAAGAGCTCTGATTAGTTAAATTCCCGGTTCATAGAGCCGGGGTACATATAAACAAGCCGTTCAGGGTTTGTTTACTGCCGGTACTTCCCCCTAAAGGAAAAGGTCGGTAGGTAAACGGGGATTGAAGTCCAATTGGTTTTTACGCCATCATCGGATTGTCTCTTGAACCATACGGCGCAAACTGTATAACGATGATAGGTATTATTGGAAAGAAAATTGGGATGACAAGCATCTTCGGCCCCGATGGTAAGCAAACTGCTTGTACCATTATTGAAGCAGGCCCCAATGTTGTAACGCAGGTTAAAACGAAAGAAACAGACGGTTACGATGCCATTCAGGTAGGTTTCGGCGACAAAAAAGACAAGCACACAACAGCCGCTGAAAAGAATCACTTCGCTAAGGCAAACACTCCCGCCAAAAAAATTACACGCGAATTCCGCGATTATTCAATAGAAAAAAATGTAGGTGAAACCATCACCGTTGAAGTTTTCACAGAAGGTGAAAAAGTAAGCGTGGTAGGTACTACAAAAGGTAAAGGTTTCCAGGGTGTTGTAAAACGCCACGGTTTCCATGGTGTGGGCGGTCAGTCCCACGGCCAGCATGACCGTTCACGTGCACCAGGTTCATTGGGTAACTCATCTGATGCTGCCCGCGTAATGAAAGGTATGCGTATGGCTGGTCGCATGGGTTCCGACAGGGTGAAACTGAAAGGTTTGAAAGTGATGAAAATTTTTGCTGATAAAAATTACATCCTTATCAGTGGTTCTGTACCAGGCCACATTAATTCTATTGTTTATATTCTGAAGTAACAACAACTATTTAACTGAATTACGATGCAAGTAGATGTAATAGATATAAAAGGTAACAAAACAGGCCGTTCAGTCGAATTGCCGGAAGAGATTTTTGGTGTAGAACCAAACAATCATGTTATTTACCTGGCTGTAAAGCAGTACCTGGCCGCTCAGCGCCAGGGCACACACAAAGTAAAGACCCGTATGGAAGTAAAAGGGTCTTCTAAAAAATTACATAAGCAAAAAGGTACTGGTGGTGCCCGTAAGGGTAACCTGCGTAACCCTTTGTACAAAGGTGGTGGTACCATTTTCGGTCCTAAACCGCATAGCTGGGATTTCAAGTTGAACCGTAAAGTAAAAGACCTGGCAAAAATTTCTGCTTTATCACATAAAGCAAAAGAAAATGCTATCATGGTTGTGGAAGAGATCAGCATTGACAAACCAAGCACCAAACAGTTTGCAGGTATATTGAAAGATTTGAAGCTGGATGGTAAAAAAACATTGTTTGTGTCGCCTGAGTTCAATGATAATCTGTATCTCAGTCTTCGCAATATTATATCTGTTGGTGGTAGCCTGCTGGCCGATATCAATACATACGATATTGTAAACGCTCAGGTACTGGTATTGACAGAAAACGCAGCAAAAGTTTTTTCAGAAGAAGCTGTAGAAGCCGTTGCATAATTAATAACAGAACTAAATTTATAAGAGATGATACTCTCTGAAGTTTTAATAAAGCCGATTTTGACAGAAAAAGCAAACGCCCAGCAGGAAAAACTGCGCCGCTATGCTTTTAAAGTAAACAGGAAGGCCAATAAATTAGAAATAAAAAAGGCCATTGAAGGTTTTTACGGCGTAACAGTGATTGATGTAAACACAGCTGTTATACCTGGTAAAAGCAAAACAAGGTTTACCAAAGCCGGTTATATCAAAGGTCAGAAACCTGCTTATAAAAAAGCGCTGGTAACGGTATCAGAAGGTGAGACAATTGATCTGTACGCTACTGTTTAAAAGGTAATAAAGTAATTATAGCCGCGGAGCTGAAAATTCCGCATAAAACAATAAAAATGGCACTGAAGAAATACAAACCAATGACCGCCGGCACCCGCTGGAGAATTGGTAATGCTTACGCTGAAATTACTTCCGATACACCAGAAAAAAGCCTGTTGGAAAAAGTAAAATCTACTGCAGGTAGAAACGTGCAGGGCAGAAGAGCAATGCGCTATATGGGTGGTGGTCACAAAAGGATGTACCGTATCATTGACTTCAAAAGGGACAAAAAGAATATACCTGCTACTGTAGTAAGTATTGAATATGATCCATACCGTACAGCATTTATCGCTTTGCTTAATTACGTGGATGGTGAAAAACGCTATATACTTGCTCCACAGGGTTTACAGGTAGGTGGTACAGTTATAAGTGGTGACAGCGTAGCACCAGAAATAGGAAATGCTTTGCAGTTGAAGAATATGCCATTGGGAACCATGGTGCACAACATTGAAATGCAGCCTACCCAGGGTGGTAAAATAGCAAGAAGTGCCGGTTCTTCTGCGCAGTTGAGCAATAAGGAAGAAAAGTATGGTGTATTAAAAATGCCCAGCGGTGAGTTGAGAAAAGTATTGATTAACTGTTTTGCTACAGTAGGTGTGGTTAGCAACAGCGACCATAGTTTGCAGAGCATGGGTAAAGCTGGCCGTAATGTTTGGAGAGGTATCAGGCCAAGGGTACGTGGTGTTGCCATGAACCCGGTAGATCACCCGATGGGTGGTGGTGAAGGTAAAGCTTCAGGTGGTCAGCCCCGCAGCAGGAATGGTCAGTATTCAAGAGGATTGAAAACACGTACCAGGGGTAAAGGCAGCGATAAATTAATTATCCAGCGGAAAGACGGTAAGAAGATAGCCAAGTAATGTGTAAATGTGCAAGTGTGGGAATGTGAAAATGAATTCCATGTTTGCTCATAGAATAAATAAACTTTGACGGTGGAATTTTCACACTTCCACCCGTCCGAACGGCTTAATCCGGGCGGGCATTTTCAAATTTTCAAATTTATAAAATGGGTCGTTCAATTAAAAAAGGTCCTTACGTTGCAGAACATCTTGAAAAAAAGGTGTTATCAGTTAATGAAGGTAAAGCCAAGAAAGGTGTCATTAAAACATGGAGCCGCAGGTCTACCATCACGCCTGATTTTGTAGGACATACGTTTGCGGTACACAACGGCAATAAATTTATTCCCGTGTATGTAACAGAGTTTATGGTTGGCCATAAGCTGGGAGAATTTGCACCTACCCGCAACTTTAAAGGACACTCAAGCAAGAAAATAGCTTAATTAATTTAAGAATTGATCAACAATGGAAGCTGTAGCTAAACTTAGAAATTATCCCACGTCGCCACGCAAAATGCGTTTGCTGGCCGATGAGATCCGCGGACTGAATGTTGAAAAGGCGATTGCTTTTTTAGAATTTCATCCCCAGCACTCATCTACTCCGTTACGCAAGCTGGTTTTATCTGCCATCAACAACTGGAAACAGAAGAATGAAAATGGCGATGAAGGTGGTTTAATTGTAAAGACAATCTTTGTTGACGGCGCAAGAACACTGAAACGTATGCGTCCCGCTCCTCAGGGCCGTGGTTACCGTGTGCGCAAGCGCAGCAACCATGTAACGGTTATCGTAGACACAAAAGTAATTGCAGAACAAAAACAAAATAACTAATCAACTAATAAAACGGATATGGGTCAAAAAACAAATCCTATTGGTAACAGGTTAGGTATCATCCGCGGATGGGAAAGCAATTGGTATGCAAGCAGAAAAGATTTTGCTTCCAGGCTGATTGAGGACACGAGAATCCGTACTTACCTGATTGCACGTATCAATAAAGGCGGTATTTCCAAAATTGTTATTGAGCGTACACTGGGTAAACTTATCATAACTATCCATACTTCCAAGCCCGGTATTATCATCGGTAAAGGTGGTGGTGAAGTAGACCGTATTAAAGAAGAGTTGAAGAAGCTGACTGGTAAAGATGATGTGCAGATCAACATTCTTGAAATACGCCGTCCCGAACTGGATGCTATGATTGTTGCTGACACCATCGCAAAACAGATAGAAAACCGTATCAATTTCAAAAGGGCTATTAAAATGGCGATTGCTTCTGCGTTACGTATGGGCGCTGAAGGTATCAAGGTAAAAGCCAGTGGCCGTTTGGGTGGAGCTGAAATTGCCCGTTCTGAAGAAATTAAACAAGGCCGTACGCCGTTGCATACACTGCGTATGGATATTGATTATGCCAATGTATTTGCGCTTACCGTATATGGTAAAATTGGTATCAAGGTTTGGATATGTAAAGGTGAGATTTTGACCAAGCGTGATTTGAATCCAAATTTCGTAACTGGTGGTAAGAATGACGGACCAGGCGGAGATAGAAGACCAGACAGGAGAGACGAGCGCCCTGATCGCAGAGACGACAGAAGAGGCGGCGGTGGCGGCGGAGACAGAAGGCCGGCCGGTGGTGGTGGCGGAAGAGGTCCTGGTGGACCAAGTGGTGGCGGCGGAAGAAGATAACACCCTTATAGATTAGTCAAAGTATAAGTTCAATTAGATAAGGATTGAAAGTCCGGTTCTACAAAGCTTTATAAAATGTTACAACCGAAAAGAACAAAGCACAGGAAGTCGCAGAAAATGCCGGTTAAAGGAAATGCAAAACGCGGAACTACGCTTGCATTTGGTTCATTTGGCCTCAAAGCATTGGATACAGTGCATATGAGCGAGCGCCAGATTGAAGCTGCCCGCCAGGCAATGACCCGTGCAATGAAACGTGAAGGAAGTGTTTGGATCAGAATTTTCCCTGACAAGCCCGTTACCGCAAAACCTGCAGAAGTACGTATGGGTAAAGGTAAAGGTAACCCGGAAGGGTGGGCGGCTGTGGTAAAGCCAGGACGCATCCTGTTTGAAGCCGATGGTGTTTCAGCTGCAACTGCTAAAGAAGCGATGTTGCTGGCTGCCCAGAAGCTTCCCATTAAAACCAGGTTTGTTACGCGCCGCGATGTGAATGCATAATAAGGAAAGCAGAGAGGGGGCGTGCAGGCAGCATTGGCTGAAATGAATATTTGAATACAGCATTAATGAAAATTAATGTATCAAAATAGAAAAAATGTCTAAGAGAATTGAATTCGTAAAAAGTATAGCTGGCTTAAATGATGGCGAAATCAGTGCCCGCATTAAAGAAGATCAGCTACGGTTGAAAAAACTTGAATTTGCTCATACTATTTCTCCACTGGAGAACCCGATGAGTATACGTGACCTTAGAAAGGACATTGCACGTCTGCAAACTGCATTAAAGAAAAAACAACTCGGTTTCTAAATAACTTATAACCAGGGATTATTATGGAAGAAAGAAATTTGCGTAAAACAAGAACAGGTGTTGTAACCAGCAACAAAATGACTAAAACAGTCACTGTTGCGGTTGAAAGAAAAGTAAAACACCCTATCTACGGTAAGTTTGTAAAAAAGACTACCAGATTTCACGCGCACGATGAAAAAAGTGAATGCAGTATTGGTGATACTGTTAAAATAATGGAGACCCGTCCGCTCAGCAAAACAAAACGCTGGAGACTGGTAGAGATAGTGGAGAAAGTGAAATAACGAATACCGGCTGTGCGCTTTGAGTGATGAGCTTTAAGCCTACGGCATTCTGAAGAAAAATTGTTTAATTGCTATAGCTCGCGCAGCCCGCAGCTAATAGCTCAAAGCTAAAAAAATGATTCAGCAGGAAAGCAGATTGAACGTAGCTGATAACAGTGGTGCTAAAGAAGTACTATGTATACGCGTTCTCGGAAACAGCGGACAGGATTATGCCGGTATCGGTGATAAAATTGTTGTAACAGTAAAGGATGCCCTGCCTGCAGGTGGCATTAAAAAAGGTACCGTTACCAAAGCTGTTATCGTACGTACTAAAAAGAAATTACGCCGTAAAGATGGTTCTTACATACGTTTTGATGATAATGCTGTTGTATTGCTGAACCCTGCTGATGAGCCACGTGGTACACGTATTTTTGGGCCGGTTGCCAGGGAATTGCGTGATAAAGGATACATGAAGATAATTTCTTTGGCGCCGGAAGTATTGTAAGAAAGCTGTGGGCCTGGAGCGACGTGCTGTAAGCCATCAGTTTGAAAAGATAAATTGTTTATTTTGCTATTGTTCGCAGCCCGCGGCTAATAGCTCAAAGCTTAAAAAATGAGTAACAGATTTAAAGCAAAATTCAGCATTAAGAAAGGGGATTCGGTAGTAGTTATTACCGGTGACGATAAAGACGTTACAAAACCCCGTAAAGTGCTGGAATTGTACCCTGAAGAAAGCAAATTGCTGGTTGAGGGCGCTAACATTATTACCAAGCATACAAAGCCTTCTGCACAAAACACCAAAGGTGGTATTGTGAAGAAAGAGGCGAAGATCCATATCAGCAATGTGATGTTATGGGATGCTAAAAAAGGTGTTGCTACAAAAGTAAAACGCAGCAGGGAAACCGGTAAACTGGTACGCATATCAAAAAAATCCGGTGAGGTTATAAAATAATTACCTGTTTCTTAATAGCAGTTGACAGAAAAAAACAAAGAAATGAGCACAACAAAATATTCCCCGCGCCTGGCAGATAAGTACAAAAAAGATGTTGTACCTGCTTTGCAAAAGCGTTTCAGTTATAAAAGCGTAATGCAGGTTCCAAGGCTGGAAAAAATCTGCCTGAACCGTGGTGTGAACGGTGCAGTAAATGATAAAAAACTGATAGACATTGCGCTCGATGAAATGACCCAGATAACTGGTCAGAAAGCCATTGCTACTATGAGTAAGAAGGATATCTCTAACTTTAAGCTGCGTAAAAATATGCCCATCGGTACAAGGGTAACACTGCGTGGTGGTAAGATGTATGAGTTTCTTGACAGGTTTATTTCCACTGCATTGCCACGCGTACGCGATTTTAAAGGTATCAATGAGAAATCATTTGATGGCCGTGGCAACTATACTTTAGGAATAACTGAACAGATCATTTTCCCGGAAATTGATATTGATAAAGTGAACAAGATTACCGGTATGGACATCACGTTTGTGACAACTGCAGGTACCAATGAAGAAGCGTATGAATTGCTGAAAGAACTTGGCATGCCGTTTAAGAACGCAAAGAAAGAAGTAGAGTAAGAGCGATTAAAGATAATAGTACTGAGTATTCAGACCAGGCAAAACATGCGGAAATCTGGCTACTAAAATCTAAATACTAAATAATAAATAATGGCAAAAACATCAGTAACAGCCAGGCAGAAAAAAAGAGAAGTACTGGTAGCCCGGTATGCTGAAAAAAGAGCAGCACTTAAAGCCGCCGGTGATTATGCAGGATTGGACGCTTTGCCCAAAAATGCTTCGCCTGTGCGTTTAAAAAACCGTTGCCAGCTAACAGGCCGTCCGCGTGGTTACATACGCTACTTTGGTCTTAGCCGTGTATCCTTCAGGGATATGGCATTAAACGGTAAAATACCAGGCGTAAGAAAAGCAAGCTGGTAATACTGGCTGCCGTTCATAAATTCCATTAACGGCGAACATGATATCATAGGATATCGCATTGTAATTTTTTTTTTAAACTATCAATTTCAGATAAACAATGGTAACTGATCCTATTGCAGACTTTTTGACCAGAATCCGTAATGCACAAATGGCTAATCACCGTATTGTTGAAATACCGGCTTCTAACCTCAAAAAGCGCATGACAGAAATTTTGTATGAAAAAGGTTATATCCTTAAGTACAAATTTGAAGACGACAACAAGCAGGGCGTAATTAAAATAGCGTTGAAGTATGATCCTACAACAAAGGAGCCTGCTATCAAAACACTGGAAAGAATTAGCCGTCCCGGTCTGCGTACTTACTCAAAACCAGCAGATTTCAAACGTGTAAAGAATGGCCTGGGTGTAGCTATTTTGTCTACTTCTAAAGGAGTAATGACAGATAAAGAAGCTAAAGTTCAAAATGTAGGCGGAGAAGTGCTTTGCCACATTTATTAAAAATATAAATGTTGTGTGACAATTAAGCCCTTACTATACAGGGCTGACCACTGCAACAGGAATTTCAATTAATTCATTCTCAAACAGTATTTTATTATGAGTCGTATAGGAAAAAAGCCAGTTGTTGTTCCCGGTGGAGTAACGATAACAGTTGGTACTGACAACGTGGTTACTGTAAAAGGACCTAAGGGTGAGCTGAAACAAAATGTTGACCGTGATATTAAGGTAGAGGTTAAAGATGGTAATGTGGAACTGGGACGCCCTACTGATCAGATACGTCACAAAGCGATGCACGGTTTATACCGCTCGCTTATAAATAACATGGTTAAAGGTGTTACAGACGGGTACAAAAAGAACCTGGAACTGGTGGGTGTTGGTTATAAGGCCGCTCATCAGGGCAATGTACTTGACCTTGCATTGGGTTATTCTCATAACATCATATTTGAAATACCCAAGGAAATTAAATTAGCTACCGCACAGGAAAAAGGACAGAACCCAACTATCACGCTGGAAGGTGCTGATAAGCAATTATTGGGTGCAGTTGCTGCGAAAATCCGCAGCCTGCGCAAACCTGAGCCATATAAGGGTAAGGGCGTTAAGTTTGCCGGTGAAGTTTTACGTCGTAAAGCAGGTAAGGCAGCTGGTAAATAATTTGGGTAAGTGGTTGTTCCAATATTGGTTAACCAAGTCTATCCGCTAGTAAATAAATAATTTTTCCTGGCAGCATCAGGAGCTTAAAATAGAAATCATGGAAGCAAAAGTTGTAAGAAGACAAAAAATCAGGTACGGTATCCGTAAAAAAGTTATTGGTACCGCTCAAAAGCCCCGTTTGTCAGTTTTCAGGAGCAACGCTGAAATTTATGTTCAGCTGATTGATGACGCAAATGGTACAACATTGGCTTCTGCCTCTTCAAGGGATAAGGACATTGCAGCACAGAAAGTAGCCAAATCAGAGAAAAGTAAACTGGTAGGGGCAGCTATTGCAAGAAAAGCTACTGACCTGGGATTGAATGATGTGGTGTTTGACCGTGGTGGTAACCTTTATCACGGACGTGTGAAAGCAGTAGCAGAAGCGGCAAGAGAAGGCGGACTTAAATTCTAATTCAAATTTTAACTTGAAATAATGTCAGAAATAATTTTAAACAAAGTTAAAGCCGGTGATCTTGAACTGAAAGAGAAAGTGGTTTCCATTAACCGTGTTGTAAAAACTACCAAAGGCGGACGGGCTTTTAGTTTTTCTGCACTGGTAATTGTTGGTAATGGAGCTGGTGTAGTGGGTCATGGCCTGGGTAAAGCAAAAGAAGTACAGGAAGCTATTACAAAGGGCATAGAAGACGCCAAGAAAAACCTTATTAAAGTGCCGGTTATGAAAGGAACTATTCCGCATGATCAGCTGGCTAAAGAAGGTGCAGCAAAAGTTTTAATCAGACCCGCTGCTCATGGTACTGGTGTAATTGCCGGAGGTTCTATGCGTGCTGTCCTTGAAGCTGCTGGTGTTACAGACGTATTAGCAAAATCTTTGGGTTCTGCTAACCCGCATAACGTGGTAAAAGCAACTTTTAAAGCACTGGCTATGTTGCGTGAGCCAATCACTATTTCAAGAACAAGGAATCTCTCTTTGAAGAAAGTTTTTAACGGATAATTCAAGGTTTGAGATGAATGGTTCAGGGTAAATACCTTCACTGTTCAGCTGACACCGATAACTTTATAAGAATGAAAAAGATTAAAATAACCCTGGTAAAAAGTCCTATTGACAGGCCAGAGCGTCAAAAGCTAACCCTGAAAGCATTGGGCTTGGGTAAACTGAATTCAAGCAAAGAAGTAGAAGCCAGTGTACAGATACTGGGTATGGTGCGTAAAGTAAATCACCTTGTAACTGTAGAAGACGCTAAATAAGAAGTTAATGTATTAATGTGAGGAATGTAGAAATGTGATTATATCGCATCTCTTCATTATCACATTTTTCACGTTTTCATATTTCCACATTATTCAATAACGCGAGGGGAAATAACCCCGTTAAGTAAAAATTATAACAATGAAACTGCACGAATTAAGGCCTGCAAAAGGCGCGACACACAAAAAGAAGAGAATTGGCCGTGGTGAAGCTTCCGGTAAAGGTGGTACTTCTACAAAAGGTAATAAGGGTGGACAAAGCCGCGCTGGTTACTCCAGTAAATTTGCACATGAAGGTGGCCAGATGCCAATACAGCGTCGTTTGCCAAAACGTGGATTTAAGAACAATGATCGTATTGAATTTAAAGTATTTAACCTTGGTCAGATCGACCAGTTGGTTGAGAAATATGGTCTGAAGGAGTTTTCACTGGAAACGCTTTATATCAATAACCTTATTAATCAGACGGACAGCGTTAAAATACTTGGAATGGGCGAGCTGAAGAGTAAACTTAGTTTTAGGGTGAACGCTATCAGCGCAACCGCCAAAACTGCCCTCGAAGCATCTGGTTCTACCCTGGAGATTGTTAAGTAATTTCAGTAACTTGTGTGACGCGTTTTTTATAATGCGTCTTTTTTGTCAGGTGCATATTTAAATTGTAGCTATCTGTGAAGAAACTCATACAAACACTCAAAAATATCTGGAGCATCGCAGAGCTGAAGAGTAAAATTTTAGTAACACTGTCGTTGCTGTTAATTTATCGTTTTGGTTCTCATATTGTTTTGCCCGGTCTTGATCCAAATAAAATTGACCTGAAAAGCGCTAAATCAGGTGCATTGGGTTTAATTGACGCATTTGCCGGTGGCGCTTTTTCACAGGCGTCTATTTTTGCATTGGGTATTATGCCCTATATCTCTGCTTCCATATTTATGCAGTTGATGACCATACTGGTTCCGCAAATGCAGAAAATTCAAAAAGAAGGTGACAGTGGCCGTAAAAAAATCAACCAATGGACAAGGTACCTGACAGTAGCCGTAACCATTGTACAAGCCAGTGCTTATGTTACGTACGTTAAAACAGTGAATGCTGATGCATTACTGGCTGGTTTTAGCGGCTATTTTGCTCTTACTACCACTATTCTGCTAACCGCGGGTACACTATTTGTAATGTGGTTGGGAGAAAAAATAACTGATAAGGGTTTGGGTAATGGTACTTCTATTATCATTATGATTGGTATCCTTGCCAGGCTTCCGCAAAACCTTTTCCAGGAATGGGCTGCAAAAAGCAACCGTGGTGGTGGCGGATTACTGATTTACATTATTGAAATCGCTGTATTAATCGCTATCATCATGGGATTGATAGTATTGGTGCAGGGTGTTAGGAAAATACCTGTTAACTATGCAAAGCAAATTGTGGGAAACAGGCAGTTTGGTGGTGCCAGGCAATTCCTGCCATTAAAAGTAAACGGTGCTGGTGTAATGCCTATCATTTTTGCACAGGCCATTATGTTTTTGCCTACTTTGATTTCTTATACCAATTTCGAAAACAAAGCCGGTATAGCGAGAATATTTGCAGATCCAAAGGATCCATGGCACATGGTTATTTATGCTGTAATAGTTGTAGGGTTTACATTTTTGTATACCGCGTTGATTTTTAATCCAAAACAAATAGCCGACGATTTAAAACGCAATAACGGTTTTATTCCAGGTGTTAAGCCAGGCCAGCCAACAGCGGATTATATTGGTTCTGTAATGGACCGTATCACTTTACCAGGTGCTATTTTACTGGCCATTGTTGGTATCCTGCCAGGGTTTGCACAGATGTTTGGTGTTACCCAGGGTTTTGCTTCCTTTTTTGGAGGTACCTCTTTGCTGATTATGGTAGGTGTAATTCTTGACACTTTACAGCAGATAGAAACCCAGTTGCTGATGAGGCAGTACGATGGTTTGATGAAGAGCGGAAGAATACAGGGCAGGCAGAATTTACAGTCTACCACTATTTGATAAGCGTTTTTAAACATATTTGAAACCTGGCAGTTGTTATATTGCCAGGTTTTTACTTTGTAAAGAAAAACAGGAATATGATTTATTATAAAACAGAAGCAGAGATTGAGTTGATGCGCCAAAGCGCATTGCTGGTAAGTAGTACACTTGCACAGGTAGCAGCTGTTTTAAAGCCGGGCATCACTACATTGTCAATCGACAAAATGATTGCGGATATTATAAAAGATAATAATGCCATTCCTTCTTTTCTTAATTATCACGGCTATCCCTTTAATTCCTGCATTTCTGTAAACGACGTGGTAGTACATGGTTTCCCGAACAAAAATGAGTTAAAAGAAGGGGATATAGTTTCGATAGATATTGGTGTAATAAAGAATGGATACCATGGTGACCATGCGTATACATTCGCGATTGGAGAACCGGAGGAAGCTGTGGCAAAACTGATTCGCATAACCAAGGAATCTTTATACAAAGGCATCGAAAAAGCGGTTGACGGAAACAGGGTAGGAGATATTTCTTTTGCCATACAAGAACATACAGAAAGGCGTCATGGATATGGTGTAGTAAGAGAACTGGTGGGGCATGGACTGGGAAAAAGCCTTCATGAAGATCCGCAAGTGCCTAATTACGGCAAACGTGGTAGCGGTGCTAAAATGAAGGAAGGCCTGGTAATTGCAATTGAGCCGATGATTAATATGGGAAAAAAAGATGTGTATACGGAAGATGACGGCTGGACGGTGCGTACCACTGATCATAAACCCTCTGTTCATTTTGAACATGATGTATGTGTAAGGAAAAACAAAGCCGATATATTATCTGACTACAGCATTATAGAAACTGCAGAACATGCAAACCCAAATCTGTACGCTGTGTGAACAACATAATAATATGATGATAAAACCCTCCACAAGAGGGTTTTATTTTTTATATTTAATTAGTAAAATGCGATGCTTATGGATAATGAACAAAATGCCGCAGATAAGCCGGAAAAATTCAGTAACGATCCCCAGGAAAACCTGCGTATAGAAAATGAGATTTTGCGGATAAAAGTTAAAACAGAGCTTGGTGGTGATTATGAAAGTGACGAGAACCTGCCACCGGAACTGGAAAATGAATTTCTTAAAAATATATTGGCTTTTGAGCACCGCTATGCCAAAATTAAGATGGTAAAAATTGCGGATTTGCTGGGCAACCCTGCAGTAATCAGGGCTGCTAAAATGGACGATGCCACTATTGTTAAAGTGTACAATGAACTGGAAGAACTACTGGCACAGAAGAATATTGTGGTAGAATTTACCCGGCCCAGGGACGAACGTTTTAAATACCGGTTTATTACCGAAGAACTTTTTGCCCATGAAACCGATGACATGGAAGTGGAGGGCATGACCAAATATTTTAATTACGAAGAATTTCATCCGGATCATGAAGCTGAAATAACAGACTACGCTATTAAATTTCTTGCAGATTGGTTTTTGCGCAAAACAGATGCTGCCAAATGGTATTTGGATGAACAGTTTATACAGCCGGATGGCAAGGCCTTTACCAAAGATGAAATGATAACTTCTTTTAAAAGAGTTTTTGCCGCCTATACTTCGTTTGAGGACTCCGGCTATGCAATGGGCGACGTGCAATATGATTTAAATGCCAAGGCCAATACGGTGAATGAAGGAATGGGTTCTGCGGAAGGCATGGTGAAGTATACAGCGGTGTTGGAGAATGGCGAAAGAAAGACCATAGAAGGCCCGTTTAAGTTTTACTTTTCCCGAACATTTAACCGCTGGCGTATTTTCTTTTTTTATCTTACGGGTTTTAATGCTTAAACATTTGGGTGCTCAAAAAAAACGTTTGATAGTGATCGGTGGCGGCGCTGCCGGTTTTTTTTGCGCGGTAAATGCCGCCAGGCTAAACCCATCGCTTGAAGTAATTATACTGGAAAAAAGCAGCAAGCTGTTGAGCAAAGTAAGAATCAGCGGCGGTGGCCGCTGTAATGTGACCCACGCTTGTTTTGAGATCGCAGAAATGATAAAAAAATACCCGCGTGGTGCCAACTTTGTAAAAAAATCATTTCACCAGTTTTTCACTACGGATACCATTCAATGGTTTAAAGACAGGCAGGTAGATCTAAAAGCAGAAACAGACGGACGCATGTTTCCGGTAAGCAACTCATCGCAGTCGGTCATTGATTGTTTAATGAAGGACGCAAGCAAGCATGGCGTAAGTATAATGATGAATACCGAGGTGAAGAGCCTGGAGTCTGTAGTCGTAAGTCATGCGTCATCAAACGATAACCAGGGCAACAAACAATTCGCTTTGCAAGTTTCATCTCCGGGAGTGACTGACTACAGACTGTTGACTACCGACTTTCTCTGCATAGCATGTGGTGGTTATCCCAAATCGTCCATGTTTAGCTGGTTAACAAACACGGGCCATAGCATAGAAGAACCAGTGCCTTCATTGTTCACATTTAATATGCCGGGTAATGCAATCACTGCATTGATGGGAATAAGCGTTGAAAATGTAAAAGTAAAAGTTGCCGGAACAAAGCTGGAAACAAATGGCCCAATTTTAATTACCCATTGGGGATTAAGCGGCCCTGCTGTTTTAAAACTAAGTGCATGGGGAGCAAGGGAGCTTGCTGCAGACAATTATGCATTTACCGCCATCATCAATTGGTTACCGGCTTTTAATGAGCAAACACTTCGTACACAATTTGAACAGTTACGTTTTGAGGTAGCTGCGCAAAAAATAATCAATAAGAATCCCTTTGGATTGCCTGCACGTTTGTGGGAATATTTTTTGCAACAATGCGGTGTAAAAGATGAAACACGCTGGGCCGATTTACCAGCTGTTCCCCAGAACAAACTCATTAAAATGTTATGTGCACATGAATGCGCGGTAAAAGGAAAAACTACTTTTAAGGAAGAATTTGTAACCGCTGGCGGTATAAAGTTGAGCGAAGTGGATGCAAATACAATGATGAGTAAACTTCTGCCCGGTTTGTTTTTTGCAGGCGAAATACTGGATGTAGATGGAGTAACCGGTGGCTTCAATTTTCAGCATGCGTGGACAAGTGGATGGATAGCAGCCTCTTCAATTAACCAGCTTAGCAAAGCGTAGTAACTTTTTTATTTACCAAGATGGGTGCTTTCTGTGTTCTTATAAAAAACATGCCGTCTGTGGGGAGTAATAGTTGCCATTATATTTATGCAGGGCCTTTGTAGGGTACCTGATATTAACACATTTGCCGGGCAGGATTTCGATTTTTAAGAAACGGGAGATCGGCAATTCTTCAACTATTATTTGGCAAATACAGTTTTGAACCCTGCTCAATTTTAATATAACAAACAACGCGCGTCTATTGGTTATTTTATTATTTTGAAAAGATACCTCCATGCAATGATTGCCTGCTATCATTTGTGAACTGTGTAAAATCGATCAGGTTTATTATTAAATTAAATGATGCAGTAATAATTTAAAAACCAAACATTCTTTCGCATAAATTTTTACTGTAAATTATAAAGGTAAACTTATAAAACGTTGACAATTAAATATTTATGCGCTGTATTTCTCTTTTGTACAGGGAGGAAAGTGCCGGCACAAAACAGCTGTGCGGGTATTAAAAAAAGCCTTGATAAAACCTGCTCTAAAACAGCATTTTATGTATCTTTGCTGCCCCGAATTTAAACCATCGGGATTTTACCATGTTTCAAAATTTTATTGTTAAACAACTAAACGCTGATGCACAGGAATCTACTGCAACCGATACTGCAGAGGTTACAGCGACAACAAAAGCACCTGCCTATGTGCCCGTTATTGCAACGGCACATGATGATTTTGACTGGAGCATTGACAAACGCAATGTGTCTGCTTACAGCAAAGAGGAAAATGAAAAATACAGTAAAGTGTATGATGACACCTTCATACAGATTACTGACGGAACGCTGATTAAAGGTTCTGTGGTTGGCCTGACTAATACAGATGTTGTATTAAACATCGGTTTTAAAAGTGATGGTCTGATATCGCTGAATGAATTCCGCGATATACAAAACCTGAAAGTAGGCGATGAAGTGGAAGTAATGGTAGTGGAGAAGGAAGACCGCGAAGGCAATCTTCACCTTAGCCGCAAACAGGCCCGTACTACACGTGCATGGGAGCGGATTGTTGAAGTACATAAAACCGGCGAAGTTATTACCGGTACTGTTACCAGCAAGACCAAGGGTGGTTTGATTGTAGATGTATTTGGTATGGAAACATTCTTACCAGGTTCTCAGATTGATGTGAAGCCTGTAACTGATTACGATCAGTTTGTGGGTAAAACAATGGAGTTTAAAGTAGTTAAGGTTAACGAGACTATCAAGAATGCTGTTGTATCACATAAAGCACTTATTGAAAGCGATATCGAAGCACAGCGTGCTGAGATTATGAGCAAACTGGAAAAAGGCCAGGTACTGGAAGGAACCATTAAGAACATTACCGATTTCGGTGCGTTTATGGATCTGGGCGGACTGGATGGTTTGTTATACATCACCGATATTTCATGGGGACGTATTTCTCACCCAACTGAAGTACTGAAACTTGATCAGAAACTGAAAGTGGTGGTACTTGATTTTGATGATGAGAAAAAACGTATCAGCCTCGGACTGAAACAACTTACACCGCATCCTTGGGATATTCTTCCAGAGAATGTAAAAGAAGGTGAAGTAGTAGAAGGTAAAGTGGTGAACATTGAAGATTACGGTGCATTTTTAGAAATACAGCCTGGTGTGGAAGGTTTGGTACACGTAAGTGAAATTACCTGGGCCAATACACCGGTAAATGCAAAAGAATTCTTTAAACTGGGTGATATTCATAAAGCCAAAGTGGTAACGCTTGATAAAGACGCACGCAAAATGAGTCTTTCTATCAAACAATTAAGTGAAGACCCATGGAGTACCATTGAAAACAGCTTCCCTGAAGGCAGCCGTCACAGTGGCCTTGTTAAGAACATTACCCCCTATGGTGTATTTGTTGAATTATCTACCGGTATTGGTGGCATGATTCACATCAGTGATCTGAGCTGGTTGAAACGCTTTAATCACCCCAGTGAATATACCAAGGTGGGCGAGCGTATTGACGTTAAAATCCTGGGCATTGATAAAGAAAACCGCAAACTGCAGTTAGGACACAAACAACTGGAAGAAGATCCATGGAACGCATTACAGGATACTTTTGCAGTTGGAACGGTTCATGAAGGTCTGGTTACCCGTAAAGACGACAAAGGTGCGCTGGTTCAGCTGCCTTATGGTCTTGAAGGATTTGCACCTAACCGTCATCTTAACAAAGAAGATGGCAAACAGGTACAGGCCGATGAAACTGCACAGTTTGTAGTGATTGAGTTTGACCGTAACGAGAAAAGAATCGTTTTATCACATACCCGTATCTGGGAACAGGTAAAAGCAGATGAGAAAAATGCGGAGCGCAAGGAAGCAAGGGTGGAAGCGGATCAAACTAAGAAAGCGGTAAAAAACATCCAGAGCAAAGTTGAAAAAACAACTTTGGGTGATTTAGGAGTACTAGCAGAACTGAAGAAGAAAATGGAAAGTGGCGATAGCAGTGATGCAGCAGCTGCACCTGAAGAAGCAAAATAACACAGGGTTGTTATAAATGAAGCAAGCGCTCCGTGTAAACGGGGCGCTTTTTTTGTGGATTACCTACCACCTCATCGCCGGGTGATCTCCAGCCAAACGGGAGAGTGGTGCGTCTCCGTATGTTTTAATCAGCAAATGTGCTTAGCGCAACCCCCCGCTGATTGATTGGCGCTTACCGGGTAGAAGGAGTCAAGGAGTTTTACAATGCTGCCAGTAACAGGTCATTAAAATTCAGCAGCGAAGATAGTTTTAAGTCGGCTGCGGCCCAGCGTCCTTCCTGCTGGTGATTGTGTGCGGGTACCACCACACATTTCATGCGGGCAGCTTTGGCGGCAATCATACCATTAAAAGAATCTTCAAAACAAATACATTCTGCGGGAGAAGATTGCAGTAATGCAGCACAATCCAGGAAAACCTGCGGATGGGGTTTGCCATTTGAAAGATGCTCCGCAGATGACCTGGCAGTAACCATACCGTCCAGCTGTAATTTTTTTATAACCAGGTTGATGAGTTCAATAGGTGAAGAAGAAGCCACACCCATCTTGAAATTTCTTTGCTTGAAAAAGTTGAAGATATGTACAACGCCGGGCATGGGCGCTGCTTTTGCTACAATGCTGGCGATGGCCATTCTTACAATGGTTGATTCTGCGGCAGCTGCATGTTCCATGCTGATATTGAAATGCCTGAACCAGTGCTCTATCCATTCACTGCTTCGCAGCCCGGTACTGCTATGGTATTGTGCAGGCGTAAGCGTTATATTAAAAAGATTGAGGGTTTCCCTGCCCGCTTCCTCCCATAGTGGTTCAGAATCAATCAACAGGCCATCCATATCAAAAATCACCGTATTAAGCATAAGGTTGGGGTTAGTTATATACTTTTGAAGCGTTCAAAAATATTTATAATTTAATAAAATAGTCAAGAAAGATTTCCCTGCCCGGTCAGAGAGGATGGCGTTTTTGCTCCAACTGGTAGTGTAGAGGATGCAGGAAATCATAATTTTAATATGGACAACGCTGTACATTTTTTGTAACGCTGGTTCAAATGTTTTACATTCGTAAGAGCTTGTTTTGCCAAATTATACAATATGGGTTCATTTTCAGACAGGTTAAAGAATATTAAGATCATCCGTAAACTGGTATATGTGCTGGTAGGGTCTTTTTCTTATCCGGGACTTACCATTGTAAACCGGCTGACAATCTCAGGTACTGAGCATTTCAGTAAACTGCCCAATAAGAATGTTTTGTTTGTAAGTAATCACCAGACTTATTTTGCTGACGTAATTACTTTCCTGCATATTTTCTGCGCAGTAAAATGGGGCAAGGAAAACCGTCTCGGTATTCCATATTATTTATTGAATCCTTTCACCCGTGTATACTTTGTTTCTGCCGAAGAAACCATGAAGAAAAGCCTGCTTACAAAATTGTTTGCATTGGCAGGCGCGCTTACCGTAAAAAGAGCCTGGCTGGCCAAAAATGATTCAGAAAAACGCAAGGGTCTTAACCCGGGCGACACCCGGCAGATTGCCCGTGCACTGGAAAATAATTGGGTCATTACGTTTCCGCAGGGGACTACTAAAGCGTTTGCGCCCGGCCGTAAGGGAACTGCGCTGATTATTAAACAGACAAAACCAATTGTTATTCCGGTTGTTATCAGCGGTTTCTGGCGGGCATTTGATAAAAAGGGATTGAAGTTTAAAAAGAGAGGAACTCCGTTATCTGTAAGATTTAAAGCACCGCTTGTTATTGATTACGAAGCTTCTACCGAAGTAATCCTGGCGCAGATCATGGACGCTATTGAGCAAAGCAAAGAATATATGATGAAGGGTGCCCATCACTGGAAAAAAGAACCGGTTTAATTTCTTACAGCCAATCCATAGCTCAGGCTTTATATTCCTTAAGGCCGGGAATATTATTATTTCAGCAGGTCGCTATTTGATAACTTATTATCGTTTGGTAAAAAAAACCAAGCATTGCTGAACCAGGAATTATCCTGCGCTGAATAAGGCCTTTAGTTCAACCGCTTCATCGGGCTTCATTTTGCCACCCAGTATTAAACGCAATTGTCTTCTTCTCAGGGCACCATCAAATAATTTTTGCTCTTCTGCGGTTACTGCTTCCAGTTGTGGAATGCTCATTGGTTTTCTGTTGGCATCCAGCGCCACAAAAGTGTAATACGCTTCGTTGCTCTTGTATTTGTTTTGTTGCATTAAATCTTCTCCCCAAACCTTCATATGCACTTCCATAGATGTATTAAACGCCCTGGTTACCACGGCTTCAATATGGACTGCATTGCCCAGTTTAATGGGGTTTTCAAAAGAAATATTATCTACGGATGCCGTTACTACAGGTGTGCCACAATGCTTCATGGCCGCCAATGCAGAAGCAATGTCCATCCAGTACATGAGGCGGCCACCCATCAGGTTGCCAAAAGTATTGGTGTCATTGGGCAGTACCAGTTCAGTCATTATTACAAGCGAATCTTTGGGCGTTTTGGTAGTCATGCGGTAAACTAATATTTGCGCAAAGATAACTACCGGACGGGAGGGAGAGAAAGAGAATATTTTGAAAGCGCTAGGAAGATTACATTACACAAGTTTAGATCCGGACCTGCTCCAATCCTTCCAAAAATTTTTCCGATGCATCTGCACCAATTCCTGCAGTATCCGGAACCTCCACGTAATATCCATTGTATTGTACACCACCCGTTACAGGATCAAGTTTATGGCCCAGCATGCAGGTATCCATATCATTGAAAATTACGTTGTCATGTGCCAGTGCAAAATGTGCAAAGGCAGATAAAGCAACGCGGCTTTCCAGCATGCCGCCCATCATACATGGAATCTTATTTTCCCCGCACACGGCGTTTATTTTTATAGCCTCGCGTATACCGCCGCTTTTAGAGAATTTAATATTTACATAATCACAGGCGCCTGCGGCAATCAGTCTTTCCGCATCGTGATGATCAAAAACACTTTCATCGGCCATAATTTTTATGGGAGATAATTTTTTTAGTGCAGGCAGTTTATGATCATTCCAGTGTCGCATTGGCTGCTCGCAGAATGCAATATTATACCGGGCCAGGTTTTGCAATGCATATATGGCGTCATCATAATCCCAGCCCTGGTTGGCATCGATACGTAATGACAAAGCATCACCCACCGCAGCCCGTATCTGCTTTACCCGCTCAACATCTTCAATGGGGTCTTTGCCCAATTTTATTTTTATGATGCGGAAACCCTGCTGCTTAAAAGCTGCCGCCTGCCCGGCCATCACTGTTGGTGCACCAATACCAACGGTAATGTCTGTTTCAAGTTTTTTTGATTTACTGCCACCCAGGAATTGGTAGAGCGGTTGGCGGGCAGCTTTGGCCGCCAGGTCGTACAACGCCATATCAAAAGCGCTTTTTATAGTACTGTTAAATGCTGTAGCAGCATGTAGTTCATTCATTCTTTGTTCAATGTCAGTGGCATCTTTCCCTTTCCAGATGGCGGCAAAATCTTTCGCCATTTCAAAACAGGTAGCCTGGGTTTCACCCACAATCATAGGAAAGGCGGAGCATTCACCCACGCCATAAAGACCTGCATTGGTATACACACGTATAAAAATATTCTGTGCATACTCCATGGTGCCCGTGGCAATCGTAAACGGGTGCATGGGTATGCTGAACTTATAAATGGATGTTTGGGTAATTATCATCGCATGCAGTTAAAGCCAGTTTAAAAGTTGAAGATAAGATTTTACATCCTGCTTTCTTCAGGCTTGCAGGCACTTCCCGGCTTTTTTCCAGAAAGAAAAGAAGGAAGGAAAATAACCCTTTACCTCCGGAAACACCCGGTTATATGCATCTTTATGGCCGGGGTAATGGCGCGTAACCGGATGGTTAATGCTAATCACTTCCGGAACGTGCTGTAAGCCGGGTAAATCGATTATTTCTCCTGTAAAAATCTGTATGCCCGGAATATTTTCTTTTGCCAGCTGGAGTACAAAGATAAAAAATATCAAGAAATATGTCTGCCTGTTTACTGTGCAGGTATTTGTTAATATTCTCCTGGTTGGCAATGTGTTTTTTAGAGGAGAAACTGCCTGCTAATCATTGCCAGCTTAAGCTGTTACTGGCCAGGTCACCGTCCAGCAAATGATAATACATCCACCGGGCTGGCTGCAGCCAGTGTGCCTTGCCAATATTACAGGTAATACCGGCGAGGTACATACGCACAGGGTTGTGCATATAGCCGGTTTCATACAGTAGTGTTATTTGCTCATCAATAGCAGTAATACCTGTTTTGGCTCCGGCAATGTTTTTAATCATCTCCCTGTGTAAAACATCCGGCTGTGCTTTTTTTATATCCTTAAATAAGGCGTCTCCAAAATGCCACCAAGGCGTGTTGCCGGTATTCCCGCCAGGCCAGCTCCTGTAAAAATTTTTCTATCTGGTATGGTTTGTATCCTTTTGCCAGTATAGCATCTTTTACCTGTTTGCTGCTAATAATGCCCCGTGAAATATAGGGCGACAGAAAGGTTAGTTTACCATCAATAAAATTTCTTGTGCGGCCGTATTTAACAGGATCAATGGCGTCAATACGTGCGAGGATACTTTTATAATCTGTTGGAAAATCCATAAACTATTTCTTGCTGATTTTATTGAGTGAAATAGTTTTTTGGCGGCTGCATTTAAAACGCATCACGGTATTGTTTCTGAAAGCAGCATGTTTGGTATTTCTGCCATTCATTCTTTTACGCCACATCAGGAAACTGGAAGGTCTCATTTCGTTGCGCATCAAAGTTATAACAGCTGCTTCGGCTAAACCAAACTGGTGTTCTATAGCTTCAAAAGGAGTACGATCTTCCCAGGCCATTTCTATGATCCGATCTTTTGCAACTGCATCAATTTCTTTTGCCGGGAGAATATAATTAATAAGATTTTTCATATCCTGATCATTTGAGGGTAGAGCGAAAAAAAATCAATCCACCGCCATCGTTTGAATTTTTAGGGGAATGCTATTGCGGAAAAAATATTATGTAACGATATCATTTGCAATGGCTTTTTCCAGCTGGTAGCATATAAAGCCAAGTTAAATTGGTTCTTGAGGATTTTTCTATCCGACATTGCGACCGTTTTGTTCATCAAGCACAATTAAATATTTTTCAGCATTCCCAAGGTGCAGCCGCTGTTTCTCAGCTGTCATTTTATCAAATGTGTTCACCAGCATACCCAGCCTCGGGTTTTTTAAGAAAAAGGTACGGTGTACATGCATAAACCGCCAGAATAATCCATCCCATACCTGCTGCCATGATCCTTTTTCAAAATCACTCATCTTCATTAAATAGTTACTGCCGCTTATATAGGGTTTGGTTGTCATGAGCCCGCCATCTGCAAACTGGGTCATGCCATAAACATTGGGCACCATTACCCAGTCGTAACTGTCTGCATACATCTCCATAAACCATCTGTATACTTCATCCGGATCAAACTCACAGAGTAGCATGAAGTTGCCCAGCACCATCAATCTTTCAATATGGTGGGAATAACCTGTTTTCAATATCTTTTTAATAACGATGTCTATGGGCGCAATTCCAGTCTCACCCGTCCAGAATGATGCAGGGATTTTTCTTGTAAAACCCCAATAATTCTTTGTACGCTGTTTGCTGCCTTCACGCTCGTATACAATACGGATGAACTCGCGCCAGCCAACAATCTGCCGCAAAAAGCCTTCCAGCGAATTGAGCGGTATAGCGTAATCAACAGCAGCGTCCAGGGCCTTATCTATTATTTGCTGTGGACTGAGAAGCCCTATATTGAGCATGGGCGTAAGAACAGCATGGTGGAGGAAATGCTCTTTTGCTACCATCGCATCTTCATATATTCCAAACTTGCTAAACCTGTTTACAAGAAAATCATCCAGCCATTTTTCCGCGTCTATAAAATTAACCGGGTAGCGAAATTTCTCAATGCTTCCATAATTGTCCGGAAAATTTATCTGAACATATTGCAGGGCTTCTTTTACGTATTTATTATCCGGTGGAAATGACATAACCGGGGCTTTTTCTTTTTTCGGAAATTTTAAACGATTTTCTGTGTCATATGTCCATTTACCTCCCAGTGGCTGTTCATTGCCCTCCAGTAAAAGTTTTCTTTGTTTGCGTTGTGCTATGTAAAAATCTGTCTGAAAATAGGTTTTCTTTTTATTGAAATAATCAGCCAGGTCTACAGGCTTGTTTAAAAAATTAGGTGATGGAGAGACTTGCAATGTAATATTATGCGTGTCGCATGCGGTCTGCAGTCTTTTAAGTAACCAGTTATCAGCAACATCTGCAACGTGTAGGTGGCGAAAGCCGTCAGTTGCCAATTGAGGTATCAGTTTTCGCACGTCGCTTAGTGGGCCACCGGCGGCTATATAATTTACTTCAACAGGTACTTGCCGTAAAAAATCTTCATATGCCTTCATAGAAGCCCGGTGCAGAATAAGTTTTTGTTTGTGGAAATTATACTGGTTAAAAAACAAATCCACTTCAACAAGAAATACCGGTACAGCTTCTTTTACAGCGGGATGCTGTGTAAACAACTGGTGTGGAAAGATGATTGCGGCATGCATAGATGCTTTTTGTAAACAAAAACACATACATATTGTTTATCCGCGATAACCAAAATTTTATTCAAAATCATAGATCTATGGAGACATTGAAAGGAAAATTTATTTTAGTACCCGGGGCTACAGGTGGTATTGGTTCACGCACAGCCCGGCTGCTGGTAAGCAGTGGCGCTCATGTTTTTCTTGCAGCCCGCGACCAGCAAAAATTGCAGCAGCTGGCAACCAGTTTAGAGCTTTCCGCGGATCAATTTTTTGCGCTTGACATAGCCAGCCCGGAAGGAGTAGCTGCGTTAAAGGAAAAGTTTTTTGCAAGGTATCCCGCAATTGACGTTCTGATAAATGCGGCTGGTATTGGGATTATTAAAAATATGGATGCTTTAAGCGACGCCGATTTTTTGAAAACCATTCAATGTAATTTGTACGGTCCGTTTTTATTGCTGAAAGCTTTTCTGCCTGCTATGAAAGAATTAAAAAAGGGTCTTATTATTAATATTCCCGGAGTCCTGGGTAAAGTGCCCATGGCAGGTGCTGCCGCATACAGTGCAAGCAAATATGGATTAACCGGTATGATGCAGAGCATCCGGGAAGAAATAAAAAGAACAGATATACGCATTACCAATCTGTTTCTTGGCGGGGTAGATTCCCCGTTCTGGGATACCATTGATTTGAGGGTGCAAAAAGATAAAATGATACAGGCAGAGGAGGCCGCCAAAGCTATATGGTTTTTATGCCAGCAGCCCGTTAGTGCGGTAGTAAGTGAGATGGTGCTGCAACCCTTTAATCACCAGGCGATATAAGTTTTGGCGAATGCGTTTCCTCAAATAGTTTGCGTTGAATCTATTTAAGCGGGCTTTACTGCATATTAATAATATCCGCTCCTGAAATTGCCTGCTTTACTTTATTTTTGCTGCCACCATTGTTCCGTATTATGAATACTGTGCCGGTAATTTCGTTTGATGATACGCAAAAAGCATTTGCTTATAAAACGGACAAAGATCTGAAAAAAGCCCGTTTTTTGTTTTCAAGCATGGGCTATGAGAGCCTGGTTAAAATGGGCACACGCATTACCCCCTGGTTTATCAGGATTGGGTTAC
Organism: Chitinophagaceae bacterium; assembly: GCA_039916305.1. Taxonomy (GTDB): domain Bacteria; phylum Bacteroidota; class Bacteroidia; order Chitinophagales; family Chitinophagaceae; genus JACMLD01. The sequence goes on along the minus strand of JBDSLR010000027.1, from coordinate 63,001 downwards.
CCATCAAAGGCATTATCCGCAATACTATTTTCAGACAATTCGTTGGTGGCGAATCATTGCAGGAAACCAGCACGGTTGCAAAAAAATTGGGTGAATACGGGGTAGAAGTAATCCTGGATTATGGTGTTGAAGGAGGGGATTACGGAGAAGAGGGCCTTGATCACGCCTGTAATGAATTCATCCGCGTTATTGACTATGCTGCTACGCAAAACAATATACCTTTTATGAGTATTAAGGTAACCGGTATTGCAAGGTTTAGCTTACTGGAAAAGCTTGATAAAAGCGTGGAGGAAAATGCTGGTAGCCTCATGAAGCGTTATGTAAAAGCACTGGAAACACTAAGCGCTGCAGAAGAAAAGGAATGGCAGCGGGTGCATGAAAGAATGAAACGCATATGTAAAACGGCTGCTGAAAAGAAAGTAGGTGTGCTGATAGATGCGGAAGAAAGTTGGATACAGGATCCTGTAGACGTGCTGACTATTCTGATGATGGTGCAATTTAATACTAAAATAGCCGTAGTTTATAATACCATTCAACTGTACCGGCACGACCGGCTTCGGTTCCTCAAAGATTCTTACGAAGCGTCAGAAACAAATAATTTTATTCTTGGTGCTAAGTTGGTGCGTGGGGCGTATATGGAAAAGGAACGGCGAAGGGCTGCTGAGCTGAATTATATTTCTCCCATCCAGGCAAGCAAAGATGCTACAGATAATGATTATAACATAGCATTGGCTTTTTGCGTGCAGCATATTGATAAAGTCGCGTTTATTGTAGCCTCTCACAATGAAAACAGCAATTTATATACTACGCAGCTACTGCAGCAAAAGGGGCTTGCGCTTAACCACCCGCATGTCCATTTTAGCCAGTTATATGGCATGAGTGATAATATTACTTTCAATCTCGCCGGTGCCGGCTGTAAAGTGAGCAAGTATTTGCCTTTTGGGCCTATCAAAGACGTTATACCCTATCTAATGCGCAGGGCCCAGGAAAATAGTTCGGTAAGCGGGCAAACCGGCCGGGAACTGGCGCTTATAAAAAAAGAAATACAAAGACGGAAAATATAAATTAAAAATATAAGTAAAGGTTGACCTCTTTCGGCTACTTATGGTAGGAATAAACAAAAGAGGGACCTTTTTAGACAAGTCCCTCTTTTATTTATGGATTGATATATTTTGACGCTTACTTCTTATGGCCGTTGAATATAGTATAGAATACACTTACTTGAATCACCGAATTTTTAAAATTACTGTAATTAGCAGTGCTTGCATCAAAATCTCCTACTTTAGATATGGGCAAACCATATCTTGCACCAATACCCAAACCAATACTGCTATGATATCCTAGACCACCAACAAGACCCAGCTGCGTACTTTTGGCAAAATCTGAAGACGTCCCGCCATAGTTTTCGTGCACGTTAAAACCAATATTTGGACCTGCTTCTAAATAAAACCCACCATTAAAACGGTATTTAGCCAGGATAGGAACATTGATATAAGTTAACTTGTAACTTGTCTTATTAATTCCTGTTTGCTCCACTTTAGCACCCTGAGTAGATAACTGCACTTCAGGGTTAATGGAGAAATTATTTCCAAGGTATAAGCCCACAAAAGCACCGGCATGAAATCCGATATAAGAACTTGCTTTTACATCACTGGCACTGCTACCCCCCGTAAAATTGCTGACGTTAACACCCGCTCTAACGCCAAAGTCAAAATGTTGTGCAAAACTGGCTGAACTTACTAAAAGCAGCATGAACACGATGTTCTTTTTCATAAACGTTGATTTGTTTAAATTTGTTTTAATAGTCCGGTATGCAATAAATGACGCTGAATCATAATCATCAATTTATTTTATTGCATCCGGTGTTTCAGATTAAGAAAATGATAAACACTACAATTGTTAGCTTTACAAAACCAATGCCGGATATCTTAATTATTTCACATGCCCGTAATTGTTCCTAAATCTTAATGGAATAAACGCGATTGTCCTATTTTTAAGATTGCTTTTTTTACAGAAGCCTTGCCGGTGCGCCATACCAATGACTAAAAGCTATTTCTGCGGTTAAACATTATAGTTGTCTTGATTATAATCGATATATATTATCGAATAGTCCATAGGCTGCTCGAGGGTTGAGGAAAAAATGCAACAAAAGCTTATTTCCTGCCAATTCACAGTTTCCCCACAAGTGCCATCAGACTCTCTTTCAATTGCAAATTCCATGGTATCTTGCGGGCATGCAGCAGTACCAGCAATTATTACAGCACATACTTAAAAATGGCGTTTCTAAAACCGACCGAACTGGTACGGGGACCAGTAGTTGCTTTGGTTACCAGATGCGGTTCGATTTAAGCAAAGGGTTTCCGCTGGTAACTACCAAGAAACTGCACCTGAAAAGCATTATTTATGAGCTGCTCTGGTTTCTCAAAGGCGAAACAAATATTGCGTATCTGAAAGAGCATGGGGTAAAGATTTGGGATGAATGGGCCGATGAAAGCGGCGATTTAGGCCCTGTATATGGCAAACAGTGGCGCAGCTGGGAAGGGGCGGATGGAAAAGCCTATGACCAGATTACAGATATCATACAACAGCTTAAAAATACCCCCGATAGCAGGCGCATGATAGTGAGTGCCTGGAATGTAGCAGAACTGCCGGCAATGGCCCTGATGCCCTGTCATACAATTTTCCAGTTTTATGTAGCGCCGCCCAATTCATGTAATGCCAGGCCACGCCTTTCCTGCCAGCTGTACCAACGCAGTGCAGATGTTTTTCTGGGCGTGCCATTTAACATTGCTTCCTATGCATTGCTTACCATGATGATTGCCCAGGTATGTGACATGGAACCCGGCGATTTCATTCATACGTTTGGGGACGTACACATTTATAATAACCACCTTGAGCAGGTGCAGCTTCAATTAAGCAGGAGTCCGTTTGACTTGCCGGTAATGAAATTAAACCCTGCTGTAAAAGATATATTTGGTTTTCAGTTTGAAGATTTTACGCTGGAGAATTACCAGCACCATCCGGCCATCAAGGCACCGGTTGCGGTGTAAGAATAAAATTCTTTTAAAATCTATTCATTATTATTCAGCGGTATGATAGTAACTCTTGTAGCAGCGGCATCGGAAAATAATGTTATCGGCCTGCAAAACAAGCTGGTCTGGAACTTACCCAACGATACCCGGTTTTTTAAAAATACTACCTGGGGCATGCCGGTTATAATGGGTAGAAAAACATTTGAATCACTGGAGCATACACCACTGAGCGGACGGTTTAATATTGTGATTAGCAACCACCCTGGGTCTTTACAGCCGCTTGGGCCAATAAAAACGGCTGGTAGTTTGGAGGAGGCTATAGCCATTGCCGGCACAACCGATGCGAAAGAAGCTTTTATAGTAGGGGGCGGAAAAGTTTATGCTGAAGCACTGCCCATTGCAGATAAGATTGTACTTACACGGGTACATGCCAATGTGGAAGGAGATGCTTTTTTCCCGGTGTTCAGTAAAGAGGATTGGCATTTGTTTTCCAATATTGATTTTGCAACAGATGAAAAGCACCAGTATGCTTATAGTTTCCAGGTGTGGAAGAAAAAGAAGTAAGAGCAAATGTAAAATGTGCGGATGTGAGAGGGAGAAAGTGCAGTTGGCTGGTTTTGAAATATACAGTTTGCGCCTTACCTATATATCAAATATTCACATTGTACATAATTGTTAAATACTAATTTTTAATTATTCTTGTATTCTACGTTCCGGCTCGCAGCTAAATTTATCCGTTATTATATTACAGCATCCAACGGAAAGGGGCATGGCATTCACTCGCCTTTTGTATTTGATTTTATAACCAGCGTACTCAATGATAAACGGCCCTTTAATGCGTATAGCGCTATTGAGCATTTGCGTGAACAATTATTGGCAGATGGGCGTATGTTGGAAGTAGAAGATTTTGGCGCTGGTTCTATCACCGGTAATAAAAAGCAAAGGAGCGTAGCCGGAATAGCCAAAAACGCTGCTAAGTCCAAAAAGCTGGGCCAGCTATTATTTCGCATTGCCAATCATTACCAGCCCGCCGCTATTACAGAGTTAGGCACTTCACTGGGTTTGTCGGCCGCTTACCTGGCCACTGGCAACCCCTCAGCCAGGCTGGTTACCTGCGAAGGCGCTGCTGCGATTGCTGCTGTTGCAAATGAAAATTTTGCCAGGCTCGGTATTGATAATATTGAAATTGCCGTGGGTAATTTTGATGAAACACTGCCGGCCGTACTGCAAAAACTGACGAAAACAGACCTGGCATTTGTAGATGGCAACCACCGTAAAATCCCAACCTTGCAGTATTTTGAACAGTTTCTGGAACATATGAACCGGCCGGGCATATTGATTTTTGACGATATACACTGGAGCCAGGAAATGGAAGCTGCATGGCTTGAAATTAAAAATCATCCGGATTCAATGTTAACCATTGACCTGTTTTTCATAGGCCTTGTTTTTTTCAGGCCTGATTTCAAAATAAAACAGCATTTTGTAATCCGGTTTTAATCTGTGAACAGCTGCGTTAGTAGGGATCATAAGAAAAACGTACTATCTTACCGGCAGAACAATATACTATGATTATTGGAGTTTTGCAGGAACCAGCATTTGAAACACGTGTGTCCTTATTACCTGAAGCTGTAGCTGCGCTTATAAAAAAAGGTATAACAATCTTTGTAGAAAATGGGGCTGGCGTAAAAGCCACGGCTTCGGATGATGATTACCGCAAGGTGGGTGCTGAAATAAAGTCCGCAGCGGAAATTGTTGCCACTTCAGCTATTGTACTCTCTATCCATTTCCCTGATTCACTATTGCAAATTCCCCGTTTCTGTATATTCATTGGCGTTTATCAGCCACTTTTTAATTTTCAGCAAATACAAACCTGGGCGACCACGGGCATTACCAGCTTTAGTTTGGATATGCTGCCACGCACCACGCGCGCACAGAGCATGGATGTATTAAGCAGCCAGGCTAATATTGCCGGCTATAAAGCGGTTTTATACGCAGCTAATATATTTCCTAAATATTTTCCCATGTTTATGACGGCGGCCGGCAGTATTCCACCTGCTAAAGTTTTAATATTGGGGGCAGGCGTTGCAGGTTTGCAGGCTATTGCAACGGCACGCAGGCTGGGCGCTGTTGTAGAAGTGTTTGATACCCGGCCCGCGGTAAAAGAAGAAGTGATGAGCCTGGGTGCAAAGTTTGTAGAAGTAGCCGGTGCGGCAGATGCCAGCAAAGCAGGTGGCTACGCAGTTGAACAATCTGAAACATTTTTACAAAAACAAAAAGAAAAGATTGCAGAAAGTATTGCTAAAGCCGATATTGTTATCACTACGGCGCAGATTCCCGGTAAACCCGCCCCGTTGCTGGTAACCAATATAATGATAGAGGCCATGAAGAAAGGGTCAGTAATCATTGATCTGGCAGCTGCTACCGGTGGTAATACTGAGCTGACTAAAAACAATGAGACAGTGTATCACCATGGCGTGGCCATCGTGGGAAACTCTGCATTGCCATCTACCATGCCTTCAGATGCAAGCAAACTCTACGGAAAAAATGTCCTGAATTTTTTACAGTTGATCATTACCAAAGAAGGCAATCTTAACCTCAATTGGGAAGATGATCTGGTAAAAGGCAGTTGTATTACGCATGATGGATCAATTGTAAATGAACGGGTGAAAGAACTAATAAAATAGCATGAACATTTGATGCAGCTGTCAGGTAAAATGCATTTATTTTAAAAGCGGTCATTAAAAAAAGTTAAAATATGCTGGACTGGATATATGCACATGAGCAAATAATCTACATCGTTGCGCTGATGGTTTTTTTAGGCATCGAAGTAATAGGGCGTGTACCAAGTGTTTTGCATACACCATTAATGAGTGGGGCCAATGCCATTCACGGAGTGGTAATCATCGGGGCAATTATTGTAATGGGCAAGGCAGAAGCAAATAATTATGTGGCACTTGTGCTGGGTTTTCTGGCAGTCATACTCGGAACCCTGAATGTGGCAGGCGGTTTTGTGGTAACCGACCGGATGCTGGAAATGTTTAAGAAGAAAAAATAGTATATAGTATTCAGCTATCAGTATTCAGACTTCAGCGCATTTTTTGTGTGAATATTAAATACTTTATACTGGGTACTTTTGCTTTCGTTGTTGCATGTCTCAATACTTTATACTATTATTTCTGCATATGGAATTAAACATCTTAACTATTCTTTACCTTATTGCTTCCATCACATTTATACTGGGATTGAAGATGCTCTCTAATCCGGCGAGTGCAAGAAAGGGAAACCTGGTTGCAGCGGTGGGTATGGTCATCGCTATTTTTGGAACTATTTTTTTATACAAAGACGATGACGGAAATGCATTGCATAATTATGGGTGGATATTTGCCGCGTTGCTGATTGGCGGTATTGCAGGTACGCTGGCAGCCAGGAAAGTGAAGATGACTGCTATGCCGGAAATGGTGAGCTTGTTTAATGGAATGGGGGGTGCCTGTGCGATGTTGATTTCTATTGTTGAGTTTAATCATTTGGTAAAATACCCCTCCGGCTGGACCGCATATCCCCCATTGAGCGCTTTAGGCGGACATCCTGTAAAAATTCATTTTCCCACGGGCCAGTTACTGATAATATTACTTGGTTTGATAATTGGATCAATATCTTTTGCCGGCAGTATGATCGCATGGGGTAAATTAAACGGTCGGGTAAAAGATTTCACGTTTAAAGGACAACACGTTTCAAATCTTTTTGTCTTCTTTATTATTGCTGCGGGGTCTGTTTATTTGTTGTTGAATATTCAGCATTCATTTAGAACTGTAGACGAGATTAATTTAATTAGCGAAGTCTGGGTCCGGTCTCTTTTTTATTCAATCTTAGTTCTTGCAATTATATACGGCGTTATGTTCGTGCTGCCCATTGGTGGTGCAGATATGCCGGTAGTTATTTCGTTGCTCAATTCTTTTACTGGTGTGGCAGCTGCCTGCGGTGGCTTCCTGTATAATAATAAAGCCATGCTTACGGGTGGTATTTTAGTAGGAGCTGCCGGCACATTGTTAACCATATTGATGTGTAAGGCGATGAACCGGTCATTAACCAATGTATTAATCGGTTCATTTGGTGCGAAGGCTGTTGCTGGTCCTGCAGGTGGCAAAGACCAGGGCCATTACAAAGAAATCAGCCTGAGTGATACTGCGATGCTGATGAACTACGCAAAAAAAATAATTATTGTACCCGGTTATGGATTGGCGGTAGCGCAGGCGCAGCATGCCTGCCACGAGCTGGAAAAATTACTGGAAGAAAAAGGGGTAGAAGTAAAATATGCCATTCATCCAGTGGCGGGCCGTATGCCCGGCCATATGAATGTATTGCTGGCAGAAGCCGATGTGAGTTATGATAAACTGCAGGAAATGGAACAGGCCAATGAAGAATTTTCTACCACAGACCTGGTATTGGTACTGGGCGCTAATGATGTGGTGAACCCTGCGGCTAAAACAGATCCTGCTTCTCCTATCTACGGAATGCCCATACTGGATGTTGAACTGGCTAAAAACTGCATCGTTAATAAACGGAGTATGAAACCAGGCTATGCAGGTATTGAAAACGATCTTTTCTTTCGCCCAAAAACTTCTATGCTGTTTGGCGATGCCAAAAAAGTATTGCAGGATTTGATAGGGGAAATAAAAGCTATCTGATATTCCCTGCATTATAAGTCGCCACAATTTTTCTATAAAAGATTTCTGTTATAGCGTTCTTATGTCATTAGTAGGTATGCCTGACGCAGCATGAAACTGATACAATGCGATATGGCAGATTAATTCTTTTCTTCTGTTTATCTTTGGCGCATCAAACCAGATTATTTTGATCTCATTACCATCCGCTTTAGTAGATTCACTTGAAAATGTGCCGGGCTTCGATAAAGAAGCTTTTTTACAGGTACATGCATCTGGCGGGCAGGTAACATCTATCCGGTTAAACCCGGCCAGGCATGCAGTAACAAACATTCATGAGGGAATAAAAAATAACGAAACAGCAGCAGGTGATTTCAACCTCGCCTTACCGCTCATGTCGCCTGTACCATGGTCTTCCAACGGCTATTATCTTTCCACCCGCCCTTCTTTTACTTTTGATCCTGTATTTCATGCAGGGGCCTATTATGTACAGGAAGCGTCGAGTATGTTTTTAGAACAGGCTATACAGCAAACGACCAGTCTTTCTATGCCTTTACGGGTATTGGACCTGTGTGCTGCGCCTGGCGGTAAGTCTACCTTGTTGCAATCGCTGATAAGTAAAGAGAGTTTACTGGTTAGCAATGAAGTTATTAAATCACGTGCTGCTGTGCTGGAAGAAAATATAATTAAATGGGGTGCCGCAAATGTGGTTGTTACCAATAATGATCCGGCTCATTTTGCCCGGCTGCAAAATTATTTTGATGTAATTGTAATTGATGCGCCCTGCAGCGGCAGCGGTTTGTTTCGTCGTGATCCGGGTGCCATTAAAGAATGGAGTGAAAACAATGTGCAACTTTGCAGCCAGCGCCAGCAACGTATTATAGCAGATGTATGGCCCGCGCTGAAACAAAATGGTATACTGATTTATTCTACCTGTTCTTATTCTGCAGCGGAAGATGAAAATATATTGGAATGGATATCAAAAGATCTTAATGCGGAAGGTATCCGGCTGAAGCTAAGAAAAGAATGGCAGATAGTTGAAACCATTGCCGGAAAGCCATCAACTTTTGGATATCGTTTTTATCCTGATAAAGTTAGGGGAGAAGGGTTTTTTATTGCGGCTGTTCAAAAACAGGATGGCAATTCATTCGCCGGTTTTAAGCCAGGTAAGGGAAAGCTGGAAAAACTGAATAGGGCAGAAGAAGCCATTGTAAAATCATGGTTACACGAAGAAGCGGATATTGTCTTATTTAAACAGAAAGATAATATTATTGCCCTGCCTTCCTGCCTTGAAAAAGAGATCGCCGTGCTGCAATCGGCCCTGTATATAAAAAAGGCGGGTATAACCGTTGGCAAATTAGCCGGGAAAGATCTGGTGCCGGATCACCAGCTGGCAATGAGTACCATCCTCAATAAAAATATCACCCGGATTGAATTAAGCAGGGAGATGGCCATACAATATTTGCGTAAAGAAGATATGCAGGCACACACAACGCACCGGGGCTGGGCGCTGGTGGGTTATAATGGCCATAACCTTGGCTGGATAAAAATATTGCCTAACCGGTTTAACAATTACTACCCCAAAGAATGGCGCATTATGAAACAACCGGTATAAAACAACGGTTTTATTGTTACTGATAATGAACACAATGGGCAGTACATGTTTTTTGGCTTTAATTTTACCAAAAATGGGGAAAAAGTTTTCATATTTGCAATGCAGAAATTTAAAATACAGCAATGAAAAATAAATGGCTATTGGTTTGTTTGAGTGTGCTTATGGTGCAGCTTGCTTTTGCGCAGGGTAATAATTTGCAGGTGCAGGGGGTATCCCCCGGTTTGTACCTGTCGCACACCGTTCAGGCTAAAGAAACCTGGTACAGCATTGGCCGCATTTACAATATCAGTCCTAAACAGCTGGCGCCTTTTAATGCGCTGAAGATAGACAAGGCACTGTCCATTGGTCAGACTATCAAAGTGCCGCTGCTGGCAGAAAATTTTTCACAGGATGGCAGCAAGGAAGCAGATGAGGTTTTTGTACCTGTGCACCATACTATCCAGGAAAAAGAATGGCTGTACCGCGTGAGTGTTAATTATAATAAAGTGCCGGTAGAAACACTTGAGAAGTGGAATAATATCACCAAAGACCAGGCAAAAGCAGGCCTCAGGCTGGTGGTGGGCTACCTTAAGGTCAAGACAAGCCAGTCTGCCCTGGCTGCACAGGGTGAAACGCGTATTGCGAGAACCAACCCGATACCTGTAAATATGCCGGAAGAAAAACGCTCGGATGAAAAAAAGCCGGAAGCAAAAGATCAGAAAAAGCCCGTACCGCCGCCACCGGTAGTTGAAAATGTTGATCCCACTACGGTGAGGGGCAATGCCACCAAACAAGAAACTAAACCGGTACCTTCTACCCCGGTTATTAATACAAGTACCAGTAATTCTGGAACAGACACAAAAGCCAGTTATTTTAAAGGTCAGTTTGATGAAACTGGAAAATCCATCAGTGGCAATGCCGGTATTTTTAAAAGCACCAGTGGATGGAGCGACGGGAAATATTATGCACTGGTAAATAATATTGCTGTCGGTACCATTGTAAGGGTTAATAATCCCGTTTCGGGCAAAGCTATTTTTGCGAAGGTGCTGGGCAACCTGCCGGATATGAAAGAGAGCCTGGGTCTTGTAGCGCGGCTGAGTGATGCGGCGGCTGCACAGCTGGATCCTGCAGCGGGTGCCAGGTTTAGTGTGGAGCTGAGATATTGATAATTTTCAATAGCGACAACATCTTTTCATGAAGACTTCGCTGATTTTATTGGCCTTTGCAATCCTTATTTTTAGCTGCAGTACCAAGCCGAAAATTGTAGTAACGAATGTGCAGCTGGAAGAAGTCAAAGATGAAGAGGCAGTAAACGAGCCACCCCCACCACCGCCCGGCCATTCTGCGAATGTGAAAAATAGTATGCCTCTTACCGCACCTGCCGGCATGCTTTTTAGTGAATGGCTAACCGGTATTTGTGCCACAGAACACCCCGGTAATAAAATCATTGCTTATAATTTCGGCATTTTCAAAACGGCAAAATGGTACCAGGTTTATTTAACCGGTTCAAAAGAATACTCCAGTAAGGATAATGACTGGGCCGCTAATCAGGATTTTATCCCCACTTTTAAATATTTTAAACTCTCTTCTGTGGATTTTACAAATACCAGCTTTAATATTGTTCAGCATAAGGTGGAGGAGATGATTAAAGATTTTATGCAGACAGCAATATACCAGCAATCTTTTTTTATGAAAGCGAAGGCGGTGACTATCGGTTCTGATAAAGGGGATTTAGTAAAGTTGCAATAATAGATATGGCACGGTAGATAGTCTTTACGCTTGCATGCTGTTAAAAATACCAGTTTGTGGTATTGTTTTCTCCACTGCGCCTGGCTAATTTTAGTTGTTCCCTCTGATGCTGCTAATGCCTAATCTGTATACCCCCATACAATACATTTTATTTCGGACTACTACTATTGCCTGTAAGAGCAATGGCAGTAATGACTGTATACAGGAAATATTTTCGGCATTGCACCTGCATAGACTTTCGTAAACCGTCATCATTAAAATTGTACATATGCCATTTTTTGATTTTCATTGCCACCCGGGTATGAAAGCCGGCCTAGCGCCCAAAGGACAGGAACCCAGCCCCTGGGTATCTATTAAAGTACAATTGGAAGTTTTTAATTCTATACGGTTAAATATAAGTCCTGCGTTTGCAGATGCGCTTGATTCGCAGGCCAGCCTGCACCAGTTATGGGAAGGCAGTGTCAACCTTATCGGATTGATTGTTCACAGCATTGAAAAGCACGTGGCGGCTGGATTACTCGAAATGGGCATTGTGAGGAGCGGCGCCATCCTGCAGCTAGATCCGGGCAAAATACAGGCAAGTGCCGATGGCAATCAGTATTACCGTATAGCAAGGGCAGAACTACAGGGGCTGGTGGATAACGCTGCTCCGCCGCCCTCCATGGGTTTACCGCAGGGAGCAAAATTAAAATTCATCAGGTCTATGCGTGAGTATGATCGCAATGATCTCAATACCATTCATGCATTGCTGATACTTGAGGGCTCGCAAAATCTTTTCGATGACCCGGATGCCCCCGATGCAAAGGAACAGTTTTTCAAAAACCTGGACGATCTAAGCAAAGACTTCCGGTTGTTTGCCATGAATCTCTGTCATTTTATGCAGCAGCCCGTAGCCAATCATGCCTTTGCCATGCAGGTGCTGAATAATATTTTGCCTTTTTATCCAAAAGAAAGGGGGATCAGCGACTGGGGGTTTGAAGTGATCCGTGAATTATACAAACGCGGAATATTGGTAGATATTAAACACCTGGGACATTTTTCGAGAAAAGAACTTTACCGCATGCGGGCGGAAGAAGGGATAACGTTGCCCCTTATCTGCAGCCATGCAGGCGTTACCGGTATCAGCGAGATGGACAGGTTAAAATATATGTATCATGCGCCACCACAGGACAAAGGCCCTGTATGGAAAATAAATTACCTTAAGAAGTGGGGGCACGTAAAAGACACGGCCTATAATATGATTAGCCTGAATTTATATGACGAAGACATTGAGGAAGTAATTATTTCCGGTGGAATGATAGGTATTTCAGTAGATCAGCGAATTATTGGTTTTCCGGGCGATGAACCGGTACTCTACCAGCAGGGAGTTTTTCCTACCGACCTGGATTATATTTCAAAAAAGGAAGCGGATGTTTTTTTCGGTCCCCAGTCGCCCACCACTTGCCAGCCCGCCGTGGAAGACAATGATATAGTGATGAATGCCGATGATGCAAACAACCAGAATACTGGCTTTACAGCCCCGCTACAAGCACTTTATTTTCTGAACCAGATAATACATATTTTGTTTGTTGCAAAAAAGAGTACACGGGGTATTACTGTTAAAGATGCAGCAGCCCTTATATGCATTGGCTCCGATTTGGATGGCCTGGTAAACCCCATTGACTGCTGTATGAGTACGGCGGATTATGCCGACTTCAAAAATATGCTGCTAAATATCATGGGTAAAAAAAGTTTCTGGCGGGGAACTGGTTTTTCATTTGGAGAACTTGACCATGCTGCACTGCTGGATAATATTTTCTTCAACAATGCGGAGGCTTTCCTCATAAAAAACTATGTATAGCAATGTGTTAATCCAGCTAATGAACAAACAGGTGCAGGAAAGACTATATATTCACCTCTGCTACAGCGCTTCCGAAACGCAATAAATAATTCACCAGGATTTTTAGCATCAAAAAAAATGCTACCAAATAACAATCTATGTAGAAAATATTCCCCCTGGTAATGGTATTAAGTTCACAGTTCCGGTGGCGGAATAATTATTTCGGCAGGTAAAGACAATCCCTTTTTCTTTTCTTCATCGCCCAATATAATTCCCCACGGCTTCAAAGAATCAATCCGGTCAAATATAATTTTCAGAACCGCTATTACCGGTATAGATAAAAACATGCCCGGAATACCCCAAATCATTTCCCCTGTAATAACACCTATCAGCGTAACAAGTGCATTTATCTTAACCTTGGAACCCACAATAATAGGGAGCAGGATATTGCTGTCTATAAGGTGAATGATTGTCAGCGCTACCAATACCAGTATCACTTTCCCGGCTACTGCCGCTGTAGCGAATGTGATGAGTGCACTTACAAGCATCGCTGTAAAGATTCCTATATACGGCACCAGGTTGAACAGGCCGGTAATAATCCCCAGCAGGATGGCATATTTAACGCCCATAATAGAGAAAACAATAGCCGTTACTGTGGCTACAATCGCCATTTCCAGTAATAAGCCAGTGATGTATTTCCGGATAATGTATTGCACCTGTTCCAATATATCATGTACCACTGTTTTGTTTTCTTCCATAAAAACAGCAATGAAAAATTTCATTATCAGTGAACGGTAAACAAGAAAAAGAAATGTGTAGATAAAAGTGAAAACAAGAAAAAGAATGATAGACGATACAGACACCAGTGTGGTACCTACCACAACGGTTCCTGAGTCGAGAAGTTTACCAGTAGCAGAGCGTACATAGCTTAACTGTTTTACTTCATCAATGTGAAATTTCTGCGCAATCCAAACCTGCAGGTTGTCTCCTGTAGTTTGCATTTGCTCTTTAAACAGGGGCCAGTCGCTGCTCAGCTTTGAAATTTGCGCACCAACCGTGTAAAGTACCAGGCTCATGGCTGCCACCAGCATGAGTACCGCTATCATAGCTGCAGCACTTCTGGGCAGGCGGCATTGTTTTTCCAGCCAGGCAGAAAGCGGTAGCAAAAGGATGGCAAATAAACAGGAAAATATAATGGGGGAAAGTAATTCCTTACCTGCAATAACCAGGTAGCCTATGCAAATCAGGCTTATTAAAACGGCTGCCAGTTTAGTTGTAAATGGCTGCTGGCTGATTTTTTTATAAATGTCCAAGTGATTTGTTTGAAATATAAAACGGGTCCGGGTAGAATAGTTTTATACAATTTGAAAATAAATCCGGACAGCAACATGCCGCACGGGTGGCGTGATCTACCGTGCAAAGTCCATTTTTATGCCAGTTTTAAAACAGCCGGGTTTTACGCTTGTATATGAAAATAAAAATATCGTTAACTATTTTTCTGTTTACATTTAGCGCCATTTATTGAATATAAATTATAGCCTGATGATGAAATACATGTCAACAATCGGTCTGCTGTTTCTTTCCAATGCTTTTATGACCATGGCCTGGTATGGACATTTGAAATTCTTTGGAAAAAATGGTCACCAGGCAGCGCTGTGGACCATTGTGCTGATTAGCTGGGGACTGGCTTTTTTTGAGTATTGCTTCCAGGTGCCTGCTAACCGGATTGGCTTTACAGAAAATGGCGGTCCTTTTACACTGGTGCAACTGAAAGTAATCCAGGAAGCCATTACACTTATTGTATTCATGATATTCTCACTTATTTTTTTTAAGGATATTCATTTTACCATAAACCATATTATTGGTTTTTGTTTTTTGGTGGTAGCGGTATATTTTATTTTTAAGAAATAAGTACATGTATATTGCGCCGTGAACTGGTAGGCGCAACGTACATGGATTTCTGCACAACACCGTTAATTGGAGAGCGGGCGGATGATAGACGCGGAATTGAAGCGTAGTTTGTTAAAAATTTACCTTGTTACAGGTTAGGAATGTATTAGTTTTAGAAAAAAAATAAACATGACGAATACCCTAAAGAATATCTGTTTATTCTTACTGTCATTTACTGCTACCGCATTGTTTGCATGCAATTCACAAAAAAATGCTTCTTCAAATACCGGTAATGCGGAAATTACAGAGACTTACTGGCGGCTTACAGAATTAAACGGTAAAGTGGTTGGGCCAACCCCCGCAGATAAGAAGGAAGTACACATAAAATTAAGAAAACAGGATAACCAGTTGCAGGGTTTTGCCGGTTGCAATGGATTTGGTGGCCGTTATGAATTGAAGGAAGGCGGGCAGATCAGCTTCTCAAATATTATGGGCACTATGATGGCGTGTGATGATCTTGCCAATGAAAATAAATTATTTGAAGCATTGCGGGAGACGGACAATTATATCCATCATGGTAAAAGTCTTCTTTTAAACAAGGGAAAAAAAGCGCCGCTGGCACGCTTTGAAGCAGTCTATTTCAAATAGGCTATCCCAATAACCTGCAAAAAAATCCTTGCCGGCATGTTCATGTATTAACCATACCCCAACATGTCAGGGCTCCTGAATATTATTGTGAATTTTATTTACCGCCATACGCTGGGCGGTATAAATGCCGGAATGGCCACTAAAATAGTAAGCGGTAAAACAGGCCACCGCATAATACAATACAGGATCGCCGCCGAATAATTCTACCCCCATAATAGTACAGGCAATGGGCGTATTTGTAGCGCCTGCAAAAACTGCAATAAAACCCAGGCCTGCAAATAAATCAACCGGCGATCCCGTTAACGACGCGATCGTATTTCCCAGGGCAGCGCCAATAAAAAACAAAGGCGTTACTTCCCCGCCTTTAAAGCCCATACCAAGTGTAACGGAAGTAAATATAATTTTCCACAACCAGCTCCAGGTATTAGCGCCGCCGGGGTTAAAGGAAGAAACGATAGAAATACCATTGGGTTCACTTGATGTAACGCCCAGGCCAATATAATCACGTGTGCCGGTAATCAGGCACAACAGAATAATGACTACGCCTCCTATGGCGGGTATCAGCCATCTGTGCTGTATGTATTTGTTGCTGTAATTTTTAATGGTATGCTGTATTTGCGCATACAAGTAACTGGCAAGGCCAAACGCCACCGCCGCCAGGACTACTTTACCCAGTAAGAGAAAATCAATATGCAAAAAAGAGATGAGCGATGCAGCAAGTTCTGCATTACTGATATGATAATGTGTATGCTGTATGCCCCAGGCCGTACAGGTAATGTTTGCCAGTATGCTGGCCATCAAACACGGCACCAGCGCATTGTATCGTATGGTGCCAATGGCCAGCACTTCCAGTGCAAAGATAGCGCCTGTAATAGGCGTGCCAAATACGGCGCCAAAGCCAGCTGCAATACCAGTCATCAGCAGTATGCGCACATCGGGGGGCTTTAACTTAAGTAAGCGCGCCATTACCCCGGCCATACTGCCGCCTATCTGCACCGCGGTACCTTCCCTGCCTGCCGAACCTCCAAACAAATGCGTAAGCAGCGTGGTCACTAAAACAAGGGGTGCCATACGGGCCGGTACACCGCCGCCGGGTTCATGAATTTCATCCATGATAAGGTTATTGCCTGCTTCACTTTTCCCACCCAGTTTGTTGTAAAGGAAATAAATAAGCATGCCTGCAAAGGGAAGCAGGTATAACAACCAGCCGTTTTGCCATCTTAACAAGGTTACCTTATCCAGCAGCCATAAAAATAATGCAACAATAGAACCTGCAAAAAATGAAACAGGTAAAACAAGTAATGTCCATTTTAGCAAATGACGTACAACTGCGATTTGTTCCGGATTTTTTTTTAAGTTGAGCATAGCCCAGTGATATTCAAATAATAATATATAAGTACCCAGACAGTAGTAGAGGAGAAAATAAAAAAACCCTACAGGCCGAAGCGGGTAGGGTCAGCAGCTTTACACAGATGTTGGAAATGGATTTATAAAATTATCATGTAACCAGGTAAGATAAAGCCCTGCTTTTTTAACGGCAGGGCCTTATACTATGCGTTTCTGTTAATACAATTCAGATCTTCAAATGCAGTTTCCAGTCGTTGGGAAAATGTTTCCTGTGCTTTGCGCAACCATACACGGGGGTCATAAAATTTCTTATTCGGCTTGTCTTTTCCCTCAGGATTGCCCAGCTGGCCCTGCAGGTACGCTTCATTCTTTTTATAAAAGCCAAGTATACCATCCCAGAAAGCCCATTGCAAATCAGTATCAATATTCATTTTAATGGCGCCATAACCAATGGCTTCTCTTATCTGGTGTTGCGGAGAACCGCTTCCACCATGGAAAACAAAATAAACAGGTTTGGGACCGGTTTTCAATTCTTTTTCAATATAGTCCTGGCTATTCTTTAAAATAATGGGCCGCAGTTCCACATTACCCGGACTGTAAACACCATGTACGTTTCCAAAAGCCGCAGCTACAGAAAACAACCTGCCTACCTTGCTTAGTTCAGTATACGCATAAGCCACGTGCTGCGGTTGTGTATATAATTTATCGTTTTCAATACCACTGTTATCTACACCATCTTCTTCACCACCGGTAACACCCAGTTCAATTTCAATGGCCATGCCCAGGGGCTGCATGCGCTTGAAAAATTCAACAGAGGTGCCTATGTTTTCTTCAATAGATTCTTCCGACAAATCCAGCATATGTGAACTGAACAATGGCTGGCCTTTCTCTTTATAGTATTGCTCACCGGCATCAATTAATCCGCTTATCCAGGGCAACCATTTTTTTGCCGCATGGTCAGTATGAAGAATAACGGGTACGCCATAATGTTTGGCTACATTGTGAATGTGCAGTGCGCCGGATATACCACCGGAAATATTGGCCTGCAATTTATCATTCGGCATGCCTTTACCCGCTATAAATTGGGCACCACCATTAGAAAATTGTATAATCACCGGGGAATTCACTTTTGCAGCTGTTTCCAGCGTGGCATTTATATTGTCTGTGCCGATGGTATTAACGGCTGGTAACGCAAATTCATTCTCTTTGGCGTCTTTGTAGAGTGCTTCCAGCTCCTCGCCGAATAATACCCCTGGTTTGTACTTTTTCATGTTGTAGAAACTTGCAGTTTGTTTATTGATAAATTGATTTGCTATTGGCGCAAGCAATTTTTAAATGAGCTGCTAAGATAGGGTAGTTTAAGGAATTTTGGGATTTACTGATTCAGTGATTTCCTCATTTTGGAGATCGATTCATACAACAAGCACCTGCAGCTTCGGACAATATAAAAATCCTATCCTTGCCATCTGGCATTTTTCTCAATCTTCAAAACGGCTTTGTATTTTAGGAATTAGCAACAAGTTTTTCTGCAATGTCTGCTTCAGGTTTCTTTTAAGCAGCTGGCCCATGCTCCGGCATTTTCTGAAAGGCGGGTTATTTCCATAATGAGCAGCCAGTTCAGTCTTCAATTGTTCCAATTTTTCAGGCGTTGATATCCTGTCTTTGGACATAATATCCAATAGCTCCTTAATCCGGTACCTGGCAGATGCCAGCCGGAACGTCATAAGCGTGCGTTCTTCTGCCTGGTATTGAGCGATGGAGTCTTTATCCAGGTGCTTAAGTGAAAGTTCCACAAAGGCTTTATTCTCTTTAAAAAACTGCGGCAGGTACAAATTTTTTCTGCCTTCGTATGATTGCTGGTCAAAATCTATGCAGCGGATGCGGTATTGGTAATCTTCTATATCGGGCGTAATGTCCACCACAAAATTGTAGCTGCGCATATCGCCCAGCAACCGCACAAAACAGCGCTCATTGAATTTTACAAACTCTTTGGCCAGGCGTATTTTATTGGTGTCAGTGTTTTCAAGGTATTGTTTAATAAATACATCCCCCGGTATGCCGGGTATATGCTCTTCTACCAGCGTATTATTTTGCGTAAAAAAAGTAATGCGGTTGGGTGAGAGGATATGCTCCAGCTCAAGTCCATAAATTCTTGAAGCATCCGCAATTTTTATATAATAGTGATCATAGTTGTCGTTAAATTTATTAACGATGCGTATGCGGAACGGGTGCGAGTTGCCAAAGGTGCAGTAGTCAATGCGGGCTACGTCCAGGTGTTTGGTAAAAGTGAGATCGCCTTCGGTTTTTAAAATAGCATAGATGTTTACCAGTCCGTCCCTTATATAATTCCATTCACGCATATCATAGCTCACACTTTCCCAATAAGTATCCTTACCATTTTTATCCATGATAGGAACTGAATAAGTATAATTCAGTAGATCACGGTAAGCAACAGGCAATTTTACTTCGCGCCCATGCTGCTTCAGGTAGGCACGAAGCTGATCATTAACCGGAAACATAGGCTTTTTACGTGATGGTCTGTCCAACTCGCCCTTTGAAAAAACATTCATTTGCTCTCCAAAACTCATAGCAATGAAGTTACGGTAATATCCTAGTTCTTAGCCCGGAGTTCATAATTCAAAGTTCTTCAAATGGGCAGAAGAATTACGAAAAAGAGCCTGGAACTATGAGCTAAAAAAAGCGCAACTAAGTTTTTCAAAATATGCTGGCGCCAATAATAACCTGCTACCATACCAGCTGAACATTTCACCATCAACAAGCATTATTTTGGTAGCAGGAAGTTGTTTTTGCAAGGCCGCTATATGGCTTTGTTTGAAAGGAAAAGGTTCGGAAGAAAGTAGTAGCAACTGACAATGCAGATTGCCTATTTCTTCAATGCTTATGGTGGGGTAGCGTAGCCGATTAGCAAAAATATTTTCAAATCCGCAATGTGCAAGCATATCATGTATAAAAGTGTCGCCGCCAATAGTCATGTATGGATCTTGCCAGATGAGGTAAGCTGTACGAATGACTGTAGGCGGCGCCTTTAATTGTGAAAAGCGGGTTTTTATCTCATCCGTCATTGCCTGCGCTTTAGCAACGGTGCCAGTCACTGCACCTATTGATTCAATCATTTGCAGTGACTGTTGCAGGTTACGGATATCGCTGGTCCATACCGGGAACTTTGCTGCCAGCGCATCCACCTGTTCTTTTACATTTTCTTCTTTATTGGCTATGATCAAATCAGGTTGCAGCGCTGTAACTGCGTCAGTGTGCACGGCTTTTGTACCGCCAATCCTGGTTTTGTTGCGGAACCAATGCGGGGGATGTATGCAAAATTTTGTGATGCCTGTTACGGCTTTGTCAAGACCAAGATCGTATAACAATTCTGTTTGAGAAGGTACAAGTGAAACAATACGGTTTGGGATGCCGGGCAACATTATGGTTTTGCCTGTCTGGTCCATGTAGATAGCCAATGTCCTGCAGTTTATTGCAAATTACGCTTTTTAGGCGTGAGGCGTGAGGCGTGAGGCGTGAGGCGTGAGGCGTGAGGCGTGAGGCGTGAGGCGTGAGGCGTGAGGCGTGAGAATTTTTGGAACTGTAAGTTATAGATTAAAGCATGTAATGTTATAAGCAAATCGGACATCAAAAAATCAGACATCAGACATTGTTCAACAACTCTTTTGCCTCCTGCCAAATATTTGATTCGGCAGGAGGGTACTGGAGATTAAAAGGATTGTTTTTCAGCGATAATGGATATGGCTTTTCTCAGGATACGGTTGTTTGTCTTTCATTTTCAGAAAAACGGGTTTTTCGTTTGGATATGGACGGTTCTTTTCAGGGATAAGGATTCTTTAAACAGGTTTTTCGTTTGGATATGGACGGTTCTTCTCAGGGATAAGGATTCTTTAAACTGGTTCTTCTTTTGGATATGGATGGTTCTTTTAAGGGTACTGGATTTGGATGATTCTTTTTAGGGGTATTGGATTTTTTAAATTGGTTCTTCGTTTGGATTTGGATGGTTCTTTTTTAGGATAATGGATTTTTTGATAAACAGGTTCTCCTTTTGGATTTGGATGGTTTTTTTAGGGATACTGGATTTAAAACTGAACTATTAATCTAAAATTCCGGGTATTAAAAAAAGAAAGTTGACTGATACTGGATTTTAATGCTTTTCTCAGGAATTGGTCTTGGATATTGGAATTCGTTGTATGGACTTTTAAGGGATATTGGATTCGAATACCAATCAACTTCTGATACAAAAGTATATACCACAAAGCGGGTACACAAGAGCGTTTTTAACTGATCTTTAACCTTCGGTATTTAACCGATTTATAGTGTAACATACATAACCAGGTCAGTAAAAATACGGTGGCTAAAAAAGGGTTATTTACATACTCTTGCAACCGATTGCAATCAAAGGCCTGTCAGTTGCGGCTTTCGTCACATTTAAAAATATCTTCATGTATGAGACTGGTCATTTACTGAGGGCATTCAATACGTCATATTTGGTTACAATGTGGTAATTACCCGTATCGTCTTTGCTTAAAACAGCGCCATTTTCCTTGTTAATAAGCGTGCTAAGCTTTTCTACGGGGGTATTGAACTCTACCAGCGGGAATGGCGGCTCTATTACTGATGAAACAGAGGCGGTTTTTATATCCGGGTTGGAGAATACTTTCTGAAACAGTCCATTTTCGCTAATCGAACCAATAATATTGCCGGCACTCATCACGGGAAGGTGTTCTATATCATATTTTTTCATCAGCTCTACAGCTTCTGATACAGTATGATGAGGTTCAACATTCACTAATTTTTGTTTGGCAGCCCTGCCATTTACAATATCCTTAAATGTTTTTACATCCAGGAAGCCCCGCTCCATCATCCATTGATCATTGTAAATTTTTGCAACATACCGGCTGCCATGGTCATGAAAAATGATCACCACCATATCATCTTTCTTCAACTGATCTTTCAGTTGCATCAAACCCTGCAGACAACTGCCTGCGCTGTACCCGCAAAATAAACCTTCTTCTTTTGCAATGCGCCTGGCCATAACAGCGCCGTCTTTATCGGTTACTTTTGTAAATTCATCTATGTACTGCATGTCATAATTAGCAGGTACAAAGTCTTCACCAAAACCTTCACTGATATAGGGATAAACTTCTTTTTGATCTTCTTCGCCGGTCTCAAAATATTTTTTTAATAGCGAACCATAACTGTCAATGGCCCATACTTTAATATTTGGATTTTTTTCTTTAAGGTATTTGCCTGCGCCTACAATTGTTCCCCCGGTACCCGTAGCTACCACGAGGTGGGTTATTTTACCATCTGTCTGGTCCCATATTTCAGGCCCGGTTTGTTCATAATGGGCGAGCCGGTTAGCGAGGTTATCATACTGGTTTACATACCAGCTATTGGGCACTTCTGTTGCCAGTCTTTTGGAAACCGAATAATAAGAACGCGGATCTTCCGGTTCAACGTTGGTAGGACAAACAATCACTTCTGCACCCACCGCTTTCAAAATGTCTGCTTTTTCTTTGGATTGTTTGTCGGTAGTGGTAAAAATGCATTTATAGCCTTTTACGCACGCGGCCAGTGCCAGGCCCATACCTGTATTGCCACTGGTACCTTCTATAATAGTCCCGCCTGGTTTTATTTTACCTTCCTGCTCTGCTACTTCCAGCATCTTTAGCGCCATACGGTCTTTAATAGAATTGCCGGGATTGAAATATTCTACCTTGGCCAGCACGGTACAGGGAAGGCCCTTTGTTATTTTATTCAGCCGTATCAACGGCGTATGGCCGATGGTTTCCAGTATGTTGTTCTTAATGTCCATGGTAGCAAAGTTAAATGATTGGTTGATAGGTTGATCGCATGATTGATTTAACCAGCCTGCATAAATTGATGATTGTGCTACTGCCGCATTCATGGATTTCGCTGGGTGGAACAAAATTTAGAAAATCTCCAAATTTCTCCATCCCGCAACCAAAAATATTCTTCATAGTTTAGCAGCATGAAAGTGTATTTTGTAAGCGGGTTGGCGGCGGACAGCAGGGTATTTAAAAACATTCAGTTGCCCGCATATTGTGAACCAATATTTTTAGAATGGATTACACCGCTAAAAAAAGAATCCCTGAAAGCCTACGCGCTGAGACTGGCTGAACCCATTGATAGAACTGCACCATTTGCTATTATCGGTTTATCAATGGGAGGCATGATAACTACAGAAATTGCCAGGCAGTATAAACCTGCTTTTACTATTTTAATTTCCAGTGTACCTGCTTCCGCAGATTTGCCTTTTTATTTTAAGGCCGCAGGAAAATTGAGGTTGCATAAAATGGTGCCGGTCTCGCTGGTTAAATCAGCCGCCAAATTTAAACGTGTCTTTACAACAGAAACCGCAGAAGACAAAGCAATACTGCGTAACATTATTCAGGATAGCGATAGCAAATTTATCTATTGGGCCATGGATGCCATATTAAAATGGCAGGGGGAAACATTGTCAACCCCGTACATACATATACATGGCACACAAGATGAAATACTGCCGCTACGTTATACAAAACCTACGCATGTTATAAGTAAAGGCGGGCATTTAATGGTGATGAACAGGGCAGGGGAAGTGAATACAATTTTAAAAGAAGTATTACAGGATTGCTGATTGCAGGATTTTTGACATTTATTTAGAAAATTGCGTCCAAAACAATCCCCGATTTTCGCCATCTCAAAATTAGAAACACTGCTGTGGTTGTTGATAAAACAAAATTTTTTCTTGCATTCACTTCTTTACATTTGCCCCCCGTTTTAATATTAGTCAATTATGGAAGTAAAATATATTCAGAAAATAGGTGAGAAACTGGGTATTACCATTAAACAGGTAATCAGCATACATGATTTGCAGGCAGAAGGCGCCACCATTCCATTTATGGCGCGTTACCGCAAAGAGGCTACCGGTAACCTGGATGAAGTAGTGATTGGCAATGTAGTTGAAGAAATAAAAAATTTTACTGAACTGGAGAAGCGGAAAGAAACCGTTATTAAAACGATAGACGGGTTGGGCAAACTAACGCCGGAACTAAAACAGCGTATTGAAGATTGTTATGATGGTACGGCATTGGAAGATATTTACCTGCCTTATAAACCCAAACGAAAAACAAAAGCCACCCAGGCAATAGAAAAAGGCCTGGAGCCACTGGCAGACCTGGTATTGAAGCAGGGTACAGAAAACCCGGATATTGCTGCTGCCGCCTATATCAATGACCAGGTAAAAGATACAAAGGAAGCATTGCAGGGCGCCCGTGATATTATAGCAGAAAGAATTAGTGAACATGAGCAGGCCCGTAATAAAGTAAGGCAATTATTTACAGAAAGCGCCGTGCTTTATTCAAAAGTATTAAGCAGTAAAAAGGAAGATGAGGCGGCGCAGAAATACCGTGATTATTTTGAATTCAGCGAGCCCCTTGCCCAAAGTCCTTCTCACCGCACATTGGCCATCCGCCGTGGCGAGAAAGAAGGTTTTCTTATTATGGATATTAATATTGACCGGCAAACAGCGCTCGATGATTTAGACAGGATTTTTGTAACCACCTCTAATCCAAGCAGCGCAGAAGTTAGAAAAGCCGTTGAAGATGGATATGACCGCTTGCTGAAATCGTCTATAGAAAATGAGTTTCGCTTGTTGGGGAAAAACAAAGCAGATGAGGAAGCCATACAAGTGTTTACAGAAAACCTGCGGCAGTTATTATTGGCATCTCCGCTCGGCTCTAAAAGAATACTGGCACTGGATCCCGGTTTTCGTACTGGCTGCAAATTGGTTTGCCTGGATGCACAGGGTAACCTCCTGCACAACACTACTATTTTTACGCTATCAGAACACCAGACAAAAGAAGCCACTGCAGAATTGAAACACCTGGTAAGCAAATACGATATTGAAGCCATTGGTATTGGCAATGGCACCGCCGGAAGGGAAACAGAGCAACTCGTACGTAGTATTGATTTTGGAAAACATGTAAGCGTCTTCCAGGTAAATGAAAGCGGCGCTTCTATTTATTCTGCATCAGAAGTAGCGCGGGAAGAATTTCCTGACCAGGACGTAACCGTGCGTGGCGCCATCAGTATTGGCCGCCGCCTGTTGGATCCGCTGAGCGAACTGGTAAAAATTGATGCCAAGTCAATTGGTGTGGGGCAGTACCAGCACGATGTAAACCAGACTAAATTAAAAGACGGGCTTGACCGGGTAGTAGAAAGTGCAGTGAACTTTGTAGGGGTGGATGTGAATACGGCTTCTAAACATTTGCTGGTATATGTATCTGGCTTAAGCGCTACGCTGGCTAAAAATATTGTTGAATACCGCTTAAAGAACGGACCCTTTAAAAGTCGTGCAGAATTAAAGAAAGTACCCATGATGGGGCCCAAAAGTTTTGAACAGTGTGCCGGCTTTTTGCGCATACCCGGTGCTGAAAATATCCTGGATAATTCTTCTATACATCCCGAGGCTTACCATGTAGTAGAAATCATGGCCAAAGATCTGCAGGCTACCCTGGAAGAATTGATAAAGCAGGCGGAGCTGCGTAAGAAAATAAACAGGAAGCAATACATTTCTGAGACCATTGGCGAGCTAACCATCAATGATATTTTAAAGGAGCTGGAAAAGCCCGGCCGTGACCCGCGTACACAGATAGAAGAGTTTCGTTTTGATGATACCATAAAAACCATTGAAGATGTAAAAGTGGGCATGCAGGTGCCGGGACTGGTAACCAATATCACCAATTTTGGTGCGTTTGTAGACATTGGCGTAAAGCAGGACGGGTTGGTGCATATTTCTCAACTGAGCAATACCTATGTTTCTGATCCCAACCAGGTAGTGAAACTGCAACAGAAAGTAATGGTAACGGTTACTGAAGTTGACGTGGCACGTAAGCGGATTGCCTTAACGATGAAAACGGCCGGGGGCGAGCGGCCATTAGCGAGCGGGGAGAGAAGGTCAAATATAAATCAGGCAGCAGCTGGCAATAAAAATAGTAAACAAAAAGAAGCAGCGCTGAATCCCTTCCAGGCAAAGCTGGCAGAGTTAAAGAAGAAGTTGTCTTAGTATGTATGTTCGAACCGTTATTTATGGGATTTGAAATTTTCAGGAGGGTATCACTTCTCCCGTAGATTGCTTCATTTTAATTGCACCATTGGAGCAAAAGTAAGCGCCATGGATGCGCAGTCAAACAATATGCAAACGCCATAGCAGCAAGCTTGCAAACATGATGGCGTGCAGGTACAGAAAATTTTTATATCCTTTTAATCCAAAATAGTCTTAAAATCGTGGTTCAGACCAATCCACTTTCTTTACGTTTCTTGCCCAGCCACATATCCAATAGCATCAGGCCCATTACCACGTTTATCATCATGAATATGGTAGTGTAGGTATTGTTGAAGAATTTGCTGAAGTTTATCTTGCCGGGGTTGTATTTGGTTAGTAAATCATTGGAAGCACCTGCATCGGACCAATTAACCTGGCCAAAGCCATATACCAGCATGCCAATAATCATGACCAGGAAAAAAATCCCAATGCCATAAATAATCTTTTTATTGATATAGGTTTTTGTTGCAGGGGTAATCTGGTAACGGGCAATTTCTTCCATTACGTTTTGTGAGAAACGCATGGAAGGCTCCTCCAGTTCGAGCGATGTATGCATCAGCTGCTGTATATCCAGCAGTTCATGGTATTTTTTGCGCCATGTTTCCTGCTCAGCAATCAATTGCTCCACAAAAGTTTTTTCTGCCGCATTGCTGTTGCCATCTATGTAATCCCACAGGCGTTCTTCTATGTTTAAAAATTCTGTACTCATATTTACCCCCTAATCCGGCATCTGACGGATAATTTTATGTTTAATAAAATTAATTCAATTCCTGTTTAAAGATCTGTTATTAAAAAGGAGCAGCTGCTGCGTTCCCTTCAACTACACCAGGTCCCGAACCTCCTGTGCAAAATGCTTTTCCATTTTATCTTTCAGCCTTACCCGGGCGCGATGCAATTTTACTTTTATGGTGTTGGGCTCCATGCCCATTATTTCGCCTATCTCATCCAAACTCTGTTCGCCTTTATAAAACAATGTAATAATTTTTGCATCGTCTGCGCTTAGTAACTGAATGGCCTGGTTTACCATAGCAATCCTTGATTTTTGTTCTACCTGGTTAGCCCGCATGCCACCGTCTATATTATCTGCCACAGCAAAAACCTTTTCATCGTCCAGCGAATGCGTCTGCAGGCGTTTCTTTCTCAAAAAAGTAATACAGCTGGTATTAACAATGGTATATAACCAGGTGCTGAATTTTGAATCGCCCCGGAAATCTGCCAGGCAGCGATAAGCTTTTACAAAAATATCCTGGGCAATTTCTTCAGCGTCTTCCCGGCTGCTTGTATAGCGCAGGCAGATGGTAAAAACAAAACCCTGGTATCTGTTTACCAGTTCGGCATAAGCCTGTTTGTTGCCCTGCAGAACAGTGCTGATTATTTCTTTATCGTTTGGCCCGGTTTGCATGATGCTGGTTATATGACTAATAATGACAGGAAAAGGTTACAGTTAGTTAAAAAAGGGCAGTAGACTATTATATTATGTGTGGCAGCAATTCATGGGGTGAGATTATTGGTACAGCGAAGTAAACATGTTTTTCTGCCAGGGGAAAGCATAAAACCACGAATCAACAGTTTGGCCGCGTAAAACCCGTTTTTTTACCGGTGAACTGTAACCTGCCGGTAAAAGCGGTAGTCATAGTAGTAAGTTCTTTGAGCAGGAGGTAAACCGCGGTTAAAAATCGATAGCCACTTATAAAACCTCTTGTCAAAAAAAAATTCTGAAAGACTGTAACCAGGGCGAACGACTGGTAGTCTTAGATAGAACAAGCAAACAACATCCATTAAAAAATAAAACTTTAGTTATGCACGGCGGAGAAATGTTAATCCCAATTTTAGTACCCCTGGGTTTATTTGCCATGATCTTTGGCATCGTTTATATGAAAAGCAGGGAAAACCTGGCAATGGTAGAAAAAGGTATGAACCCTAAAGAATGGGCTAATCGCCCGGCCCCTTACCGCAACCTGAAATGGGGTTTGTTGCTGATTGGTTCAGGTGTAGGCTTAATGCTGGCATATTTCATTACCCAGTATATGCTGCATGATGATGAAAACCCTGCACTGTGGTTTGCCTTTATTGGTATCGGTGGTGGTTTGGGCCTGATAGGTTCTTACAGGATCGAAAAAAAGGAACTCCTTGACAACAGGGGAAATATGATCAACTAATTAACTCCGTATATACTCCCACCTTATCCTTCTTTACAGCACTCTTTATGGGTGCTTTTTTATTTTGGCAGAGGCACAAAATGATTGGGTCGGGTTGAACCTCATACCATTAACCGATACAACAAGAAGGCTAACGAACGCCGGACTAAAGACTGCAAACTATCAACTACTTCACGATCTCTTCCATTGCTTTTTTCACCGTGAGATCGTTGGCATTCAGCACTTCGTAAAAACCATTGTTGTGCCATTGCTGGCGGGCAATCAGGGCCAGCAGGCGCTGCTGTGCAAATTCCCGGTCCCGGGTAGTCAACGCATTCATGTTTACACTGTCTTTTGTTGCAAAACTGGTAAATTGGTTCCAGAGCGGATCTGATGTTTTGTACTGGTTGTATAAGTCTGTTGCAGAGGGTATGGATTTTAGTTCAGCCCTGTGCTGCATAAAATAGTGATAGGCAAAATTGCTGAATGTATTATTGGCATAGAGTCGCGCAAAATTTCTTGATATAACGGCCGTGTCCACAGAAACAAACACATCGGGCATAATGCCGCCGCCCCCATACACGTCCCGGCCTGCTTTTGTTTTATAGGCCTGGCCTTTTTGCTGTACGTGGTTGCTGTCTGCATTCGTCATTTCACCATTATGGTAGCGGTTGCTGATATCACTGGCATAATCCCCTTCACCTTTGTTATATGGTTTCTGGATGCTTCGTCCGGAGGGCGTATAATACCGCGCCACTGTAAGGCGCAGGGCAGCGCCGTCAACCAATTCATATTGTTCCTGCACCAGTCCCTTGCCATAGGTTCTCCTGCCAATAATTTCTGCACGGTCCCAATCCTGCAGGGCACCTACCAGCACCTCGCTGGCCGAAGCGGTGCCTTCATTTACCAGCACCAGCAGCTTTCCTTTTTCAAACAGGCCATCTCTTTTGCAACGGTATTCCTGTTTGGGACTGTTATTGCCCTTTGTATAAACAATCAGTTTAGTGCCATCTAAAAATTCATCGGCCATTTCAACGGCCTCCTGCAAAATACCGCCCCCGTTATCCCTCAGGTCAAGTACCAGTTTCTGCATGCCCAGTTTTTGCAGTTTTTCCAGGTTTTGCATAAACTCCCGGTAGGTGGTTTCAGAAAATTTACTGATGTGGATATAACCATCCTGCTTATTCATCATGTAAGCTGCATCCACAGATACAAGTGGTATGATGCCCCGCTGAAGACTGATGGGAAAAACTTGCGCTGCCCTTAGAATAGTAAGTACAACTTTACTTGCCCCGGGTCCCCGCAATAATTTTTTTATGCGGGTGGTGCTGATGCCGTTGCCCGCTACTACAGAATCGCCTACTTTTAAAATCCGGTCACCTACCTGCAGGCCCGCTTTATCACTGGGACCATTTTCCATTACAGAAATAATATTTACGGTATCGCTGAAAATATTGAACTCCACTCCAATGCCCTGAAAATTTCCCTGCAGATCTTCATTTACTTCGCCCAGGTTAATGGCCGGGATATAAATAGAATGGGGATCCAGTTTAGACAATACCTGTTGGATGGCATCATCGGCCAGGGTGTCTGGCTTTACAGGGTCTACATATTTAAGCTGTATTAAATCAAGCACCTGCTGAAGAGGGGTAGTTTTTTGTTTTTTAAAAAGGCTGCCGGGGCGGGCGGTGTTCTCGCGCAGGGTATAACCAATAGACATACCCGCAATCATTACGATGGCGAATAAAAGTGGCAACCAGGTATTCAGTTTCTTTTGCGTAGTCATAACTCAATCAATTCGGGTGCAAATTTAGCTGAAATAGGCAGAGGGCCGGGCTAATATTTGTTTTATGGTAAATAGGCAGGGAATATTAACTTCGTTCTTACTAAACAATATTATGGCAATCTTAATAGCAGACAGCGGTTCAACCAAGTGCGAGTGGTGTTTGTTAAACAACGGACGTAAAAAAATCATTTTTACCCAGGGTATGAGCCCCTATTTTTTAAACAGTGAACAGGTACAGGCTGTTATAAATACAGAGCTGTTGCCTAAAATAAAAAATCATACAGTTACAGCTATTTATTTTTATGGAACAGGCTGCCTTGATCCCCGAAATGCCAAAATGATGCAGGCTGCAATCAGCAAAGAATTTGCCGGCGCAAAGGTACAGGTAGAGCATGATTTGGCAGGCATTTCAAAAGCAGCTTGCGGAAATACAAAAGGCATCGCGTGTATACTGGGCACCGGCAGTAATTCCTGTTATTTTGATGGCAAAAAAGTAGTAAAAAACAGTCCGGGTATTGGCTATATTTTAGGCGATGAAGGAAGCGGTGCTTACCTGGGACGTAAGGTGGTGCAGTATTATTTATATGGAACATTTGACGAAGAACTGCGGTATAAGTTTGATGAGAAGTATCATACCACAGCAGCCGGCATATTGGAAAACATCTACCAGAAGCCCCTGGCTAACCGCTACCTGGCCAGTTACTGTTTATTTTTGGCAGAAAACCGGGGCCACTACATGATTGAAAATATTATTGAAGACGGCCTGAACGATTTTTTCTTTACCCATCTTTGTAAATTCACCGAAAGCTGGAAATACCCCATTCACTTTGTAGGCAGTGTTGCCTATGGTTTCCGTGATGTACTGAAAGAATTGTGCAGCAGTTATGAATTTGATCTGGGTAAAATACTAAAAAACCCCATGGAAGGATTGATTGAATACCACAGATAACAATATTATGTCTTTTGAAAAATTTACAGAGCAGCCGGGCAAACACCGCCACCTCGATAAAATGAGTGTGCAGGAAATACTGCAGCATATTAACGAAGAAGATAAGACCGTGCCGTTTGCAGTAGAAAAAGCCATTCCGCAAATAGAGGCACTGGCTTCTATCATCAGTAATAAAATGTTGGAAGGCGGCCGGTTATTTTACATCGGCGCCGGAACCAGCGGCCGGCTCGGTATTTTAGATGCCAGCGAGATACCACCCACTTACGGTATGCCTTACGGGCTGGTGATTGGCATTATTGCAGGCGGCGCCGAAGCGATACAACGACCCGTAGAAAATGCGGAAGATGATACTGCCCAGGGCTGGGCCGATTTGGAAGAACATATGATAAGCGATAAAGATGTGGTAATAGGCATTGCTGCCAGTGGTACTACGCCTTATGTAATTGCTGCCCTGCAGGAAAGCCGTCAGCGGGGTATTATTACCGGCTGTATTACCTGTAACCCGGGCAGCCCGCTGGGCGATGCGGCGGAATACCCGATAGAAGTGGTTGTGGGACCGGAATTTGTTACCGGCAGTACGCGGATGAAAAGCGGGACTGCGCAGAAACTGGTACTTAATATGATTTCTACAGCAGTAATGATCCAGATAGGCAGGGTAGAAGACAATAAAATGGTAAACATGAAACTCAGCAATGATAAGCTGGTAGATCGTGGTACCAAAATGGTGATGGATATTCTGCAACTGACCGACTACAATAAAGCAAAAAACCTGCTGATGAAACATGGCAGTGTAAAAAAAGCAGTGGAAGCAGGCAGTTATTAGCAGGCAAATTTCTGTTAACGGTTACACAATAAAAAATATTTGGACATGGCATTCTGAAGGCTGTATATTGCTACAGCCTTTTTTATTGCCGGTCAACCAATACGGCATGGCATGTGTAATAGCAATGGTTTTACAAAGCAATATGAACTGGTATTCGAAAAAAATTTTATAAAATAACTGGCGGAGGATTATGCAGGACATTGAACCATTTTATAACTGGCGGCATATTTATATCAGCGAAGAAGATGAGCGCTCGCCTTTTTATGGCAGGGTATATTCTGAGTTTGAATTTTCTCAGACTGTGTACAATTATTATATTCACCCGCAATGGGATGATTTTGGTTCACGGACATTGTACCTGAAAGTTATCATGGCTGATTATGAAGAGCAGTATGTAATTATTGAACTGATTGGAGAATGGAATGATGCCATTGAAAATGATATCATGGAACTGAAACGGGAAGTAACCGATGTTTTCTTTAAACAGGGGATTACAAAGTTTGTGCTCATAACAGAAAATGTGCTCAATTTTCATAGTGATGGAAAAGATTATTATGAAGAATGGTTTGAAGAAGTGACCGATGAAAATGGGTGGGTGGTGATCGTTAATATGCCTGAACAGACGCAGCATGATTTCAGAAAAGCAAAGCTTAACCGCTACCTGGAACTGATGCAGATAGATAACTGGCGGGTGTACAAACCCTTTCACCTTTTCAAAAAAATAGATGGCGAAATAATGAACCGGCTTAGTTAACAATCGTTAGCTTTTGCCCGTCTGGTAAGGGTTCTGGGCGATCTGTTAAATAAATTTTTTGGCGCTTTGCAATTAGTTCCTATTTTTGAATGGTAATGGCAATCAACAAAACATATTTTGGTTTTAGTTTCTACTTCTACTTTAGTAAGAGGCGGGGATAATTTTGTTGATACACTTAAACTGAAAATTGTAAAACAACATAAAAAAATCCCCCGATAATCGGGGGATTTTTTGTTATCTGAAACCCCCGGCGCTAACGGGAAAGTATATTATGGCACACAAAGTTTCTATACAGGGTTACGAAGGCAGCTTTCACCAGGTGGCGGCACAGCAGTTTTTTGGTAAAGATGTAACGGTGCTGCCCTGTGCTACTTTCAGGGATGTGATAAAAATTGCCGGCAGCAAAAAAGAAAGTGACGGCGGTGTAATGGCCATTGAGAATTCTATTGCAGGCAGCATACTTCCCAACTACAATTTGCTTAAAAAAAGCAATCTCAAAATTGCCGGTGAAATCTACCTTCAAATAAAGCAGAACCTGCTGGTAAATCCCGGTGTAAAACTGGAAGACATCCGGGAAGTACATTCACACCCCATCGCCATTCAGCAGTGTTTTGGATTTTTAGATAAGTACGACTGGAAGCTGATTGAAACAGAAGATACCGCTTTGAGTGCAAAACATATCCACCAGCACCGCAGCAAACATATAGCCGGTATTGCCAGTAAGCTGGCCGCAAAATTATTTGACCTGCACGTGCTAGCGCCCAATATCCACACCATGAAAAATAATTATACCCGCTTTTTAATATTACAGCGGGAGGATATTATGATGTTGCCGGAAGGCGCTAATAAAGCATCTGTAAACTTTAATACAGATCATTCACGTGGAAGCCTGGCAAAAGTGCTTACGCAGATTGCAGCAGGTGGTATCAATTTAAGCAAGCTGCAAAGTTTCCCTATTCCCGGCAGCGACTGGCAATACAGTTTTCATGCTGATATGGAGTTTGATACATTGGAACAATTTAATACCGTAATGGACGCCATCAGGCCATTGACAGAGGAAATAAAAGTATATGGAGTGTATAAGAAAGGAAAAACCGTTTAATAAACTGTAATTGCTGATTTTGGGATTACGGGTTTTTGTGATGTATTAAGATGCTGCATCAAAATAAATTTCAATTTCACTACATCTCAAATCAAAATGCTAACGTGACAAGATAATCTAATCATGATAACAACTTCAAAAAGGCTGGAAGGCATTGGCGAATATTATTTCTCGCAGAAATTGCGCGAAATAGATGAGCTTAACAAGCAGGGTAAAAATATTATCAGCCTTGGTATCGGCAGTCCGGATCTGCCGCCGCATCCGGATGTAATAAAAGTATTGCAGGAAGAAAGTGCCAAACCAAATACACATGCTTATCAGAGTTATAAAGGCTCGCCCATTTTGCGCAACGCTATCAGCAGCTGGTACAAAACCTGGTACAAAGTTGACCTGGACCCCGATACAGAAATATTGCCACTTATAGGAAGCAAGGAAGGCATTATGCATATCTGCATGACCTACCTTAATGAAGGCGATGAAGTATTGATACCAAATCCTGGTTATCCTACCTACAGTAGCGCGGTTAAATTAGCCGGTGGTACAATAAAAGCTTACAACCTTACCGCCGTCAATAATTGGCAACCTGATTTTGATGTGCTGGATCAAACAGATCTCAGTAAAGTGAAACTGATGTTTGTGAATTACCCGCATATGCCTACTGGTCAGTTGCCTACCCGGGCATTTTTTGAAAAACTGGTGCATTGGGCTAAACGTAATAATATTTTACTGATTCATGATAACCCGTACAGTTTTATTCTGAATGACAATCCGATGAGTCTGCTTCATATTGAAGGGGCGAAAGATTGTGTGATTGAATTGAATTCTTTAAGCAAATCACAAAATATGGCAGGCTGGCGTGTTGGTATGCTTTGCGCTGCCAAAGCAAGAGTAGATGAAATATTGCGGTTTAAAAGCAATATGGACAGTGGGATGTTTTTGCCCGTACAACTTGCTGCTGCAAAAGCACTGGGCCTGGGCAAAGACTGGTACGATTCCATCAATAAAATTTACCGGTTAAGAAGGGAGAAGGTATTTGCATTGCTTGAACTGCTGCAATGCCAGTTCAGTAAAGACCAGGCGGGCATGTTTGTGTGGGCAAAAATACCGGCCGGTTACAATGATGGCTATGCGGTAAGTGATGAGGTGCTGTACAATGCCAATGTTTTTATTACACCGGGTGGCATTTTTGGTGATGCAGGAAATGATTACGTACGCGTGAGTTTGTGCTGCAAAGAGGAGAATATAGATGCGGCCATAGTTAGGGTACAGACACTAAGAGAACAAAGAGAAAAGAAGCCGATAGGGGAAAAGGACAAGGAAGCTAAAAAAGTATTGGAATAAATTAAAGCAACAGCATTAATCAGACATCAGATAAAAAGGAAAAGCAGTAATAAGGCGTACAAACACCACTCTTTTTCTCTTTGTTCTTTTAGCCAAAAAATATAATACAATGTTTGACTCAATTACAATAGTAGGGGTTGGTTTAATTGGCGGATCCATTGGCCTGGCTTTGAAAGAGCGGGGCATGGTAAAAAATGTAATAGGTGTTGGTCGCTCAGCAGAAAGTCTGAATAAAGCACTGGAATTAGGATTGATAGATGAAGCATTACCGTTGGAAGAAGCCGTTGCAAAAAGCGAGCTGATCTATGTATCTATTCCTGTGGATGTAACCTTGCCCATGATGCAGCGCATTATGGATATGGTAACCGGTAAGCAGATTGTGCTGGACGCCGGTTCCACCAAAAATGCTTTGTGCGAAGCGATGGCAGATCATCCCATGCGCAGGCGTTTTGTAGCCACGCACCCCATGTGGGGTACAGAATACAGTGGTCCGGAGGCTGCCGTAAAAAATGCTTTCGCAGGCCGCACTTGTGTTATCTGTGAAAAAGAAAAAAGTGACGCTGATGCGGTTGCCGTGGTAGAGGAAATGTACAGACAGATCGGTATGCACCTGGTCTATATGGACGCAATAAGCCACGATATGCACGCTGCCTATGTAAGCCATATTTCACACATTACTTCTTTTGCGCTGGCTAACACGGTACTTGAAAAAGAAAAAGAAGAAGATGCCATTTTTGAACTGGCTGGTGGTGGTTTTGAAAGTACGGTTCGCCTGGCAAAAAGTAACCCGGCCATGTGGGTACCTATTTTTATGCAGAACAGGGAGAATGTGCTGGATGTACTGAATGAGCATATTTCGCAGTTGCGCAAATTCAAGGCCTGCCTGGAAAAAGAAAATTACGGCTATCTTTTGCAGTTGATAGAAGATGCCAATAAGATAAGAAGAATAATAAAGTAAAATGAATTGTTGCAGTATGATAATATAAAAACACGATCAATGCAGGGCGCTGCGTAGGGAGACACCGCAGAACAGTGCAAGGGCCCTCCGGCCGTATATTCATCCGGGCGGGCAACGATGCTAGATATAATTACGATTGCCGGTACCATATTTATTAACAAACACCCGTTTATTCCCAATTGGAACAGACGGCTTAACTTTACAATCTTTACAAATGCAAGCAATAGCAACAACAATGAAAGAATTAGTACAGGAGAAATGGAACAAACGTCCATTAATCATTTCCGGTCCCTGCAGCGCTGAGACCGAAGAACAGTTAATAGCAACCGCACAGCGTTTAGCCAATACCGGCAAAATAGATATGCTGCGTGCAGGTATCTGGAAACCCCGTACAAAGCCTGGTTTGTTTGAAGGCATTGGTGCCAAAGGTTTACCATGGTTGCAGCAGGCCAAGAAGCTGACCGGTTTGCCAACTACGGTGGAAGTGGCTACCGGCAAACAGGTAGAAGACGCCTTGACTTTTGATGTAGACGTTTTATGGATCGGCGCCCGCACAACTGTAAACCCGTTTAGTGTGCAGGAAGTAGCAGATGCATTAAGAGGTGTTGATATACCCGTGCTTATAAAAAACCCTATAAACCCGGATCTTGAGTTGTGGACGGGCGCGGTTGAGCGTGTTGCAAGGGCAGGCGTAAAACAAATAGGATTGATACACCGTGGATTTTCTTCTTACGGGAATACGGAATACCGCAATGCACCCATGTGGCACCTGGCCATTGAAATGAAACGCCGCAACCCACACATGATGATCATTAATGATCCTTCTCATATTTGCGGACGCAGGGACATCTTGCTGGAAGTAGCGCAGGAAGCCATTGACCTGGATTTTGATGGACTGATGATAGAAAGCCATATTGATCCGGATAATGCATGGAGCGACGCCAAGCAGCAGATTACGCCTGAGCAACTGGCTGAAATGCTGGATACCATTGTATGGAGAAAAGAAGATGTAAACTCAGAAGCATATCATGCAGCGCTGGAAAAATTGCGCCAGCAGATCAACCACCTGGATGATGAAATGATGCAGATACTGGGACAGCGCATGAAAATTGCAGACCAGATTGGCAAATATAAAAAGGATAATAACATTACCATTTTACAGACCAACCGCTGGAATGAAATCTTGGAAAGGGCATTTAACCGTGGAGAAAAATTGGGATTGGGTAAAGAATTTATCACCAAATACCTCGATGCTGTGCATATGGAAAGCATCAATCACCAGAATAAGGTAATGAATAGCTAATACTTAGTACTTAGTATTTAAATAATAGTATTGAGACCAGCACCAGACAACCAAGTAATAATGAATCTTATTTATTTTAAGATTTATTAAAATAAATTATTCTCCCCTTAGGAGCTGGCGGTGGAAGACTTAGTTCGGGGATGATTGGTAACAGCGGTTTTAATTTATTCTTAAGGGGAGGCTGTTGCAAGGAAACTGCTTATTCCATGTTATGGTATAGTATCATCCTGCTAACAAAATCATGTTTTAAAAAGTTATCAATTCCCCTTTAGGGGTTAGGGGTATGAAAAAACGAACCTATACATTTTCCAGTTCATCCGTAGATTATTACCTGGCCCATGGCATCAGTCATTTACACGAAATAGTTGACCGGCATTCCACCATCATCATTACAGACGAAAACATTTTTAATGCGCATACCAGGCGTTTTAAAAATTGGAATACCATTGTTATACAGGCGGGTGAAGAACACAAGGTGCAGGTAACGGTTGATAAACTGATTGCACAGCTGATAGACATGGGCGCCGACCGTACATCAACCCTGGTGGGCGTAGGTGGTGGCGTAATTACAGATCTAACCGGTTATGTGGCATCGGTGTACATGCGCGGCATACGCTTTGGTTTTATTCCCACTACTATTCTGTCTATGGTAGATGCCAGTATTGGCGGCAAGAACGGTATAGATGTTGGCATGTATAAAAATATGGTCGGCATCATCCGCCAGCCGTCTTTTATCCTGCACGATATGATTTTTGTAAATTCCTTACCGCAGGCTGAATGGGAAAATGGCTTTGCAGAAATTATTAAACATGCCTGCATAAAAGACGCAGCCATGTTTCAGCAGCTGGAAAATAATACGCTGAAAAATTACCAAAGTAAAAAGACTTTATTGTGTGAACTGGTTCAGCGCAATGCCATTTTAAAAACCAAAGTGGTGCAAAAAGACGAGTTTGAAAGCGGCGATCGCAAGCTGCTGAATTTTGGCCACACCCTCGGGCATGCCATTGAAAACATGTATGCTTTTTCTCACGGGCAGGCCGTTTCTATTGGCAGCACCTATGCCTGCAAGATTTCGGCACAGCTTACCGGCTTTAAGCAAACGGAACGGGTAGTTGCACTGCTCAGCAAATACGGTTTGCCAACATATACCCAATTTGATAAAGCCAAAGCATTTGATATTTTACAAAAGGATAAAAAGAAAGTGAGTACGGCCATGAATTATGTATTGCTGGAAAAAATAGGAAAAGGCGTGGTGAAATCCATTCCATTGAAGGAATTACAAAGTATTATTAATGAACTTTAAATTACCCTTTAAGGGTTAAGGGTATTATGATTGCAACGGTACAGCCATCTCAGTTATCAGGATTAATACAGGCGCCGGCCTCTAAAAGCTCGATGCAAAGAGCCTGTGCGGCAGCGCTGGTAGCACAGGGAAAAAGTATTATCCGCAATCCCGGCCATTCAAATGACGATAAGGCTGCAATGGATATTATTCAGCGCCTGGGCGCTGAACTCACAATCAGTAACGATGAATTAATCATTACCAGCCGGGGCGTAAACCCGGTTGCAGGTGAAATTAATTGTGGTGAAAGTGGTTTAAGCATACGCATGTTTACGCCACTGGTTGCCTTGAGTGAGCAGCAGGTTACCATTAATGGCAGTGGCAGCCTTGCCGTTCGGCCCATGGATTTTTTTGATGAGGTATTGCCGCAACTGGGTATTAAAGTGCAAACTAAAAATGGCAAACTGCCGCTGGTTATACAAGGGCCGGTACTGCCAAAAAATATTACCATTGACGGATCGCTCAGCTCACAATTTTTAACCGGTTTGCTAATGGCGTATGCAGCCGCAGGTGCCAAAGATGTTGCTATTACTGTTAATAATTTAAAGAGCAGACCGTATATTGACCTTACGCTGAATGTAATGAAGCAGTTTGGTCTGAAAGTGCCGGAGAACAGAAATTACGAATCATTTTATTACAATCAACAGGCTCCCGACCCACAACCCACAATTCACAACTATACGGTAGAAGGAGACTGGAGCGGTGGTGCATTCCTGTTAGTAGCAGGGGCCATTGCCGGCAATATCACCGTAAAGGGATTGGATGTGTTCTCCACCCAGGCAGATAAGGCGGTGCTGCAGGCCCTTATGGATTGCGGCGCCGGTATTTCTATTGAGCCTTCACAGATTGAATTGCGGCCCATGCCCTTAAAAGCGTTTCATTTCAATGCAACAGATTGCCCGGATTTGTTTCCACCACTTGTTGCACTGGCAGCCTGCTGCAGCGGTACAACCGCTATTGAAGGAGCGAGCCGGTTAACACACAAGGAAAGTAACCGCGCATTAACTTTGCAGGATGAATTTGGGAAAATGGGTATAGCAATAACGTTGCAGGATGACCTGATGCTGATCAAAGGCGGTACCGGTATACAGGGCGGCAATGTACATTCAAGGCACGATCACCGCATTGCGATGGCCTGTGCCGTGGCCGGTTTAAAAGCAAATAGTGCTGTGGTAGTTGAAGAAGCAGACGCCATTGATAAATCGTACCCTGATTTTTATGCGCACCTCAAACAATTGGGTGCAGTGGTGAAATATTAAATGAAATAATGCTGATTTGCAAAACAGCGTGTACATGCCCGGCGGTAGTGCATTCAATACAAAACAAAAAGTACAAGGTGCGACGCCCGCCAGAACGAATCTTTCGGGCTGGCAGCGAAGATTAATAGTACAAACAATGCCCGGGTCAAAATAAAAAATGTCGGCAGCACAACAAATATTACAATCCTGGACGGCCAATGCATCAACCTGGATTGAGACCATTGATCATGCTGACCTGGAGAGCCGTACGCTGGTTACCAATGATGCCATTATAAATACAGTTTGCGGATATGACGTTGAAACGGTACTCGATATAGGATGTGGCGAAGGATGGCTAACCAGGGCGCTGCGGGCAAAAGGCCGGAAAGCGTTTGGCGTAGATGCCATTGCCGCCTTAATAGAAAATGCCATTGTAAAGGGAGGTGATTTTTACGAAACTGCCTCTTACCAGGAAATGGCTTCAGGAAGAAAATTTGCGCAACAGCCATTTGATGCAGCTGTTATTAATTTTGCGTTGATTGACAAAGAGGACACAGATGCATTAATTAATGCTGTTCCCAACTTTTTGAAAAAAAATGGGTTATTATTTATTCAGACCCTGCACCCCTTACCGATAGCGGCAGCAGGTGAATACAGCAGCGGCTGGAAAGAGGGTAGCTGGAACGGTATGAAAAGAAACTTTGAGCAGCCATATCAATGGTGGTTTCGTACTTTAGAAGATTGGTTAGCGCTGTTTGCGGCAAAATATTATTTGATGGCGGTAAGAGAACCTGTTCATCCGCAAACAAAAAAGCCAATGTCGCTGATATTTATATTACAAACAACATAAGCAATCCTGCTGTTGCGGGACAGATATTATGAATGCATTTGGAAGAATATTTCGGATAAACATTTTTGGTGAATCGCATGGCGAATCTGCAGGGGTAAACATTGACGGATGTCCGGCGGGTTTATCATTAACCGTAGCAGATTTCGTGGAAGATATTGAAAGAAGAAAAGGTGGTACACAAAAAGGTACTACGCCCCGCAAAGAAGACGATCTGCCTATTTTTAAAAGCGGCGTCTTCAATGGTAAAACCACGGGTGCCCCCATTACTATTTTATTTGAAAATAA
Organism: Chitinophagaceae bacterium; assembly: GCA_039916305.1. Classification (GTDB taxonomy): domain Bacteria; phylum Bacteroidota; class Bacteroidia; order Chitinophagales; family Chitinophagaceae; genus JACMLD01. Next base: position 22,259 of record JBDSLR010000027.1, on the reverse strand, counting down.
CAATACCCGCAGCGGCGATTATGAAAAGCAACGCGCAGTGCCGAGGCCGGGTCATGCTGATTTTACAGCACATGCAAAATTTGGTGGTCATGAAGATTTTCGGGGTGGCGGGCATTTCAGCGGAAGGTTAACGGTTTGCCTGGTAGCAGCAGGCGTGATAGCGAAGAAATTATTGGCCCAGGTTAATCCCAATCACGACCAACACCCCTTTGGAGAGGGTTTGGGTGAGGTAGAACCAAAGGATGATGGCATAAACGTAGCCGCTACCATACTGGAAATAGGTGGCGAAACAGACCTGGAAAAAGGATTGCAAAAAGCCATCGACCAAAAAGATTCAATAGGCGGTATTGTAGAATGCAGGGTAAATGGTTTACCAGTGGGACTGGGTGAGCCTTTTTTTGATTCGGTTGAATCTGCTGTCAGCCATGCAGTATTTGCTATACCCGCCATACGGGGTATTGAATTTGGTACCGGCTTTGCCGCAGCTAAAATGTTTGGCGTAGATCACAATGATGTTATAGAAGACAAAACCGGCAAAACTACTACCAATCATGCTGGTGGGGTAGTAGGCGGTATCACTAATGGCAATGAGCTGGTATTCAGGATTGCTGTTAAGCCTACGTCTTCTACACCCAAAGAGCAGCATACACTCAACTGGGAAACCGGCGCCGTGGAAAGTTTTTCTGTAAAAGGCCGCCATGATTTATGTATTGCCTTGCGTGTGCCGGTAGTACTGGAAGCTGTAACGGCCATGGTGCTGGTTGATTTAATGATGCTGGAGCATCGTATTAAAAGAATCCTTTAATTTTTACTATGCCAATCATTTTTCATGTAACCACCGCTGCTGAATGGAAGGCCGCCCAGGCGTCCGGCATTTATACAACCCCGTCGTTGCAGGCGGAAGGTTTTATACATTGTTCGGCAGATGATGCCCAGGTAGCGGGTGTACTGCAACGTTATTTTGCAGCTAAGACAAACCTGGTGAAACTGGTAATAGACACTGATAAGTTAAGCAGCCGTTATATCTACGAATGGTCGCCTTCCACGGCGGATACGTTCCCCCATGTCTATGGCCCTATTAACCCGGAAGCGGTGGTTGGAGTCATCAATATCTGAATCATAGCTTATGCACCAGTTTATAGTAAATGCGTCTTTACAGATATTGCCTATTGTACAGGATAAACATCCGTATGAATGGGTAGATGAAGCCATCGCTATTATTCAGCAATCGGGTGTAAAGCATGAAGTTGGTCCGTTTGCCACCCAACTTGAAGGAACGTATACGGAAATAATGCAGCTAATAAACAACGTAAATGACTACCTGTTCAGCAAAGGCTGCCATGAATGGATTTGTAACGCCCAGGTACAAATCAGGAGCGGGGCTGATATTACGGGTGATGAAAAAACAGCCAAATTCAGGTAAGCATATTACTGGCATTGAGTGGTAAGATCAATGTTTGCCAGCGTTTTTAAACTCCGCAAAAGGAATGTCCATGGCTTCGTAATAATTCTTCTCATCTGGCCAGGAATAATGCCACCACTCTGTTTCAAACATTTTAAAACCGTTTTTCTCCATGATATCTTTCAGGATTTTACGGTTCTGTAATGCCTCAAAAGGAATATTCATGAATGTATGATGCGCGGTATCACTGAAATTGTCAAAGCCGGTAGGCATTTGTATTTCTTTACCATTGTGCAGGTAGATGATAGTCAGATCTGCTGAAATACCCCGGTTATGGCCGCTTGCTTTTTTAGGATCGGCCACGTACTTTTCATTCAGCACCATTTCCCAAAATTTTTCAGTAACCGCATAAGGGCGGTAGGCATCAAATATTTTTAACCCCATGCCTTTTTCATTCAGTTCCTTTTGTACCTGGGCAAGTGCTTTAGCAGCGGGCAGGCGGAGGAAGGTATAGTTAGTTTTGGCAGGATACATATTCCTGCGCATAAAATTCTTGTCAGTAGCATATTTCAGATCATACACAATATTTGGCATCAGGCTTTTCAGTTCCACCATTTGCTTATTGCTGTCTGCCTTTACGGTAGCTTCGTACATGCTCATTTCTTTTATCACCGGAACGCCATATTTGCTCAGTGGTGGGGTAACCGGCTGGGCAAAAACAATGATTGTTCCTAAAACCAGCCATACAGTTAACAAAAAATGCCTTTGTTTGGGTAAATTCATTGATAAAATTTGGTTTTTTCGAAATTACAGTATCTTTTTACATAATAATATGATGAAACTAACCCCCCGCAGCTTTTTTTCTTATCAGCGCACTCTTTTATGGCTTTTTCTGCTAAGTGGTTGCATAACAGCAGGCTGCAATAATACAGAACAAAAGCCACCTGAAGTAGTTGTGGTGAAAATGCCTGAAAAAATTGATGAAAAAGTAAAAGAGCTGCTGCAGAACAACCTCCAATATATTACCGCGAACCAGGGAAAGCTCAACGATTCTGTTACTTTGCAGCACACAAACTGGCTCAATACTGTTTATACAACGGGTAGTTTCCAGCCAATATGGAGCAGCGAAGAAAAATGGACTACGCTGGCTGATTCCCTGTATGCGTTTATCGCAGCTTCCCGTTTGTACGGGTTGTTTCCGTCTGACTATAATATTTCATCGCTTGCCAGAATCCGCAATGGTATGGCCGATTCCATGCAAAGAAAGAATGCCGTTTTGTGGGCCAGGGCAGATATGTTGTTTACAGATGCCTACATGTCCATGGCAAAAGATTTAAAAGTGGGAAGGCTGCCGCAGGACAGTGTCTCCACGCGTATTGACTCTTTAATAAATGATAGCTTATACCTGCAGAATTTCCAGGCTGCCATTACCCAGAAAAATATACGGGGCTCGCTGGAGCAGCTTGAAACAAAGCTGAAAGGATATACTGATCTCAAAGCTGCCATTGCAAGTTTCCTGGATTCTGCTGATTTTAGTGGAAGTACTTATGTGGTATATCCGAGTAAAGATTCTGCGCTGTTGCTGAAACAGGTAGAAAGCCGCCTGGCCGAGCTTAATTTTATCAGTATACCGGGCGATACGGCCTCCTTCCGCGGAAATATCCGTAAATACCAGAAAGGACATGGCATTCCGGTAACTGGTAAAATAGGAGAGAAGACCGTAAGCAGCCTGAATGTTAATGACTGGCAAAAATTTAAGCGCATTGCGGTTAGCCTTGACCGGTATAAACTGATGGCAGATACATTGCCACACCAATATATCTGGGTAAACCTGCCGGGTTTTTACCTGCAGTTGTGGAATGATGATACGCTGGCCCTTGAATCAAAAATTGTAGTGGGTAAACCCCTCACCCGTACCCCGCTGCTGACCAGTAAAATAACGGATATGGTTACTTATCCGCAATGGACCATACCAGAAAGCATTATTGTAAAAGAAGTATTGCCGGGGTTGAAAAAAGATACCAATTACCTGAATAAAAAAGGGTACAGCCTGGTTGATTTTAACGGGGATGAGGTGTATGCATCTTCAGTAAACTGGAATAAGTATACCAAAGGCATTCCGTATAAAGTGGTGCAGGGCAGCGGAGATGACAATGCGCTCGGTATCCTTAAATTTAATTTCAGCAATAAGTACAGCGTTTACCTGCACGATACCAATCAGCGTTATTATTTCAGTCGCAGTTTCCGCGCTTTAAGCCATGGATGCGTACGGGTACAGCAATGGGATAAACTTGCCCGTTTTATCATCGCCAATGACAGCCTTAATGCGTCTCCCACTTCAAATACTTTTAAGACAGACTCGTTAACAGCGTGGTTGTCACGCAAAGAAAAACATGTAATACCTGTAAAAACCAGGCTGCCCGTGTTTATCCGGTATTTTGGCTGTACAGCTGTAAATGGAAAAGTGAAATTCTACGAAGATATTTACAATGAAGACCGCCTGCTGAGTGAGCGGTATTTTGCCAATAAACCTGTTAATTAGTGAAAACCATTGCCTGCCTGGTCGTCTTTTTTTTACTGACTACTGTAACGCCTGTTGCTGCACAAGCACGGCCAAAAGGACATGTTAGGGCACCGAAAAAAACTGCGGTACAATACGGCACAGCCAGTTATTACGCCAATAAATTCCAGGGAAGGCCCATGTCTGGCGGAGCGCTGTACGACAAAAATAAAATGACCTGCGCCCACAACTCGCTTCCTTTGGGCACCTGGGTTAAAGTAACCAACCTAAGAAATAAGAAATCCGTAAAAGTTCAGGTAACAGACAGGTTACATCATAAAAATAAACGCCTGGTAGATCTTTCCAGGAAAGCCGCCTCAAAACTGGGTTACGTAAGCAGGGGCCTGGCAAGGGTGAAATTAGAGGTGTTGAAAGGAAATGATATACCCAGATAGCTTTACCTGTATCGTTCCAAAACTTGCAGGCACCTGTCAGTTACGTCTTTCACTTTCATTAAACTCTCTATCCTGATGGCCATACTACAGCGTTTTAACAGGTAAAAAAATGCCATTAAACAGGTGAAAACCATTCGGTCGCATTAATAATAACGGTCGTTAATAAATATTTCACGTTTTGAACCCTACCCGTTATTTTTGTCCTCATTACTAAACTATCTTGTTATGAAGAAATTACTATTGATTCTCCTGATGTTACAGGGTTTACTACAGGTAACCCATTCGCAGGATAATGATTATATCAAACGGCCTACCCTGGGCGTTAATTTCTTTTTTAACGATTTTAATGGCGGCGGATATATAAAAAAATATGGACTGAACCGCGCCATCAGGGATAAGCAACTTAACCAGTTTAAGAACATGGCGCCCGGCCTGGCAGTTAATTATCTTAACGGTCTAAGCAAGCACCTTGATCTTTCTGTTGGTTTAGCAGGATCTTTTTTGGATTACCCTATCAGTGGTAAAAGTGCATTTGGTAATGATAATTTATTGCTGGAAGCAGATGCATCTGTAAATGCAAAGATGCTTACCGATAAATATTGGTTTACGCCTTATTTGTCCGCTGGTATAGGCGCTTCCAAATACAAAGGTTACTATGGCGCTTTTGTACCGTTGGGTGTTGGTATACAGGTTAATTTTTATGACGAGGCTTTCCTGTTTATTAATTCCCAATACCGTCTTGGCATCACCGAAAATACATCCAATCACCTGTACCACAGCATTGGCGTAGCAGGCAATATAGGCGTAAAAAAAGAGCCGAAAATTATTCCGCCGCCACCGCCGCCTGGAATGGAACCACCCAAAGACAGGGATGGCGATGGCGTTGTTGACAGCCTGGATGCCTGCCCGGATAAAGCCGGTCTTGCAAAGTTTAACGGCTGTGCGGATACGGATAATGATGGTATTGCAGATAATGAAGACAAATGCCCTTCCGTACCGGGGTTGGCGCGGTACCAGGGTTGCCCGGTACCCGACAAGGATAAGGATGGTGTTAATGATGAAGAAGACAAATGCCCCGACGTGGCAGGTGTGGCCCGCTACCAGGGCTGTCCGGTACCAGACAAGGACAAAGATGGCGTTAATGATGAAGAAGATAAGTGCCCGGATTTGGCTGGTGACGCCGCCAACGGTGGTTGTCCTGTTATTAAAGAAGAAGTAATTAAGAGAATTGAATATGCGGCTAAAAATATTTTCTTTAATACCGGTAAATATGTGCTGCTGGCCAAATCAAATAAACCTTTGAATGAAGTAATTGCTATACTGAATGAGAACAAGGACCTAAAACTGGATATAGATGGCTATACTGATAATACCGGCAAAGCCGATAAAAACCTGTTGTTGAGCCAAAACCGGGCAGACGCGGTTAAAAAATACATGGTAAGCAAAGGAATAGAGGAGAGCAGGCTGGTGGCAGTGGGCCACGGGACGGATAATCCTGTTGCAGACAATAAAACCGCGGCAGGCCGCGCTAAAAACCGCCGCGTAGAATTACACCTGAAATATTATTAATAGCACCGGCATATTTTTAAAAGCAGTTCATTGGTTGGACTGCTTTTTTTTGTTGGGTTGTTTCATACATTCACTGGTTAAGAACCTGAAAGAAACATCAATAGGTGTTCCATCAACACTGATGATAAGCCACCTCGCTGTTTGCTCAATCGTCCCTTGCTTAAAACCTTTAAAAATAGAAATACTACTATGAAAAGATTTTTTTTGACATTGGTTTCTATTGCGGCCACTATTATCAGTTTCGCGCAGTTGCAGTCGCCGGAAGCATTTCTTGGCTACAAGCTGGGCAGCCGGTACACACCGCATTTTAAAATTGCCAGCTATGTATATTATATCGCTGCGCAGGTGCCGGACCTGGTAAAGGTGGAAAAATACGGAGAAACCAATGAAGGCCGGCCGCTCTTACTTGCCTATATAGCATCAAAAGAAAACTTAAGCAACCTGGAAAATATCCGTAAAAATAATTTACGGCTGGCCAATGCGGCTGCGGATAAGATGGCTGCCAGCGAAGACGCACCAGTTATTGTCTGGCTCAGCTATAACGTGCACGGCAATGAACCTTCTTCTTCGGAAGCAGCTATGCTAACGCTTTATGAACTGGTAAACCCTGCCAATGCCAGTACAAAAGAATGGCTGAAGAACACGCTGGTTATACTGGACCCCTGTATAAACCCGGATGGGCGTGACCGTTATGTAAACTGGGAAAATCAGATGCAGGGAAAAACCCCCGATGCAAACCCCATAGCAAGAGAACACATTGAACCCTGGCCCGGTGGCAGAACCAATCATTATAATTTTGATCTCAACCGCGACTGGGCCTGGCAGACACAGGTAGAGTCTCAGCAGCGTTTAATAAAATACAACCAGTGGCTGCCCCAGGTGCATGTAGATTTTCATGAACAGGGCTATAACGCACCATACTATTTTGCGCCTGCTGCAGAACCTTTCCACGAAGTAATAACCCCCTGGCAGCGCAGCTTTCAAACCATGATTGGCAGAAACAATGCAAAGCATTTTGATGCCAACGGCTGGCTGTATTTTACCAGGGAAAGATTTGATCTTTTTTATCCCAGTTACGGCGATACATATCCCACGTACAATGGCGCTATTGGTATGACCTTTGAACAGGGCGGCCATAGCCGTGGCGGACTTGCAGTAGTTAAAGAAGATGGCGATACACTTACCCTGCGCGACCGGTTAATACACCATTATACAACCGGCATGTCTACAATTGAGATTACCAGTCAGCAGGCAGCAGCCGTAGTAAAAGAGTTCCGGAAATATTTTAACGCTGCGGTACAAACACCTGCCGGAGAATTTAAGAGTTATGTTCTTAAGTATGATGGTACAGACCGCATAGAAAGATTAAAAACTTTGTTGAATAAAAACGCCATCGACTGGTCATATACAAATGTTGGAAATTTAAGCGGCCTGAATTATCAGAATGGTAAAACCGAGCCATTCAAAACTGCAGCGGGCGATATCGTTATCAATGCCAACCAGCCAAGAAGCAATTTAATTAAAGTGCTTTTTGAAAGAACCTCCAAATTAAGTGATTCTGCTACCTACGATATTACGGCATGGTCACTACCTTTTGCGTATGGCCTCAAAGCTTTCGGGCTTACCAGCTATGTCACTGCGGTGTCAAAAACCAATCCTGTACCAGAGACTACGCCAGTTGCCGTCAGTTTCGAAAACACCTACGCATACGTGGTTAAATGGAATGGATTGAGCAGCGCTGCTTTTTTATCGGCCCTGCTGACCAATGGTATTAAAGTACGTTATGCTGAGCAACCATTTAAAGCAGGTAGCTATGATTTCGACAGGGGATCACTCATTATCACAAAAGCGTCCAATTACAGTTTTGGGAAAGACCTGGAAACAAAAATTAAAACTGCTGCTGCAAAAAATGCCGTAGAGGCGATTGCCGTGCCTTCTGGTTTTGTTGATAAAGGATTTGACATCGGCTCCGATAAAGTTCGGTTTATACATGCACCTAAAATAGCTGTATTGGCCGGCAAAGAAGTTTCCTCTAATGGGATGGGAGAAATATGGCATTTCTTTGATCAGCAACTGGGCTACCCGGTCAGCTTAATTAATACGGATGATTTAAGCAGGATAGCACCCGGCGATTTTAACGTACTGATTATACCCGATGGTTATTACACCCTGTTTGCACAAAAGGAAAAGAATGACCAGTTAAAAGAATGGGTAAGAAAAGGTGGAAAGATAATTGCGCTGGAAAATGCTGCTGCACAAATGAGTACCGCAGACTGGGGTTTCAAAATTAAAGGCAGCGGAGATGAGAAGAAAGACAAGGACGAACCTAAAAAAGATGATTATACCCTGCTGAAAAAATATGATGACCGCGAGAAAGAATATATTACCAATAGCATTCCGGGCTCTATTTTTAAAATAGAACTGGATAATTCTCACCCGTTGGCTTTTGGATATACCGATGGTTATTATACACTCAAACAGGATGACAACATATATGAATTCCTGAAAGAAGGCTGGAACGTGGGCATCATAAAAAAAGATAATTACATAAGCGGGTTTACCGGCAACAAGTTAAAGGAAAAACTGAAAGACGGCACTTTGTTCGGCAGCGTTGATATGGGCAGGGGCACCGTGGTATTCCTGGCAGATAACCCGCTTTTCCGCAGTTTTTGGGAAAATGGTAAGCTGCTGTTCTGCAATGCGGTCTTTCTCGTAGGAGAATGATATACAAGCAACCGTTAAAATGTATAAGCGGGCGAGTAAGCGTCTTGCTTTTCCATAATTTGCCGATCTTCGGTTGTATTAAATAGTATGCATATGACGCGATGCTGTGTGTTGATACTTTTGCTTCCATTGTTTGCCGGGGCCCAAAAATTTTCCGCTGCCGATCTCAGGCAGCTGAAAACCTTTAGTACCGGGGCTTTTTCAAACGATGTACAGGTAAAAGCAGATACCCACTTTGTAAATGCCGGGTTAACAGTGCAGCCCATCTGGCAGAAAAGAAAAGATGGTATATGGATGTTTACAGAAAGAGTGGATACCGGCCATTTTTTCCAGGTATGGCATTTTTACCTGCAGGATGATACGACACTCATATTGCAGTTGCTGGATTTTAAGGAAACGCAGAAAGCTGTTCAGCTAAGCCGCGAAATAAAGCAGGAATCAAACCTTTACCTCTATCACCTGTTTACCCGTCATGGTTGCGAAGTGTACCTTAAGAGAAACAAAACAGGTTATGCAGGTGATTCATTTGGCAAAGATTGTTTTTCCAATGTTCCGGGTATTGAATACCTGGCGTATCATATAGAGGTAAAAAAAAATACCATCAGCTGGCAGGAAGGGGGTTTTGATAAAGAAGACAAAGCAATACCGGCTTTCTTTGCCGGCCAATACGAATTTATCAGACAGGTAAAGTCATTGAAATAAATATACCGCATGAAGCAATTGTTATTATCAGTTCTTTTAGTAATCATTATTGGACTATCGCGACAGGCAGTTGCGCAGGCGCCGCAGTCATTATCCTCATCAGAAATACTGCTGGGCATAAAAAAATTGAATGTATTGGGCAATGTGCTGTACATCGGCGCGCATCCGGATGATGAGAATACCCGCCTGCTCGCCTATCTGGCAAAAGACAAATTATACCGTACTGGTTATCTTTCTTTAACCAGGGGTGATGGAGGCCAGAATTTAATCGGCAATGAACAGGGCATTAATCTTGGTCTTATACGCACACAGGAACTACTGGCTGCCCGGCGTATAGATGGCGCAGAACAGTTTTTTTCCACGGCTTTTGATTTTGGTTTCTCCAAAACATCGGAGGAAGCGTTTAGAATATGGAATAAAGAGAAAATATTGGCCGATGTGGTTTGGGTAATCCGGAAATTTCAGCCTGATGTTATTATTACCCGCTTTCCGGAAGATACCCGCGCCGGTCACGGCCATCACGCCGCTTCGGCTATACTTGCCCGTGAAGCATTTTATGCAGCTGCCGACCCAAAAAGATTTCCTGAACAAATAACCGCCTACCGGTTACAACCATGGCAGGCCAAACGCCTGCTCTGGAATACATTTAATTTTGGTACTACCAACACAACGGCAGAAAACCAGTTAAAGATAGATGTTGGCGCCTACAATGTATTGCTGGGTAAAAGTTATGGAGAAATTGCAGCAGACAGCCGCAGCCAGCACAAGAGCCAGGGTTTTGGTGTTCCTAAAACACGCGGACAATCATTTGAATATTTTACAACCGTTGCCGGCGATGCACCTGCTGCTGATATTATGGATGGCGTAGATGTTTCCTGGGCCAGAACAGGAGATGCAAAAATAGCAGGCGATATAGATCAGGTGATTCAGCAATTTGATCCGCAACAACCCGCTAAAAGCATCCGTCCATTACAAAAAATATCAACGGCTATCATGAAGCATATGGATAAGATGCCGGTACTGATAACCGAAAAATTAGCCGGTGTAATGCAAATGATTGCCGCAAGTTCGGGCGTGTTTGTGGAAGCGGTTGCCAATAAGCAGATGGCCGTTAGTGGTGATTCGCTGAGGGTTTCTTTTAATGTGGTAAACCGCAACAAAAGCACCTTACGAAAAGTGAAGATTTTTTATTACGATACCAGTTTTGCAGTGTCGGATTCGCTTGCTTATAACCAGGTGAAAACAGTTTCCTTTAACTGGCTGCCGAAGCCGCAGCCCATGGATGATCAGCCATACTGGCTAAAAGAACAAATGACAGAAGGCAGCTATACAGTGAAAAACCAGGATGAGATCGGGTTGCCGCAAAACAGGATGAATACCGGACGTTTAACTGCAATGATTGACTCATCTTTTTTAACGACCAATTTTTCGCTGCAATACAAATATACTGACCCCGTAAAAGGTGAGATTTACCAGCCTGTAATAGTTGTACCACCGGTACTTGTAAAAGTATCGCCCGTAGTTATATTAACCAATACCATCCCTAAAATTAAAACACAGATCGCTGTAGATTATGAGACAGAAACGCCGGCTGCTGCTGGTGCTGCGGCTATTGTTTTCAGTAACGGTACAAAACAAAAAGTAAATATCAGTACGCGTTTAAACGAAACACAAACCATCATTTTTCCACTGGATTCTATTTTAAAATCAAAGAAAGATACCAGCCTTGCTGCGTCCATTGTGTTTACGGATAAGTTTACTGAAAATGGTTTTGCCAATTATATGCGGTTGATTAATTATGATCATATTCCAACAGTACATTACCTGTTTCAATCAAGGCTGAAAATTATTAATGATGAAATCAGGATTGAAGGTAAAAGGGTTGGCTATATTAAGGGTGCAGGTGATAATGTGCCCGATGCCTTAATGGCAATGGGATACGAAGTAGTTTACCTTGAACAAAATGATATTACAGAACAGAAATTGAAATCACTGGACGCGGTAATAACAGGCGTTCGGGCGTATAATACAAATGAATACATGTCTGCTAAATACGATATACTGATGAGGTATGTTGAAAATGGCGGCAACCTGGTAGTACAATACAATACCTCCAGCCAGATTGGCCCGGTGAAAGCTAAAATGGCGCCTTATCCTTTTGATATTTCCCGGAGCCGGGTAACAGATGAACAAGCCGCCGTAACCATACTGAAGCCAGCACACCCGGTATTGAACTACCCCAATAAAATAACGGGTAAAGATTTTGATGGCTGGATACAGGAACGCAGTATTTACCATGCCAGCAATTGGGATAGTCATTATGAAACTATTTTCGCCATGCATGATGCAGGCGAAAAGGATGACGAAGGAAGTTTGATTACCACTAAATATGGCAAAGGTAATTTTGTGTATACCGGGCTGGTGTTTTTTCGTGAATTACCCGCGGGCGTTCCTGGTGCTTACCGTTTACTGGCCAATATAATTGCATTGAATCATAAAAAAGGATTTTGAGTATGGCCAATTCTTCGCAAAGCAGAAGAGAAATAAGTTTTGTAATAGCCATCGTACTGGGGCTTGTATTGGGAATATTTATTAAGCGTGTACAGATAGGCCTGTTAATAGGGCTGGGCATCGGTTTGCTCGCCGCAGGCATGGTAAGCGGAAAGAAAAAGTAGTACTGGGTATACAGTAGGTAAGGTTGAAACAGGGAAAGCAATTGCATGGCTTTTTATAAAAAAGACCAGGTGCTTTTTACCGCAACAGGACAAAACGCGACTGTAGTATTGGTCAATTGAAAAAGCGGGTTGTCTGAATACTTATTACTCAATACTATATATTTTGTGACTGCCTACTAAATACTTTATATGAACGATCAGCCAGATGATAAGCCGCCTTTGTTTGCATCATGGACACAGTGGTACGTGTTTGTGCTGGTAACGCTTATTGTACTCATCATTTTGTTTACAATTTTTACCAATTATTTTTCATGAGCAGCGCGGACTGGATAGTACTTGCCTTTACTTTAACAGGTATAATAGCTTACGGCTTGTATAAAGGCCGTGCTACAAAAAACCTGGATGGTTACTTCCTGAGCAACCGCAGTATGCCCTGGTGGCTGGTGCTTCTAAGTATCATGGGTACGCAGGCCAGCGCCGTTACTTTTTTATCAGCCCCTGGTCAGGCTTACACAGACGGGATGCGCTTTGTGCAATACTATTTTGGGCTTCCCATCGCCATGGTATTGTTATGTATTACGTTTGTTCCCATTTTTCACAAACTGAAAATATATACCGCGTATGAATACCTGGAAAACAGGTTTGATCTGAAAACAAGAACGCTTACCTCGTTATTGTTTTTACTGCAGCGCGGTGTTTCAACAGGTATCAGCATCTACGCACCGGCCATTATACTGTCATCTTTACTGGGCTGGAATATTTATCTCACCAATGTTTTCATGGGTGGCCTGCTGATTATTTACACGGTTACTGGCGGCGCAAGGGCTGTTGCTTATACCCAGCAACTGCAAATGGTTATCATCTTTGCGGGTATGTTTATGGCGGCTTACATGGTAGTACACCTGCTACCGGAAGGAGTGGGCTTTATTGATGCGCTGAAAGTGGGCGGCACCATGGGCCGTTTAAATGTAATCACCAGCGGACTGGATAAAGGTAGTTTTAACTGGAACGACCGTTACAATTTATGGAGTGGATTAATAGGGGGATTTTTCCTGGCACTCTCTTATTTTGGAACAGACCAGAGCCAGGTAGGCCGTTACCTGACTGCAAAGACCTTGACCGAAAGCCGTATTGGTTTGCTGATGAACGGCCTGGTAAAAGTGCCTATGCAATTTGCTATTTTGCTGATTGGCGTACTGGTGTTTACCTTTTACCAGTTTAACCAGGCACCTTTATTTTTTAATGAAGTACAGGTAAACAAAGTAGCCGCGTCACCCTATAAAGATTCATTGCGGCTTATGCAACTGGAGTATGGACTGTTGTCTAAAGAAAAAACAACTACCGTAGCAAAATGGGTGAAGGAAAGCAAAAACAATGGCGATGTAAAAGCTTCAGAAGAAAAACTGCAGCTGCTGAATATGCAAACAGAAAAATTACGGACAGATTTTAAAGGGCTGATAAAGAAAAGTAAAATAGGCGGTGATGGCAATGACACAAATTATATCTTTCTCCGTTTTGTAGTTGATTACCTGCCAAAAGGTTTGGTAGGATTGTTAATTGCGGTTATTTTTTTGGCAGCATGGGGCAGCATTGCGGCTGCGTTAAATTCCCTGGCATCCTGTACAGTAGTGGATATTCACAAAAAATTCATTAAAAAAAATTGTACCGAGACAATGGATTATAATACTTCCCGCTGGTATACATTCGGGTGGGGTATCTTCTCCATTGTGATAGCGATGTTTGCCACCAATATGGGCAGCCTTATTGAAGCGGTGAACGTATTGGGTTCTTTATTTTACGGTGTTATACTGGGTGTATTTCTGGTTGCATTTTATGTAAAACATGTAAAGGGAGATGCGGTATTTATCAGCGCAGTCATCATTGAGCTATGCATTGTATTGCTTTTCTGGAAATCTGATATTGGGTTTTTATGGCTCAACGCTATTGGTGCGCTGGGCGTTGTAATCGTGGCGTTACTGTTACAGCCTTTTTTCAACAAAAAAGCGGCAACCCTATAGAGTTGCCGCAGATGCTTTATTAGTTAATTGCTAGTGGAATCGGCAAGGACTAACCATTACTGACTCCGGACTGCAGACTATTTCAAAGTTGCCAGTAATTTTTCATTCAGGGCTACATAATCATCATTCTTTGCCAGCTTTGCTGCTTCAATAGATTTCATGGCTGTTGCTTTTGCTTCTTCTTTTTTGCCCAGTTTTGCCAGGCAATTTGCTTTCTGGTGCAATATCCAGAATGCACTTGGGTTTTGTTCAGCTGCCTTATTAAGCCATGCCAGGGCCTGGTTCAAATCTTTACCATTGTCCATATAATACATGGCGGCATTGAAGTAAGGGCGGTTATCATCCTGCATTAACGACTTGATTTGCGCTGTTACTTTTGTATCAACATCAGTTGTAATGGGCAGGCTTACTCCTGTGTTGGCCCATAAAATATACAGGTTGGTGCTGTTGGCTTTTATATCGCCAAACTGCATGGTAAAACTCTCCATTGGGTCTTTCATAGGGAAAGCGCTTGCTTTAACCCTTACTACATCTTCTGATTGTTTATATGCGGCCGGAGAAGTAACATCCAGTTGTTTTGTAATGATAAGCGTCCAGCTATCTGCCTCAGGTATGCTCAACAGGCCATATTTGCCGGCAGGTACTTTTGTGCCGCCAATGGTTACTTCTTCACTGAAGCTGAGCGTTGTGGCACTATTTGCACCGGTACGCCATACTTTTCCAAAAGGTACCAAATCACCAAATACCTTACGGCCTTTCATATTGGGACGTGAGTAGGAAAGTTCAACTGAACCAAGGCCAAGCTCTTGTTTAATTGTTTGGGTAGAGCTGGGGGCAGGGGTTTTTAATTGCTGGGCTGATGCATTTAGTACAGCGCAGCCCAGGGAGAGGGCGAGCAAAATACGTTTCATGGTAATATAGTTTTAGAGGGCAAAAATAGGGGAATAGAAAAAAAGGCTGGTAATTGATTTTCAGTCACAGATTTACTGATTAGCAGATGTGCTGTAGCCAGCGTCGGGTTGTGTTAAAACTTAACTATAACGGTAGCATTCGCTTTTTTCCCTTTAAGTAGTTTCCATCCGGGTCCTTGCTTTATAAGCCGGATGGCTTCTTCATCCAGTGCATCATCCAGCGAGTGCTCAATGGTAAAATTGTTCATCCATTTGCTGCGTACTTCAAAAGAAACTACCACGCTGCCGTGAATGTTTTTTACATCGTCCGGTATTTTTTTATTTTTTTCCAGGTATTCATTATAAGCATCCCATCCTGCCGCGGGTTCGGCATCCATGGTTTTTATAGAGATGTCTTTTTTCTTTGCTATATCGTCTTTTCTCTTTTCCGCGCCATTGCTTTGTACTACCACCTCGTTCAGGATATTTTGCGCAGGCTTCAATATAATCTGGTTGAGGCGGGCATTGTTATGCAGGCTAAGATTTTGCGTTTCAAAGCCATCCGAAGCAACAGATACACTCAACAAAGTATCCTGTGCCCTGAAAGAAAAATTTCCTTTTTTATCCGTTTGCGTGGCAACGTTCAGGTTGGGTATTTGTATGAATGCGTTTGCGACCGGTTGATTTGCCTGGTCTGTTATTTTTCCATTGAAGGTATTGGCAACATTATTATTACCGGACCTGCGTTCCAGCGCTTTATCGGTTGTTTTGTAATCTTCTGTTACAATTCCCTGTACTTTCTGTTCCAGTTCATCGTTTACAGATTTTGGCGTTTCTTTTTTTGCCAGCGATGAGGCAGCCGGTTCTTCTTGTTTGCGGGCAAGATTTTCTTGTTTAGCACTGGGGGTTGTGTTCAGTATAATGGGTGCCGGGGCGGGTACAGCAGCAGTAGCGGCTGCCCCAGTAATGCTGTCTTTTTGTTTTACAATAAATGCCGGTTTTTTTACCAGAGAAGGAGCCGTTTTGTTTTGTTCAAACGCAAGAAGCTGCATGGTATCATCCGCGCCGCCGTTTTCTTGTAAACCCCTTATTGTATCTGCTTTGAGTATTATGGGATTTGCATTTTTTAGCTGATCATTTTTGGCCAGATCCTTGTTTTTTGATTTATTATTAATGGATGTATATAACCATGCTGCACCCGCTAACAGCAATACTGCTGCGGCAGCCCTCCAGGCAAACGGTATAATACTGGTTTTCTTTTTCTGCGCTACGCGATTGGCCAGGCGCTTTTGTAAATCAGTGTTGTCCTTAGCTGAATCGATACTGCGCCCTTCGTAGCCCTCCATGGCATCCGCCAAAAACGGGTCCTCCAACGCGGCTTTTTCCATGGCGTGCTGTTCGGCGGCAGACAATTGCCCCTTCCAGTATTTTTCAATATCAGCTGCTGAATAATTAATATGGTTATTACCGTTTGTCATTTTATAGCCATTGGCGGTGTGCTGTTAGCTGTTGATGTTTTAGTTAATATGCATTTGTAAATAAAATAGTTCCATTTTTGTTTCAGCAAACGGACTAAAAACTATCGACCATGAATTACGAACTATCTCTCTCCATGCAAATTTTCAAATTTCTTCTGCCATTCTGAATCAGGCTCCTTACTTTTTTCCAGTCAAGCCCGGTCAGTTCCACAATTTCGTTATAACATTTCTGTTGCAGGTAAAACATTTGCACGGTTTCCTGCTGCTCGCCAGATAAGGTCTGCAAACAAAGTTCCAGTTTTTTAAACTCCGCCTCCTGCTGCAACGCATCATTTAGATGCAGTTCTTCCCCGCTTTGCATAAGTTCCGGGCTGATGGCCACCATTTTTTTATTCTTCTGACTGCGCAACTGCATCAGGCAGTGATTCTTAGCCACTGTATACAACCAGCTTTTAAAATTGTCTACCTCGTGCTTTTTTAATTTTTGTATCAGTTCTTCAAATACCTGCATGACAGCGTCCCTGGCTATCTCAGTATCCGTTAGATATTTCAGGCAAACGCCATAAACCAGTTCCATATAGCGCTGGTACAGGCTCGCCAGCACCTCCAGATCACCGCTATGCTGGTAGGCCTGCACCAGTTCTTTATCGCTGGCCGCCGGGCTTGATATGGTTTTTAAGAAAGACATCTTTAATCAGTGGCGTCAATCGTGCATCATCCGTTGTGCAAGTACGCTTTTGTTGCGGGGTTTACACAACCCTGGTATCTCCGTCTTCCACGCCTTCCGGCAAAATAATTCAAAAAATCAGCATTGCGTGTATGCAATTATAAAATTGTGTGCATCCATTAACCGGTTGACCATCAAAAAATCATTTCTCAATTTAAAAAAATACTTATGCGGTACGTATTATTCAGTTGCCTGCTGGCAGCATTCAGCCTCTTGTCATTTAATTCGCGTAACAGTATTACCATTCATGGTAAAGTTACAGATGATAAAGCTGCGGCTATGACGGGTGTATCCATCCAGGAAAAAGGACATGCTAAAGTTACAGCTACCGATGCGAACGGTGATTTTTCAATAGCGGTCAGCAATGAAAAAGCAGTACTTGTTTTTAGCGCAGTAGGGTATAAGCAAAAAGAAGTGGCCATTAAAAATAGAACCAATATCAATGTCTCATTAGCTCCGGTCAAACAAAATCTGCAGGAAGTAGTGGTAGTAGGCTATGGTGTTAAAAGAAAAATGGATTATACCGGCAGCGTAAGTACCATGGCGCCTGGTATTATACTCCAGTCCTCGCCGGTCTACAATGCGCTGCAGGGCAAAGTGGCAGGTATTAATGTAACAGGAAACAGGCAACCCTATAAATCTGCTGAGCATGAAAAAAAATACCGAGGCGTTGCGGATGCAGCTGATAAAGACTATGATACTGAAGACTACAACGGCATTGTAGAAAACCGTTTTCTTACGGTGGCAGAAAATGCGTTATCTACATTCTCTATTGATGTGGATGCGGCTTCTTACAGTAATGTGCGCCGTTATTTGGAAATGGGCCAGTTGCCGCCGGCTGGCGCAGTACGCATAGAAGAAATGATAAATTATTTTCATTACGATTATCCGCAACCGGTAAATGAAGCACCCTTTTCTATTAATACCGAGATGGCGGCCTGTCCCTGGAATACTGCGCACCGCCTGGTACTGATAGGCCTGCAGGGGAAAAAAATCCCGGTGGAAAATTTGCCGGCTTCCAACCTGGTTTTTCTAATTGATGTATCTGGTTCTATGATGGGCGAAAACAGGTTGCCATTGGTAAAAGCGTCTATGAAATTGCTGGTTGACCAGTTGCGCGAACAGGATAAAGTGTCGATGGTAGTATATGCGGGTAATGCAGGACTGGTATTGCCTGCTACCAGCGGTGCTGAAAAAACAACTATTAAAGATGCTATTGATAAACTGGAAGCAGGTGGCTCCACGGCCGGCGGGGCAGGCATTCAGCTGGCGTATAAAACAGCCAAAGAAAATTTTGTAAAAACAGGCAATAACCGCGTAATCCTATGTACGGATGGCGACTTTAATGTGGGTGCCAGCAGCGATGATGCGCTGGTAAGCATGGTGGAAGAAGAAAGAAAAAGCGGTGTTTTTTTAACAGTGCTTGGTTATGGTATGGGTAATTATAAAGACAATAAAATGGAAAAGCTGGCTGATAAGGGCAATGGCAACCATGCTTATATAGATGGCATCAGCGAAGCAAAAAAAGTACTGGTTAATGAATTTGGTGGCACCCTGTTTACCATAGCAAAAGACGTAAAACTGCAAATAGAATTTAATCCTGCCAAAGTACAGGCTTACCGTTTAATTGGGTATGAAAACCGTTTGTTGAACAAGGAAGATTTTAACAATGATAAAAAAGATGCCGGTGAGCTCGGCAGCGGCCACACAGTAACTGCTTTATATGAAGTTATACCTGTGGGGGTAAAAAACGAATTCATGGAAGACGTAGATAAATTGAAATACCAGCAACCCGGTAAGGCGGTGGCGATAACTTCAGATGGCGAAATAATGACTATTAAATTCAGGTATAAAAAACCGGATGGAGAACAAAGTAAATTGATAGTGCACCCGGTGATGGACAATCCTTTTTATGCGACCAACACCGCAGGCAATTGGGATGCGGCTGGCACTTCTTCTAATTTCAGGTTTGCTGCTGCTGTAGCGCAATTTGGTATGCTTCTGCGCAATTCTGAATTTAAGCAATCATCCTCTTATAATAAAGTTTTGCAGATGGCCACAGAAGCGCTGGGCAAAGACGAGGAAGGATACCGCAGTGAATTTTTGAAATTGATTAAACATGCACAATCGCTTGCCAAGCAGGAAAAGAAAAAAACGGTGGATGAGGAAGACGACGAAGATGTAAGTATGCACAGATAATATTTAGTTAACCATATCCTGTCCGGGGTTTGCCCGGGCAGGTTATTTATCAAAACATAACTGCTATGAAACAAAAAATACAATTACATATACCTGAGCCCTGTCATGAAAACTGGAATAACATGAGCGCTACACAGCAGGGACGCTTTTGTTTGTCGTGCCAGAAAGAGGTGATAGACTTTAGTGTAATGACAGATAAGGAAATACTGACCCGGATTACATCGGCCAGCGCCAACATGTGTGGCAGGGTTGCTGACGGCCAGTTGAGGCGTGATTTGATAACGCCGGTTGAACCACGCAAAACATGGTGGCGATATGGAATGGGCCTGGCAGCGTCTTTAATACTTTTAACTTCCAAAGGGAATGGGCAGGTAAAGGCGCCAAAGGATACAACTGTTTGCTTGCCGCCAGGTATTAAAGCGCAGAACCTTCCTGCACATGTAACGGTTGGGATGGTTGCTACTGTAAAAGCGCGGGAACCAGTAAGGATAACCATCCAGGGGCAGGTAGTTGATGAAAACAATAACCCGGTTCCGTTTGCTTCTGTTCAGCTTAAAGATGGAGCCAGTGGGGTAGCAGCTGATGAAGCAGGTAATTTTTCAATACATGCAAAGGCATCGCCGCAGGCCATTGAATTATTGGTAAGTTCAGTTGGGTATGAGCAGAAAACCATCGCATTTAAAAACGGTGAGAATATAATATCCATAGCTGTAGTCCGGGGAGCCGTTCAGCTGAAGGCCCAGGCCATTGTTTTAACACAGCAGCGGATGGGTGAAGTAGTAGTAACAAGAACGGCTCCTTCCATGTTTGCAGGCAGAGCAGGAGGCTTGGTAATGTGGACAAAGATCAGCCGTTATGAAAAGGCGATCGCAAGTTTTAAAGACGCTGCCGGAATCAACGAAATAAAAATTTATCCCAATCCCATACTCATAAACAGCCGTTACACTATCAGCCTGCACATGAAAGACATGGGTTGGTATACTTTACAATTTACAGATGCAGCGGGCAGAATCATTGAAAGCAGGCAAATAAATATTACTGCTGCAGGGCAGCTGGAAAAATGCAGTGGAAGCATGTTTACCGGCAAGGGTATATATTTTGTAAGTGCCAGTAGGAGCAACAATAAAAAAATGTATACCACAAAATTGCTGGTGCAATAAATAAATACATGCTATTGGTGGACTTTTCTTTATAGCTATTTTTTTCTGTTAGCGGATGACCTTGCGGCAGTACTGTTTTCTACAATCAAAAATGCCGGATTTCAATTGAAAATCCGGCATTCAAAAATATATAGCCTGTAAAGTTAAATAGCATTTACCTGCTGTTTGCATCATTCATCCTGATGCTTCTTCCTTTGTATTTTTTACCATCTATGGCGCGTATCATCTGGTTGGCTACGCCGCGGTCAACTTCTACCCAGCTATTCATTTCTTTCATGTCTATCCGGCCCAATACTTCTTTCTTCAGTTCGCTCATGTCCAGGATAAACTGTAAAAAACTAGCTTTATAAAAACCATCTTTGGTGCCAAGGTTTACAAACAGGCGCATGAAATCTCCGCCACCGGAATTGCCATTGCCGTAAGATTCCCTGCCGCGGGGTGCATCCCTGCTAACGCGGTTAAAATCGCGGCCCGTTCCGCCAACTGGTATGCGTTCACGCGGTTCCCTTGCACGCTCGCGTACATTCAGGTCTTCTGCGTTTTCATAATATTTCAGGAAGCGGTCAAACTCCATGGCGGCCATGCGTTTCAGTACATCTTCCTTACTTACATCAGCAAATTTTTCTTCCAGCATAGGCACATAACTTTCGTAATTGCCATGGCTGATATCTGTTTGTAAAAGTTTATCCATAAAATGAAAAAACTGTTTACGGCAAACATCTTTACCCGTAGGTATTTCCACCTTGTGAAAAGGTGCTTTAACGATGCGCTCAATTTGTTTCAGCCTGCCTACTTCGCGGCTGTGTACAATGCTTAAACAGATGCCGGTGCTGCCTGCACGGCCGGTACGGCCGCTGCGGTGCGTATATACTTCCATATCATCGGGCAATTCAAAATTGATGACATGCGTAATCTCTTTAACATCAATACCACGGGCTGCCACGTCGGTAGCTATCAGCAATTGCAGTGTTTTATCGCGGAAATCGCCCATTACCTTGTCACGTTGTGCCTGCGTAAGATCACCATGCAGTGCATCAATATCATATCCTTCACGTGTCAGTTTCTCGGCTATATGCTGCGCATCTAATTTGGTACGCGTAAAAATGATACCGTAAATGCCAGGGTTAAAATCAATTAACCGCTTCAGGGTATCATAGCGGTGCTGGGCAGACGCTACTACATACTGGTGGTCAATGTTTTTATTGGCCGTGTTCATCTGCCCCACGGTTACTTCCACAGGTTCCTTCATGTAACGCTTGCTTACGCGGCGTATTTCCTGTGGCATGGTGGCGCTGAAGAGCCAGGTGCTCTCACGCTTGGGCGTATTTTTGAGGATAAATTCAATATCATCCTGAAAACCCATGTTCAGCATCTCATCGGCCTCATCCAGTACCACGTATTTAATCTGCTCAAGGTTAATGGCCTTGCGCTCAATGAGGTCAATCAGGCGACCGGGTGTGGCAACCACAATCTGAACGCCTCTTTTCAGATCGCGTATCTGCATGCCAATGGCGGTGCCACCGTATACAGCTACTACATGCACAGCCGGCATGTATTTTTTAAATAATTCAAGTTCGTTTACAATTTGCATACATAGCTCCCGGGTGGGACAAACTATGAGCGCCTGCGGGTGTTTGGCAGAAGCATCAATCAGATCCAACAGTGGTAATCCAAACGCTGCGGTTTTACCAGTGCCGGTTTGTGCCAGCCCTATAAAGTCGGTAGTTCCGCTTAATAATACGGGAATCGCCTTTTCCTGT
>JBDSLR010000026.1:0-219739 GCA_039916305.1 Chitinophagaceae bacterium | reverse complement strand
GCGCTGAAAGGATGATTTTTACAGCTACAGCTTATAATAATGCCCGGTTCAGCAATGACCGGGCTTTTTTTGCTTATTTGATAATGTTATTTGAACGTACACAATAATCAACGTTAACCCCTCCGGGGCTTAAAAAATTGTTGCATGCACGTTGCTATATTAATGCCATCCCTTCGGGATTAGCAAGACCCATTCACTGGAAATCAGGTAAGACAGGCAATGGTTGATATGGATTTCAACCTAAAAAATCATCCTCTTGTTTTGGCGCATATTTATCAAATACTTTTTCAATGGCGCCGGCAAATATGGGAAATTTATCTTTAGCAAAATTCTTTACAATCTCAATAGATTTCAGGGCCTGCTTTTCTGTTAGGCCCTCTGCCATTAATTTATTTATGAGCTCCTGCATTATTTATTTTTTAATTGATGGGTATAATTGCCTGAAGTTAGAACAATAAAAAACGCCGGAAAAATTCCGGCGTTAAATAATATACAAACGGTTTTGATTATCAGTATCTAGTCCAAACCCCTTAGGATTGGGGGATTATGCTACTTTCAATAAACTCATCTTGCTCTTATCAAATTTCTTCTGCGCATATTCCAGTGTAAGATGAAATGATTTTTCCTTGCTTGAAGGCAATTCAAACATAGCATCGGTCAATATGCTTTCACATATACTGCGTAAGCCCCGGGCACCCAGCTTAAACTCCATTGCTTTTTCCACCATAAAATCCATCACATCAAGATCAATTTCCAGCTTAATACCTTCAATCTCAAATAATTTTTTGTATTGTTTTATAAGCGAGTTTTTTGGCTCGGTAAGAATAGAACGAAGTGTAACGCTGTCTAAAGGGTTCAGGTAAGTGACCACCGGTAAACGTCCCAGCAATTCAGGTATTAAACCAAAATGTTTCAGGTCAGGCGCATTTACATACTGCAACAGGTTTTTCTTCATATTTTCCTGTTGTTCTTTGTTTACATTAAAACCTATGGCATTGGTATTAACACGGCGGGCAATCAGTTTATCTATGCCATCAAAAGCACCGCCACATATAAAGAGTATGTTTTGTGTATTGATTTTAATCAGCTTTTGTTCAGGATGCTTGCGCCCGCCTTGTGGTGGCACCAATACATCAGTACCTTCCAGCAGCTTAAGCATACCCTGCTGTACGCCTTCACCGCTTACATCGCGGGTAATAGATGGGTTATCGCCTTTCCTTGCAATCTTGTCAATCTCATCAATATAAACAATGCCACGCTCTGCCGCCGCTACATCATAATTACAAACCTGCAACAAACGGGTAAGAATGCTTTCTACATCTTCGCCTACATAACCGGCTTCTGTAAACACGGTGGCATCTACTATAGCAAAGGGTACATTTAATAATTTGGCAATTGTTTTAGCCAGCAGGGTTTTACCGGTGCCGGTTTCACCTACCATAATGATATTGCTTTTTTCAATCTCCACATCATTGTCGGTTACTTTCTGCTGCAGGCGTTTGTAATGATTGTATACTGCCACAGCCAGTACTTTCTTAGCATCATCCTGGCCAATTACATATTCGTCTAAAAAGCGTTTTACTTCTACTGGTTTTTTTACATTCAGTTTAAACTGGGAAGAGCCCGGCGTTGTCTCGCTGCGTATCATTAGTTCCTGTTCAATAATTTCCTGGGCATGTTCTACGCAATTTTCGCATATATGCCCTTCCTGTCCGGCGATCAGAATTTTTACTTCATCGCGGCTACGGCCACAGAAAGAACAATGCAATGTATTTTTTGCCATAATAATCTGGTAAGCTTAAAAATAAGATTCCCTTCCCTTTTTAGAGGGAACTACAAAGGTCACAAACTTTTTGGGTTAATCCAATACCAGGCGGTAAAATAAAAACCGCCCTTTAAGCGGTTTCCGGGATAATGTGAATAAGATTTTTGCCTGTACAGCCCCTATAATTTGGTGATTAACTCATCTACAATGCCGTAATCAATTGATTCTTTGGCATCCATCCAGTAATCGCGGTCAAAGTCTTTCATTATTTGTTCAAACTTCTTTCCGCAGTTTTCTGCCAGTATACGTGCTGAAATCTCTTTGGTCTTTTTGGTTTGCCTGGCCTGTATCTCAAGGTCTGCGCTCACCGCCTGGTAATGGCCGCCAATACTTGGCTGGTGAATCATTACTTCTGCGTGGGGGTAGATAAAGCGTCTTCCTTTTACACCGCCGCTGAGCAGTATAGAACCCATAGAGGCAGCAAGACCCATATTGATGGTGCTTACCGGGCTCTTCAGCATTTTCATGGTATCATATATTACCATACCGCTGGTAACAATGCCGCCGGGGCTATTGATAAAGAATTTGATTTCCTCGCCGGGCCTGTCGGCATCCAGCAGCAACAGTTTGGTGGTTACATCTTTGGCAGTTTTATCATCAACACCGCCCCACAGGTAAACACTGCGGGTTTCAAAGAAATATTTTTCCAGTTTTTTCGCAAACATCATGGTATCTGGCTGCGGCTTTTCTTCTTTGGGATCATCTTCAGGTTCTTCTTCCATTCTAAATGGCTTCAGTAAAGGTCTTGAATGTAAATACATATAATCTGTTTATTGTAGTAAGAATATTGTTTGCCCCTGCATGCCGTACATACAGTAAAGTTTAATCCGCTTTCTTGTCTTTCCTTGGGTTGGTTAACAGCACTTCATCTACCAGGCCATATTCCTTGGCTTCCGGTGCAGTAAGCCAGTAGTCGCGCTCACTATCTTTTTCTATTTGTTTGGGTGTCTTGCCTGTATGAAAGGCCGTGATATCGTACAATTCTTTTTTCAGCTTCTTAATTTCATTTACGGTTATTTCAATATCACTAGCCTGTCCGCCAATGGCACCACTTGGCTGGTGCATCATAATACGGCTGTGTTTTAATGCCGTACGTTTACCTTTTGTGCCTGCACACATCAGTACCTGGCCCATAGAAGCCGCCATGCCAATACAAATGGTAGATACATCAGGCGTTACATATTGCATGGTATCATATACACCCAGGCCGGAATACACGCTGCCACCAGGGCAATTGATATACATCTGGATATCGCGGTTGCGGTCTGTACTATCCAGGAATAATAATTGTGCTGTTACTATGTTTGCTACTTCATCATTAATGGGATAACCCAGGAAAATGATACGGTCCATCATCAAACGGCTGTACACGTCCATGACAGCTACGTTCATAGGACGTTCTTCAATAATGTTGGGGGTAAGATTGGTAACCTCGTACTTCTGGTAATCATTGAGCGTATTGCTGGAAATACCGCGGTGCTTCACAGCATATTTTTCGAATTCTTTTCCTAAATCTATCATGGTTTTTTCTATTATTGGTGAGGCAATTTAAGGCATTGTTTCTACCAAATACCATGCAAACCGCAAAATCAGACAAATTGACGGGGCGGGGAGGACAGCTATTCGCACTTAGCTGTTAGTTGTTAGGGCTTTCACTAAGCGATACAAAAAAAAGCCATTAGCTCTTTGATAGTTTAGCAAAGAACTAATGGCTTAAAGCTGATAGCGAACAGCTGATTATTTAATGATGATGCTGGTGAGATTCCTGCATTTTTGTAAAGTCTTCCGCTGAAATTTCTTTTTCAGTTGGATTTACCTGTGTTTCCGCCCAGCCAAATACTTTGTCTGTCTGAATGCGATGATAGCTGTCTTCCACAAACTTTTTATCTTTCATCATGCGGTCAATATAATCGTTTACCCATGGCTGATCTTCACCCAGGTTAGCCCCACCCATATAGCTAAACAACTGTTGTTTCGCAAATTCGCGCAGGTCTTCCTGTTTTACTTCAATATTGTTGTTTTTAATCAGCTGGTCTACTATTAAAGTCCACTTTAATGAATTTACAAAAGAAGGATATTCTGTTTCTACCTGCTCAGCGCTTTTAGGCTGTTCGCCGCCATTCTGCATCCAGCGCTTAAGAAAAGATTCAGGAAAATTAATTTCTGTATTGTCCAGCAACTGGTGATATACCTGGTCGCTCAGCTGGTTACGGCTTTGTGCATCCCAGTATTTCTGAATATCTTCTTTTACGGTATTCCTGAAATCAGCTTCAGTGGTTATTTCTTTATTGGGATAGGCTGTTTTGAAAAATTCCTCATTCAATTCAGCTTTTTCAATCAAACCTACTTTGGTAACCAGTACACGAAAGAATTTGTCTGCATCCTTTTCTTCAAGGCCAAGATCTTTAAGAATAAAATCTCTTTCTTTTTCATCAAATGCCTGTGATGGCTGAATAACAAAAGTATCATCCTGCTTTTTACCCATCAGGCTGCTACGAAAACTTTCCTTAAAATATTTAACCAATAAAGAGTTGTCTTTTACAATACCGCCTTCAACAGCATTACCCTCCTCATCACTTTCAGTAAAAGTGATATTGAGCACATTTTCTTCGCTGCTTACACTTTCGGGATCAGTCATTTTGCCATTGCGGGTTTGCTGGCGGCTGATTTCTTCATTAATGCTTTCTTCTGTAGGGTTAACCTTATAGCGGGTAAGTATCGCTTTGCCAAGATCCGGCACCGTAAACTCTGGTTTAAGGCCTACCTCAAAAGCAAACGCATACTCTACGGGGTTGCTCATGTTTAACTGGCTGGCGTCATTTTCTGGCAAAGGCAGGGGCTGGGCAAAGATTTCCAGCTTTTCATTTACCATATATTCGGATAGGCCTTTTTCTACACTTTTCAATACCTCATCCGCAAAAATAGAAGAACCATACATTTTCTTAACCATGCCCGCGGGCACCATGCCCTTGCGGAAGCCGGGTATATTGGCCTGTTTGCTGTAAGATTTTATTGCTTTTTCAAAAGAAGGCAGGTAATCATCCTTCGCCACTTTAACAACGATTTTATCATTTAATAAACCGATGTTTTCTTTAGTAACTGTTGCCATAATTTAAAACCCCCGTCCCCCTAGCGGGAAGACCTAAGTAGGGTTTCCCTGATAGAAGGCAATTTTGTTGATGATTTAAAAATAAAGATCTTTAAACCCATCCCTTCAAGGGGATGGGTGATGTGCGGATAATAGGGGTCGAACCTACATGCCTTGCGGCGCCAGATCCTAAGTCTGGTGCGTCTGCCAATTTCGCCATATCCGCATTATTATGAACTGTTCCGAATTTTGGGATGGCAAAAGTAGTCTTTTTACAATATAAAACCCATGCTTTTTTCGTAAATTCGTTGTCCATGGAGACCGTAGCAGCTACACCGAAATACAACCTCAACGAAGAACAGGAGAAGAAGCTTATTTTACGTGAATACCGCGCCCTGCTAAGAAGTCTGAAACCCAAGTTAAAACCGGGGGATAAAGAACTGATACGCCATGCCTTCGAAATGGCCGCAGAGGCTCATAAAACAATGCGCCGCAAAAGCGGCGAGCCCTATATACTGCACCCGCTGGCTGTAGCCCAGATTTGCGTAGAAGAAATTGGGCTGGGCGTGCGCTCCACCATCTGTGCCCTGCTGCACGATACCGTAGAAGACACGGATATTACCCTGGATGATGTACAGCGGGACTTTGGGATAGAGATAGCCAGGATTGTAGACGGGTTAACTAAAATTTCCAATGTTATTGATGTAAACGCCTCCCAACAGGCAGAAAACTTCAAAAAAATATTGCTGACGCTTACGGACGATCCCCGGGTAATATTGATAAAGCTGGCTGACCGGCTGCACAATATGCGTACCCTGGAAAGCATGAAGCGTGAAAAACAGTTGAAAATATCTTCCGAGACAGTGTATGTATATGCCCCGCTTGCACACCGCATGGGGTTGTATAATATTAAGACCGAGCTGGAAGACTTGGCCATGAAGTACCTGGAGCTGGACACGTATAAAGAAATTGCCCGCAAACTGGCGGAAACCAAGAGAGAACGTACCCGCTACATCAATGAGTTTATCCGCCCTATAAAAGAAAAGCTGGATAAAGGGCTCTATAAGTCTGAAATTCAGGGCCGGCCAAAAAGCATTCATTCCATCTGGAACAAAATGAAGAAAAAGGGGGTGAGCTTTGAAGAGGTGTACGATTTGTTTGCCATCCGCATAATACTTGACTCTCCGCAGGAAAAAGAAAAGCAGGATTGCTGGAGTGTTTACTCCATGATTACTGATGAATATACCCCCTCGCCTGAAAGGTTGCGCGACTGGCTAAGCAATCCTAAAAACAATGGTTATGAGGCGCTGCACACCACGGTGATGGGCCCCCAGGGTAAATGGGTGGAAGTACAGATACGCACCCTGCGCATGAATGAAATTGCCGAAAAAGGACTGGCAGCACATTGGAAATACAAAGAAGATACAGCAGATGAAAGTCGTTTTGATAAATGGTTTCAGCAAATACGGGAAGTGCTGAATACCCAGGATACGGATTCAGTAGATTTTCTGCAGGATTTTAAAACCTCCTTTTTAGCGGAAGATATTTACGTGTATACCCCCAAGGGCGATGTGAAAATGCTACCGGTGGGGTCCACCGCGCTGGACTTTGCTTTTTCCATTCACAGCGCGGTGGGCTCTCAGTGTATTGGGGCCAAAGTAAACCACAAACTGGTTCCCATCAGCCATAAGTTGCGAAGCGGTGACCAGGTAGAGATCATTACTTCTGCTAAGCAAAAGCCCACCGATGACTGGCTGGGTTTTGTGATCACCGCCAAGGCAAGGGCCAAAATTAAAGATGCACTAAAGGAAGTAAAGCGGGGTATTGCAGAAGAGGGTAAATATACTTTGCAGAAAAAATTGGAAGGATTGGGTGCGGGCTATAATCAGCATAATATAGATGAACTGACCAATTATTATAAACTCAATTCATCGCTTGACCTGTTTTATGATATTGCCGTAAAATCAATTGACCTTAAAGAGCTAAAGGAATTTAAAATCTCCGGCGATAAATTAGAAATACCCAGGCCGGTAAGAGTACCCGTAGAAATAAAAGGTGAAGGCTCGCTTTCTGCGTTGGCAAAAAAAGATGCCGAACTTATCATCTTTGGTGAGAGCAGTGATAAGATCATGTATACGCTGGCCAACTGCTGCAAACCCATACCGGGCGACGATGTGTTTGGATTTGTAACTACCGGCAAAGGATTAACCATACACCGCACCAACTGCCCCAATGCTGCTAAACTGCTGGCCAATTACGGCCACCGCGTGGTAAAAACCAAATGGGCCAAGAACAAGGAAATTTCTTTTCTTACCGGTTTGAAAATTATTGGGCTGGACGATGTGGGCGTCATTCATAAAATTACCAATCTCATTTCGGGCGAAATGAAAATAAATATCAGTGCGCTGACAGTAGAAGCCAATGAAGGTATATTCCACGGTAATATAAAAGTATTTGTGCACGATAAGGAAGAGCTGGAAGACCTGGTTGAAAAACTGCTGAAGCTGAGTGGTATTCAATCAGTAGACAGGTATGACGCAGAGAAGGAGTGAGTGGTGAGTGGTGAGTCGTGAGTCGGGAGTAAAGTTTTGGAGAAGCACGTTAGCAAAACATAATAACTGAATAGCCGGAAAAGGCGGTAAGCCGTGTAATACAGTAGCATTGGGCATAGCAGGATATACGCGGTAAATAAACAAATACAGGCATTTCCCACAATTTTATATTTTTCACATTTTCATATTTTGGTATCACTTCATTCATCTATTTTTGCCACTTCTCAATAACAGTTCAACATTCATTTTTTATGGTAGATGCGATATTGGGTTTGCAGTGGGGAGATGAAGGGAAAGGAAAAATTGTAGATTATTTTGCTCCCAACTATGATGTGATAGCCCGTTTCCAGGGCGGTCCCAATGCGGGCCATACTTTATATGTTGGCGATAAGAAAGTTGTATTGCACCAGATACCATCCGGTGTATTTCATGCACAAACCGTTAATCTTATTGGTAATGGCGTAGTGCTGGATCCGGTTACTTTGAAAAGAGAATGTGACATAGTAGCTTCTTTTGGTGTAGATGTAAAGAAGAACCTTTTTATATCACAGCGTACAAATATCATTGTACCTACCCACCGCGCACTTGATAAAGCTTCAGAGTTGGCTAAAGGCCATGATAAAATTGGTTCTACCTTAAAAGGAATTGGTCCGGCCTACATGGATAAAACCGGCCGTAATGCATTGCGTGTTGGAGATTTGCTGGATAAAGATTTTAAAAAATCATACGGCCAGCTGCGGCAGAAACACCAGCAATTGCTGGATAATTTTGATTTCGAAGAAGATATCAGTGCATGGGAAACAGAGTTTTTTGAAGCCATAGAATTTTTAAAAGAGCTTAATAT
The DNA here is from genome assembly GCA_039916305.1 of Chitinophagaceae bacterium. Lineage (GTDB taxonomy): Bacteria > Bacteroidota > Bacteroidia > Chitinophagales > Chitinophagaceae > JACMLD01. Next base: position 211,430 of record JBDSLR010000026.1, on the reverse strand, counting down.
TGTAAACGGGGAATATTTTATCAATGATAAAATAGCGCAGGGCAAAAAAGTGTTGGCAGAAGGCGCCCAGGGCAGTATGCTGGACGTGGATTTTGGAACATTTCCTTTTGTTACTTCCTCCAACACCACCAGTTCCGGCATATGTTCAGGCCTGGGTATTGCACCGCAAAAAATACGCGATGTAATGGGTGTTACCAAAGCTTATTGTACCCGGGTAGGCAGCGGACCATTTCCTACAGAGTTACATGACGCCACCGGTGAAGAATTGCGCAGGCTTGGAAGTGAATTTGGCGCAACTACAGGCAGGCCACGCCGCTGTGGATGGATTGACCTGGTGGCCCTGAAATATGCCTGCATGATCAATGGAGTTACAAAAGTAATCATGACAAAAGCAGATATTTTAGATAATTTTAAAGAATTAGAAGTTTGTACGGCTTACAATATTGATGGGAAAGAGATAAGGGAAGTACCTTTTCAAATGATGCACCATGCCATTGAGCCGGTATGGAAATCATTCAGCGGATGGAATTGTGATACCATTGCAGCGAAATCAGATGCAGCATTGCCTGAGAAAATGAAAACGTATGTAGACTTTATTAATCAGTACATTGGTGTAAACGTTTCTCATATTTCAAATGGCCCGGGACGCGAGCAAATAATAAGTGTTGGATAAAAGCAGGAAAAAATATTTAAAAAAATTTGGCGGATTAAAAACTTCGCATAAATTTTACACTAATCAAAAATCCTATTAGACCATGGCGAAGTCAAGTAAGGACAAACCGGTAAAAAAAGCTGCACCTAAAGATGCAGACGAAAAAGAGGAGAAGGCGTCTCCTAAATCTAAGAAACAGTTGGATGATGATGACGACGACATCGATAACGATGACGACGATCTTCCAAAGGCTTCCAAGGGTAAGTCATCTTCTAAAAGTAAAAAGGAGGATGATGATGACGATGATGCAGATGTGGATGTAGATGATGATTGGGAAAAAGTAGAAGAAGAGGAAGAATGGGATCCGGACTTTGATGAGTTTGATATTCCTAAATCTAAGACCAAGAAAGGCGCCACCACAGGCGGAACTGCTCCTAAAAAAGGTAAAGCGGAAGAAGAAGATTTAGGCGTGGATGATGATTTTAAAGACATGGATCTGTTTAATGACAGCGGTTTCGATGATGAAGATGATGATTATTAATCACTGATTTTTCGCTGCAAAAGCGTGAATATGTTTAATGAATGGATAAACGTTAATAGACGCGAATGATAACTAATTAGCGATACTATATTGGACAGTAATTTCATTTCTTTTCCGGTAACGGATTTTAAACGATCAAAACAACAGGTGTTGAGTTGGGCAAACCAATTTAGCACCTGTTGTTTTTTGGATAACCACCAGTATCATTTCAATCATAACAGCTATGAATGTGTGGCAGGGGTGGGAGCAGCAGCCTTTATTGAATTGAAGGCCGGTACTGCTTTACAGGAGTTGCAGCAATTTCAGGAAAAACATGATGGCTGGTTATTTGGTCATTTGGGCTATGATCTTAAAAATGAAGTGGAGTCACTTGTTTCGCAAAACCCGGACTATCTGGGCTTTCCGGACCTGTTTTTCTTTGCTCCGCAAACAGTTATACTGCTGAACAAGGATGAGCTATTTATTGCTGCAGATAACGCTGCCATAGCCACACAGGTATTCACAGCATTGAGCGATATTACGTTGGCTGAGCCTTCGGCTGCTGACAGTAACCACATCACTTTTCAGTCGCGATTTTCAAAACAAGCTTATATAGAAACAATTGAGAAACTGCGCGGTCATATACTGCGCGGAGATTGCTACGAAATAAATTTTTGCCAGGAATTTTTTGCAGAAAATGCCGCCATAGACCCGGTATATGTATACCAGGCGCTAAGTAAAATCTCACCATCTCCATTTGCAGCGTTTTACAAAATCCGCAATAAATACCTGCTTTGTGCCAGCCCTGAACGATACCTGAAAAAAGATGGTGCTACTATTATTTCGCAACCCATCAAGGGTACCGGCAGCAGGAATTTAGCGGACGCAGGGGCAGACGACCTGCAAAAGGCGCAACTTTATAACAGTGCCAAAGACCGGTCAGAAAATGTGATGGTGGTTGACCTGGTCAGGAATGATTTATCAAAAATATGCCAGGAAGGAAGCGTGGAAGTTGAAGAGTTATTTGGTATTTACTCATTTCCGCAAGTGCACCAGATGATTTCTACCATTAGCGGCACCCTGCAGCCATCGCTCTCATTTACAGCAATTATTGAAAAAACATTTCCTATGGGATCTATGACAGGCGCGCCCAAAAAAAGGGTAATGGACCTGATTGAAGAATATGAAACGGTAAAGCGCGGTATCTTTTCCGGCGCCTTAGGGTATATAAAGCCCGGAGGTGACTTTGATTTTAACGTGGTTATCCGCAGTATACTATATAACAAGGCCAGCGGATACCTGTCGTACCTGGTTGGCTCTGGTATTACGTTTTACAGCAATGCTGCAGATGAATATGAAGAATGCTTATTAAAAGCTACCGCTATAAAAAAAGTTTTTATGTAATGAAGGAGTGATGGCTGAAGCCCGCAACAGTCAAGCTACCTTACAAGCATCCACATAAAAAAAAAGACACAGCAGCTGCCGTGTCTTTTTTTAGTGGGAAAGTACATTTATTTCTTAGCCATTTTTGTGGCCATGATGATACTGTCTTTGGAAGATGGGGTACTGGCAGCAGCAGCATGTAAGGTGTTGCTCAGCAGTAGCTGGATGGATTCATTTAATATCTGGTACTTACTGGCATTAAATAGTTCCATTTTAGCTGCGGGAAGCTTTATATCATAACTATTATTTGCGCTGGCCATCACCTTGTCAAAATCAGGATTGTAGCGGTTAAAATCAATTACATCCATGACAATGTTTTTGGCTATTACCATAGAATGATATTTGCCCGATACAGTTTGAGATTTGGCTTCGTCCAGTTCAACGGCGCTCAGCCTGCGGTTAAATATATAAGTTCCATTTACTCCGTAATTTTCGTCGGTTTCTTTTTTAGTAAGGGTTGTTAACCCCCCCTGACCTTCAAAAATATAATGGGTGCCGATAAACTTTTTAACATGATTACGGCTTTCGGCCGGCAGGTAATACTGCAGATCCCAGAAATTATGGCTACCCCCGCTTTTGCGGATAGCTTTTAAAACATTACCGGGTCCGCCATTATAGGCGGCAATCACCAGCAACCAATCGCCAAACTGATCATACAAGTCATTTAAGTATTTTGAAGCGGCATGGGTACTCTTTATATAATTGGTCCTTTCGTCTACCTGGCGGGTAACTTTTAAACCCAAAACACGGGCTGTTGCCGGCATCAACTGCCATGGACCCACTGCACCCGCCCATGAAACCGCGCTTGTATGAAGACGCGATTCAATCACAGCCAGATATTTTAATTCTTTGGGCAGATTATAAGACAGCAGGATAGCATCCATTACATTAAAGTAAGGTTTGCCCCAACCACGCATGTCTTCCAGGTCTTTGGTGTTTTTTTCTACGTAATCCTGGACAAAACTGATGGCCCGGGGATTTAAACGCGGACCGCTGGCATAAGCCGGATTGTCAACGTCAAACAGGTCCTTAAATCCTTTTTTCTTGGTTACCAGCGCAGTAACTGCGGCGGTAGTATTTATTGTATCTGATTTAACAGCAACTGTTGCATTGGCACGTACGGGCGTTTCTAAGGAAACGGTCTGTTGTGCACTTGCAAATCTGCTGAAAATCAGCAAAATAAGAAATGGTATTACAAACTTTTTCATTGTTGTTTTTTACGTTCACAAAATCAAAACAGCAGTGGTACAATGATTTGTTTCAGGAGGATAAAGGAAAAATGCAGAGGTGGATAAAAGCTACTAGTGGGATACTGGAAATAACAATTATTGAGCCAGTAATTGGTGCGATAACTTAAGCAAAGATACTTCAGAAAACTGGTTTGTCATAGCCTGCAGGCCAAAAGGCATACCATTGGAATGCTTGAAAAGGGGAATTGAAATGGCTGGAATGCCTACTAAGTTGGCATAAACAGTATAGATATCAGCCAGGTACATGGCGATGGGGTCATCTGATTTTTCGCCAATTTTAAAAGCGGTGGAAGGGACGGTGGGAAGAAGGATAACGTCAAAATCGTCAAAAATCGCCTTGGTTTTATCTACCAGCTTTTTTCGCACTTTTTGGGCCTGGGTGAAATATGCGTCAAAATAGCCGGCACTTAACACAAAGGTACCCAGCAATATACGTCGCTTTACCTCTTTGCCAAAACCTGCTGAGCGGCTCTCTTTGTAGAAATTTGCCAAATCAAGTCCTGGCTCGTTACTGCGGTAACCAAACCTTACACCATCATAGCGCGACAGGTTGGACGAGGCTTCTGCGGTAGTAAGCACATAGTAAGCAGGAACAATATAATCGATAAGACCAAAATTAACAGGAGCGACGGAATGACCCAGGGCCGTTAGGTTATCAATATAGCCGGAAATGGTTTGGGCCATCTCTGTATCAAGTCCGGGATGGTTTAAAGCATCTTCAAAGTAGCCGATGCGCAGTTTTTTGGGTGCTGCATTGAGGGTGTCGCAATAGTCAGGCACGTCATGCGTAGCTACCGTACTGTCAAATTCATCCTTACCCGAAATAACCTGGAGCAAGAGGGCTGTATCGGGGATGTTTTTTGCAAAGATGCCAATCTGATCAAAAGAAGAACCGTAGGCAATAAGGCCGTACCTCGAAATACAGCCATATGTTGGTTTAAGGCCAACAATGCCACAAAAATCTGCAGGTTGCCGTACAGAGCCGCCAGTATCGCTTCCGAGGCTAACCATACAAAGGTTGGCCTGTACCGCTACAGCAGATCCACCCGAAGAGCCACCAGGCACCAGGTCTTCATTCAGTGCATTGCGGGTTGGGCCATAATAAGAGTTTTCATTGCTGGAGCCCATTGCAAATTCATCGCAGTTGCAGGCCCCTATAATGATTGCTTCTTGATCCAATAGCCTTTGTACTGCGGTGGCATTATAAGTGGCAGTAAAGCCCTGTAATATATGTGAGGAGGCGGTAACCTTATGATCTTTGTAGCAGATAACATCTTTAATACCTACCACTACGCCATGCAGTTTGCCGGTTGGCTTACCGGCCAGGCGTTGCTGATCCAAGAGGGCCGCTTTTTGCATTGCTTCGGCTGCATACACCTCTGTAAAGGCATTCAGTTGTTTTACAGATTCAATATGGCGCAAAAAAAACTCAACGGCTTCCACACAGGTGGCAGTGCCATTGAGTAAATTCTTTTGATAATCTTGTATTGAATGAAAACTAAACAAAGGATCCGTAAACGTCGAAAAAGAAATGAATGATTGAAAAAGTTAACTCCTGGTATTAAGCGGTTTTGTTATCTTTTTCTTTTAAACCTTCCTCAATCTCTTTGGTAACATTGCTTTTTGCATCATTAAACTCACGGATACCCTTACCCAAACCTTTCATTAGTTCAGGAATTTTACGGCCACCAAATAACAACAAAACGATTATCAGGATAATGATAATTTCTTGTGTTCCGAGCATTCCCAACAACACAGGTTTTAAAATTGCTTGTAGCATAATAAATGATTGAAGTTCAAAGATAGTAAGAGACTGCAAAATGTATGCATATTTTATTCCTTACTGGTTATTATTAACGAAAAATCTACGTTATTAAGCCGCTGGCAGATTTGCATTAATCAACCAATAACAAAAAAGGATGCCTTTAAGGGCATCCTTTTTTAAAAATGTATAATAACAGGGATTATGCTTTTGGTGCTTTTTGAACAACCGCCATTTTCTTTTCCTGGATCCTTGCTCTTTTACCACTTCTTTCGCGGAGGTAATACAATTTGGCGCGGCGTACTTTACCAGTTTTGTTTAATACAATACCATCAATATTAGGTGAGTACAACGGAAAGGTTCTTTCAACACCTACGCCATCGGAAATTTTACGTACGGTAAAGGTTTGCGTATGTGCAACACCCTGCCTTTTAATTACATCTCCACGGAAACCCTGGATACGTTCTTTACCACCCTCAATGATCTTATAATTAACAGTTACATTATCGCCAGCTTTAAACTTTGGAAATTCCTTTCCCTGTGTTAACTGCTCATGTACAAATGCTACGGCGTTCATATCTTTAAAATTTATAGGACGGCGAAGGTAGGGGAATTTGGTGAAATCCAAAACTGCCAGGGCAACTTTATTTGGAATTAGTTATCGGGAACAGGCGCCTGGGCGCATTTCTTGCCGCCAATAACGGTATTCCCTGATTGTCCTTCCTTCATTAAAGTTTTACCGCGCTACGTTTACAGCCCTTTTCTCCCTTATAACGGTTACTTTGATCTGGCCCGGATAAGTCATTTCTGTCTGAATCTTCTGGGCTATTTCAAACGACAACCTGTCGCTGTCTGCATCAGTTACTTTATCGGCTTCCACAATTACTCTTAATTCGCGGCCGGCCTGTATAGCATAGGCTTTTTCCACACCCTGGTAAGTAAGCGCCAGCGTTTCCAGCTCCTTGATACGCTGCAGGTATTGCTGCATAATTTCCCGGCGTGCGCCCGGCCTTGCACCGCTGATAGCATCACAGGCCTGTATAATAGGGGAGATAACGTACTGCATCTCCATTTCATCGTGATGAGCGCCAATAGCGTTGATTACAGCCGGGTTTTCACCATACTTCTCAGCAATCCTCGCTCCCAGCAAGGCATGACTTAATTCGCTTTCTTCATCGGGCACTTTGCCAATATCATGTAATAAACCGGCACGTTTGGCCAGCTTGGGATTCATACCCAATTCTGCTGCCATAGTAGCACAAAGATTAGCTACTTCGCGGCTGTGCATCAGCAGGTTCTGGCCATAAGAAGAGCGGAAACGCATTTTACCTACTATACGCACCAGTTCTTTGTGCAATCCATGTATACCCAGTTCAATCACTGTGCGTTCGCCTATTTCCATGATTTGTTCTTCAATCTGGCGGCGGGTTTTTTCAACTACTTCTTCAATACGGGCGGGGTGTATACGGCCATCGGCCACCAGGCGCTGCAGGCTTAAGCGTGCAATTTCACGGCGCAGCGGGTCAAAAGATGAAAGTACGATGGCTTCAGGTGTATCATCAACAATAAGATCAACACCGGTGGCGGCTTCAATAGCGCGGATATTACGGCCTTCACGGCCAATTATCTGACCTTTTATCTCGTCACTTTCCAGGTTGAAAACAGTGATGGAATTTTCAATGGCCTGTTCTGCCGCGGTACGCTGAATAGACTGGATAATAATTTTGCGGGCCTCTTTATTGGCTTTCTGACGGGCGTCGTCAATGATTTCCTGCTGTAAACCCAGTGCCCTTGTCTGGGCTTCCTGTTTAAGGCTCTCAATCAGTTGATTGCGGGCGTCTTCCGCAGACAGCTGGGCTACTTTCTCCAGGCGGCGGATATGCTCTTCCTGGTGTTTCTCCAGCTCTGTGCGCTTTACATTAATCACGTCAATCTGCCGGTTAAGGTTTTCCTTAATGGCTTCGTTTTCTTTGATTTGCTTGTCAAGCGCGGATTCCTTCTGTGTAATGGAGGTTTCTTTTTGCTTGAGGCGGTTTTCGCTATCTCCTATTTTGCGGGTCCGTTCCAGGACGTCTTTGTCGTGGTCCGATTTAAGCTGTACAAATTTTTCTTTGGCCTCTAATAGTTTTTCTTTTTTAAGTGTCTCGGCATTTAATTGTGCATCTGCTATAATTCTCTGCGCCTGTTGTTCTGCCTCCTGGACCTTATTTTCGGTATTTTTTGCGAAGACCAGCTTACCCGCTACAAGTCCCCCAATTAAAGCAACTGCGCCAACAATAACCAATATGATGGTTGAATCCATTGAATGTGTTTTTAATACGGTTTACAATCCTATTATAATTTTTTCCGAATTGCATAAAATGCTTAAAATAAACAGATAGTTGGCGAAAATACAAAAGATAGTGCATATTATAAGTGTTGAAATTTTCATAAATAGCAGCCGGGCATGGGCTGGTTAACGTAATTTGCCGGCTTTAAAATAAAGACAATGAAAAGAGTGTTTTTTCTTCTCGGTATACTGGTAAGTGTTGCCGGTGCGTTTGCGCAATCGTCTAAATTCACGTTAACCGGTGATGTAAGTGCCCTTAAAGCCCCGGCAGAATGGGTGTATATTTCATACTACCTGGGAGACCGCCGTGTCAGCGACAGCGCACCAGTGCGGCAGAACAAGTATATTTTAGGGGGCAATGTTTCAGAGCCGGTACTGGCAAAACTTCATGTTAAGTATAAAAGTAACGGGGAAGCCCAGCCGATACCTGCGAACAGCCGGCGTGATTATGCAGCTGTTTTTCTGCAGCCGGGTTCCATTAAAGTATCATCTGTTGATTCTTTTGCCAATATAACGGTCGCCGGTTCAAAGGCAGACGAAGAGTACCGGATGCTGGAGGAAATAGCAAAGCCATATAATGACAGGCTGGATGAATTGTACAGGCAATTTCCGGTTGCCAGGAAAAATAAAGAAACAGCGCTGATGGCTGAACTCGAAAAGCAGATAGACAGCCTCAACGCATCCGCCAATGACAACATATATGGCGCTTACGTAAAGAAAAACCCCACTTCGCTGCTGGCGATGTATGCATTTAAAAATTGGGCCGGGTATGAAATTGATGCGGAAAAAGCAGAACCTGTTTTTAAGACATTGCCGGCAACTGCCCGCAACACTATTTCCGGAAAGGAAATGCAGGAGAAAATAACAATTGCCAAAAAGACCGGCATAGGCCAAGTGGCCATGGATTTTACGCAAAATGATACACTGGGGCAGCCCCTGGCACTTCATTCACTCCGGGGCAAATACCTGCTGGTAGATTTTTGGGCGAGCTGGTGCGGCCCCTGCAGGCAGGAAAACCCAAACCTGGTAAATGTATTTAATCAGTTTAAGGAAAAAGGTTTCCAGGTACTGAGTATCTCTCTTGATAAACCGGGCGCTAAAGAAAGATGGTTACAGGCTATTCATGATGACCGTTTAGCATGGACACATGTATCTGATTTGCAGTTTTGGAATAATGCAGTAGCCCGGCAATATGGCATCCAGGCTATTCCGCAGAACTTACTGCTGGACCCCAATGGAAAAATTATTGCCAAAAATCTCCGGGGCGAGGCATTGGAAAAAAAATTAGCAGCTATTTACGCTAACTGATACAACCAAACATTTTTTATTTAACTCTTGTTATATAATAACAAGACTGCAGGAAAAAGCAGGATCATTTTAATTATATCAAACAACTTAAGTCATTTATGAAAAAAGGAATTTTCTTATCGCTGTTACTCGTAGCTGCTGCTGCTGGCGTATCGGCACAAAAAATTGCTGTCAGCAAGGGTTTGAAACTGGAAACGCTAACCACTACCAAAATGAATATGGAGCTGATGGGCCAGACGATGGATAATGAGAACACGGCCACCAGCAGCGTAGAAGTAAAAGATGTAAATGCGGATGGTTATTTATTTGCCAATACAATAAAGCGCATGACCATGAAAGTAAGTGGCATGGGACAGGATGTAAGTTTTGATTCTGATAAAAAAGAAGATATGGACGGACAGTTTGGCCAGGCATTAAAAGATCGTATTGGTGCTATCCAGGAAATACAGGTAGACAAGCAGGGTAAAGTGGCAGGTATTAAAGAAAGTGAAGATAAAAAGCCAGTGGGCGGTATGTCAGATATGATGAGTATGACCGGCGATATCACGAAAGGTCAGCCTTACCCTATCCTTATCCAGCTGCCTGCTCAAAATGTAAAACCCGGCGATAGCTGGACAGACTCCAGCGGCACTGCAGCTACTTTTAAAACAGTTACCACCTATACCCTCAAGAGTATAAATGCTGATGGTGCACTGGTTAGTTTCACAGGTTCTCTTGCAAAAAGCGGCACCATTGAGCAAAGTGGTATGGAAATACAGATGGATATGACAGGCACTACCAAAGGAGAGGCTACTTATGAATCAGCGTCCGGTTTGTTAAAAACTACCAGCAGTTCTTCTGATATAAAAGGTACTTTAGGCGTTATGGGCCAAAATATGCCCATTGCGGGCACCATCACTGCCAATATTGTGGCAAAAAAAATATAACCTCGTGTATTAAAAGAGAAAAGGAGAAGCAGACAACTGGCGCAAGCAATGTAAAAACGGTTTAGAAGATTCGCCACAATCATGCACGATAACTCCTTTTCTTTTTAACCTTAACCCTCTTCCAGCCCCTTATCTAACAGTAATTCCAGTTTTTCAAGACGTTCGGTTATTTCATTTACAGCAGGCAGGCTGTTACCCGACTGCTGGGTGGCATACCATAACACCACCATGCCTATATAATCCTGCATGTCTTTGCCGGCAAACTGGGTCTTAAACTCAATTATCTTATCGTTGATGAGTTTAATGGTCTTTCGCACCACTTCTTCATCTTTAGGCTCTACCCTTACCCGGTAAGTACGGTCGCCCAGTAAAAGATTTATAGGAATTAGTTCATCCATAACTTGACGGTTTGAAAATGATTTTATACATTTATTAACAGGTTATCCACCCCGTTGCTTTGTCCAATAGCAGATGCATAAAAAAACTATCCAATAATCGCTAAAACGCCTCCTATGTTTGCCAAAGTTAAATCTCCCGTTTTTATTGATTCACTCAAATTTATAGTGTCGGCCCCGGCGCCCTCTTACCTAAAAGCAGTTCTGAAAGACGATAAAGGCAGTATCTGCAGCACGTTTGAAAGTGATACCGCCAAAGTGGAAAATGAACTGACCTGGCGCAACCTGAATGACCTGCCCTATGGTGTATATACGCTGGAACTATCGCATGGTAAAGACGAAATGAAAGTGCGACTGGTGAAAAGGGTGTAACTATTCACTCAGCATCGAAATACACCTGTCTATTTCCTTTATATAATGATTGAGCCTTTTCTCCAGGTCTTTCTTATCTGACTCATTCATATTATTGGTAGCTGTTTTAAGGATGGCTACTTTTTGTTCCAGCTCGTCCATCTGTCTTACCCTCTCGGTTTGCAGGCCCCTTATATCTGTTAATTCTTTCTTTAGCTTTTCATTTTCTCTTTGCGATGCGCGGTATTGTTTCAGCAGATGCTGAAGCTTTTCATTTATGCGTTGTATGTGTTGTTCTAATGGATTCATGCCTAATGGACTGGTTTAACAATTAGCAAACTCCAATTCATTTACAAAGACATGCCCTCCACAAGGGATTCGTTCCTTCTGACTTTTAATCAGCTTTCTTTTTTTAGTTCGCCAAAAAGAAATAAAAACGGCGGGCGGAAAATGAAGAATCTCCATTTTCCGGAATGTGTCTATTTTCTTATTTCGGCGCTGAGTTCTGTCTCCATGGCTGTCATAATTTTACTCATCATGCCATCAATTTCTGTGTCGGTCAATGTTTTTTCATCGTCCAGGAAAGTAAAACTCACTGCCAGCGATTTTTTATCTTTTCCTAATTTGTCGCTTTCAAATACATCAAACAATTGCATGCCCTGCAGTTTGTCCAGTTTAATTTTCTGAATGGTTTTTTCAAGCGTAGTATAAGCGGTTGCTTTTGGTACAACCAGTGCCAGGTCACGCAGTACAGGCAATTGTTTGGGCAATTCAACTGCCTTGATATCGTTTCGCTGTGCCAGCAGCTGCAACACCCGGCTCCAGTTAATGTCGGCAAACCAAACAGGTTGTTTAATATCAAAAACCCCCAGCGTGTTTTTATTGACTGAACCCAATGTGGCTACTACTGCGTCTTTTACAGCCACTTCCATGCAATAATCTAATTTGCTATGATTGCTGGGTGTAAAGGATATTGCATCCCAACCCAGTAAACTGAATACCCTTTGCATAGTGCCCTTTATATAATACAGATCGCTTTCTGTGCCCTTTCCCTTCCACGCGTCACGTTTAGTTTGCCCGGTAACGTAGAGGCTTACATGCTCTGTTTCTTCATATACGGAAGGTTTATTGCTATGGTATGTTTTTCCAAATTCAAAAAACTGCAGGTTGTAATTGCGGCGGTTGATATTATGCCCTACTGACTGCAAACCAGTTTCCAGCATAGAGGGCCGCATAATATTTAAATCCGCGCTAAGACTATTCAGCATTTTTACTGCTGTAGCCTGTTGCTGCTCTGTATAAAAAGCATTGTTGGTAATGGAGTTGGTAAAGATTTCGTTGAAGCCAAGTCCGGCCAGGTAATTGGCTGTTTTTTCTTTATATGTATGTTTATATCCTTCTGTGTCCACCGATGGGGTAATGGTAATGCTGCTGGGTATTTCAATATTATCATATCCGTCTATCCGCATGATTTCTTCCACTACATCGGCAGGTAAATGAATATCCGGTTTGCTGTACGGCGCTGCCAGCCATATATCATCCATACCTTCTTTTATTACTTCAAAACCCAGGCCTGTCAGGATATCTTTTACGGTATCCTGGTGGTATTTTTTTCCACTTAGTTTTTTCAGGTAATGATGTTTCAGGTGCACCTGTACTTTTTCTTTTTTGTCAGGATACACATCTGTTATTTCTGAACTGATGCTGCCACCGGCCAGTTCTTTGATAAGCAGGGCCGCCCGCTTCAGTACGCTGACCGTATTGCTGATATCGGTATTTTTTTCAAAACGGGTAGCAGCATCGGTACGCAGTCCGTGCCGAAAAGATGTTTTGCGGATATCTATCGGATTAAACCAGGCGCTTTCCAGGAATATATTTGCAGTGCTTTCTTTTACACCGCTCTTATTACCGCCAAAAACACCGGCGATACACATGGGTGCTTCGCTGTTGCAAATCATCAGATCTTCTTTGCCCAGCTTTCTCTCCTTGTCATCCAGGGTCACAAAAGCTGTTCCTTCGGGGAGGTTTTGTACAACTATTTTTTTACCGGTAATACAGTCTGCATCAAAAGCGTGCAGGGGCTGACCGGTTTCGTGGAGTACAAAATTGGTAATGTCCACAATATTGTTGATGGGCCTTACGCCAATGGCGCGCAGTTTATGCTGCAGCCACTGCGGACTTTCTTTTACCCTAACGCCGCTGATGCTTACACCGGTGTACCGCTGGCAGGCGTTTTTATTTTCAATGCTAACAGCAATGGGCAGGCTATTATTATCGGGTTTAAAAGAATTGCTGTAAGGTGCTTTAACGCGGCTGTTTTTTTTGTCATGATGGGTGAGGTAGGCGCAAACGTCCCGCGCCACGCCCAGGTGGCTCATCGCATCCATCCGGTTGGGGGTAAGTCCAATTTCATATATCCAGTCTGTATAAGGCTGAAAATACGTTGCGGCGGGCGTGCCAGTTTTTATATTGGCCGGTAATACCATAATGCCTGCATGGTTATCGCTGAAGCCAATTTCATCTTCGGCGCAAATCATGCCATAACTTTCCTGGCCGCGTATTTTGGCCAGCTTCATGGTAACGGGTTCGCCTGTTTTTGGGTAGATGGTTGCACCAACCGGGGCAACTATCACTTTTTGGCCAGCTGCCACATTCGACGCGCCACATACAATCTGCAGGGGATCGCCTGTTCCAACTGATACTTTGGTGAGTTTTAATTTATCTGCATTAGGGTGCGGGCTGCATTCCAGCACTTCACCTACCACAAGGCCTTTGAGCCCGCCTTTCAGCTCTTCATATTGCTCCAGGCTTTCTACCTCAAGCCCCAGTGAAGTTAAAATTTTGCTCAGTCTTTCCGGTTCAATAGCTACGGGCAGGTATTCACTCAGCCAGTTATAAGAAATAGTCATACGATTGCTTCAGTTTCAATTGCCGCAAAGATAACAGATAGTTCATAGTTTGTAGTCCGGAGTTTTAACTGTTTGCAAGCCAATATTGCTTTTATCCAGGCCGTAAACAAATGCGGATTTGGCATTCCGGATAATGAACGAAGAACTGTCGAACCCCGAAGTAAAAAATTAGGATGTTTCCTTTAATTTTAGCATTTACAATAATAAGGGCCGTATATATTAATTATGAAAGAAAAAAAATTGCATCCATCGTCCATCGTTATTTTTGGCGCCAAAGGCGATCTCACCAGGCGAAAGCTGATACCCGCATTATACAATTTATTTTTAAGCAACCACCTGCCCGATATATTTAATATTCTTTGTGTTGATTACCTGCCTGTAAAACAGGAAGAATTTACCAATGATTTGCTGGCTGGCGTGAATGCATTTTCAAGAACGGGTAAAGCCGATGAAGCCGTGTGGGTAAAATTTGCCGCACGGGTACAATACCTGCAGGGCGATTTTATGAACACGGAAACTTATACCGTACTAAAAAAGCAGTTGCAGGGTTTTGAAAACCTGCATCCCCGCCAGGGCATACGGATGTTTTATTATGCTGTTTCGCCACGGTTTATTGAAACCATTTCTGACGGCCTTTACAAACAAAAAATCTGCACCAACAGCAACCTGCACCGCATTGTAATAGAAAAACCTTTTGGTACTGATTTGGTAACTGCGCAAAGCCTGAATGGTTTTTTACAGAAGCGATTCGCAGAAAAGCAATTGTACAGAATAGATCACTACCTGGGTAAGGAAACGGTGCAAAACATATTAGCTTTTCGCTTTGCCAACCATGTCTTTGAGCCATTGTGGAACAGCCAGTTTATAGATCATGTACAGATAAGTGTGGCGGAGCAGGTAACGGTAGGCGCCAGGGGTGGATATTATGATGGAGCAGGCGCCATCCGCGATATGATACAAAATCACCTGCTGCAACTGCTTTGTGTAACAGCTATGGAATGCCCGGCAAAATATGAGCCCGAGACAATCCGCAATTCCAAGGTAAAGGTGCTCAAAGACATAAAAATATACAAGCCGGAAGATGTCTACAAAGATGTGGTGCGCGCACAGTACACAGATGGTGTGGTAAACAATTTACCACAGGCGGCTTACCGGGCAGAAGCGCAAGTATTGCCTGGTTCTGTAACCGAGACTTTTGTGGCCGCAAAAATTTTTATCAATAACAAGCGCTGGAAGGGAGTTCCTTTTTTTCTGCGTACGGGCAAAGCTTTGCAACGCCAGTCGTCTGTAATTGTGATACAGTTTAAAGACTCGCCCAATAAAATATTCAAAGATGATACGGTACCCAACCGGTTGGTGATTAGTATACAGCCGGAGCAGGAGATAAGCCTGTTGTTTGAAAGCAAAGTGCCCGGACTGCAAATGAAATTAACGCCGGTTGAAATGGATTTTATGTACAAGGATGCGTATACGCAGGGTATTCCGGAAGCGTATGAAACGCTGCTGCTGGATGTACTGGAAGGGGATGCCACTTTATTTATGCGGGCCGACCAGGTGGAAGCCGCCTGGAAAGTGGTAATGCCGGTGATCAATGCGTGGAAGAAAAACCCTGCCAAACAATTGCGGTTCTACGAACCCGGTAGCTGGGGGCCTGCTGCTGCCAACACGCTGTTAAAACCCTACGCTAAAGACTGGATATTGCTGCCCGGGAAACCGGTGTAGCGGAAAATATTAAACAGCGCAGACTGCTTTTCCTGGGTGCTTTGACTTCAGCATACGGTCTGCGCTGCATGTGGCATTAATTGGGTGCAACTTCAATATTACCCTTCAAAGGACCGGTGCCGTAGGCAATACGGTTTCCATTGCGATCATGAATGCAGAAGCTGGCAATATCGGGTGTTCCCTCTCCTTCTTTGTTTGTATTGCTGGCCACCATTACCCAAAACCTGCATCCGTGTAATGGCGCCCGGGTAAATGTATCGGATTTGCATTGGCCAGTTAAGAAAATAGTTGGGTTGTGTTTGCCAAAGGAGTTGATCAGTTCAATGCTGGAAGCCGTGAAAGTGCCTTTTATACCATCACTGAGGTCTGATTTAATACTCAATGCGCCTGCCGGATAATTATCTGTTGCCGGATCAAAATGAACATTTATTTCAATGTGAAAGATGCCGGAATCACCGGCTTGCTGGCGGCTGGCTATAAATACATCGCCGGAACCTTTTGCTTTGGAAATGCCTGATACATGAAAGGCAGGAATGCTGGTAGACATAATAAGGAGGTTTAATGGTAAATGGAATTTGAACGCTTAAAGGTAGGGCGCTGAAATAGGGTACACAATACCATAATGCGGGTATGGGTAATCCATAACGACCATAATACAATATCCATAAACAAAAGGATACTACTGATAGTCTCATTTAAATTTAGTCCTGTTACTTTGAAAGCTTATTATTTAAAAACGCCCATTATCTTTCCCTGAATTCTTTCGGAAAACGCACGTCTTCCGACAAATCAAGCTCGAGTAATGTTTTGCCTTCATCTGTCACTGCTCCAACCGTAAAGGCGCCATATGCAGAATTCTTATATTCTGCTTTTCCATTTACCGGCATTATTCTTACAAAAGAAGGTGTAAATGAATCATGCAAAAAGAATATCACTTCATCGCCTAAAGGGTTGCCAGCAGGATCAAGGCTTTCTACCGTAAGTGTAAAAGGATAATAGATGCCGTCAATTCTATTATTGGTAACAGTTGCCGAAATTTTTCGTCCGTTGTTTTGTGGCGCCCCGCCAAAGCGTCCTTTTTGCCGGTCGTTTTCATTGGTAACAGGACCGATAACTACTGTATTGCCGTCAAGATTTTGTTCAGCAAATATTGTAAAACGGGCAGGTAACTCAAGCTGCAAGGCTTCTTCTTCAGTCTCGGCTTTCTTTTTATCCTGTGCAGCCAGTTTGTCTTTTTGTTTTTCTGCTTTTTCTTTGGCTGTGTTCGCTTCTTCTTCCGCTTTTTTGGAGGCTTCTGCTGCTTTCTTTTCTATTTCCAGTTCTTCTTTTGTTTTATTTATAATTTTATTTTTATCAGCAATTTCCTTGTCTTTCAATACGCCATCAATAAGCCCGTTAATAAACCGCAGGCCTGCTGCTGCAGCAATTAAGCAATACCCGGCAAAAAGGAAATAATTTTTTATTGGCACACAACAGTTTGTTGCGCTGTTGTTGCTTTCCTTTCCAGTTTTTCTGGTAACCGTATCAGATAACGCGGCCTTAGATGTGTCACCTGCTTTCCTGGCTGTATCCACTTTTGTGATCTGAACAACAATCGTATCGGTTTTTGGAATACTGCAGTCACATTCACTGGTTTGAAGTTGCCATCCATAATGAATATTGTCCATTAATTTACTTTGAGCTATTTCAAGAAATAGAGGGACAAGTATTGTTGCGCCAACCCCCAGTATAAGACAAGCCAGAAGTTTTCTTATTTTTTTACCATCTGCAGTTATATTTGACGGAAGAAGAAAATTAATACAACCGCCGGCAATACCAGATACAAGCATGATTGTAAGTAGGAATGTTAAAGACATGATAGTGATGTTATTTTAAAAAAATAAGTTGATTAAAGTGTATTGGTTATTTTATCGATTATTGTCTGCAGTTTTTAAAATGAATGATCCCAGCGACATAGTTAAAAAACCTGCAAGAGGAAATGAAGGCCATAAACCTGAAATATTACCTATTAACAGTATTATTCCCACCAGTAGAATCAATGCTCCCAGCAGTGTTGCCATACATTTAATTTTGCCGCCTACTCTGAAACCGTTTTCGGCTACCCGTTTTTAGCATTATAATAGCTGTAAAGGCGATAGTAAAATGAAGAATACCCTAATTGAATTATACAGCTTGATTTTTATTGGGCGGGATTAGTATTGAATAAGTGCAAAGATTACATAATGGTGTTTATGCAGGCAACGTTGAAAAGACGGTGATTTGAACAGGGTTTTTACTGTTTTATCATGCCGATACGTTTTTGAATACATACAAATATCTTTCCGGTGTGTGCAATGGCTCAATAACTGCCCGCGGCCTTTTAGCATTATAAATGCTATACCCGATATAACGTCAACTTAAAGTAACTGCCTCACAACGTTATCCCCGACACCTTATAGTCCAGCGCAGGTACGCCGGATTGAAAAGCGGCCTTGGCCCTGCCTGGTGGCACTTCAATTCTCTTATACAAAAGATCTTTTTTGGTTTGCACCTGGTAGGGAAGGTGTACCTTATTCAGCATAAATTTCAGACCAGTTTTTTCCTGTATAAATTCTACCCTTACCTGGTATACGGAATCGTATTTGTAGTCCATAAAAAAATTATCGGCAGGTACGGGCGCCACCAGGTCCCGTACCTGCGTTTTTTTAAAAGTAACCGTACCATCCTGCAATAAAAGTTTGGTATGGCTCATCATAAAGCCAACCGCATTGAGGCCTTTGTGGTTGGGGTAATACACAATTTTCCAGAACACACAGGGGATTTTAACCAGCTGGCCATTTATTTTTTCAATATAAAAAGGGTCATTGTCAGATAGCAGTGGGCCGGTAATAACGGTTACTTTAAGGTCATGCCCAATAGTCTGGGTTTTAAGAATGTATTGCTCCAGGCTGCGCCAGAGGCCGGAGTTTACACGCTCATGCTGTGGCACACAGTTGGTAAAATAGAAAGTATCGCCAGCCGCTTTTTTTCTTTCGTCTACGGTTGTGCCCCATATCACTTCCTGGAAAGCGGTCAGGTGACCCTGTTCAAAATCATTGGGCCTGCCGCCGGTTGCTTTTATGGCATTGTACAGTTCGTTGCCGAACTGGTGGTCGGCAGATATGGCCGGTTCTTTTTTAAAATTCCCTTTTCGTTCTAAATTCATCCAGTCCCGGCCGCTGATATTACAGGCAGTAAAAAAAGCAAACTTTCTTATTTTATTCATTACCACACAATGGTGCAGGTATTCGATGATATGGCCTTTTCCATTGAGCAGGGGAGCAATCTCCTTCTTTTTTTTAGGGGCAATACGGGGGAGTGTTACCGGCAGGCCGCTGATGAAGTGTGCATTATAAGCCATGTTGGAAAGGGGGTTAAATTATAGCTGTGCGGCTAAGGCTGAGCTAAATTTCCAACAATTTTTTCAAAAGGCAATACAACAAAGGGGTAGTTTTTGACTTAAATGGCAGAAAGTGTTTTAAAATCAAAGCAGGCGCGTTTTTCACGCGCCTTACTTTTTTTAATAGCTGTTGTGAAATATATGCATGAGGGAATGATAGGCCTCACACTGCGTAACTTTCTGTTAGTTACCAACTGTTCAATATTAACGCCGCGCGAACAGATAAGAGGCGGATTTGCAAATTTAGCGCGGTAATGTCGGGAAGTGCGTCACAAGAAATGTAAATTCAACTACCATCTAGGGGTTTCCCCCAATAAGCACGGGCATTTCAGGTCAACCCGCGGCTGAAACCCAATACAGGCCTGCTAGCAGCGAAGGGTGCCATTTGGAATAGCTGTTGCATGGCTGGTTCCACGCCAAAAAATAAGTATAAACCCGCTAAAATGGCGTTGCTGCTGCATCTTATCAGTATAGCATTGCTACCAAATTTTTGCCGCTATTTTCTTTTGCACCAGCTGTGTGTATATTGTTTAGGAAAGGGTGCTGAATTTTTTTAAATTGTGGGTAAGGGCCATAAAGGTTGTGGATAAGCGAAGAATGCGGTGTATAACCTGTGTACTGGATGGTAGTAAATATTAGCAAACATTTTGTTTTTTTAGGGATCGATTGCAGTCTATATTCGCCGTCCTGAATTTGGGTAACAATTCCTTAACATGGTGGCGGGCAGGTGCTGGTCACTTTTTAAAAGCTGGTAAGACGGCATTAGTTACCCGGATATCTGCTTTAATAATCTGTTGAAACAGCCGCTTTGCAGCCACTGACCGAAGAAAAACCGTAACCCGTTTCAAAACCTTTGCTATAACCTTTTTCTGCCCTCAACAAAAAATGGATTTAACTAACCTTAATAAAGATCGCGCTAAAAACAGGCGCAAAAGTTCGATTGATTTAAGCACCATGGTATATGGTAAAGTACCGCCCCAGGCCAAAGACCTGGAGGAAGCCGTGCTGGGTGCCATAATGCTGGAGAAAAGTGCCTTTGACGTAGTTGCCGAAATACTAAAGCCGGAGTGTTTTTATGTAGATGCCCACCAGCGGGTATTTAAAGTAATGCAGGGCTTGCAACAAAAAAACCAGCCCATTGATATCTTAACGGTGGTGGAAGAACTGAAGAGCAAAGAAGACCTTGAAGCGGTGGGCGGCCCTTATTTTGTAACGCGGTTAACCAATGCCGTGGTCTCAAGCGCAAATATAGAAGCGCACGCAAGAATAGTACTGCAGAAATTCATCCAGCGGGAGCTGATACGCATCAGCGGTGAAATAATCAATGATTCTTACGAAGACTCAACTGATGTATTTGATTTGCTGGATGAGGCTGAAGGCAAACTATTTGAAATAACAAATAATCACCTTAAAAAGAATTTCGATAAAATTGATGATGTGCTGGTTAAAACCGTGGCGCGTATTGAAGACATGCGCCACAAAAATGAAGATCTAACGGGCGTGCCTACGGGCTTTCCCTCGCTGGATAAACTAACCTATGGCTGGCAGAGTACGGATTTGATTATACTGGCAGCCCGGCCTTCTGTGGGTAAAACCGCTTTTGCGCTTAACCTTGCCCGTAACGCCGCACTGCATCCAACAAAACCTACTGGTGTTGCTTTCTTTAGCCTTGAAATGAGCGCCGGGCAGCTGGTACAGCGTATACTTTCTGCCGAGAGTGAGATATGGCTGGAGAAAATTGCCCGCGGTAAGCTGGAAGAACATGAAATGAAACAGCTGTACGCTAAAGGTATTCAGCGTCTGTCAACCGCCCCCATTTTTATAGATGATACAGCTGCCCTTAATATTTTTGAGCTGCGTGCAAAATGCCGCCGGCTAAAAAACAAGCACAACGTAGGCCTTATTATCATTGACTACCTGCAGCTGATGAGCGGCACCAGCAACGGAAATGGCAGCAACCGTGAGCAGGAAATCAGCAATATTTCAAGAAACCTGAAAGGGCTGGCCAAAGAACTGCAGGTGCCTATTATAGCGCTCAGCCAGTTAAGCCGTGCGGTAGAATCAAGAAAAGAAGGCAATAAAATACCCCAGCTGAGCGATTTGCGCGAATCTGGTGCCATTGAGCAGGATGCGGATATGGTTATGTTCCTGTACAGGCCGGAATATTATGATATTAACCAGAATGAAATGGGCGAAAGCAACAAAGGTGAGACCCATGTGAGGATAGCCAAGCATCGTAATGGTAGCCTTGACAACGTGAAACTGCGCGCCCTGCTGCACATACAAAAGTTTATTGAAGAAGATGAATCTGGTAACCCGCCGGGTTATGGCGGTCCTGGTAACCCCTGGCAGAAATTGCCTCCTGGTGATGCGCCCGGAGCCGGCGGTGCCAAATTGTATGTACAGGCAGGCAGTAAAATGAATGATTTGCCCATGGACGATGATGATGCACCGTTCTGATAAAATACTGGATTAGTATGTATGAAAGTCTCCTGCGTTTGCGGGAGCTTTTTTTTAGAGCAGTACAGATGAGCAGTTCACGTGTGATGAGTCGCATGCTGTATTTCAGTAAAAAATTCGAATTTATTCAAATATGCCCGGCATTGTTTAATCCCATTTTTTTATTCGGGAAGTTTAATATTGTAAGTTGCAGAAAAGCCAGTAAATAAATCAGGCACTTTTTTCATGAACCTTCCTTTTTTTTATATAACCCAGGCAGACGCCTGCAGCACAGAGTTGATACTGGATGAAGATAATTCCCGGCATGTGGTAAGTGTACTGCGCATGCAGCTGGGAGCGCAGTTGCATCTTACCGATGGCAGGGGTTTATTGATTACTGCCGCCATTGCGGACCCACATAAAAAAAAATGCCGGGTAAATGTCACTGGTATACAGCATACGGCACAGGTTAAAAGAAAGACAGGAATTGCCATCTCCCTGGTTAAAAACCCTGTGAGGTTTGAATGGTTCCTGGAAAAGGCCGCGGAAATTGGTATTACCGAAATTTTTCCACTGCTTTGCAGCAGGACGGAAAAACAGCATTTCCGGTTCGATAGAATGAAAAATGTGCTGGTAAGCGCATTGTTGCAGAGCCGCCAAACCTGGCTGCCGCAATTACATGAACCTTTGAAATTTGATGCCATTACCCGGCAGGAAGGTTTTCAGCAAAAATTTATCGCTCATTGCCTGGAAGATGACAAAAAAAACCTCGGCAGCAAACTTATCAATCCGTCAGAAAATCAATTGATACTGATTGGACCCGAAGGAGATTTTACCACAGAAGAAATTGCCCATGCCCTGCAACTTGGCTTTACACCAGTAGCACTTGGCGCCACAAGATTACGTACGGAGACGGCTGGTATGGTAGCCGCAGTATTGTTAAAAAATGCGGAATAGTCAGGATAAGGTAGCCAGTATCTTCGGGCTGCTTCAACTGTTTTCATAAAATTTTATTCGTTTTATGGATATGCCCGGGAGCAGCATCTAATAAAAAGCATTGCATTTTTTCATTATTATTA
Source organism: Chitinophagaceae bacterium (assembly GCA_039916305.1). Lineage (GTDB taxonomy): Bacteria > Bacteroidota > Bacteroidia > Chitinophagales > Chitinophagaceae > JACMLD01. The sequence goes on along the minus strand of JBDSLR010000026.1, from coordinate 188,927 downwards.
TTGAAACAAGCCGAAGAGTATGAACTCAAAATAGTTGCTGTAGAACTTCATACCCAAACAAGTATCATTCAGGAAAGAAATGCAACAGCTCTATTATATAATCCGGATGGAAACCATAAATATATACGCAGAATTAGCCACTTATTAATGCTTTAACCCGCAATAATTTGATAAGGGTGAGTAGTAAATTTCCTTAACTTGCCACAACGTAAATGCAGCCAGCAATGAGTATTGATAACACGGAAAGAAAAGCAAAGAACTATATCATCAGAAGGTCGCTGTTAGACTATGGCATGGGCGCCATGATAATAGGTTTCGGGATATTTTTTGCCGTGGCAGACCGCTTCGGTATTGCCTTTTCTATTACACCAGCATTTCGCTACGCTTTTGTGGTGTTATGTGTTATTTATGGAGGCTTCCGCATGTACCGCGGCTATAAAAAAAATTATTTTTCAGAATGAGTATCCGCAAAAGTGTACTGCATCATATAAGAAATTTTATTGTTGTAACGGGCTTTATTACAGGATTTTGTGCTTGCAGCAGTAAGCCTTCAAAAACCAGGGCAGAAACCAATACCAGTGGTGTTATCCGCATTAGTGCAGATGAGTCTTTTAAGCCAGTCATTGATGCGCAGGTAAATGTTTTTGAAGCTTCCTGGCCAAATGCAAAAATTATTACGGAGTATAAGTCAGAAGCTGATTGTATCAAAGACCTCAATAACGACAGTATCCGTATGATCATCATTACCCGGCCACTAAGCAGGGAGGAAGAAGTATTGATGAAGGCAAAATTGAGTTTTGTGCCGCCCTACGGAAAACTGGCGTTTGATGCCATTGCCGTGCTGGTAAATAAACAGTCAAAAGATTCATTGTTTGATATCAGCGATTTGCGTTCACTGGTGAAAGGGACCAGCGGATATCCCTATAAAGTAGTGCTGGATGGTTTAACAAGCACCAGCACGGTACGATATGTAACGGATAGCCTTGCAGGTGGCCAGCCGCTGGGGAAAAATGTAATGGCTGCCACCAGCAGCCAGGGAGTTATAGATTACGTGGGTAATAATACAGATGCCGTGGGCCTGGTAGGCGTAAGCTGGATTGGTAATAAAGAAGACACCTCACAAAACAGTTTCTTAAAAAAAGTTAAAATAGCCAGTATTGAGTGTGCCGGATGCCAGCCGGCGGTCTATTTACAACCTTTTCAATACAATATAGCTACCCGCCGTTATCCTATGGTACGTGGTTTGTATTATATTTTAAAGGAAAATTATGACGGACTTGGCAGCGGTTTTGCTAATTTCCTCATCTATGAAAGAGGACAGTTGATCTTTAAACGTGCATACCTATATCCGGCACGCATGCATTTTGAGGTGAGGGCAACGAAAATCAACTAATGCAAAGAATTATATTAATGGATTATGGGATTGGATATTTTAATACATTTACAAGCACACAACTAAAAACAAAAGGTAGCGACAATGAAGAAAATTACATTCAGCCTGATAGCAGTAGCGGTAAGCGCCGGTGCTTTGTTGGCCCAAAGTGTTGACCAGGGCAAGAAATTTTTATACTATCAACGGTACAAAAGCGCCCAGGATCAATTTGAGAAAGTATTGGCAGGTAATCCAAATGACATTGCCGCGGTATATTGGCTGGGACAAACTTTTCTTGAAAACAAAAGTCAGCCGGGTGGGCAGGATTTAGCTAAGAATTTGTACCAGAAAGCACTGGCAACAAATGGCAGTGCGCCGCTTATTCTGGTAGGTGTTGGGCAAATAGAACTATTGGAAGGTAAAAACAATGATGCCCGCCAGCGCTTTGAAACTGCAATCAGTTTAAGCAAAGCAAAAGATATTGATGTATTAAATGCCATTGGCCAGGCCAATGCAGATGCAGATACAAAAACGGGTGATCCCAATTACGCTATTGAGAAGCTGAACCTGGCCACCCAAATAAAAAATTTCAAGAATCCATACACCTATTCAGTAATGGGCGATGCCTACCGCAAACTGGTAGATGGCGGTGCCGCAGTTACTTCTTTTCAGAAAGCACTTGGCCTGGATCCGAAATATGCAGAAGCCAAATACAAGATTGGTAAAGTTTACATGACGCAGAATAACAAAGAACAATTTTTGCCTGCATTTGAAGAGGCAATACAATTGGATCCTAATTATGCGCCGGCTTACTATGAATTGTATTATTACTGGTATTTTCATGGCGATGTAAATAAATCCATCACCTATTTTGATAAATACCTGACAGTAACAGATCCTAAACCAAGTGATGAATACGACAAAATTGGTAACGTATATGCAGCAAAAAATTATGCTGACGCGATTGCCAAAGCCCAGGCCAAAATAACTGCTGAAGGCGCTAATGCAGATCCCCGTTATTATCGTTTATTGGCCTATTCCTATAGCGATATGGGCGATTCTACAAATGCAAAGAAATCACTGGACGATTTTTTTGCCAAGCAAAAACCAGAAGGTTTTGTGCCAATGGATTATTCTTTCAGGGCTGAATTAATGGCTAAGTTTCCAGAAACACAGGGAGACGCTCTTGCTTCTTACCAGAAGGCGGTAGATGCTGACACGGCACTGGAGAGCAAACTGGAATTGCTTTCTAAAGCCGGTGCGCTGGCCAAGAAAATAGGCCGTCGTGATGCGGAAGCTGGTTTTCTCAGTCAATTGTACACATTAAAGAAAACTCCTTCCAATACGGATTTATACAATCTTGGACAAGCTTATTACCAGGCTAAAAACTATGTTACCGCGGATAGTATTTATTGCGGCGTATACCAGACGAAATACCCTGATGAAATATTTGGTTATTTATGGTGCGCCAGAAGCAAGGGCGCACAGGATGATTCTACCAATTCTGGTGGATTGGCAGTAGACGCTTACAAAATACTGGCGGATAAAGGACGATTACTGGATTCGGTAAAATATAAATCACAGGTGCTGGGTGCATATTATTACCTGATTCAATATTATAATGATATTAAGAAGGATAAGGAAACAGCCATCATGTATGTAAATAAGGGATTAGAAACTGATCCTGCCAATGCAGATTTGACAAGAATACTGGGTATACTCACCAAGCCACCAGCAAAACAGGCAGCTCCTGCAAAGCAACCAGCAGCTAAGCCTAAAACAGCTACAAAAACTGGTGCTAAGTAAGCGGTACATTTACCAATAACGCATATTACCATGTATATCTAATCCCCCGCCCAACAGCGGGGGATTTTTAATTTCAGGAATTTAGTTTTCGAAAGCGGGAATTTGATGGTGCTGCCTTATTTTTGCTGCATAACAATCCATTTTCTTAATGATAGCATGGTTCTTACTTCAAGCCAATGTTCCCGTAACTGATGTTAACAGCGCAGGCAGTTATTTACCCATCGCCCTTCAACTCATCTTTGCTGTTATTTTTATTGGGGCTATGATGCTGATTACACACTGGCTGGGCCCTAAACGCAAGACCTCCGATAAGCTTGAGAATTTTGCCAGTGGTATAGAAAGTCATGGTGATGCACGCCAGCCAATGGCTATTAAATACTTCCTGGTAGCTATATTATTTGTGTTGTTTGATGTGGAAGTCATCTTTTTTTACCCTTACGCCATTAATTTCCGGGAATTGGGCTGGGCTGGTTTTGGCGCCGTATTGATGTTTGTGGCTTTCTTCCTGGCCGGTTTTTATTACATTATAAAGAAGGGTGCTTTAAACTGGGAAGACTAATAAATACAGCTCGCCAGGTTGCTGATTAAAAGGGTAATAATTTATATGAAATGGTGAAATTGGCAACATTCAGTACATGCATTTGTTATATTGACTGAGTGTTTTGATTGTTCAAAAAAAAATTACTTATGGCTCGTCCCGTACAATATAATGTGAAAAATGAGACTGGTAAACCCATACTCATTGCAGAAGCTCCCGAAGGAATTACCGGGGATGGCTTTTTTACCACTAAACTCAGTGATGTAGTGGGTTTGGCAAGAAAAAATTCATTGTGGCCCCTCCCTTTTGCCACTTCCTGCTGCGGTATTGAGTTTATGGCCACCATGGGTTCGCATTATGATTTAGCCCGGTTTGGTGCTGAAAGGGTAGGGTTTTCTCCCCGCCAGTGCGACTTACTGATGGTAATGGGCACCATTGCCAAAAAAATGGGACCCGTTTTACGGCAGGTTTACCTGCAAATGGCCGAACCAAGATGGGTGCTCAGTATGGGCGCCTGCGCTTGTTCAGGTGGAATTTTTGATACGTATAGTGTTCTGCAGGGCATTGACCAGGTAATACCGGTTGATGTATACATCCCTGGCTGTCCGCCAAGGCCAGAAGCCGTGCTGGATGGTTTTATGAAGATACAGGAGCTGGTGGGCAAAGAAAGCATCCGCCGCAGAAACGGTGAGCAGTACAAACAATTAATGGAGAGTTACGGAATACAATAGCAGCTTTCGGCTATTAGCTGTTAGCTACTAGCCACGCAGCATAAAATGCAGTTTAGTTTTTATAATCCGGCCTTTGGCTACTAACAGCTAAAGGCTAACAGCTAATGGCTCAGAGATGGCGTTAACCAACGAAATAATAAAAGAAAAACTGGTAGCAAAATTTGGCGACCAACTGACCAATTTTGAAGAACCCTACGGGATGCTTTGCTTTGAGGCACCGAAAGAACAAAACCTTAAGGTGATGCAGTTTTTGTATGATGATACAACGCTGCGTTTCCAGTTTCTGACTACTCTTTGCGCTGTTCATTATCCTGATCAAAAAGGGCGGGAACTGGCCATGGTTTACCACCTGCACAATTTAGCAGATAATGTGCGCATCCGTTTTAAAGTGTTCACCGATATTACTACACCTGATATTTTTACAGCTACTAATTTATATGCTACTGCTAACTGGATGGAACGGGAAACCTATGATTTTTACGGCGTAAATTTTGTTGGCCATCCTAACCTGAAACGTATTTTAAATGTAGATGAAATGGACTACTTCCCCATGCGGAAAGAGTTTCCGCTGGAAGATCAGACCAGGATTGATAAAGATGATGCCATGTTTGGAAGAGGATAAATTGCTGATGTAAGTATTGATGATATTGAGATTTATTTTAATGCAGCATGCGGAGAAATCTTGAGATCCCAAAATCAGCAATCAATAAAACAAGTATAACCAGTAATTAAAAAGATGTCTGAAATAGTACATAACCATATTAAACTCCCCGAAGGGTCTATTGAAAAGCAAACTACCACGCTTAACCTGGGCCCTACGCACCCGGCTACGCATGGCGTAATGCAAAATATTTTGGAGTTGGATGGAGAGCGGATTGTATCCTCTGAACAAACTATTGGTTACATACACCGCGCATTTGAAAAACTGGCGGAGCGCAGGCCACTTTACCAGATTACCACCCTTACAGATCGCATGAATTATTGCTCTTCCCCCATTAACAACATGGGCTGGCATATTACCTGCGAAAAGTTACTCAAAGTGAAAACCCCCAAACGCGTAGACTACCTGCGCGTTATTATTATGGAGTTGTCCAGGATTTCTGATCACCTGATTTGCAATTCAATTGTGGGGGTAGACAGTGGCGCTTATACCGGCTTTCTCTACGTAATGCAATACCGCGAACTGATTTACGAGATATATGAAGAGATATGCGGGTCCAGGCTTACTACCAATATTGGCCGCATCGGCGGTTTTGAAAGAAATTTTACCAATACTGCTTTTACCAAGCTGGAAAAATTTATGGATGAGTACCCTAAAGTGCTCACCGAATTTGAAAGCCTGTTTAAACGCAACCGGATATTTATAGAACGTACCCAGGGCACCGGCGCCATTAGTGCAGAACGTGCATTGAATTATGGCTTTACCGGCCCCAACCTGCGTGCCGCCGGTGTTGATTATGATGTACGCATACACAGCCCGTACAGCAGTTACGAAGATTTTGATTTTACTGTGCCTGTTGGCAGCACCGGTGATAACTATGATAGGTTCCTGGTACGCAATGAAGAAATGCGGCAGAGCCTTAGCATTCTTGAACAGGCTTACCGGAAAATACAGGCATTTACCGGCGCGGAATCAGAGGTATATCATGCAGATGTGCCTGAGTATTACCTGCCGGAAAAGAAAGATGTATATACCAAGATGGAAGCCCTTATCTGGCATTTCAAAATCATTATGGGTGAAACGGCCATACCCGTGGGTGAAGTATACCAAAGCGTGGAAGGCGGAAATGGAGAACTGGGATTTTATTTAATCAGCGATGGTGGGCGTACGCCCTATCGCCTGCATTTCAGAAGGCCCTGTTTCATTTACTACCAGGCCTACGGCGAATTAACCAAAGGCGCTATGCTGAGTGATGCTATTATGACCATGAGCAGTTTAAATTTAATTGCCGGGGAACTGGATGCGTAAATAAATGTACGTGCGTAACTGTGGGGCTGCGAAAATAAAAGAGATTGGTTCTTTAAAAGAGTTAATCATGGACCAGGCGACTGCTTTTCAATTAAGCATCCTTGCGTCGCACACTTGTACTGAATAACATTGTTCAACACATAAATGCAAAATCCCGGAAGGGGTTGAATATATGGCAACATTTTCTGAAGAAAAGCTGGCAGAAGTAAAAAAAATCATCAACCGCTACCCGGAAGGAAAGCAGAAAAGCGCCTTACTGCCTTTACTGCACCTGGCACAGGATACATTTGGGGGCTGGCTCAGTGCAGAAACCATGGACTATGTGGCTTCCCTGCTGCATATTGAACCCATAGAAGTGTATGAGGTAGCTACTTTCTACAGTATGTATAACCTGAAGCCGGTGGGCAAGTTTATGTTTGAAGTTTGCCAGACCGGTCCCTGCATGCTGAATGGAAGTGATGATATTATAAAATATATTGCTGATACCCTGTCAATAAAACCGGGTGAAACAACTGCGGACGGATTGTTTTCATTAAAAACGGTGGAGTGTTTAGGCGCTTGCGGCTATGCACCCATGATGCAGTTGGGCAAAACTTTCAGGGAGCACCTGACTAAAGAAAAAGTGGATGCAATTATAGGCGAGTGCAGAAAAACAGCGGCGGTAAATAATTAATTTGCGCTACATAGATGATTTATAGCGGGTATCATTGCTCATTTAATTTTTGTTACGCTGTTAAGCACTGGTTGGTTTTTTGTTGCTGATGCCGGAAAGTTTATAATCAAAATAAACATGGTTGCAGTAACAGGTTCACTGGTCCTGCAATCACTGATGTATAAAATAAAGCCAGGCTGGTTTAAAAATAAAATGCACCGGCAGGCTGGCCGGGTTTAAAATGAAAATACTAAAACTTGCAGTATGAAACTGACACCTTATATTCATTTTGCCGGCAATGCCGAAGAAGCACTGAATTTTTATAAGGATGCACTGGACGGGGAGATTTTAACATTGAGCCGGTATGGAGACAGCCCAATGCCTGCAGATGAAGATTATAAGCAGAAGATAATACATGCCAGGCTGGTATTTGGAGATAATATGATAATGATTTCAGATTCGTTTAAAGGCAGTGCTGTGCATACTAACGGAAATGTGCAGTTGAGCGTAGAGGTAACGGATAAAAAGCAGCTTGAAACTGTTTTCAATAAAATGGCAGCCGGTGGAAAAATAACCATGCCTTTACAGGACCAGTTCTGGGGCGCCACATTTGGTATGCTGGAAGATAAGTTTGGGGTGAGCTGGATGTTCAATAAGGAAAATGCCCCCAGCCTTGAAGACGCGTTGAAAAGTTAAACGGAATAATGGATGTGCACGGGATCATTTGTATGGCGAAAGCGGTGAGTAGTTAACAAAATGTACAAGTGTGCGACGCAACGATGCCTGGAACTGATAGTAAGCCGGGTACACACAAAGAATACTATTTAGGAAAGAAATTTTAATCACGAACATTAATATCCGCCTTCAGGGGCCAGGGGTATGGGAAGAAAAGTATTAATAGATAAAGTAAATATTGAAGGCATCCGTTTTTATGATGTCTACCGCAAGAATGGTGGCTATGCATCTGTAGAAAAGGCGTTTAAAACTGCTCCGGCAGATGTAGTGGAAGAGGTAAAGAAAAGCGGGCTGCGCGGACGTGGGGGTGCTGGTTTTCCTACCGGCATGAAATGGAGTTTTATTGCCAGGCCGGAAGGCGTTCCCCGTCACCTCGTTTGCAATGCAGATGAGAGCGAACCAGGAACTTTTAAAGACCGGTACCTGATGGAATTTATTCCGCACCTGCTGATAGAAGGCCTGATCGTAAGTTCGTATGCGCTTGGCAGTAATGTAACTTACATCTATATACGCGGCGAGTACGCCTGGATAGTTGATATTCTTGAACAGGCCATTGAAGAAGCAAAAAGCAATGGCTTCCTGGGTAAAAATATTTTAGGCACCGGTTTCGATTGTGAAATTTATGTACAGCGTGGCGCGGGCGCGTATATCTGCGGAGAAGAAACGGCTTTACTGGAATCGCTGGAAGGCAAACGTGGCAACCCAAGAATTAAACCGCCGTTCCCTGCTGTTAAAGGTGTTTGGGACAGGCCCACGGTGGTAAACAATGTAGAAACCCTGGCTGCCATTGTTCCTATTATAAATTTGGGTGGAGAAGAATATGCAAAAATTGGTGTAGGTAAATCAACCGGTACCAAACTGATATCCGCCTGCGGTAATATCAATAAGCCCGGCGTGTATGAAATAGATATGACTATCTCTGTAGAGGAGTTTGTGTACAGCGATGAATATTGTGGTGGTATACCCAATGGCAAAAAATTAAAAGCTTGTATCCCCGGTGGTTCATCGGTGCCCATTTTACCAGCCAACCTGCTGTTTAAAACTGCCAAAGGTGAGCAGCGCATGATGACATATGAAGGTTTGAGCGATGGTGGTTTTGCAACTGGTTCTATGATGGGAAGTGGTGGTTTTATAGTGCTGGATGAAGACCAGTGCGTGGTACGCCATACGTATACGCTTGCCCGGTTTTACCGTCATGAAAGCTGCGGGCAATGTTCGCCCTGCCGTGAAGGCACAGGCTGGATGGAAAAGATTTTGAAGAACCTGGAATTTGGCAAAGGCAAAATAAGTGATATTGATTTGTTGTGGGATATACAACGCAAGATTGAAGGCAATACCATTTGCCCGCTGGGCGATGCTGCGGCCTGGCCCGTAGCGGCAGCCATCCGCCATTTCCGTGATGAATTTGAATGGCATGTGCTGAACCCGGAAGAAAGCCAGCGGAGAAATTATGGATTGGCGCATTATGCGGATGCGAGGGCTATGCCGGTGACTGGATGATTTTTAAAATAAAAATTAAAAATTTAAAAGTCAAAACGGAAATACAATTGGTCACGGATACAGTTTTTTTAATTTTTAATTTTGACTTTTGAATGTATTTGTTAGTGATGGTTTTATAGTAGAGGATGGAGAAAAACCATATGGAATCAGGCACAGATGTTTCTTTTTTTCAAAGGCAGTTGTTCTTTTTGTGAAAGATTGTAAATATGAAAGGATTTATTTTTCAATATTTGAGCAGTTATTAAGAAGCGCCACGTCTATCGGCGCAAATGTGGTAGAAGGCAGTGCGGGTAGTTCTAAAAAAGACTGGCTAAAGTTTTTAATCATCGCGTTAAAGTCCGCCAATGAGACCAAATATTGGCTGTGCCTTATCCGCGATACACTAGAATGTGATAAAACCAGTGTGCAGGAAATATTAACAGAGGCAGATGAACTTTCTAAAATAATTGCAAGCATAATTATTAATGCGGGTAAATAGAGTTCAGTTCGAAACGATAGTTTTTGAATTTTGACTTTTAACTTTTGAATTCATACAATGGCTGAAGAAGTAAAGAAAGAAGCACCTAAAACGTTCAAGGTTACCATTGATAATATTACCATCGATGTAACCCCGGGAACGTCCATCTTAAATGCTGCACGGCAGATTGGCGGCGAAGTGGCGCCGCCTGCTATGTGTTATTATACCAAACTGCAGGGTAGTGGCGGTAAATGCCGTACCTGCCTGGTGGAAGTGGCGGCCGGCTCAACGGCCGATCCGCGGCCCATGCCAAAGCTGGTGGCCAGCTGCCGTACCAATGTTATGGATGGTATGATTGTAAAAAACATTACCAGTGAAAAAGTCATTGATGCCAGGAACGGTGTTGTAGAATTTTTATTGATCAATCATCCGCTTGACTGCCCTATCTGCGACCAGGCCGGTGAATGTCATTTACAGGATCTGAGCTATGAACACGGCAAAGAAGGCACCCGCTACGAATTTCCAAGACGCACTTTTGAGAAGCACGACCTTGGACCTTATATTCAATTGCACATGACACGCTGCATCATGTGTTTCCGCTGTGTTTTTGTTGCTGACCAGTTAACACAAAAAAGATCACACGGCATCTTAGACAGGGGCGACCATGCAGAGATAGCTACTTATATAGAGAAATCGCTGGACAACGATTTTATCGGTAACGTAATTGATGTTTGCCCGGTAGGCGCCTTAACAGACAAAACCTTCCGTTTTAAAAACCGGGTTTGGTTTACCAAGCCGGTAGATGCCCATCGTGATTGCCCTACATGCAGTGGCAAAGCACAATTGTGGTTAAGGGGCAAAGAAGTGTTCCGGGTTACTGCCCGCAAAGATGAATGGGGCGAAGTAAAGGACTGGATTTGCAACGAGTGCCGGTTTGAGAAGAAAGAGACGGCCGACTGGACAATAGAAGGGCCGGCGCATGTAAACAGGCATTCCGTTATTGCACAGGGACATTATGAAGGTTTGCAAAAGCCCAATGAGACCATTGTAAAAGTGCTGAATGGCCGCAGTCCTAAATTGCTGATGGATATACACAGTGTAAGCGAAGTAAATAAACCGAATATTAAACTGAGTGCCATTGATGGTCCGGCACACAGCGAAGATTTTAAAAAGTAAACCAATACTTTCAACTGTTTTTAAAGATTTTGAATAAATGATACTACTCGCTTTAGACCTGGGTTTACTGACAGAAAAATTATTACTGATTGTAGTAATTGTTTCTGTATCGCTGGTAATTGCCATGTATGAAACCTATGCCGAACGTAAGATAGCCGCCTTTATACAGGATCGCATCGGGCCAAACCGTGCTGGACCTTTCGGCCTTCTGCAGCCACTGGCAGATGGATTGAAGCTGTTCATGAAAGAAGAAATTATTCCCAACACTTCCAATAAATTTTTATTCATTTTAGGCCCCTGCCTGGCTATGATGACGGCCATGATGACCAGTGCGGTTATCCCCTGGGGCAGCTCCATTCATCTTACCTGGTTTGGAATGGACAGGATGATAAGCCTGCAGGTGGCAGATATCAATATTGGCATCCTGTATATTTTTGGGGTGGTGAGTTTGGGTGTATATGGTATTATGATTGGTGGGTGGGCTTCTAATAATAAGTTTTCACTGATAGCCGCACTGCGCGGCGCTTCACAAATGATATCGTATGAGCTGGCCATGGGGCTTTCGCTTATCGCATTGCTGATGCTGACCGGTTCATTGAGGCTCAGCGAAATTGTACAGCAGCAAATGAGCAGCGGTATCTGGAATATTTTTTTACAGCCGCTGGGCTTTTTAATATTTATTGTATGTGCATTTGCCGAATGCAACCGCACACCCTTTGATTTACCTGAAGCAGAGAATGAACTAAATTTTGGTTACCACCAGGAATATTCTTCCATGAAGCTTGGATTTTACCTGTTTGCTGAATATATCAATATGTTTATCAGCAGTGCGATAATGGCTACCTTGTTTTTTGGCGGATATGATATTCCGTTTTTTAACGAAGCAGCCCATATTCCAACCTGGGGCGCAACGCCCGTTGCTTTACTGGGCGGCGTGGCGCTATTATTAAAAGTAGCTTTTTTCATCTTCCTGTTTATGTGGGTAAGGTGGACCATACCGCGTTTTCGTTATGACCAGTTAATGAACCTGGGTTGGAAGAGCCTGATACCACTGGCACTGATAAATATGGTAATTACCGGTGCAGTAGTGTTGCTGAAAGAAAACCATTGGCATTTCTGATACAAGCAGCAGGAGCTGATGGCGGATCAAAACTAATGGGTAAGATAAGCTGAGGTAAACAGTAAAAGATTAAGTTGGTAGGTTGGGTTGATAAAAATATTTTTGCGAACCTTTATAAATGTGGAGGAATATTTCATGCAGGCATTAACAAGCAAAGTAAAACCAGTAGAGCGCAAACCCATGACTTGGGTGGAGAAGCTGTATCTCTGGAATATTTTCAAAGGCATGGTCATTACCTTTAAACATATTTTTAAAAGGAAGGCCACCATTAAATATCCTGAGCAGAAAAGGGCTTTCAGTCCGGTATTCAGGGGATTGCATATTCTAAACCGGGATGCCGAAGGCCGTGAAAATTGTACAGCCTGTGGTTTGTGTGCAGTAGCTTGTCCGGCAGAAGCCATTACCATGGAGGGTGCAGAGCGCAAAAAAGGTGAGGAGCACTTATACCGCGAAGAAAAATATGCAGCAAAATATGAGATAAATATGCTGCGCTGTATATTTTGCGGTTTGTGTGAAGAAGCTTGTCCAAAAGATGCTATCTACCTGACAGAGACATTTGCGCCGGCTAATTTTCAGCGGCAGACATTTATATATGGCAAACCAGATTTGCTGATACCCCATCCAATTGAAGAACCGGAGTTGTATGCAAAGGCAGCAGGGGGAAGAGTGAAGAAGAGTTCTTAATTTTTAATTCGCAGCCCGCAGTTAGAAAAGGGAAGACGATTAAGTTAATATAAATATGATATGCCGGCTGAAAGGCTCGTAGCGCAAAGCTAATAGCCAACAGCTTACTTAACTGTTTAAATAAAAATGGGAATTACACAAATATTATTCTGGATTTTAACAGCGCTAGCCCTCGGCAGTGCTTTAATGGTTGTGCTTAGTAAGAACCCCGTTTATAGTGTACTGTTTTTAATCGTAGCATTCTTTGCCATCTCCGGGCATTATGTGCTGCTGAATGCGCAATTCCTGGCTATTGTAAATATTATCGTTTACGCTGGTGCCATCATGGTATTGTTTCTTTTCGTTATCATGCTCATGAACCTGAATGCAGACATGAACCTGCAGAAAAATAAATTGATTCGGTTTGCCGGCTTCCTTGCCGGCATGTGTTTGTTCCTGGTGCTGGTTGCCGCATTAAAAGATGCGGGCATCAAAAAACAAATGGTACAAACATCGGGCGGTGATATTGGGTTGATTAAAAACCTGGGCATGGTATTGTTTCGTGAATATGTAGTGCCATTTGAAATCAGCAGTGTATTATTTTTAAGTGCCATGGTGGGTGCCGTAGTGATAGGAAAGAAAGAGTAGTATTCAGCTATTAGCAGTTAGCCATTAGCTGTTAATAATACTATATAATTATAAGAATTTTAAAGAAAAAGGGCTAATAGCTAAAGGCTAATAGCTAACAGCTAAAAATTATGCCGGTAAATTATTACATATTTGTTTCCATAGCGCTGTTTTGTATTGGCGTGGTAGGGGTATTAACCCGCCGCAATGCCATTATTGTTTTTATGTGTATAGAATTAATGCTCAATGCGGTTAATTTACTGCTGGTGGCGTTTTCTAAAATGCACCATATCATGAATATTGTACGTGATGGTACAGCAGGTATTGACGGACAGTTATTTGTTTTTTTTATAATGGTGGTAGCGGCGGCCGAGGTAAGTGTGGGACTGGCTATTATTGTAATGATGTACCGGAATACGCATTCAGTAGATATTAATTTTCTGAACAGGTTAAAGCACTAGTCTCAGTATTAAGTATTTAGTACAGAGTATAAAGACATCCGACTAATAGTATGACTCAATTAGTATTTTTAGTTCCGTTATTTCCGTTGCTGGGTTTTCTCATCAATGGTCTTCTGCGCAGGCAGTTATCGAAACCGGCCACCGGCTTTATTGGCAGTGGTGCCATACTTGCCTCTTTTGTAGTAAGTGTTTTGTTGTTCCTGGATGTAAAAGCCGGCAAAACGGGTGTGGTAGAACTGTTTGATTTTATCAGCTTTGGTAAAGTACACATTCCTTTTGCTTTCCAGGTAGACCAGTTATCTTCTTTGTTTTTACTGATTATTACAGGCGTTGGTTTTTTAATACATCTTTATTCTACGGCTTACATGCACGAAGAAGAAGACCAGCATTTTGCCCGTTATTTTGCATACCTCAATCTGTTTGTTTTTTCAATGCTGTTGCTGGTACTGGGCGCCAACTATGTAATCATGTTTATTGGTTGGGAAGGGGTAGGACTCTGCTCTTACCTGCTGATTGGTTTCTGGTTCAAAAACAATGATTTCAACAACGCCGCTAAAAAGGCTTTCGTCATGAACCGCATTGGTGACCTTGGCTTTCTGCTGGCGGTATTTTATTTAATTGCCAAAGTGGGTTCTGTTACCTACTCAGAAGTTTTTGCCAATGCTCCGCAGTTAACTACGTCTACACTTACCATTATTACCCTGTTATTATTTGTAGGTGCCACCGGAAAAAGTGCGCAGATACCCTTATACACCTGGTTGCCCGATGCGATGGCGGGTCCAACACCTGTATCTGCCCTGATACATGCGGCTACCATGGTAACCGCCGGTATTTACATGATTGCACGAAGCAATATCTTATATACGCTGGCGCCTGTTTCGCAATCAGTAGTGGCCATTATTGGTTTGGCCACGGCTGTGCTGGCCGCTACCATTGCCTTAAAACAGAATGATATAAAGAAAGTACTGGCTTATTCTACGGTTAGCCAGCTGGGTTATATGTTTCTTGGGTTGGGCGTAGGCGCTTATACCGGGGCTGTATTTCATGTAATGACGCATGCATTTTTTAAAGCGCTGTTGTTTCTCGGGGCCGGATCCGTAATACATGCCATGCACCACGAACAGGATATCCGCCATATGGGTGGCCTCAAAAAATATTTACCTGTAACACATATTACTTTCTTGCTGGGCTGTATCGCCATTGCCGGTATACCGCCGTTCAGCGGTTTCTTTTCCAAAGATGAAATTTTGGCTGCGGCCTATGAAAGCAATAAAATATTTTGGGTGATTGGTGTACTGACCGCCGGCATGACGGCTTTTTACATGTTTCGTTTGTATGCTACTACATTTCTTGGAAAATTCAGGGGCTCCCATGAACAGGAACACCACCTGCATGAAAGCCCTGCAGCCATGACCATACCGCTGGTTGTACTGGCTATACTAGCGGTTGCCGGTGGTTGGATTGGTATACCTGAAGTATTTATGAAAGATGGGCACTGGCTGGAACATTTTCTGTCCCCCATCTTTGCCGCATCCTATGAGGTAAAAGAAAAAATGCACGCTGCCCATGTATTGGATCATAACACAGAATACATGCTGATGGGCGCTTCTGTGCTGCTGGCCATAATTGCCATTGCATATGCTGTCAATAAATTCAGTAAAAAGCCGGATCTGCAGGAAGCAGATGGATTTGGAAAAGTCCTCGCCAACAAATGGTATGCAGATGAATTTTATGATGCTGCAGTGGTGAAGCCGCTGAATGCATTTGGTAGATTTTTGGATAATGTGATAGAAAAATCCGGTATCGACTGGCTTGTAAATAGTGTAGGAAAAGGAGTGCAGTACAGCAGCCGCCAGTTGCGTTTGCTGCAAAGCGGCCAGGTAGGCAGTTATGTACTGCTGATGATTGCAGGTATGATTATCCTGTTTGTATTGCAGTTCTTTTTAAAAAAATAACCGGGGAAAAACCGGCGTCAATTGAAACAGATGGTAGCGCAATCATTATTGTTCAGCAATTTGCGGTGAAGTAAATAGTAATAGTAGTTTTAAGATAGAAAGTATTAAATAGAAGCGGTGTAATTAAAACGGGGTTGGCACATAAAAGTGCACTCAGAAATCACCACTCACCACGCACGATTTAAATTATGATAGCTGTTTTATTGATATTAATTCCTTTGATTGGCGGATTGGCTTTGTTTGCTGTAAAAAACGAAGGCAGTGCTAAAGGCATTGCGTTGTTTACCGGTATTGCAGTGCTGGTTATTTCGCTGCTGGGCCTTTCCGTTATGAACAGCCCTGCTGATCTGAATTGCGATATACTTTGGATGGGAGCGCTGAACAGCCGTTTTCACGTGGGCCTGGATGGTATGGGGCAATTGCTTTGTTTGCTCACCGCTATTTCTTTTCCTTTAATATTTGTTGCAACCTGGAACAATACCTATAAAAATGCACACCGCTTTTATGCATTAATGCTGCTGAGCCAGGCTGGTTTGATGGGCGTTTTCCTGGCCATGGATGCGCTGCTGTTTTATTTTTTCTGGGAGTTGGCTTTAATACCTGTTTATTTTCTTTCTTCTATTTGGGGCGGAGAAAAACGGATTGCTGCTACTTTTAAATTCTTTATTTACACTTTTGTGGGTTCGCTCATCATGCTGGTGGGGTTGATTTATATTTATTTCCAGGCAAACCAGTCTTTTGACCTGCAGACCTGGTATGATCTAAAGATACCAGACCGGGTGCAGGGCTGGCTATTCTGGATGTTGTTCAGTGCATTTGCCATTAAGATGCCCATCTGGCCGTTTCATACCTGGCAACCTGATGCATATGAACAATCTCCCACCGCGGTCACCATGGTGCTGAGCGGTATCATGGTAAAAATGGGAGTGTTTGCCGTTATCCGCTGGCTGGCGCCAGTGTTGCCCGATGGTTTTTTTCAATGGGGCGATACCGTGTCAATGCTTTGTCTAATCGGGATGATCTATGCTTCGCTGATTGCCATTAAGCAGGATGATGTAAAGCGGTTGATTGCGTATTCATCCATTGCGCATATTGGCTTAATGTGCCTGGCCATTTTTGCCTCCAATAAAAGCGGCCTGCAAGGCACCATGATGCAGATGTTTTCTCATGGTGTAAACATTATAGGTCTGTGGATAGTGGCAAATACCATCGAAACAAAATATGGTACACGCAAATTATCTGAACTGGGTGGCCTTGCACAAAAAGATCCTGCCCTGGCCATCTTACTGGTTATTGTGGCGCTGGCAAATATTGCATTGCCCTTAACCAATGGTTTTGTAGGCGAGTTTATGATGTTTAACGGTGTATTTTCCAGCGGGGTTACAAAATATGGGGTGCTGGATACAACAGTGGCGGGTATTTGTATAATACTATCAGCCGTGTACACCCTTAACATGATCAAGAAAATATTTTATGGCAATAGTAATACACTTACACAATCAGGTACACCAACATCGGTTCCGGTACTGGTTTCACTTTCTGTAATTGTAGTGCTTATTTTTATTACCGGGGTGTATCCAAAACCAATGCTGCAACTGACCAATGATACGGTTGACGCAATTTTGAAATACATGAAAACATCCATATAAAGAAGATCGTAAGTAAGCTATGAATGCAATAATTTTTTCTGCCATCTGGGGCGTACTGATGATGTTTAGCGGCATTTTTATTAAAACAAAAGCCGTTATACGCAACCTTGCCATAGCAGGCGTGGCTATATTGCTTTTACTGAACATGGCCGAACTCAACCATTTTTTACTCTTCCATATTAATGTAAGAGACATGCTGGCGTTTGATAGTTTTGGTTTACTGTTTAACAGTGTAGCTTTTGCCTGCACCCTGATTTATTTGCTGCTGAGTGCAAGAGACATAGAAGAAGTAGGGGTTAACCTGGCAGAATATTTCGCACTCATATTTTTTGTATTGTGTGGCGTAAGCATCGCTTCGTCTTTCAATACTTTGCTGATGTTATTTTTAGGTATTGAGATCATTTCCATTCCCCTGTACATACTTACAGGCAGTGATAAGAGAAATTTGAAAAGTAATGAAGCCTCCCTGAAATATTTTTTAATGGGTTCCTTTTCTACCGGTATCATGCTCATGGGCATTGCCTTAATTTATGGCGCCACCGGTTCATTTGCGGTAGCCAGTATGGCAAAGCAAATTGATGGGTTTGCACCGGTACTGATGGCAGGTTTACTGTTTTTACTGATTTCTATGTCTTTTAAAGTATCCGCTGCACCTTTTCATTTCTGGACACCGGATGTCTATGATGGTGCACCCACTGTATTCACCGCTTTTATGGCCACCATTGTAAAAGCGGCTGTATTTGTTGCGTTCGTAAGATTGTTTGACGCGGCGTACGGTGCCTCATTACCCGAATGGCGTTTAACCATCGCCTTTATTATCGGCGCCACACTTTTTATCGGTAATGTCACCGCCGTTTTTCAACAAAGCGTAAAGCGGATGCTGGCTTACTCAAGTATTGCGCAGGCCGGCTTTATGTTTTTTGCATTGTTTGGATACAATGAGTACGCCAAGGAAGGTATCATCTTGTATGCTGCTGCATACAGCCTTGCTACCATCGGCATTTTTGCCATACTCATTAAAATGAAAGACTATACTTTTGATGGGTACAATGGCCTGGCCAAAGAACAACCCCTGCTGGCCGCTACCAATACTATTTTCCTGCTGTCACTGGCAGGTATACCGCTCACCGCCGGTTTTTTTGCCAAATATTATATGCTTACAGCGGCCATCAAAAACGGTGCTTACCTGTGGCTGATAATTTTTGCCGTGTTGTGCGCAGCAATAAGTGTGTACTACTATTTCCGCGTTATACAGGCCATGTATTTTAAAGAAGGTAACGGGCAGGTAAAAGAAATTTCGCCCGCCTTTAAAATTATACTGCTTGTACTGGCAGGTATTGTTGTCTTGCTGGGCATTTTTCCGCAGCTCCTGCTTTCACATTTGTATTTCTAACTTCCATCACTATCAATAAGGTTGTCGCAGCAATCATTCGCTGAACTGCAGGCATTGCAGGGCGTAAATAATTTCTTATGGTATCAGCATGCTATCATGTAACTTGTTGGTTCCTCACTACAATATGCCAGCAAAAAAAAGGAATACAGTTATTGAGCCGGTTCACGTAAAACCATTTTTAAAATGGGCTGGCAGTAAAAGGCAGTTACTGCAGCAGTTTATTAATATCTACCCCACAGTTTTAAAAAATGGCCATGTCAGGAATTACTACGAGCCTTTTTTGGGAAGTGGTGCGGTCTTTTTTGATATCGCCCAACGCTACACTATAGAAAATGCTTTCTTATGTGATGTGAATGAAGAACTTATTTTAACTTATAAAACTGTCCAGGCCCGGGCGGAAAAGCTGATCGAGGTTTTGTATAAACACGAAAAAAAATACCTGTCGCTGGATACAGCCCATAGGCAGGCTTATTTTTATGATCAGCGCGCCAGCTTTAACGGTCATAGGTTTGATAGCGGATTTACCGAACACAATGCAAAGGGTATTGCCCGGGCTGCCCAGCTTATTTTTCTGAACCGCACCTGCTTTAACGGCTTATTCCGCGTCAACTCAAAAGGGGAATTCAATACACCGGCGGGCGATTATATAAAGCCATCTATTTGCGATGAGAACAACCTGCTGGCAGCGTCAAAATTGCTTGCCAGGGCGGATATCCGGATAGCTGATTATAACCAAGCGCTCAAAAGGGTAAGGGTCTCCGCTTTTGTATATTTCGACCCGCCCTATCGGCCGGTCAGCAAAACAGCCAGTTTTACTGCTTACAGTAAGGCCGTATTTGGCGATAAAGAGCAGCGGCAGCTTTGCAAACTGTTTACCCGGCTGGATAAAAAGGGCACTACACTCATGCTGAGTAATTCAGACTGCAATGATGCATTTTTTGATAATATGTATCAGGGGTTTCATGTGATGAGAGTACCCGCAAAAAGGCTTATCAATGCAGATCCATCCAAAAGAGGGCTTGTCAACGAAATTGTAGTGACAAATTACCCGGTCGGTTAAAGCTGCGGCCAAAACCCTGATTTTTCCCGCTTATGTAAGTCCGTGCGGGTTTTGGGTCAGAATCACTAATTTTAGTATATGAATTCACTTGATACTGTTGCCCTCTCTTTTCGTACAATAAAAAGTAACAAGCTCCGTACGGGACTTACCGTTGCTATTATTGCATTGGGTATTGCCGCAGTTGTTGGAATCAACACTGCCATTGAAGCCATGACACAGAAATTTACCGAGAGTTTTTCCGCCATGGGTGCCAATGGGTTTAGCCTGCGTTACCGCCAGATGTGGCGTATGCAAAATAACCAGGGCGCAAAAAAAGAAAAAAAAGGTCAGAAAAAAGAAAAGCAATCCAACCAGAATAAACCCATTACCAAGCAACAGGCAGAAGATTTCAAACAAGCTTTCAAATTTCCAGCACAGGTAGGTCTTTCTATATTCGGTACAAGCGGTGCTACGGTAAACTTTGAAAATAAAAAGACCAATCCTACCGTAAGGGTATCTGGCGGTGATGACAATTTTGTTGATTTGAACGGGTACAAGTTAAACAGTGGCCGCAACCTGAATGAACTTGATGTGCAGTCGGGCCGTAATGTCTGTTTACTGGGAAAAGATGTTGCCACTGCATTGTTTGGCGACAATGCCGAACGCCCCATAGAGAAAATAATAAGGGTCAACAATATTCCTTTCCGCGTGATAGGGGTGCTGAAGGAGAAGGGCTCAACACTGGGTTTTAGCTGGGATAATTCTGTTATTACTTCTTATAATAATGTACGCCGGTTTTTTAACAGTGGCCCCAATGCTTCTTTTTCTATTGGCATAAAAGTGGGCGATATCAGGTTACTGGATGCCGGCATTGGCGAAGCAGAAGGTGCTTTCCGGTCTGTGCGAAAACTGGCTACTACGGAAGGCAATAATTTTTTAGTAGACAAGAGTGATAGTTTTGTGGACATGCTCATGAAAAATTTGGGATGGTTAACCGGTGCTGCTATAATTATTGGTTTCATAACCCTGGTTGGGGCTGCTATCGGTTTGATGAATATTATGCTGGTAGCCGTAACGGAGCGTACAAAAGAAGTGGGCCTTATAAAAGCCATTGGCGGAAAACAAAGAAATGTACGCAACCAGTTTTTGTATGAATCAATCATCATCAGCCTGCTGGGCGCCGCTTTTGGCATTGTCCTCGGCATATTACTGGGTAATACGGTAAGCATGTTAATGAACACCGGTTTTGTTATACCATGGGCATGGGTACTGCTGGGTATTGTTATTTGCTCCATTGTTGGTTTACTGGCCGGCCTTTATCCTGCATTTAAAGCATCCCGGTTGAATCCTATTGAAGCGCTTAGGTATGAATAATGTTTCGTGAAACGTGGGACGCCAGTCGTGAGTGCTGAGGTGTGCGTGCTTCGGTAATACGGCCACTGATACAAACGACGGACAGCAGACGATATCACCTTCGTTTTATAGATAATGAGACAATAAAAAAATCCCGGTCAGTGCCGTTCAGGCCGACCGGGATTTTTATTTTCACCGCTATGCGGGTTCTTCAATAATAAAAACTAAAGAGTAGATTGTTTTAATTGCTTGCTTTAGCGAGCTGAGCGAAACAAATCAAACATCCTGCGTACTTAACGATGTTGTTCCCCATAGACCCCCACGCCTCACCAATTACCCCTCACGCTATTTCGGATCCAAAATCTTTCCAATTCTTTCCTGCATGTCCTGTAAATGATAGCGGGTCATTTTATCGGTTGTAGCTGGTAAGGCAGCGTTGATTTCTGCCCTTACGCTACGCAATGTGCCTTTGGCCACAGAAACAATATCCGTTTTCCTCACATCGCCGCCACCAAAAGAAATGACGATGCCACCAAACGACGCACCTGCAGGGGCTGCCGGGTTTATGATCGTACTAAACCTTTCCACAAAAGCTTTTTGGAGGTTCCGCCGGTACACATCAATCGGTTTGCGGGTAGTTAGTTCTGTCCAGATATTTTTCTGTAAATCACCCATTAAATCCATGAGGGTATAGGCATTATTTCCCACCGCAGCTTCAGCGCTGATTAACCTGTTCATACGGTTGTTGGTAAGCAAAGCGTTCATTGCGCTTTCCATGCGGCTGCCTATTACATTTATTGGATCGCTGTTGGTTTTGCCAGATATTTCGGCGCTGATTAACCAGGCAGGCGTAGTAAAAATATTTTTATTCAGAAAGGCCATTGCTTCCTGCTGCGTTGCCTTAGGCGTGTATTCATATACGGCCCCGGCCTGCTCCACCACTTTGTGGTTTTCATAAACACCGCCCACATTTTTAATTACATGACCCAGGTACCTGCTGAACTGGCTTACTACTTCGCCATAAATTTCGGACAGGTTGCTGTAATCTTCATTGGGAACTTTGGTCCAGGCCATCAGGTTGGGTACAATGCGCTGGAGGTTTTTAATGCCGTATCCACCCGATTTCATGGCATTATCGCCCAGGTCTTCACTTTGTGAATGCGGATCGTCGGGGTTTTGCTCCGTACCAAAGTACAGGCGCCGGTTGCCCTGCAAACGTTCTGTGGTCATTTTATTCAATATAGGCACTTCTTCTTCTGGTGTAGTGGCTTCGTACATTTTTCTATAACCCCACTCAATGGCCCATTTATCATAGTCGCCAATACGGGGATATAAGCCAGCTGCAGTAATATTGTCTTCCGGCTGGGCAACATAATTGAAACGGGCATAATCCATTATAGAGGGGGTATGACCGTTAGCTTCTACCCATGCTTTATCGCGCAGCTTTTCTACCGGTACGGTAGAGCTGGATCCAAAATTATGGCGAAGGCCCAGCGTATGGCCTACTTCATGAGAAGATACAAAACGGATAAGCTGGCCCATCAGTTCGTCATCAAACTGCATTTTGCGTGCACGCGGGTCGTTGGGAGCGCATTGGATCATATACCAGTTTCTCAACAGGTTCATTACGTTGTGGTACCAGTTGATATGACTTTCCAGTATTTCGCCGCTGCGGGGATCATGTACATTGGGTCCACTGGCGTTAGCAACATCAGAAGGTTTGTACACAATGGCCGAAAACCGGGCGTCTTCCAGGCTCCAGGTGCTGTCTTCCTGCGGCGTGGGGGCTATTTTGCCCATGATGGCGTTTTTAAAACCGGCTTTTTCAAAAGCGGCCTGCCAGTCGTTTACACCCTGCATTAAAAAGGGCACCCATTTTTTAGGCGTGGCGGGGTCTATGTAATAAATAATTGGTTTTTTAGGCTCCACCAGTTCGCCCCGTTTGTATTTTTCAATGTCTTCGTCTTTGGGTTCCAGCTTCCACCTTACCACCATAGAAACTTCTTTTACACCCTGTGGGTTGGCGTCAAAATCTGTATAGTTCCGGATAAAATAACCTACGCGTTGGTCAAAAAGCCTTTGCTGCATGGTAATTTTTGGGAGTAGCAAAAGGGAACTGTTCAATTCCATCGTTAGCAATTGTCCACCGCCTGTAGAACCAAACGGCAACGGAACAGGTGCGCCAAAGCCGCCACCGCTGCTTTTGCTGTATGTTTTGACCGTTTTTATTTCTATGTTAAGCGGGTACGGTTTTACTGATACAATATATGATTTATCAGTTTGTTGTCCGCCCACCTGGAAAAGCGTTTTAAGGTTGGCTGCGAAGTTCAGGATATCATTATCCGAATTGAGATAGCTGGTCATATCAATAACAACACCCGTAGAATCCTTATTGAAGCTGGCAATATCAAATGCTGCAACAATGGGTTGTATGTTAGAGTTGGTAACAGCCCGGTACATGGGCTGCATGCTGTCTTTTGATAATTCATCAAAAGAAATTTTCTTAAGAAAGACCTTATTGCCGGGGCCTTTTTCAAAACTTACCACGTTATTGCCAATCTGGTCTCCGGCGTAGCCGAAAAAGAAATTGCGCATGCCGGCAGCAGCTTTGGAAAGGCGGTTAACAATTAAAATATCCCTGCCCAATAGAGAGTCGGCAATTTCAAAATACCATTTGTCTTCTACTTTATGAATGGTAAACAGGCCTTTCTTGCTAATGGCCTTGTCTGTTATAATTTCTTTGTATGATTTGGGTCCTTGCTTAGACAAACCCGGGAAGCCGGGAACTGCAGGCGGCGTGCCATTGACAGGCGTTGCAGGTGTGGCCGGTTTTTTATCCTGTGCCACAGCAGGAAACGCCAGTGCCAGCAAAGCCAGCATCACCAGGCTCTTGGGATTAAATGTTGGAATGTGCATGTAAATAAATTGTTTAGCGGTGAAATTAACTAAAAGATAAAGCAAGTATTTGCCCTGTTACAGAAAAGGACAAATTTTTATTTAAGAGGAAAAGTTTTCTTACATTTAATTCCTTTATCTTAACGCCTCCATCCAATACCAATAAGCCGGGCCTATGTGAATAATCCCGGTTTGGTGAAAACATAAATTACCTATCTTGTGAGCCCTGTAAAATATTTATCTTTCCTAATCTGATTTTTTAAAAAATTTTTTCAGTAGAATTGTGTTGTTAAAACACACTACTGGTTAATTAAAAATTACTAAAACACTAAAAACAAACGATCATGGCAGAAACAAGACCAACTGCAGCTAAAGCTTCTACTTCATCTGTGCAACCAAAAAGATCCAGCAATGCTATATCCTGGATGGCCCCGCTTTTCTGTATTATTATCGGCTATATTCTATGGCGCTTTGTGATTGGTGCACCGGGCAATTTTAAACTGGGTAAAGAGAATGGTGGTTTCTGGCCCGATCGTGAAGGTCCAATCGGAGCTTTCGCAAAAATGTACCAGGGTGGTATCATCGTGCCTATTCTTATCGGATGTTTTTTAACTGTACTGACTTTTGTTATTGAGCGTTTCCTTACTGTTTCTAAAGCAAGCGGTACTGGTAACAATGCTGAATTTATCCGCAAAGTACAATATCACCTGGCTAACAAAAATGTTGATGCAGCACTGGCAGAATGCGACAAACAAAAAGGTTCTGTAGGTAATGTAATGAAAGCAGGTTTACGCAAGTACAAAGAATTAATCAGCGATACACAGCTTGATACAGAGCAGAAAGTATTGTCTATACAAAAAGAGGTGGAAGAAGCTACCGCACTTGAATTGCCGATGCTGGAGAAAAACCTTGTATTCCTTTCTACCATTGCATCGGTTGCAACTTTGTTGGGACTGCTTGGAACGGTATTGGGTATGATTAAATCATTCTCTGCACTCGGTGCTGAAGGTGGTGGTGAAGCTGCAGCCAAACTTTCTGAAGGTATCTCTGAGGCCCTGTACAATACCGCATTGGGTATCGGTACTTCTGCCGTGGCTATTATTATGTACAACGTATTTACTACAAAAATCGATTCTATTACTTATGGTATTGATGAAAGTGGTTTCACGTTAACACAGAGTTTTGCTTCTTTGTATAAATAAGCACAGCACTTTGCCCTTTTGCCCATAAATATTTTTTATGGAATAGGGCAGGTTTTGAATCTAACTAAGTGAATTAATTATTATATCATGCCAAAAGTTAAAGTAGCACGAAAAAGTACCTCAATAGATATGACCGCTATGTGCGATGTGGCATTCCTGTTGCTGTCTTTCTTTATCTTAACAACAAAGTTCAAACCTTCGGAAGCGCTTGCGGTGGTAACCCCCAATTCGGTTTCTGCCAAGGTGGCTCCTGAGAATGATGTTGTCCTGATTACTATTGATAAAGAAGGGAGGGTATATCTTTCTGTGTCTGATAAAAATACAAGTGAGAAAAGGGCAATCATTACAGCCATCAGCACTTCAAAATCACTTAACCTGAGCGCAGCCCAGATAGCATCATTTGCACGCGCCAGTTCATATGTAGGTGTTCCTTTTTCGCAGTTGGGCGGTTTGCTGAGTACACCGGTAGATGATATCAAGAAGATTAAAATGGAAGGTATTCCGGTTACGGATACGTTGAATAATCAATTGACAGACTGGTTGTATGCAGCCAAACAGGCTTTTGAGGGAAAGAAAATGGAATTGCTGGTTAAGGGTGATAATGATTCAAAATACCCTTCTTTCCAGGGTGTGCTGAATGCCTTTAAAAAGAATGACCTGTTGAAGTTTCAGATGGTAACCAATCCGGAAGGCGTACCGGCCGGATCTGAATTATCTAAACTTAAAAAGTAAAAAAATAATTTATAACTAAAAATTTTCAGCCATGGCAGAAATGGATACCTCCGGTGGGGGTGGGCATAAAAAAGGGCCCGGCGTAAAAAAGGCGAAGAAACTTTCTACCAGGATAGATCTGACACCAATGGTGGATTTGGGTTTCCTTCTCATTACCTTTTTCATCTTCACCACAACGATGAGTCAGCCTACGGCAATGAAATTAAACCTGCCAAAGGATACTGACAAACCCGAAGAACAAAATAAGGTAAAAGAGTCAGGTGTTTTGACCCTGTTACTGGGTAAGAACGACCGGGTTTATTATTATGAAGGAACACTGGCCCCCGATGCTTCTAACTTTAAAACGTCCAATTTTAAAGAGATCAGGAGTGAAATCATGAGCAAGAAAAAATCTACCAACCCGGAAGATTTTGTAGTGGTAATAAAGCCCGATAAAGACTGCTCTTATAAAAATGTAGTTGATATGCTGGATGAAATGCTTATTAACGATGT
Source organism: Chitinophagaceae bacterium (assembly GCA_039916305.1). Classification (GTDB taxonomy): domain Bacteria; phylum Bacteroidota; class Bacteroidia; order Chitinophagales; family Chitinophagaceae; genus JACMLD01. The sequence continues at coordinate 162,410 of JBDSLR010000026.1, read as the reverse complement.
AAAAAGGTATGCTACCGTGGAGATTTCTCCTGTGGAATACCAGCTTATACAGGCAACTGAAGGCGGCAGCGGTAAATAAGCCAGTTTTATTTGTGGAATTATAATTGAAAAGCATCTCATTTTAAAAGAAATACCATGTTAGATGTAAACAAAATAATGAGTGCCGATATCCTGGACATCATTTTTGATGGACGCAACAAGGAATATGGCGCTTATGAACTGCGCAAGGCCTATAATAAGAGGCTTACACTTGCCCTTGCCGGCATGGCAGGTCTTCTTGCACTGATATTCATCTTCTATTTTGTTGCCAATACCATTGCTGCCAATTCAAAGAAAGAAGTGCTGACGGTAAAAGATGTGCAGCTGGAAGAGATAAAGCAGGAAGAGAAAAAGAACGAGCCACCACCACCACCGCCACCACCTAAGCAGGAGCCGCCAAAAGTGGAAATGGCCAAATTTACCCCTCCCAAAATTGTAAAGGATGAGGAAGTAAAAGAAGAAGAAAAGCCGCCAGAACAGGATAAACTGGAAGATACCAAGATTGGTACGGTAAACCAGGAGGGTATTAAAGATGAAGGTATTGTGGCACCTGTTGACAATGGCAAAGGTGTGGTAGAAGCCCCTAAGAAAGAAGAAGAAGACTGGGATAAAACTTTCACCAAAGTAGAAATTGAGTCAGATTATCCTGGTGGACAGGGGGCCTGGGTTCGTTACCTGAACAAAACGCTGGTTTACCCGCAGGATGCACAGGACAATGAAATACAAGGTACTGTTGTAATCCAGTTTATTGTTGACAAAGAGGGTAACGTGAGTGATGTGGAAGCCATCAGCGGTCCCAATGAATTAAGAGGCGAAGCGGTACGTGTAATTAAGAAAAGTGGTAAATGGACACCAGCTGTACAGAATGGCCGCCAGGTAAAATCATACAAAAAACAACCTATTACCTTCCGCTTAGAAGCACAGTAATTAATAGTTAATAACATTTATAAAAAATCCCCCCGAAATTTTTCGGGGGGATTTTTTATTGCCCCACTACCATTATTTTTGAAGGTTAAAATCAGACCAGGATAATGACAGTAAACCGGGGAGGATGGGATGACACCATTGTTGCACTGGCCACCGCGCCGGGCATTGGCGCCATTGGTGTAATACGCTTAAGCGGTCCGGATGCTATTGGGATTGCGGCCGCGTTGTTTACCTCAAAAGATTTGGCAGCACAATCTACGCATACGGCCCATGTAGGTGTTTTGCAGGAAGATGGCAAGCTGCTGGACGAAGCCGTGGTAACTATTTTTAAAGGGCCCCGGTCTTATACCGGCGAAAATGTGGCTGAGATATCCGGGCATGGTTCGCCGTTTATTTTAGAACAGATTATACAGGCTTGCATCCGCAAGGGCGCCCGCCTGGCCAAGCCGGGCGAGTTTACTCAGCGGGCTTTTCTCAACGGCAAGATGGATCTGGCGCAGGCAGAAGCTGTTGCGGACCTGATAGCCAGTAATACCGAAGCCAGTCGCACGACCGCCATAAAAAATATGCGGGGTGGATTTTCCGGTGCCCTGCTGGCGCTGCGGGAACAACTCATTAGATTTTCTGCCCTCATAGAACTGGAGCTTGATTTTGCCGAGGAGGATGTGGAGTTTGCAGACCGGCACCAGTTTACGGAACTGATTGATCAGTTGCAAGCCACGACGCGCCAGCTGCTGCATTCTTTTGCATTGGGCAATGTGATAAAGAATGGTGTACAGGTAGCTATTATAGGCAAGCCGAATGCCGGTAAATCTACCCTGCTCAATACGCTGCTGAATGAAAACCGCGCTATTGTGAGCGAGATTGCCGGTACCACCCGGGATACAATTGAAGAAGTGCTTAATATAGATGGGTTGCTGTTCCGCCTGGTAGATACTGCAGGCATCCGCAGCCATACCAGTGATGCCATCGAAACTATTGGTGTGGAACGCGCCATGGAGAAAAGAAGCCAGGCAGACCTGGTCATTTACCTCTTTGATGTAAATGAAATCAGCGCAGCAGAACTGAATGTAGTAGAAGAAGAATTTAAAAGCGAGCAATTGCAATACCTGCTGGTGGGTAATAAAGTTGATAAGAATACAGCGCCGGCCAAAGAAAAATTTGCTGGCTTTCCGGCACTTCAACTGGTTGCTGCAAAAGAAAACCTGGGCATTGACGAACTAAAAAAATCATTGCTGCAGGCCGTTGCAGCAGGCGGCATCCATACGGAAGCCACCCTGGTGACCAATACCCGTCATTACGAAGCCCTGCAAAAATTAAATGCTTCGTTACTGGAAGTAAAAAATGGATTAACCCAGCATCTCACCGGCGATCTGCTGGCACTCGATATCCGCAACTGCCTGCATTGGCTGGGAGAAATAACAGGCGAAATTACAAACGAAGATCAGCTTGATTATATTTTTAGTAAGTTCTGTATTGGAAAGTAACCAAACAAAACAACCCAATTACAAAAATATAGCAAATACCCTGTAAGCCCTTTAATACATTAGCACAAAGCGGGACAGCATTTTGTGGTAAAGCTGCAATTATCGTACAGGGAATGGGCAGTGATCTAAGCAATCCCAAGTCTATAAAGGGCAAGGCGAAACGGAAAATGATCACCCAGCGAATGGTTTTAGGTTTGGTTGATGCTTCACAAAAGCATGGATCATCGGAAATGAAAAAGGGATATTGGAATACCTACCACTGTCAAAATCGAGTCCATACTGCCAATGGGCGGGTTTTTGGGAAATATTGCAAGAACCGCTTCTGCACCCTGTGCTGTGCTAATCGGAAAGCCGATATTATAAACAGATATTTACCAGTTATTAAAACCTGGGAGAAGCCATATCTGGTTACTCTTACAATCAAATCCGTGCCTTTTTATCGTTTAAATAGTGTGATGAAATGTATGATGAGCGAATTCAGGGCGATTGTAGAAACCTGTCGAAAACGGAACCAGCGCGGCAAAGGAATTAAACTGATTGGTATCCGATCCTTGGAAAGCAATTTTAACCCTGCAAAAAAGACCTATAACCCCCATTTTCATTGTATAGTAGCGAATAAGCTAATGGCAGAAATACTGGTTAACCAGTGGCAGGAACGAAGTAGACCTGGTTGGACCAATTACCAATGTCAAAATATCACTGCCATATTCAACAATCTTACTGCATTAATTGAAGTTGTGAAATATGGGAGTAAAATTTTTACTGAACCCGATGTAACAAAAAGGTCCAAAAGAAATGGAAGTGAACAAATTTACGTCGCAGCATTGAATAATATTTTTCATTCCATGAAAGGGCTAAGGATTTTTGAAAGGTTTGGTTTTGATCTGCCCAAACAAACAATAGGCAACACGGCTCCGGCGGCAGTCGTTCGAGATTATTGTGAATGGCTTTTTCATCCTGAATTCTATGATTGGCTAAACGTGGAAAATGGAAATCCACTAACTAATTATCATCCGTCAAAAGAATTATTAAATTTATTAAATACCAATATTGATTCACTATTAGAATGAAATGTAATAACTATAATTTTATTATTACTATTGTTCCCGCTTTCAATTCTTCTGCTGGTTCCGCTACGAGGGTAACACCAGCTTTTATAGCTCAAATATTTCCTGTTTATCACCTATAGACTTTCTTATCCCATACCGGTGTTCCTGGATAACAACAACGCCGAAGCCGCTGGCAAAGCCTTTGCGCAGCACCGGCGGCATGCCGATAGATTGTTTCGGAAAAAGGATTGACTCAATATTTGTCTATGTTAATCACGGCGTAGACCTGTAGGTACCGTAAAATTTCTTTTTTTGGATTTTTGCGGGGGAAGTTTTGGGTGCCGTTTGACAGCTAATAAGTTGAGAAAAAGTTTTGCATTTAATGCTATCTTGCTTAACACCTAAACCAATCATGAAAATAAGCCAAACCTATATCCAATATGGAGTGCCGAGTGACTGGGCCGAACATTATGGTAAAATCGGGCTAGCCCTAAGCACTTTTAGAGCAACCAGCAATAAAAATCTGGCCGATAAATATCATATTTCGGCCGATCAAATTGATTTTGTTAAAGGTTGCATTACCCGAATACCTATCGAAGAAGGTACGGTTCAGCAGCTACTAGAAAATAGCAATTTCGTATGTTGTCTTTGCAAGGGTACAAAAAGCAGTGCCTATATTATTCATCATATTATTGAATATTCTAAAACCCAGGATAACAGGTATGCGAACCTGGCGGTTCTTTGTCCAAACGATCACGATTTAGCCCATCGGGAAGGATTATCACTGACACACAAGATATACGGCGAACAGATAAAAGCGGCAAAGAAATCTTGGGAAAAAATGGTGAAAGAGGCGCGCAAAAAAGCTGCTACACCAAAGACTGCAGCGTTACATGCGAAAAACTGGAAGCATTTTCATCCGTATAAAGAACTGCGATCTTATACCGAAGGAGATAAAGAGTATTTCTTTGGGAGAGAGGAAGAATGCCAAGCTTTATTGGAAAAAATCAATCGGTATACTATCATTGGTTTATTTGGTGAATCCGGGACGGGAAAGACCTCCCTTATCAATGCTGGGCTGCTTCCAAAGTTAAAAAGCGATGGATTTATTAGTGTTTCAGTCCGATCTATTGATGAACCCATTAAAAGGATACGCGATGAATCATTGAAGCAAATGAGGCAAAAAATTAATGGGCCCGAGCTCGATGAATTATTATCAACGGATAGTTTTGCGCACTTTATTATCCAGCTCAAAAAAATTATTGAACACCATGATTGTAAAATAATCATCATCATTGATCAGTTTGAAGAACTTTTTACACGCGCCTCCCAAACCGAACAAAAAAATTTGGCGAGAGGAATTATTGAATCCATTAGTGCCCCTGCTTTAACTGGTAAATTGTTTTTTTTACTTTCTCTTCGCGAGGATTACCTGGGTGAACTCTGGGATTGGTCACATGTAAACCAACTGGAAGATGCATGGATTCACCAGTACAGAATAAGCAGGTTTACCGATGCCAAAGCGCGTGATGTCATTACGGGGCCGTTGATCCAAATGGGCATCCGTTTCGATGAGAATTTTATCGGGCATATCCTGTTAGCACTCAGGCAAACAGGAGACGGTTCGATTTATCCTCCATATTTACAAATCCTTTGCTCGGTTTTACTGGATAAATATAGAAAGCTAAATACAGATCCAAAGCCGTTAATCCTATATAATGACAAATTGATGGAGGAGGAAAGTTCGGTTGAATCTGTTATTGCTGATTACCTGAGTGAATCCATGATGGATGGATTAACTGACATGGAGCAAACGGCTGCCAAGCAGGTACTTGATGTATTGACCGGTCCCAAGGGCTTAAGGGCTTTTTTATCCTTAGCTGAAATATCTAAGTATATTAGTTACCCGGAGAACGACACCCAGCATGTCATTGAGCACTTAATTAAAAGAAAGATTGTTCATGCCTTAGTAGAGCAGGATACAATAGTTGGGTATGAGCTGGTCCATGATTTCTTATCGCGGAAATTTTTCGACCAGCTGACAAATGATGAAAAGAAATCAAAAACGATCAGAGACATTTTCAGAAGGGGATTCCGCGAATGGAAGCAGCACGAAGTACTGGCCAGCAAGGACCGGTTGGATATGTTGCTACCTGCTGCGCAATCAAATGCGTTGAATCCCGATGTTGATGAATGGCTTTTTCTCATCAAAAGTAGTTTTAGCGTTTATTGGCATTTCCAGAATAGCTGGCCAGCGCTGGTTGAAAACAGCTTGTTGATCAGTATTTGCATGGATCTTTTAAAAGACCAAGATGATCGTATTGCAGAAGGCGCAGTTTATACACTTGGAAAAATGAAAAGCACCCAGTTTACGCGGATTTTTCGGGAAATGCTTACCGACACGGGTACACATGATCCGGTAAAAGATGCGATTCTGCATCAGTTCGGATATTATATACAGGATGTTTCCATGCTGGATACGCTAAAAAATATTATTCAACACGAAAGAAATGGTAAACTCAGGAAGGTGGCTGTGCAGTCATTGGGTCAAACGGTCGCCAATGCGGCAAAAGACGACATTGCTATCTTGGAAACCGAAATAACGATACTCTATGACGCGTTAAACGATTCAATGACTACGGTCCGAAAGCAGGCTGCGGACATTTTTACTTATTACATTGTCCGGGAGCAGTCCGTTACTCCATTAATCACACGGCTTGAAATAGAAACCAGTATAGGTTCAAGGAAGGCGCTTGTCACTGCATTGGGAGCATTGTTAAGGAGAAAATTTTCTGTTGGTGTTGTGTTACCCGTGCTGGAAGGCATTGCTGCGAACGACCAGGAGGATTACCGGGTGAAACAAGAGGCGGGCGATCAAATCAAAGATTACCGGCAATTGCTGAAACGGGAGACGCCTGGCATTGATTAAAATGAGATGACAGTGCTGCTATTCGAATATGTTGTTGGGAAAATGGTGTGATGGAAGTAATTGCATACTAGTTCAAATGTTCAGGCACTATATAAATGCATAAGTGTTGGTATTCTATTTTAAGAGCATTGATCCGTATTAATGCCCTTTTTTGAACCGAATAAAGCATTTAATTTTAATGGTTTTGGAGTAGGATTATTTCATTTTCTTTAAACAGCGCTCAATGATCTAAAAATCTAAAGGAACCATTCCCTTCCTTAAATGTCAGTTATTAGATGACTCAATCATTAATAGCGTTTCAAAAAATTGTAAAACCAATATTGACGAAAACAACCATTCTAATTAAAAGTCATTTCCAAATACTGATGATTTTTTGTTTCAACTTAACATATTCAAAATGGAATCACTTACTATTATTCTTGAGAATTCCGGAGAAGAAGTACATAACGATGTTGTCTATAACAGGATATTCGATCTGAAGAACTATTCCTACAATTTTGTTTTGACACCGCTAACAACTTTCTGGCGTTTTGGAATCCGGTTATCAAAAACAGATACTGTATCATTTTTTCATCCTGGTAACCGCTACAAAGAACCTGAATTTTGGAAGGAATTCATCGATTTACATGTTGCAACTGGTGAATGGGACAATGAAATTTGGCGGGGACCCAGTAGATTTAGATTAGTGCAATACAACCTGCCGGGATACGAACACGATTTGGTTCCTCCGAATGATTCTTATGTTGAGAAGGGTTATGTGCGCTGGGGCATGAGACTGGAAGGGGGTACATTAAATATAAATGGAAAAGCAGAAGGTTGTCCCCTACTCCAAAAACAAGTGAATATTCCGGAAGGTTTCAGGTATTTCAAAGTTTTTGCGTGGGCAGACCATACAGCATTTAAAATAAAAACCGCTATTATTATTACAGATTTACTCGAAAAACCAGAACGCAATTTTGAAAAAAGTCATGATAATACACATAGATTCGATAATATTATTAACGGGTTCATCGATGGCAATGAGGAACAGCGTTCCGATCTTTTGAGATCTATCCAATCACACCGCAATTTGGACAAGGCCGCATTCTCATCAAGGCTGAGACTGGAAATAAAAACACGCTTCAGATCTGGGATTGAAAAGCAAACCATTAATAGTATCAGAGCCCCGGATAAAATTACTTCAGTTCGGTCGTGGTTGATTAGCGCACTGATTTGGACCGATGCTGAAGGAAAGGAGAACCGCGAAATTCTAACAAATCATCTTAATTTTAATACTGAACCTGATGAGAATATCAGGTATTGGACGCTGGCTGGTTTGTACGAGCAACAGGTGAGTTATCTGGGAGAGGCAATTGATATTGCTATGTTAAGTTATTCAGGTACCCTTCCGTTATTTGCCCGGGCAATGCAAAATCCGCTAAACGATAAACTAATTGTAGATTTTAGAACAGCCTTGTTTTCTGGCCAGTTTGAGGAGACCTGGCAGATACTCAGAATTCTTAGAATTGTTTCTATCCCGCCATTGGTTTCAGATCTATGTAGTTTTCTTGTTACTCACGCACAATCTCTGGAACTTACTTATGATACGTTTTATGCACTTTCAAACCCAGGGCATATTTCTTTGGCGGCCAAAACACTTGAAGGAAATCCCGGAACAAGTGCTATTGTTACAATGCTGATTGGCATTGTAAATGGATCTAACTATAATGCCACACGGAATTTAGTCCATGTACTGTTGCCTTTTCCAACCAATGAGGTGGATGAAGAGCTGGAAGCTGCCCGTTCTAACACCGCAACGACTAATATAGCTGCGCAGCTTATTGACCTGTTGAATGACTACCGGGATCCTGTCAATATTAATGGAGTTTCCAGGGCTGGTTACAATCCTGATGTAATTGATATCTCTAAAGATTTTTTGGGTATAAGCCAGGATGTTAGGACCCTTACCGCTGTAATGGTGGCCAAAGAAGTGCCGCCTCCATTGGCGATTGGCTTGTTTGGAGACTGGGGCACTGGTAAAACTTTTTTCATGCGTTCAATGCAAAAGCAAGTAGATGAGATAAGAATAGCCAATAAGGATAACCCGGATAGCAAATACTGTACGCACACAGTGCAAATTGAATTTAATGCCTGGCATTATATTGACACCAATCTCTGGGCGAGTTTGGTTAGCGCGATTTTCGATAAACTGGCCAAACATGTTTCACCTGCTGCCACTCCTGAACAACAGCAAGCTAAATTTCTTTCCGAGCTTGGGAGCACCAAGTTGGTAGTTGCCGAGGCAGAGGCTGAAAAAACGGTTACAAAAAAATTGATAGAAGAAAAGCAAGCTGAACTGGGCCAGCTGCAATCGGAACGTGAATCAAAGAAAATAAAGTTAAAAGATCTCCGATCGGAGGACATCAGTAAACTATTGACACCCGAAGAAGCCACTCAGTTGAATGAATCGCTTAGAGAGCTTGGTATCCCCGTGCTCGTGAACACCATCGCAGATCTCAATAGTGTAACTGCAGATATTTACAGTTTCAGGGGAAGAGTAAATACATTTCTTGTGTCTGTGTTGAATGATAAAAACAGGAATTGGATTGTTTCCCTGTTGGTAGTTTTATTGATAATTATTCCTGTGCTCACCTGGGTTGCGCATACTTACCTGGATATAAATAAAATATTTGCGACAATTGCTGCTTTTGTCTCGGAAGTAACTGCATTCATTGCAGGATGGGTGATTATATTACGAAGAGGGCTGACTAAAGCACAGGCAATATTTACCAGAATCGATCAAAGTAAACGGCGAATCGACGAAGTGTTAGCTCAAAAACGGAGTATACCCAATGAGTCAGAATTGGCGATACAAACTGAAATAGCCAGTTTAAATTTGAAGGAAAAGGAAGCGATTACAAAACTTACAGCTGCGACAGGGCGGTTGATGGATATAGAAGATCGGTTGCGGCAATTAAAAGATGAATTAAGCCTGAACCGTTTTCTGTCCGAACGAACATTGTCAGAAGATTACCGGAGACATCTCGGCCTCATATCAACTATCAGGCAGGATTTTGAATCTTTGACAAAGCGGCTGGCGAATTCAACAGATACAAAAGACGATTCATTTGTGCCTGTTGACCGGATAATACTTTATATAGACGACCTTGACAGATGCCCGTCAGACAAGGTAATGGAAGTCCTGCAAGCTGTCCACCTGCTGCTTGCGTATCCTCTATTTGTTGTGGTGGTTGGGGTGGATCCCAACTGGTTATTACGGTCATTGAGATCTAAATATTCTGCATTTGGGGATCATGAAGAAAACGATGGAAATAATTTTTACGGGCAAACAACTCCCCAGCATTTTCTGGAAAAAATTTTTCAAATCCCGTTTCATTTGAGGCCTATGACAGCGGGAGGTTTTGAAAAGCTAATGAATGGACTTCTTACACCCGCTATAGAACCGGTATCCATTCCCGGACTGCAGGCTGTAGCAACGGTGTCTGAAACCAAAACTTCACTTGCTGAAACCAAAGAGAATACTGACAGGAGGGAAAACACGGATGTGGGTTCTGACTCTCAAACTGCTATCGTGCAACCAGAAGATGACATAACAGATACAGTCATACCAGAAGAAAAAAGACAGCAGCAAGTGATAGCCGTCGACAAAACAGTATTTAAAATCTATGAAGAGTCACTGACAATTAAATTATGGGAAACTACCTTTGCAGAACGGCTTTTTGCCATCATCCCCACCCCCCGTTCAGCTACAAGATTTTCAAATGTATACCGTATCCTCAAGGCATCTGTTCCGAGGGAAAATCTTGACAAATTCGAAGGCAGTGCTCAATTGCCGGGTGATTTCCAGGTACCCATGTTATTATTATCTGTTTTAGTCGGTGCTTCTTCTGAAGCTGCCCAGTTCTTTCCAAAGCTGTTATCCGAAGCGCATAAAGAAGGGGGCCTTCGTTCTATGTTGGACAACCATGACGAAAATGGTAAAGGAGGACAGCTAACTACTTTGTTAAATATGCAGATCAAAACAATTGTTAATTTGAATTGGTTTCCTGATAAAAGTGAATTGTATATCGAATGGATTCCAAAAGTATCAAGATTTTCTTTTGAACTTGGCCAGCTGACCAGAGTATAGAAAATGCGTAAGGACCTAATAAAAATCGTCAAGCCGGAGGGTATCAGGGGAAGGACGACGGCGATGTATCCGGAGAGTAAGGTGGTGAAGATTACAAAGAAAAAGGGGCCAACCAGTTAAAGGGTTAATATTATAATCCTGCACCCATCAACTGATCATAAGTTCCTATTGTCAATGATTGGTTGGCAACATGCGCATCATATTGTTTGGCTCCGAATTTGCTTTGCAGCCAATTCTCCAGTTCCGCTTTTTCTTTTTCATCAGCAACCAAAACAGCTTTCAGATCGTCCAGGTCAAAAGCAATAATATAAGGGGCATCATGAAAATGAGGTTTGGGCTCCTGATACCAGAATTCATAGTCGTCCTTCTCTTCTTTATAAATATAATTGAGTGCAGGATAAGTTTTTCGCCACTCCCGGTCGTTATAAGCGACAAATGATTGACATCCCTTATTTTGAACTTCATAAGGCTTGGCAAGCTTAATGACGCCTTGGTTGGCCGTGTACGTACTGGCAGCATGTTGAACAATATTATCAAACAGTTTTTCATCAAAATTTACAGAAAGGTAATCAAGGATGCCTGCAACTTCCGTCGACAGGTTAGTGATGTTCATTTGTTCACTGATAGGCTTTCCTTTGGATTGGGTGTTAAGTGCCAACGTTGGTTTAAAGTCCTTTAAAAAGTGTAAAAAGGCCGTATTGTTTAGTATCGTGAACACCGATTGGTCCAGGGTCGCATCTCTATAGGTATAACAAACCGGGTTCAGCTCGTTTTTAAGCCCCCAATCACGGCGCATCACCATTCCATAATCGCCATAATGCAACACTTCTGCTTTTCCTACATCCCGGAGCAACACATTGCTAAAAGAGATCATCGGCACAAGGATATCAAAACCGGAAAATTGTTCTTTTGAATAGGATGGTTTAAATCCTTCGGCAATTATTTTTTGAATAGACGATAATGACGTGGTAAAATGAAATAAATAATCAATGGTTTTCACGCGTAGACTTTTATGATTTCGTAATGTCCTGGAGGTTTCAACATTACCACTCCAGTTTGGTATATAGATCATCTGTTGCGCGGTCCTCGTTAAAGCTGTCAGCCTGCCCGGACAGATAATAGTCCTCATCGTACTCCCCGAAGCCCTGTTCATTTTTTTGCCTTTTCGTATATTCTCATTTATTTTTTCCTCCCAATATTCCCTGTCAATATTTATGTCAAAATCATGCTGTATCTGCTGCTCGGAAACCCGCCTTCAGCAGATCTTTTTCCAACAGTAGGAACTCATCGTGAATTTCAACTGCTTCGTTTTACGACAATCCGCCAACTAATCTTTCATTGCTGTATAAGATGGGAAATTTTAGGGCTTTGTACCTTATTTGTACCTAAATTTCGTAAACCGTTGACTATCAAATATAATTACTTTCTGTATTGGCAAATAAGCGCTAACCCAGTTTCCTCAACTCCGGTGCACACAACTGTGGCAGGTTTTTTTTTATATAATTGGATGTTGGACTTTTTATGGCAGCAGCACTATCCATCAGAAAAACCTGTTGAATTCAGGCTGATTCCCTGCTTTGCAGCCGTTCCATGAGTGATTGTTTATACAGACGCCCGATGGGAATTTCACATGGGCCTATTTGCACCGCAAATGCATTATAACCGGAAATTTTGCTTAAAGAAACAATGTACGACCGGTGCACCCGGACAAACTTATGATCGGATAAAATATTTTCAATTACACTGATGGCTCGTTTTACCAGTAAATGCCTGCCTCCGGTGAGGAAAATCTTTACATAATCTTTCCAGCTTTCGATGTAATCAATCTCATTCACAAAAACTTTTTTCATATCCCTGTCCACTTTCAGGTAAATAAAAGCCGCCGGGTCCGGCGTTTCATTGACTGTAGGTACAGCTATTTCCCGGCCCATCATCCGGTTTAATTTGGTAATGGCTTTAAAAAAACGTTCAAAGGAAACAGGCTTCACCAGGTAATCCACTGCATCCAGTTCAAAAGCATCAATGGCGTATTCGCGGTACGCCGTAATAAAAATTACTTTGGGCGGATGAGAAAGATTTTTTAGAAATTCAGTACCGATGATGCGGGGCATTTTAATATCGAGAAAAATAACATCAACGGTTTTGTGCCGCAATACGCCCAATGCTTCAATTGCATTTCTGCACTGGCCCACAATTTCCATATCACTAAGGGAAGCAATATATTTAGCCAGCACTTTCAATGCCGGGGGCTCATCATCTATCAGCAGGCAACGAAGCTTCATGCGGTAATAGTTTGAGCGGTTACAACAGGTAGATGCGGCATTGAATAGACGGGTAGACTGCCGCTCAATTTAACCATTAATGAGACGGCAAAGAAGTCTCCCTCATCATTTATCTTCAGTTCATATTTTCCGGGGTGCAGCAATTCGAGGCGTTTTTTTACATTGCCGATCCCAATGCCATGATGGCTTTGCGGTATATATTCGTTTTTACTATTGGTGATTTTAAATTTTAAGATATTATTGGCTGCCGATATATCCACTCCCATCCAGGGTTTTTCAATTTGTTCCGATGCACCATGCTTAAAAGCATTTTCCAGGAAAGGAAGCATCAGCAAGGGTGATATGAAATTGTCCCTGATATCGCCTTCCACATTCCAGGAGATTTCTATCTTATCGCCATAACGTTCTTTTTCCAGGTCAATATAATTTTTCATGATCTCCACTTCTTTTTCCAGCCGCACTTCTTCTGCCTTGCAATCATACAGCATATAGCTGAGTAGTGATGAAAGTTTTAAAATAAGGTCTGGCGTTTTAGGAGATCCCTCCAGCGAAAAAGAATAAATATTATTAAGCGTATTAAATAAAAAATGCGGATGCACCTGTGCTTTCAGCAATTGCAGCTCAGCTATTATTTTTTCCTGTTGCGCTTGCAGGAATTCTTTTTGCTTTAATAACCACTGTTTCACCAGCGACAAAAAAGAGAAGCAAGCTGTGGTAGTTAACACACAAAGGAAACATTGCCATGCATAATCATCTCCGTGCGCCTTGCCCATCATGTCTAAAACAGGAGCGGATATATATTTAAGAAAATTGACGGTAAGCGACCACCCCACCGCGAGCCAGCAAATGATTGCGCCCAGCAACCACAGGTATTTGCCTTTCAACAGGAGCCTGGGAATGGCAATGTACGAAACAGGATAACTGAAGGCGATAAAGACCGGAATCCAAAGTGCGATGCGGATAAAATTATCAATGAATGTTGACCCAATCGCTGAAAGGAATATGGCCCATCCAAAAAGCCACGACAACCAAAACGAGACGTGCCGGAGTAGTCTGTATTTCGGGGAAAAAATAAACTCGTTTCTTGTAATCATATGCACGCTGAAAGATTGCTTTCCACAATTTACGCAATTAGACTTCATGATTTTTAGCCCAAAAAATAAAAAAGACAAACAACATCGAATTGCAGACAAACAACATCTTTCCCGTCCGAAAGCAACAAAGCTGTTTTAATCGCTTTGTTGCTAAAAAATGTTTCTGTTAAGCGATTAGAATTTATTACAGGCAAAACTGTTTCTATTTTGGTGATAAATACGCAAAGCAATGAAACAAAAAACCGTTTACGCAATGTTGGTGGCAACTGCAATATTGTTTACTCTTTCGTGTAAGAAAGATGCAAATCAGGATGCCAATGGTCAGCTGCAACAAACCAAAACTTATTCTTCAGACGTAGTAAAAAAATGGCTGGGTGTTCAATTGCCCCTCTTGTATTCTCCCCCTGCTTCTTATGGCGTTAACGCTGGCAGGTATATGGCTTATTGTGGCGTAGCTGTATATGAAGCCGTTGTGCCTGGCATGCCCGCTTATCAAACCCTCTACGGCCAATTAAACGAAATGCCGCAAATGCCGCAAACGGAACCGGGTAAAGCCTATCACTGGCCAACCTGTGCCAATGCCGCATTGGCTGAAATGACCAGGCAACTTTTCACCTTTACGCCCGCTACCAGCGCTGCAGTGCAAAAACTAGAAGATTCATTAAATGTTGCCTATCAAACAGAAACCGCTGATACCGCCATCTTTCGACGGTCAAAAGCCTTCGGAAAAGCCGTCGCTGAAAAAGTCTTAAGTTGGGCCGCTACAGATCATCCCTGGTCTTCCAGGGCAGCGTTGGTACTCACCGACCACAGCCCGGGCCGTTGGTGGCCGGAAAATAATAATCCCTCCATTGCCAATGGTCTTGCTTACTGGGGTGATACCAGAACCATGGTTGCAGGTAGCATTGAAAATGTAGCCTCAACGCCTTATGTGTACAATGATGCAGATCCAACTGCATCTTATTATAAGGATTTTAAGGAAATATATGATCTCTCTAAAAACCTGACCTATGATCAAAAGCGCCTGGCCAAATATTATGATGATCCGGCTGTGAATGGTTACCCTTCAGGAGCAAGTTATATTTCGGTATTCAAACAAATCCTGGAACAACAAAATCCCGCACTAGATATTGCCGCATATGCTTATGCCAAAACTGGTATGAGCCTCTTTGATGCCACTATTGGTTCCATGAAAGCAAAATTCAATTTCATGCAGGAAAGACCCTTCCAGTTTATCCGCAGGGTAATAGCGCCTTCCAGTGATCCGGCCACATGGTGGAAGCCTTTTATTGCCACACCGGCCCATCCGGATTTTCCGGCCAACCATGCAACTTTTAGTGGAGCCTTTGCGCAGGCGCTCACTAGTATTTTCGGTGATAATGTGTCTTTCACAAATAGCACGTATAAAGGCACAATGGTTGATTTGGGAAAAGGTGCCGAGGACCTGGGCAGCTATTCCTATAAATCTTTTTTTGAATTCGCCAATGACATTGCAATTTCAAGAGTGTATGGCGGTATCCATACCCGTCATGCGGTGGAAGAAGGCGCAAAACAAGGAATAAAAACAGCGCAAAATATTAACGCCAAGGTAAAATTCCGGAAGGATTAACGGAAATACGCGTGGTAATCAGGAAAATTATGATCAGTCATTTTATTTGATACAGGGCATCAACTGTGTGATTGCCAAAAGAAATAATGATCAACCGTAAGTATAAATTTGTGCACAATTTCCGGGATTGACAATAAATAATTGTTCACACGGTGCTTTTGTACCAGTAATATTTTTGTTCGGCACTTAGCTTTGTTTAATGAACCCTGTCTCCACAGGGTTCATTTTTGTATAGGAACTATTCCAGAAGATCTTTTGCAATCCTGCTTGCGATTTAACAGTGGTACACATATAGCACCAATGTTGTTGCAGACATCAGCCAGTTTTAATTTATTCCTGATGGGTTCATAAATTTCCCCCGGGTGCTGAACATCTTCCAATGCTTTAGTAGATTGATTCAGTCTCATGTAATTAACCCTTTTTCTGTTATAGGATATTCGCCCCCCTTGTTGGTGTTTCACCATAGCCGTCAACCTAATGTAATACAAACCTGTGTAACTTGCTAGTGCATGATGCCTGCATTTTGTCAGGTTGACACCCGTACCTCCGTAAGCCGCCTATTTTTCCGTCAGCTTTGTTCTGTAGCTGATACTTGCAACGGCACAGTTATATTTAAAAGCTCAGTTATAGCCTAAAAGGAAAAATCAGCGGCGTCGGGGGTACGAAGCCCGCCGGCTTTGAGGCGATACAGTTAAACGGAAAAAAATACAGACAGGACAACCTCAGTTAATATTAGCTTTTCTTATGTTGACGGGTATGTTTTTTTACCAACAACTGAAATTATTTACGGACAGCAGGATTGTTGGTCATAAGACCATTAATAGCGGAAAGAAGAAAAAACCCGGATCAGCTACGTCCGGGAGGAACGCCATTACACATTTACTGCTGAATGTTGCAGTAAAAAATAGGGTGGCGGAACCTTGTGGACTTTTTGTATAGCCTGGCAGCATCTGTTGAACAGCTTCCGTTTATTGCTTACAGTAAAAGATTGTTTTACAATGAGTAAGCGGAAAAGGATTTTCCAAAATACATGATCAAATGGCTTAAAATTTTTTCGGAAGCGTTTTAATTTTTTCGGAAGCGTTTTAATTTTTTTTGTTGGCCCGGCACTAAAATAAAAAGGCCAACTCCGATCTCTTTTGGCGCAAAAATTTTCCGGAAAAGCCAAAGCCAGTTTCTTTTGGCGTTTAAATTTTTTCGGAAGACAAAAACAGACATAAGATGCCGTAATTTTTTATTTAAGCCAAAAATTTCAGGAAATGGCCCAGCGCTGATATTTTTGGGGTAAAAATTTCAGCAAAAGGCTTAAAAATATCTGCGCCGCGCTTAAATTTCTGCGGAACCGGTTCCGGGAGCCTGTTCAGCAATCCGCGACAGGTTAAAAATAAAGTTATAGCACAAGGATAAAAATAATGCTGTTAGTCAGGCTTCTGTTTGAGATGCATGATGTTCGGGGGAATTTGGCATGACGGTCAACGATGCTGAAATAGTCAAGTAAAGGAATTGGTTTACTTTTTCATATCATAAGTCAAACTATAACTTTACTTTATGGCCATTAAATCATTCATTAAGGAAGTCTAAAATTTCTTCTTCTCCATGAACAACACGAACTTTTTTACAATTGCTTGTTTCCATGATATGTTCTTTTATTTTACAGAACAAAATTAATCAGGCATAGCGGCGTAAGTTATATGTTCCTGGGCTGGGGGTTCTCTGTAATTCTTAAACAAATAGTAACATGGATTTCGGACGTTTGCCTCGCACGGCAATTCATCGATATTTTTCTTTGCGCATTTGCTTTCTATTATAACCGGACAATTGATGTATCACAAACAAACAGTATCAACCAGGTTCTTTTGTTAAGCACTTGATAATCAATCCGCGCAATCTTGGCATATTGTTGGCGACTACGGTTGCCACAATGCAGCAAAAACATATTTGATTTGTAAACCGTGCTATACCATACCTAAACAAAAAAAATGCGTATATCCAAGCCTGTGAGAAATAACCAAAAAACTTCAATAATTTAAAGATGCAGAAAATTTATTTGCTTTTCAGTCTGACAATTTCGACTCTTTTCGCTTTTTCACAAGATAAATATGGCGTAACCTATAGTCAGTTAAAAGAATACGAAGGTTTATATCAATATACAAACAACGGAACACTACCGGCGGAAATTATAATTCCCAATCACCAAGTGATGAATTAATTAAAAAATACATCCTCCCGGCATTCAACAAAAAATGACAGACTTCATTGTATGTAAAAGACGTTGTCATGAAGTCGAAATTGCCGCCTATTAAATTGAAAGCAGACGAAAGATGCTGGCTTGAAAAATAAATATCATCACTGCAACCGGAAACCGGACGAATTTCAGGACTGTTGTAATTGAATTAAAGAAAAGATTGCCATATGGATTTAGCCCTTCATCTATTAGCAGGGACATGTTAGATTATACAGGTGAGCTAATTTTACTGAATGGCATTGTACCTGTCGAGCAAAATTATTTCGTAATTGAAAGAATGAATAATGTTATTAAAGCCGAACAATTTGGATATTAAGGTCATTGTCGGAGCCGCGACAACCCACTATAAATAATAAAATACAAAATATTGCGAGCCTGGTCATTTTAAGGATATCTATTTTTGGTGTATTCCACCGGCCGGCGGGTTACGTTTCTCCAACCATTTTGTAAAACTAGGTTTATAAATCCTGCCTGCATTGTCTCTTACTTTGCTACTGAAATTATTCATTTACATCATTAATAAAAGAAGCAGTATGAAACAATCAATTGAAAAAGCGGTATCACACTATGTAGATGCGTGGAACATGAAAGATCCCAATGAAGTAAAAGCAGGATTTGAAAAATGTTTATCTGTTAACTGCACTTATACAGACAAAAATACACCGTTTATGTCGGGCGTAAAAGGTTTCACAGATTTTGTAGCTGCCTCTCACAAAGCAACTCCCGGCAGGCTGTTCAGCCTGCGTTCTGAACCGGAATACTTTTCAAACAAAGGCCGTTATTTCTGGAGTGTATCTTTTCCAGATAAACCTACCCGCGATTGCATGGATTTTTTTGAATTTGACAACGACAATTTCATTACCGCAATAGTTGGTTTCGTGTAACGGTCAATCATTTTTATAACATCACAACAAGAATCATGAATTTTATAGAAATTGATAAAAAAAATATGGCGCAGGCAATTGCTGCTATTCCTGCAAATACGCCCGTCTTTATGTTAAACCTGTTGAAGTATAAAGCAAAAGCAGATTATGGAAACAATAAGAATCCTCCATTTGCAACGGGACAGGACGCGTACTTTAAAGGATACATACCAGCATTTAACATCCTGGCTGCAAATACGCCGGGGATACAGCCTTATTATTTAGGCAATTCCATTGCTAGCCTGGTAGCACCTGCCAATAAAACGTGGGACAATGTTGGTTTAATTGAGTATCCCAACTTTGAAGCATTCAGATCTCTGGTAGAGCATCCTCAGTACAGTATTATTGCAGCACCGCACCGGCTTGCAGCACTGGAAGACTGGCGGTTGTTTGTCACCGTAAAAATTAGCCTGCCCTGATTTGCGCAGCGGCTTTATCTTTATTGAAAAGTAAAGATGTACGAACTATTGATGCGTAATTTTGCCATGCATGTTTCGCTTGATAAAGATGAAGCTGACCATGTACAGGCGGCGCTGCAGCACAAAATAATAAAGAAAAATGCTCTGTTGCTGAGGAGTGGAGAAATCTGCCGTTCCATCTATTTTGTGAACAAGGGTTGCCTGCGCATTTTTAATACAGATGAAAATGGGGATGACCACAACATTTCTTTTTTTCCGGAATTTTGGTGGGCCGCAGATATTTCCAGCTTTTCAACACAGACACCGGCTTTTTATACCATCAGTGCATTGGAAGATTCAACCGTGTTTCAGCTTGACTATACGGTGTTTGAAAAATTATTGGTAACCGTTCCAAAAATGGAGCGCTTCTTTCGCATACTTACACAAAACGGTTTTCACTTGTACCAGTTGCGCATCACTTCCAATCTTTCTAAACCTGCCGAGGAACGGTACGGGGAATTTCGAAAACAGTATCCCGGACTGGAACAAAGAATCTCGCAAAAACATATCGCTTCTTATATCGGCATTACGCCGGTGTTTTTGAGTAAAGTGAGGAAGAAGATGTTTGGGTAACAAGTGATGATAATAGTGAACCAGCAGTTCACAATTTTTATGTTTGAATAGCCATGCGTGCTTTTGATAATCAATTGTTATTCCCTGCCAGTGTATCTTTAAAAACAAATCCCGCATACATGAAACGTCAGCTCAGTCAAATCTATCTTTCCGTTGTTCCTGTCTTAACCATCGTGCTTGGCTTGGGTATCGGCTATATCAGTTATAAAATTTATTTGCCTGTATGGCTGCTGAATGTGGTTTTGATGATCGCTGCCATGAGGACACTCGGTGGCGCTCATTATAAAACAGCGGAAAAAACTGAAAGGCGCCTGATCATTTGTGGCGTCTTTTTTATCATCCCGACTTTGCTTACTTCTATGTTTTTCGGCCTGGGTGCTCCGCCGTATGAGAGCCCCGCCACGTGGATGGCAACTGTTACGGAACAACGGGTCAGGTACTATTTTCTGCTAACAGCCGGATTATTTATCGCTTTTGGGTTTGTGTTACTATGCATTCAACTAAAAAAGACCGGTGATGACTTTTACGCTGCACTGGCGGCGGCAACAATACTGATCGCCGCACCTGTTTTCATTATTGATATGAGTTTCTGGGGCTTCTTTTTAACCAGGATGTACCAATTCATGGTGGACACACATCTAACTAAAACACCTGAATGGGTGTTCCCGCTGCGCACCATGTTTTATTATGTAAATGTATTCGCAGCTGCGCTGCTGTACCTCGCCACTGGTCTTGTTGTCTATTCGTTAAAGAAAACTGGCTGGTTTAAACCAGCGGCCTGCAAGTGTTATCTTGCCGTCACCGGCCTGTTCCTGGTGCTGGACCTTTTGCCACCAACACTACCTGAACCATTTGCTACGCTAAATTTTATTGTTTCCATTCCCGCGGTGCCGTTTATGTTACCGTACTTTATTGGAATCAACCTGCTGAGGCGTGCCGGCAATTTTGTATTTCCAGCTAACCATTAAATAATCTCCTGAAAGCATGATTATAACGCTTGTGAACTGTCTGGAAAATATCCGGACTTTATTCACTACGATGGCATATAATTCGAAATGAGCCAGGAAGCGATCATTATTTATCAAAGTGCGGAGACAACCTGCTGCGGGGATAAAGCTTGATTGTAAGTCATTTGGTTATGAAAGACAAGTGTTACTAAGTGTATTTAGACCGCATCTATTTTTGTCATTTACTACCATTTACCAGACAAATGATCCATCTTTACCTGCAACTTCTTTCCATACTGGTATTACAAACAATTCCAAATCTTTATGAAAACATTCTTTTTCGTCATTATTCTGGGTATCCTTGGCGTTGGCGCCTGGTATTATTTTTCCGGCAACCGGCTGGGCAACGCTTCACCGGCTGTAGTCATCAATAAGACCGATACGATGATCATTATTAAAGATTCCATCATCAACGCCCATACTTATGATACCATGCCATTCGGATTTTACCAGGGCATGCTGCCCTGTAAAAATTGTGAAGGCATCCAGCGCACTATTGTGTTTACAGCCGACTACCAGTATAAAATGGAAGAGCTGAACTGGGGAAAAGGAACGCTGGCAAAAATGACTTCGGGCACCTGGGAGAAAGAAAAAGGTAAGTTTGTATTGTACCGCGACGCGAAAGCTGTATCTGAATATAAGCTTGTTAAGGATAGTCTCATCAATACGAAAAATAACGGTATTGTCGTGCAGGATTCTCTGTCGGCCCAAAATGTGCTCTTTAAAAAAAATACCGCACCTGAAAATACTTCCTGGAAGAAACGAAAGGCTGATGGCATTGATATAATTGGCACTGGCAATGAACCTTTCTGGAATATTGAAATAGACAGGGAGAAACTGATACTCTTCAAATATTCCGTTAATGAAAAACCGGTGATTGTTCCCATCGAAATGCCGGTGATGACCAGAGACAGCACAGTCTATTCCATTCGAACTGAATCGGGTGATCCATTAAAGATTGCCATCCTTTCTAAATTTTGCAATGATGGGGTGAGCGATCATGTGTATGAATACCAGATGACTGTTTTATATAAGGGACGGCAGTACAAGGGCTGTGCAGTTATCCTGAATCCCGGCAATGCAGAGTAGCGTAAATAGCTTTGCTTTACATATAAACCTTATTTCCTTTATGCCGGATGATAAGCAAGTACGGTAGTCCCTCCCGGAAACACTTTTGTATCTACCATTTTCATGTAAAGCGGCTTTGCCAGAGCCTTGTAAAGGCTAGCAGGCCCGAACCCAATATCACGGGTTGGGTAACCAGGTGGTATTCGTTGATGAGTCCTGTTCTTATGGAGCTCCGCATAAATTCGGCACAGCCAATTGCTCTAATCAGGTATTGCTACTGTTTTTAATTTCACGTTTATGCTAAAAAATAAAAAAAGTGAGGTATGGAAAACGTGCAGATGTTGTTGCTAATAGAACCAGAACCCCAGGGCTTTCTGGCAACAGATGAAAGAAATTGTAGAACAAGTAATCAACGAAAGCAAACCACATACAGCCAACAAACACACCGAAAGGCAACTGCTAAAAGTAAAAGAAGTATGCGAGATATTCCATGTCTCCCAAACCACGCTTTATGACTGGTTGAAGCAGGGCAAAATCAAATCGGTACTTAGGTTCTGCTGATTAAGTAAGAAGCCTTTATCCAGTAATCATTTTGGACAAATGATGCTCATTCAGGTGCAAAGTTTTTTGAACAATACTTAAAAAACCGTGCATGCGTTTACAAATTACAAAATGCTGGATACAGAAAAGCAAGCCATGTTGGTACAAGGTAAACTGAATGTTTTTGGGGTGAAGATTTATCAGGCCGACAACAGTCCTTGCATAAGGCGCCTCAGCCGGTTCGGCTCCGGCGGTAGCCGGATTGCGCAGCAAAGAAGCGGGTGGAGCGCCGTTGCAAGGACAAGGCCCCGCGGCCAGAGCGAAAAACTCCCAATTACAACCAAATCTAACTTAAACAGCAGACCCTAAATAGTCAATCAAGACGCTATTTTATGTGGCGCGATGTGGATGAATTAATCCAGGAAACCGAAGTGTAAAAAATTTGATTCAAACGGCTTAGAAATGGGGCCGGTTAAAAACGTTTTTTCTTCCAGGTTTGCATGGTTTTTTTTCTTTTGGTCAGCAAAACAGCAGCGGGGATCTGTTTGATTGCTATTACAAGACCATTCATGCTATCCAATTTTTTTTTACAAAGCTGTCAAATTCGCAGTTCGGTTTTTTATATCTAACCATTGATTTGGCATATTCATCCGGACTAAAAGTTAAAACGAGAAGACCTTTTTTTTAATAGTGAGTTGTGATACCGCGACTGGATCAGCGATTCGATTAAGGGGCGTTTTTTCGTTGGTGTCGATATAAGCGTACTTAAAACATGTCGGTCTTCGATTAAAAAAAAATATTGATTTACTACCTTTCTCATAACCAGGCTGCCGGCATAATTGCAAGGCAGTATCGGTTGCGGGATTTTGCTTGCGCGACTTGTGTCACCCTGGCAATAATATTGCACCTGACAGCATCGAACTATATTTTGTCCTGAGAATCGCGTGAGTACGCTC
This sequence comes from Chitinophagaceae bacterium, assembly GCA_039916305.1. GTDB lineage: Bacteria > Bacteroidota > Bacteroidia > Chitinophagales > Chitinophagaceae > JACMLD01. The sequence continues at coordinate 139,095 of JBDSLR010000026.1, read as the reverse complement.
AGAATAATGCTTACCATTAAATTAAGAGATAAAAGCCTGGTAATCAATAACTCTATATGTGAGCTATTGCGGGAAGATCCGGCAAATTAGAATATCTTTTCACCGGTTTTTACTTTAGTTGTAAGGAATACCGGGAATTTGCGACCAAATACAAAACCGTAACAGGAAGGTATGGATATGATTGCAGCAGATGCTCTTAACAGACAGACAGTACATCCTGAAAAATGGGTAGAGACCTATGCGGATTACCTGTTTTGCTTTGCCATGAAAAGGGTGGATGACGGAGAGCTGGCAAAGGACCTCATACAAGAAACCTTTCTCGCCGCCCTGGAAAAAATTGGGAGCTTTGAGGGCAGGAGTTCGGAAAAAACATGGCTTACCGGGATTCTTAAAAACAAGATTTGTGATGTGTACAGGCGGAAATTAAAAGGCCTGCCAATGGTTGAAGCTGATTCTTTCTTCCGTGAAAGTGACGGGCATTGGCTGATTGACCAGCGCCCTGAGCCGTTTGTGCCGGCAATCGAAAGGCTGATGGAAACAAGGGAGCTGCGGCAATCATTACAAGCATGCATTAAGAAACTGCCCATGGCCTGGCTGGCCATTTTTACGTTGAAACACCTGGAGCATCAATCTTCGGACGCGATCTGCTCAACACTGAAAATCAGTCAGTCAAATTTCTGGGTGATCATACACCGCGCAAAACTTCACCTGCGGGCCTGCCTGCAAAAAAAATGGAATTGATATGAATATCAGAAATAATTGCAGGAAGGCAACGATGCTGATTGAAAAAAAGCAGGCGGTTGGTATCAGCCTGGTACAGCAGCTGGAACTGGCTGTTCACCTGTCCCGTTGCAGAGAATGTAAAATATATAAGGAACAGAGCAGGCAAATCAACCTACTGCTCAACGAAATTTTTCTGCATTCAACAACCAGTCAACAGGGACTCGACCCGTCCGACAAAGAGCACCTGCAGCAGTTGATCAACGATGCATTGGAAAATAAATAAAAAATGTTGTAAGGTTTTTCACTGGCTGTATACCAAGTGAAAAAGCAAATGACAAATCTGCAAGATACTATCGCTGTTAGCCCACCAGAGAAATGGGGCGCAATCATTATCCGCTACGGCCTGGCATTGGTACTAATCTGGATAGGTTTACTGAAATTTACTTCCTATGAAGCTGCCGGTATTGAGCCGCTGGCAGCCCATAGCCCGCTTTTATCCTGGGCACTACGGTTAAGCGGGGGACCCATTTTTTCCAGGATGCTGGGATTTATTGAAATAGCGATCGGTCTGCTGATTGCTGCCCGTTCCTTTTCGCCTAAACTTTCTGCCTTCGGCAGTGCCGGCGCTATGGTCACCTTTGTGATTACTCTTACACTGATGTTTTCTACACCCGGGGTTGTTCAACCCGGATATTCATTTCCTTTTATCTCAGCCATTCCCGGTCAGTTCCTGATTAAGGATATTGTATTACTTGGTGCTTCAGTATGGACATACGGGGAAGCCATGCACTCACTTGGTGCAACTAATAAACAAATTTCAAATCAATAAAAACAAAAAATGATGAAACATTATTTTACCACAAAGGGATTGCTATTGGCAGCCGTAATAATTTCACTGTCAGCCTGTGATAAAAATGACGACCGCCCCGATGAGAAACCGGTTGGTTACCTTTATACGAGCATTAATGGGGAAGGGGAGAATAGAGTTGTCAGGTTCTCCCGGTCAAACAACGGCGGTTTAAGCAACGAAAAATCTTGGGGCACCGGTGGCAATGGAGGAGCGAATGTAGCAGCCGGCGGTGACGCGCATGGAGATTTTGATGCGCAGGGATCGGTGCAGATCATTGGTGACTGGCTGCTGGCGGTGAATGCGGGTAGTAACCAGGTTGCTGTTTTTTCTCTTGACCGCAAATCTGGTGACCTTGGTTTTAAATCTAATACAGTGTCTGGCGGCACAAGACCTGTGAGTATTGCTTTTACAAAAAAGGGAAATAATAACAACAGTGAATACTGGGTTGTAGTTGCCAATCAATGGAACAACCCAAATGTACAGAAAGATGGCGCAAAGATTGAACGTTACCCCAGCAACGCCTTTTTTATGGCCGATCTCTCAAAGCCGGATGCTACCGATGCAGAAAGAAATATCCGGTTATTTTCTTTCAATTCTGTTACAGGAACCCTTTCGCCGGAAAAATTATTGGATACATATAACCGCGAAAATGGCGGACCAACAACCGTCAGCTTTAGTGATGATGGCAAAAAAATCGCAGTTAGCACCTGGGGTATCGCTCATTTTGATACGCAGGTAACGTCCGTTACAGAGCAACACCCCAGCCGTGTTTACATATATGATTTTGTATCAGGTAACATTAGCGGTCGTCGTTATTTCGAAGAAAAGGGAATCGCCGGTAGCATCGGGTTTAGTTGGGCCAGGAACAGCAGTTCAAAATTATATGTGTCCAATTTTAATCTTATCCCGGAAAAAATAGATAACAGTGTAACCGTATTGGAAGACAACAGCAGCACTGTAATAAAAAAATCAAATTACGGAGTAACTGCGGGTTCGGCTATCAATGAAGCATGCTGGACCGCACTCAGCCCGGATGGTAACAACCTGTACGTGGCCAGTTTTCAGACTAATCTGGTATCTGCCTTTTCGGTGAACGGTGCTTCATTGTCATTAAAATCGGTGGACCAAAGGAAGGATGTGGCCCCCAATGGAGACTCAAAAGAGTTGTGGGTATCACCGGACGGAAAGTTTGTATATAACCTCGGTGCGTTTCAATCTTTTTCCATAAACCTCTTTACCGCTTCCGGTAACAACATAAAGTATAAATCGCAAACCATTCTAGGCACAACAGCTTCCGGCCTGGGAACAGCTGGTAAATATAATTTCCTTGGTTTAACGGGATACGACCTGCCGGATAAAAAATAATCTATCAGGTTTTACCAAACAAAAAAAGGGACTGCAATAACTGCAGTCCTTTTTCTTGAAAATATATGTAAGCTGGCTTATCATTTTTTATCGTTGCTCTAAAACTGATGTCATAATTTTTTTTCAAAGGCGTTTTTATTAGCATTGCAATAAAGTAATATACGGCACCAGTGAAACGTTGGCAGTATTAAGTAGTGAAATAATGCCACACAATCCCTTGCTTACTTTCTCTTTGAAATCTGCAGTTTGGGCCTAATCGCTCAGATGAATTACATGCCAAGGAGCTTTTTGTCAGGAGCACTCAATTTGTGTTGAAAGGCGTTCATCTTTTATATAAGGATTTTTTATTTTTATATTATTTCTTTTTTACTGAACTGCCTTCTGTAAATAATCTACAAAATAAAACAACAGATAAAATTAATGCAAGCCATTGCGAATTACCTTGGTCTCCATCAAACTTAATTCCAATTTGGTGGGATGGAGGTAAATGGTCCCCATTATTACTATCAAACCTATTGCAGCACCATGTTCTCTAGTACGAGGATCTAAAATAAGAATAGAGGCGACTAATGGGACTACGCCGGAGCCAATGCGCGCCGCTGGTTCCCTTCCAAATTCTGTAAACAGTCTGATTGACTGTATTTTATTCTTAGTAACCCGTTCACTAATATTGATTTTCACTTTCCGTATCCGAAAATAACTGCATAAATCAATACAGCACCACAAACCGGGACAAGCTTTGAAAGTAATTTCTTGTCGTTATTTTTACTCCTGTTTAAAATCATTACGGCTCGTTGGTGTTTTAATATGCTCATTTCTCATTTGGCGGGTGCACAGTAAAAATATCCATCCATCTCATTGCTTTCACCATTCCTGCGCGGAGAAGGGATCATAATTTTGAATATTGCCGTAATATAATATCGGGCGAGTTAGCATTTCCAATAAAATGCCGTGAATGGCCTCTTTTCAACAAAATGAAATAACTTACTGCGCATGAAAAAAATGATCGGTTGCTGCCTTGTTTACTTTATGATTTTTGCAGATAACGGGTTTGCACAAAAGAACACCCTGAAAAGCCCGGATGGAACCATCGCAGTAAAGTTCCAGGCTGGCAGTACTTTAAACGAGCCGCTGACCTATCAACTTTTCTATACAAACAAGCCGGTGATCAATGACGGGAAAATCAGCTTACAGTATAGTGATCGACAGATACAGCTAAAAAAAACTACCTCGGGCAGCAAGCAGGGTAGCTGGCAAACAGTGTATGGCGAAAGGAAATTCATTCCTGAAAACTTTAACCAGGTGACCTTTTCGTTCCAGGCACAGGATGACAGCAGTGCACGGTTGACTCTTTTACTACGGGTGTACAATGAAGGGTTTGCCTATCAGTATATTATCAACCAAAACAATGGCGTTATTTTAAAGGATGAAATTTCCCGTTTCAGGTTTCCCGAAACCGCTACAGCCTGGGTAAGTTCAACTGCACAGGGAATGCTGACGGAAAATAAAATTGCTGACATTAAAGGGGTAGTGGAAAGGCCCCTAACCGTTAGATTAAATGATCATTTGTACATGGCACTGGGCGAGGCAGGATTGTTGGATTTTGCACGGCTGAAATTTACTGCCGATGGTTCCGGTAATTTGATAACAAAACTGGATGGCGAAACAAAAGCATCAAAAGAAGTGAAGAGCCCCTGGCGGTATGTACTGATCGGTAGTTCCCCGGCCGACCTGCTGCAAAAAAATTACTTGCTGTTAAACCTCAATCAACCAAACGAGATAAAGGATACAAAATGGATCCAGCCCGGGAAAGTATTGCGTGAAGTAACCCTGACCACAGACGGCGCACGCAGAAGCATTGAATTCGCTGCCCGTCACCACCTGCAGTACATTTTATTTGATGCGGGCTGGTATGGAAGGGAAGACCATGATAGTTCTGACGCATCACGGGTGAGTTTGGATCCTCTGCGTTCAAAAGGCCATTTGGATTTAAAAGAAGTAATTAAGTATGGAAATTCAAAAGGCGTGGGTGTTATTTTATATGTAAACCGCCGTGCATTGGAAAAGCAATTGGATTCCCTACTGCCTTTATACCATTCATGGGGGGTTAAAGGATTGAAGTTTGGATTTGTGCAGGTAGGTACCCAGCAATGGACAAGCTGGCTGCACGAGGCCATCCGGAAATGCGCTAAATACCAGCTCATCGTGGATGTGCATGACGAATACCGGCCAACCGGGTACAGCAGAACTTATCCAAACCTGTTGACACAGGAAGGCATAAGGGGCGATGAAGAAAGTCCGTTTACCGAACATAGCATTACCACTTTATTTACCCGCATGATTGCCGGTGCTGCCGATAATACCAATTGTTATTTTACCAGCCGTGTTGATAAAATGGGTTCTCATACAGCACAAATGGCCAAGGCAATATGTATTTATAGTCCGTTGCAATTTTTATACTGGTATGATCATCCTGCAGCAGAGACGACAGCAGCGGCGAAAGAGGGGGAAATACAGGAGATACCGGACCTGGCATGGTATGATGCACTGCCAACCACCTGGGACGATACAAAAGTGCTGGAGGGCGACATGCAGGCTTTTGCCAGCATAGCGCGTAAAAAAGGATCGCAATGGTTTATTGGATCGCTCAACGGAACAGCAGCCCGGGAACTTACGCTTGCACTAAAATTCCTGGAAAAAGGGAAAAAATATACAGCAACCATTTATTCGCACGACAAGCGCCTGCAAACCGCTACCCAGGTGCGCATAAAAACAATGGCAGTTGACGCGGCTACAATCCTGAGCCTGCCCATAGGAAGCCGGGACGGTATTGCTATACACTTGGTACCCCGGTAAAAAAGCAGTCATTGAAAAGAAATACACAAGATTGGCAGCCTGTTTTTTGCTGGCGCTTCTTTTATGCTGCGCGGCGGTACAGGCACACCCGGGACTTTATGGTCGTTCGGGCAGATGGCCGTACATCTTCCGCCCACGATCAAGTGTGCGAATAAAACCCGGCAGTGATAACCTGCAGCTTAGCGGAGGCCGTCAATAAGAACATTTTGTTGGGCCGGGCCTAATCAATATTTTTACGATTGCATTCAACATGTTCGGCCTATGTTACAGAAATTATCAGTCGCGCACAGGAAGAAGGACGGATTTATGGGGCAAAAAGCGATTGTGCTACCCGGCAAAATTGTACAAAGCTGTGAAGATGCACCATTGATCAAAAACCTGTTTGTTACAGATATTGGCTTCTACCCAAAAGCAAAATTTCATTACCGCAAACGGTCTGCCGGCACTTTGCAGCACATCCTGATTTATTGTATAGATGGAAAGGGTTGGGTAAAACTCAATGACAAAACCTATGAAGTTAATTCCGGGCAATACGTAGTAGTACCTGCTGAAACCGTTCATCAGTATGGTTCAGACGATGAAGATCCCTGGTCTATCTATTGGTTGCATTTCAAAGGAACTTCGGCAGATGATTATGCTGCACAGTTAACCAAAAACAGGTCAAAGTTTGTTGCCGCTGTTAATTTTTCTGAAGAGCGCACACGGCTATTTGAGTCAATGTATACAACATTGGAAAATGGCTATAGTGCCAATAACCTGGGATACATGAATATGTGCCTCTGGTATTTTCTTTCGTCATTCTGTTACGATGATATTTTTCTTGTTCCCACGAATAAAGCTGAAAAAGATGCAATAGACCTTTCTATAGAATTCATGCAGCAGAACATCGAACATACACTTTCAGTTCGGGAGCTGGCTGCGGCCGCGCATATTTCTCCATCTCATTATGCTGCCCTGTTTAAAAAGAAAACCGGCTATCCTCCATTGGAATATTTCAATCACATCAAAGTGCAGAAAGCCTGCCAGTACCTGCATTTCACCAACCTGCAGATTAAAGAAATAGCCTATAAGGTGGGCATCTGCGATCCCTATTATTTTTCCCGCTTCTTCAGCAACATCATGGGCCTGTCTCCGCTGGAGTACCGGCACCGCAAGCATTAGGCCCGTGAGACAGTGATGGCATTAGTAGTATTCTCCATCATCCAACAGCGTCTCGTTTTATCAGGTATACGGGAATTTTCATAATCAGCTGCGAATTTGCAGCACCGGCCCGTCTTTACTACGCCGCGCGAACCCATCTATAAAGTCATCAAGCATACAGCTTGTGTTGTACGTTGCTGCTCACACTCAATTACAATTTTTTTCTCCTGCCAAAACAAATGCGCGGCGCTATAAAAAATACAAATCAGGTTTTTGTCCATCTGCATAGTTATTTCTTACATTTTTTGGGATAACACTATAAATAAATTTGCTGAACGATAACCTGAATTGAAGAATCAGCTGGTAGCGCATTGAACTGCACGTTTGCATTTTGAATGATAAAGGCCGCGGCTGTTAAAAACAAAACTTGCTTATATGAATACCTCTTTTACAACCAACTGTTCTGCTGCCGGTGTTATGAAACAGCTTGCCGCCGAAGGCAGGTTTACTATTGCGGGCAAATTTGCATTGCTGCTGACTGCATTGTTTTTCACTTCTACGTTTGTGTATGCGCAGCAAATGACGGTGCGCGGTAAGGTTTTAGACAATACAACCCTTGCACCGCTGGTAGGTGCCACCGTTGCAGTAACCGGAAAATCCGGCGCGGCCATCACGGGACCGGGCGGCGTCTTCAGTATAAAAGCTGCGGTGGGGGATCAACTTTCTGTAGATTATGTAGGCTACTCAAAAGGGGTGGCAACTGTAACGGATGCGGGCGAAATTACCGTTACACTAGAGGTGTCTGTGCGAACGCTCAACGATGTGGTGGTAGTAGGATACGGTACACAAAAGAAAAAAGATCTTACGGGTGCCATAACTTCCATCAAGCTGGAAAATTCACCATTGGCCATCTTACCCAATGTAAACCTGCTGGATGCATTAAAAGGCTCCATGCCGGGCTTTAACATTGGTGCAGTAAATGGTGCAGGCAGTAATCCTGGTATCTCCATCCGCGGTCAGAATTCAATCAGGGCGTCCAATACACCGTTGGTAATTTTAGACGGCGCCATTTTTCTTGGAAGTTTTAATGAACTGAACCCGGCGGATTTTGCTACGGTAGATGTGCTGAAAGATGCCAGTGCTACCGCCATCTATGGCTCACTGGCTGCCAACGGCGTAATATTATTAACCACGAAGCGTGGAAAATCAGAAAAGCCAACCATCTCACTTACCGCACAGGCAGGGTTTCAAACCTATACCAAAAGGCCGGAGATGCTAAGTCCTGAAGGGTATTTAAAACTAAAGAAAGAACGCTACGAGACAGATAACCCCTCCAGTGTGTTTGACGTTAATAACAATTTAAATTTGTATGAACTGGATGCGTATAAAAATGGCCTCACGGTAGATTGGTTTAAAGAAGTAACAAGAATGGCCCCGTTTAAAAATTCCACGCTCAGCATTTCAGGTGCCAATAGCCGCTTCAATTATTATGTTTCCGGAAATTATATGGATCAGCAGGGCATAGTGGTGGGTGATCAGTTCCATAAATACTCAGTGCTGGCTAAAATGGAAGCGCGCATTACAGACTGGCTGAAAACGGGCGTTAATTTCGGCTTCACCAATAAAAATGCCGATGGTATTCCGGCTGATTTGAGGAATGGTACTATCTCAAGTCCGTACGGATACAGGTATGTGCATGACAGGGGCACCATTGCCCCCGGATTTGAAAATTTTCCGAACCAGATTGAGCGGTATCCCCAGGGACAAACTACTACCACCAATGGTCTTTGGGTAACCCAGCAATACAACGAAGACAGAAATCAAAACTACCGGAGCATTTCTTTCGCACGGGTTGATGTACCATGGGTGAAAGGTCTTTCTTATACGTTCAACTATTCAATAAATCGCTGGGAGGGGCATGCTGCGAATTTCCAGGGCGAAAATATGTTTATCAATACGCTCCTGCTTGGCGAGCTGTCGAACCCCAGTTCACACCTGGTAGATGCAAACGGAAATAAATCGAACCCTACACGAACAGACTGGTATTTGAATCACCTGGTTAACTATAAAAAAATATTAGGCGACCACTCTTTTGATCTTACGCTGCTGGAAGAAGAACAAGGCCGTAAGAACACAGGCATGAGTATTACCGCTAAAGATTTTTCTGCCACCGGAACATCTGTACTTGGTAGCAATGCGCTGGAACTGGGTAATCCTGCAAACTATACCGTGAATACAGATTTTAATGAATTATACCAGATGGCCTCGCTGGCCCGGTTAAACTATATCTACAAGGGCAGGTACTACGCAAGTTTTTCTATCAGGCAGGATGGCTATTCCGGTTACGCGGAAGGACATAAATACGGTGTATTTCGTGCCGGAGCAGTGGCATGGACCATCAGTGACGAACCCTATTTCCGTAAAAATTATGGTTTTATTGACGAGCTGAAACTAAGGCTGTCTTATGGAGAAAATGGAAATCCGTCAGTAGGGGCATACGCTACATTTCCTACCATCAGTTCCAGCAACACCATTTTATTGGGTGGAACTACCCAGCGCGTTGTACTGCTGGGCAACCTGGCCAATAAAAACCTGGATTGGGAAAAAACAACAGCCCTGAACCTTGGCCTTGACTTTGGATTTTTTAAAAACAAATTAAGCGGTACTGTTAACGTGTACAATTCCAATACAACTGATTTATTATTGAACAGGGCCATACCAATTATTAATGGTTTTACAAATGTGCTTGATAACGTAGGTAAAGTAAATAATAAAGGCGTTGAGCTGCAGTTGAATTTACTGAGTTACAGCACCAAACAATTTACATGGAATACCGGCTTTAATTTCTGGCTGAACAGGAATAAAGTAGAAAGCCTGTATGGACTGGATGCAGATAAAAATGGAAAAGAAGATGATGATGTTTCTAACTCGTTGTTTATCGGTAAATCACTGGGTGCTAATTATACCTATGTGATGGATGGCATTATTCAGAAAGATGATGCAGCTTTTATTGGAGTGTATGGAGGAAAGCCAGGCGACATCAAATTCCGTGATTTAAACAATGATGGAAAAATTGATGCGAAAGACAGGACTATTGTTGGTTATGACAGGCCAAACTTTACAATGACCTTATCCAATACATTTGCTTACAAAGGCCTTGAACTTTATTTTCTGCTCAATTATATCGCTGGCGGCGGCAAGGACAACTGGTATGTTGGCAACAATGTGTATGCTTATTTCCCGAACGCGCTGGCAGGCGGTACTGTGGCAAACTGGTTGAACAAACCTTATTGGTCGCCTACCAATCCATCAAACACAGTAACCGGTGTAAATTATAATAATGCTGCATACAATTACGGCTTTCCGCATTCCAAAGCATTTGTAAGATTACAGGATGTGGCGTTGTCTTATAATATTCCGTCATCTATTCTCAGTAAAGCCCATATTTCTTCACTGAAAGTATTTGCATCTGCAAAAAATCTTTTCACATCCACTAAATGGGAAGGATTGGATCCGGAAACAGGTACTGAATATGCGGGTAATGGCACTGGCGGGTTTCCAGTTTTCAAAATAGTTACGTTTGGCATCAATGCCAGCTTCTAATGCAAGTCAATACCAAATAAAACTTCAGTAATGAAAAAAATAGTAGTAGTAATCATCATTGCCATAGTTGGTTTAACATTCCCCGGTTGTAAAAAGGACGCCTTTCTTCGTGAACAGCCAGGTGATTTTTTAACCATTGATAATGCATTCCTGAATGCTGCCCAGTTTCGCACCGCGCTTAATTTTTTATATTACAGGTTGCGGGAAAATTATATTTACGATGATAACGATGTAAGAACGGTGCATTTTGGCAGCGGTGCTGATCTCAATTTTAGTCAGAATGATCAAAACGTGTGGACCAATTACGCCTACCTGAATGGTAACTCAGATTTTCTGCGGGTGTTGTTTAACCGGCAGTATGAAATGATCAATAACGCCAACAACATTTTAAAACAATCTGAAAACCCGGCGGTGCAATGGGCAAGCAATGCGGAAAAATTACAGATCCAGGCAGAAGCACGTTTTTTCCGTGCATGGGGATACCGGTTTCTTTCCGAAATGTGGGGCGATATACCATTGATTACAGAACCGGTTACCGTTCCTAACCTTGCTTACAGCCGGGATAAAAGAGACCTGGTATATGCGCAGTGTGTAGAAGATTTCAAGTTTGCTGCAGAAAATCTTCCCAAAACAACATCGGAAGTTGGCAAACTGGTAAGCGGTGCTGCCTATCATTTTTTAAGTGAAATGTACATTGCCTTAGCAGATGAACGCGGTGGTACTGACCAGGCATTGTACCAGAATGCAATAACGGCGGCCAACAGTGTCATCAACAGTGGGGACTACAGGTTAATGACTGCCCGTTTTGGTTACCGGTCTGCTATTCCGGGTAAAGATGTTTTCTGGGATATGTTCCAGATGACCAAAGAAGATGGTACCACCAACTTAAGTTACCAGGGAGGTAACAAAGAATCCTTGTTTATCATTCACCTGGATAAGTTTAAAACAGGCGGTCTGCCACCAACATTAAATACACGCTCAGACCAGGAAAGAACCTACTGGCCTGCCTTCTGGGGATACACAAAGTTTGGTTATACCGGCGTTGCGTTTGACTGGATGGGCCGGGGTATTGCATGGGCAAGGCCAACCAGTTATTTTATTTATGATCTGTGGGATAAATCAGGCGCCGGTGATACCCGTAATGCAGAATGGAATATCAACCGTGTACTCAAAGTGCCCAATCCAAACGGAACCTACCAGGATCTGCCCGATCCCAGCAGGAACTGGCCAACAGCGCCGCAGGCTATTACCCTGGCCAATGGTTCCACCATATCAGTTCAATTACACCCGGGGGATACCGTTAGAAAAGAATGGCTGGTTACCAGGGAAGATACCATGTCGCGTTGGTACCCCAGGGTTATAAAAATGGGTTCTGAATGGCATTACACCACCGATCCGAGTAATAGTTTTGTGCAGGATTATTATGTGGCCCGTTTATCAGAAACCTATTTGCTGAGAGCGGAAGCGTACATGAAAGCAGGCAACCTGGCTTCGGCCGCTGCAGACATCAATGCAGTAAGGGCACGCTCCCGTGCAATTCCTGTTGTGCCATCAGCCGTAAACATCGATTATATACTGGACGAACGCGGCCGTGAATTATATGGCGAAGAATTAAGAACACTTACGCTCTGTCGTCTTAAATTGTATAACAGCCGTACCAAGCGGTTTGGTTACCCGGTGTGTGCAGGCAGCATTGACAACAGCACACTAAGGAATGATTTATGGCCTATTCCTCAATCAGTAATTGACGCCAATTACCTGAAACCATTTCCTCAAAACTAAGCGGGCAACAGTAAGATGCTAATTAATAAATTATTTGTATATGAAAAGAATTCTTAACCTTTTATGTATAACAGTTATCATAGCGCTGGCTGTTTCTTTTAATGCCTGCAAGAAGTTTGAGGCAGACACCCTGCCTATGACGCCAATTGATCTTGGTGGCAAGGACAGCTATGCATCCCTGGAAGAAAATTCGGTTCTTACAATTCCTATAAAGTTTACCAGTCCGAGTGATTCAGGCATTGCTTCCGCGGCATATAAAGTAGTGAACAATCGTGCCGGTGAAGTATTGCTCGCGCCAAGCCCGTTGATCCCGATAGGTTTTCATGGCAAAACAGTGGATACCACCATTACAGTTCCTGTGCGGCTTGGTTTAATAGCTGTAGTAATAATTATTTATGATAAAGCAGGAAGGCTGAGTTCTAAAAGTGTTGATATAAAAAGTATTATACCTTCAAAAAAGCCGCTTAAAACGCTCACAGATGTAGTGATGTCAACAGATCCGACTGACAATAAAAACTTCTTTTCATTCTACGAGCCCACGCCTGTATTTGGCAGCAGCGTTGCATTGACCAAACAATCTCGCGTTGATCTGTTGCTGGTAAATATGGCGGGGGCAAGATTTATATCTTCCAATGCGTATGGCGCAAGCGCTGCTTACTATACCGCGGCGCAGCCTGCTTTGGCTGGTTTTAATACGCTGACGTATGCATTTTTATCTGCTACAAAAACATATTTAAACAGGGCCAATTTTGACCCCATCAGTACGGAAGAAGATCTGGCCAGGTATTTAAATGATTCCGTACTGGCTATTACACCGAAGGGTGGGGCCTATTATAATATTATCAATGCTGACCGCAGGGTTTCTGACGTGTATGGGGTTTCTCCTGCTACAAAAGGCTTTATCATAGGGTGGGGTTACCGCTCGCATCCAAACGCAACGGCTGTAATTTTGAACGAGGCGTTTGCATTAATACTTATAAAATCAGTAACACAAAAACCCAATGGCAATTATATAGTTACGTTTGATATTAAAGGCCGCGCAGATGATCAGCGGGCTTCTTATAATGCCACTCCCATTACACCCTACGCCCCATACCCTTTGTAAAGCTTTTGTTGCGTGGATAATACCCGTTACCTATACACGCATGGTACATGTTTTCATAAGCAATCAGTTATATCGTTGATACCACAGCAGTCCTTTTTCTAAAGGATTGCTGATATCAACTACCTTTTTGCAAAATATTGTCCATTTATTTTACTACAGTTCCCGGTGTGATGCCAGGGTTTCGCAACCAGGTCTGAAGCCAGCTGGCAGAAAGGATCATTTCGCTTACATTACAGTATAACTTACTTTTTGTACAGTATTAAATGATTCTATAAAACGCTATAATGAAAAAACAGGATTATACATATAACAATGGGTATGTTATCGGCATCTCCTTTATCTCAGCACTGGGCGGTTATCTGTTTGGTTTTGATTTTGCCGTAATATCGGGCGCATTACCCTTTCTGCGGACTGCATTCCAGTTAACTACCTGGTGGGAAGGTTTTTTGACGGGTTCACTGGCACTTGGCTGTATTGCTGGTTGCTTGTTTGCCGGAAGAATAACAGACCGATACGGACGTAAGCCGGGACTGATGATAGCAGCCGTTGTATTTGCAGTATCCTCTCTCGGCATGGCTTTGTCAAATTCACTGACTGTTTTTATTGCCATGCGGTTTGCCGCGGGTATTGGCGTAGGAATGGCATCTATGCTTAGTCCCATGTACATCGCTGAGGTATCACCTGCCGCCGTAAGGGGAAGAAACGTTGCCATTAATCAATTGACAATTGTGCTGGGCATCTTAATTACTAACCTGGTTAATTACCAGTTGGCAGATAAAGGAGAAGATGCGTGGAGGTGGATGTTTGGTTTGGGCCTGGTTCCCTCATTATTATTTTTAATGGGTGTGATATGGTTACCCGAAAGCCCCAGGTGGTTGTTAAAAGCCGGTAGAAATGAAAAAGCAGGTCAAATTTTACAAAGGATAGGTGGTGCAGCGTTTGCACACGATACAACAAATGAGATCAGCCGATCCCTGACGAAAGAAGTGAGACAATCTTACTCAGCCGTATTTGAGAAAGCGGTGAGGCCAGCTGTTCTTATTGGAATTACGCTGGCGGTATTTCAGCAATTGTGCGGTATCAATGTGGTGTTCAATTATACGTCCACCATTTTTGAATCGGTAGGCGCCAATCTTGACAGGCAACTTTTTGAAACCGTTGCCATCGGAATTGTCAACCTTGTTTTTACATTAATTGCCATGTGGCAGGTAGACAGATTGGGCAGGCGTCCGCTGATGTTATTTGGTTCACTGGCCTTGTCGGTGCTGTATATCGTACTGGCACTATTATTAAAAAATGCTGCTGGTGCCGGCTGGGTCTCCATATTTGTTTTACTGGCCATTGCCAGTTACGCGGCTTCACTGGCACCGGTGACCTGGGTATTAATATCTGAAATATTTCCTAATAAGATCAGGGGACTGGCTACTTCAGTAGCAGTTGTTTCATTATGGGCGGCCTATTTCGTGCTTGTGTTTACATTTCCCATTCTTGCAGAACAATTAGGCACCTACGGCCCATTCTGGTTGTATGCAGGAATTTGTTTGTTGGGATTTCTGTTTATCAGGTTTAAAGTAAAGGAAACAAAAGGAAAAACACTGGAAGAGCTGGAGAACATCGTTGTGCACTGAGCACTCATCGTTAATTGTAAAATGATATTCCGCATAGATGTGGATTGGAAAAAAATAAGCAATGGAAGAAGCAACTGTACGTGTTTGGCGGGAGAAGGTGGTGATTCCAACTTACGGAACCGGCGCGCCAGATAAAAATCCTATGTTTTTTGAAAACCGGGTGTACCAGGGAAGCAGTGGTGTAGTTTATCCCAATCCGGTTGTTGAAAAAATTGATGACGAAAAGAAGGACAAAGAATACATTGGTTTGTTTCTGGAAAACGAGTACCTGAAAGTTATGATACTGCCGGAGCTTGGCGGCAGGGTACAGATGGCATATGATAAAATAGCTAAACGTCATTTTGTTTACTATAACCAGGTGATCAAACCGGCGTTGGTTGGTTTGTGCGGACCATGGATAAGCGGGGGTATTGAATTTAACTGGCCGCAACATCATCGTCCCAGTACATTTGAACCCATTGATTTTACAATATCGGAGAATGAAGATGGCAGCAAAACAATTTGGGTAAATGAGGTGGAACGTATGTTTGGCACAAAGGGAATGGCTGGATTTGTGCTTTATCCTGGTAAGGCGTATTTGGAGATATGTGTAACGCTTTATAACAGTACCCCTATCCCCCAAACTTTTTTATGGTGGGCCAACCCCGCCGTAAAAGTGAATGACGGGTACCAGTCTGTTTTTCCACCAGATGTAAATGCGGTATTTGATCATGGCAAACGGGATGTATCCGATTTTCCCATTGCAACGGGTACGTATTATAAGTTTAATTATGCGCCGGGCACTGATATCTCACGCTATAAAAATATTCCTGTTCCCACCTCATACATGGCCATTCATTCTGCGTATGATTTTTTAGGTGGCTATGAACATGATGCCCGTGCCGGTGTGCTGCATGTGGCAGATCATCACGTATCACCTGGAAAAAAGCAGTGGACCTGGGGACACGGTAATTTTGGCCAGGCATGGGAAAGAAATCTTACTGATCAGGATGGTCCCTATATTGAATTAATGGCCGGCGTTTTTACAGACAACCAGCCTGATTTTAGCTGGCTCATGCCCTATGAAGAAAAAACATTCAAACAATATTTTCTGCCTTATCGGGAAGCAGGAATGGTAAAAAATGCATCCAAAGATCTTTTAGCAGGCATAGAAAAAGTGGGCGAAATGCTCGACCTCAGCATTTTTGCTACTTCACAACAAAAAGTGGTGCTGACTTTGGAATTTAATGCGGAAACCTTACTTAAAGAATATATTAGTATCAACCCGGAAAAAATATTTTCAAAACGCATTCCCGTAAGAGAGGGGGTAACCGCGCAAAATATTTTGTTGGTTATTACTGATAAATATGGTAAAGAGCTTTTACGCTACCAGCCAGCAGGTATTAAGATCAATGAAATTGCTGAACCTGCACAACCGGTTCTGGCGCCTGAAGATATAGCTACCAATGAACAATTGTTTTTAACAGGGCAACATCTTGAACAGTACCGGCATGCTACCTGCAGCCCTGTTATGTACTACGAGGAAGCGTTGCAGCGCGATGCCCGGGATATTCGCAATAATAATGCACTGGGACTTTGGTATTTCAGAAAAGGCCAGGTGTTTAAAAGCGAGCCTTACTTCAGAACAGCTATTGAAGCGCTTACACAGAGAAATCCCAATCCATATGATGGAGAGCCCTATTACAACCTGGGACTGTGTTTGAAAGCACAGGGAAAAAATAAGGAGGCGTATGAAGCATTTTATAAAGGAACATGGAACAGCAGCTGGCAGCATGCCTGTTTTTTTTCAATTGCCCAATTGGATATTTTTGATGCAAACTATGTACGTGCGCTGGATCATATTCGTCTTTCGCTGGATCGTAATGCCGGTAACAGTAAAGCATACCTGATTAAGATAGTTGCGCTCAGGAAATCAGGGCGGCTGGATGCAGGCTTACAGTCAGTTGAAAAAGCATTGAAAAGGGATCTTTTTAACCTGGTTGTTTATTTTGAACAATATAAAATTTACCTGCTGCAGGGGCTGGATGCCGCGGCACAACTGGCAATAGAAAAACTTTCAGCACTTGGCCGGGGGTATGAACAAAATTATATTGCGTATGCACTGGACTATGCCGCAGCTGGCTTGTACCAGGAAGCAATTGAGTTTCTGCAGCTGATTGTGAATGAAAAAGATCGGGTGCTTTCTCCTATGGTTTACTATTATCTTGGATGGTTTTATCATCAGTCAGGCAAGCTAACTGACCGGGATATATATTTTGATAAAGCTTCGCGGGCCAATAGTGATTACTGTTTTCCGAACCGGTTGGAGGATATTGAAATTTTAGCGTTGGCAACTGTTCTCAACAAACAGGATTCAAAAGCCCCTTATTATCTTGGTAACCTGTGGTACGACAAACGACAGTATACAGATGCAATAGTTAACTGGAAATTGTCTGCCCAGCGATGTGATTCTTTTCCTACTGTCTTGCGTAACCTGGGCATTGCTTACTTTAATAAAGAGAAAAATCCACCCGCAGCATTAGCCACCTACGAAAAGGCATTCAGCTTGAATAATGCAGATGCGCGGGTACTCATGGAACTGGACCAATTATATAAGCGCTTAAATAAAACCCCGGAAGACCGCCTGGCTTTTCTTGAAAAACATATAAATGTGGTTAAGAAGCGGGATGATCTTTATCTTGAAACAGCCGCATTGTACAATTACCTGGGTGAATACAGCACTGCTTATGAATGGGTCATGGGTCGTAGGTTTCATCCCTGGGAAGGCGGTGAAGGAAAAGTTTCCGGGCAGTATTATTACAGCCTGGTTGAACTGGCAAAGCAACAAATCAGGCATGGTGATCTTCAGAAGGCGGTTAAATTGCTGGAAGCAGCACAAACCTATCCTGATAATCTCGGCGAAGGAAAATTGCCCGGCATGCAGGAAAATGATGTGTTTTACTGGTTAGGAACAGCGCTTGAAAAAATGGGCAACTCATATGAAGCTGCGGAATTTTACAGCAAAGCAACAGAGGGGGCATTTGTTCCTGCAGTAGCCATCGTTTACAATGATCAGCAACCGGATAAAATATTTTACCAGGGACTTGCTTTTCAAAAGCTGGGAGATCACGAAAAAGCCGTCCAGGTTTTTTGCCAGTTAACAAAATACGGAACTGAACATTTAAATGATGTTGTGAAGATTGATTATTTCGCAGTATCACTTCCTGATCTATTGATTTTTGACGATGACTTAAATAAAAGGAATAGGGTACATTGCCATTATATGTCTGGTCTCGGGCACCTGGGACTAGCCGATTTTGAAGAAGCCAAAGGAGCATTCAGGAAAGGGCTTGAAGAAAATGTGATGCATACGGGATGTAAAACACATTTGCAATTAGCCATACAAATGGAAAATACGCCGTCAGCTGTGCACAATAAGGCGGTTTAATTGCTGATGCGTTAAAACAAGTTGGCAATAAGCTTTTTCATGAGCGGCCTATTATAAAATAATGACGGATGCATTGACAGAATGGGCACACAAAATATTTTCTATGACAATCACGCGATTTATTTTTGTTGTCGTTTATTTTTTACTCTTTGGCTGTGGCAGAAAATCTATTTCTGGATCGCAGGCTGAGGCAGGCCGTTCAATGCCGATGGACAGCATTACCATACTAAGCTATAACATTCACCATGCCAACCCTCCATCAAAACCCGGTTTGATCGATGTGCAGGCGATTGCAGATGTGGTCAGGCGTGAGCAACCCCACCTGGTAGCCTTGCAGGAAATTGATGTGCATACCAGGCGTTCAGGAACCGTCTTACATGAAGCGGAAGAAATTGGCAGGCTGACAGGATTGAAGGCATATTTTGCCAGAGCCATTGATCATGAAGGCGGGGAATATGGCGTAGCTATTCTTTCAAAGTACCCTATTAAGGATATGAAAAATACGGCCTTGCCAACGGATGATAATACAAAAGGTGAACACAGAACGCTGGCAAGTGCTACAATCATTTTACCGCAGGGAAGAAAAATTATTTTTGCCTGTACACACCTGGATGCACAGCACAGCGATGTGAACCGCCAGTTGCAGGTTAAAAAAATATTGGAAGTTTTTAAAAATGAAACGTTACCAGTGGTCCTCGCCGGCGATTTAAATGATTTGCCGGGTAGCGACGTCATCCGTCAGCTTGATAGCCATTTTACCCGCAGTTGTATTGAGAATTGCCCATATACCATCCCGGAAATATCACCCACCAAAACCATCGACTACATAGCGTTTACCCCTGCGGCAAAATTTACAGTTCTTTCACACAGCGTTGTAAACGAGACCTACGCTTCGGACCACCGGCCGCTAAAAGTTTTGCTCCAGGTACGCTAGGAAAAATTGAATAAAAGAAAGCAGGTGTTTTTGCAATGTTGAAGTAGTGGGGTTGACAATGATTATACAGTCCGACGCAATGTATTGAAAACCTGGCAGATACTGCTATTGTACAAAATTCTTCAAACTTCGTTCCACCGCTATCCGGGAACAAATAATTATCGGCCGCTTGCTGGCAATTTGCGCAAACGATTGCGGATATTTTTTTTGGCATCAATTTTTTATACGATAATTATGTAATGGTAACTGGTGCAGGCGTTTTTTTAAAACGATTACCATTGCCGTGCCAATTGTAATCGGGTAAAACATTTTCAATGCGTAAAGTGCTTGTCTTTTTTGTGACGATGGTTATAGTTGTATTATGTATGCTCTCTGCAAGCGGCCAGGACAAGTATGTTTCAAAAGTTTGGGTAGCAGACAACGGAGACGGTACCTACAAAAATCCCATTCTGCATGCAGATTATTCTGATCCGGATGCTATACGTGTAGGTGATAATTATTACATGGTATCATCTTCTTTTGAAGATGTGCCCGGACTTCCCATTTTACACTCAAAAGATTTAGTGAACTGGAGAATTGCCGGGCATGCGTTACAACGAATGCCGCCCTATGAGCATTTTTCCAGGCCGCGGCATGGTGAGGGCGTATGGGCGCCGGCTATCCGGTTTCGTAACAACCAGTTTTATATTTATTATCCTGATCCTGATTTTGGTATCTACCTGGTTACCGCGAAAAATGTTGCAGGTCCATGGACTGAGCCCGTATTGGTAGAAGGTGGAAAGGGTTTGATAGATCCCTGCCCATTCTGGGATGATAATGGACTGGCTTACCTGGTTCATGGTTTTGCAGGAAGCCGGGCAGGAATAAAATCCGTAATCGTTATCAAAAAATTGAATGCAGCGGCTGATAAAACAATTGATGCGGGCAAACTGGTTTTTGATGGACATGATAACGATCCTACTCTGGAAGGCCCCAAAATGTACAAACGAAATGGGTATTATTACATATTTGCGCCTGCCGGTGGCGTAAGTACCGGATGGCAGCTTGCACTCCGTTCAAAAAAAATATATGGTCCCTATGAAAGAAAGGTGGTCATGGATAAAGGCAATTCTGCAGTAAACGGTCCGCACCAGGGGGCTTGGATAAATACGCCGGCAGGTGAAGATTGGTTTTTACATTTTCAGGATAAGGGTATGTATGGAAGAGTAGTTCACCTGCAACCTATGCAATGGAGAAATGACTGGCCGGTTATTGGAACTGATAAAGATGGCGATGGCAAGGGCGAACCAGTTGCGGTGTTTAAAAAACCCAATGTTGGAAAATCTTACCCCTTACAAACTCCTGCTGAATCAGACGAATTTAATAGCAATGAACCCGGCATGCAGTGGCAATGGCAATCCAATCCCAAGCCAGTATGGTTATTCAGTAATCCTTCCAAAGGAATAGTAAGGTTGTTCTCTGAAAAGATTGACAGCGCAGACAATTTATGGTTTGCTTCGAATGTGCTGCAGCAAAAATTTCCTGCAGAAGAATTTTCCGTTACTACAAAATTCAATTTTACACCCAATCCCAAACTGCAAAATGAAAAAGCAGGGCTCGCCGTTATGGGACTTAACTACGCCTCCATTTCTATGAGGAGCAGCAAAGATGGCCTCAGCATTGTTTATGCTGTTTGCAATGAAGCAGAAAAAAGAAATGCAGAAAGTGAGACTGTGATAGCTAAGGCCGTTAGTTCCCTTATTTATTTCCGGGTAACCGTGGTTAGCGCAGGGCAGTGCCGTTTTAGCTATAGTTTTGACGGCATCAGTTTTAAAGAAGCAGCTGATTTATTTGCAGCGACTGCAGGCCGTTGGAAAGGTGCAAAGTTTGGAATTTTTTGTACCCGCCAGTCGCAAACAAATGATGCGGGTTTTGTTGATGTTGACTGGGTGCGGGTTGAGTCTGTCGCTAATAAACAGGCGCAATAAAATAATACCCGAAAATTTATGAAACAGCTGCTTGTTTTGTTTATTGTTTTTGCTCGTGTCCACAGCTAAACCGGATGGCACGGGCTATTAAAATGCTTTAGTCCGCCGGGAAAATGACGGACAATGAATAAGCACAGTAATTTTTTTTTGATTGGTAAAAGCTCTTGATTGTCTATATCAAAATGATTTAAACGTAAACGGCCAAAAATAATGAGTTTACTGGTCGTGGCGGAGTAACACAAGTTGTTAATTTTAAACCGTTTCCGCCGTTTTTTCTTCTTTCGTAAACCAATTTCCCGAATTGGAAAACGGAAATTATTGCCCGTACTTACATTTGCAGCCTGAAATACCGGTTCCCTTGCCCGGCAATTTCTTTTGTTTTTAACGAACACAGGCAAATCATATAAAATGAAACAATTCGTATTCGCCCTTTTCGCGTTCATGTCTTTTGCAGCACAGGCGCAACAAAATGTTTTTCTTGATCCATCTTTTTGGAAAAACAACCCTGACCTTGCCATGGTAAAAGCTGAGATAGAAAAAGGCAGCGACCCGGCGGCATCCAACAGGATGAGTTTTGATGCCGTGGTATATGCCATCAATGCACAGGCAAATACAGCGGTAATTAAATTTTTGCTGGATCAGAAAGGCAACGACGTCAACAAACTTACCCATGATGGCCGTACCTACCTTTTCTGGGCCGCCAACCGGGGCAATCTGGAGATAGTTGAATACCTGGTAAGCAAAGGGGCCAAACAAAATATAGAAGATACACATGGTATGACACCCATCAGCTTTGCGGCCAATGGTGGCCAGGCAAATACAAAAGTGTATGATGCACTGATAAAGGCTGGGGCAGATGTAAAGCAGAAAAGTCCGGAAGGTGGCAGCTTGCTATTGCTGGCCATTGCCAGTGATAAAGATCTTACCCTTACCAATTACTTTATTTCAAAAGGTCTTTCTTTAAAAGACGTGGATGCCGCCGGGAACACAGCATTCAATTATGTGGCAAGAACAGGCAATATTGAGCTGATGAAAACATTGCTGGAGAAAGGGGTTAAATACAATGACAATGCCATGATTATGGCTACCCAGGGTGCCCGCGGAACTGCCAACCCCATTGAAGTGTACCAATACCTCGAAAGCCTTCATATAAAAGCAACGTCGGTAAACAGCAATGGAGAAAACGTATTGCATGCGCTGGCACGTAAACCAAACCAGGGTACCATTATTCAATATTTTCTTTCCAGGGGAGCCAATGTAAACCAACCCGACAATGAAGGCAATACCCCGTTTATGAATGCCGCTTCCGGTAACAGGGATACAGCAACGGCAGCGCTGTTTTTGTTGCAGGCAAAAAACATTAACCAGGTAAATAAAAAAGGAATCGCTGCTTTGGCAATGGCTGTACGCAGCAACTCCCCTGAAGTTGTTCAATTTTTAATTAATAAAGGCGCAGACGTAAACGGGTATGATGGGGAAGGCAATAACCTGGCGTATTACCTTATACAATCATATAATGCCCAGGCTGCTGGCAGGCCTGCTGAAGCACAAGGCCGTGCTGGCGGGCAAAAGGCAGATGGTTTTGAAACCAAAATGAAAATATTGCAGGCTGCTGGTCTCAACCTGTCTGCCCCGCAAAAAGATGGTAACACCTTGTATCACCTGGCAGTTGCCAAAAATGATATCTCACTGTTAAAGAAAATTGAAACGCTGCAGGTAGAAGTAAATGCAAAAAATAAGGAAGGCCTGACCCCATTACAAAAAGCAGCGATGGTTGCTAAAGACGACAGCCTGCTAAAATATTTTTTATCCATCGGTGCAAAAAAAGAACTGACCACTGAATTTAAAGAGACAGCTTATGACCTTGCAAAAGAAAATGAGTTCCTTACAAAAAATAAGGTGGCTGTTGATTTTCTAAAATAATAAAACGGCTGCTGCAATGGGCATTCACATCATCCATTATGGGTGCAGTACGGTTTCCTGAGAGAACATAAAATAATATGATGAGAAAAATTTATCAATTAGGTATTATCCTGGTATTCGTTTGTCTTCAACCAATGATTGGATTTGCGCAGCAGCCAGGAACCACTAAATACAAATGCCTTGTACAAATGACCAACTATGTGGGTGAAGGCGCCTACATTGTTGTTTCCCTGGTGGATAGTAAAGGTGCTTATGAAAAAACGCTGTATGTAATGGGCGCGGATAAAAAATGGTATAAAACGCTGAAGGAATGGCATGCCGCTTTTTCAAAAAAGCCCGCCAATATAAGCGCTGTTACCGGCGCATCTGTTGCCGGCGGTGATCGCAGTGTAACCGTGCTGGAAATAGACAATGCAAAAATGAATGCAGGTTATAAGCTGCGGTTTGAAACGGCCGTGGAAGACAAGCCTTACTACCAGAAAGACCTGGAGCTGCCGCTGACAACAGAAGGTATTGCCGGTAAAACTGAAGGCACAGGTTATATCCGCTATGTGCGGCTGAGCCCCAACAATTAATTTAACAACGCATGACGATTTCTGTATGGAGATACAGCCATTTAGCACTGGCTGTATCTTCTTTTATTTTTATAGCCCTTGCTGCCCTCACGGGCATTATTTTGTCGGCTGAGCCGGTTAGTCAGAAGTTTCCCTCTTACCGCGCCGATGATTTTAACCGGATTAGTGTGGCGCAGGTGTTACCACTGCTCAATAAAAATTTTACAGAAGTAAATGAATTCAGTGTTGATGCCAACCAGTTTGTTACGGTTAAGGGTGCTGACAGTACAGGCAAACCCGTGTCTGCCTATGTTGATCCTGCTACCGGTGCATTGCTCGGTGTTCCGGCTAAACAAAATGAATTCTTTCAGTGGGTAACTGCCTTGCACCGTTCTTTGTTCCTGCATGCGCTTGGAAGGTTTTTTGTAGGCCTGACGGCTTTTTTACTGATGCTGATAACGGTTTCAGGTGCTATCCTGGTTATTCAGCGGCAACGCGGTGTAAAGCGATTTTTTACCAGGATT
Organism: Chitinophagaceae bacterium; assembly: GCA_039916305.1. Lineage (GTDB taxonomy): Bacteria > Bacteroidota > Bacteroidia > Chitinophagales > Chitinophagaceae > JACMLD01. Next base: position 114,714 of record JBDSLR010000026.1, on the reverse strand, counting down.
GTTAAAGACAATTTCGCACAATACTATCACGTAGTGCTGGGCCGCTTTTCGCTTATACCTATTTTTATTATTGCGGTTTCAGGAACCTGGTTATCACTGGCCAGGTTTGATCTTTTCCCTGAAAGAAAAATAACGCACAAGATTAACTTTGATGACCTCCAATCCGGGCCTAAAAAAAAGCCGGCTGACTTTGCGGTATTTAAAAACCTGTTACTCCCGGAAATACAGCATATTCAATTTCCTTTTGCAGATGACCCGGAAGAATACTACCTGCTTAAATTAAAAAACCGGGAGATAGCCATCAGTCAGTTTACCGGCGAAACGCTCAGTGAAGTTAAATACCCGGTAACAGCACTGGTAACCAGGCTTAGCCTGGATTTGCATACCGGCCGTGGCAGTATTATCTGGGCGATTGTGCTGGCCATGGCGTCGGCAAACATGTTGTTTTTTATTTATTCCGGCTTTGTTATCATGCGGAAACGGACTTCCACACGCATAAAAAATAAACACAAGGCCCATGAGAGCAGGTTCATTATCCTGGTTGGCTCCGAGAATGGCAGCACATTGCAGTTTGCCAATGTATTGCAGCAGCAATTAATTGGCAGTGGCCACGCGGCATTCCTTACAGAACTCAATAACTATACAGTCTTTCCAAAAGCAGAACATATTATTGTGCTAACGGCAACATATGGATTGGGCAATCCACCCTCCGACGCCAGTAAGTTTTCAGCACTGGTGAAAAAATACAAACAGTCGCAACGGGTTCATTTTTCGGTGGTTGGTTTTGGATCACATGCGTACCCCGATTTCTGCAGATTTGCATTTGATACTGATAACTTGCTTTCCAAAGAAGACTGGGCAATGCCTTTGCTGGAAATACATACCGTTGAGGATAAATCACCGGAGCAATTTAGTTCATGGTTCAGTACCTGGGCGCAAAAAGTGAATTTGCCACAACTTGTTTTACCGGCATCTTTCAGCAATAAACCATCGGGGTTACAGGCTTTAGAGGTGATAGAAAAAACCAGTGTGGCAGAAGCAGACGGAACCTTTATTATGCGGCTGCAACCCGGAAGATGGGCCAGGTTTACATCAGGCGATTTGCTGGCCATCTACCCTGCAGATGATTACCGCGAGCGGCTCTATTCTATCGGCAGAATCAAAAGGGAAATACAACTCAGCGTAAGGCTTCATGCAGACGGACTTGGTTCCGGTTACCTGTATAAGCTGGCTCCCGGCAATACAGTACTTGCCCGCATCATTGCCAATGAACATTTCCAGTTTCCGCAAAAAGCGCCCGCGGTGATTATGATATGTAATGGCACAGGCATCGCTCCCTTCCTGGGTATGATAGATCAAAACAGTAAAAAAATAGATTGCCATTTATATGGCGGCTTTCGCAATCAGTCTTCATTTGAATTATACCGGGAACCATTGGAAAAGAATAAGAAAATGGAAAAGTTATATCAGCTGCATATAGCTTATTCCCGCGATGGTGACAAGCAGTATGTAAGTGATCTAATCAACCGCGATGCTGCCTTCATTGCGCGCACGCTTATGAATAAGGGTGTGCTGATGATTTGCGGATCCCTGTCCATGCACAATGACGTGATTGCGTTACTTGAAATCATCTGCCAGGAGCGAACCGGCAACAACATCAGCTTCTACCAATCGCATGGGCAGGTATTGTCTGATTGTTATTAAATAAAATATTGCCTGAATTATAATGACCGCAATGATACTACCTGGTTGGCTGCAGGCAAAGCAAGTTTTATTTCTCTTTCAAATGGTACTTTCTCACATTCATGTTTTTTGATGAAAGAATTTTTCCATTATCTGTAATCATGATACATTTGAATGCCGGGTATTTGTTAATGAGTGCAAGGCCGGCTTTTTTTCCCAGCACCATCAGCGATGTGCTAAAACCATTGGCGGTTTCAGCACTGGCACCAAAAACGGTTACACTGGTAAGTCCGGTTGCCGGATAACCCGTAGCAGGATTAATGATATGTGCATAGCGCTTACCATTGAACACCACAAATTTTTCATAGCTGCCGGAAGTAACCACGGCACCCTCGTGCAAGGGTATAACAGCAAACAGTTCGTCTTTATGAAAAGGATTGGTAATGCCAATGTTCCAGTAGCTGCCGTCTGGTCGTTTACCCCAGGTATTCATATCGCCTGATCCATTTACAATGCCTGCTTTAATACCCCTTGCAAGCATCATCTCACGGCAACGGTCTGCTGCATAGCCTTCACCCAAAGCCCCGAAGCCAATCTTCATACCGGGCAGGGTAAGAAATATGGTTGAATGAATACTGTCCAGAATAATATTTTTATAGCCTACTTTCTCCACTGATTTTTTAATGGCTTCAGCTGTGGGCATGGCCGTCATAGAGCCGTCGAATTTCCAGATCCGATCCATGGCTGCAAAGCTGATATCGAATGCGCCCCTGGTTATAATTGAAAAGTGAAGCGCCCTTTTAGTTAATTCAAAAACCTCCCTGTCTACCACCACAGGACCGATACCTGCATTACTGTTTACCTGCGATACCTGGGACGCAGGAATCCAATCGGAAATCAAATTTTCTATCCGGGTCACTTCGCTTATTACGGTGTCAATATAGTTTTCTGCCTGAACTGCATCTTTGCCAACAATCGTAATATCAAACCGGCTGCCCATCAGCTTTACCGTCCTTTTCCGCAGCACCTGCGATCCGGCAACCATGCTTACCAACAGGAAGGTTGCCATAAAATATGTTTTGAGAAAAAAGAAATAAAGCTTGTGCATATAAATAAGCATTGGATAAAGTGCCGGACTTGCAGGAATAAAGTTTTAATATTCTCAAACAAACCAGACGAATATTTAAAACCTGTATTCCTTATTGCACATTGAACGGCTTTAACGAATAATGCTGCCGGCACAGCCTGCAGCATTACAAATTTAAAAATAAAATTATTCTAATCAGAATTTATACCCAATGGTTGCCATTAACTGTCTTGGCGCAATAGGGTTAATGCTATAGCGGTCATGTGCCAGGTAATTCAATGTATTGGTAATATTTGATAATTTAACCAGTGCATTTAGCTTCCAGAAACTGTAGCCGGCAGAAATATCGATGCTGGTAAAACCCGTCAGCGGAATCTGCCTGTTGTATACAGGGGTTTGCGCTACCGTATTTTGTATCCCACCCATGCGGTTGCCGGTATAGAATGCAGAAACCCCCAATCTTAAACCGCGTACTGCCTTCTGTGTAAAGGTGTAAAAGATAGTCCCGTTGGCGGTATGCCGGGGGTTATTGATTAATTTTTCGCCTTCTACCACGGCACCTTTAATACCTGTTGAATTGGTATAACGGGCATCGTTGTATCCATAGCCTGCCAGGAAATACAAGTTTTTGGATAGTGTGCCGCTGAAATCAAGATCAAATCCATCGCTGGTTGTTTCTCCGGTTAGTTCCCTGATATTGGTATTGGTGTTGGGTGTGCCATCTGCCAGAGTAATAGCCTGCTGCGCCAGGTTGCTGTTCCGTATCCGGTAAATGCTCAGGTTAGCGGCTGCTTTCCCTTTAAAGAAAATGGTTTTCCAACCTACCTCATATTGGTCAATGGTAGAGGGCGCCAGTGCTTTATTATAAATATCCGTACCGGTATTGGTATTAAAGCTATTGGAATAACTGGTGTATACTGACATATTCTCAACAGGCTGGTATATAATAGCCGCCTTGGGTGAAAATGCCTTGTTTGTTGCCCTGTCCCCGGCCGTCCGTGTATTTTTAGTATAGTTGTAAACAGTAGAAGGCTGTGTTTCCAGGTATGACCAGCGCAGACCCAGCAAAACCTTCCATTTAGAAGTAATGCCAATCAGGTCCTGTGCATAATAGCCCAGGCGGTAAGAAGGAGACACTGTCTTGCCGGTATCCAGGGTATTCGGCATATCGGTACGGGCTGGAGACAACGATGGGTCAAGAATATTTATTTTATCATATGCGGTACCGGCCACGCCTGCAGCACTGGTTATCCTGAACGCATCACTACGGGTCTTAATACCAATGTAATCAGTACCTACCAGCAACTGGTGACTGACGGCGCCGGTTTTAAATTTGCCGGTAAGGTTTACCTGCGCGGTTTGATTGGTTTCAAGACTGCGTGCGCGTGCCAGTGCCCTGGTCCAGTTACCGTTGCTGTCTATTGTGTTCGGCACACCGGTACCAAAAGAACTGATGTTTACTGATTGGCCGGCTGCAATTACATTTAATTTCCAGGTCCCGCTGAAACGGTGATCAATGACTACCGAGCCGGATGCTGTTTTTGCATTATAATATGCCCACGGCGTATTGATAAAGCGGTTACGCGAGGCCGGTATGCGCGCATCAATGTTCTGGTTCAGCACACCAATGCCATTATCCGGCGTGAAATGAGCATCGAGGTAATCGCCCTGCACCAGTATGGTTGTTTTTTCCCCCAGTTTGTACAATAAAGAAGGGTTTACATATTTACGCACGGTATGCACTACATCGCGGAAGCTATTGGATTTTTCATAAGTACCTACTACGCGGAAAGCAAGGTTTTTGGAGATTGGACCATATACATCTATCACAGGTTTATAAAAACCGTTGCTTCCTGCATTCATCAACACTTCTCCACCCCGGTTAAAGCGGGGTTTTTTGGTAACCATGTTAATAACAACGCCTGCTGATGTATTACCATACAACAATGCTGAGCTGCCCTTTAATACTTCTACTGATTCAAGCGTACTCGCTTCAGGAAATCCGCCGGTATTGCTGGCGATCCCGTTTTTGAATATGCTGCCGGTACCGCCACCGATACCAATGCTGTAGCCCCTTGCGGAAAACGTTTCTGCCACACCCTGGCGCTGCTGTGTAAGGGAAACACCGCTTACATTTTTCACTACATCGCCAAGACGCATGGCCTGCTGATCTTTAATAATAGTATTGCTTACAATACCTACTGACTGGGGATTGTCAAGCGGGGCCAGGTCCGCCTTGCCAAAGGACGCTACCTTTTTAATGGTTGTTTTGTCTGATGTAATAATCACCTCATCCAGTTGCTTCGCTGTTTCTTTTAAGCTAAACGAAAGTTCTGCAGGTTTTCCCGGCTGCAGGGTAACCGTTTTCTCCTGCGCTTCCAGGCCCACATGAGAAAACCGCACATCATAAGTGCCCGGTTTTATATTAATAAGCAGGTAGTGTCCGCCATCATCTGTTATGGCCGCCAGCTTTAAAGACCGGATTGAAACGGTGACAGATATGGCCGGCTGACCATCTGTTGTTGTAACCGTACCTTTCAGACTGCTATTTTGTGACCGTGCGATGACAGAAAAGAATAAAATAGTGATAATAAGCAGCGTAGATTTCATTGTTGGTTTTTTACTTTTGGCGAAAGTACTATGCGGCCTAACAAGACATTTTCCCAATGAGGAAATCAACTTACGCAAAGAGGAAAAATCCTGCCTTCAGTGGAACTAAGTTTTATTCTTGAGACCGGGTAATGCTAAGAATAGGAGTCAATATGCGTCGTCTGCAAGCTTTGTGCGGCAAGAACTGTACTTTTAATACAACATATAAAAACGATTGCTTATTATGAAAAATTTTTTTGTGCTGTACCTGTTATTTTTTTCTGTCCTTGCATCCCGGGCACAACTTTCTTTTGCACCTTCCTATATAAGCAAGGCAGAGAAGTTACTGGCGTCTATTTCAAAAGATTCTTTGCCAGTATGCCAGTTTTCTTTTAATGATACCATGCGTATGAAATGGGAGCGGTTGCCGGGCCAGCGCCTGGGGTTCAAGCTGTCTCATTTTACAGCATCGCAGAAAATTGCGTTTCACGAACTGATGCGTGCCTGCCTTAGTACACAGGGCTACCTGACTGTTACGGGCGTTATGTTTAATGAAGACATCCAGCAAAAATTTGAACCTACACTGGGGCGTAATGAATATTGGGTAGAAGTCTTTGGCAATCCATCTTTCAATGAATACTGGAGCTGGAAACTGGAAGGGCATCATCTCTCACTCAATTTCACTTTTAAAGGCGATCAAATGCTTTCAAACAGCCCTTTCCTGGTATCAACCAACCCGGCTAATTCCGTTACAGATACTGCCCGTGCTGGATTGGTGCTGTTGTACAAAGAAGAAGAAATGGGCAGGCAGCTTGTACAGTCTTTCAGTATTGACCAGTTAAAAAAAGGATACAGTAATAGAAAAAAAACATCTATTGTTTACAGTGAGCAGCACAAGGATAGCGTTTATGTACCCGATGAAGGAATTTATTATGACGAACTGAATAAAGAGCAACAAGCACTTGTAAGAAAGCTGGCAGGTGAATATTTCAACAACTTTAACCCGGGCGAAGTGCCTGCAATCAATGCGTTTTGTAATAAAAAACTTCGTTTTTTTTATGTGGAAAGTATGGAAAAAGGGAAGCCGCATTACTACCGGCTGATAAATGAATCACAACTGATTGAATATGAAAATTACGATAACCATATTCATTGTTTCTGGCGTACTGACAACGACTTCGCAAAAAAGGAAGGTATAAATAAATAAGAGGCATTCTGCTAAAGATGGCTACTGCCTGCTGCCTGTAAGAGCCGGTTGCTTTTGTGCGTTTAACCTATTCCTATTGGCAGGATAAAATGGATAGCTGCTGTTGCTGACACCAATGCTACCGGATATAGAGAAGGTTTTTGCATCATTAACATACATTAAACCGGCCTGTATACCGGAATAAATGCCAAATCCATTGGCGTTGAAACCGGGCGCGGCCATATAGTTTTGATGCAGGCTGGTATTATTAACTGAGCGGTTGAAATTGAAAAAAGCGGGTGCTGTGGAAATGCCCGCAAAAGCATACATGTTGTTGTTTAAGCGGCGGTTTACCTGCAATCCGATCTGTGCGGGGAAAAATGCGGCATTACCAGCATTGAAAAAGCCGATACCTGCACCGATACCAGCATACGAACTTACAGACCACTTCTTTTGCAAACTATTACTGTCGTTCAAAAGATTATAGTGGTTGAAAGCGCCCTGCTGCATATAATTCATTCCCGTTGCAGGTATATAAGCCTGCGCCTGCAGCGAAGCAACATAAGTAACAGCAAATAGTAAAAGTATTAGACGCATCCTGCACTGATTAGGGTATAAAAGTAAAGCTTCTGAAGACATAAACGGTTAAAGCCAGGCAAATTAACAACTATGCAAGCTTTCAACTGCGACGGGCATGAGATATATAATGTACACTCTGTGGACCAGCGCTTTACTAAAAGGATAGTTTCCCTTTACCTTCCATTTGCCCGCAGCACAATAATGTCTTTTTTAACCTGGTCATCATATGTCTTTTTTACAATATAATGCCATTGCTTATCCGATACATCCACCGGAAAAACCTCACCCAGTTTATGATTTTTTACTGCATCCTGGAATTCTTTGGGGACCATCAATTCGCCAAAAAACCAGCCTGTATCACCATGTGTATTGTTGCCATCCATGGTATATTCATCGGATAATTTTTCAAAAGCTGTACCTGCTGCCGCTTTTTGAAGGACGATTTTACGAAGGCTGTCTATCTCGCGCATAGATAAAGAAGATTCGTCGAGGAACACATAAGAAGCACGGTAGGCCACCGTATCTGTTGCTTCAATAACTTTATAAGTTACATAGCCAACTGAAAAAATATCACCCTTTTTCTGCCGCAACAACCTTTTATCAATCAGGGAAGAATCTTTTCCATATGACAAACGCAGTATAGCGGGTTTAAGTTCTTTGTTGGCATCTACAAATTGCTGCGCCTGTTGCACAGTAGTGATTTTTTGAAATTGTTCGGTAACGGTGGGTTGTGCGTAGATGGATGCTGAAACGAGTAGTAATAAGCCCAGAAGGGTGTTTTTCATGCTTCTATTTTAGTGTGATGGATTAAGAAAATGGCCGGCATTACTGCATTTCAAATGCCGGAGGAAACTTTATAAAGATACTATTTTCATACAATTTTTAGCTTTGGCCACAACCTGGTACCGGCTAAAAAATAGTTAATTAATTTAACAGGGTTGACGATTGGACACGGGCACATTAAACATACGATCTTGGGTACACAATTGGTTTGCTGGTTACTGGTATAAACTTTATGTTCAGGAGCTTTCACTGGTAATTGGTTTAATTTTGTTATTGAGGATATAAATTTAAAAACATGCGTTTAATTGTATTGCTTATGATACTCAGCAGCCATGGTTTATTTGGACAGGATTATGACAGCAGGAAGCTATTGCTGTTTGCCGGAACCGGCCATGATAAGCAGCTAAAAGAGCAACTGGCTATTTTACACGCAGACGCAAACGGTTTGAAAGAGCGGCAACTTGTATACGCTGTCGTTACGCGGGTTACTGATAGTGCACTGTATGCCAGGACAATGAAAAAAACAGACCGGTTTTTGATGCTGCTGTATGGAAAAGACGGTGGCGTAAAATTTACATCTACAAAACCAGTCAGCCTGCAGCAACTGTATGGCATTATAGACAGCATGCCCATGCGCAAAGAGGAAATAAAACAACAGCAACGCAAGCAGTAACCGCAAACAGCTTTCTCAGCAAATAGTTGACGCTAAAAAGTCTAGTCCACCGCAGCAACATGCTTTCTTATCTTAATGATCACCAACTTAGACGTGGGCGTATTACTTTTTTCAGCAACACTGTTAACAGGAACCAGCACATTGGTTTCGGGGTAATAAGTAACTGTACAGCGGGCAGGAATATCATAAGGCACAATGATGAATAAGTGAGCGGCCCGTTCTATTCCTTCATAATAATTAAACAGGTCCACTTTTTCACCAGCCTGGAAACCGCCGGCAATAATGTCTTTCTCATTCATAAAAATAACCCGCCGTTCATTGTGAATACCACGATAGCGATCATTCAACCCATAAATGGTTGTATTAAACTGGTCATGGCTGCGTACAGAAGCCATCATATAATCATCTGCTGCAAGTGTATGAACAGGCAAGGCAGTAATACTGAAAGGCAGTTTGTTTCCAAATGCTGCAGTATTGTATTTTCCATCCCGGGGTCCGTTGGGCAGGTAGAAACCGCCCGGCTCACGTACCCGTTTGTTATAATCGTTAAAACCCGGGATAAATTCTTCAATCAAATCACGCACCGTGTCATAGCTTTCTTTATACCGGTTCCAGTCAACCATCGATTTTTTGCCCAATGTATGGTTGGCAATTTCACAAATGATCTGCATTTCATTGCGTAAGCCGGCAGCTACCGGTTTCAGCACGCCTTTAGACATTTGCACAACACCCATAGAATTTTCACAGCTGATAAATTGATCTTCCCCGTTCACTACATCTCTATCGCTGCGTGCCAGGGTAGGTAATACAATCGCCTCCCGGCCATGCACCAGGTGGGTGCGGTTGAGTTTAGTAGATACGCTTACGGTAAGCGATAGTTTCCGCATGGCTGCTGCAGTATAGTTGGTGTCTGGTGTGGCCGAAAGAAAATTGCCGCCCATAGAAAAGAACACTTTTATTTTACCCGCATGTATAGCCTTAATACATTTTACCACATCTACACCATGTTCGCGCGGGGGTTCAAAGCCAAATACTGTTTTTAATTTGTCCAGGAACCAGGCTGGCGGCTTTTCCCAGATCATCATGGTGCGGTTGCCCTGCACGTTACTGTGGCCACGCACCGGGCAAAGCCCGGTACCAGGCTTGCCAATACTTCCTTTTAGCAATGCCAGGTTTACGATTTCTTTAATGGTATCAACACCATTCACATGCTGCGTTACACCCATGGCCCAGCAAATGATAACCTTTTGTTTATGCTGCATTATTGCTGCCGCCGCTTTTATATCAGCAATTGAAACACCGGCGGCATTTGCCAGCTCTTCCAGCGGGTATTGCTGCAGTTGATCTTTCCATTCATTGTACCCCACTGTATTGTCCCGGATAAACGATTGGTCAAACACCGTTCCGGGATGATTGCTTTCGGCCTCCAGCAATATTTTTTCAATGCCTTTTATAACGGCCATATCGCCATTGATTTTTACCTGCAGAAAAACATCGGCCAATGGCGTACTCATATTAACAAGGCTGCTGGCTATGCCTTTCACCTGTTGCGGATTATTAAAGGCCACCAGTCCTGCTTCCCGCAAGGGATTAACAGCAATGATCTTGGCGCCCCTGGCTTTTGCTTTCTGCAATGAGTCAAGCATCCTGGGCATATTGGTGCCCGGGTTAATACCCATCAGCAGTATCACATCTGCTTCCGGAAAATCCTGCAGTGTAACCGTTCCCTTACCAATACCGATTGTTTCAGTAAGCGCTACGCCGCTTGACTCATGGCACATATTGGAACAGTCGGGCATATTATTGGTGCCAAACTCGCGCGCAAAAAGCTGGTACATAAAAGAAGCTTCATTGCTTAGCCTGCCAGAGGTATAAAATGCAGCTTCATCAGGTGAATCCAGCTGATTCAACGTGCCGGCTATTTTCCTGTACGCCTCTTCCCAGCTGATGGGTTGAAAATGAGTGCCATTTTCAGGCAGGTAAACAGGTATGGTTAAGCGCCCTTTTTTGCCAATTTCCATATCCGACATGTTGGCTAAGTCAGCTACTGAATATTTTGCAAAAAAATCAACGCCCAGCTTTTTCTTTGTTGCTTCTTCTGCCAGCGCTTTTGCGCCATTTTCACAATAAGCGCCAATAGGTGAGCGATCGCCATCTTCATCCGGCCACGCGCAACTGGAGCAATCGAACCCGCCTTTTTGGTTCATTTTAAACAAACCCTTTATCCCCCTCACGGGGATAGGGCCGGTTTCTTCCAGTATATTTTTGAATGCAGCAAAGATTGCCGGTAAACCTGCAGCCCATTTTTTATTGCCTGTCACTTTTAAATCTGTTAACTGTTCCGGGTTTTCAGCAAACGGTTGTTCTTTATCGTTAGTGTGCATACTTATTTTTTTATCAGCGGATTTGGATAATGATCGCTTTGATCTTCATTCACTTTATCCAGGCAGGTAAAATCTTTTTCAACCAGCAGGTGAAGGGTTCCACCGCCTTCCAGCTCCATTCTATGTTCATATCCCACCTTATCTGTCCGGAGCCATTCGGCTATCCAGGCGGCGGGGAATCTGATGGTAATACAGTTATTGATGAAAGAAGCGGACAATTGATCTACATCAGTGCTGCGTAATTCATATTGCAATAAGGCAGTGCCAAAATTCGACTGTTCATGCACTATCCCCTTTGCTTCCAGCAAATCGATGTCTGACCGGGTGAGCCTGTACCGCAGTGCGTTGCCTTTAATACGTATTTTCATAGACGGGTAATTGAATGCGATGGGCCGCAGTGTAAATATTAAACCGGTTATTCCGCAGGAAACCAATCAGGGTAATGCCAAATTCTGCTGCCAGGGAAACAGCCAGGCTGGAGGGGGCGCCTACTGCTGCAATAACAGGAATACCTGCCATGGCGGCCTTTTGCACCAGCTCAAAACTGGCCCTGCCACTTAGTAAAAGAATTGTGCCTGGGAAATCAATCGCCGTCCTGTCCAGGGCAGCACCAATCAGTTTGTCAACTGCATTGTGCCGGCCCACATCTTCGCGCAGCAATAACAGATCGCCGGCATCATTAAATAAAGTAGCAGCATGTAAACCGCCTGTAGTGGCAAATATTTTTTGTTGTCCGATCAGCTGATCAGGCAGGCTGTTGATCAGCGCCAAAGAAATAGGATCACCCACCCAGGGTTGAGTAACAGCGGAACGCACCGTGCGGATGGCATTGATAGACGCCTTGCCGCAAACTCCGCAACTGGAAGTTGTATAAAAATTGCGGTCCGATTGTGTGAGATTTGGTGTCACTGTTTCATGCAGCGTTACCAGGATAATATTTTCATCGTTTGCTGCCGTTGATCCATGCGCAATTTTTTCAATAGCAGCATATTTTTCAATAATTCCTTCCGTAAAAAGAAAGCCGGCAGCAAGTTCTGCATCGTTGCCGGGTGTACGCATCGTAACCGCCAGGTTATGTATACGCCGGGAAACTACCGGCCCATATGCCAGCCTTATTTCCAGCGGTTCTTCCACTGCAAGGCTATCCTCACCCGACTGCAGCGTGGTGCCGGATATTTTAATAACGGGTAATTGAATAGCATGCTTCATAGAAAATAATTAAATGCGTAATAGTCATAACCGCGCAATAATAAAGACCAGGTCAAATACCGGTGTAATTTATACCTACTATCCAAGAACGTATAACCAGAAAAAAGGTTTGCTGCTCTTTCAATATGGTGCCATGTGCCGGACTTGGGCAAGGATTTTTTTGAGACCGGCGGAAATACCTGACATACAGCGCCGTATTAATACCATGGCTGATTTTTAATACAATTTCTTACAAGAAAAATAAAGCTATTTTGCATCGCTATATACGGCCCATGAAAAGACAAACACGCATTCTGCTACTTGTTGTAGTCACCCTCGCAGCCATTGCCATTGTGGTAATACTGCCGCCTATTCCCCAGTCGCTTGCTTACCACCTGTTTGCTGACCGCCGCGCCATGGCAGGTATTCCAAATTTTGCCAACGTGTTCAGTAATATACCGTTCTTATTGGTTGGCGGCTATGGGTTGTATTTGCTGGGCCATTCAAATGCCGCCAATGCTATTAAGCTGATCTATGGCATTATATTCAGCGGTATCGTTTTTACCGGGCTTGGGTCAGCATATTATCATTACGCGCCCGGTAATTATTCATTGGTATTTGACAGGCTGCCGATGGTAATTGTATTCATGGCTTTTTTGTGCGCAACAATAGCAGACTGGATTAATGTTAAAGCCGGCACTATCTTGCTTATGCCCCTATTGCTGCTGGGACTTGCAAGTGTTATATACTGGTATTATACGGAACTGAAGGGAACTGGCGATCTGAGATTCTATGGATTTATCCAGTATTATCCAATGCTCATTATCCCATTTATATTTTTGCTGTTTGCTTCACCTGCGGGTAATAAAGGTTTGTACCTGTTGATCTGGGTAATGGCCTGGTATGGCATTGCCAAAGTTTGTGAAGCAACTGATGCACCGGTATACCATGCTACTGGTTTTATCAGCGGGCATTCTTTAAAACATATCACTGCTGCAATAGCCACCTGGTACCTGGTAAGATTTTTTAAAAAGAAATATTGCGAAGGAGCGCTGATGGATTGAGCTGGTAATTGGTTTTCACAATTTATAATGTACAATCGCCTGGTTGGTGTTTGTATGTTTGGCAAAACATTGAGATCCACAATTAAAATTGTAGCATCAATGACCGGTATTGTAATTGCTTTTGTCAGAATCCGCTTTTTGCAAACGCCGTGATTCCTTCTACCAGTAAATCAAGGTTTTTTGTAGTGGTATATACATTGGGTGTTATCCGCACGCCTTTGATATTCTCCCATTCAATGCCTACGGTATGTATTTTGTATTTGTCCATTAAAAAACTGGTCAGTTCTGCCGGTTTCTTTCCTTCAACAAGTACAGACCCGATGGCACAGCTGAACCCCGGCTTCATAGAAGTATTCAGTTTTACTTTAGGCATATCTTTTACCCGGCCCATCCAGTAATTTTTCAGGTATAGCAAGCGCTCTTCTTTTCTTTTGCTGCCAATCATGTCATGAAACTCAATGGCTTTACCAATAGCCTGTTCAATAAAGAAAGGCCGCGTGCCCAAATTTTCAAATTTGCGGATGTCTTCACTTTTTGGTTCGCCGGCGGCAAATAACGGATAGATGTTTTTGATCTTGTCTTTTTTAATATACAGCATACCACTGCCAATACAGGCGCCCAGCCACTTGTGCAGGCTGGTGCCAAAATAATCAGCGCCCAATTCCGGAATGGTAAAATCAAAATGCGCGAAACTATGGGCGCCGTCCACCAGCACCTCAATACCTTTTGTGTGCGCGGCATCGGCAATTTTTCTAACAGGTAGAATTTGTCCGTTCCAGTTAATGATATGTGTAACCTGCACAACCTTTGTTTTGGCAGTAAATGCTTTTGTATACTGGCTGGCCATGTATTCGTTGTCCTCGCTGGGTAGTTCCAGGTTTATCCAGACGAGTTTAATACCATCACGCAGTTCACGTTGTTTCCAGGCATTAATGGTATTTGGATAATCTTGTTTGCTCAGTACTATCTCATCGCCGGGCTTCAGATCCAGCCCAAAAATAACCGTCTCCAATGCTTCCGATGCATTGCGCTGCATGGCAATTTCATCTGCGTTGCAACCTGCCAGCTTGGCCAGGTTTTTCCGGAGGGGTTCGCGGCCCTGATCAAGTACCTGCCACATATAGTAACTGGGCGCTTCATTGCAGTAATCATTGTACCGTTTCATGGCGTCCTGCACTGTTTTGGGCGACGGCGCAACGCCGCCATTGTTGAGGTTGATAAGCGAGGGAGAAACGGTATATGACTGCTGTATATAATACCAGAATTCTTCATCACTGGCCAATTGATCCGGTGCTGTACCAGCGGCTCCATTTAATGCCCTGTGCAGGTTTCTGCTCCATGCTGGTTGCGTAAGAGAAGCCATCAATGCGGTGGCGGAAAAAGCACTGGCTTTGCTGATAAAAGAACGCCGGTTGAAAGCAGTCATGGTAGTACACAGTTTTGGTTTAAGCGGAGATGATAAAAGTAAATTAAGAAATTATGGGCAGAATACGCTTAAAAACGGCAAATAAAATAGCGGAAGCGGGTGGTATGCCCGCTCCTTTCATCAATTCATTCTTTCACCCATGAGGTAGGGCACTATCAGAAAAACAAGAAAGTATACAATAATGCCCAGTAAGGGCAGGCCAGCAATACCACAGGCCAATTGTATCTTTTGTACATGATAGCAATAATAGCTGCCAGCCAATAATAGGGCGCCGGTTAACAGGAAGACCGCAGTCCAGGTGACAGATGAAATATTAACGGGATTGTATTTATGAAACAGCATGCCGAGCAGGCCTTTTGCAAGCAACAGTTCAATGACCAGGATGATGCACCACATGACCCAGAAAAAAATTTTCATAATAAGAATTAATATCGTTGTATGTTTCCGCCGCCTTTTGAAGGCCGTTTAAGCGGATACCCGTGTGTGAATAAGTGGCTGATTGAAATTTTTAGTTAGAAGCAGTAGCCAGTACCCGCTCCGTTAAAAACTGCATTAACGCGGTAGCAGACAGCA
Organism: Chitinophagaceae bacterium; assembly: GCA_039916305.1. GTDB lineage: Bacteria > Bacteroidota > Bacteroidia > Chitinophagales > Chitinophagaceae > JACMLD01. Next base: position 99,499 of record JBDSLR010000026.1, on the reverse strand, counting down.
ATGCCGGTTTTGCCAGGGAATCATTAAACAGTACGTTAATGGGCGCTTCGCCAAAATAAAGTCCGTCCGAGACCAGGAACGTTATTCTTGCTATGCCATTGGCAGGATAAGGGCGCCGGGGCTTATCCCAGGCGCCTGTTTGTTTAATGATAGGCAGGCAGTTGGTAAATAATTCTTCTGTAAGTGCTGCGGCTGTTTCTTCAGCTGTTTCCCAGATAATCATCTTGCCGGTTTGGTTAATATATCTCGCGGTACCATCTTTAAAAGAAGCCACAACGTCCAGGCCGGCATCCAGGCCCACCTCTACAATTACTGCAAGCAGTTCTTTTTTTTCAATGCTGTAGCCAATTGAAAACAGTTGCCTGTACGCCAGTATTTTTGCTCTTGTTTCAAGGGTATTGTCATCAATAATTTGCTGCAGGCCAACTGCATCGGGTGCACCAGATAATAAAATATTCCATGGATATGTTGTAGCCTGTATACCGTCAGTTTTATACAGCTCAATATCATCGCAAAACAACCAGTTTGTATATTAAATTGGTGGAACTGTCTTCGTAAGGGCCTGCTAATATAGCTTCACTGTTAAATGCTGTCATGGTAATTTAAAAACTTGTTTATTGTACGGCCGATAAGTTAAAGTGGCCGGCATTATAAATAATAATATTCTCTTTATTTTGTCCGCGTAATGCTTGTATTTTGAAAATATTCATCAGCAGCAAAAGACAGAGGTAAATAATGCCTGTAACCGCCATCAGAAATAGCGGTAGTAAAGAGAGGCGGTGATGGTTCAATGACTTCAGCACAACACCGGCCAGTATAATAAAGGTTAACATCAGTAACATAAAAATCCACCCGGCGGTTACCTCTGTGGAAGCCGGTCCTTTTAACAGGTAACATATAAAGCCAAACAGTGCTATGCTGGCAATGGCTAAGTCGAAGTACAAAGTAATATCATACAGGTTGATAGTATTCATAAAATGATGCTGTAATTGTTGCAGAAAGATTTGTGGCTGATTATTTTAACAGGTTATGTAACGCTGGCCTTCGGTGATTTTTGAATAGCCGCTACCCGATAGCAATTCTATATAAGAGTCTTCAAATTCCATCCAGGGATTATTCAGCAGAAGGCCCTCGCTGGTAACTGAGAAGATTGCCTGTTCCTGGGGTGTTCCTGGCTCGCAGGGTATAAGAGTTGATTTATTTTTTTTCATAATCATGGTTATTTAACAGTGGTGTTTATAATAGATGGGGCGGATTTCTTGCAGATGGTATTGACAGGGTGACGGCGGGAATGCAGCATTGGTTTGGCGCCGGCTGCTGCTTGCAACTATTAATTGTAACAGGGCGATTTGAACTGCCTGCTGGTAAACCGGCTATGTTTTTTAACGTTTGCACTATTATCTGCTTTATATACATCAGTTTCTTTAAACAGGAAAATATAGGACCGGTAGCAATATAACATCGCGCGGCCTGTGCAGGCTGCCATGGCATTTTGTAGCTTCAGTGTTTTCATTTTTTTGTTTTAAGTGGTTAATGATAATTTGATGGTACAAATATGTAATGAAAAAAGAGCGATAAAAAACGTTACTGCGTGTAGTGCGCGGTGGACAGGGTGAAATGTAGAAAAATGACGATGAAGCGTTTCCAGGTTATTCATCCATGAATGCTAACCAATTTTTTGCGGCCGCCAGTGATTAACAGGGGCGCTGCGGATAAATCAGGAGATGCTGTACGTTTTACGGCGCACTTCGCTGGCTGAACCAGGGCAAAAGGCAGCTGGCACTTTCCTGTCAGGTGTAAAAAAGCACGCTTCAATAATAATTTTTATACTACTGGCACAGTATGGTTTTTATATGCCGTTGCAATGAATAATTTTTGCAAAAAAAAAGTTATGACAGCAAGACAAATTGAATTAGTGCAGCAGTCCTGGCAGTTGGTAGCAGCAGAAGATGTGCAGGTGACCGGTAAGTTGTTCTATAATTACCTGTTTGAGACTGTGCCTGAAGTAAGGCCAATGTTCAGGCGTTCTTCTATACAGGAGCAATCAGGAAAATTAATGGCCATGTTAAATTACAGCATCCGCAACCTCGATAACCTGGGCGAAATAGGTGAAGGAATTAAAAAGCTGGGTCGTCAGCATGTTCAGTATGGTGTGCAGGATGAACATTATACGCTTGTTGGCCGTGCGCTGTTGTGGACCCTGCAGAAAGTACTGGCCAATAGTTGGAATAAAGAGTTGGAACAGGCCTGGATAACTTGCTACACCACGCTGGCAGAAATAATGATGAAAGCCGCAAAAGCGAATGATCTTATGCAAAAAGCGGCGGTCCATTAAGGCGGATTTGCTACACTTCAGCAGCGTTTTTACGCAGTTTATTTAGCCGGTTAGATATGAGAGGACAGATTTAATACATTGCAGCAACACCGTAATCAATACAGGTATGACAGCACAGCAGACAACATTGGTACAAACAACCTGGAAATTGTTCCGTAACGTTAACCCGCAGGTGATAGGGGATGTTTTTTACAGCAAGTTATTTACAGACGTTCCCGCTGTAAAAAGGCTATTCAGAAGTCCCATGCCCGCACAGTATAAGAAGCTGATAGATATGATAAGCATGATTGTAGGCCGTCTGCAGGAAATAGAGGCGGTAACGGATAATATCCGGGAAATGGCCAAACGACATGTAGATTATGGTGTAAAACCAGAACACTACAAAGCCGTGGGCGATGCGCTTTTATGGACCCTGGAACAGGGGCTGGGGCCCGATTGGAATCCTGCAGTACAGGATGCCTGGGCAACCTGTTACCAGCAGCTGGCAGATACCATGATGTCCGCATCTGGTTACTAAACTGTTTTCACCTCCCTGCATGTTTACTACGCTTCGCTAATCTTTACATGCATTCTGGCAGTACTTATTTTGCACGGCCTCTTTTGTTTGTTACTTTCGGCTCCTTGAGCTTTATCAACCATATTGTAGCGCCCCGCAAAGTAGTATTGCTTTTAATTGCATGCGCCATATATTGTATTGCAGCGGCGCAGCCGCCCACCTTCAATTTTCACCAGCTTAGTACCGGTAATGGCTTGCATGATCCCACCATAAGAAGTATTACCCAGGACAAATATGGGTATATCTGGATAGGAACCGCTACGGGCCTTAACCGTTTTAACGGCTATGATGTTAAGGTGTTTCAGCACCAGGCAAACGATAGTTTTACAATACCGGAGAACCGGGTATTTGCCCTGTTGGCAGACAAGGCTGGCACGCTCTGGATTGCACAGCCCAATGGTGTTAGCCGGTATGATTACCGTACCAACCGGTTCATTTACCAGCCAGGAAGTAAGGGGATCGCCGCATATAAAATGCTGCAGGGAAGTAAAACAGAAATATACCTGGCTACCCGCGAGGGACTTGTTTTATTTGATGTGGCAAAAGGAACTTTTACCTGGTTGAAAAAAACAGGCACGGGTATTTCGGCCAGCCTGTTGGGCAGGTACGTGAATGACTTTTGCGGCAACAACAATAACATTTATATTGCTACAGACAGCGGGCTTGTACGCTATAATATGGCAACCCAACTGGCAGAAAAAACAATACTGGCGCCCGTTAGAGATGCTTTCATTGGCAGGGTGGCCATGGACCATGCAAACAATATATGGGTAGGCTACGGCGAAAACGGTTTGCAGCTGCTTAAAACAAATGAACGCCTTGAGAACTATATTACCTGCGATCAGTTTACGCTGCTTAACACCGAAAAAACAGACAATCGTATAACATCAATTTTTACTGACGACAAAGGAAGGGTATGGCTGTCCACCTCGCAGTTTGGCATTTGTTTGTATAACCAGCATACCAACAGCTTTGCGTGTTATATGCACGATCCCCTGCAGGTGATGAGCATCAGCGATAATCTTACCAATACACTCTTCCAGGACAGGCAGGGCTATATGTGGGTGGGCACAGAAGTATCGGGGGTTAATTATTTCCATCCGGATAATACTTTTTTCAGATCTATTCAGCCATCCTATAACCAGTCTCCCACACTGCCGGATTACTGGTGCAGGGCTTCCGGGGAAGATAAAAATGGCAATCTCTGGCTGGCAACAGCGCAGGGCATAGCTGAGTATAATACACAAAAAAATACTTACAGATTATTTCAGCATACAACTGGTAAAAACAATTCATTGCATTTTAATTCAGTCAGGTCTGTTTTGTGCGATGGAGACATCATCTGGATAGGAACCGCCAATGGTTTAAACCGTTATCATCTCAGTACCGGCAAAATGGATTTTTTAGGCGAAAAAGAAAATCTGCCGGAGTCTTTTTTCTGGTCCATCATAAAAGACTACCAGGGAAATATATGGTTTGGCTGCCGCGATGGTATTTACCGGTACAACAACAGCAAGAAGCTGATTGAGCGTTTATTTAATGATCCGCAGCTGGGTGCATATGCCGGCATTAATACTGAATCCATGTATGAAGACAGCAGGCACCGCATATGGTTTGGGTTTAATTCAAAAGGATTACTGATGTATGATCCTATAAAAGCAATAACAAAATACTGGGTAAAAAATGAGCAGGATCCAACCGCAATAAGCGATGATCATATTACTTCCATTACAGAAGACAAAAAGGGCGTGATATGGATTGCCACACTGGATGGTTTGAATGCCTGGCATGAAGACAAAAACACATTTACCAGGTACCTCCAAAGTAGCGGAATGATATCTTCTTTACTGGCAGATGAAGCCGACCGGCTATGGCTTGCCAGTGGTAAGGGGTTGCTGATGCTTGATTCAAGCCGTCAATTTTTTTCATCGTTTGATATAAGCAATGGCCTGCCCACCCTTGATTTTAATTACCAGGATGCCTACCGTATGAAGAACGGCGATTTTGTTTACCCTACCTTAAAAGGATTTATTCTTTTTAACCCATCCAGGTACGTTAGTAAAAATAATATTTCAGAAAGCTATATTGCGGCTGCTACCGTATACGGGAAGAAGCCGGATACCATTATTAATTTTGAAGACAAGAAAACCATTTCACTCACACCAGATGAAAACTTTTTTTCTTTTGATATGATTGCATTAAACTATGGCAATCCCAAAGAAATATGGTATGCGCACCAGCTGGAGCCATTCGACAAGGAATGGATATACTCTAAAGACCGCACCGTAAATTATACAAACGTGCCGGGTGGAGACTATATATATCATTACAAAACTTCCACCGACGTTAATAAGTGGAGCACGCCGGAAAAATCAATCACTATTCACCTGGCTACCATTTTCTATAAAACCTGGTGGTTTAAGTTACTGGCTTTTCTGCTGGTAAGTTTTCTCTTAATAGTATTGTATAAATACCGTATCAGCCAGCGTGAAAAATTCTTTAGCCTGCAATCCAAGGCAAATTCGCTGGAGAAAGAGAAGGTGCTGGTCATGTATGAAAGTTTAAAGCAGCAGCTGAACCCGCATTTTTTATTCAATTCACTTACATCACTCAGCGGCTTAATTACGGCCAATCCTGCTCATGCCAAACAATTTCTTGACAGGATGTCTAAGATTTACCGCTATATTCTTACCAGTCGCGATCACGAGACCGTGTCACTTGCTGAGGAGATTAAACTGGCGACTATCTACACGGAGTTACAGCAAACCCGGTTTAAAGAAGGTTTGCAGGTAAATGTACAGGTGCCGGAAATATACCTGCACCGTAAAGTAGCACCCGTAACCATCCAGAACCTCATTGAAAATGCCATCAAGCACAATATTGTTGATGAAGCAAGGCCATTGCGGATAAGCATTTTTGTAGAAGATAATCAGCTGGTGGTAGGCAACAACCTGCAAAAGAAAAAATTTGTGGAAACCAGTAACAAACAGGGGCTGGCCAATATGCAATCATTGTATAATTACCTGGGCGGAAGGCCTGTGATAGTAAGAGAAAGTGAAACGGAATTTGTGGTGCGTGTGCCGCTGCTCTAGCGCCGGGCAATGTACGCATATTTAATATAAAAAAACAAACAGCATGAAAGCCTTAATCATTGAAGACGAGAGCATCATTGCCGAAGAATTGAGAAGTAAAATTGTTGCTGTTGCAGGTGATGTGGAAATACTCGGGATAATGCCCAGCCTGATGCGTGCACGTGAATGGTTTGCAAACAATGAAGAACCTGACCTGCTTTTCATGGACATACAATTAGGCGATGGCGTCAGCTTTGAACTGTTTGAAACCAATCCACTCAAATGCCCGGTTATTTTTACCACGGCCTATGATGAATTTGCCATCCGCGCCTTTAAGGTAAACGGAATTGATTATTTGCTAAAACCCATTGATGATGCAGAGCTGGCAAAAGCCATTGAAAAGTGCAGGCATATTGCAGAAAGCAAAGCCGTATTTCCGGTAGATATTACCCTGCTGCTGCAAAAACTTTCTCAGCCGGAACCGGCGCAGCCGGTATATAAACAGAAATTTATTGTAAGTCACCGGAGGCAGTGGATGCCGGTAAGCACAAAAGATATTGCCTGTTTTTTAAAAGAGAATATTCATTACATTTTTACTTTCAGCGGAGAAAAACACATCCTTGATTTTACAACGCTCGAAGAAATTGAAGAATTATTGGATCCCCGTGTTTTTTACCGGGCCAACCGCCAGTGTATTGTACATGCAGATGCTATACAGGCAGTAACCCCGCATGAAAACCAAAAGCTCACGCTTACGCTTAAAGCACCTTTAAAAATGCAGGTAGATATCAGCCGTGAAAAGGCGCCGGCGTTTAAGAAATGGATGGAAAAATAAGCCACTTTAGCTTTCGTCTTTATAATATATTTTATAATACTTTCTGCCATCAGCTTCCATACCCTGCTCAATCAGCCCGCGGTTACCGTGAATATAAATATGGAAGTTTTTATCAAGTTTGAGTACGCTTTTAAATACCCGGGCCTGTTTTTTTACAGCGTTTTCAGAAATAGAAAATGAATCATCAATAGGCGTTTCCATTTCCTGCGCATACTCCTGTTTATAAGCTTTAAAAAGTGCTGCCCCTTTCGGATTGTCAATCACAATATTGCTGAATTCATCCAAATCGAATTGCTCGTTTTCTTTAAAGTAGCGAATGGAGCGGTTAAGCAGGTCTATTTTATCTGCTTTGGAGATGTCAAAGTCTTCATCCATTTTCTGGGTTACAAAATGCTTGTAGGCACTCAGTACATTGTGTGTCTGATTGTAATTATCATTGCGCACTTTCAGCTGCAAAAATTCATCCACCCAGTACACTGCCTCCGCCCGGTTGGTCTGATCTATGACCGCTACTTTGTAGCCCGCTTCTTTTTCAGTGTTGAAAATAATGCAGCCTTTGTCCAGTTTCTTTATATTGATGGCCTGTTCTTCATAATTCAGGTGAAATTTTTTTCCTTCCTGCAATACTTTCAAAAATGGCTCCTTTGATTCAGATTTAAAAATGCCTATTGCATCCAGCAGCTCGCCTTCTAATTGTAATTGGTTAAAATAGCAGATGCAGAGTTCGCCGGATTTTATTTTTGCATGACCGGCAATTTCATACAGCAGTCTAGCAATCTGCTGTGTATTTGGATGAAAGTTCCCCGGGTTGGCAAACATCATACTGGTAAAATGAAATATTTCGTTCAGCTCTAAATCGTCAGTAGGGTGGGATAGCCTGTATATTTCATTTGTTTTCTCAAAAGGATGAAGAAAATACTGCAGCAGTAATTTGCCCAGTATTTCATCGGTCACCGGCAGGGGATCCTCAGAAAGCGTAAGCGGTTCATCCAATTCTTTATTGCCTGTTTTATGAATGGAAAGCCGGGCGATGGATGCTTCGAAAAAAGAGACCATGGATAGTTGAATATTTATAAAACGCGGAATTTACATCAATTCCACTGAATATTCATGGGCCCTGGTGGAAGAACAGCGGAGTTAGAAGTCGACCTTATATTATTATAAAATAGGGTTTACACAAGCTGGTTTTCTGATAATTATTTTCTTTTATGGCGTGGGACTACTTTTGATATCCCATTTTACAGGGATGTTATGACTTGCAGCATAGGGTTTACCTGCGCTGATAACGGCATTGTAACGTTCTTCAAATCCAGCTGCATATTTATCCATGATGGCTTTTGAAAAAGACGCAACCTGTTCCTTTGGGGCACCGTGATCATATAACTTCGCCAGTTGAACATATTCATTTTTATAAACCGGCAATACATATTCGTACAAAACGATTGAAGCTTTTAACATTACCCTGCTGTCTTCTGTTTCCTTTAGATCTTTCACTTTCACGAAGCTTTCCTCCAGGTATTGGATTTGATTATCAATTACTTCTTTCCGCTTCATGGGTGCGGTTTGATCCTTAGTGCCTTCTATCAGTTTTGCAGAGGGCTGTTCCAGCTGCCGCTGAAAACCATCATTGGCAAAGCCGATCATCATATTACAATTAAGCACCGCGCGGTCAAAATAGTTTTCGGGAGTAGCTGTGTTACAGGCAAACAAAAAGCAGGTGAACAAAGCAGTTAACAATGTTTTGGTGGCTAATAGTTTCATATTGTTGATTGTATTGAAGTATCTGGAAAATCAGTGGATTGAGTGTGGTCGAAGTATGATTTTGGGTAAGAGCAGGCTTAAAAGACGTATTCAGCCGCCGGGCAGTTTACAGCACGGATGCAACAGGGATTAGTTCTAACCTGGTATTGTATCGCATCATCTCCTGCAACAAAGCCGTATGGCCCGATCCAAAAATTACCAGTATTCTTTCTTCTTTACCGGTAATACGCTTTAGCAGGTTCTCATAAATAACCATATTCCGTCTCCACCATTCACTGGTAAGATAAGATCCAATATGGTTGCCTTCCTTGCCGGCAACCAGTAAGTTAAAATACCAGCCTACCTGCATATCAACCATTTTTGTTGAATTCTGATCAAGCAGCATTTCGCGAATGGTATATTTTTTCAGTGTTTCATTAAAATAGGACTGAATACTGTCTATAGATTTCTTTATAGTATCCAATAGCGCAAACTGTTTTGCTTCGGCTGCTGACTTCATCAGGCTGTCAAATGGAAAATCCGCAGCATTGTAATCCACCGCAAACAATGATGGCAAATTTAATTCTTTTGCGAGGCGGTAGCCAAGTTGATGCGTTTCTGAGGCCCGTAATTCAAAGTTACCAGCTTTGTACTGCTGAAAATTGCTATCCAGTTTCGGCTGCCGCTCCACGGGCACTTCTACAAATATTTTGTCAGGTTTGAACTTAACAAGTTTTTCAAGTACCTGTCTTATTTCCTGTTGCCGTTTAGCAGACAGGGCATGCACGTCTTCAAATTTGGCTACATCAAGACCGGGGTTATCAAAATGGAAGGTTCCCAGTAACAGAACTTTCGTTCTTTGTTGCTGGGCCAGGGATGTTACTATCCAGAAAAGAAAACTGCACAGTATCAATAAAGATTTTTTCATTTTTTTATTTGACCTTTTGACGAAGGTCTGCAGGAAAGGTTACTGTTCAGGGCTTAATTGTGTGAATGTGCCGGCTTTTATATTAAAGCGGGGCAAATCAGTGATAAAGTGCATCTCCTTTGACCCGAAACCGAATTGCAATGGGGTGCATGAAAAATAACAGGATATGGCCAGGGCGAGTGCTCCTCCTTGTTATCACCAATTCCGCGCTGCCCTGGCAGTCAACAATTTCGCTGCCCTTTACAATGCGCTGTGTCTAAAATCTGCATAAGCCAATGAAATACAAACGGTTGTAGATAAGTGATGTATACCCGGGCATGGAGGATCAATAACAACAGAAACCTGTCATTTCTACTTTTTTGTATAGATTCATTTGTATCTTTGCAAAATGAATACAGAAATCTATCAGACGGGTAAAGATGATATGAATGATGGACTCAGCACGATTGAAAGAACGGTTCTCAGCGACTATAAATATGGGTTTGTAACCGATATAGAAGCAGACGAGGCACCAATGGGCCTGAGTGAAGACACCATCCGCTTTATATCTGCCAGGAAGAATGAACCCCAGTGGATGCTGGACTGGAGATTAAAAGCGTACACTTATTGGATTAGCCTCGCAAAATCTTCACCGCAATGGGCCAATATAAAATTTCCGCCCATCAATTACCAGGATATAATTTATTACTCGGCCCCCAAGCAAAAAATTGCGCTGGACAGCCTTGACCAGATTGATCCTGAATTAAGAAAGACTTTTGAAAAACTGGGCATTTCCCTGGATGAGCAAAAGCGCCTTTCCGGGGTTGCAGTAGATGCAGTGATTGACAGCGTCTCCATCGGTACTTCTTTTAAAGCACAGCTGGGAGAATTGGGTATCATTTTTTGCTCTATGAGCGAAGCCATACAAGAGCATCCGGAACTGATAAAAAAATACCTGAGTTCAGTGGTACCGGTTACAGATAATTATTATGCCGCGTTGAATGCAGCCGTATTCAGTGACGGCTCTTTTTGTTATATCCCGGCAGGTGTTCGCTGCCCGATGGAATTATCTACATATTTCCGCATTAATGCAGAAAATACCGGCCAGTTTGAAAGAACATTGATTGTGGCCGAGGCTGGCAGCTATGTTAGCTACCTGGAAGGTTGTACCGCACCCATGCGCGATGAAAACCAACTGCACGCCGCAGTAGTTGAATTGGTAGCCATGGAAAATGCAGAGATAAAATATTCTACTGTACAGAACTGGTACCCGGGCGATAAGCAGGGCAAGGGCGGTATTTATAATTTTGTAACCAAAAGAGGTATCTGTAAAGGAAATAATTCTAAAATTTCCTGGACGCAGGTTGAAACGGGTTCTGCTATTACCTGGAAATACCCAAGCGTTATTTTAAAAGGCGACAACTCAACCGGCGAATTCTATTCAATCGCCGTAACCAATAACCATCAGCAGGCCGATACCGGTACCAAGATGCTGCACGTGGGTAAAAATACCAAAAGCCGAATTGTATCGAAAGGTATTTCTGCCGGCGTTAGCAACAACAGCTACCGCGGCCTTGTGCAGGTAGGTAAGAATGCTGCCAATGCCCGCAATTTTTCCCAGTGCGATTCACTGTTGCTGGGTGATAAATGCGGCGCTCATACTTTTCCATATATAGAAGTAAAGAACAATACAGCTGTGGTAGAGCACGAAGCCACCACATCAAAAATAGGCGAAGACCAGATTTTTTATTGCAACCAGCGCGGCATTGATACCGAGACAGCGGTGGCATTGATCATTAACGGTTTTGCTAAAGAAGTGATGAACCAGTTGCCCATGGAGTTTGCCGTGGAAGCGCAAAAATTACTGGCTATTAGCCTGGAAGGAAGCGTAGGATAGTGTATAGTCCGTTTTGCCTGGACAAAAGGAATAAATTAGTAATAAAGTATTTAAATAGATAAACAGATGTTGAACATTCACAATTTACATGCGGGTATTGAAGAAAAGCAGATTTTGAAAGGCATCAATCTTGACATAAAGGCCGGAGAAGTGCATGCTATTATGGGACCAAACGGTTCAGGTAAAAGCACACTGGCTTCAGTACTTGCAGGAAAATCCAACTATACAGTTACTGATGGCAGCGTATCGTTTTTAGGTAAAGATCTCCTGGAACTTTCGCCCGAAAAGAGAGCTGGTGAAGGATTGTTTCTTGGCTTTCAGTACCCGGTAGAAATACCAGGACTCAGCACCACCAATTTCATTAAAACAGCAGTGAACGAAGTAAGGAAATACCGGGGTGAAGCGCCACTGGATGCTGTATCCTTTCTTAAACTGATGAAAGAGAAAATGGCATTGATGAATATTGACCAGTCATTGCTGAGCCGGCCGCTGAACGAGGGTTTTTCCGGTGGCGAAAAAAAGCGCAATGAAATTTTCCAGATGGCGATGTTACAGCCCAGACTGGCCATATTGGATGAGACCGACTCAGGTCTTGATATTGATGCCATCCGCATTGTGGCGGGAGGTGTAAATAAATTACGTAATAAAGACAATGCTGTATTGCTTGTTACACATTACCAGCGCCTGCTTGACTATATCGTTCCGGATTTTGTACACGTGCTGTATAACGGCCGTATTGTAAGATCAGGTACCAAAGAACTGGCATTTGAGCTGGAAGAAAGGGGCTATGATTTTATAAAGAATGAAGTGAATGTGGGCGAAGAGGCATAGTTGAAAAATGTCTGATTTCTGGTTTCCTTAAGTCCTGACTCCTTTTTTCTCTGGTGGCTCTGCTACCTCCGTGCGGCAAAATGATTTTTTAAATAAGGTCGGCTAAGTATTCAAGGAAAAGTTGGTTTACAATAGTTTCCCCGTTTCTTTTTGTTTTCTTAACCACCTCTTTTCTCTTTTAAGCTATGAACACAACATATATTAAAGAACGCTTTGATCAATTACAGCTGGCAGATAAAGGCAATGGCCTGGATGCTGTGCGCCAGGATGCTTACAAAGCTTTCAACCAGTTTGGGATTCCTACCTCCAAACACGAAGAATGGAAGTATACCCGCATTGGGGGACTGTTTAATAAAGAATATCTTTTTGCTGAGAAAGCTATTGCGGATTCTTTCAGCGCGGCCAAATTGGATGCAGTGCGTTTGCCGGGCCATGAGAGTGCCAATGAACTGGTATTTATAAATGGTATTTTTTCATTCCCGCTTTCTACTATCCGATCTTCGGCATTGGTGGTTTTGCCACTGGAAGAAGCAGCTGCCAACGAATATGCAGGCATTGTATCAGCCAACCTGGGCCATAGTGCTAAATATTTAAATGATGGCATCAATGCGCTTAATACGGCATTGGTGCATGGAGGTGTATTTGTGCATGTAAAAAAAGGACAGGTGCCGGAGCACCCGGTCTACATTTATCATATTGCCGATGCGGGCAGCGGAAATGTTTTTTCCCAGCCCCGCAGCCTGGTACATATTGCAGAAAATGCGCAGGTGCAGATAGTAGAGACTTTTTCCACGCTTGGTGCGGCAGAAAGTTTTACCAACCAGGTAATGGAAATTGTAGTAGAAAAGGACGCCCTGCTGGAATTTTATAAAATCCAGAATGATTCCGCTACTACCAGCCAGGTAAGTACTACACATATCAGGCAAACAGGCAAGAGCTATACGCATATTGTAACCATTTCTCTGAATGGGGGCATTATCCGCAATAACCTGAATATGGTGCTGGAAGCAGAATACTGCGAAGCCCATTTGTATGGCTTGTATTTCCAGGGCGGACAAACACATATTGACAACCATACCGTTGTTGATAATGTAAAACCGCATTGCCTTAGTAATGAATTGTACAAGGGGATTATGAACGATAAGTCCACGGCGGTGTTTAATGGAAAAATATTTGTGCAGCGGGATGCACAAAAAACAAATGCCTACCAGTCCAATAAAAATATATTGCTTTCCGCAGATGCAAGCGTAAATACAAAACCACAGTTGGAGATTTTCGCAGATGATGTAAAATGTTCGCATGGTTGTACCATTGGTCAGCTGGATGAAGAAGGTATGTTTTACCTGCAGTCGCGGGGCATAAGCGAAACCATTGCCCGGTCATTGCTGGTACACGCATTTGCTATTGATATCCTGGAGCATGTAAAACCATTGCAAATCCGCGAATATGTAAATCAATTAATTTCAGCACGTTTAGAATTTGATATTTCATGATAACAGCTACCGCCATACCAAAAGAGCTGGATATAGCTGCCATCCGGCAGCAGTTTCCGGTATTGAACAGGGAAGTAAAAGGCAAGCCACTGGTGTATTTTGACAATGCCGCTACTTCACAAAAACCACAGGTGGTGATTGATGCGCTGGTAAATTATTATGCCGGCTACAATGCCAATATTCACCGGGGAATTCATAGCCTGGCAGAGGAAGCTACTGCTGCGTTTGAAGCTACCCGTGATACGGTAAAGCAATTTATTAATGCGGCAGCCCGCGAGGAAATAATTTTTACCCGGGGTACTACTGAAAGCATTAACCTGGTAGCCAATACCTGGGGCCGGCAGAATATTAAGGCTGGGGATGAGATCATCATCTCTACCATGGAGCATCATTCCAATATTGTTCCCTGGCAGCTGTTGTGTGAGGAAAAAGACGCCATGCTTAAAATAATACCCATCAGCGATGACGGAGAACTGCTGATGGATGCGTATGAGAAATTACTGGGACCTAAAACAAAGCTGGTTTCCATTGTACATGTATCCAATGCGCTGGGTACGATAAACCCGGTGAAACAGATAATAGATGCGGCACACAGGGCAGGTGCCGTTGTGCTGGTGGACGGCGCCCAATCTTCTGTACACCTGGATATTGATGTTCAGAAAATGAACGCTGATTTCTTTGCATTCTCTTCTCATAAAGTATATGGGCCAACGGGTGTAGGTGTTTTATATGGCAAAAGACAATTGCTGGAATCAATGCCGCCTTTCCAGGGAGGGGGGGAGATGATTAAGGAAGTAAGCTTTGAGAAAACAACTTATGCAGATCTGCCGTATAAATTTGAAGCGGGCACCCCCAATATTGCAGATACCGTGGTGTTAAAGACAGCACTGGATTTTATTAATGAAACCGGTAAAACAAAAATCCGCGCCCACGAGGAAATATTGTTGCACTATGCAACTGCACAACTGGAACAAATACCAGGTTTACGGATTATTGGAAAGGCAAAAGAAAAAGTAAGCGTGGTTTCTTTTGTAATTGATAATATACATCCGCAGGACATAGGCATCTTGCTGGATAACCGGGGTATTGCAGTGAGAACCGGTCATCACTGCACGCAGCCATTGATGCAGCGTTTTGGCATTCCTGGTACAACCCGCGCTTCCTTTGCTGTTTACAATACCAAAGAAGAAATTGATGCAATGATAACCGGGCTGTATAAAGTAATTAAAATGCTGGCATAATAAATGGAGAACCAGAAGAGCATAGCAGAAACAGAAAATGAAATTATTGAAGATTTCAAACTCCTTGATGCATGGGATGAGGATCAGAAGTATGAATACATCATTGATATGGGTAAAAAATTACCTGAATTGGATGATATTCATAAGACTGCTGAGAATGTAATAAAGGGATGTCAGTCCACAGTTTGGCTGGCTGCTGATTTTATTGATGACAAAGTTTATTTTAAAGCGGATAGTAATTCAGTAATAACAAAGGGATTGATAAGCATGCTCATCCAGGTATTGTCCGG
The DNA here is from genome assembly GCA_039916305.1 of Chitinophagaceae bacterium. Taxonomy (GTDB): domain Bacteria; phylum Bacteroidota; class Bacteroidia; order Chitinophagales; family Chitinophagaceae; genus JACMLD01. The sequence continues at coordinate 84,303 of JBDSLR010000026.1, read as the reverse complement.
GCGTACAACAGATGAGATTATAGCAGCCAGGCTTGATTTCATAAATAAAATTGGTATGCACAGCCACCTGGCCCAAACCCGCTCAAATGGTTTACTGGCTATGGTAAAGCAGATGAAAAATTACGCGCTGGCATATAAAATTAAAAACACATCAAAAGCGTAAGACGATGGAAACGGAAGCATTAAAAGAAAAGGTGATTGAGTGCCTGCACAATATTTTCGACCCTGAAATACCAGTTAATATATATGAGCTGGGGCTGATTTATGAGATAGATATTTTACCGGTTAACAATGTACAGATAGTAATGACGCTTACTTCACCGGCCTGCCCCGCAGCACAGTCAATACCAATAGAAGTGGATCAGAAAGTAAGGGCTATTGAAGGCGTAAACGATGTATATGTGTCTGTAACATGGACGCCTACCTGGAACAAAAGTATGATGTCTGAGGCGGCACAGCTTGAGTTAGGATATATGTAAAAAAGAATACAAACCATCATGAAAATAACCGCACAGGAAGAATACGGCCTCCGTATATTGATTCGCATTGCAGGATGCAAAGATAAAGTTGGTTTGAGTATTCCTCAGCTGAGTGAAACAGAAGGCCTTAGCAGCCACTATGTAGCCAAGCTTACGCGGGTATTACGCATGGGTGGTTTTATTAATAGTACACCGGGCCTTAAGGGTGGTTATGTACTGGCTAAACCTGCGCAGGAAATAGGCATTAAGCAGGTGCTGAAAGTCTTGGGCGGTGTGCTTTTCGACAAAGACTTTTGTGGTCAGCATGCAGGTTCGCTGAAGTTGTGTACCAATTCAGTTGATTGTACCGCCCGTTCACTTTGGCAGATGATACAATTTACTGTTGACCAGCTGCTGGATAAGATTACCCTCCATGAATTGGCCAATCCTGAAAAGCAATCAGATAAATTCTTAAACCAGTTGCTGGAACAAAATTTTTCAAAAAGATAGCAGCTGGAAAATCTCATTTCCAGCCACTGTTACCGTTCTATACATAAAACGTTTCCGATATTATTTTACCGTCTTTAACCTGGTATACGCACAGTTCTGACATGTCCATATGTCCGCCTTCTTTCATGGTTACATCCATACGCATGGTACAGCAAAAAGAACTTGCAGCTATCAGCGGCTCGGAGACTTCAATTTTATGGGTTTCCTGTATACTCTCATTAAACTTGCGGATTTTTTCATTAACTGCGGACAGGCCTTTTGTTTCTTTTTCAAATGCCGGCGTAGCATAAGGTTCAATGCTGACTACGTCTTCACTGAATAATTCCTGCTGAGCGGCTTCAAATTTTCCCTGGCGGCAAAGCACAACCAGTTCTGCGGCAATTTCGTTGATGGTCATAGTTTTTGATTTAGATTATACCGGTAGTTGAATCATAATTCATACCATATTCCTGCATCAGGAATATTTTTCCCACTCTATAATAAAATAAAAAGGCCTTTGTCAGCGAAAATGCGTTGCTGTAATTTCCCCAGGGCAAAACGTAAGAGCCATGCTGTTTAGCTTGCCATATCGTTGTACTCGGTAGGGGTGGTATCTTTTAAATTTGGTTCCCTCAATTGAACCGGATTTCGCTTTTTGTTTCTTTTGCGCATCCACATATTTAAAAGCTCTACCCCAAAAGAAAAAGCCATTGCAAAATATATATATGCTTTGTCGATATGGCTGTGGTGAATGGGTTCAAGTCCCTCGAAAAACAAACTAAAACCTACCATCAGTAAAAATGCCAGGGCCAGCATTTTTAAGGTAGGGTGTTTATGAATAAAAGAAGAAATTTTTTCTGAGAAAAAAAACATGATAATCATGGCAATGATAACGGCAATGATCATCACATTCACAATTTTTGCCAACCCTACTGCAGTAATGATACTGTCAAAAGAAAAAACCATGTCTATAATAATGATTTGCCCTATAACAGACGCAAAGGAAGCAGGCTTTGTTTTGTCTGTTTGTGTATTTTCATCGCCTTCCAGTTTTTCATGTATTTCTTTTACCGTCTTATACAGCAGGAAGATACCACCCGCAAACATAATAACATTGCGGAGGTTAAATGCGTAATGATTACTGCCCCAGGTAAATCCAAATAACTCGCTGCTGCCATTTTTTACCAACCAGCCAATACCTATCAGTAATGCTATTCTTACAGCAATACCTGCAAACATCCATACACGGCGTGCAGTTAATTTTTGTTTATCATTTAACCGGCCCATAAGAATGGAAACAAAAATAACATTGTCTATACCCAGTACAATTTCAAGTACAGTAAGGGTAAGCAAGCTCACGAGCGCATCCGCGGTAAATAACTCCTGCATAAGTAGGTTCTTTATATTTCCGGCAAAAATAGTTGAACTACGATAAATGAATGTTTTTTTACGATAATGAATGTTTGGGCATTTAAGGCTGTGTTTTGGCACGCAATTTAGGCATATGGGTAATTCCGTATTTAACCCTGTCCGTGATTGGTAGTTTACCTGTTTTACCCTAAAAAGCTTATACTATAATCCGGCAAATACCCTAAACCCAACAAGATGAAAACTTTTTTTCTTTTCGTAATGATGGCCGCGGCCGTCAGTGCCCATGCCCAGTATAATGATGCAGATAATATAAATGGCGGAAATTTAAGGGCCGGAGTAGCGTATGTACATGATTTTCCAGGTGTTAGGGGCACGGCCGTTTATGCGCAGTATAGCTTTCCTTTGAATGATTGGTTGCAGGGCGGTTTTGGTGTAAAACATATCTCCACAAGCGGTTACCCGCGCACCAGCACAGTTCGTGAATACACAAAAGCCAATGCCATTGATTTTGAATTGCTTTTTGTACCCCTCCGTACAGAAAATGCATCGCTCCGGCTTGGACTGGGCTACACTTTTTCCTTTTATAATATTCGCCGGTCTTACCCGTTGTATGCTACCCATAGCGGCCTTGCAACTGATGTAACTTACCCAATAGCAGATTCCAAAGGAAAAGTGCATGGCACCAGCATTATCGCTGAGTACGAATACTATTTTTCAAACAATTTTTCCGCGGGTGTTAAAGTGCAGGTATGCAAAGCCTACGACAGCATAGTTATGGGTGGCCCGTTTGTAGCCATAAAATTATAGTCGTGCGGGTGCGTTAGATGTCAATAGCGCAATAGCACTATTGGGAAGTTAAATATTCGTATGCACCTCTCACGACTGACGACTCACGATTAACGATCAGACAGCAATGACCTGCAAATTTTTTTCGCAATGGCCGGTCCTTCATAGATAAACCCGGTCCATACCTGTATTATAGCGGCGCCGGCGTTTAATTTTTCTTTTGCGTTAGCTGCGGTAAAGATGCCACCCGAAGCAATGACCGGCACCCGGCCATTTGTTTTTTGATGGATATATTGTACGATTTCTGTTGCGCGGGCAGCCAGCGGTTTACCACTTAAGCCCCCGGCTCCCATAGTTGTAAGTGTGGAGTCATTGGTCTTTAGCCCATTGCGGTTAATAGTAGTGTTAGCCGCCACCAGTCCATCCAGTTTTATTTCCATGGCCAGGTCTATCACATCGTCAATTTGTTCCTGCGTTAAATCCGGCGCTATTTTAAGCAGCAGCGGCTTTGGCATTGTATGCTGCCGGTTGATGGTTTGCAGGTGCGCTAAAATTTTTCTGAGCGAATCTTTCTCCTGCAGTTCGCGCAGGCCGGGTGTATTGGGTGAGCTTACATTTACCACAAAGTAATCCACGCAGTCAAACAATTCCCGGAAACATATTTCATAATCGCGCCAGGCGTCTTCATTAGGGGTAATTTTATTTTTACCAATATTACCACCTATAATAAGTCTTGACCCGTTGGTCCTGCGTTTCGGATTAGCTGGTTTATTTTTTGCTGTCCATTCCCGCAATCTTTCTGCTACCACTTTTACACCGTGGTTATTAAAGCCCATCCGGTTAATCAATGCTTTGTCTTTCGGCAAACGGAATAGCCGGGGCTTTTCATTACCCTCCTGTGGTTGGGGCGTAACAGTTCCTATTTCAACAAATCCAAAACCCAGCGTTTCCAGTTCATTGAGGTAGAGCGCATTTTTATCAAAACCAGCTGCCAGGCCTACAGGGTTTTTAAAAGTCAGTCCAACAAATTCTTTATGCAGCCGGCTGTCTTCTTTCGTAAAACTGCGGGCAAGTAATTTTTTTATAAAAGGAATATAACATAGCCCTTTGAGGCAGTTCATAGAAAAATAGTGTACCCATTCAGGTGAGAACCAAAAGAGAATATTGCGGAGGATTGTGTACATGAGGAAGTAAGCTATTGTTTTTTAGGTAAGCGGCGTTTTGAGGCGCGGCGGTAGCACCAAATGGTAACAAATTTCATCAAAAGAACACCGAACCCGCTTACCGGCAAAAAGTTTTTATAAATGGGAATAATCAGTACTTTTGGTATAGAAAGTTGCATAAACAACTTAATTGATTTTTGTTAGCAGGCGGTCGGATAACCCGGGTAGTGCAGGAGTGCGACGCGACAGCCGTTAAATGGCGGCTCAATGCAAGTATTAAAAAAATAAAACTTATTTTATGCAGGAAGCATACATCGTAGCAGGATTCAGAACGGCGGTAGGAAAGTCAAAAAGAGGCGGTTTCCGGTTTACCAGACCAGATGATTTGGCCATTGAAGTAATCAAAGGCCTCCTGGCCTCAGTGCCCCAGCTGGATGCCGGGAGGGTGGATGATGTAATAGTGGGCAATGCCGTTCCGGAGGCCGAACAAGGCCTGCAGGTGGGCCGTATAATAGCTGCCCGGGCAGTTGGAGTGCATGCGCCAGGCATGACGGTAAACCGCTACTGTGCTTCCGGGCTGGAGACCATTGCTATTGCTACAGCCAAAATACGCAGCGGGCAGGCAGCATGCATTATTGCCGGTGGTACGGAAAGCATGAGTATGGTTCCCACGGCAGGGTGGAAAACGGTGCCAGCCTATTCTATTGCAAGTGATGAACCGGACTACTACCTGAGTATGGGGTTAACAGCGGAGGCAGTTGCAAAGGAATATAGTATCAGCCGTGAAGACCAGGATCAGTTTTCATTTAATTCTCATCAGAAGGCCATCAACGCTATCAAGAACGGATACTTTAAACCCGGTATTTTACCCATAACGGTTGAAGAAATTTTCCTGGATGCAAAAGGAAAGAAGCAAACCAAAAGAACAGTGCTTGATACAGATGAGGGCCCCCGTGCTGATACTTCCGTGGAAGCATTGGCCAAATTGAAACCGGCTTTTGCGGCAGGCGGTTGCGTTACTGCCGGCAACTCTTCCCAAACCAGCGATGGCGCGGCATTTGTAATAGTAATGGGAGAAAAAATGGTGAATGAACTGGGATTGAAACCCATTGCCCGCCTGGTGGCATGTGCATCTGCGGGTGTGCATCCCCGTATTATGGGTATTGGTCCGGTAGAAGCCATTCCAAAAGCTTTGAAACAGGTGAATATGACTTTGGACCAGATAGATTTAATTGAACTCAACGAGGCTTTTGCGTCGCAGTCGCTGGCCGTGGTAAGACAGCTTGGTTTAAACCCTGACATTGTAAATATTAACGGGGGCGCTATTGCGCTGGGACATCCTTTGGGCTGTACCGGCAGCAAACTGACCATACAGGTTACCCACGATATGAAAAGACTGAATAAAAAATACGGTATTGTTTCAGCCTGCGTCGGTGGCGGGCAGGGCATTGCAGGTATTATTGAGAATATTAATTAGCACTGTGACGTGTGCAAGGTAAAGGCCTGTTTGCTGACATCACAAGTACCTCACCATGCTATATAAGTCATGAAAACAAAAGCCCCTCCAGCAGGGGCTTTTGCGTGATTATTAATAAATCTTACACGTAGTTATACTGTGGAGAACTAGTCGTGCGTTATCAGCTTGCATATTAGTTGAATGGCCTGAACTTTGTTTAAAGAGGGTACAACCTCCAGGTTTATTTACTATACATTATCCATTAGAAAAACCAAAATCGTCCCGCTATGGACAGACGTGCCTTTCTGACTGCAAAGCGGAAATCTTTGCAGCGCCGGCCAGATTCAGTTCAGCAAACTGCCAGAACAATGTCTGGTCTTACACCTTACAGCGGCCCCTGGGACAAGGAGGCTGTAATCCACCTTCTTAAAAGAACAATGTTTGGCGCCTCACTAGCAGATACCGCATATTTCAGCGGCATCAGCATGTCACAGGCAGTAGACGAATTATTAAACCCCATTGCCGGACTACCTGCTCCACCCCTCAAGGATTATGATACAACCGGTTCAGATAAACCAGACAACAATATAGCCCCCGGAACCACCTGGGTAAATGATTATAACAATGATGGCGCTATAGAAGACCGGCGCATGAATTCATTTAAAAAATGGAGCATTGGCGTGATGATTAACCAGGACAGGAGTATCAGGGAAAAAATGACTTTGTTCTGGCACAATCATTTTGCAACTGAATCGATCAGCGCTGAAGACGCCCTTGCTTTGTATAAGCACCATAGCCTGCTGCGCAGCAGCGTGCTGGGTAATTTCAAAACCTTAGTAAAGGCCATCACCCTTGATCCATGTATGCTGCGTTACCTGAATGGTTATCTGAATACCAATACAGCACCGGATGAAAATTACGGCCGTGAGCTACAGGAATTGTTTACCGTAGGCAAAACAAATAATCCCAATTATACAGAAGACGATGTAAAAGCTGCCGCAAGGGTACTAACGGGCTGGCGTGTTGATTTTACCAGCACTACTTCCAGTTTCAATGCAGCCAGACACGATACAGGCAGCAAACAGTTTTCTTCTTTTTATAACAATACAGTTATTGCCGGGCGCTCAGGTGCCACCGCGGGCAATGCGGAACTGGATGATATGCTGGATATGATTTTCAGTAAAAAGAAAGAAGTGGCTGAGTTTATGGTAAAGAAGATATATCGTTGGTTTTGTTATTATACTATAGATGCCGCAGCTCAAACCAATGTCATTGAACCACTGGCGCTGATTTTACAGAACAATAACTGGGAAGTGAAACCGGTACTTGACGCACTGTTAAAGAGCGAACATTTTTTTGATGCACTGAACCGTGGCTGTCTTATCAAAAGTCCGCTTGATATAGCGGTTAGCCTTTGCCGGGAGTTTAATGTAGTATTTCCGGATGTGGCAACAGATTACGCAGGCGCCTACAATATGTGGGAGTTTATCCGCTGGCAGGCTGCCCTGAATAATCAGAATTTTGCAGATCCGCCCAGTGTATCCGGATGGCCATCTTACTACCAGGCCCCTCAATATTATGAGTTGTGGATCAATTCAGACACGCTTCCCAAAAGAAACCAGTTTACCGATATTATGGTATACAATGGTTATACCCGCGGTAGTGACAGTATAAAAATTGATGCCATTGCATTTGCCAAACAGTTGCCCAACCCTGGCGATCCTAATGCGCTGATGGCTGATTCGCTGGCTATTCTGTACCGCGTGCCGCTATCCGATGCTTCAAAAAATATGATTAAGACAAATATTTTGCTAAGCGGGCAGGCATCTGATTATTACTGGACAAATGCATGGAACACTTACCTGTCCAATCCCACTGATATGATGGCTTATCAAACTGTCTATACCCGCCTGCGCGATTTATACAGGTATTTTATGAACCTGGCTGAATATCAATTAGCCTAATCTCTTAAACGTTATATATGAAAAGGAGAGATTTTTTACGGACCACAGTTCCTACGGCAACCATTCTGCCGGCACTGATAAGTGGCTTTTCAGTAAAAGCATACGCAGCAGACAGTCCGTTTATGCAGGCGCTGGCCGGCGCTACCGCAGATACAGATAAAGTGCTGGTCATTATTCAGCTGAATGGAGGCAATGATGGTTTAAATATGGTGATACCTATTGAAGGATATGGCGAATATTATAACGCACGTGCCAATATTGCTATCCCGCAAAATAAAGTACTTGCGCTTAATGGCAGCAGTAAAACCGGTTTACACCCATCCATGACCGGTATGCAGACCCTGTACAATGAAGGCAATCTGGCAATTGTGCAGGCAGTAGGATACCCGTCACCCAGCTTTTCACATTTCCGCGCCACTGACATATGGATGAGTGCGTCGGATGCTGATAAAGAAGTAGAGAGTGGCTGGGCCGGCCGCTACCTGGCTTCAGAGTTTCCAAATTATCCCAATGGGTTTCCTAACAGTGCTATGCCCGATCCGCTGGCTATACAGATAGGCTCTATTTCTTCCCTCACGCTGCAGGGACCTGCAGTGGGCATGGGTATGAGTATCAGCGATCCTACCAATTTTTACAACCTGATTGACGGGGTGCTGGATCCCACACCCAACACACCCTGGGGAAAGGAATTAACCTATATCCGCCAGGTAGCACAGCAAACAAAACAGTATTCTACGGTTATAAAAGCAGCAGCAGCGGCAGTACCAACGCAGGGTAGTTATCCTTCCGGTAACGATCTTGCGGCGCAGTTGAAAATTGTAGCGCGCATGGTAAAAGGCGGGCTGAAAACGCGTATTTATATGGTAAGCACGGGCGGTTTCGATACCCATTCTGCCCAGACCAGCGCCACAGATACCACCGTGGGAAATCATGCCAACCTGTTAGGCAGGGTATCAGATGCCATCAAATCTTTTATGGATGATCTGAAGGGCCTGGGAATAGAAGACAGGGTAATTGGTATGACCTTTTCAGAATTTGGACGTCGTATAAAATCCAATTCAAGTGTGGGTACCGATCATGGTGCAGCCGCACCTGTCTTTGTCTTTGGTAAAAACGTAAAATCGGGTATAACGGGCACCAACCCCGTCATACCTGCAGGGGTAAGCGTAAATGATAATATTCCTTTTCAATACGACTTCCGCAGCATTTATGCTTCCATTCTAAACCAGTGGTTTTGTGTGAAGGGTACAGACCTGCAGACCATCATGTTTAAAGATTTTCAGAATATTCCGCTTTGTATAAACGCTGCCTGTGGCAGTACCGGTCTTGATGATGTGAACAGGAATGCCGGCGAGCAGCTCATTATTAACTATCCCAATCCTTTTGTGGAGCGTACGAAAATTACTTTTAAAACCAGGGGCGGGCATACGCTTGTCCATATCATAGACTCGCTTGGCCGGTCAATTAAAACACTCACAGATAAAGACTATATAGCAGGCGTTTACACGGTTGATTTTAACGGCTACGGATTGCCCCCGGGTGTATATTATACACGTTTGCAAAATGGTACGCTGCAGCAGGTAAGGCCTATGCTGAAAGTAAAACCTTAAGATTTAATTGTACACTAACCACATATCGCCCCTTTTTAAGGGGCTTTTTTCATAGTTTTACAGAGGAACAGTGTTTAACCATTATGCAACAAAATATGAGCCAGCGCCATCTTTGTGCTATATTCTTTTAAAATTCAACCTTTTATATTAATAGTTTTTTTTAAATTAAAATACACAAAGATCCATGATCAAAGTTTTCATTATTGAAGATCATGAAATGTATTTGGAGGGATTGGCTTTACTGTTAAAAAAACAGGAAGACATTGCCATATCCGGAACCGCCGCAAGCGGTAACCTGCTGCTGGAACAGTTACCTTTTATTGATGCAGATATACTTTTACTGGATGTACACCTGCCAGACGTTAACGAAGAAGATCTGATAAAGAAGATTAGGGCTGCAAAACCCAACCAGAAGATCATTTACCTCACCCTGATGCGGGGGACACGTTATATTCATAAGCTCCTGCGTCATACCATACAGGGATATATTTTAAAGAATGCCCCCATTGAAGAACTGTTGAGCGCTATCCGGTCTGTATATATTGGCGGCACTTATTTTAGTAAAGAAATTGATATTATCAGCGATAATGATTTTCGCAGTACGCTAACCCTCGAAGAGAAAAGGGTGGCAGAAATCCTGTCCAAACGCGAGATAGAAATACTCACTCTTATCTGTAAAGAATTCAGCAATATTGAGATTGCCGAACAACTATTCTTAAGTGTAAGCACCATTGAAACACACCGTAAGAATATTATTGCCAAGCTGGGCGTAAATAATACGGTGGGCCTGGTGCGGTTTGCAATTAAAAATAAATTGATAGAATAAGTTAGTTTTACTGGATAAGCCACCAGCAACGTGAAATATTTTTTTTTCTTCCTCTCAGTTACGCTTTCCCTGTCTGCACGCCCCCAGCGGGTGGACAGCAATTACCTGAAATCACTTTACGATCGCTGTATTGACTTTGATGAAACCAAAGCAGACTCGCTTATCATCTGCGCCGATTTTATTTTAAAAGAAGCAAACAGGCTGCATTACGACCGGGGTGAAGTTTTATCTTCCCGTTTAAGGGGATTGGCAGAAGATCTCAAGGGAGATTACGGCAAGGCCATTGAATATTATTTTCAGTCGCTGGATGCGGCCCGGAAACTGCATGCGTCCAATTATGAAGTAGCGGCCATCAACGACCTGGCTTATGTATATGTAAATACCAAACAGCCAGACAAAGCAAAGGAAATGTACCTGCAGTGCGTGAAGCTGTCGGAGCGGGAGAATGATCTAAGTTCTATTATAACTGCTTACGGAAACCTGGGGGCGATTTATAACCAGCTGAAGCAACCTGATAGCGCGCTGTATTATCTCAACAAGGGACTGGCCCTGGCGAAACCACACGAACCCCACCTGGACGTGTCTTCTTTTTACAGCAATATTGGCAATGTGTATTATGAAAAGAAAATGTACAGCAAAGCACTGGTAAATTTTCAGCGCAACTATTTCCTGCATAAAAAAGATCACGACGATGCTGACCTGTGGATTGATAAACTGAACCTGGCGGATGTTTTTATAGAAATGAAAAGTTATGATTCTGCATACGTATATGGCATGCAGGCATTGCAGCAGGCACAGGATATGCATGCCAGAAGTAAAGAAGCAGACAGTTACTCAATGCTGTCTAAATTATATTTCAGAAAAGGCGATTATAAAAACGCCTATGATCTTCAGCAAAAATGGTATACCATAGATACCAGCCTGGTAAATGCCGGCACCAATGAAGCCATTGCAGGATTGCAGGAAAGATTTAATGCCAAAGAACGTGAACAGGATAATAAATTATTACAGACGCAGATAGAAAAAGCGCATTTTCGCAATAAGGCCATCACGCTGCTGGCACTGGCTGCAGGTATAATCGCTGTCATCATTGCTTTGTTATTGATACAAAAACGGCGGGCCAATACAAAACTGCAATACAAGAATAATTTTATTAACAGACAGAATGAAAAACTGGCGGAATTGAATTATGAAAAAAATTCATTGATTAGTATTGTATCACATGATCTCAGTACACCCTTTGCGGCTATTAAAATGTGGCTTAATATACTGGATGATGATGCCAGTAACCTTACAACTGATCAAAAGAAAGCGGTAGAAAGAATCCGCCAGTCGTCCGGTAAAGGTGAATTGCTTATCCGCTCTATATTGGATGTAGAGAAAGCCGAAACCAACCAGCACAAAATTGAGCTGGAGAATTTTGATCTTAAAGTATTTGTGGAGCGCATTGTGAGCGATTTTCAACCGGCAGCTTCAGGAAAAAATATACAATTGCATTTTGAAACGGCCGATAAGCATATTTACATGGTAAGTGACAAGCAGCTGGTAAGCCGTATCTGTGAGAACCTGTTTTCCAATGCTATCAAATATTCCCTGCCCAATAAAAATGTGTGGATCAGCCTTTCTGATGCCAATGACGCGGTTAATATTAAGGTGAAGGATGAAGGCGTAGGTATCAGCCAGGATGAACTGCCTAACCTTTTTTCAAAGTATAGTAAGATTTCTTCTAAACCTACAGCTGGTGAGGCTTCTACGGGCCTGGGCCTTTCTATCGTAAAAAGAATTGTGCAGGAGCTGAATGGCAGTGTTTTCTGCGAAAGCGAACCCGGCAAAGGGTCGTTGTTCACAGTTGTATTAAAAAAATAAGTGTGATTTTTTTGTGAATGGTCATTTTCTATGCCCACCAATATTTACATTTGCAACTAAGTAGCAAATATTTATTGGCACAAAACCCTATCATAAGAGAATTATTGGCCGGTATAATGCTGTTGGTTTTTACCTTCAGCATTGCACCTAAAAAATTTTTGCACGATGCCATTGCCGATCATAAGGATAAAATAACGGTTGCTGCGGCTGGTGGATCATCCGCTGTAAGCCATGCAGGATTTATTTGCAAATGCGATAACCTTGTCGCAGAATCTCCTTTTACCAATGAAGCGGCGGTTTTTATTTTTGCTTCGCCCCGCTTGTTTTCCGTATCGCAAACAATAGCGCTTTACCATTTCCATTCATCTCCCATTTTCTTTTTTGAACTACGTGGGCCGCCTGTTCAATATGCATAACCATGGTAATGTATACCAGCGCTTACCTGTCTTATACATCTACCTGGTAGTACCTGTTTCCACTTCTTAATATCGTGCGGGTACCCGTATTGCCTGAGTACCTGTTCCTGATTGTAATGTATACGGCCAGCTGTAAACAGCATAAATATCTGTGCAAGAATAACCAGGCTTTTTTATGCCGGTAAGGCTTTTCAGAGATTATAAGCGGCGGCCAATTAAAAAACACCCATGATAAAGATTATTCATTCGCTCTTAATAATATGCGCATTCCATATAAACCTGCAGGCACAGCAACCCGGGGTAATCAACAGTGCAAAATCAGTAAAAGCAAAAGCTATTTTAAGCGGCATCATCACAGATGCAAAAACTGGTCAGCCTTTGCAGGGTGCATCCATTTATCTGCATGATCTGAAGCTGGGCACCAGTACCAATGCAAAGGGCCAGTATAAAATTCAGAATATTGCACCCGGCAGGTACCTGGTTGAAACCAGCTTTCTGGGCTATGCATCTGTGGTAGAAACCATTGATATGAACGGCGATGTGCAAAGAGATTTCGGTCTGAATCACTCATATATAGAAAATGAAGCAGTTACCGTAACTGGTGTATCCGCGGCTACTTCCGTAAAAAGAACCCCGGTTCCGGTAAATATCATACGCAAGGAAGAACTGTTAAGGGGCAGCTCTACCAACTTAATTGATGCCTTGTCAAAAACGCCGGGCGTGGCCCAGGTCTCCACTGGCCCGGCCATTTCAAAACCGTCCATCCGTGGCCTTGGTTACAACAGGGTGGTGGTAGTAAATGATGGTATCCGCCAGGAAGGCCAGCAATGGGGCGATGAACACGGAATAGAAATTGATGAATACAATGTAAACAAGGCCGAAGTATTGAAAGGGCCGGCTTCCCTGATGTATGGCAGTGATGCACTGGCGGGGGTAGTAAATTTTATCTCGATAATTCCCGCGCCGGAAAACAGTATCAAGGCAAATATTTTTGGTACTTATCAGAGCAATAACCGGCAGCGCGGGCTGCATGCAGATATCGGCGGCAACCAGCATGGATTTATATGGGGCCTTAACGGTTCTTATAAAGCGGCTGCAGATTACCGGAATAAGTATGATGGCTATGTATTTAATTCAAAATTTAACGAAAAAGATTTTGGGGGTTATATAGGGGTTAATAAAAGCTGGGGCTACAGCCACTTGCTGTTCAGTAAATTTGATCAGCATCCTGGCCTGGTAGAAGGCGACCGCAATAATATTACAGGCCAGTTTGTAAAATTAATAAATGATAATGGCGTGGAAGCGGTAAAGGTTGCCAGCGATGAAGATTTTACATCTACCAACCCGGATATCCCGCGCCAGCGGATACAGCATTTTAAACTGGCCATTGATAACAGTTTTGCAATTGGGAAAGACAGGTTTACACTTACCCTGGGCTACCAGCGTAACCAGCGCCAGGAATTTGGTAACGTATTGGATCCGGAAGAGAAGAACCTGTTTTTTGATTTAGGTACTGTTAATTATAACCTGCAATATCATTTTGCTGAAAAACATAATTGGCGTACTACCATCGGTGTAAACGGTATGCAGCAAACCAATAAAAACAAGGGCATCGAATTTTTAATACCTGAATACTCTTTGTTTGATATTGGTGGCTTTGTGTACACCCAAAAAAGAATAGAAAAGCTTACCCTTAGCGGCGGTATCCGTTTTGATAACCGTTCTATTGATTCAAAAGAACTGGTAGATGCAGGCGATCTCAAGTTCCGGCATTTTAACAAAAGCTTCTCCAATGTATCAGGCAGTGCAGGTGGCAGTTATGAGGCCAGTAAACGGGTAACGCTGAAGCTGAACCTGGCAAGGGGTTTCCGGGCACCCAGTATACCAGAGCTGGCCAGCAATGGAGCGCATGAAGGCACCAACAGGTATGAATACGGGGAGCAGGACCTGAAATCTGAAACGAGTTACCAGGTAGATGCAGGCATCGATATTGCTGCGGAGCATGTTTCGTTTTCAGCAAGTGTTTTCTATAATGCCATCAGCAATTTTATTTACTACCGAAAATTAAATGCAGTGGCAGGCGGTGATTCGGTAATAGTAGATGGCAATGAGCAGTTTTACGCATTTCGTTTTAATCAGAACGATGCAAAATTGTATGGCGCAGAATTCAATCTTGATATCCATCCGCACCCGCTGGACTGGCTGCATATTGAAAACAGTTTTTCTTATGTAAGGGGCGTACTTAGCCAGGACCAGGATGGCAGTAAAAACCTGCCGTTTATTCCGGGGGCAAGGCTTATCAATGAAGTGAAGGTGGAATTGCTTAAAGATGGAGCGTCACTGCGTAATGTGTACCTGAAAGCGGAGCTGGACAATACGTTTGCACAAAATAATCCCTTTACAGGTTTTAATACGGAGACATCCACGCCCGGCTATTCACTGCTGAATGCGGGATTTGGTGGTGATATTGCCAGCAGGGGCAAAACTTTGTTCAGCCTGTTTTTTACAGCCAGTAATATTGCTGATGTGGCTTACCAAAATCACCTCAGCCGATTAAAGTATGCACCGGAGAATATGGTAACAGGCAGAATGGGTGTATACAATATGGGCCGTAATTTCAGTGTTAAAGTAAATGTGCCTTTGTCTTTTTCAACCAGTAAGTAAATGGCGGGTAAGTGAGGGTCGGAAAA
Organism: Chitinophagaceae bacterium; assembly: GCA_039916305.1. Lineage (GTDB taxonomy): Bacteria > Bacteroidota > Bacteroidia > Chitinophagales > Chitinophagaceae > JACMLD01. Next base: position 69,208 of record JBDSLR010000026.1, on the reverse strand, counting down.
TATTTGTAATTACTGTAAGCTCATACTATAATTATATTTTCTGCGTTTATAATACACTTACTACCCAATCTCATAAACAGCATCGCCCCTTTTACCAGGGGCTTTTCTGTTTCTATACGTTGCTCTTTCAGCAGCAACTCAGGTAATACCACCCAGTTTTTTTTTGATGGCCAGCTTGCTTACATTTAGCATATGGAAATTTCGATCAATACGCCGGCCCTGTTATTCCCGGCTATCAGTTTGCTGATGCTGGCTTATACAAACCGCTTCCTGGCATTGGCCAGCCTGATACGCAACCTGCATGCCAGCTATAAAGGTCACACCAACAAAGCGGGCGTATTGAAGCAGATAAAGAACCTGCGGCTCCGTCTGCGCATGATAAAGCTGATGCAGTTTTTTGGTATACTGAGTCTTATTTTATGTGTTACAAGTATGTTTTTTGTATACGAGCGGTTTATTGTATGGGCCAATGCGTCCTTTGCACTTAGCCTGGTGGCCATGATGATCTCATTACTGCTGTCGCTTTCAGAAATTCAAATCAGTACCAGGGCGCTTGAAATTGAGTTAAGTGATATGGAGGAACTGGAAGATTCAAGTGTGCTGATGGACTATCTGAAAAACAGGTTTGACAAAGACAATGAAAAATGAGACAATAGCCATTGGGCGTAAGCGTTAGTTATTAATAAATGACCAGCCCGGCGTAAAAGATTAACGCCCATAAGATAGGGCATACAAAATGGAATGGCAGGAACGGAGACCAGGTAAGTAATGGTTGCAAATGGTTCAGGAAAAGAGGGTGGTTACCAGGCAAAGGATACAGCCAATAACACTGAGTATTATATATGCCGCCGGTCCTGGCCGTAAACCAACCAGTAGTTTTTAAAGAAGCAGCAAATGCAGCCGTTGCCAGGTATGTTATAACAACTTCCACGGTGCGGATGACGGCATATTGAACCTGGCCAGCCTGCCACCAACCAGGTCTCTTGCCCGCGTTCACAAAAGTTTGAAAATCTCCGGCAGTAAGCTTCCCCGGTAAATCATGTACCGCAACCAGTAAAGGCACCAGTACAAGATAGTGTTAGCGGCTTTTTGTTTGCCTTGCAATTGATAAAATCAATAGAATATATTCATGCAATCTTAAGAAACGTGTCCCGCGCCGTTGTAATACAATCAGTTACCCGTTCGCAGTTATGTTTAAGCAACTTGCATACTTTTGCGCTCGCCAATCTGCTGGCGCCACATGGCATAGTAAAGCCCTTTTTCTTCCAGCAGGCTTCTATGCGTACCGGTTTCAATGACCACGCCTTTTTCCAGCACGTAAATCCTGTCTGCATGCATAATGGTAGAAAGGCGGTGTGCTATCAATACGGTTATCTGGTTTTGCTGCGATGAAACATCTTTTATGGTGTCGGTAATTTCTTCTTCGGTTAATGAATCCAATGCAGAAGTGGCCTCATCAAAAATGAGCAGTTTTGGTTTGCGCAATAATGCCCGGGCTATTGACAAACGTTGTTTTTCTCCACCCGATAATTTCAGGCCGCCCTCCCCAATCATGGTGTCCAGTCCTTTCTCCGCTCTCTCCAGCAAACTGGTGCAGGCTGCTTTGTCCAGCGCTTCTGTTAAATCAATGTCTGTAGCACCGGGATTTACAAACAACAGGTTTTCTTTAATAGTGCCTGCAAATAATTGTGTATCCTGTGTTACAAAACCAATCTGGTTGCGCAGGTCTTCAAAGCTGATGGAATTTTCATCCATGCCATTGTATAAAATGGTTCCTTCCAGCGGCCGGTACAGGCCTACCAGCAGTTTCATTAATGTAGATTTTCCGGAACCAGAGGGCCCAACAAATGCAATGGTTTCGCCGGTCTTTACGTTGAAGCTGATATTTTCAATAGCGCGGTGCGTGGCGGAAGAATGCTTAAAAGCCACATTATTAAATTTCAGTTCTTTAATGGGACCTAAGTGCAGCGGCGTTGCGGGATATTGCTCCGGCGTTTTCTGCATCAGGTTATGAAAATTATTCAGCGATGCTTCTGCTTCGCGGTACGCAAGAATAATATTGCCTATTTCTTGTAAAGGACCGAATATAAAAAAAGAATAAAAAGTAAGGGTCATTACCTGGCCGGGGGTAAGTTTGCCTTTAAACACCAGCCACAATAACGTAAACATAATCACCTGCCGCAAAAAGTTTACGAACGTGCCTTGTATAAAACTTAAGGTGCGGATGCTTTTTACTTTTCTTAATTCAAGCCCCAATATTTTATACGTGTTGTTATTAAGACGGCTTATTTCCTGTTGGGTCAATCCGAGGCTTTTTACCAGTTCTATATTACGGAGTGATTCTGTGGTGGAGCCCGCCAGTGCTGTAGTCTCCTTCACGATATTTTTTTGAATTACTTTTATTCTTTTGCTCAGGAGGCTCGTCAGCAGTGCCAGGCAAAGCATGCCACCAACATATATTGGCATAATGGACCAGTGAAGACGGAACGAATACACAGATACAAATACGATACCTACCAGAATGCCAAAAACCACACTGATAAAAGAGATAATAAATTTTTCGGTATCTGTTCTTACTTTGGTAAGAATGGACAACGTTTCACCACTCCGCTGGTCTTCAAACTCCTGGTAGGGAAGTTTCATAGAATGCTGCAATCCGTCTGTAAATATTTTAGCGCCAAATTTTTGTACAATTACATTGCTAAAATAATCCTGGAAGGCTTTGGCAATACGTGAAACCATGGCTACACTAATTAAGATGCCCAGTACGCCCAGTACACCCCATACAAAATCTGACTGCGTTCTTACCCCGGTTTTGTGGAATTCCTGTTTTAGTTCATAGGTGCCATTGGGCATCAACGTTTTCTTTTCTGCATATTCACCCAGTTCATAAGGGTGCGTGGCAAACCGGTCAATTAGTTTTCCAAAAAAATAAGGGTCGAGCATTGAAAACACCTGGTTAATGGTGGCGAGCAGTAAAGCCAGTGCAATAAGCCATTTATATGGCTTCAAATAGAGCATCAATATCTTCATAACAGTTATTTATAGCGGGAATAAGGTGTTTAACCATCAAACTTCGTACAAGTTTGCGATATATGACAAGATTTCATTTCGCGCTGTGAGAGTGACGTGGAAATCTGGAGCCAGGATGTTGTGTGAGAATTTGCTGCTCAAAGCAAAAGAACTGCACACTATAAATTCGTTTGCTTCAACCCGCCCAGCCTGCCCTGTCCAGGCTACGGTACTGGATGGCTTCGGCCAGGTGTTCCGGTTTTATGTGTTCACAGGCAGCCAGGTCTGCAATCGTGCGACTTACTTTTAATATCCGGTCGTATGCCCTAGCAGAGAGATTAAGTTTGTTCATAGCGGCTTTTAGCAAGTTTGAGCCGGTGGCATCTATTACGCAAACTTCTTTCAGCATTTTGGTAGTTATCTGCGCATTGGCATACACACCTTCATTATTTTTATAACGGGCAGCCTGTATGTCACGGGCCTGTATCACCCGGTCACGTATAGCCGCAGAGCCCTCTGTATTTTTTAGGGAAGAAAGCTCACTGAATGGCACAGGCGTTACTTCCACATGCAGATCTATGCGGTCCAGTAAGGGGCCGGATATTTTGTTCAGGTATTTCTGCACGGCGCCGGGGGGGCAACTGCATTCTTTTTCAGGGTGGTTGTAAAAACCGCAGGGGCAGGGGTTCATACTGGCAATCAGCATAAAACTGGCAGGAAAATCAAGCGCTACTTTGGCGCGACTGATGGTCACTTTTCTTTCTTCCATGGGCTGCCGCATTACTTCCAGCGCAGTTCTTTTAAATTCTGGCAGCTCATCCAAAAACAAAACACCGTTGTGAGCCAGTGATATTTCACCTGGTTGCGGTATGCCGCCGCCACCAACCAGTGCAGCATCTGATACAGTATGGTGCGGACTGCGGAACGGTCTTTTTGAAATAAGCGTTGCATTCTCTGGTAGTTTGCCCGCTACGCTGTGAATTTTGGTTGTTTCAAGTGCTTCCTGCAGGGAGAGCGGTGGCAATATGGTGGGGAGGCGTTTGGCCAGCATGGTTTTGCCGGCGCCGGGCGGCCCGATTAATATGGCATTGTGCCCGCCCGCTGCGGCAATCTCCAGCGCCCGCTTTATATTTTCCTGTCCTTTTACATCATTAAAATCAAATTCAAAATCATATTGGGAATGAAAAAATTCATCGCGGGCATTTACAATGGTAGGTTGCAGTGAGGCAGGATTATTAAAGAATTCAATGACTTCATTAATATGTTGCACACCATATACTTCAATATTAGTCACCATAGCTGCCTCGCGGGCATTTTGTATTGGCACAATCAAACCTTTGAAACCTTCTTTGCGGGCGGTAATGGCAATGGGCAACGCACCTTTGATCGGTTGCACGGCTCCATCGAGGCTTAGTTCGCCCATCATTACAAAATCAAGTAATTTTTCCGGGTTGTTCAACTGTTCCGAAGCGCCCAGTGTACCCATGGCTACCGGTAAGTCAAACGCGGAGCCGCTTTTTTTGATGTCTGCCGGCGCCAGGTTAACCACCAGTTTTGTCCGCGGCATCTGGTAATCGTTGCTTTTTAACGCGCTCTCTACGCGTTGTAAGCTTTCTTTAACAGCATTGTCCGGCAGGCCAACAATGTAATAACCAAGTCCCGCCAGCACATTTACTTCTACGGTAATGGTAACGGCTTCAACACCATATACCGCGCTTCCAAAAGTTTTTACCAGCATGTAATAATGATCAGTTTATCGAACTTCAAACAAAAGATTGGGAGTAAATTTATTTGTAATTGAATCGTCAATGTAACTGATAAAGCGCAAACAGGTGTTGGAGAAAAACAACCTTTTTTTATGGTGTTTTTCTCCGGTCGTTTTCTTTCGGAATGAATACTTTGCTATGATAGTTTCTTAGTTAAACATTATATGTTGCTGCCCGATATGTCCAGCGGAAATCTCTCCCGTTAGCATAGTTGTTTCCATGGCCCGTGTCTCACCAACCATTGGATGAAGGTATATTCAGACACAAATTATTTTATCGTTTTCAACCTGTGCTTTCGTCAGTCAGCTTTTGTACCAAGCCAATATATTTATCAAATAATTGCCAGCAGATGAGGGAAAAAGACTTCAACTGTAAGAGTAATCGAAATTCTATGGGCATGCCCGATGAGTTTATTTTTATCACCCACTACATGGGCGCACTTTGATCTGTTCATCGAATAATTGATCAGATGGGGTGATGGCCGGTGAGTACACCGACCAGGGAGTAGCGACCAGTTACTCACCATTCAAGGCATTCTGCTGTAATAAGTTCATTCAATATTCAATTAGATGTGCTGATGGCTGGTGCAAACCGGTTATGACCAGGGAGACGCCAACATGGAAAAAAGAGGACGATGGATAGGAGAGAGCCTCGTTGGGGGACAGGAAAAAACTACACGGTTTCTTTCAAATAATCCAGCAATTCTTTCAGCTTTGTTTCAGTAATACCGAGCGTACTGATATACTCCCAGGAATTGGGGGCTTTGTCAAATTCAAGCCGCTTGCTGTTCAGGTGGTTTCTTAAACCATCCAGCAATGTTTTCACCGATTTTTCTTTATCCTGCACTTTTTCTTTGATTGTCATTTCAAAATGCTTTAGTGATACTGAAAGGGCGCTGGGAAAGACCATACCGAAGTCCAATATAACAATTCGTATAACTGGTATTATTTCTGCTCTTTCACCGTTTCTTCAAACAGCAAATTAACTGAAGGATCCAACTTAATGTTGAACGGTCCCTTTGCTGATGTAAATGTTAGTGTGGTTATCCGATCTTTGATGTCAATCGTTTTTATTTCTTTTCCGGTTCCCGATTCAATCATAACCTGCAGCGGAAATGCGAATAATTTCTCCTGAATTTGCGTTACCATAACCGACAATGTTTTCTTTTTCTTAGCATACGTTCCACTCACTTTTAATAAAGGATGGCCTTCAGTTAGTAGCCATTGCTGAAAAAAATCCGTTAAATCCTGCCCGCCGGCTGTTTCCATCACTTTCCTGAAATCGCCGGTATTGGCATTTTTGCCAGCATATTGTGCATAATAATTTTTAATGCCCTGCCAGAATTTTGCATCACCCAGCTTTCTGCGCAGCATGTGCAATACCCATCCTCCTTTTTTATAACTATTGGCGTTGAGCAGCTGAAAGAAATTGCTGCTCACACTGGCATCTACTACTGGTGTATACCTTTTTTGTGCAAAGGTTACCACGGTTTGCCGGTCTTCCTGTAAACGTTTCTGCAGGCTGTCAATACCATATTTATTTTCAAGGTACAGGTGCGTCATATAAGTGGCAAGGCCTTCGCTCAGCCAGATATGTTGCCAGGCGGCCTCAGTAGCAGAATTGCCAAACCACTGGTGGGCAATTTCATGGGTAAGCAGTGCTTCCACCTTGCGATCTCCTTTTACCGAATTTTCAAAGTAAAAAATAGCGTTGGCATTTTCCATGCCGCCAAACTGTGTTTTTGATTGCACATTGGCCAGTTTTTTATAGGCATAAGGCCCTACATTTTTTATAAAATAAGTAAGGATGTCTTTTGACAGTGCATAATCATAAAATCCATTGTCTTTGTCCTCCGGGTAAACCCAGCTATATACGGGTATGCAGTCAACATCACCGGCATAGTTAACTGCAAAATCTGCGGCGCCAATCACCATAACTTTGGTAGGCAGGTCTACCGTTTCTTTCCAGTGCGTAAGCTTAAGATGACCAGGCAGGTTGGTTTCTTCTGTCTGCAAACCGTTTGATATTACCTGGTAATGTTCTGGCGCAGTAACAATAAAATCAACGGATGCTTTATCGGAAGGATCGTCTATACAGGGTAGCCAATTGTGTGCCCGGTTTGGCCAGTTGTCGCCAAAAAAAGTGCGGTGACCATATTTGTTTTTATCAATGATTAACCCGTCTGCCGGTATGCCCCCGTAGTTAATGCTGTAAGCAATAGTGTCACCAGCTTTGGCTGTTGTGTAGATATGGATGGTTTCCAGTTCCTGCAGAAAGGATACGCGGCTATTATTTTCTTTCACAGCAGTAACGGTCATTCCTTTTCCGCTGCTGTTTTTCTTTACCATGTCCAAATCAAAGGAGGCCGCATCCTGCAGGAATTGAATGGTGACAATTGCTTCGGCTGTTATACTGTTGTTGTCATCATTCAGATGAAGTTTAAACGTGTAATGCAGCACATCAATACGGGAGTTGGTATAATCTCGTTGTGCGTATGCGCAGCAGCAGGAAAAGAGCAGGCAAAATACCCAGATTTTTTTCAATAACATGATGGTGGAAATGAGGCGCCGAAATTACGCAATCTGCGCCAGCGACGCCAGCTGCATTTTGTTTTTAGCCATTTCATGCGAGCTATCTCTCATCCGATTTTTGCTGCAGTAGCATTTTGATTAGTCAAAGGCATTGCGTTAGTTTCTTTTTTACTGAAGTATTGCCGCAGCTTGATCATGGCAGGTTTTTCTACATACCTGTACATAAGATAGGCTAAAGCGGTAATTGCCAGCACAGTTACAGATAAATAAAACAGCTGGTTATCCCACACCCGTTTCAGCCAGTAAATAAGACCATAGCCAATATTTTCATGTATGAGGTACAAAGAGTAGGATATACTGCCCATGAAAAGCAATATTTTGTTAGGCTTCCAATCCCATTTGCCGTAAATAAACAGGTAGAAGATAACATAAAAGAACACAGACAAAATATACGGAATAATATCAAAGCCGCCCTTCCAGGCCACCACTGGTTTATAAATATAGGCAATGTATAACGATGCCAGCATGCTGGCTACAACCATTGCATGCAGCAGATAACTGCCGCCTCTTTTTTTGATAAGATAAAATAAAATGCCTCCAATAAAAAGCGGTGCATAATTCACAATAAAAATAATAGTGAGGTATTTGCCAAAAGGAATGTGGAATGCTGTTATAGCAACACATATAATCAACCAGGCTAAACAAATCCATTCCATATACCTGGTCTTCCTGGTAATGAAGATAAACCACATCCAGAAATTGAAAGTCAGTTCTATTGCCAGTGTCCAGTAGGAACCGGAAACATGTTTAACTTTTAAAAAAGCCTGCAACATGGTAAAATTTACCATTACTTCAGTTGCATTGTACATGTTTCGCTGAATGGGCGCAGCAATCAATGCTGTCAGTAATACGGTGATAATAATCGCAGCCCAGTAGGCAGGATACAGCCGGGATAGCCGGGATGTAATAAAGGTTTTTGAATCTTTTGTTTTTTCAAGCGTCATGGCAATTACAAAGCCACTTATCATAAAAAATAAATTCACCCCGAGGTAACCGTATTTGAAATAAAATTTATTATCTGCAATGGTTTCATACCCATTGTCGTATCCATACGTATAATGAAATAAAACTACCGCGAAGGCAGAAATTCCTCTTAGCGCATCCAACCCAAAAAATCGCTGCTGATGTGTGGCATTAACCATTTTTACCCCTGTTGATTTTGCATATGTGTTTTGTACCCGTTTGTCATATGGGGCTCTTGTGCAATATTTACGTTAGAAAGGGACTTTAAAAGGATAATTGGGCCAGGAACGGGCGTTGTATTCAGAATAATGCGAAAATAGCGGCATATTGCTTTAAAAAACCAATTTGGAATTGAAATTTTTACACATTGGTGCAGTAAGACTGCAGGATGTCTGCATCCCGCTACAAATTTTCCAGCATTTCCACTACTTTCTCCTGTTTCAGAATCAGGTAACCAATGCGGTCATTACTAATACCTTCTTTGAGCTGGTAGCTAAAGAGCAGTTGATCTTCTTTTACTTCCGTTTCAAAATAACGGAAGAGTATATTGGGATATACTGTTAACTCTTCAGCAATTTCATATAAATGCGTGGAAAGAATAAACAATGAATTGGGGATTTTAATCAAACCCTTAATAACGGCGCCGGAGCATTTCATGGCATCCTGTACGTTTGTGCCTTTAAACAATTCGTCAATCAGCACCAGCCATTTTTTATCGTCATTGATTTTTGTGATTGTATTTTTAATTCTTTGCACTTCATTGAAAAAGTAACTTTCGCCTTTTACAATATTGTCTACCACGTTGATGTTGCTCAGTATGCCATCAAATACACTCAGCTGCATGTGCTGCGCCGGTACGCCCATGCCCAGGTGCGCAAGGTATACCGCTGCACCTACTGATTTTATAAAAGTGCTTTTACCAGCCATGTTGGCGCCGGTGAGGAAAAGAAAATTCTGTTGCTGCAGCAGGTTTACATCATATGCCACGGGGGTTGGCAGCAGGATATGGTAAAGCCCTTTTGCATGCAGGCTTGACCGGGTGGAGTCTGTAAACTGTGGAAAAGAGAGGTTGAATTTTTTTACCGCCATGGCCATGGAGTACCATGCATCCAGCCTGCTGAAAATTTCAATGAGTTCTATGGCAGCGTTTTTAAAACGGTATCTTATATAATGACCAAAATAAATGGTTTGCAGCGGGGTTAACACATCCCCTTTTTTAGTAGCGGCCAGTGTGGAGATAGCTTCATGGTTAATCAGCTGGGCCGCCCGCTGTATATACAACCGCAGGGTGGGTGGCGTATTATCATTGTCAAATACAGCAGACAGTTCCTTAAATCCCCGCGCAAAATCGGCAAAATGCCCCACCGTATACCGTACCAGTGAATAGTCTGGTGAATGCAGAATTTTATAGCTGAGGGCATTTAGAAAATTAGGTGAATCAGGAATGGTATCTACCGGCGATTCATAGAATTTTTCAATCACCATTACGGTGCCATTGGTAATCGTTTGCGGCCATTGCGTTTCATTGGCTGCTATGCATTGCAATATTTGCTGTACTTCATTTATTTTTTTTATGTCGGCCAGCGGCTCGCTGAAAAAACGCGCTAGCCAGTCTTTGCCACCAATGGTTTGGGTAAAATTTAATCTTTGAAATATGGAAGATTCTTCATCCTGGTGAAAAATGGAAAGATCATTAAAAGTTATATCATCTATCTGCATAGTCCGAATAATTTATAGTTCAAGGTTCACCGGATGAGCATGTTATTGCAATTGTAACCTGCACCGCTCATTAATTACTATGGGTGACTGCTAAAAAATTGCCAATTCAATCCTCTATTGAACCAATAGCGGAAAGCTTACAGCTGACAACTGTTTTAGTTCCGGTCAAAAGTCAGCCGCTCACCCTTCTTAGATTCATCCCATACTGCATTTCCATAAACAAGGGTTCCATTCACAAACGTATGGGTGATGGCTGCCGGAAAAACAAATCCTTCCAATGGGCTCCAGCCGCATTTATACAGAATGTTTTCTTTGGTTACGGTGGTAGACTGGTGCACATCTGCTATTACCAGGTCAGCATAATAACCTTCGCGTATATATCCCCGTTCGGCCACCTGGAAACAATCGGCTACGGCGTGGCTCATTTTCTCCACTACTTTCTCAATCGTGATTTTTCCCTGTTGCACGTAATAGAGCATCAGCAACAGCGAATGCTGCACCAGCGGCAGGCCGGCATGTGCTTTTTCATAAGCACTGCTTCCGCCTTCCTTCTCCGTATTTGGCGAAGGGGTCCAAAGGCCGGATGATTGGGCCAGGGCTGGGGCAAAATGTTTCTCTTCCCAGGTATGTGGCGCATGATCGGTGGCTATTACGTCCAGCCGGTCGTCCAGCAGTGCCTTCCACAAGGCCTCACGGTTAAAGGCTGCTTTAATAGCCGGGTTGCATTTTATTAAATTGCCTTTGGCAGCGTAATCATCCGCCGTAAAATGCAGGTGGTGTACACATACTTCGGCTGTAATACGTTTATCTTTCAGCGGTATCATGTTGGTAAAAAGCTGCAGCTCCCGTTCAGTGCTGATGTGTAAGATATGCAGGCGGGTATTGTGTTTTTTTGCATATTGAATGGCGTAAAACGAACTCTCGAAACAGTTTTCTTCATCGCGTATCAGCGGATGGTCGGCTGCCGTTAAAATGCCTTTTTCTTTTTTTACCCGCTCAAAATTTGCTTTGATGATCTTTTCATTTTCGCAGTGCGTGGCAATCAATACTTCACTTTCAGAAAAAAGCTTGTCAAGTGCCAGCGGACTGTCCACCAGCAACCCGCCGGTGGAAGAACCCATGAAAACTTTAATGCCGCATATATTATTTTTATTTTCATTTGTTCGCAATGCTTCATCCGTGTTTTCATTGCTGGTGCCCATGAAAAATGAATAATTGGCCAGCGAGTTGTTGCGGGCTATCTCATATTTTTGTTCTAAAAGCGCTTGTGTAAAAACCGGCGGCACCGTGTTGGGCATTTCCATAAAAGACGTTACACCCCCGGCTACAGCGGCTTTTGACTCCGTATAAATATTGGCTTTGTGGGTTAAGCCGGGCTCTCTGAAATGTACCTGGTCATCTATGGCGCCGGGTAAAAGATATTTGCCTTCGCCGTTTATTTCAATTGCTGCGAAGCGGTTGTCTACCTGCGCTGCTATCTGCTCAATACGGCCGTTTTTGATTAATACATCCCGGCTCATTATCTTACCTTCGTTTACAACCAATATGTTCTTAATCAGGTAATTTTTTGTCATATAAAAGTGTAGGGCTTTATTCTCTTAAAACAACTATTGCATGCAATTTAAAAAAACCGCGCTAAGCTGGCTTATTTTTATTATTCCCGCATTGTCAATGGCCCAATCTGTTAACCTCCCGCAGGGCGCCAAAGAAAGCTGGCTTTTAAACAGGATGGACATTAAGCTGATGAATGATTCGGCCCTTGGTTTTTCCACCACCAAACCTTATTTACGAAAAACCATGGTGGCGGGGATTGAGCAATATTATGGCAGGGATTCGGCACTGTTTACTGCTACAGACCTTTCTAATATGCATGATGCCCTCATGAACAGCAGCGAATGGGTAAGCGGGGATTTGAGCCCTTTCCAAAGCAAAAAACCATTGCTGGGTGCATTTTATAAAACAAAGGGCGATCTTTTCCAGGTCAATCAAAAAGATTTTTTCCTGGCCATCAATCCCGTAATTCAACAAATACAGGGCGCAGAAAGCGGCAATGGCAGCAGCAGGCATGTGTACCTCAACAGCAAAGGCGTCAGCTTCCGCGGCCTGATTGCCAAAAAAATAGGGTTTAGTTTATATGCTACCGATAACCAGGAACGTCCGTCTGCATTTGTGCAGCAATGGGAACAGAAGTTTGATGCCGTGCCTGGCGCTGGTTTTTATAAGCCGTTTAAAACAACCGGCTATGATTATTTTGATGCCCGCGGATCTATTCATTTCAATGCTACCAAATACATCAATATACAGTTTGGGTATGACCGTAATTTTATTGGCGATGGTTACAGGAGTTTATTTTTAAGCGATTTTGCCAATAGCTACCTTTTCCTGAAACTGAATACCCGGATCTGGAAAATAAATTACCAGAACATCTTTATGGAGTTGTCCAATGGCAAAAGTATTGGCGATAAATTACTGCCAAAGAAATATGCCAGTATGCACCATTTGAGCCTGCAGGTTACCAAATGGCTGAATATCGGCCTGTTTGAGTCAGTTGTTTTTGGACGGGCTAACCACTATGAATTCGGTTACCTTAACCCAATCATCTTTCTTCGCTCTGCAGAACAGCAAAACGGCAGCCCGGATAATGCCAATGTAGGGTTCAACTTTAAGGCCAATATCGCCCATACGGTACAGTTATACGGCCAGTTAATGCTGGATGAATTTGTGTTGAATGAAGTAAAATCAGGCAGGGGTTGGTGGGGCAACAAACAAGGCATCCAGGCGGGCTTTAAATATATTGACGCCTTTAAAATAAAGAATTTTGATTTGCAGGGCGAGATCAACTGGGTGCGTCCGTTCACTTATTCTCATTATGATTCAGTGGCCAATTACAGTCACTACAACCAGCCGCTGGCACATCCGCTGGGCGCTAATTTTACGGAGGCTATTGGTATTATCCGTTACCAGCCAGCGCCCAAATGGAATATACAGGCAAAGCTGATAGTTTTTAGGCAGGGACTTGATACAGCCGGCAGTGATTACGGCAGCAATATTTTTATATTGAATGGCAACCGCGCTGCTAATTATGGATATTCAACGGGCGGCGGGGTAAGAAGCACCGGTGCCAATGCGTCTTTGTGGATTGGGTATGAATTGCTGCAAAATTTATTTATAGACGGGTCTGTAATGTACCGTAAACTGAGTGTACCTGTTGCGGCACAATTGTCACGGAAATCAACCTTATTTAGCATTGGGCTGCGTTTAAATATGTTTAGAAGGGAATATGATTATTAAGCTGTATACGGCGTAGTTGCTACCGCCAATTAACGGTACAGGTAATTGGTAACCACCAAAAGCTACGCGCAGCACATATTACCCAATAGTGTACTTTTTTTAGTAAAGGGGTAGGTAACAGCGGGTAAAGAGGCAGTAAAATTATTGAAGCATTGTTATGAAAAGATTGATTGCACTTACACTATTGTTTGCAGCTGTTTTTGCCAATGGACAAAATAATAAACCTGTTGAAAAAAAGAAGCTAACGCTGGAGGCCATCTGGGGCGGCAATTACCTGGAAGAGCAAAAGCTTCGCGTGCACCTTACACATACCGGCGATTCCATTGCTTATATTTTTGCCAATAAAGCCACCAATAGTGAAATTATTATTACGCTCGATTTTGAAACGGGCCGCCTGGTAGATACCATTTTCAGCAACCAGGTTAAAACCGGCCTGGATTCATTGCCTATTACCTTTACTTTTTTTGAAGATTTTGCTTTTTCTCCTGATGATGCCAAGCTGCTGATTAAAACACAGATTGAACCCCTGTTCTATAATTCTACACGCGAGTTCAATTTTATATGGGACAGAAGCAAACGAACACTGAAGCCGGTTTCGGTGGATGGCAAACAGAGTTATGCCAGTTTTTCTCCTGACAGTAAACGCCTGGCTTTTGTAAGAGAAGGCAATTTGTATGTGAGGGATCTTGGTACCGACCAGGTAACAGCGCTTACTGCTGATGGTGCACCCGGCAAATTTTTGTACGGCATGGCCGATGCGCTGTATGAAAAAGGTTTTGGAATGACCCAGGCCTATAAATGGAGCCCTGACGGCGAGAGCATTGCCTTTCTTCGTTTTAATGAAACGGTGGTGCAACAATATCCCATTACGGTATATGATGGCAGAACATACCCGGAAATATCCAACCAGCGCTACCCCAAGGCGGGTGAGGCCATACCGGAAGTACAGGCATTTATTTATAACCTGCGCAGCAAGGTATTAACAAAGGCCGATCTGGGTGTAAACCCCAACCAATACATTGTGGGCTTACAATGGCAAACAGACGGCAATGCACTGTGGGTGCAAAAATTAAGCCGCCCGCAGACCAGGCTGGAGGTATTGAAAGTGAATGTCCGTAACGGAAATGCACAGCCGGCATTTATGGAAGAGAGCAAAACCTATGTAAAGGTCTATTCAAATAACCTGTTCTTTCTGCAAACTAAAAATTCCGTTGTATGGTTGAGCGAGCAGGATGGCTATGCGCATTTATACGAAGTAACGATGAACAATTATCAGCGTAAACAATTAACCGGTGGTAATTGGGAAGTGCTGAGTATAGAAGGCATTGATGAACAAAGTGGCGAAATCTATTTTATGGCAAATGAATCATCTGTACGCGAAGCGCACCTGTACAAATGCAGCCTGGATGGAAAAAACGTTCGACAGCTATCGGCTAATAATGGCGTGCATGCAGTGCAGCTGACCGATAATTTTAAATATTTCTTTGATGGTTATTCTTCACTTAACCAGCCCGCCCGCTACCAGATGTACAACAGCTCCGGCAAACCCCTTCACGAAAAGCTTATACAAAACAAATTGTTGCAGCAGCACCTGGATGAGTTTGAGATTCCGGCAGCAGATAATTTTAGTTTTACCTACAAAGACACCAGTTTTAATGGCTGGCTGATAAAGCCATTGAACAGCACCGCAAAAAAATTGCCGCTGCTGATTTATGTATATGGCGGCAATACAAAACAGGAAGCGCTGAATGAATGGAGCGATAAAATGGGACTTACCATGCGGTATTTTGCCAGCCAGGGCTACCTGGTGGCATGTGTTGATCCAAGGGGTACGCCGGGCCGCGGGCAGGCATTTAGAAAGGCTGCCTACAAAAGGCCGGGCGATACCGAGATGGAAGATATTATTGCTTTAAAAAACTACCTGGTTGATAATTACCGGGCAGATAGTGCCAATACAGCTATTATGGGCTGGAGTTACGGCGGCTACCTGGCAGCTATGGCCGCTACCAAATACGCCGGCCTGTTTAAAGCCGCCGTGGCCATAGCGCCTGTTACTAACTGGCGGTTTTACGATAATGTGTATGCAGAGCGGTTGCTGCAGTTGCCAGCCGAAAATCCCGATGGTTATAAGGCCGCCTCGCCGGTTAATTTTGTAAATAGTTATAAGGGTGGTTTACTGCTGGTACATGGTAGTGCAGATGATAATGTACAGATTCAGAATTCAATGGAGCTGAGCAGGGAACTGATAAATGCCAATAAGCAGTTTGATCAATATTTCTTCCCCGATTTTACGCATACTATCAGCAGTAATGGTACGTCCAATATTGCGCGGATTAACCTGTTTACTAAAGTGAATAATTTTTTAAAGGAATTGCTGCAGGAGCCGGAGAAAGCAGAAACTGTTAAACCAGCGGGCAGGAAGAAAAAATAAGCCACTAGTAATACTGCCCAAAAAATATTCCTAAGGCCATAAGGCTTCATTAATACCAATGAATATCCAGGAAATATTAGCCTTCAAATATTAAAGAGAAAACAATCTGGCGGGATTGTACTTTGTCTATTACATTAGAGAATTTGAGTGATGCATCACGGCTATGTACATTGCTGATGCCATTGCTGATTTTTATTTCCGGGGAAAGAATGAAATAGCGCATATAGAAATTAAAACCAATACCGGCTTCAATGCCAAAATCTGAGCTCTTCAGTTTTACCAGGTCGTCTGCATTTTTGGCCCTCGCTTTTGAAGAAAGATCAGTTTCAAATTTAACGCCGCCCATCATGTATACCCGAAAGTTATTGATGCGGTCGCTTTTGTATTTAACCTGGATGGGCACGCCCAGCAGTATGGATTCAATAGATTTTTTGGTAACAGCGGTCTCCCCGTTTTCAGGATATTTCAGCTCGTACGTCATTACTTTATTGGCAAATAGCAATTGCGGGAACACAATTCTTGCATCCCAGTGGCTGCCCAGCCTGAAAGTGTGCATGCCGCCAATGCCTATGCCGCCGGTATTTTCAGGGTATACAGAAAGCACGGTATCGCTTTGTAAAAACTGCGGGTGGTGACTAATCTGGAACCGGCTGCTCACGCCCATCACCACAATGCCTATGTGATAGGCCTTTTCATCAGTATCCGGCAGGTTAACGCCGTCCCTCAGCTGGGCAAAAGAAGAAAAAGAAGAAGCCAGTAAAAGAAGCACTGCTACAATGCCGGACTGTTGTTTTTTGAACCGCAATAAATGGTACATATTCCTCCTGTGAGTTTTTTAAAATAAGTAGCAGTGTATCCTATATCATTCATTATGGTTATAAAATCATCTCCCTCAGGAAATTTTTGTACAGAGTCATTCAAATATTGGTAAGCCTCGCGGTTTTTGGAAATCAGTTTACCAATGCCGGGTGTTATAATCCTCATATAAAGGTTATAAAATCCTTTTATTAAAGATTGTTTGGGCTTCGAAAATTCCAGCACCACCAGCTTTCCACCGGGCTTTAATACCCGCTTCATTTCACGCAAACCCTGCCGGAGATCCTCAAAATTGCGTACGCCAAACGCCACCGTTATTGCATCAAACGTATCCGTGGCAAAGTTTATTGCCTCACTATCTCCCTGGTAAAGTGCTATCTGCTTATTTAACAACAGGTTGGCTATCTTTTTACGACCCAATTGCAGCATCCCTTCTGAAATATCTATGCCAACAATTGTTGCAGGTTTCAAAAATTTATGGCTCATAATAGCCATATCCGCGGTACCCGTGGCCACATCCAGTATTGTTTTCGGTTCCAGCGCTGCCAATTCTTTGATGGCCCGGCGGCGCCAGTAAATATCAATGCCGCCACTAAGAAACCGGTTCAGGAAATCATACCGGAAAGCGATCTGGTCAAACATGCTCGCCACCTGCCTCTTTTTGGTCTGGTCGGAGCCTTTAAAAGGAACAACGGTATCGTGGGGGAGGCTATTACTCATGGGATGCAAAGATAAGTTGTACGACAGTTTTTAGTGCCTGCTGCGTGGTTTTTAGTTCCAGGTAATCGCAGACGCTAACCCCAAACCCCGAAGCTGCATGGTTGGCCAAAACAATATTTTTTTCTTTTGGTTTAAAAATAGGGGTGTTTTGCTGGTAATATTTGCTTTAACCCGTTAAGAACTACAAACTATAGACTAAAAACTATGAACTTCGCCGCATGGAAATTAATTCTGCGGAATACGTTATCAGCAGCCCGGATTATACAAAATGTCCGCCGCCGGATAAAGCCGAATATGCGTTTATTGGGCGCAGCAATGTGGGCAAAAGTTCAGTTATAAATATGCTTTGCAATAATCAGAAACTGGCTAAAACTTCGGGTACACCCGGTAAAACGCAACTCATCAATCATTTTATCATTAACAAGGGTTGGTATATTGTGGATTTACCCGGCTATGGTTTTGCCAAGGTATCACTGAAAGATCGCCGCAGGTGGGAGCAAATGATTGAAAATTATTTGCGCAAGCGCGAAAACCTGTTAAATATTTTTGTGCTGATTGACAGCCGGCACGGTCCGCAGAAGCTGGATCTTGATTTTGTAAACCAGCTGGGCGAATGGCAGATACCATTTGCGCTTATTTTTACCAAAGCCGATAAGGAAACCCAGCGTGTAGTGGCGGGAAATGTTAAAGCGTTCCTGGATGCCATGCGCAAAGAATGGGAATTTTTGCCCGCGCATTTTGTTACCAGTGCTGTTAAGAAATTGGGCCGTGATAAAATACTGAAATTTATTGGGGATGCCAATGAGGCGTATAAAAAAGAAATTAAAAATTAAAAAATAAAAAAGCTGCAACGATGCAGTGCTTTGCCTGGAAACGGTAGCGATGATGTTAAAAAAATCTTTGAAAAATTGTTTTTACATATCAAAAGAAACCTTGCATGGAATGCTAACGTTTGCAATGTTTCCTGGTTTACAACTTTTACAGAAAAGGAAAACGGGAACCGATGCCTTATTTTCATACGCTTACCTGCATGTGTATACTGGGTTTTATTAATATTACTGCAATCCTTTGTTTAATCGGAAAGAAGAAGCTATTTTCTGCGGAAAGAAAGGAGGTATTCCTTTTGCGATTGGTCATTTTTTTATTATGCTCCGGATTAATCCTTCATCCCGTGATACCGAAGCATACTTTAGATCAGGCAAAGTATAAACAATAATCTGCGCATCTTCGGTAAAAATTTTCTGCGTTTTTTATTAGCGGTGACAATTCCATTAGCTGTGTGGTACACAACTGTACATTAAAAAACCCTCCGGCAGCCAAAGGGTTTTTAATTTACTATCTTATTGGCGCAGCTGCTGCTGGCAAAAGCCTCTGGCTTGGCCTTGAAAGCAAAACCCATTCCCAGTATATAGCCCATGGCTTCTTTGAGGGCGTCATTGCTTTTAAAATGCGGATTGGTATTTATGTCCGCATGTACTTCCATGTCTACATCATACTTTGTAAACAGGTGGCAAAGCTCATAAGCAATTTCAATGCTTTTGGCTACTTCTACCAGCATACGTTCTTTAATACTGTACCGCTGCTTTGTTTTTTCATTGTGGATGAACATGAAACCACCGTGCCCCTCACGCAGAAAAACAATTACTGTGGCAAATTCCGTATCACTCCCTTTTACCTGGCTGTCTGTGCCAATGCAAACTTTAAGGTGGTAACCTTTGTTGCTTTCGCGTTTGATGGTGTTTTCAACAGCTTGTTTGATGGGTAGATCAAGCGGGTCGCCATTAAATTTTCTCCATATCATATTTAAATGGGTTTTCCCAATTTACGGAAAAACCATCTAAATAAGACACCGTGCTGGGGTTATTGTTTTATTATTTTTTTGGTAAACGACTGGTTACCATTGCTGCAATGCAATAATAGTACGCCGGTTCTGGCTGCAAGAGGCAACTGGTTAATGCCCTGGCTTAGCTGGCCGCTGCCAATCAGCTGGCCCCCCGCCGTGAATAACTGGTAAGCATAGTTACTGCCGCTGCTGATTGTTAAACCGCTGCTGTTGGTATTGAAAACCTGTATACCAGTGCTGCTAATCCTGCTTTTCAGCGCAATAGTATTAGACAGATAGCCAGTTGCATGCTGCGCAGTAATTACTTTTAACCGGTAGTAAATAATTTCATTGGTCAGGGGCTGATTGCTGTATGCTTGTAAGGTTGGGTTAAGTGCAGCCAGTGTCACAAAATGCTGCGCATCTGAAGCGCTTTCTACTATTACCTGTTTAATGACTTCATCCGTTTGCAAAGACCAGGAAAGCTGGTGTTTATCATTAACCGCCACGCCACTGAAATGAAAGTTTTTTACCGGCAATAAGGTGGCAAGTGTACCCGAGATATTGTACAGGCCAATACTACCTTCATCATTGTGGTAAATATTTCCTACGCCATCTACCACAATGAAATAAGTGCCGGCATTGATATTGGTATCAATACCGGCGTTCAGGAGGGTTGAGGGGTTGTAAATATTTATCGTGTCATCACCGTTCAGTAATATTACTTTAATATCTATATTGGCGCCGTCATCGCCACTGCCTACGTTCTGGGGTATGGCACTTAACTTAAGCGTAGTGCTTTGCGGTACTACCAGCTTAAACACATCTGCATCAGCGGTAGTATTGATAAGTCCGCTGGCACTGAATGATCCGGCAAATATGTTGATGGCTGTTGCTGTGGTATTGTTATTTCCATGGTCATCGGCGCGGAGACCAAAACCATTGTTTGTACTGATGATGTTAAAGTCATTCTGCATACTGCTGCAGTTGATTGTATTGGGGCCGATGTTCCAGGTGGTATGGTTCTGGTAATAGCCGGCCCCCATAATAGGCGCCCAGCCAATTTCTCCCGTGCCCAGGCCGGTATTATATTCTGCAGTTTTAGTGCAGCCGGCATTGTAAACACTCTGGTGCTGCAGCCCAAGGGTGTGGCCTGCTTCATGCGATACGGCTTCTGCCACCCATTTGGTATTATTGTTTAGCAGGGCGCTGAAAACCCAGCAGGGGGTATTATCGGCCCAGATAAAAGAGCCGGTATACGCCACGCCACCGGACGATCCATACCATTGTGAACTGGGGGTAACAATCACCCGCATACGCTTATTTTTAGGGGCGGCCCAATAGTAAGTGGAATCCGTTGTAACATTCAGGTTGAAAGGCCGGAAGTCTTCTGCTACGCGATTGTAAATCTCTGTTATCACTGCACTGCTATATCCGGCCGGAGCTGCATTAATATCGCCTGTATAGTTCCATGCGGTGCCTGCTACATACTGGCCGTCGAAATCGATAAAAATGGTTGCCTGTGCAGACGGATAACTGCTGAGTTTAGGTACCTGGGCCTCCGCAGGGGATGCCAGTATGGTCAATATCAGCAGCAGGTGTAAAAAAGACGCTTTCATTTGGGAGGAGGGATATTGGATTGTTGCTAATGAATTATTCAACCATGGTTAACAGCTGCTTTTCTCTTATAAATGCATATTGGCCTTTGTCTTCCCAAAGCAGTAATACATCTCCGTGCCGCGGACTTACAATTCTTCCTATATAAGAAAAAGAACCGTCAGTTTGAGTAATGCGTGAAAGATTCAGCAAAGCATTCTGGTAGTTGCTGCAGCGAATGTTTATACTTAGCTGGTCGGGCGTAACGGCAACCTTGGCAATCACTGTACCATCGATTTTTAATTGCGTCCCCAGTAATACACTGATGTTATTGGTAACCGCTGCAGCAAAAATATTTTGCAGGGAAACGGCAGTACAGGAAATTTTTTCTGGTAAATGGTTAAAGAGTGGTTCTTTCTCTGCCGGGTGCTGGTTAAGCGGGGCAGTCTGGCAGTTGGCGCTGAATGCGATAAGTATGCAGGTGATGGTACCCCATAGGCATAGGAATTTCATGGCGTGTTTTTTAAGGATTTGGATATTTTCAGAAGGGTACGATCAACACTATACTTCTTACAAAATGGAAGTATAAAAATAAAACGGAACTAGTATGAAAAAATTGTTCAGCGCAATCAATATTGACCCGTACTCAATAAAACAAGTGTACAGGCATGCATTGGCTCTATATTATTTGCTTTGGCAAGCGCTACCAGTTCATCATTTTCTGTGCCTGGGTTAAAGATGATGCGTTTGGGACTAAGTGATAATATGTAGTCGTAGTATTCTTTCTGATGATCAGCATTCAGGTAAAGTGCAACTGTATCAACATTGTCTGCCGGGCCTTGTGCCGTCAGCACCGCAACATCACCTACCTGCGCTGCTTTTCTTCCGATAGCCACCACCGGATGGCCCTTACTTCTCAATTTGTTGATAGCAAGAAAGCTATAGCGGGAGGGATTGCCAGACGCGCCAAGTACCAGTGTTTTCTTTGTTTGCTTATCCATGCTGTGCTTTGTATCAATAATATAACAAATGTAATGCTGCTTTTGTTAAATGGCCGCCCGCAAAGCTAAGACAGTAACATTTTTAATGTGCTTTTATCAGCCTGCCGGGATTTTCCTCTTGTAACGCCCCTGCTTTAAACCACCGGTATTTTTTCCAGGGCGTTTTACGCACAATGTCTTCAATAGCATCTTCCAGTTTTGAAAACCTGAATGTAAAACCGGTTTCCAGAATTTTGGTGGGTACTACCCAACGGCTTTTCAATAGCAACTCTTTTTCGGTACCTATCAGCCATCCACCAATGGTTAGCATCCACTTGTGAGCTGGTAAACCAAAATTATGACCGGTAATGCGGCGAAGGGTCTTCATAAAAAAATCATTGGTCACGGTATTGGGTGCCGCACAATTGTATATACCTTCTATATTTTTGTGTTCGTATATCCATTCAATCATATGACATATATCGTCTGTATGTATCCAGCTGTACATTTGTCTGCCGTGGCCCTGCCTGCCACCCAGTCCAAATTTAAGCAGGTTAAAATAGGGTATCATTACGCCACCATTACCAAGGGCAATCGCCATGCGCAATACTACCTTCCGCGTAAATGCTGTGCGTTGATCTGTAAAACTTTTTTCCCACTGCCGGCAAACCTGTACAGAAAAATCATCGGCGTATTCGCCATTGTATTCATCCTGCGGGCGATCCGTGGCATGCCTGTAAATAGTTGCAGACCCGGCGTTGATCCATAATTTGGGTGGCACTGTACAGTTACGGATTGCTTCGCCAATGGCTTTGGTTGGGTTGATGCGGCTGCTGAGAATTTCCTGCTTATTTTTTTCTGTGTACCTGCAGTTAACACTTTTACCGGCCAGGTTGATAACCAGGTCAGCGCCTTCCAGCTCGCTGGTCCAGTGCTTCTCCTGGTGTTCGGCATCCCAACGGCGGTAAGTAATATTATAGCCTTGCGCAGGCAATAGTAATTGGTGCGTATACCCATTATTATGACCGTTTACAGATTCCCTGCTAATAACGATAATCGTGTTGTCTTTGCCAAAGCAGCCTGCCAGTGCCTGGCCAATAAAGCCGGTGCCGCCAACGATCACAATTTTTTTATTTTTCACAATTGTAAATTTTATACTTTCAGAAAATAATGAAATAACTGCCCTTAAAAATAACCGGCGTACCGGTTAATGAGAAAATATCAATCTGCCACTTTACAAGGGTTTAATACAATCTATTTAAAAAATTTCATCAGGCTGCCCACAAACCAATTCTCATCTGCTTTTACCATTACGTCCAGCATTTTGTCTGCCTGTTCGCCAAAGCGCTTAATACCGCTAACTGTATCTACAAACTGCTTCACCTGTTTATCTTTTTTATCGCCATCAACATTTTTCAGTTGTTCAAGTAATTTAAGCATCGGATCCAACTCACGTTTCTTTCTTTCTTTAATGATTAACCTGGCTACTTTCCAGATGTCTTTTTCTGCATTGAAATATTCTTTGCGTTCACCAGGTACAATTACCCTTTCCACCAGGGCCCAGTCAATGAGTTCCCTGATATTCATATTTACATTGCCGCGGCTGATATTCAGCTGCTCCATAATATTATCCTGGTTAAGCGGTTCTGCACTTACCAGCAGCAAAGCGTGGATCTGTGCCATGGTACGGTTAATACCCCAGTGCGTACCGAAAGCCCCCCAGGAAGCAATAAACTGTAATTTGGCGTCGGTCAATTTCATATCGCAATTATTTTACAACCTAAAATTACACGCTATTTCTGAATTTTCAAAATATATTGAAAGTATGGCTTTGCAGCTGCCTGGAGAAATGCCGGAGAGAAAATTTATTGCCTACCAAATCGGTTTGGGGCAGTCCAATCTTTTATCTGTTTTTTCATTAAGTCCCCGCGGAGCGCGGAGAATGAGTGCAATATAACCGCCCCCATTTTGCACAGAGGTTTTTGAAAAAAGGTTGGCCAGGTTATGAAAGCCCAGCAAAAGGGGGCCTGCTTTAAAAGCGGCACCCACCCAAAACTGTTTTTGTGTATTGTATTGAATGGGCAGGTAAACACCATACCGCTTGGTTTCCCACCTCGGAGTAACCGTAAACAAATTGATTTCCTTTACCTGTAAATAGCCTTTTTTTATGGAAGAGAAGGGTAGATTAATGGATAATGCTGCATTGATATAAAAGTTGCCGGTAAGGTAGTGATCAACATTGGCCACCAGGCGCATGGGATTAATGACGGTAAACTTACCACCTGCCTGGTCTGCGTTTACAACAGTAGCCAGGCTGTCATTAAACTGTTGCAGGGTACCGATGGTTGAGTCAAATTTATTATCAAGCGTAGTGCCGGTGATAGTGGATTTTATACTGCTGATTATACGGCTCTGTGTACCATACTTGTACTGGTTACCACCAATATCCAGTAAAGAAAGACCCAGTTTCCAGTCGTAATCATAATAATCTGCGTCATCACCAAAGCTGGTAGTGCCCTGGGGTTTTATTAAATACTCGAAGCCTGCATCCACCGATGCGCCGCCCTCCGTATAACTGACGAAATTATTAATGTTCTGTGAACTGCTGTTGTTGCTGTGCCAGCGATCGTAATTAGAGGAATATCCGTAAACAATATCAGCTGCATTCACATTGTAAACAGTTGAGTTGCCAGTTACGCTGCGCGAAAGTACAATATTGTTTAAATTGGTATAAGCACCTGAGATACCCCTGCTCAACTTTACCGTGACGCCGGCATTCAACCTGCTGAATTCATTGTCAGCAATCGTGCGTGCGTAGCTGATATACCCTTCTATCCACGTACTGCTGAGCAATTTCCCATTAACGTTATCAAGATCCTGGTTGATTTTCAAAAAATCACTGGAATTTTCAAGTGTATCAATAAAATTGTAATCACTTGTTTTCAGGTTGCTATGGCTTCTTAAGTTAATGCCAAATGCAATACTGCTTTTCCGGTTAAGGGCTATTCTTGCATTAAGCAGGTTAAGGTTAAAGTTGAGGGTTGCTTTACGGGCATATTGTCCTTTATCTACCTGGTAGAGTGAATTGGCCGGGGAAGAGAGTAATGAATAATTATAGATGGTGAAGGCATTGGTACTGCTTGTAACCTGTGTGCCAAACAATACTACGTCCCATGAAAAAGGCGTGTTAACAATGGAAGCCGGATTATTGTGTACGCCCAGCGCCCCTGCATACGATGAGCCCTGGATGGCATGATAATTTTGTGCCCCTGCGCCAAAGGCCAAAAGGCAATAGCAGCTTACCAGTATCAGATGTTTCATAACAGTACTCACTTATAGGTAGTTTTCAAAAGGGTTCTCCATGGGTTTGGCGTATCAAATATGCCGTAATTTTTGGAAAGGGTTTCAATATAGTAATAAAAGCATTGGTAAGCCAGGGCTTGCCAAACATACGCTGGATAAAACGACCGGTCCGTAATCTTTTGGCAAACAAGTTATTCCATTGCTGGCTGTAACTGGCTTCCATCTGCGCCCGGGAGGTTTTACCATCCAGAAAACTGGCTATGGCCAGGGCGGCTATCTTGCTGCCATGCAGGGCCATACTCATGCCATTGCCGCACAGGGGCGTTATCATGCCGGCAGCATCGCCTACCATCAGCATATGGTCCGTTACCTGTTCTTTTTTACTGAAGGCCACCTGGGCAATCGTAACAGGATCTCTATTAATAAATAAAGCCGTAGAGAATATATTCTTTAGTAACGGGTTCTGGTACAAAATAGTTTTCTCCATGGTTTCAATGCTATTACCCGATTTCTTCAGGTTGTTTGCAGTGGTTAAATAACAAAGACACCAGGTATTGTCTTCTACCTGCGAAATGCCGCAATATCCATCGGCAAAATTATGCAGGGCAATGGCATCGGCAGCCCCATCTATCTTAACATGGTATTTTACACCTATGTAATTATTTAACTTTCCAGGTCGCTGAAGGGCAAATGCCCGCTTCCATTTTACATCCAGGTTACTGCGTTTGCCAAAAGATGCCGCTACACATTTTGCCTGAATAACAGCCGTGGTAGTATGTACAGTAAACAGGTTGCCATTAAACACAACTTCATTTACTTTTTCATTTTGCCTCACCACCGCACCGTTGTCTGCAGCTATCTGCGCCAGCTCTGCATCAATCTTATACCGGCTGATGCCGAACCCGCCCAATGTTAATGTATGCGACACGGTATGCCCATTGGGGGCAGATACCAGCAGGTTTTTTATAGAAGGCAAATCCATATCACTTAAAGGGTAGCCAATACTTTCCAGAAAATTCCAGCATTCAAAACTGATGTATTCCCCGCAAACACGGTGAAAGGGATAAACTTCTTTTTCTATTACAATCACCCGGAAGTTTTCTTTGGCCAGTTGTATGGCCAGCGCCAGCCCCGCCAGTCCGCCCCCAATAATGGCAGTATCATACACCTCCGCCTCAGGAAGTGGGGTAGCAGCAGATACACGGTCGGGGTCGGTATTCATAATAAAACCTGCTTTAGGTATGCCTGCCCGTAATTAACCAGCGAAAAGCCCATTTCCATTTAATATTATAGCTGGTAACGGCTGATTGTTGCAATAAATCATTCCATTCTTTTCTGATAAACCCTCTCTGCACAGAAAGCGGCGCATCATTTTTTACAAGGTAAGATTTTGAGAAAAGCCGGGTAAGAATTTTTATAGAATAATATGCTAAAAAATGCCGGTGCAAATCATTAATGAAGAATCCAAGGCTGCTGTTAACCTGCATCCAGCCCAGCATATACTTTAATTCTTCATTTGTAAAATGATGACAGAATAACGACGAAAAAATAATATCCGGTTTTTGAACGGTCCAGTTAACTGTTTTATAATCAGCCGTAATAATAACTGTAATTGATGCAGGTAAACAGGACGCTGCAATGGCAGTGCAATCCTTGTTATAGTCAATGCCTGTTAAATGCACTTCAATATTTTTTTCCCTGCACCAGCGGTAGATAGCAAGCAGGTTATCGCCACCCCCGCAACCAATTTCACAAACGCTGATTTTTTTTCTTTTTTGCAGCAGCTGTTTAAAAGCGGCTACAGTAATGGCATGGCCGCCCAGGTGTGTATTAATAAAGTTCAGTTCCTTCATGTTTTGCCTGATGTCGGCAAAAGGAATTCCGTCCTCATCTAATAATTCTTTTTTATATGACCGGGCAGAAAAATTCAAATGGGATAGTATAATGTACAGGTAAAATAAACTACTTGCAGCGGATTCTGGCTGTTTAGTTTTTCGACAGGCAAAAAGTCTCCATGGTAAGCCCAGGCCCAAAAGCTGCCCCAAAGATATCAGCCTTATCACCGCTTTTGTACTGCTCAAAAATTTGTTTCAGCACAAACAATATGGTAGGGGAGGACATATTTCCGTATGCTTTCATTACATCGTAACTGGATTGCAGGGCAAACGGCGGCAACTGTAATGTTTTGGCAATCACATCCACAATTCTTTTTCCACCAGGGTGGATGCACCAGCTGGTAATATCTTCTTTTGTTTTTTTTGCATGCTGCAGGGCCCGGTTAACCAGCAATGCAAAATCCTCTTCTATCAGCTCGGGTATATAGCCGCTTAAGGTCATCAAAAATCCGGTGCCGGACAGCTCCCAGGCCATGTCTTTTTTGCCTTTGGGTACTACTTCAGCATAAAAATTATCTATGTGCAAACCCTCTCTGGCAAATGAATCGTGGGTAATTAATACAGCGGCGGCACCGTCGGCAAACAATAAGCTGGAAGCAATATTGTCGGCAGTGGGTTCTTTCTGAAAATGAAGCGTACACAGTTCTGTACAAACAATCATCACCTTTGCACTGGTTTCACTTTTACAAATGGCATCGGCCATTTTCATAGCATGGATGGCCGCATAGCAACCCATAAAATTTACTGAACTGCGGTAGATATTTTTAGGTAAATCCATCAGGTCCATTACCTGTAAGTCGAGCCCCGGAGCGCTCATGCCGGTACAGCTGACCGTAATAAGATGGGTAATATCACGGGCATTTATATGCCCGTCCAAACAGTTTCTGATGGCGTCTACACTCAGGGGCGGCGCATATTTATTGAACCAGATCATACGCTGCTCAAGCGACGGGAATGGTTCCAAATTTTCTGAATGGGGATAGAATTTCCATTCGTTGATATTTCTATTGTAGTCGGATACAACGGAGTAACGGGTTTCAATACCACTCTGGTGGTACAGGAATTTTAATTTCCGGTTGTCCGTTTCATTCATAGCGTAGACCTGCTGCATAAAATGCATGATATCTTCCTGCTGGTGCTTGTGTGCGGGGGTTGCCGTGCCTATGGATATTATTTTACTCAATGACTGACTATTTTCCAGATAACAAGAATTAAAAAACCGGTATTGGTACAAACAGATGCCAGCAAATTCATACGCATGGTATTAGCGAAACTGGCGGCTGTTGTATTCTTCCACACTTTTCGTGCCCATATAAAAAAATATACGAGAATAGGCAGCATACAGGTTGCCAGCACAAAAAATTTATCCCAATCGAGCGCCACAAAAAAATGATAGGCCAGTACTGCAAAAGCAATGCAATACACCACTGCAGTAAACACAAATGTGCCGCGGTAACCCAGCCAGCTGCTGATGCTTTTAACACCATCTTTCGTATCTGCTTCATGCTGGTAAACCTGTGTGAGCGGATAAAATCCACCAATTAATAAACTGCTGGCCAACATGCCGCTTGCAGGTACATGTAGTGTAAGCGGTTCATGGCAACCGTGGTAAACCAGCCAAAAAGTGACGGCCCCCTGGAAAATTACGACGGTCAGGTAGCCGGCAAAAGGATACTTTTTTAAGCGGATACCCCGGTAGCTATAAGCCCGGGAGGCTAGTATGTAGAGTAAAATACCCAACGCAAACCAGTAGCTTATGATGAAACCCAGGCTTACTGCAGCTATATCCATTAGCAGTGATACAATGTACAGCTCCAGCGTAGGCGCCATGGGGGTTTTTATGCCGCCGATGCTTGTCTGGTCGCGGTCCATATAACTGTTGTAGCCATTACTGGCCGGATAAACGAGCAAATGAAGGATGCCAAAAATGAGCAGGGCGCGCCACCAGTTGGTATATACTACCCGGCTGAGTGCAAAGAGGTAAACGGGTAGCAGGAAAAAAGAAAAATGAAACCGCAGTAACTGAATGGTGGATTTCTGCATTTGTCAAGATAGCAAAATTATGTGGTACAGCCCCCAGAACTGCTGGGGCTTACCACTTTAGGGTATTGCTGGAATCAGATTCTTTTTTAAATTTTGAGTAATATTGGCTGTCTTAAAAACGCAGCCGCCAGCGCTGGCTGTATAATCCGCCCCAACTGATGCGCATATTCTTTTAGTCCCTGCTTACCAGCTTTCAATAATACCAGCCCATACCTGTATTTGTATAAGAGTGTAACGGGCATCATATAAAACCACAGCAGAAAAATGTAGTTTATGGCCAGGATCAATTTGTTTATTTCTTACTCGCACGAAGACAGGCCCTATTTTGATACGTTGAAAAAATACGTAAACAACGATAATTGTCCCGGCCTGAATATCTGGGATGATGGAAAGATCAGCCCCGGCAGCGAATGGGACGACGAGATAAAGACCAGGCTGTACGGCGCCCAGATCATATTGCTTATCATCAGCCAGGATTTTCTGAACTCCAGGTATATTGATGCGGTTGAATTAAAATCCGCGCTGGAAAGGCATGATCAGAAAAAATGCAGGGTGATTCCCATTTTTGCCAAAAACTGTTCGCTGTCAAATCGTCCGCAGATTTCAAAAATTCAAGGCCTGCCCAATGGTATGAAATTTCTTTCAGACATGGGCGAACAGGTGTGGGCGCATTACACAGAAATTCAACGTGAAATAAACAGCATTGCTGCGGAAATGCTCACAGATCAGAACATCCACAATTCAATTTCCAGCAACGATGGTAAAAGCGAAACAGCCAATGCTATTGAAGAACTGCGTAATAAAGGAAAAATATTTTTATCAGTGCCTGTTTCTGAGGAAGGCAGAAAAAAAAGAAAAGCTTTTATTATACAGGTAGAAGGAAAAATAAAGTATGAAAAATGGCCTTACCAGATTATACCCTCGGTAGAAGAAACGGAGGAACTGATTAAAAAGGACGAGCAATCGGTTATTGCTGCCTGCGCAGATTATATCAGGGAGGCGGTGTACTCCATCCACATTATTTCTTCTGAAACCGACCTGGCCGGCGGTATTAATAAAGAGCAGTATGACTTATCCCACAGTATAAACGCCGGCAAAGCTTTTCACAGGCGCATTGTATGGCTGTTAAGCATCGATTTAAAAATAAAGCTGGCAAAAGAAGTAAGCATGAACCCGCTTTTTACCGGCAATGATTTTGAATGCATGTTTGATTTGATAAAAAGCCTGGATACAGAGAAGGAGAAAAAAATAAATGCATTAAAGAAAAGTTTTTCGCCCAACAAAAAGGTGTTTATGTTTTATGATTTTTCCAAAGATCATAACAGTAACCTGCGGATAGATCTAAAAAAGAAAATAGAAGAAAATGAAAACATAGCCGTACTGCCCAATGTGCCCAATGGCGCCCTCTCTGCGGATATGGAGCAAATGGAAAATTGCGAAGGCGCCTGCATATTTTATGGTGCATCGGATCCGGAATGGTTCCTGGTGCGCCAGTCAATCCTGATTGCTGCCGGTAAAACAGCGTCCAAAGCAATTTGCATTGATGAGCCGGGAATAGAAATAAAAATAGAAAGGGATGTAAGTAAAAATTCATTTATTACTATAAGGGGCAGGGACGATTTTGAAAATGGGGTAAGCACTTTTCTTGATAAGTTAAAACTATGAATATGAAAGATGGTTCCAGTGATGGTTCAGGTGGTTTTCCTTTCCAGATTGATGAATTTTACCTAGACCTGCAGGAAGACGGTAGTAAGATTTCCATTCTGCCGGCAGTCGAAATTGCAAGACGGCCATTTCCCGGGTTAAGGCCGTTTAAGACGTCCGAATTTCAACTTTTTAATGGCAGGGTGGGGCAGGCCGAAGAGCTGATTAAAAGGTTGAAACGAAACCGCTTCCTGGCGGTAATTGGCAGTTCGGGAACAGGTAAGTCTTCGCTGGTAAGGGCCGGGTTAATACCGCAACTTTTTGGTGGTTATCTGCATGGGGCAGGCAGCAAATGGAATATTGCTATTTGCAGGCCCGGAAAAGATCCTGTTGAGAACCTGGCCATTGCGCTGGCCAGTATTAAATCGCATACAAAAGAATCAAAAGATCTGAAGGAAGCGTTTACCAATTTTGAATCACTGCTGGGCAATTCTATATACGGCCTGCTGGATGCAAAAGAATTACTGGATACTGATAACAGCACCAATGACGCTGAGAAAGCGGGCTCGAACCTGCTAATTATCATCGACCAGTTTGAGGAACTTTTTCGGTTCGACCGCAAAAATCTGGGCAAGGAAAATATCGAGAACCAGTTTGTTAACCTCCTCTTAAAAGCAGCACTTGACCCTGGCAATGCCATCTACGTTATTATTACTATGCGTTCTGAATTTTTAGGCGATTGCGTAAAGTACCGGGGCTTGCCCGAGGCCATTAACGACGGACAATATCTGGTGCCACAGCTTACCAGGGGCCAGCTGAAAGAAGTAATAGAAAATCCTGTACGCCTGGCAGGCAAAAAGATAGCGCCTGAACTGGTAGAGCTGCTGGTTAATGAAATTGAAGAAAGCAAACTGCGGGATAATTTAGACCAGCTGCCCATTCTGCAGCACGCCCTCATGCGTACTTATAATGAGGCCATGAAAGAGGGACCAGATGTAGAAATTAATTATGAACATTACAGGCGAACTGGTGAAATGGATAAGGCCCTGGCCAATCATGCGGAAGCAAAATTTAAAGAATTGGGTGATGGCGGCCCCGACGAGAAAAAACTTTCAAAAAAGCAGCAGGTAGCAAAAATTATTTTTCAGTCGCTGACCGATCTGGGCACTGATCAAAAAGGCGGCAGGCGACCTACCGAACTGAGAAATATTTATGCCATTGCCGCTTCCCTGCATGCAAGTGAAACTGAAATAAATGAGGTGGTTAACCATTTCAGGGATAGTGAAACGTCATTCATTATGCCGCCTGTTAATACCGGCTTATACCCCGGCCTTATTATCGATATTTCTCATGAAAGCCTGATGCGTAACTGGACCCGCCTGAATGAATGGATTGTAGAAGAAATGAAGCTGGGTAATTTATACAGGCGCCTGAATGAAAGAAGAGAATTGCACGAAGTTGACAATGAGGAATGGCTCAGGGGTTTATTGCTGCGCGACTTAAACGAATGGGGCGACAATCAATCAAAAAATGCCATATGGGCAAGCCGTTATCACCAGCTGCCTAAAAAATCAAATGACCCGGCCCTGCATGAAGCGCTGTTCCAGAAAAATGTACAATTTTTAAAGAACAGTATTGTAAAAAATAAGGAGATAAAAGCTGCGGAAGAACTGGAAATAAAGAAAGATATCGCCCGGGAACAGCGCGATAAATTCACTAAAAAAGTAGTCAGGGTTTTATCACTGGCAGTAGCTGTTTCATTTTTATTTGGCCTCTGGGCTTTTGCAGAAAGAAACAATGCCCGTGACCAGCGTAAAATAGCCGAGCAAAATGTAAGTATAGCTGATGAGCAAAAAAAAATTGCCAATTCAAATGCAGCAGAAGCAAGAAAGAATTTTGATAGCGCCACGGTGCAACGGCAGATAGCGGAAATACAGCGAAAAAAAGCGGATTCAAGTGCGGCGATAGCATTCCGGCAAAGTATTGAATTAAAAAAATATGCAGATGCGGCCGGGGAGCAAAAAAACATTGCCTTGCAATTGCGGGATAATGAACAAAGTCAGAAAGAAAATTTTAAAAAGCAATTGGTAAAGAATGCGTTGAAAAACCAGGTTTTTTATTTCAGCAACTCATTGGACCGGCCAGCAAAAGAAGCCATCATAGACTCATTGCTTAAAACTGTAGCTGTTGACACTGCCCAATTTCAACTTGCGCAGTATATTGATACTTTTTTGCTTAACCGGATTAATGACGCGGTGAGAATTAAGGAAAATGCTGCTGAAGAACCAGCCAAAAGCCTTGCTGATGCAAAGAACCTGTGGGGCGTATGCAAGCACCCGGTTTTGAAAAAAATACTGGCAGGTATTGTTAACGATAACCTTTTTCCCAAACAAACATTTGATATAACCCGTAACATTAATCTCAACAAAGCAAACCTTGTGGTGGCAGGTAACGGCAATGGGTTTGCGTTTAATAACGGCAACCAGGTAGTTGCCGGGAAAGTAGATAATGGCAGGCTGCTCATCAGCGAGAATAGTTTTGATGATCAGTTTAACCGTTTTTTCTGTGGCATTAAAGATTCTGTTTCTACAGATAAAAACATCGTTTTCTTAAATTATAACGATAGTAATAATATAGTAGCCGTTATTGATTCATTCAGAATTGAAATGAGTACAGATGGAGAAATTAACAGCGTGGGTAAAATGCCGCGTTTTGTAAATGCGAAATCAACGGAACCCATCTCCCCGGACCAGATAGGTTATTCGTTATTCCAGTTGTCCCCGGACGGGCGACAGGTTTTTCTTATTGATAAAGATGAGAATGTTTTACTGATGCGGGCTTCCGGTGAAAGAAACGGCTCAAAGCCTGATACCATTGGTAATTACAGGAATATTTCCTTATCAAATGAGAGCATGTCATTTTCTGCTGACAGCAGGTATAAATTACTCAACGGTGGTGGAAAAATGAAAGTAGTGGGCGCAAACAATAAAATTATTATTATTTCTTACTGGGATGATGAATACATTGATGCGGCCTGTTTTACGCCAGATAGCAGATCAATCATTGTGATAGCAGATGGAAAAATGTCTGTACGGGATACACTGCTCAATAAATATCCTCTGCTGCAGCAAATTGATCTTAACAACAGTTTTTTCACCGGCGCTGGTATACTGGCGGAGAAGATAAGATCCATAAAGTTTACAAAGGATTTGAGCAGGATGCTGATTGAACAAAAAAATGAAAAAATATTTTTACTGGAAACCCGCAACAGTGATTCTATATTCAGGCGCAGTGAAAACGGTTACAATAATTTACTGGTAAAACAAATTGGTAACAGCAAAAACAAATCCCGGTCGGCTTTTTACAACGACAGCACAGTAATTACTATCCAGGATGGCGGTACAGTAAGTTTATGGAATATCCACGCAGATTTTGCAAACCCGGAGCAGGCAATTGAAATGGTGTATCCGGAAAAGCCTTTCAAAGAAAAATTGCAGGATAGTGCGTTGACATTTGGAGGAATCCTGTCATCAGGTAATACAGCTGAATTAAATAGTGCGGCTGATTATTATTACAGGAACGAAAAACCGGAACTGGCAAAGGCGATCTACCAGAAACTGCTGGATAAAGCGCAGCCCGATATGCGTGGCCATTATCTTAATAAATTGCTTTTGATAAATGTAGAACTGAATAACCTCGACAGGATCTATTATAAGCTGGATGCAAAACGCCAGACAACTGATACCGTGCAAGCGTACCGGGTAATTAAAATGAACAGGCTTAAAGAAAATGTTGCCATTTCGGAAGAGCAGGGGCGGCTTTGCAGCAATAAAGCCCGTGATAACAAAAGTTTGTCAAAATTGTACGGAAGCCTGTCTTTTAATCAGTTGTTTGCGGGTGATTTTAATGGCGCCGTGCAGTCCGCCGCCAGCGGACTCAAATTGTATCCTGACGAAGACTGGATTTATACTAACCTGGCACTTGGCTATTTATTGTCGGGAAAATATGTGACAGCAGAAAATATTTACAAAAAGTATAAGGACAAATGGTTTGCTAATAAAACCCAAAGCTTTAAAAGTGCATTCCTGGATGATATCAGGGAGCTGGAAGATGCCGGAGTGATTGCCAGTCAAAGGGAGTTTGCAGTGGATGTGGCGCGGATCAAGAAACTGCTGCAATAGAGTAGCAGCACAGCAGTAAGTGTTACGTAAGATTTTTATTCCTGCATTGTAAAATATTGAAAAGCCGGTACAACTCCTGTACCGGCTTTCCTCATTTTAGTTTAACAAGGATAAATAGCATTTCGGTCGCCTTTTTCTGCAATTCATAGCATGTGTGGTTTTATTGCTTGCTGCAAAAACAAATATTTGCCCTACAAAATCATTAACTATTAAACATTATCAAGTATGAAAAAGAAGATGGGCTTTATTGTAGCCCTGCTGCTGGCTGCTGTAGTGACAGGGCAGGCACAAATTGCCGATAATACCGGTTATGTGCTTTCTGAACTGGCTATATCACCGTTTCAGAAAATTGTCGTCAATGCCAATATAGATGTGGTATTGGTGCAAAACGACACACTAAAGAAAGCTTATATTGAAGGTGATGAAAGGTGGGTGCCGGAAATTTCGGTTACCGTTAGCAATGCTGTACTAACCATTACTTCGCGTAAGCAAATTTCTTACCGCGGCAAAGTGCAGGTCACTGTTTCTGTAAAAGAGCTGGCTAAACTGGAAATTAACGCTGACGCAGGTATTGTTTCGTTTTCGCCGTTGCATTCCCCGTCCATCGCGGTATTTATTAACGGCTATTGCGATCTGCATTTAAAATCTACGGGTAAGATTTTAGTGCAGGCCGGAGAAGGTTATGAAATCAGGGATCGGAAGAATAGCGGGTATAAAACTAAGATGGAAACATCTGCAGTAAGTGAAGGAGAATAACCAGTGTACTTCAAATACAATAATGCTGTATTTGGGGCGGACCTAAACCTATAAAAAAGGAAGCCGGATGATTTATCCGGCTTCCTTTTTTACAGGCAATATAAATTGTCTTTTAAATGAGCATCCGCAACGGCTCTTCCAGCAAGCTTTTCAGCGTAAGTAAAAAGGCAGCACCGCTTGCCCCGTCTACTACGCGGTGGTCACAGCTGAGTGTTACTTTCATTACGTTACCTGGTTTTACCTGGCCGTCTTTTACCACGGGTATTTGTTGGATACCGCCTACTGCCAGTATGCAGGAATCGGGCGGGTTAATGATAGCTGTAAATTCATCTACACCAAACATACCGAGGTTAGAAATGGTAAAGGTGCTTCCTTCCCAATCTGCCGGTTGTAATTTTTTATCTTTAGCTTTTTGTGCAAATTCTTTTACTTCTGTGCC
The DNA here is from genome assembly GCA_039916305.1 of Chitinophagaceae bacterium. Lineage (GTDB taxonomy): Bacteria > Bacteroidota > Bacteroidia > Chitinophagales > Chitinophagaceae > JACMLD01. The sequence continues at coordinate 33,240 of JBDSLR010000026.1, read as the reverse complement.
AATCTGGCTTAGCGATTTTGTATCTGCGAACCGTACTACAGGCACCAGTAATCCATCCGGAACGGCAACGGCTACACCAATATTTACATGGTGATTAATCCGTATTTTATCGCCCAGCCAACTGCTGTTGATAGCAGGGTGTTGCTTTAATGCAATGGCGCAGGCTTTTAGCACCATATCGTTAAAGGATATTTTTGTCTTGCTTACTTCATTGAGTTTGGCGCGGCTCTCAACGGCTTTGTCCATATCAATGGCCATAGTAACATAAAAATGCGGGGCCGTAAACAAACTTCCTGCAAGACTCTTGGCAATGGCTTTGCGCATCTGCGTTACCGGTACTTCATCAAAACTAACCTGGCCGGCGGCGCCTGCTGCTGAAGCGGAGGAAGAAACAGCTGTAGCAGCTTGTTTTGTTTCTGCAGCTGGTTTGTAATTATCAATATCAGATTTGGTAATGCGGCCACCATCGCCGCTTCCCTTCACCTGGGCAATATTAATTCCTTTTTCAGCTGCCAGTTTCTTTGCAAGCGGAGAAGCTTTTACCCGTCCGTTGGCTGCTGCTTCAACAGGAGCGGCTTCTTCTTTTGCAGGAGCAGCGGTGGTAGTAGCTCCAGAACCAGCGTCTTGTTTTGCTGGTGCAGGTTCTGATGAATCAGGAGATGCCACACCGCCTTTTGCCGCGGCTACTATTTTATCAATGTCTACTTTTCCTTCTTCGCCTATAATGCAGAGCAATGCGTTTACGGGTACTTTGTCTCCTTTTTGCGCACCAATGTATAATAGCTTACCGTTTTTATAGCTCTCCAGTTCCATGGTGGCCTTATCTGTTTCCACATCCGCCAGCAGATCCCCTTTCTTCACGGCATCACCTACCTTTTTATGCCAGGCTGCAATAACACCTTCGGTCATGGTATCGCTCAGGCGGGGCATTAATATTACTTCATCCACTTTGGTAAGATCCATAGACGCACCGGCAGCAGGAGCCGGGGCAGGTTCTTTTTTAGGTTCTTCTTTCTTTTCTTCGGCTTTTGCAGGCGCAGCCTCTTTTTGGGGTTCTTCTGCCGGCGCGGCAGCACCGCCCTTTACAAGGCTGGATACATCTTCGCCGGGGGCGCCAATAATGGCCAGCAAGTCATTTACCTGCAGTTTGCCGCCTTTATCGCTGCCTATGTGCAGCAGGGTGCCATCTTTATAACTTTCCAGTTCCATGGTGGCTTTATCTGTTTCCACTTCAGCCAGCAGATCGCCTTTCTTAACGGTATCGCCCACTTTTTTATGCCAGGCGGCAATAACGCCTTCGGTCATGGTATCACTTAAACGGGGCATAAGTATCACTTCAGCCATAATATTGGTAAGATTTGAATGCCGAAATTAAGGCAAAAACAGCAATTGAGAACGTAGTTTTATTCCTTCATTTCCCCTCATCCCCGCCCCGTCCGAACGAATTTATCCGGGCGGGCTTCTCCAACAAGTTGAAGAAGCCCGCCCCCCGGTAAGAGCCATCACAGGGTAAAGTCTTGTGGGATTACAGCTGCTTTGATAATTTAGTTTTTTTACGCCTGCTGCAAGCTTAATTGTATCGATAAATATTTAAAAAGGGTAATAACCCACTGCTGTTAGCAAAAGGGACACATGCGGTGGAATCCCCCGCCCTCCCAGTAAAAAGGGGCCGGGGGTGTGTACTTATTGCACCGGCGGCGGCCCTTCAGGAAGCATCGCTTTCCAAACCTCGCTGCCCTTTCGCTGGTCAAACTCTTTCCGGATATCCTGCCGCAGCTTTTCGTTTTCGAACAAATCAACCATTGTAGTGGATAAAGATTTAGCAGCAAACAGCATTCCTTTATGTCCAATGGACATACCGCCACAGGCTACCACCACCCATGAATGCCATGGTGCCTGGTAAGGTGCGGTGGCGGCCAGCAGGGTGATTTCAGGTACAATATAACTTACATCGCCTACATCTGTAGAGCCGCCGTCGGGATCAGTGCGGGTTATTTCCAATGGCTTTATGGCGCCGTTGAGTCCTTTTGGCTCACTGCCGTATGCGGTCATGACCTGGTTGGCAAAACTGGTTTCTTCGGGCGTGTAGGTAACGGGTCCCACCAGTTCCATATTGGCCTGTAAAGCTTTGGCGCCCGTTTCATTCACCAGCAACTCATAATCTCCGCTCATCAATTTTATGGAGCTTTCCACCCCTGCCATGGTAGCGGCGCCCTGGGCAATTTCGCGCATTCTTTTTTCTGCTATTGCAACTCCACTGTGTTTAGAATCGCGCAGCCAGATCCATACACTGGCTTCTGCAGGAATCACATTGGGTACATCGCCCGCTTTTTTAAACACATAATGCATACGTACGCTGGGGCGCACATGTTCCCGCAGGTAATTGATGCCATGCGTAAAAAACTCCGCCCCATCCAGCGCACTCTTGCCATTCCAGGGATCTGCTGCTGCATGCGCACTCTTGCCTTTAAATTCTACCAGGTAGCTCACCATTGATTGCGAGCTTTGCATATTGGCCTTGTTTTCAGAATCGGGGTGCCAGTCCAGGCAGATATCTACATCATTAAATAAACCCGCGCGGGCCATGTATATTTTGCCGCCAATATCTTCTTCCGCAGGCGTGCCATAAAAACGAATGGTACCTTTTATTTTTCCAGCGGCTATTAATTCTTTGATGGCCAGCGCCGCGCCTAGGCTGGCGGCGCCAAACATATTATGGCCACAACCGTGGCCGGGTGCATTTTCATGGAGGGCTGCCCTCGCAGCTTGCGCTTTCTGTGAAAGGCCGGGCAAAGCATCAAATTCACCCAGGATGGCGATTACCGGCTTGCCCGATCCATATTCAGCTATAAAAGCGGTAGGCATTTCGGCTACGCCACGCCGTGTGTTAAAGCCATTTTTCTCTGCATAATCGGCAAGTATTTTTGCTGACTGCGATTCTTTTAAAGCCGTTTCGGCAAACTTCCACACAGAATCACTAAGGTTGATTAATTCCTGCTGGTGTTTCTCAACAGATGCCAATACTGTTTTTTTGTTTTCGGGAATTTTCAGTGATTTGTTTTGTGCAGATATCGTTTGAAAAAAAGGCATACTAAGCAGCAGCCAGCTGGTGATATATTTCATGTGCAGTAGTTTGGTAAACAAATTACGGATATCCAGGAGAAGAAAGAAGAAAAGGATGTAAGAGATCAACAAGAGCAGTCATAGCGTCCTGACCGTGTATGGGTAGCAGTCAAACGGCCCTGCCTGCGCGAAGTTGTAACCAGGAACCTCGCAACTATACTAATGAGGCTGTGATGAATAATCATTTTTTCCCGGTGTTATAACTATATTTCAATATGTACCCGCATTGCCACAACATGCACCGGTCCCCGGTCTTTATTATAGGCGGGGTGAACGATAAACTGGTAATCCGGGCTTACCGACAAATGCAGCTTTGTAATGTGGTAACTGTAGAACAGTTCAATAATATTTTCAACAGCATAATTAAGATTGCCATCTCCGATGATAAAACCGTAACCACCGTTCTTTAAATAATTGCGGTGGGGTTTTGAAATTCCATTTCCCGCGTAGGCAAGTCCCCATTTATCTGCTGGTCTTTTCCAGGCCCTGCCATTGAAGGAAAGGCCGGCGGCAAGGCTCCGGTCAATCTCGGTAAAAGCCCAGGTTTCATTGGCGCCATCGTTCCAGCTATAGCGTAAGAAGCTGCCGCCATTTTTAAAATTTTGTTCGGCATTAATATAGAAGCCGGTTTTATTACGGCTGTATTGCCTGCTGGCAGTAATATCCGGGGGTGAAAATTGCTGGAGGGCCTGCCGGATGGCATCATCATAATTCCCCATATTGGCTTTATTATAAAAACCACCTAACCGCAACACAATATTTTCATCTTTTTTTATAACGATTCTTTTTTCTGCTTCCATCACGATACCAAAGGCGCCGCTGAGCCTGGTATCCAGTTTTTGGCCGTTGGCAAATTCCGGCACCTGCACAATGGCAGTGCGCAAAGCCCAACCAGGTTTTTTTACTTCAAGTACCAGGCCATTGGTGTAGCCCCTGGTATTGGCGGGATAATCCCATGCACCAGCGCTCATCAGGCTCCAGTTCATAAAATCCGTCCGCGGGTCATGACTGTAACTGTTATCATCAAAAAAATCTGCCAGGCTGAATTTGCCAAGTCTTACGGAGAAGTAGGATGCAGTGGCATTTTCGCGCAGCTGATTTAAATCGTCTTCAATAAGACTGGTGCCACTGCCCAACGCAAACTTTTGTTCAAGATAGGCCCGGGCAATATATAATTTGGGTGTTGCGCTTCCAATACGGAAAGTTTCCCCATTGGGAAAGCCGGCAACACCTGTTGCCTTGCTGAGGCCTTCGCCACCGGCAATTTCCGGGTTTAGATAAACAGCTGCGTTACGCCACAGCTTTCGGCCAATATAATAAGTATTGGTAAAAGAAATTTTGGTGCCTTCTGATGTCTGGAGGCTGTTATTGCCCGAATATTTTGCGGCAAAATTAAAATGATACTGCGGAATGCCGGTTACCTGCAGGTGCAGGCTCCAGTTTTTTTGCGTACTGGTATCTTTTATCAGCTGTGCCCTGGCAGAAAGTGCCGCAGACAGTATTAAGAGCAAGAATACATTTCTTTTCATTCCGTGTAAGAATTTGCTTGACAAAAGTAATTAATGCTAGGAGGCAGATAAAAGATTGCAGCGATAATCTTTGCAATATGGATGCGGAAATGGCTGCGTTAACAAAAAGTGTTAAGGTCAAAGTGCATAGAAGAGAAAAGGGGAAGCGAATAGCGAACTGTCATCCCCCCATGTAAAATGACTGCGCAAAAATAACAGGATATTTCTTTGATAGGATTGCGCTAAGGCAGGCGATAAAAAATGTTTCTTATTTTATGGAATTAGCCGGGAATAAAGTCTTAGTATAAAGTAAATTTTCCGGAAAAGATAATCGTCTTTTATTACAGCCAGCTGAGCGCCGGTAATCACCTGCCGTGATCGGGTATTGGTATTACTGCTGCAGATATCAGGGTTTTTGTTTCATTCATTTTCACAAATTAATTATTGTAAGCTTTTGCATACAGGGACGCAAATTCCCTTGCCGGGCTTTTATTATCTAACCAACATAAAACTATATAATTATGGAAGCGGGGACTATACTTACTGCTGATGTGCTGGATATTATTTTTGACGACCGCAATAAAGCATACGGCGCTTATGATCTCAGGAAACATTATCAGCGCAGGCTCATAAAATCACTTATTACAATGTTCCTGATAGTGGTGCTGATAATGGTTACTTATCTGCTGGTTGCAGCAATCAAACCCGCAACTACCGCACAGATAGTAGTAGCAGAAATTACCCTGGATAATATTGCTGACAAGAAAAAGCCGGAGGAGCAGGTGGTTATTCCGCCACCGGTAAAGCAGGGACTGGCACCCATTAAAACAAAAATGTTTACCAAATTTTTGGTAACACCTGATGATAAGGTGCCGGACGATGAAAAGCCTCCTGAACAAACAGACTTGGATAATACTAAAATAGGATTGGCCAATGTGGAGGGGAAAGAAGACGATAATTTAATGGCGCCGCCGGTTAATGAAAAGACTGGTGTTGTGGATGCACCAAAAAAACAGGATGATGCCGAAACTATTTTTACAAAAGTTGAAATAGAATCCCAGTATCCGGGTGGTACCAGTGCATGGGCTGCTTTTCTGAACCGCAAGCTAAATTATCCGCAGGATGCTGTAGACAATAATGTACAGGGCACGGTAGTGATCCAGTTTATTGTGGATTTGCAGGGGAATGTAAGTGATGTAACAGCCATCAGCGGGCCGCAGGAATTGCGCGCAGCAGCTGTGGCGGTCATTAAGCAAAGCAGCAAATGGACGGCTGCCATACAAAATGGGAAACCCGTTAAATCTTATAAAAAACAACCCATTGTTTTCAGGTTACCGGAATAAGCAATGGCTGGTGAAAAGCCTGCCTGCAAACCTTTGAGAAGATATTCATTTACCTGTAAAAAAATTACAATTATGGAAGCCGGTCATATACTTACTGCTGACGTACTGGACATTATTTTTGATGAGCGCAACAAAGACTATGGGGCGTATGATCTCAGGAAGCATTACCAGCAAAGGCTGATGAAAGCATTAACGGTGGTATTGCTGCTGGTGCTGTTGGTATGTGTGACCTGTGTATTGTTTGGATCAGTGAAAACTAATAAGGATAAACTCCTGCTTGGCCCGGATGTAAATTTGAAAGCACTGCCACCAGTAGAGCATAAAGTTGTTCCGCCGCCACCCCTTCCTCCCAAAATGTCTGAGCCACCCAAAATTAAAACGCTGGATTTTGTAAAACCTCTCATTGCCCCGGATGAAGATGTGCCGGATGATAAGCCGCTTGCAGCGCAAGATGATTTGGATGCTGTAAAAATTGGAAATGCAAATATTGGTGGCAAACCAGATGACGGATTACAAGCACCTGTTGAAGACGCGAAAGGTGTTGTGAGCCAGCCAAAAAAGCAAGACGCAGGCGATGGTAGATTTGAACCAGTAGAAATTGAATCGCAGTACCCGGGAGGGTTGTCAGCTTGGGGCACCTTCCTTAACCGCCATCTTGTTTATCCGCAGGAGGCTGCAGATATTGCTGTGCAGGGCACGGTGTTAGTTCAGTTTGTTGTAGACGAAGAAGGTAATATTAGTAATATAAACGCTTTAAGCGGCCCTGGGGAATTGCGTGCGGCGGCAATTGCCGTTATTCAAAAAAGCGGTAAATGGATACCGGCACTGCAAAACGGACGACATGTTAAATCTCATAAAAAGCAACCCATTACTTTCAAAATTATGGAGTAATAAATGACAGGTTAATAATAATGCGGTACTGTGCTATTAACCATTAAACTTTTCAAAAAAAAAGGCAGTTGTATGGACGCAACCGCCTTTTTTTCAATTTCTTTTTTTAGGCGATACAGTTGAGTTATTAAATAAGATCAATCTAAGCCTCAGCTTCAGGGCGCGGCCTACTGCCCGATAGCACCCACTTTTCTTAAGAGTTTACGGTTGCTGCGCTGGTGCATAAACTTAAATACCAGCGAGTAAATAGATGGTAATATCAGCAAGGTAAGAATGGTAGCCGTAATTAATCCACCGATGACTACAACGGCCAGGGGTTTTTGCGTTTCACTGCCAATACCCGTAGAAACAGCGGCAGGCATCAAACCAATCATGGCCATTAATGCTGTCATTACCACCGGTCTTACCCTTGAAATAACGCCCTCTCTCACGGCATCGTCCAGGTGCATACCTGCGTCCAGGTTTTTCCGGAACACAGAAATCAGTATTACACCGTTTTGAATACACACACCAAACAACGCAATAAAACCAATACCCGCAGAAATACTAAAATTAATACCTGTGATGTGTAAAGCCAGTATGCCGCCTATTAATGCAAAGGGCACATTGATGATGGTAAGAAATGCATCTTTTACATTACCATAGGTAATAAAAAGTATCAGGAAAATGGCCAGTAAACAAATGGGTACTACGCGGCCCAATGTTTTAGTGGCGCGCTGCTGGTTTTCAAATTCGCCATTCCAGCTCAGTTTGTAACCTGCCGGCAATTGCACCGCCGCATTTACTTTCTCTTGTGCTTCTGCAATGGTGCTGCCCAGGTCCCGCTCACGGACCGAAAATTTTACTGCAATATGCCGCATATTATTATCCCTGAAAATAAATGCGGGGCCAGTGAGTGTTTTTATATCGGCTATTTCTTTGAGTGGCACTTTAGCCCCATCACTTGTAGGCACCATCAGGTTTTGAATAGCTTCCGGCGTGGCGCGGAATGCTGACTGGTATCGCACCCGCACATCAAACTTTCTTTCTCCTTCATATAACTGCGTGGGAGATTTGCCGCCAATGGCCATTTCAATAACGGCATTGGCGTCAGCTGTGTTTACCCCGTAAAACGCCATTTTCTGTTGATCAAGTTCTATCCGGAACTCCGGCTGTCCCAGGTTCCTGAGCACTCCTAAATCTTCAATACCGGCTACTGTTTTCAATACGTTTAAAACACTGTCCGCCTTATTGTCCAGTGTCTGAAAATCGGGTCCGAAAATTTTTACGGCCATAGCTGCATTTACGCCCGCCACGGCTTCCTCCACATTATCGCGTATTGGTTGTGAATAGTTGAACGTGATTCCGGGAAATTTTTTCAGCTGCGCATCCATCTCATCTATTAATTGCTCGCCGGTAATATTTCTTCCCCATTCTTTTTTGGGTTTCAGATCTACCTGGATCTGTACGTTGAAAAACCCTTTAGGATCAGTACCGTCATTTGTTCTGCCCACCTGCGACAGGGTCTGTTTAACTTCAGGAAATTTTACAAGTATGTCAATCATCTTATTGGAAATGGTATTGGCTTCAGATAATGATACGCTCATGGGCAGTTCCGCCTCCACCCATAATGCGCCTTCATTCAGATCAGGTAAAAATTCAGTTCCTAAAAATTTAGCTGAAAAGAAGCTGAGCAGCATAAAGATAATAGCTATGAAGATGCTCTTTTTCTGGTTACGGTAAACCATGTTAAACAGCTTGCTCACGCCTTTTTCAAAAAAGATAACAACCGGGTTGTGTTTTTCCCGCACATTTTTTCTTAGCAGGATGCTGGATAAAGCAGGTACCAGGGTAAGTGTAAACAGCAGGGCCCCCAGCAGCGCAAAACCAAGGGTATATGCCAGCGGTGAAAACATTTTGCCCTCTACTTTCTGAAAAGCAAAAATGGGAACCAGGCAGGTAATAATAATCAGTTTAGAAAAGAATATAGACTTGCCCATTTCTGTACCCGTGTTTTTAAACAGACCCAGTTTGGCCAGCTTATTAAATTTTTCCATACCCACTTCACGGGCCTTGTGATCCAGCGCCACAAACAATCCTTCTACCATTACTACCGCACCATCTATGATAATGCCAAAATCAATCGCACCCATGGAAAGCAGGTTAGCGCTCATGCCCTTAATGCGCATACAGATGAATGCAAACAGCAATGACAGCGGAATGATGATACTCACGGTAAGGGTTGTTCGCCAGTCGGCCATAAACAGCAATACTATTACCGTTACCAGCACAATCCCTTCAATCAGGTTATGAATAACGGTTTCCTGGGCAAAATCCATCAGGTTGGTACGATCATAAAATGTTTTAATTTTTACATCTTTTGGCAATATGGTATTGTTCAACTCATCTACCTTAGCCCTTACCCGTTCCAGCACTTCGCTGGGATTTTCGCCCTTTCGCATCACAATAATCCCTTCCATTACATCTTCCTGCTGATCACGGGCCACCTGGCCCAGGCGCGGCTTACCGGATTCTATTACATTGCCCACATTCTTTACCAGCAGGGGAACGCCGTTTATTTTATTGATGATGATATTATTGATATCGTCTATGTCATTCAACACACCAATACCCCTTACAACATAGCTCTGCCCATTGCGTTCAATTACATCACCCCCAACGTTTACATTGCTTTTGGCAATGGCATTGTATACATCCAGCGAGGTAAGGTTGTATTTTATAAGCAGTTCCGGGTTCACACTTACTTCAAATATTTTTTCTTCGCCCCCAAAACTATTTACATCAGCAACGCCCGGTACACTTTTGAATTGCCGGTCAAGCACCCAGTTTTGTATGGTGGTTAAATCGCGGATAGACCTGGTTTTGCTGCTGAGTGTATAACGGAATATTTCCCCGGTAGGGCCGTAGGGCGGTTGCACATCGGGTTTTACACCATCGGGCAGGTCAGCGCCGTTCAGGCGGGTAAAAACCTGTTGCCGGGCAAAGGCATCGTCTACATCATCATCAAAAATAATACGCATATAGCAGAGGCCAAATGCAGAGGTGGTGCGCAGGTTGGACTTTTTTTGCACAGAATTGAGCACGGTCTCAAGAGGAATGGTGACAAACTTTTCGACTTCTTCTGCGCTGCGGCCGGGCCACTGTGCAATGATGATAATTTGTGTATTGGTAACATCCGGAAATGTTTCAATAGGTGTTTCTTTATAGCTCCAGACGCCAAGTGCTACCAGTACAGCCGTAAGAAAAAAGACAAAATAGCGGTGACGGAGTGAAAAATGTATAATGCCTTTTATAAACTTGTTCATAAAGATGGGTTAAGGGAATTTTGTAGAATGATATGGCCGCAGAATTGGATGGCATTTCACAATCATTCTTCTTTGAGCGCATTAAAAAGTAAAACCTGGTTAGCGCCAATAATTTTTTCGCCTTCTTTGATGCCGGAAGCGATGAAATCTTTGCCATCTACAGATTTCAGCACAACTATTTCCCGCAGTTCAAGGTTGCACCGGTCGTGGTAAACAATAACAAAATCCTTTCCATTGTCACTTATTACGCCGTCTGATGGGATCTCTACAGTTTTTTTACCTTCTTTATTCCGGATAATAATATTGGCAAACATTTCCGGTTTCAGTTTCATGCCGGGATTAGAAAGCCGCACGCGTATCTTCATTACTTTGGTTACGGGATCAAGGATCTGGTTTACTTTATCTACTACACCTTTAAACACGGAATCCGGGTAAGCAAGCGTACTCACAACTGCCGTATAGCCCTCTTTTACTTTTGCAATATCAGTTTCATACACATTGGCCCATACCCATACATCGCTGATATCGCCAATGGTAAAAAGGTTATCGCTGTTATCGCTTCTGATAAAACCTCCCTGGTTTATTTTTTTCTCTACTACATAGCCACCCATGGGTGCGGCAATTACATAAACTCCATTAGCAGCGGTGTGTCCGCCACCGTTAATGGCAATCATCTCTTTTACTTTGTTGGCAGCAGAGAGCGCTTTATTGTAGTTCTCTTTTGCTTCAATGTATTCCCGTTCACTGGCAATACCATTTTTGAACAATGATTCAGCATTGTCCATTTGTTTTTTTGTAATGGCCACATCATTGCCGCTGGTAGACAAATCACTGTAGTTGCCCGCTACATCTGCACTTTTAATTACCGCCAGGGTCTGGCCTTTCGCAACCTTATCGCCAATGGAGACTTGTACCTCCAATACCTGGCCACTGCTGAAGGGAAACACTTTCACCACTTTATTGTCGTTAAAACTGACTTCGCCGGAGAGTTTTAATTCGTCATCAATATTGGCAATGCCGGCTGTATCAATATGGATAATTTTAGCGAGCGAATCGGAGACGCATAATTTTTCTTTTTTTTCTGGCATTTTACTGGCATCGCTGTTGGTGCATGCGCAGAGCCAGGCAGATGCTGTGAGTAAACAAATAAAATGATGCAGGGTCTTCATAATTATAATTTTTAAGTACAGGGGTTATTTAAGGGGTTATGATGGTTGTGCCGGTTGTGTAGTTTAGCTCTTCTGCCGCGTTTATAAGCGTGGCCTGCTGTTGTAGTTGTTTGGTGGACGCCTCTTTGTATGCATCAAAAAAATCGATGAATTCTACCAGGCCTATTTGCCGCTCCTGGTAACTCTTCACCATATTTTTCATGAGCAGGTTGTACCGGTCTATAAAATCGGGTGCAATCAATTTTTGGAGTTGTTGCAGGCTCAGTAGTTTATGGTAGGCAGCTGTTACATCCTGCTGTACGGTTTGTTGAAGTTGCTGTACTTGTACACCGGCCTGCTGAATACTTAGCTGCGCTGCTTTGATATTCCCTTTATTGCGGTTAAGAATGGGCAGGGGGAGCGAAATGCCCAGTCCCCAGAAATTATTGACATAACTGCTGCGCTGATCGTATTCTACGCCCACCGTTACGTCTGGCTTTACCAGTGATTTCTGATAAGTCAGGTTGTGTTGCTGCGATAATAAATTAGTTTGAGCCATTTGTATATCCGGGCGGTTGACCCTTGCCGAATCCAGTAAAATGCCCAGCGAAGGTGGGAGGGGGATTTGAATAACGCCTTCGCGGTTGGGTACATACACAGTGTCACCAGCAACCTGCAGTAATACCAGCAATTCTTTCTCTGTATCAGAAATCTGCCGCTGAAGATCGGAAGCATCCGCCTGCAGACTGTACAGCAATGCCTTTACGCGTATATTGTCTTTCTGCGAAATATTGCCTGCTTTAAACTGTGCATCCATGCCTGCAGCCAGTTGTTCCAGCGACGCTATCTCGCCTTTATAAATTTGCCAGGTTTTAAACTGCAGGTTTAGCATGCCATAGTTGTTGCGCAATACAAAACGAAGGTTACGCATCAGGTCATTAAACTGCTGCTGCGCGGTTAGTACATCATCATTGGCAAGCTGCACCAGTTTGTTTCTTTTGCCGGCTGTTTTAATCACCTGCTGCAATTGCACGTATACCTGTCCAAAATCGCTGTTATGGCGAAAGAATTTACCGTCATAAATATTCTGATCGGTATTTAGAATTGGGTTATCCCAATACCTTGCCTGCTGCACCAGCGCTTTGCTGATATCCACATTGTATTGCTGCGCCAGCAGGGAGAGGTTTTTTTTCAGAAAAATCTGTTCCGCCTGCGGGAGCGTAATGCGAACCGTATCTGGTATTTGAGCAGTGGCGGTAAAAGAAAACAGTAGTAGTATGATTGCCAATTGTTGCAGGCGTGGGTGCATTGTTTCAGGGTTTTTGTTTCAGTTGCAAAACTGTCTCCTTCTTTGGTTAAGTGATGCTTAACCTATGTTAATCCACGGTTAAGCAGGCTGGTCAATAAGTACTAGTCAGAGAGCAGGTTAAAAACGATGCTTAGCCACAGCAGGTTTTGATGGGAGGCGTTATTTTCGCCATAAAATAAAAAAAGCGGGAACTATCCCGCTTGTACAAAATAAAGTGTGTGTGGTGTTTTATGCTGCCGATAAAGAAGGTATATTAAACCGGAAGCCTACACCATGAATTGTTTCAAGAATAATATCCGGATCTGCTTTGAAATGCTTGCGAAGTTTGGTTATGAATACGTCCATGCTCCTGCCCAGGAAATAATCGTCCTTGCCCCATACGTTGAGCAATACTTCTTCGCGCTTAAGTACTTTATTGGGATGCTGACAAAGAAATTTCAGCAAATCAGCCTCTTTCTGGGTCATGGAAGAACTGCCCTGTTCAGAAATAATTTTGAGATCAGTATAAGAAAATTTCAATTTGCTTATCTGGTATTCCTGTACCTGTTCTGAATACATTTTTTTTGTACGGCGCAGAAAAACTTCCATGCGCAGTAACAATTCTGACATGTTAAAAGGCTTCGTGATATAATCGTCTGCGCCCGATTGAAAACCTTTTATCTTATCTTCTTCCATTGATTTGGCAGTAAGAAAAAGAATGGGAACGAGATCCGTTTGCTGGCGGATTTTTTTTGCCACGGCAAAACCGTCTTTATTGGGCATCATGACATCCAGCAGGCAGATATCAAATTCGCTTTTATTAAAACGTTCAATAGCTGTTTGTCCGTCCGGGCAGTGAACCACTTCATAACCATCTTCTTCCAGCGCATCTTTGATGATGAAGCCGAGCGACGCATCGTCTTCGGCCAATAGTACTTTTGCTTTAGTAGCCATAGTTGTTCTTTTTAGGTGCTACAAAATTGAAACATTCTTTATACCAGTTGGTGTTAACCACTTGTTATTCGATCTTGTAAGCTGCTGTTAAACCTGTTAAAACTGGACTGCCTGCCGTTTCTTATTGTCTTGGTAAGACAATTTTAAATTCGGTTCCAATCCCGGGAATGCTGTTTACAATAATCTTCCCGTTATGGGCATCTATTACTTTTTTTACAAAATTAAGTCCCAGGCCAAACCCTTTTACATTGTGTACATTACCTGTGGGCACCCTGAAGAATTTCTTAAACAATTGCCCGATGTATTTTTTTTCGATGCCAATGCCATTGTCTTTAACGGAGATGCTATAGAGGCCGTTTTCTGCTGCCGTAGTGATGATTACGTGCGGCTCTTTTGAATATTTTATTGAATTTTCTACAAGGTTTAATATTACCATGGCGATATTGCTTTCATCGGCATAGACGGTTTTATTGTCTTCTTCGGGTATAAACTCAATGCGGGTATTGGTTTGCTTAACCAGCGGGTCCATATCTTTTAATACATCCTTAATAATATTGTTGGGGATAAACATTTCTTTTTCAAGGGGTAGTTCATGCTGGTCGGTGCGGGCGGTTTTCAATAATCTTTCTACCTGGTTTTGCAGGTGTTCTGTTTGCTGCGCAATGATGGCGCTGTATTTTTTTAATCTTTCCGGTTGTTCTGTTATGGGTGGACTGCTTAACACCCCCGCCGCCAGTTTCATAACAGCCAGCGGCGTCTTAAATTCATGGGTAAAATTGTTCACAAAATCTTTTTGCACTTCGTTTAAAAATTTTTGCCGGTAGAAGTAAAACATGCTTGCCGCAAAGCCAACGAGTACCAATAGCAGCAGCACACTGGTAACAATCCAGAAATTAAGCTGGTGGATAATGTATTGCTGCCGGTGCGGAAAATATAAATGGATATACGGAAAATTCCTGGCAATAACTGGGAGGTCAGTTGCCGTAAAACGGGGATGGCTACCAGCTTCTATCTGGGTAGATGCGGCAGTGGGGAGGTAAGCCTGGTATACATAATGGTTGTCATGGTCGTTGTACACGGCTACCTTACAATCAGTAAATACATTAAAGTCTTCAAATTCGCTATATAGAAAATTAACCAGGCTGTCTTTCTGCGGTATGCTGTCTACACGTATGATAAAGCTGTTGGGGTTGGGGCGTTCAATCAGTTTCTGTAATTGTGTGCCGGGATTGTCATCTATTTTCATGTCCTCAAACACGCCACGTATGCTTTTTACCACATTGGTATTAAACTCTTTTTGCTCATAATAGTATACCTGCCTGATCCAGTATAACTGAACCACCAGTATAATGCCCACCAGCAGGGTGAGGAGCAGGAGCATCCATTTTAAAGTAGCAGAACGCATATATTTTTATAAGTTACTAAACACGCTGCACAAATATGCGATCATTTGGTTTTAGCAAATACAGGTTGGTTGTTAAACGGCGGTTAAGTATTAACAGAGGTTAAGCTGCGGTTAACGGGCCACCAAAATTTTACCAGCGCAAAATAGTTACTCATCTTAGCAATCTCAACAACAGCAAATTTTAAGATAGTAGTAATAGAGGGTTCTTTTTAGGGTTTATGCGCCGCTTTTCTAAGCGGCGCTCCCATTATATTACGGTCATCCCTTCAGAATTAACTAGTCTATTATCAAATATGCAGGAGATTGCAGATTACCAAAATAGAACAGTTTTGCAATCCCAACATGCAATAAACCCCGGGATCTAAAGCTATTGGCCTACAGCTTCTGCTATATCTTTCACATTACCGGTTCTTTTTAAAACGCCCCAGTGTTGCAGCTCACCTTTAATGGCTTTCCGGTAAGATTTAAACAATACATAGTACATCAGCCAGCGATACACAAAGCGTTGGGGTACCAGCCAGATCAGCTTGCTGAGTTTTTCTTTTTCATAGCTGAAAGCCAGGATAGAAACAGCCGCATCCACCAGCATAAAGGCAAAATAATAAAGGAGGATTTTTTCGCCGTTGCCACTAATCAGCCCTATGATCATAAAGATATCTGCCAGGGGCGCAATGGTAGGTATGATAAACTGGAATATAAGAATATTGGGTAAGGCGATCCAACCCAGCCATTTGTATTTCCAGTTGAAAAGGGCATCGCGGTTTTTCCAGAAGGTTTGCATTACCCCGAAGCTCCAGCGAAAACGTTGCTTCAGAAACATACTTACTGTTTCCGGAGCTTCGGTCAGGGCAATGGCCTTGTTATCATTTTTAATACTGTACCCGCAACGTAAAATGCGCACCGTTAAATCGCAATCTTCTGCCAGCGTATCAGTGGTAAAGCTGCCGGCATCCTCCAGCGCTTTTTTGCGGAAAGCACCAATGGCGCCCGGCACTACGGTCACAGCATTGACAGCGGCGAAAGCTTTACGGTCGAAATTCTGGCTGGTAATATATTCAATGGCCTGCCAGCGGGTAATGGCATTTACTTCATTGCCAACTTTTACATTGCCTGCTACCGCACCAGTCATGTTTTCTGTTGCAGGAAGCTGCGGGTCAAAATGCCGCATCAGCAGGGAAACTGCATTGGGCAGCAACTTGGTATCCGCATCAATACAAACTACAAAATCAGCCTGCGATTGCAGGATACCAAAATTAAGTGCAGAGGCCTTGCCACCATTTGGTTTGCTGAGCACCCGCATTTTAGGATGCTGACTGAAAGCGGCACTTACTTTTTCAAATGTGCTGTCTTTGCTTCCATCGTCTACAAAAATTATTTCGAAATTGGGGTAATCTGTTTTTAATAAATTATTGAGTGAACTGACTGCATTCACTTCTTCATTATAGGCAGGTACAATAATACTTACCAATGGAGCGGCATTGTTGTCAGTGGCCCGGGATGGGATGATATTCTCCTTTTGTTCCTTGCGGTGCTGCAGGGCCGCCAGTATGGCCATGATAAAGATCCGCGCCAGCGATAAAACAATGAATACAATAAAAAGTGATGAGAGAATGTGACCACCCCAGTAGCCAAAAGCTGCCAGGAAATAATTAAACTGTATCAGGTAATAGCCATTGCCTTTTGGTATCGGTGGCATCAGCTCGTCTTTTTGTTTGTGCAGCAAGTCTGCAATGGTGGTAAACTGGTAGCCGTTATCTTTAAAATATTTGATAATCCGCGGAAGTGCTGCAACAGTTTCTTTACGGGTATTACCGCCGGCATCATGTAATAAGATAATACCACCGTTGATATCATTGGCGTCCAGTTGTTTTTTTATTTGTATGATACGGCCCACAATACTATCTGCGCTTACACCCGGCTCCCAGTCTTCGGGGTCAATGGATTCGCCGATATCCAGGTAATTTTTTTGCCTGGCCAATGCTACAGGTATTAACTCATCGATAGTGCCAGGTTCAAAATCTGCATTAAACGGGGCCCGGAACAGTATGGTTGAATGACCCGTGATGGCTTCAATCAGCAATCGGGTAGATTCCATTTCTATATTGGCCCTTTGTGTGCTTACTGCTGCAATATTGGGGTGGGTAAAAGTATGGTTGCCAATTTCATAGCCTTCGTTATAAATTCTTTTTACCAGCGGAATATTATTTTCTGCGTTTATGCCTACCAGGAAAAAAGAAGCGGGCACATGTTCTTTACCAAGAATGTCAAGTATCTGCGGTGTATATTTTGGATCGGGACCGTCATCAAAGGTGAGCACTACCTGTTTACCTTTTGGCTGGCCGTATTTTCTGATCACATAAGAAGAAGGCAGGCTGTCGTAATTTTCTTCGCTGATCAGCATTTCAGCGCTGTCTACCTGAGGTGTAATGCGGCCGCTTTTTGGGAGTCCTACAATGTCCAGTATTTCTCCGTAACCAATATAATCAGGATCACTGATAGGATCTACTTTGGCAAATGCTGCAAAGTCGAACTGCTGCAATGCATCCCTGGTCATGTCTTTATCATAAAAATGCCAGAGCCGGCTGTCTTCGGTACCCAGGCGCCATATGGCAACACCGCTTAAATTATACTCCGCAGCAAAACGCAGTGTATTAAAATTGGTAGCGGCATCGGTAAAGTAAACATGGTGCACTACATCTTCATCATCGTAATAATTATAAAACAGGTTGTAGTTGTCATTATCAAAATCAATTTTGCCTTCGCTTTCCCGGGCGGTGGTCAATGCTTCCTGGAAGGAAACAGTAGAAACAGTATCCTGCGGGGTACCATGCACCCAATCATAGCCGTAAGCAGCCATGCAGAGAATCAATTTCTGAGACGGGATGTTTTTGACGGCCTGGTCAACGGCTGCTTCAATCCATTTTTGTGAACTGATGGGGCCGGGTCCTGTACCGTCATTGAACTGGTCATACGCCATTAAGAAAATGTAGTCATTGTATTTGGCCAGTTCCGGAAAATTGTAATCATCATTGAACGGGATAACATCCTGTGTTACAACAAAACCTTTTTCATGCAGTTTTTCATACAACTCTTTTTGAAATTCAATCAGCGGCTCATCTGTTGTTTGCTCCAGCTCTTCAAAGTCTACGTTGATACCATAAAAATTATTGGTTGTTAATACTTTTATTACATCATTAATAAGCCTTTCTTTTTTTGCGGGGTTATTGATGATTCGTTTTACCACATCGCCGCGGAAAACTTTATTAACGTTGTTGGAAAGAATGGGCATGATCTTAACGCCCGACTGCTTCATTACTGCAAGGCCGCGGGTGTCTATGCTGCTGGTGAGCGTGTCTGCTTTAGGATCAATAAACAACCATTCCGGTATGATGAGGTTTATTTTTGAAATATTGTTTTTCAATGAATAGAAAGACTGTGGGTTCCAGGTTACATAAAAAGCTGCCCGTATACCACAGGGAAAATCGCTGAATGGCCGGCCTTTTACATCAATAAATGAATTAACAAAGGGGTTGCTCGTACCTGCCGGCTGGAATTTGCTTTGCGTGTAAAAATTCCGTTTGCGGTCATACTTGTCGGTAATGTATTTTCTGAAACCAGCGTAATCTTTGGTGAGCTTATTTTTTTCTGCAAATGGCTGGTCAGGCTGTAGTATTTTTTTCAACGATTCGTTTAGCTGCGGTACATCCGGTTTTTTATCCTTCCACAGTGAAATAATTAATACGGTAATGCCGAGTAAAAAAAGAAATAGAATAACGCGGCCACCCCATTTAAAACGTTGCCAGCGGGTGGGCGAGGCAGTTTCAAAAATCTGTGGTGAATGGGAGCGCATGTATGGTAATGATACTTTAAGTATAGTTAGTTCCGGGCAATAAAATTAGTATAGAAATTTGTTAATGAGCGATTAAGCACAGAGACAGACTGGCGCAGCATAGCACCCACCGTGTTAGTTTTCTATTAGCAAGCGTCGTCTGCGTTAATAATCCAGCTCAAGCCGCAGCCGGTCTTTAAGCTCTTTTACAAGGGGGTATTCGGCTGCAATCCGCAGGTATTGTTCTTTTGTATTAAGGGGTATTGCTACTTTGTGCGACAAGTCCAGCTGTTCTTCTATTACAAGAAAAAAGGTCAGCTGGCGGTTATTGAACTCCAGGAGCAGGTATTCAGAAAGCTTTACCCTTTCTGATTCTATAAATTTTAACTGCAGGTTATTGGGCGTAATAATGTCAAAACAAGCTTCATCTTTAACGCGCAGAATGGCAAGGTCAAAACTTTGTGCTGCCGGATTCTTGGTTTCCTTCAGCTGAATGGTAAAAATATTCCATGCACGTTGCAGGGCCTCCGCAGTTAGCGGTTTTACTTCAGCGGCAGCACCATTGTTATTACCATTTGCATACTGGCTGCGTATTTTGCCAAGTGCGCCCAGTTTGCCGTTAGCGGGCGCAGCAGGAGTGGAAGCTTGTGCCGCAGGTTCGGAAACCTTCTTAGTAACTGATGTTTTTTCTATGGGGGTTTCAATTACCAACCTGGCTTCAGTAACCGGAAATTGTGTGGTTTTTGCAGGTTGTGTAACAGCACTTTCTTTTACAGCCGTAAAATCAAGTCTTCTGAATGCCACAGGTTTTGCGGTGTCAACCAATTTTTTTTTACTGATTCCTTCGCCGGAGGCGGTAATCTCCAGCGCCTGCTGCAAATAGGTAAGTTTGATAAGCGCCAGTTCTACATGCAGGCGTTTATTGCGTGCAGCTTTATAATTAATGGCAGTTTCATTCAATACATTGAGTGCGCTGATGATATAAGTGACGGCTGTTTTTTTGGCGGCTTCAATATACCGGTCCTTAAAACTTTCCACTACTTCTAACAAACCGGCCACCCTTTCGTCTTTGCACACCAGCAGGTTGCGTAAAAATTCTGCAAAGCCTTCTATTACCAGGTCGCCTTCAAAACCTTTGCTGTTAATATCATCATAGAGTAACATGGCACCTGCTAAATCCTGCTGCTCCATGCAGTCCAGCAATTTAAAATAATAATCGGCATCCAGTATATTAAGGTGTTCAAGTGTGTTGGCGTAGGTTACTTCACCATTGGTAAAGCTTACAATCTTATCCAGGATGCTCAGCGCATCACGCATACAGCCTTCACTTTTTTGGGCAATCAGGTGCAGGCCGGCTTTGTCTGCTTTTATGCCTTCCTTGTCAATGATTTCCTGCAGATGCTGAACTGTATCGTTGGGGGTGATGCGTTTAAAATCAAAAATCTGGCAGCGGCTTAAAATAGTAGGTAGTATTTTATGCTTTTCGGTAGTAGCCAGGATGAAAATAGCGTAGGGGGGCGGTTCTTCCAGCGTCTTCAGGAAGGCGTTAAAGGCAGAAGCACTCAGCATGTGCACCTCATCTATAATATAGATTTTGTACTTACCCGCCTGTGGTGCAAAACGTACCTGGTCTACCAGCGCACGGATATCATCCACCGAGTTATTACTGGCCGCATCCAGCTCATGAATATTCAGCGAAGTGCCTTCATTGAACGATACGCATGAATGGCAGGTATTACAAGCCTCGCCATCTTTGCCAATTTTTTCGCAATTGATGGTTTTGGCAAGAATACGGGCACAGGTTGTTTTGCCAACACCCCTGGGACCGCAAAATAAAAATGCGTGGGCCAGCTGGCTGTTTTTGATGGCGTTTTTTAAGGTAGTGGTAATATGCGCCTGGCCCACCACCGTAGAAAAATTCTGCGGCCTGTATTTTCTTGCTGAAACAATAAATTTATCCATACCTGCGGCGAAGTTAAGCGAAAAAGATTTTTTACACCATATCACGCGGCGGGCATAGCAAAGCAAGGTCCACAGCGGTGAATGGTTGGCAGCCAAAATAGATTAAACCGGCATCAGTAAAAAAGATAGTTATGCACGTTTTACCCGGTGTTAATGCTGACTATTAAGGAGGTTAAAATTGCTTGTTTTATGCATATGGAGGCATACCCATAAAAAAGGGGTTGCTTTTTACAGCAACCCCCGCCAGGCATGACCCTGGTATCCAACTGCGAATCTTTAATAACCTGGATTATTGGGGAGTAATTTAGGATTTACATCCAGCTCCTGTTTTGGTACCGGAAACAGTAATTGCTTTTCAGTAAACGTGGCATTGAAAACAGTCTTATGGCCTACAAAATTATCCCACGCACCGGTAACATCATTGTGTACCTTCCTGGTGCGCAGCATATCAAACCACATTTTGTTTTCAAAACATAGTTCAAAATACCGCTGCAGCCACACTTCTTTTTCAAATGCATCCTGGTTCAATGCACCAATGGGCGCAAGTTTGGCCCTTACACGAATGTCATTCACACTTTGTATAGCGGTTGCATTAGGTGAGCCGTCTGCGCGGTTTTGTGCCTCGGCATACATTAGCTTTACGTCAGCCAGGCGGTACAACGTAAAATTCAGATCCGATTTCAGTGTATTTATAACAGCTGTTGAATCGAACCATTTGTAAATATAGGGGCTCTTAAAAGTAACCGTTGTGCCTACATTTTTTTTGCTGGGATAAGAACTGTAAAAGAACTGGCGCTCCTGCACGCGTTTATCTCCTGCGGGAAAAGAATTGATGAACTGCAGGGTTGGATATACAGAACCGTATTCATCAGAGTACCCGGAAATACCAGAATAGTTGGGTATAGTTAAGGGTGTTAACGGGTTGTTTGATGGAACGGCAGCGGCATATTGTACCTGGAAGATAAACTCACCAATGTTTTTATTGCCTGGTTTATTCATATCTGTATACTCAGGGAATAAGGTGTAACCGCCGTTGGTGATTACCTCCAGGGAACGTTTGGCTGATTCAGCATAAGCAGGCGCGCCTCCGTTGATGGCCGCACCGGCATAGGTCAGGTAAACATCTGCCAGGATTGATTTAACAGCACCCATAGAAACCAGGCCACTGCTATTTTTCCAGGGCAAAGTGGATTTTTCAGCCAGCAATAAATCAGGAATAATAATGCTGTCATAAATATTCTTTGCCGGCGAGCGGGTAATATTTACCGAGGATACGTCTTTGGGCACAGTGGTAACATTGGGTACAGCACCATACATTCTCACCAGGAAAAAATAATAGAATGCCCGCAATGTCCGTGCTTCTGCCAGCAGGTTGGTTTTTGTAGCTGCATCAAGGCCGGGGGCATTAATGGGAGGAATAGCTTCCAGTGCCCGGTTACAATAACCAATACCCTTGTACAGGTTCTGCCACCAGGTGTCTACATAAAATGATGTTGGGTTGTAGCTTAAATTCTGAAAGTTAATAAAACCTGTCTGGCCCAGGTCGCTGTTCGACTTACCTGTCATAAACTCCATCAGGTTCCAGGTATTACCTCCGTAAGACGAGGCTTGTCCACCCAGCATGGAACCCTGCAGGTTTTGATAAGAAGCATTGGCAAATGCCCTTGCTACTTTAAGGCTCGATAAAGGTGATTCAGGTGTAATGAAATTGGTTGGTTTTTCTTCCAGGAATTTTTTACAGGAGGCGGCGGTAAGAAGAATGACCGCTCCAATGGCTATATATTTTAATTGCTTCATGTCTGTCGCTTTTAAAGATTAGAAATTAAGAGTTACACCTGCATTCCATACACGCGGCCTTGGATAAGAGAAAAAGTCGAGGTTTTGCGAGAAAGCAGTGTTGGAACCATACGTGGTATTGTAAGTGTCCACCTCGGGGTCATAGCCTGTGTATTTGGTGCTGAGAAACAGGTTTTGTACACTTACATAAAACCTTAGCCGGCTGATTTTATACCTGTTTAAAAAATTATCAGGTAATGAATAACCCAGCATAAAGTTTTGGCCGCGTACAAAAGAACCGTCCTCTACCCACCAGGTATCAAATTTGGAATCCTGTGCAAATTTGTAATTCCTCACCTGGGAAATCATGGTGTTCTGGTTAGTTGGCGTCCACGCATTCAGCACTGTTTTCAGGCTGTTGGCAATCGTTTGCCTGTCTTCTGTAGAGTGTTTGAAGGTGCCGGCGGTATTTACACCTTGTACAACACGGATATCAAAAGTGAAATCCCAGTTTTTGTAAGTCATTGTACTCACAAAATTGCCGGTCCATTTAGGGTTTGATCTGCCAATGATGCCATAGTTTTCACTGCCATCTGCATTCAGCAAATATTTCCTGTCGCCGGGTTTAAGATTCTGGGTAGCTGCCAGCGCTGCTTCTTTATCACTGTAGGTACCCAGGCGGGTCCTGCCATAAAATGAGCCGATGGCTTCGCCTACACGCAGAATATTAGTCTGACCCAGGAAGTTAGGACCAGGGAATATGTCTGCGTTACCATCTTTCAGCTTCAGGATCTTATTTTTGTTGGTAGCAAAAATGATATTGGTACTCCAGGTAAAATGGTTGGTTTTAATGTTTACTGTATTAAGGGTAAGCTCAAAACCAATATTTCTTACGGAGCCAACATTTACGTATACATTGGCATTGTTAAGACCGGCAGACCAGGCTATCGGCGCCTGCAAGAGGAGGTCTTTGGTAACGCGGTTATAATAATCGGCATTTATTGAAATGCGGTTATTAAATAAACCCAGTTCAAGGCCAACATCTGCCTGTACTGATTTCTCCCATCTAAGGTCTGCATTACCCATATAATCGGGTATGAGCGTAGACTGCAATGCACCACCGTACACAGTAGTGCTTGGCAGTGTTTGCTGAATAGACCGGTAGTTACCAATCTCCTGGTTGCCGATGGCTCCGAAACTGGCACGCAACTTTAAATCATTGACGATGCCGGGCCTGCTTTTCATAAAGTCTTCTTCACTGATTCTCCAGGCAGCACCCACGGAAGGAAAGAATCCAAACTTATTATTCACACCAAATTTGGACGATCCATCATAACGGCCGGTCACAGTAAATAAATATTTATTACTGAGGTTGTACATAATACGGCCATAAAAAGAGTTCAGCGTATTCTTGTAATCCTGCGATTCTGAAGCAGACCTTACAGAACCTGCCTGCAGGTAATCCCACTGAAAAATATCATCAATGAAATTCTGTGTTTCAGCCCGCATTCTTTCCTGGCCAAACTTTTGCCAGGAAGCACCCAATAAAGCGGTTATTTTATTTTTTGGATTGATTTGTTTGTTGTACGTAAGATAATTTTCAGACTGCCAGAAAGTATTGAAATAACTGTTCAGGTTGGCAACTCCACCCTGGTCTGCAGAAAGATTGCGTAAATCCTGTGCAGAATAAAAATTATTTTTCTGGTTGTTCAGGTTAAATCCAAAGTCAGATTTAAACTCAAGGTCTTTGGTAATATGAAACAACAAATACGTATTGCCGAGTGTCTGGTTTACATTTATCAGTGTATACCTTTTTGTAGCAATATGTACCGGGTTAGAACCGCCTTCCAGCCCGTCTATATTAGTATTGCCGGCCCAGGTGCCATCAGGATATTTCACTGGCAGAACAGGTGCTGCTTCAGACACCATCCTGGGTACATTTAACCCGCCATTATTATCCGACACCAATTTCTGCTGGCTTTTTATAAGCGATACGCCGCCACCAATTTTAAGCCATTTATTTACTTCATTATCCAGCGTTATCCTGGCAGAATAACGCTTAAAACCAGAATTTACCATAATACCTTTCTGGTCAAGGTAACCGAGGGAAACGCTGAATTGTGTTTTATCGCTGCCACCGGCAAAATTCAGCTGGTGACTTTGCGAATATGCTTTTTTATATACTTCAGACTCCCAGTTGGTATTATACAAGGGTTTATCATTGTTATCAAAAAGCAAGGGGAAATTAGTATGGTTCAGCGCTTTTGCCGGTGCCCACACACCACCCAGCGGGTCAAATTTCTGCCCGTTGGCAAATGAAAGGTTATATATCTGTACAAACTCGTTGGCATCCAGCACAGGCAGGTGCCGGCTTAGTTCTGCCATGTTCACGTTTCCATCGTAGCTGGTACGGGTAGCACCACTTCTGCCACGTTTGGTTGTAATCATAATAACTCCGTTGGCACCACGCGCTCCATAAATGGCAGTAGAAGAAGCGTCTTTCAGTACTTCCAGTGAAGCTATATCATTTGGGTTGATGCTATTGCCATCAACGCCGGTAACGCCATCTACCACATATAAAGGATCCAATAATGAATTGATAGAGCCCAGCCCGCGCACGCGTACTTTGGCGCCGGCTCCCGGTGCATTGTTATTGATGCTTACATCAACACCTGCTACCTTGCCCTGCAGCGCCTGCGTAACGTTTGGCACCGGCCTGTCCATTAGTTTATCTGCTTTAACTACCGCTACAGCGCCTGTTAAATCAGATTTTTTTACCGTTCCATAGCCTATTACAACCACGTCATTAAGGTTGGATGCATCCTGCACCAATACCAGGTTTTGTAAGCGGCCCGGCTCATTTACGGGCACTTCAGTATTCTTGAAGCCCACATAGCTGAATACCAGTACGGCATTGGCGCTGCTTACATCAATAGCGAAAGTTCCATTTGTTTTTGAGGAAGTACCGTTGTTGGTACCTTTTTCCAATATACTTACACCGGAGAGCGCTTCTCCTTTGTCGTTGGCAACCCGGCCTGTAATGGTGATGGCTGTACTGGCCAGCTGGCTCTCAGTTGTTTTATCGCCTACAATGACTACCAGCTGATTACTCAGGCGGCGGTAAGTAAGATTGGTATGCTGGAGTATCTTATCCAGCACTTCTGAAAGCGGCGCATTTTTTACTTCAATGCTTACCGGCTGACTACCCTTTAAAAGCTGGTCTTTGTACACAAAGCGAAAATCACCCTGGGCCTCAATTGATTTCAGCACTCTTTTCAGCTGTACGTTGTCTAATTTAAGGCTGATACCCTGACCGTATGTATGGGCAAATGTTTGCGTGGAGAAAAATAGAACAAGCACTATTGCCATCTTCGTCATAAGCAGGTATTTGATTAATAAACGGCGCATATCGGCAGATGCGCCGTATTCATTATTTTTCATATCTTGGCTTTGATTTAAAAATGATGAGAGCTGCCCTCACAGGCAGTTTTGTCTTTTTTTACGGCGGAGGATGTTGCAACCATTCTCCGTTTTGTTTTTTGCGAAAGATGTCTGTGTCAGGTAATTTTTTTCATGGCAGGCAGTTTTTTTGGTTAAAAATGAAGGTCTGATACTGTTTTTACAGTACGGATTACTTGAAGGGGTGCTTAGTTTTCAAAAGTGCGGAAACTGCTATCTGATGGTAATTGTATCTTTATTGATTGCGTATTTAAAATTGCCGGTAATCGTTAATGCTTCCATTACCTGCGATAAATTTTCATTTTCAAATATGGCACTGTAGGTTGTTTTTTTCAAATCATCGTCCCCGCTCACAATTACTTTTACATTATACCATCTTTCCACTTTCTGGGCTACTTCTTCCAGGCTTTCCGCATCAAATACCAGCTTGTTTTTAATCCACATGGTTTCCCAGGCACTACTGTCTTTCTCCTGGAAATGCACCTTACCCACGGTTAAACTCAACTCAGGGGCCGACTTGCCATTTTGCTGATCACTTTTGTGGGTAGCAAACTGGAAACTTTTATTATTGACCATCAATTTTTCATTGGGCTTCAACACAATCTTTTTTTCAGGATTGTTGTGTAATGTTACTTCAACAGAGCCCCTGAAAAGCGCTGTCTCGGTGGTCTTTTCCGTTGTATAGGCCCGCACGTTAAATGCTGTGCCCAGTACCCGGATATCAATTGTTTTGGTATGAATAATAAAAGGCCTCGACTTATCTTTTACCACATCAAAAAAAGCTTCGCCTTCCAGGTATACTTCCCGTTGATCACCCCTGAAGTTTTCATCATAAACCAGTTTGCTATCTGCATTTAACCATGCCATGGTGCCATCCGGTAATTGAATATTGGTTTTTGATCCTTTGCGTGTACTTACTGTATTCTGCGCAGCATGATGTGCATTTGCTTTTTCACCGGAGGTAGTAAGTAATAAAAAATATACAATCGTTATGCAGGCGGCAACGCCGGATAAAGGTATCAGCCAACGGAAATGTGTTCTGCCTGTTTGTTTTTCTGCGGGTGGGTAGACGTCAACAGTAATTTGTTCTGCAGGAACCGGATAAATATCGGGTTGATTGCTCAGGCGCTGTAAGTGCCGGTTGAAAAAATCATCCGTGCTGGCTGCTCTGCTGTTATTTTTTTTCCACATCTGTGTCAGCAGTTGTGCCTGTAAGCCCAGCGCAGGATTTGTTTGCAATAACTGGTTCAATGCTTCCTGTTCTTCACAGGTAGCTTCGCCGGTAAGTTGCAAACTCAATAAATGCCAGAATGATTCCTCCTCCATATAGCTGTCTTACTGATGAGGATACATTTCATCATCAAAATGTACTAAAAGAAAAAAGTTTTTTTAAAAAAACATTTTATCTTCACTTTTTAGAAAGGAATATTAAACGTCCAATCTATCTTGAACCAACTTGCCGATATACCAACACTGCAAAAAAAGATTGCCTTGTATGACGATATGAAATCATACAGGGAATTGTGTGATTTATTTTATCACCGCTTAAACCGCACGGCATACGCCTTCATAAAATCAAAAGAGCCCGCAGAAGAAATTGTCTCAGACGTATTCATTAAAGTATGGCAGATGCGGGCAAAGCTGCTGGAGATTGAAAATCTAAGTGTATACCTATACACCGTTACAAAAAATCTTTGCCTTAAGTATATAACAAGACAATATAAAAATCCGGTAACCAGCCTGGATATTATGCATTTTGAAACCAGCATTGATTTTAATACGCCGGAAGACATATGTATTTCAGCAGACAACATTAAAAAAATAAGAACCGCACTGGATGAACTTCCGCCCAAATGCAGGCTTATCTTACAACTGGTAAAAGAAGATGGTTTAAAGTATAAAGAAGTGGCAGAAATACTGCATATCTCAGAGCATACCGTACGCAACCAGGTAGTGATAGCCGTTAAGAAATTGGGCAAAGCGCTGCCGTGCTACCTGCAGTCTTCCATCAATTTCAACCTCACCCAGTAACTAAATATTTTATCGGTAAACAATGCTCAGGAATATCAATATGCGTGCTGCATTGTAAGAACTGTTTTTTTGCATTCATATAAAAGCAACATAATGCAGATTGGTAGCGGTTTTGTATGTTGATTAAATAACCGGATGCCTTTTAAACTCCTTGCTGCGGTCAAATAAAAAGCGGTAAGTAGTAAGCATGCGGCTGCGGAATGTTTCGCCCAGGCTTTCTGCTACATTAATCATTTTAGGGTTGAACTCACCTATCCACTGCATTTCATATTCTGTATATGAAGTAGCAGGCTGCACCACTTTAGCAGCTTCCACAATCATAAAAGCATCAACCCCTTTACCCTGGAACTCCGGTACAATGCCATAAACAATACCGGTAAATTTTTTATTCTTCATGGTTTTTTGCAGCCATAAAAAATAAAGTTTCTGCAAGAGGCCAAATTTTCCATTGAGGTGTTTGAATAACTGGTTTAGATCAGGCAGGTTTACAAACATACACACCGGTTCTTCTTTATAGTAGCCAAACCAAATCACCTTCTCATCCATTACCGGTTTCATTTTCTTAAACATCAGCAATACCTGTTCTTTTTTCAATTCTTTCAGGCCGCCATGGCCGGCCCAGGCTTTGTTATAAATGGTGGTGAAGTCGCCTGCAAATTTTGCCAATTGATCTTTTTTAATGTGCACGCTGGAGTAATCCGGATTGTCTGCGTACAATGCATGGCGGTCATACATTTTCTGGTGCAGTTTTTTCTTAGCGTCCAGCCCAAAACATATCTGGTTAAAGAAATTTTTAAAGCCATAGTTTTCGAACAGGCCCTGGTAATAGGGATAATTATAGTTCATGCAATACATAGGCTCCTGGAAGCCTTCTACCACCAATCCCCACCAGCGGTCGCGTTCCCCAAAATTAATCGGTCCATCCATGGCCTCCATGCCCTGCGTGGCTAGCCATTGCTTTGCCGTATCAAAAAGCAGGTTGGCAGCCTGCTGGTCGTTGATGCAATCAAAAAAACCAATTCCACCAA
Source organism: Chitinophagaceae bacterium (assembly GCA_039916305.1). Lineage (GTDB taxonomy): Bacteria > Bacteroidota > Bacteroidia > Chitinophagales > Chitinophagaceae > JACMLD01. The sequence goes on along the minus strand of JBDSLR010000026.1, from coordinate 4,190 downwards.
CCGGTATATCATCACCTTTATTCCTGTATTTTTTATTGGTGAATGCAGCAATCCGGCCAATATAATTTCCGTGATGGTCTTTTAAAATCCAGCGTATGCAGGTGCCATGCCGGAAGGTTTTATTTTTCTTCTCATCAAAAACTTCTTCCACATCTTTATCCAGCGGGCGTATATAGTTGGTATTGGCTTTATTGATTTCCACGTTGGCGATAATAAAATCGCGGGCCAGGGCGGGGGTGGTTACTGCTGTAAGCTGCATGCGTATGAAAAAGTCTTTATTGTTGAATAAAATTTAGGCATACTGTTAAAACCTGTTTGTAAATTTGATTGGGTATATCCACAATTGCCGGTATGGTCTTGTGGCCACCCGGTACAGTAATCAAAAAAACAAATTTAACCGATCCGGTTATAGTAAAACTGAAATACCATGGGCGATAATTCAAAATTTTTAGCAGGTATCCTGGTAGGCGCTGCCGCCGGTGCGGCCATTGCATTGTTGTTAAATACAGAAAGCGGTAAAAAGCTGTTGGCTGATGTAAAAGATATGGCTGGTAAAACCTTGCAGGACATCAAAGATGCGGCAGCTGATTATGCCGGCGAAGCGGATACCGCGGTGTAAAAGTGATATGCCCACGGACACCCAATTTTTTCAGGAAGCCCGGCAGCAGGTGGCAATTTATGCTGTTGTGCCCGGCATGGTATTGTCTCGGAAAATGATTCTTGCTATTTTGAATACCGCCAAATCCTTAATTAGTAACGCGGCAAACAACAAGACGATTAGTAGCGGTACAGTTAAACTGGGAACAATCCTCCGCAGGGGCGGACAACTGCTTTTTTAAGATTGCCTGCGATGCGTTATTAAAGAGCAGAGATGCTGGTGCCAGCATCCTGCACGCGGCTGCGTTTGTAAAGTGATCCTATTTTTGCCGATTTCTTTGCTTAATCAACCAGCCGGTAATTTAATCTCAAGCCTCATTCAATCAGCTATTTAGCAGTATGCAAAGCCCATTCTTTCCCTAATTATTTTTTTTCCTTTTCAGTTGGTGGAATTAAGGCCTCAACCCTTACCTTTGCGGCAAATTTTTAAACCGCTGTTTTAATACGCTCTCTTATGGCTAATACAGGTAAAATCAAACAAATTATTGGCGCCGTTGTAGACGTTCAGTTTGACGGTCAGTTACCGGAAATTTACAACGCGTTGGAGCTGAAACGTGATACAGGTGAAACCCTTGTACTGGAAGTACAGCAGCACCTGGGTGAGGACAGTGTGCGCACCATCGCCATGGATGGTACCGAGGGCCTGGTAAGGGGTACCGTAGTAACTGATACCGGCAAAGCTATTGCTATGCCCATCGGACCAGACATTGCCGGCCGCCTCTTTAACGTAACAGGAGATGCTATTGACGGTCTGCCACAAGTGAGCAAAGCAGGCGGACGCCCTATTCATAATAAACCGCCCTTGTTTGAAAACCTGAGCACTGCCAGTGAAATATTATTCACCGGTATTAAAGTAATTGACCTGATTGAGCCGTATGCAAAAGGTGGAAAAATTGGCCTGTTTGGTGGTGCAGGTGTGGGTAAAACAGTATTGATCCAGGAACTGATTAATAATATAGCCAAAGGCCATGGTGGTCTTTCGGTATTTGCCGGTGTGGGTGAGCGTACACGTGAAGGTAATGACCTGATGCGTGAAATGATTGAAGCAGGCATTATGAAATACGGTGACGATTTTAAGCACAGTATGGAAGAAGGTGGCTGGGATTTGGAAAAAGTAGATATGGAAGGCCTGAAGGATTCCAAAGCAACCTTTGTATTTGGACAAATGAATGAACCCCCGGGTGCACGGGCACGTGTGGCCTTGAGCGGTTTGACCATTGCAGAATATTTCCGCGATGGAGATGGCCAGGGAAAAGGTAAAGACATCCTGTTTTTCGTAGACAATATCTTCCGCTTTACGCAGGCAGGTTCCGAGGTATCGGCCCTGTTGGGTCGTATGCCAAGCGCGGTGGGTTACCAGCCAACACTGGCTACTGAGATGGGATTGATGCAGGAACGTATTACATCCACCCGCAATGGTTCCATTACCTCTGTTCAGGCGGTATATGTGCCTGCGGATGACTTAACCGATCCGGCGCCTGCTACTACTTTCGCCCACCTTGATGCCACCACGGTATTGAGCCGTAAGATTGCGGATTTGGGTATTTATCCGGCGGTGGATCCACTGGATTCTACTTCCCGTATTCTTACTCCGTTTATTGTTGGTGACGCACACTATAATACAGCCAACCGCGTAAAATTAATTTTACAACGCTATAAAGAATTACAGGATATCATTGCCATCCTTGGTTTAGATGAATTGAGTGATGAAGATAAATTGGTTGTAGGCCGTGCCCGTAAGGTGCAACGTTTCTTATCACAGCCTTTCTTTGTGGCAGAGCAGTTTACCGGTTTAAAAGGTGTGTTGGTTCCGATAGAAGATACGATCCGTGGATTTAATGCAATTATGGATGGTGAGGTAGATGAATATCCTGAAGCAGCATTTAACCTGGTAGGTACTTTGGAAGATGCAATGGAGAAAGGTAAGAAACTAATGGCTGCAGCGCAGGCGTAAAAGTAGCCCCTGACCCCTAAAGGGGAACTTAGAAAGTTGCTTTATAAGTAACTGAAAGAGTTTAAAAAGTGTCAGTTTGATTTGGTAACGGGCATTTGTTTTTCATGGCATCAGCGTTGTGTCACTCACTTGTACGGCATACCAATATTGAACTTTTATCGAAGCGATTAAAAATAATTATTAACTAACAAACCAAGTTCTCCCTGCCTGCCGGCAGGCAGGCTTTAGGGACAGCACAACATGACTTTAGAAATATTAACACCAGAGAAAAAAATATTCAGCGGCGATGTGTATGGCGTTCAACTGCCTGGTATTACAGGTTTATTTGAAGTGCTGGATAAACATGCTCCGCTTGTAAGTGCATTAAAAGCCGGTAAATTAAAAATACTGAAAGATAAAAACAGTGCATCTTCCTACACTATTCAAAGTGGCTTTGTAGAAGTATTGAATAATAAAACAACGGTGTTGGTAGAAGGAGCGGAAGAAGTATAAAGAAGTATTAAAAGTAAAAAGAATTTATAAAGTGAGGCCTGTGCAATTTGTACAGGCTTTTTTAATTCGTGTAATTCGCTAAAATTCGTGTTCTCAAAATTGCTTTTTCACCTGTACAAAACTCCAGGCGCAGAACGGTGCTAAAATTATTAATGATAAAAGATACAAGCACTTTGTTAGCATTAATAAAACTGCAGTAATTATTAATAAATAGATTGGGTAAAGCATAAAAAGTAAGCCGACTAAAATAGAATCATAGTGATCATTGTGACTGGCTTTTTTCCATGTAAAACGCTGAATAAAAAAATATAAAGGCCAGTGAAATATATAACCTGCAGCAGCAGGCACAGTAAGTAATATTTTCTTTGCAGAAGAGATCTTTACTCCTAACTTTTGTTTTATTGCAGGCTTATTATTTTTTTCGATTTCATACACCAGTGGTTCCAATTTTTGCGTGAGCAGAGTATTAAAAGAATGGATCGCTTTTCCAAATCCTTCTTCTGTTACAATATCATTTTTGTTTATTATTTCGCCAGAATTTATAATGATATTTTTTCCAAAAGAAGTAAAAGATTGGTAGTTGATACCAAGTGGCAAAACCTTTAACTGAATGCCGTCTTCCCAACTGCTCAAAGCCAGCCTGGCCGTACCTTTCATTAAAGACCGTAAGTGCCATTCATTGGTACATCTGCCTTCGCAGAAAATTAAAACAATACCATTATTTTTAAAAATTTCTTTGCAATCATTGAAGCTGGTATAATTATGCTCCATGTTTTCTACGCCTTCGCTTGCACGGTACACCGGCAGCATATTCATAGAGCGTAATATAGAATTGATGAATTTGTTTTTAAAAACATCGCCTCTTGCAAGCGAATGAATTGGTTTTTTAAAAAGAGTGCTTAAAATAATGGCATCTAAAAAAGAATTGGGATGGTTGCAGGCAATAAGCAAAGGACCATTGCTGCGTAAAATACTTTTATCGCTTATTTTAAGATGACGGCAATACAACCAGAGCGCCAGTTTTGCAGGGAATTTTAAAAGCCGGTAAAGCAAGTTTTTTTATGTGAATATAAAACAGATTTTTTTC
>JBDSLR010000025.1:0-156587 GCA_039916305.1 Chitinophagaceae bacterium | reverse complement strand
CAATATAATTTTTTTACAACTGCTAAATGTCTTATTATTATCCAGCGATTCGGTCTTAATAAGTCACTTAATACTACGCTGCCATGAAAAAGTTTTTATTCCTTTCTTTCTTAGCCATGCAAATGCTCCAGGTAACCGTTGCTCAAACAAATGAAAATTCTGGTTCGCCGGTTGTGAAAACGGTTAACGGTACACTACAGGGTGGTATTGAAAAAAGTGGCGTTCATTCATTTAAAGGAATTCCATTTGCTGCCCCTCCGGTGGGTGAATTACGATGGAAAGCACCCCAGCCGGTCAGCAATTGGCAGGGCCCCCGGGATGCAAAACAATTCGGTTCAAACGGTATGCAAACCAATATATTCGGCGACATGGCATTTCGCTCACAGGGCATGAATGAGGATTGCCTTTATCTTAATGTATGGGCGCCGGCCGGCAATAAAAAAAACCTGCCGGTACTTGTCTATTTCTATGGCGGTGGATTTGTTGCGGGTGATGGTTCAGAAGCGAGGTACGATGGTGAAAGCATGGCCGCAATGGGAATGGTAGCGGTTACGGTTAACTACAGATTGGGCGTATTTGGCTTTATGGCACATCCCGAACTTACCAAAGAGTCTCCGAATCATGCTTCCGGAAATTATGGATTACTGGATCAGACTGCAGCCCTGCAGTGGGTGCAAAAAAATATAGCTGCTTTTGGGGGCGATCCCAGGCACGTTACCATTGCGGGCGAATCTGCCGGATCAGTATCTGTGAGCGCTCAAATGGCATCTCCCTTATCTAAAGACTTAATCGCCGGTGCTATCGGGGAAAGTGGTTCCCTGCTGGGCACTTTACGTGCAATGCCACTGGCGGCCGGCGAACAAACTGGTGTTGATTTTGCAAAAACAGTTAATGCAAATTCACTTGCAGCCCTTCGTGCGATGCCTGCAGAACAACTGTTACAGGCTGCTTCAAAATTTGGTCCCTTCCGGTTTTCCATGACCATCGATGGTTACTTTTTGCCTAAGAGCCCTTATGAAATTTACGCGGCCGGAGAACAGGCACATGTGCCGCTGCTCGCCGGCTGGAATTCTGAAGAAATGAATGCCCGGATGGTTATGGGTACGGAGCTGCCCACCAAAGAAAATTTTTCCAAAGCAATACAAAAATTATATCCTGACAAGGCTGATGAAGTGCTAAAATTGTACAACCCTGCTTCAGATGCAGAGGTGGAGCAGGTAGCTACTGAATTGGCAAGTGACCGGTTTATCAGCTTCAGTACCTGGAAATGGACAGATATGCAGCTCAAAACCGGCGGCAAACCCGTTTACCGTTATTTATTCTCCCGCCCGCGGCCCGCCATGTCTGCATCAATGGGCAACGCCGCACCCGGTTTGGCTGGTGGGGTTGTAAAAGATACCACCGGCAAACCAGCTGCAAAAACACCCCCTGCAAAGGGAGCCGTACATTCAGCAGAAATTGAATATGCGATGGGCAATCTTGCCAGCAATAAAGTATATGAGTGGACAGCAGATGATTATAAGATTTCAAAACTAATGCAGGCATATTTCGCCAACTTTATTAAAACTGCCAATCCAAATGGCGCCGGTCTTCCGCAGTGGCCGGCAGTTACCGCCAATAACCCGGTTCAGTTTATAAACATTGATGTAAATACAAAGGTTGAGACGGAAAAGAACCGCGAGCGCTATATTTTCATGGATAAAAACGCTGCCAGGTAATGAACGGCTTTACCACGGTATTCTTTAATTAAATATAAAATCAGGATATACCAAATCCAGCGCCGAACCTTTATAGGGATAACTCTCCAGTAAATTACGCACCAGTGCAGGTGCTGTATCACTGTATTCAATGCTTTTCTGCGCAGGCTGTTGCACCCATTCATTAAATAACACAGGGAAAGAACTGTCCATTTTAGTCAGCACCTTTACGCCCAGCCGTTCAAGCGCAGCTGCATTACACAATTGCTCATACTGCCCGCGTATGGGAATCACCAGTAATTTTTTTTGCAGGTGCAATGCTTCCGCAGGTGTTTCAAAACCTGCCCCTGTAATTACACCCGCACTGTTAATCATGCTTTCTGTAAACAGCCGGTTGTTTACAGGCATAAAAGTTATATTGCCCTCAATAACCGGCTTCCTCACCTGCTTGGAGAATACCTGGAAATCAAAACCTTTTACCTGTTTACAATATTGCAAAATTGTTTCATCGCTATAAGCAGAAAGATATACCGTTATATAATTTTTATTGACCGGCCTTGCCTGTAACACTTCTTTTTTTATAACCGGTGTAAAAATAAAATCATCATATTTTTCAAAATGCAGCCCCATGTATGAACTAGCCCTGCCGTAATGCCTTAAGATAAACTCGCCCACCCGGTCCTTGTTTACCGGCCTCGGCGTAAGCGCCGATTGAAAAGAAGCCTGGTGCCCAAAATTTACAGAAGGCACTTTTTTATAGGCACAGGCCAGTGAGGTAATGCATTCAAAATCGTTAATAACAACATCGTATTTTTCAACCGGCAATGATTTTACATCATCCCACAGCCTAACCGGATTAAAAGCGCTGAACATTTTGCGGTAATCCAGTCCGCCGTCATTATTGTAAAACAGGCACAACCCCTTGCTACGGTAGCGCACTGGTAAATCTGCTCTCAGCTGGCTATTGGTGCCGCTTAAAAAAACATCTACCTGTCCATACGTACGCAGGCTGGGCAGCAATTCCATCGCCCTGCTGATATGCCCGTTACCTGTTGCCTGTACTGCATATAAAATCTTCATAGCAAAATGTTTTTAAGCACATACTGTCTTATCCAACTGCATTACACAGCCAATGAGTTAATGTAAAAATGTATTTCTTCTGACAGCACATTTATTATGGGCTTACTGTCAGCTGCCTTTTCAGATTCGGTATTGGTAGTATCATATGTATTCACATGCCAGTCGTTATTGTGGTATTCCAGCGAGGTCAAATGTTCTATCCAGTCGCCGCTGTTGAGGTAAACAACGCTGCCTTTTGCTGTGCTGACTATTTTCTTGCAGGGTTGATGAATATGACCGCAGATAACATAGTCATATTTTTTTTCAATGGCCAATTCTGAAGCAATGGCTTGCAGGTCATTTACTTTTGCAACCGCTTTGTTTACACCTGCCATAATATTTTTGGAAAGCGATATGCGATCATAACCCAGCAAGCGCAGGCAGCAGTTAATTAAACGGTTCAGTAAAATGAGCATTCCGTATCCTGTACTTCCCAGCTTGGCCAGTATTTTTGCACTTCCTTTAGTGGTATTGTCAAACACATCGCCGTGAAAAATCCATGTCATTTTATTGTTAATCTCCAGAACCAGCTTATCTGTCAGCTGAAAATTGCCCAGATCAATACCGGAGTAGCGGCGCAGGGTTTCATCGTGGTTGCCGGTGATATAAATAACACGCGTGCCATTGCTCATCATTTGTATGATTTCTTTTATCACCCCAAAATGAGCAGCGGGAAAATAATGCTTGCTGAATTGCCAGATGTCTATAATATCTCCGTTCAGAATGAGCATCTGTGGCGCGATACTGCGCAGGTAGCCGGATATTTCTTTTGCCCTGCTTCCGTAGGTGCCTAAGTGCAGGTCAGATAAAACTACTACGTCAACCGGTCGTTTTTCCATGGAGATAAACGTTTCACAAATTTGCAAAAAGCATATTACCCGTATATTGCCACTGTATTAATGAATTGTAAAGAATTGAACAACAATAAAAAGTAAAAGCCGTTATATAGTCGTTTTTTTGTGCCGCGTTTCTTAAAAAAGAAGTTAGTACGCATCGTTTCAAGTTATATTTCTGTCATAACCAACAAAACCCTCATTATGAAAAAAGCCGTTTTCTTTTTACTCCTGACTATTTTTTCAGTATCAATTTTTGCACAGCGGATTACACCAGACACGCGGTATGATAAACTGATGAGCAAAAGCAAGAAAAAGCAGACAGCAGGATTTATATTTTTGGGCACCGGCGCTGCGCTTACAGCAGGCGGCATATTTTTAATAGCTGATGGTGCCAACAAAAACAACAACGATTACAATAACAGTTATGGTCTTAGTGAGGGTGAAGCAGAACAGGTGTTGGGTGTGCTCTTAACCGGCGTGGGTATTGGCGGCATGTGTGGCTCTATACCATTTTTTGTGGGCGCTAACCGGAGCAAAAAGAAAGCCATGGCCATTGCAGTAAAAACAGAAAATACTTCCATGCTATACAAAGCCAGTTTTTCCAGGCAATTTTACCCAGTACTCGCCTTACAGATTCCACTGGGCCGGTAAAAGCCCCCGACTCAAAAGCTGTATGCCGGATTTTTCCTAAGCAAAAATGTATTATAGGATCATCTTCGTCACTCATAAATCCTTTGTATACCAGCTGATTTCCGGCTGCAAACGTGTATTTTTGCAGCCCGTAAATGGCAGGCAACACCTGCTGTTCAATTAATATCAGCTATTCATGAGTACACAACATTTGTCAGAGCAGGAAATCATCCGCAGGGAGAAACTGGAAGGGCTAAAAAAATTAGGTATTGATGCCTATCCCGCGGCACTGTACCCGGTTAACAGCCACTCCGCTTTCATAAAAGCAAATTACAAAGGCGAGGAAAACAAGGCTGATTTTGCAGACGTATGCCTGGCAGGCCGCATTATGAGTGTACGTGATATGGGCAAGGCAAACTTTGCCGTTTTGCAGGATGCTGCCGGTAAAATACAGTTCTATATTAAGCAGGATGATATATGCCCAGGCGAAGACAAAACCCTGTACCAGGCTGTTTGGAAAAAGCTGGTAGACATAGGTGATATCATTGGTATTAAAGGCTATGTATTTACCACAAAAACCGGCGAAACGTCGGTGCATGTAAAAGAGTTTACCATTCTTACAAAATCATTGAAACCTTTGCCCACGGTAAAAGAAAAAGATGGCGAGTCTTTTGACGAAGTAACCGATCCTGAATTTAAATACAGGCAGCGTTATGTGGATTTAAATATTAACCCCGAGGTAAAAGAGACTTTTATAAAACGTACAAAGCTTATCAATACCATCCGCGAATTCCTGAATGAAAAAGGAGCGCTGGAAGTAGATACGCCCGTGCTGCAGGCTATCCCTGGGGGCGCTGCTGCAAGGCCGTTTATAACACACCACAATGCGCTGGATGTTCCTTTTTATTTACGCATTGCCAATGAACTGTATTTAAAAAGACTGATTGTGGGCGGGTTCGACTGGGTATATGAATTCAGCCGCAATTTCCGTAACGAGGGTATGGACCGGACCCACAACCCGGAGTTTACCGTGCTGGAGTGGTATACTGCCTATAAAGATTATTTCTGGATGATGGAAATAACCGAACAGCTGATGGAACGAATTGCCATTGCATTGCATGGTACCACAGAGGTGACGCTGGGCGATAATACCATTAGCTATAAAGCGCCCTTTAAACGCGTTACCATACTGGATGCCATTAAAGAAAATACGGGTATTGATGTGAGTGAGAAAGATGAAGCTGGCCTGCGTGAAGTTTGCAAACAGTTAAACATTGGTGTCCCCGGTAATATTGGCAAGGGTAAACTGATTGATGAAATTTTTGGCGCCACCAGTGAGCATATGTACATACAACCCACTTTTATTATTGATTACCCGGTAGAGATGAGCCCGCTTACCAAGAAGCACCGGAGTAAGCCCGGATTAGTAGAGCGTTTTGAATTGATGATAAATGGCAAAGAAGCCGCCAATGCATACAGTGAGCTAAACGACCCCATAGAACAGCGTGAGCGTTTTGAAGAACAGGCGCAGCTGATGCAGCGCGGCGATGACGAAGCTATGTTTATTGATCATGATTTTTTACGCGCCCTTGAATATGGTATGCCCCCTACCAGCGGTATCGGCATTGGTATAGACCGGCTTTGCATGTTTATGACCAACCAGGCAAGCATACAGGATGTATTGTTGTTTCCGCAGATGCGGCCGGAAAAGCAGCAGGGAGAATAAATTTATATTTCAACTTAATAACTACGGTAGTCCTTTAAAGACTACCGTAGTTGTTTAAAGTAACAAGGGGCGGATCAACAGTGTACAATTATGCCCTTGTCATTACTTCATGTATCAAAAGCGTACAGTCTTTGTTCACTTTCGTTCAGCTGTACCGGTTCATAAATAGCTAACTGGCTGAAAGATACCGCCTTGGGTTTTTGGTTTGAAAATAGTATACTTTCAATATCAAAAATTTTACCCATGCTCTGGAATTATTTAAAAATTGCTTACCGCAGTCTCCGGAAAAACCGGCTGGTATCATTTATCAATATTTTCGGGCTTGGACTTAGCATGTCTGTGGGCATGATGGAACTGCTGATTGTACAAACAGAATTGGGGTACGATACTTTTCACCCCTATGCGGACAGGACCTACCGTGTCACCAGCGGGTACAACCAGAAAAATGGCAACCAATGGAAACTTGCCAGTACACCCCTGCCGTTGTATGCTTCACTGGCAGCAGACAGCAATATCATAGAGGAGGCCGTTAATATATATCCTGCTTTTAATGGCACAGCCACTACAGACGATAAAGAATTATATATCGATGGCGCTTTTACTGAGCCGTCTTTTTTCAATGTTTTTGGTTTTTCACTGGCCCAGGGCGATCCGGCCACGGCGCTTTCAATGCCCAATGCCATGGTAATTGGCAAAGCCACGGCTGCAAAATTTTTTGGCACTGCCAATCCAATGGGTAAACAACTAAGTCTGAAAAATCGCGGCGTATTTACCATTACAGGCGTACTCAATGAGCCGCCTGGTAAATCTCATATCAGTTTTGATGCGTACGCGTCCGCCTCCAGCATACCCCTGCTGGAAAAAAATAAATGGCTGCCCAACAAATCAGATAACTGGGGCGACTTCAAAGCAGCTTACACCTATGTGCGGGTAAAAAAAGGATTGGGCGAGACCCCTTTAAAAGGAACGCTGCAATCTGTTGCGGCACATTTTAATGCAACAGATAACAATGGCCAGGCCTTTTTTGGCATTCAACTCATCGAAAAAGTAAGGCCCGCCAATGATGATTTATACAATGATATTGGTGCTGGCACTACCTGGGCTAAATTATGGGTAGGCATTGACGTGAGCCTGATTATCCTGCTCGCAGCCTGTTTTAACTATACAAATCTTACGATAGCACGGGCTTTAACCCGGGCCAAAGAAGTGGGTGTAAGAAAAATTGCCGGCGCCAAACGCTATCAATTATTTGCACAATACATAGTGGAATCCATTTTACTTTCTTTTTTGGCGCTTGCATTTGCATGGATTTTATTATCGTTCATAATTCAGTATGCCCCTTTTAACGATGGTTATGAAATGATACCTAGTTCATGGAAATACAACACCCCTTATGTTTTGTACAGTGTTGGTTTCGCTTTGTTAACGGGGTTGCTGGCTGGCACTGCGCCTGCGTGGATATTGTCTTCCTTTACACCGTTAAGGGTGCTTAAAAATCTTTCTACGGCCAGGATATTCGGAAAAGTAAGCCTGCAAAAAACATTGATTGTTTTTCAATACAGCCTTTCACTGGTCATTATTATCTTCCTGTTTACATTTTACAGGCAATTTTCTTACCTGGGCGCCGTAGATCCGGGCTTTAAAAAAGATCATGTACTGGTGGTGCCATTACAGGGATTAAATGAGCAGGTTACAATACAAAAAATTGCTGCAGTCAGCGGTGTACAAACCATCACAGGGCTGTCTACACCCATCCAGGCCCGCTTTTCCGGCATGCGGTCACCAGCCTGGACGGATAACCAGCAGAAGGACGCCATGTCACTCAATTATTTTTTTACAGACGCTGCATTTATACCCTCCATGCAAGTGAAATTGCTGGCTGGAAGTAATTTTCATACGGTGGCAGACAGCAGCAGCGAAAAAGAAATCATCCTTAACGCGCGTGCCGCCCTGGCCGCGGGCTTCAAATCAAATGAGAGCGCCATTGGCAATAAACTTTGGATCAATGATTCAACCTCGCTGGACATTGTGGGTGTTGTGAATGATTTTAATTATGAGAATTCCGGAAAAATAGTGGCGCCTATGGGTCTGCGTAATAAAAAAGCATCCACCAACTACCTATACGTAACCGTAACCGGTGAAGATGAAAAAGCTATTGCAAGTCGTATTGCATTGGCCTGGCAATCACAGGCAGCTGCGCCCGCATTTATATCATCCTGGCTCGATAAAGATATGGAAGAGGGCAATTCTCAAAGGGCCACTATTTCATTACTTGGCTACCTGGCGTTTATAGCACTCAGTATTGCCACGCTGGGGCTACTGGGCCTGGTTATCTATACGGTAGAAACAAAACGAAAAGAAATAGGTGTACGCAAAGTAATCGGCGCCAGCAATCAACAGCTAACCGGCCTTCTATCAAAAGGCTTTATTAAACTCCTGTTTATAGCAGGCGTTATTGCGGTGCCCGTTGGCTATACATTGGGCTTCTTTTTCCTGCAAAATTTTGTAAACCGGGTGGGTTATGGCTTTGCCAGCGCCATTGGATGTTTTGTATTTTTATTGTGTATCGGTCTGTTTACCATTATCTCGCAAACGTATAAAGCATCGCTGGAAAATCCGGTAAAAAGCTTACGGACAGAGTAAACACAGCGCTCAGCAGCTATCTATTGAAGGCCGTCAAATTGATGGTAATCTTTTCTCAGGCTCACTATGACCAATCTATTTGATTTTGAAACAATCCCATTTTCATCCAGTATCAATCCCTGTAATTAAAAGGCGGTTTTCTATCACCCAAAATTGCCTTGTATTTAAAATCTGCGCCACGGGCTTTTATAAATTCTGTTCTGGCGTCTTCCACCAAGGCTTTATTGGTTAAAAGATCCAAGCCGGTTAAAGCCAGCGTTTTGGCAGCCACCATCATTCCTTTAAACCCGATATCTGTGCCACCACAGGCCACCGCCTGCCAGCTGTGTGGTGGCGTACCCGGCGCCCAGGTGGCAGCGCCCATACCAATAGTCGGTACAGTCCAGCTTACATCGCCTACATCTGTTGAAGCATAAAAAACGGTGTTGATATTTTCAAGCAATAGCGGTTCAACTTTTGAAGCTGCCTCTACCGGTGGTACTTTATAGGTGTAGCTCGCCTGTATTTTTTTTGCGAAGGCAGCTTCGTCCGGTGTATAATTTACGCCACCTGTTTTCTCCAGGTTTTTCTGCAGGGCAATGGCGAGGGTTTTATTAGAAAGCGTTTCGTACTCGCCGCTCAGCACTTCATAATCAACTTTTGTCTGGGTACCCAGGGCCGCGCCTTTAGCGGCTTCTACCACCCAGTCAAATATCCGGGTTACTTCATTCCTGGTTTTATGGCGAACGGTATACCAGACTTCTGCAAAATCAGGCACCACATTGGGCGCTTTACCGCCGTTTGATATTACATAATGAATGCGGGCATCCTGCGGAATGTGTTCGCGCATCATGTTTACCATATTGTCCATCGCTTCTACCCCATCCAGCGCACTACGCCCCCTGTCTGGTGCAGCAGCTGCGTGGGCGGATAAACCATAAAATCGAAATTTGGCTGTTATATCCGCCAGCGAAGAACCAATAGAGGTGGCATTGGAAGAAGCCGGGTGCCAGTGCAATACCACATCTACATCATTAAACAATCCTTCCCTTACCATATATACTTTACCGCTGCCGCCTTCTTCTGCAGGGCAGCCAAATAATTTAATAGTGCCGGTTAGTTTGCCCTGTTCCATCATTTTTTTCATTTCGATGGCAGCTGCTACGGAGGCTGTTCCAAATAAATGATGACCGCAGGCATGCCCGGCAATTTTTTCAGGAAATGGTTTTCTTTCTGCTACTGTATCCTGCGATAAACCGGGCAGTGCATCAAACTCTGCCAATACACCAATAACCGGTTTGCCATTACCGTAAGTAGCCACGAATGCCGTGGGCATACCTGCCACGCCACTTTCGATAGTAAAGCCGCTTTCCTGTAAAGTATTTTGCAGCAAGGTGGTACTTTTTGTTTCCTTATACCCCACTTCAGCATAAGTCCAGATAGCGTAAGCAATGCTTTTATACTTATCGTACTGGGCTTGCAAATCTGTGAGGGCTTTTTCTTTCAGCGCAACAAGCGCATCTTTTTTCTGCGCCTGCAGCTGTATTATTAATAAGACAAATGCCATGACTGCCCCAAAATTTTTCCGCATATGTATTTTTTAAAATGGTTAAATAAATGGCAGGCAGTATCGTTAGAACCGCTGTTCAAACAGGCTGTTTGCCACAGCGATAGAAGCAGATGCCATTGAACAGTAGTACAAATATTAATCCCTGTAATTCAAAGCAGGCCTTCTATCGCCTAGCAAAGCTTTGTACTGGTAGTCTCCTTTGTCTTTTATAAATTCAGCTTTTGCTTTCTCAATCAATGCAGGTGTAGTAAATAAATCAATAGCGGTTAGTGCCATTGTTTTGGCAGCCACCATCATGCCTTTTGTTCCGATCTCTGTACCACCACAAGCCACGGCCTGCCAGCTGTGTGCAGGCGTACCGGGCACCCAGGTAGCCGCACGCAAACCTACGGTAGGTACTGCATAACTTACATCGCCCACATCCGTAGAGCCGCCGCCCGCATCTTCTTCTTCCTTAATTGGCTTTACAGTAGCCGCCGTTTCAATGGCTGGCACTTTATATCCAAACGTGGTTTGCAGTTTTTTGGCAAATTCCATTTCTTCCGGCGTGTAGTTTACACCACCTACTTTTTCAAGGTTTTTTTGCATAGCGTCTCCCAGTGTCTTGTTCAGCAACAAATCATGCGTGCCTCCTATAATTTCATAATCCATTGTTGTACCGGTACCCAGGGCTGCGCCATCGGCGGCTTTCACAACGCGGTCAAAAATGCTTACCACCTCTTCTCTTTTTGGATGGCGTACATAATAATATACTTCTGCAAAATCAGGTACTACATTGGGTGCCCTACCGCCATTGGTGATTACATAGTGAATGCGTGTTTCCTGCGGTACGTGCTCGCGCATCATGTTTACCATATAATCAAGTGCCTCTACCCCGTCCAGTGAACTGCGCCCCCTGTCAGGTGCTGCTGCCGCATGCGCAGACAAACCATGAAAGCGAAACTTGGCAGATTTGTTGGCCAGTGCGCTTGTCATGGTAACCCCGTTGTCTGCACCCGGATGCCAGTGTATCACTACGTCTACATCATTAAACAAACCTGCACGTACCATGTATACTTTTCCGCTGCCACCTTCTTCTGCCGGGCAACCAAAGACTTTAACGGTACCACTTATCTTTTTTTCTTCGATTAGCTTTTTTATTTCTATACCAGCTGCAACAGATGCTGTACCAAACAAATGATGGCCGCAGGCATGGCCGGCGTTTTTACCTTCTATGGTTTTCTTTTCCGGTACCGCCTGCTGGGCCAGGCCAGGCAATGCATCAAACTCAGCCAGTATGGCAATTACCGGTTTACCGCTACCGTAAGTAGCTACAAATGCCGTGGGTATATCTGCTACACCGGCCTGCACTGTAAAACCGTTGTCCTGTAAAGTTTGCTGGTGCAGGGCCGAACTTTTTACTTCTTTATAGCCTACTTCTGCATAATCCCAGATTTGCAGGGCTATTTTCTTATACGCATCATACTTACCCTGTATATCGGCCATTGCAAGGGCTTTAACCGCATCGTTGTTTACAACAGCTTGCTTTTTTTGTGCAATACCAGGAAAAAATAAAAGAATAGCAAAGACGGCCGTCAATGCGGAGCAAACAGGTTTTCTCATGTTAATTTTGTTTGAACACAATTTAAGGAAAAGCCGGTAGGTATGCGCCGTTAGCCACTGGCTTTTAACGGTGAACTATCATTGCTGGGTGACTTATAAGCGAAGATGACAGGTTATAGTTTCTTTTTCTGCAGTTGCAGATAGTCCAGGAAGTATAAAATCTTAAAGGAGATGCTGTTGTTTTGCGGCGCCCCGAGCGTATTGCTTACATTTTTGAAATAATTGGTCACCACTTCGCGATCGAATGTACCAATGGCATTTTTCCATACAATATTAATTTCGCTACCAGGTGCGAAACGCCAGCTGTAAACCATATCTATATTGAATGCATTGTAGTTTTGATTAAGGCGTTGGTTAAAGGAGGTATTGTTGACCAGCTGTCCCTCTTTGCCCATTGTAAAAAATTCAAGATTCGTTACTTTGCTCCAATAGTGCCGTGCGCGCAGGGTAATATACATGCTGGTATTAAAACTGTATTTGATCCGCATCACATTCTCAATGGTGTTGCGGTTGCGGCGGGCAAAAATCACACTGTCTTCCTGCTGCGGATCTGCACCAGGAACAATAGCGGCAAAGCCTACATTGTTCCAGCGCGGGCTGTAACTTACCTGGTGACTTAAAGATATCTTATTATTAAACCGGTACCTGTGAAACAATGAAACCTGCAGTTCTTTCCATCCTTTCAGTTCAAAAAAATTAAAAACATAACTCGCTTCTGCGTAATATTTTTTAGCAGAATTGCTTTCTACAAAATTACCAAAGCCAATGTTTACAGGGGTTCTAAAAACCCTTCCGGCATGGCGGGGCTCGTAAAAATCATTCCCAGTGGGTGAAAAGAAAAGGTTAGCCCCTGTATACCAAAGATTTTTCAACTGTCCGTTGACGTTGTAACTGATATTGGTGTTCTGGTAACTATATGGTTTGTACCGGTGCGTATAGCTGAAATTAAAGTTATGGTAGAGCCGGCTGAAGATTCTTTTGGGCTTCACAAAATTATAGCCCAGGTAAAGCAATTTTTCCCAGTAATTGGTGAAGGTCATATAACCCATGTCATTAAAATCAAATTTATCGTCGTGAAGGGTAGACTCAAGCTGAAAATTAAACTTACCGCTTACTTTACCCATGCCCAGGTTGTATTTATAACCGGTACTGTTTTTCTGGTCTTTGTTAAATAAAGTACTGCTGTATGCTTTACCATACACATTCCATTTATTCTTTTTATCGTACAGATTAAATAAACCGGCGCTTACGTTGGCATCGTAATCGCTCCCATTTCGTATAACATTGGTATTTACAAAACTTACGCTGGAGTTATTTTTCATCGTTTGATCCAGTACAAAGACATTATAGTTGGTGAGGGGATCATTCTCAATTTTGCGCTGTTTGCCCGTGCCGTCTTCTGCAATGGCATATTGTGCTTTTGTAACGGCATTAAAAATACCAATACCCAGCCCGCTTTTGCTTCTGCCACTTAGCTTTGTAGCGTTCAGCAATTTACTTTCCGCAGGATTTCTTACAATGCGCTCGTTGCTGTTTACATCATTGGACACATCATAAAAGTGTAATGGCGTACCACCTACGCGCCGGCTGTAAAAAAGGTTTCCTTTTGAAAACAGTTCAGTACCTTCTGTAAAAAAACTCCTGTTTTCATTGTATTTTACTTCAAAAGGGGTTAGGTTGAGCACCTGGTTATCACTTTGCACCTGGCCAAAGTCGGGTATCAGCGTCATATCTAACGTGTATGCCTGGCTGATACCATATTTTACATCCATGCCGCCGTTTAAACTGGTAGTGGTATTTTTTATACCGGCCGTGTTATAGGGATAATTATTTACGTAAGAGGAAAAATAGGGTGAGAAAGAAAGTCGTACCGGAGGTTTAATATCTTCAATGCCTGTCCAGAAACCTTCCTGGGTAAGAAAGCCATTTTTTACGGGATCAATGGGGTTCCAAAAAAGCTGCTGACCCGATTTTTGTCTCCGGCGTACAATATTAAGGCCCCAATCCTGCCGGCCCTTTTTACTGAAGCGGATGGCTGAATACGGAATAAAAAATTCAAAGGTCCATCCATCTTTTACAATACTGGTACCGCTTTTCCAAACGCTGTTCCAACTAAAATCTTCAGAGTCGCCGTTGCTGTTAGCCGCCTGCTTGGCATCCATTTGCTCATTCAGCGGTGTAAGAAAATATTCAAACCCGTTTATCTTGTCATTATATGTATCAAAAATTACCCCAATAAAATCATTGCTGCCAAAATTATCGCGGCCAATCAGTTCTGTCTGAATACTGTCTTTCGTTTTTTCGTGGCAATACCCCCCCATAAAAACTCCCTGATCATTGTATAAAAAATACACTTCGGTTCTGTTTGCTTCCTCTTCTTTTCTAAAAGCAACCGGCCTTAGTTCCACAAAATTGGTGGCCATTGGTGCTTCCTTCCAGGCAATATCATCCAGCTTGCCGTCAATTTTAATAGCAGCACCAAGTCGCCTGGCAGGCAGCTGTTTGGGCGTCTGGTTCTGGGCAGCAACCTGCATGGCAGAGCAAGTTATTATCACTAAAAGCAGCGGGCGCAGTAGCATAGTCAGGTGATTAAAAAGTAAAAACTGTATAACGCCTGTTTTGTTTCGCCGTTTCACCTTCTCATTTTACCGCCTGGCAGTACATTGTCTTTAGAAAACGGAAGATAGACCGGACTGCGAACCATTTGTACCAAATTTATCTGAAACGGTGCATTTGCGTGATGAACAGTGTTAAGGAAAATAAAAAATCCCGCCAAGGGCGGGATTCAATTAGTAAGAGAGAAAATACTGTACTTGTTATACAAACAAATCCATCATCAGTTTGTGCTGCGGGTTCACGGCATAATGAGAAAAATCGGTAACGCCTGCTTCCTTTAAAACATCTTCATCAATAAAAAAGTTGCCTGTACATTCATAAGAAGGCCTTTGCAGTATGTGAAATGCCGCATCTGCTACAATATCTGCGGTACGGCTTCGCTGCATCAGGAAATCGCCGCCCAGTAAATTTTGCACGGCGGCTGTAGCTATGGTGGTTTTTGGCCATAAGCCATTTACAGCAATCCGGTCTCCTTTTAATTCCTCTGCCAGGCCCAATACTACCATGCTCATACCATATTTGCTTATGGTATAGGCCAGGTGTTTGGCAAACCAGTTGGGATCCATATTCAGGGGCGGTGATAAATTTAAAATGTGCGGGTTATGGGCTTTTTTGAGGTGGGGTATACAGGCTTTACTGGTAAAAAAAGTACCCCTTACATTAATACCGTGCATCAACTCCCAGCGTTTCCATTCCGTTTGCTCTGTTTGCGTAAGGCTGATGGCGCTGGCATTGTTGATCAGTATATCAATACCTCCAAAAGTTGCCACAGTAGTTTTGATGGCTTCATTAATGCTCTCTTCAAAACGTATATCTGCCTGTAAGGGCAATACTTTACCAGTACCAGCTTTGGCTATCTCTTCGGCAGCAGTAAAAATGGTGCCGTCTAATTTAGGATTGGGATCAACTGTTTTGGCGGCAAGCGCAATATTGGCGCCTTCGCTGGCAAGGCGCAGTGCAATGGCTTTTCCTATACCCCGGCTTCCGCCTGATATAAAAACGGTTTTGTTTTCAAATTTCATATGGCGCTTTTATTTATTTGTTTTCATGAATAAGTGCTTCCTATTATTGATTGCTCAGTACAATAACTCTAAAAAAGGCTGATTATGATACCAATCAAAAAATAGGGTGTTAGTACAAATTTCCGGCTTAGTAAACTTACGATTTAGCATGTAAATACCGAAGAATTAAAATCAGGCGTTTCTGCGCTTGTGCAACCTTGCAACCGATTGTATATTTGTATTGTTGAATGAATGACATAAATGCTCAATATCCAAATCCTAAAAAACCAAACAGTCCAAATCCTAACAAAAACCAAACAGTCCAAATCCTAACAAAAAACCATTTTCAATCCAATGTCCAACAAACCGTTTTAAGAGAATCCAATATCATTCATGAACACGAAAAACCTATCCTAAAATCCAATTCCTCCTGAACGAACCTTTTAGTTTTGTACCTATGATGACCTAAAAAAATTTGGTAAAAGGTTTCGTACAAAAACATTAAGCCCCGGTTGATTACCGGGGCTCTTTTATTTTAGATTGCTGATTGAGGAATTTTCAGATGTCTTGTTACACCAAAATCAATCTCAAAATCCCGCAATCAAAAAATCCGGATCTACCAATATTTATACCCCATCAATCGCAGCAGCTCCACTTTAGCCAGGCATAACTGGTATTCATACTGCAGCCTGCTGAACTGCGCCCTTTCCAGGTTGGTGCTGGCATTAGTAATTTCCAGGTTGGTACCTACGCCGTTTTTAAACCTGCTGGAAGCCAGCTGCTGTGCCGTCTGCGCCTGTTCTATCTGTCCTTTGGTATTATTGATTCTTTCCTGGTTGCTCCGTATATCAATCAGTGACTGTTGTATATCACGTTTATAATTGCTGTTCAGGGTTTCGATGGCCAGTTTGTTCTGGGTTAATACTGTTTCTGAAAGTCTTACCTGCTGCTTTGTTCTGTTGCCATCATAGATAGGCAGCTTCAGCGAAATGCCGGCAGCGTAGTTAAACCGCATTTCGTTTACAAGTGGCACATAGCCGTTTTTGAAGCCTGCACTGGCACCCAATTTAACAGAAGGCTTGGTACCCAGCCGGGCAATAGCAATTTCGTCCTGCGATTGCTTTACCCGGTCGTTAGCCAGCAGGAATTCCGGGTTATTGATTTGTGCATCGGCCAGGGCTTCAGTTACAGCCTTTAAAGGAATTTCAAAATCAAAACCTGAGCCGGCAGTACTGGTGTTACCAGTGCTATATTGCAATAAGTTCTGCTGTTTCAGGAGGTAATTCTGTAAATCTATTTTCCTGTTTTGTTCTGCATCTATCTGTGATTGTATGCTCAGCAGATCAAGCTTAATGGCATCGCCATTTTTGAGTTTGCTTTCTACCACCTGTTTATTATCATTGAGGTAAGCAATTACACTGTCCTGTATTACAATGGCCCTTTGAAAATAGATGATATTATAATAGATATTAACTACCTGGTTGGCCAGCTGGCTTTTTGCATTGTCTGTATTGTGTTCAGCATATCTAATATCGTCTTTTGATTTTTCTATGTTTGCTTTCAGCCTGCCGAAATCAAACAGTGTATAGCTGCCACCTACGTTGGCGTTGAAGTTGTGTACCGGTGCAAATTGAAAATCCTGCGGTTTACCATTTACTTCCAGCGGCAATACAATTTTGGGTTGCATGAAGTTATAGCTGGCATTACCATCTACCACCGGCAAATTGTTTTTTGCAATCGCTAACCGCTGCTTAGCCGTTTCCACGGTACTTTCTACTTCCTTTATTTTAGGAAAGTATCCGAAAGACTGGTTAATCAGTCCTTTTAATTCATTGTTTACGGTTGCCTGTGCCCCTGCATACTGAATGGCGGCAAGCGTAAGAACGGTAAAAAGTATCTTTTTCATTAAACCAATTTTTTAAAATTAATGTGCTTCGGCGATGGCCGCTTTTGCGGCAGCTTCATCTTTGGGTGCTGTTTTCTTTACGCGCAGAAAAACCACTAATGGTATTACCACAATGAAGAATAACATAACCAACCTGAACGTGTCAAGGTAAGCGAGGTAATGCGCCTGCCTGTCTACCGCATTGTTTATCATGCCATGGGCTTTGGTGGTGGCAGTGCCAATATCAATACCCCCCTTGTTTATAAAGTTCTGGGTGATGCTATTGGCACGTTCGGTAAACGCCGGTGAGCCGGGTACAATATTGGCCACCAAATCACTCCGGTGCTGCGCATATTGGTGCGAAACATAGTTATTGGCCATGGCGATACCAAAAGCGCCGCCCAGCTGCCGGGTCATATTGTTTAATGCAATACCGGATGCATAGTCTTTGGGTTGCAGGCCGGCTACGGCCTGGTTAATCAGCGGCAATTGTACCATGCTCATGCCAATGGCGCGCAAAGCAAAAGGGAAAAAGAAATCCTGCCGGCTTACATCCATACTTACCTTAGAGCTATACCATGCATACCCTGCAAACAAAATAAAGCCTGCTACAACAAACGGTATGGGCTTTACCCCTTTGGCCATCAGCTTACCAATTACCGGCATCAGCAGTACGGTAATCATGGTGGGTGCCAGCAGGGTTAAACCTGTTTCCAGTGGCGTATACCCCAGCACGCTTTGCGCCAGCACCGGAAAAACAAAAACAGATGTGTACAAGCCCAGGCCCACCACAAAAGTAAAAATGGTGGTAAATGCCAGGTTGGTATTGTTAAGGACCCGGAGGTTAACCGCCGGTTTTTCTATGCTCAGCTCATACCAGATAAAACTGATGATGCCCGCCACCGCCAGCACACTGCATATGCGGATGGTTTCACTGCTGAACCAATCATCCGCATCTCCGCGCTCCAGTACAAACTGCAGGCACCCAATACCTACCATCAGTAATAAAATACCACTGTAATCTATCTTCATCGATTTCTTCTTAGTGCCTTCTCCTTCCTTTTTATCTATAAATGTGTAAGCCAGTAGGGTTGCAATAATACCAATAGGAATATTTATCATGAAGATGAGCGGCCAGCTATAACTTTCCATGATGTAACCGCCCAGTGTTGGCCCCAGCGTGGGACCAAGTACAATACCCATTCCAAATAAACCGGAAGCAATAGGGCGGTCTTTTACCTCAAACGCATCAAACAAAATAGCCTGCGAAGTAGACAGCAGGGCGCCACCACCCACACCCTGTATAAAACGCCAGATGATAATTTCCACCAGGCTGGTTGACTGCCCGCATAAATACGAAGCAACCGTAAAAATGATCATGGATGCGATATAGTAATTCTTTCTTCCGAAAAATTCAGCCAGGAACCCAGTGAGTGGAATGATGATAACATTGGCGATGGCATAGGCGGTAATTACCCAGCTGATGTCTTCAATACTTACACCCATGCTGCCGCTCATATCATTCAGGGCAACATTTACAATAGAAGTATCAATCAGCTCCATAATGGCCGCTGAGATGGTAGTAATAACAATAATGGTTCTTGCAAATCCTTTGGGCGTAGCCATAAATTCTCTGTTTATTTAACGGGCACTACTATATACGCGCTTAAGCCAGCCCTTAAAATATTCCTGTATTGGTTAATGTCTTTGATATTTATTTTTACCGGCACACGCTGGGTAACTTTTACAAAGTTGCCGCTGGCATTATCAGGGGGCAGTAAAGAAAACTTAGCCCCGGTGGCATCACTTACACTTTCAATAACGCCTTTTATTGTAAGATCAGGATAGGCATCCAGTTCAATATCTGCTTCCTGGCCCTGGTGAAATTTCTTTATCTGTGTTTCTTTAAAATTGCCTACAATCCAGTAAGTACTGTCGCTGACAATTGAAAACAACGGGCTGCCTGCCTGTACAAACTGGCCGATGCTCACATTTCGTTTACCAATTTTACCGGCTTGGGGTGCGTAGATTTTTGTATAGGAGATTTTCAGGTTCTGCTGATCAATGATGGCTTTTCTTACTGCCAGCTGCGCTTCCACTTTCTGGATAGATGACTGTGAAAGGGCAATACGGCTTTGAGCAGTACCCAAATCACTCTGGCTGTTATTAACCTGCTGACTAGCCTGCTCAAGTGCATAACGGCTATCATCAAGCTGTTTTTTTGTGATGGCCTGGTCTGCAAACAAATTTTTATTGCGGTTGTAATCATCCTGTGCCTGCTGCACTTTTACATCATTGAGCGTGATGGTTCCGCGATTGCCTTTCAGTGAAACCACAGCATTGTTAAGGCCAGCTTTGGCATTGGTTATATCTGCCTCGGCAACTTTATAATCAGCTTCCATTTGCGCCAGCTGGGTTTGCAATTCTTCATCGTCCAGCTCTACCAGCAATTGACCTGCCTTTACAGAGTCGTAGTCATTTACCGCGATTGATTTTACATAACCGGCTACCCTGGGCAATACAGGTGCTATCTGCGTTTCTACCTGGGCATTGTCTGTAGTTTCATGCGCCAGCGCAAAAGATATTTTTTTAAACCCATAAATGCCGGCCACAACCAGCAGTATTCCAATAATAATAAACCGGAGGGGTGACTTTTTCTTTACTGCGGGAACTTCCTGATTTTCCATCTTGCTGTATTATTTAATTTTTTATGATTTAGTAAGAAGATGCGCATGCATCAGCTGTTTCAAATGCTCACTGAGCCTTTTAGCAAATGCTGCATCTTCGTAAGGCACATAGTCCTGATCCTTGCCTAATAATTTATTGCACATTCTTTTTGATAATAAAATCTGGTTAATACTACCCACCAGCGTGGCTATTACAAGTGGTGCATCTACTTTTCTGAATACCCCCTTCCTCATACCGGCTTCAATCACCCCTTTTATAATAAGACTGTTGGGATATAAAATATCGACAATCGCCTGCTGCAGGGTTTCACGCTGGTTGAGCATAATTTCACGGTGCAGCACCCGGTGAAATTTGCGGTTGGTAAACCACTTATTAATATAGCTGTCTATAATGCGGTCTATTTTCTCTATATCATTATAGGAGTTATTGTTAACTATTTCATCCAGTACACCTCTTGTATAGGTAGCCCGTTCCTCTACCAGGCTTTCAAAAAGCTTTTCTTTGGAGCCAAAATAATAGTTTACCATGGCCACATTAACGCCGGCCTTTGCAGCCAGATCACGTATGGACGTTCCTTCAAAGCCTTTTTCAGCAAAAAGTTCGAGAGCGTTATTAATGATGTGTAGTTTCTTATCTGTCATACCAAATCTAAAATAATGGACGCAAAGTTAAACGTTTGTTTAATATTAAACAAACGTTTAATTAATTATCTTTTAATTTGCTCGTTATTGAATTGTTAACTGGTAAGTAACAGCTGCCGGCTGGAGCCGCACAGCAATAATGTCTTTGCTTCTGTGGCTTTAATGCTACTAATGCAACGTGGATATAAGGTATTTTGAAAAGATGCAGGTGTATATTCCGCTATTGTTTAACGGCGTTGACAAGCGTATCCCTGGTATTGGCCAGGGTATCTTTGGGAACCGGCAGGGTGCCACTGTTGTCATAAAAAACCAGGTTACTAAGATCCTGTTTGGCTTCCAGGCCGTTGCGGCCGTAGTTTACAAATTTGTCTTTCTGGCTATAACGGGCGGGTTTATTGGTGTAGAATTTTTGCGCATTCTGATCCCACCACAATTCCTCGCAGCGCAGGGTGTCACCTTTCAATACATTAATTACTACTACATTGCCTTTGAGAAAAACCTTATTCTCCCACTCGCGGTATTTGCCGTAGTCGGCATCCATCTGGCTCTCTTTCACCAGCGAATCATTAAAAAAATCTATGTGCAGTTTTTTTGGAAACTCTACATACGGGGAATCTACCTGGTAGCGGTACATCAGTGGGGCCGTCAGCTTTCCTTTTACTTTTCCTCCCTGGCTGAGGTAGCTTTCTATAAAATGCCCTTCTTCCAGCGCAGCCCTTTTGTCTTTCGCGGGGGCAAGTTCTTTTAAATCATTCTCGCAACCATATAAAACAAAACAGCCCGCTAAAAGGGCTGTTAGTAATTTAATATGCGTGCGCAAAAAAAGCATGCGTTAATTGTATTTCTTTTTAATAAACCACAAATCACTTAATGTAAATCCTACTGATAAACGAAACTGGTTTTCGCGGAGTAAGTTGGTATTATTTCCACGTTTGCCATATTCAAAACCAAGATTGATATACGTAAACTGGTTGGTATAGGGGTTTTTGCGAACCGGTAACCCTGTGCCCAGCGATATACCAAACTGGTTCAAATCTTTTCCATCCACCTTCACATAATCTGGTCCAAAATTAAAACCTGCCCGAAAGGCCACATGGTTCCAATAGCCTTTGGGATTATAGGCATCCGGTACAAACTGGCCGCCTACACGGATTGTCCAGCTATTGCGTACCAGATCCTTCACGCCAAAAAAGCTATAATCAGTCCAGGAAGTGGTAGAAAAATCAGCGCCTATTAACCACCTGTCGAGCCGCTCCACCGTAAAACCAACACCTACATTTGAGGGGTATTCAATTTTTCCAGGTGCATCCTTTTTTGCTTCCACGGTATCAATTGCGTAGCTGGCCCCATTGGCATCATAGTTAAATGTTTCCCGCACAATATCCTGGGTACCATTAAATGTCTGGCGCAGGTTACCATAGGCACCTACAACCAGTTTTGTTTTCTTATCAAGGTTAGCCTGGTACTGTATGCCCGCATTGAATAAAAACCCGCCAAAAGAACTTTTGGTTTCATAATTAGACCGGTAATGCAGAACGGAATCATTTAAAAAAGTTTTGCGGGTGCTATAATCTTTGGTACCAAAGAAATACCCCACGTTTATGCCCACACTAAAATTTTTAAATCCTTTACCTATTCCCGCAAAAGCTTCATACGTACCGCCCCTGCCTTCAAATATATTATTGATGCTATCGGCCGGAACTGACGGGTCGGGATATGTTTGTCTTTGGGTAGTCTGAATTTTATAGTTAATCCGGGTTAACGGCCGCAATCCCAGGTTCAGTCCCCACTGCCTTTTACGGCTAAGCGGAACGCCTAGCTGCAAGTACGATATAATGGCACTGCTTGCATTGTATTTTTCTGCCTGGTTGGGTGCGCGCAGTGTTTTGCTATCAATTTCAAACCCGAGGTTAAAAGAGGTGATCCGGAGCTTTGCATAAGAGGCCGGATTTAAAAAATTTACGTTTTGCGATTTAGGATACTGGTCCTTAAGGTCAAAACGCTTGTCGTAATCTACATAGCCGGCAGCAATACCCCCCATCCCACGGTTCCATACCGGTTGATTGGGTAAAACATCGCCTAATCCGTATCTCGAATAGGGGGAATTTTCCTGGGCTTCCAGGCTAGAAACAGCTGATAATAATAGAAAACTGAACCACAGTTTACGTTTGGTTGTTGCACTCACTAATAGCATATAATCCTTTGTATAACAAATCAGGGTCTGCAAATATCTGGTTTTTAAGGTGGGGAACAAAATAGGTGCAATTACCCCCGGTTAAAAGCACGTTAAAGTTGGCATAACGTGCTGAATATGCGTCGATAAAGCCATCAATTTCTTTTGCCATACCCAGTATTACACCGCTTAAAATGTTGGTTCTGGTGTCATATCCAATGAGCGGAAAGTTCCAATCTTCTTTTATTACAGGCAGTAAAGCAGTAAATGTATTGAGTGATTTGAAGCGCATATCCATGCCCGGGGAAATACCCCCGCCCGTAAATTCGTGGTACTTGCTGATAAAATTATAGGTGATGCAGGTACCCAGCGCAATGACCAGGTTATTTTTTTGGGGGAAGAATTCTACGGCCGCTGCACACAGTGCCAGCCGGTCTGCCCCGATGGTTTCCGGCTTGCCCACCGGTGTGGTAAACGGGAGTTTTGTATGGTGAGAGAGTTTATGAAACCGTGTGCGGTTGTTCAGTAACACTTCAAGGCCTTCGTTGTGTTTTACAACCGAGGATAAAATTGATTTAGAAGGCTGGAACTGGTTCAGTACTGCTTCCAGTGTGGCATCCTCATCATTCTCCAGCACGGCGGCTGCCGTTTGTGTGTTGCCATCAAATACAGCATATTTTAACCGGGTATTCCCAAAATCAAGGCAGAGCGTAGTATTACCAGCAGCCATATTTTTACTGATTAAACTTTGTAGGTAGAAATTTTTGCTGCGTGAAGATAAAGCTTACCGCTATTCGTTAATATCAAAATCCAGCGCAGACAGGTTTTTGAAATGGCCGTTGAGTTTAATTTTTTCTTTCAGTTGATCCATTTCTGCCATTACGGGCAGTACCCTGGCCAGGTGCCGCTTCAGGTATTCCTGCCTTTGCACTTCCTGCAGCAGACCAAGCAGTTCATATTCTTCCTCCAGCGACAAGCCGGCGTGGTGTGCAATATCGTAGCTGCTGAGTTCTTCATCCGGCTTCCTGAACTCTTTCTGCACCTTGAGGCGGGTATGCAGTTCGCGCACAGCTTTTACCAGCTTTGTCATTACTTCTTTTTTGCCATCGTCTTCAATGTTTTCAGGATATTTCACAATGGCACCACTGTATAATTTATCCGGCACCTGTTTAATGACTTCCAGCACCCGGAAAACTTTTATGCCGGTTGTTTTTATATCCATTTCGCCATTGTCGTATACGCTGGTTACCTCGGTTATTTCTGCCAGGGTACCCATTTCATTCAGGTGGTTATTGATAATGGCCGGGATGCCAAACATTTTCTTTTCTGCAAAACATTCCGTAATTAATTGCTTGTAACGGGGTTCAAAAATATGCAGGTTGAGGCTTTCTCCGGGATAGAGCACAATACCAAGCGGAAATATGGGAATGAAATTGATCATTATAATAAACAGCAAATATAAAAATGATTTGTAAAAAATTATCTCATTTAGTTAAGGCCTTTCAAAACTACGTTGACCCGCCCATTAAGTAAATACAAGGGTCTTCCCAACATTTTAAAAAAAATGGGACCGCACAGCAATTGCTGTGTTGTAAGACAGATCAATTATTGTGCAGCAAATGCCTGCTTCAAAATGGGGAATATTTAAAGGCGTTGGTATAAAGCTGGCGCCCTACGGGACAGTGAAAAGGACTGGTGTGAGTTTGAGTAATGGAAATCTCACATGCTGGTTAATGCTTCCCCCAAACTGACAGGTCTGATTGAGATTCGGAAACTCTGAATAGCCATACTTGTTTACAGCGTAATCATTATTTTACTTCCTGCATATCTATCAGGCGTTTGTAAATGCCCTGCTTTTGCAGCAGTTCATCGTGCGTACCACGTTCGGCAATTTCACCTTTCTGTAATACAATTATTTCATCGGCATGCCTTACCGTGGAAAGGCGGTGGGCAATAACCAGCGAAGTGCGGTTCTGCATCACATGATTGATAGCATCCTGCACCAGTCTTTCACTTTCTGTATCCAGCGATGAAGTGGCTTCGTCAAAAATAAGAATAGAAGGATTTTTAAGTACTGCCCGGGCAATGGTTAACCGCTGTCTTTCGCCACCGCTCAGCTTACCACCCCGGTCGCCAATATTTGTTTCAAACCCACCTTCTTTACTGGTGATAAACTGGTAAGCATTTGCCACTTTGGCCGCCTGCTCAACAGACGCCTTATCTGCATCGGGTTTACCCAATACAATATTGCCCGTAATGGTATCATTAAACAAAATGGGTTCCTGGGTTACAATACCCATCTGACCGCGCAAAGAATGAAGTGTATAATCTTTTATGTTGACGCCATCTATCAGCAATTCGCCGGCACTAACATCATGAAAACGAGGTATAAGATCTGCCAGCGTCGATTTTCCGGAACCCGAAGATCCTACCAGCGCAACTGTTTTGCCTTTCTCAATGGTTAAATTGATATTACGCAAAATAACCACTTCATTATAAGAGAAACTAACATTCCTGAATTCGATACTTGTTGCAAACTGAACGAGTTCTTTTGCATCCGGTCTATCTGTGATAAGCACCGGTGTTTTTAATATCTCCTCCATGCGCTGTATTGCTGCTGTACCACGCTGCGCATTATAGAAATTGGTTGATAAAGCCTTGGCCGGATTAATAATGGAAGTAAAGATTAAAATATAGGTCATAAATACATCCGGTTCCAGCGCCTTGTGCGCCAGTACCATTCTGCCTCCAAACCATAAAACGGCACACAAGGTAAGTACACCCAGTAATTCAGAAAGTGGCGAAGCAAGATCGCGCCTGAAGTTCATCCTGTTGCGGATATTGCTTAATGATTCATTGGTTGAAAAGAAACGGCCCGCCATTAATTTCTCCGCGGTAAATGCTTTTATTACGCGCAAGCCGCCAAGCGTTTCATCCAATATTGACATCAGCACGCCCATTTGTTCCTGCGCAGTGTTTGACTGGGCTTTTAAACTCCGGCTTACACGTCCTATTATAAACCCTGATACCGGCAACAATACCAGTAAAAAAAGCGTCAGTAAAGGACTTATATACACCAATGATATTAATACAATTAAAATAGTAAGCGGCTCCCTGATAAGTCCCTCCAGCGTACCAATTACACTCCATTCCACTTCATTTGCATCATTGCTCATACGGCTGATGATGTCTCCTTTTTTCTGCTCCGTAAAATAACCAATGGGCAGCATCAGCAATTGTGTATACATGTCCGCACGAAGCCTGGTCATAATATGGTTACGCATGGGTGACAAAAGCCGCATGCTGAGGTAATAAAAAACGTTTCTCAATAAAACAAAAACAATAATGATAATACAGATAACTGAAAGGCCGTACACGGCACCGTGTGCTGCAATGATAAGGCCTAACTGGTGCTTCATGTATTCCAATATGGTACCGCCGGATACTGGCAGTGGCGCTGCCGCCGTTTCCATTGCTTTTGGATTAAACAACAATTGCAGAAAAGGGCCTATCATACCAAAGGTTACCACCGAAAACACCACGGACAATAAATTGGTAAGAAAGTAAAAGAAAATATTCCTTTTTTGATCTTTCAGGTAAAAAAGTATAGTGGAAAAACGCTTCATTGTATATTTAAATAATCATGCAAAATAATCAATTTGTATTCAAACCAGTACAGTTATCCGCTTGCCCAGGTCTCCTCAACACCGCTTACAGTAGTAAGTTTGGCATAAAGGTTTACACACCCTAATTTTAACAAATTATAGGTCTGTTATAATGTAGCCTGGCTACAGTGTAGATAAATTATCATTCTTCCGCAGCAAAATGTTTATCTGTAAAAATGAAGATCACCGGTTTTACAATTATAAGAAACGCCATTATCAACGACTACCCCATCGTGGAAGCCATCTGCTCTGTACTGCCCGTGGTAAATGAAATGATTGTAAGTATTGGCAAAAGTGAAGATGACACGGAGGGCCTTATCAGGTCAATACCTACCAACAAAATAAAGATTGTTCATACCACCTGGGATACCCAATTGCACAAAGGCGGCGAAGTGCTGGCCATTGAAACCAATAAAGCCATGCAGTCAACTTCTGCAGAAGCTGACTGGCTTTTTTATATACAGGGAGACGAGGTAGTGCATGAGCAGTACCATGCAGCCATACTGGAAGCTGCCCATCAGCACAAAGATGACAAACGGGTAGAAGGCTTGCTATTTAAATACCTGCATTTTTATGGCACCTATAACTATGTAGGCGATAGCCGCCAGTGGTATAACCGCGAAATACGGATGATACGTAACGATAAGGGTATCACTTCCTATAAAGATGCGCAGGGTTTCCGGAGAAACGGCCAAAAATTATCTGTAAAACTGGTTGATGCCTGCATTTATCATTACGGTTGGGTAAAGAGTCCAAAGCAAATGTTTGAAAAACAGAAAAATGTCAGCAGCCTCTGGCATGAAAGCCAGGCAGACTGGCTTAAACTGCAGCAGGCAGATTTTTTTGATTTCAATAACCACTATGATTCCCTGGATAAATTTACTGGTACGCACCCCGCTGTGATGCAGGAACGAATCAGGCGGCAGAACTGGAATATTGAACTTGATACGCAGTCAAAAAAGTTTTCTGCCAAAGACCGGGTTTTGCACTGGATAGAAAAAAAAACGGGGCGGCGGCTGTTCGACTTCCGGAATTACAAAATAATATAAGCTGTTGTTTTTGCTGTTGCGGAACACAATATTCTGCCAGTTTTAATTTTAATACCTTCGCGTTAATCTATTTTTTATGGTGCATAGTTCAGCAACCAGGTACAAAAACCTTTTCAGACATATAGAAAACTGGCCGGTTTATTTCACCCGTAAATTAAAAAAAGGATTCCGCCCCATTATTTTTATTACAAAAGGCCATCCCATAAAATTTATAGTGCCATCAAAAGCACTTTATCTTGTTTTTAAAGAAATTTTTGTTACCGATTTTTATGATATTGATGCGCTTACAGATTCATTGCCAGCCCGGCCTGTCATCATTGACATCGGTGCCAATGCAGGTTATTTCAACGTGATATTGTTTTCAAAAAAACCGGATGCAGTTGTATACGCCTATGAGCCCATTCGTTCCAATTACGAATTATTTACAAAAATTATTGCTATAAATCCAGCGCTGCAAAACAGGGTTCATCTCTTTAACAATGCAGTTACCGGTACACCGCAGGAATTTGTAGAATTATTTATGGAAACAGCTTCAGACAATTCGGTAATTGCGTCTGTATATGCAGATTTTGATACACAAAACCAGCATACCATACAAGTACCTGCTATTTCTTTGCAGCAAATTGTACAGGAAAACAAGCTGCAGCATATAGACCTTGTAAAAGTTGATTGTGAAGGAAGTGAATATCCCATTATTTATGAAACACCGGATGAAGTATGGAAAAATATTCAAATGCTCACCATAGAGGTGCATAATCTTGACCAGGAAAAAAGAAATGTAGATTTCCTGGGCCGGTTTTTAAAAGAAAAAGGATACATGGTAGTCATTGAGCCGGCACATACCAATTGCTTTACCCTGCTGGCACAAAAAAAATAATATAAACTATTTATTCTGCAGGGATGAACCGTGTATTAATAGATTGCGAGCGCACCAAATATCCCAATACAGGGCTATACCATTTTTGCCTCAGCCTGGGCAACGCACTTATAGAACAGCACGACAAACAACAGGACGAACTATTTTTTTATGTACCTCCTTCAAGCCCTGCATTATTTGGAAAAGACCAGCATTATATTGTACAGCACCCGCTGCACAAATTTTTCCAGCCAGGTACGGGCCGGTTCGATGTTTGGCACAGCACACACCAGAATTCAAGCTACCATCCCCACAACAAAAAAAGCCGGGTACTGCTCACTGTTCATGATCTCAATTTTTTAATTGAAAGAAAGGAGGAACCTGATAAAATAAAAAAGTACCTGCGCATAATTCAGCAAAATATTGACCGGGCCAATCATATTGTCTGCATATCTGACTTTACGCGGCAAACCGTAGTTGAGCATCTTTCTTTAAACGGCAAACCAATACAGGTAATTTACAACGGGTGCAATATCAACGAATTTCCTGGTTATAACAGTACAGTCTATAAGCCCGCAAAGCCATTTATATTCAGCCTTGGCACACTATTAAAAAAGAAAAATTTCCATGTGCTGCCCTGTCTTTTAAAAGACAATGATTATGAATTGGTTATTTCCGGCCTGGTTAATAAACAGTATGAATCAGCAATTTTAGCAACAGCAAAATTGCACGGTGTAGCAGACAGGGTAAAACTTACAGGCCCTGTAAGCGAAGCAGATAAATACTGGTATTACAAAAACTGCATGGCTTTTGCTTTTCCGTCGCTGGCGGAAGGTTTTGGTTTTCCTTTGGTAGAAGCAATGTATTATGGCAAACCTGTTTTTATTTCCAGGCTTACTTCTTTGCCTGAAATTGGCGGCGACCTGGCTTATTATTTCGACGATTTTGATCCTTCGTTAATGCAGCAGGTTTTTAAAAAAGGTATGCAACACTATATTGAAAACAATGCAGCCGCAAAAATTACAGCAAGAGCCCTGCAATTCAGCTGGTCTGCAGCTGCTGAGAAATACCTGGCGGCTTACAGAACAATGTATAATAAGTAGACTGTTGAAAAAATCTTTAGATTTGACGCACTGGGTTGCTGCAATTATTGAACCCTCCTAAAATAAATACAGTTCAATGAATAACATTTTGCTCGATTGCGAACGGACAAAATATCCAAATACAGGGCTGTTCCAGTTTTGCCTGCAACTAGGCAGGGAATTGATTGAACAACATGACCCAGAACAGGAATCGCTTTTTTTTTACCTGCCGGAAAAGCAGCTGCAATTATTTGGCAATAACCAACAGGTTGTTGCGCAACATCATTTACATAAGTTTTTCCAGCCTGGTACCGGCAAATTCAGGGTTTGGCACAGCACATTTCAAAACTCCAATTATAAACCGTACAATGATGGTACCAGGGTAGTACTTACAGTGAATGATCTCAATTTTCTGATAGAA
The DNA here is from genome assembly GCA_039916305.1 of Chitinophagaceae bacterium. Classification (GTDB taxonomy): domain Bacteria; phylum Bacteroidota; class Bacteroidia; order Chitinophagales; family Chitinophagaceae; genus JACMLD01. The sequence goes on along the minus strand of JBDSLR010000025.1, from coordinate 126,708 downwards.
TCAAAGCACGATAAAGACAGGATCAAAAAACAGCTACAGCATGTACAGAAAAATGTGGATCGGGCAGACCACCTTGTTTGTATTTCTGCTTACACCAAACAAATGGTAATGGAAAATCTTTCAGTGGGTAGCAAACCCATAGAAGTTGTGTATGATGGTTACGACAGCAATGAGTTCCCGGATTTTGATAAACCCCTGTACAGGCCAACTAAAAAATTCATCTTCAGTATAGGTACCGTGTTGCCCAAAAAGAATTTTCATGTATTACCTGCTTTACTAAAAAACAATGATTACGAATTGGTCATTGCCGGTATTATTGACAAAACATATGGTGAAAAAATTATTGAAGCAGCAAAATTACATGGTGTAGCAGACAGGGTAACACTCACGGGGCCGGTTAGCGAAGAAAGCAAATACTGGTATTATACCCATTGCGACGCGTTTGCGTTTCCTTCACTGGCAGAAGGTTTCGGCCTGCCGGTAGTGGAAGCTATGCATTATGGTAAACCCGTATTTATTTCCCGGCTCACCTCATTGCCGGAGATAGGGGGCGGGCTTGCTTATTATTTTGATGATTTTGATGCCGCTGCCATGCAGCAGGTATTTGAAAAAGGTATGCAACATTATCATGCCACCAACCCGGCTGCCAGTATACAACAAAGGGCGCAGCAATTTAACTGGGTCAATACCGCCAAATCTTATCTTAGGATATACAGAACCCTCTATAATAAATAAAGCTTTTTAAAATCATTCTTTAGATTTGATGAATGAACTGGCAGCAACTTCTACAGCAAATCAGCGCGGGTGATGTAAAGGCACTGGCCCGTGCTATTTCACTGGTAGAAAATAATTACACGGGATCAAAAGAATTGCTGCAACTTTTGCCATCTTCCCCCAGTATGAAAATAATTGGCATTACCGGTGCGCCCGGCGCGGGTAAAAGCAGCCTGGTAGATGCGCTTATCAGCCTGCTGGTACAGAACGGAAAAAAAGTAGCTGTTATTTGCGTAGACCCGTCTTCTCCATTTAACCTGGGTGCCTTGTTGGGAGATCGGATCCGGATGAACGAATGGTACAATCACCCCCATGTTTTTATCCGTTCCCTTGCGTCCAGGGGTTCATTTGGTGGATTGCACCCAAAAATTATAGAGATCTGTGATCTTGTAAAAGCAGCTCCTTACGATTACGTAATTATTGAAACCGTTGGCGTTGGACAAAGTGAAATAGAAATAGCGGGGCTGGCCGATGCTACGGTGGTAGTACTGGTGCCCGAAGCCGGCGATGAAATTCAAACCATGAAAGCCGGGCTGATGGAGATTGCGGATGTGTTTGTAGTAAACAAGAGCGACCGGCCCGGCGCAGATGCTTTTGTAAAAAATATGCGGTCCATGCTGGCCCCGGCATTCAATAAAAAAGATCCCGTAGAAATAATTAAAACAAATGCGCCTGCCAAAGAAGGCATCGCAGATTTATGGCAAGCCATTGCCAATTGCCTGCGGCAGGCAAATAGTTCTGATAAAAAATACTGGTTGCTGGCAGAAAAAGCTTTTTATCTTATTCAGCAGGATCGCTTACAACACATCAATAAAAAAGACCTCAAAACAACTATTGAAAAGTTGGTACAAGACGGTCATTTCAACCTTTACCAGTTTGTGGCTTCCATTCAGTAATATCTATTAAGCCCATAAAATCTGCTTTCTGCAAGCATCCTTTTTTAACAGCAATGCCTGCAACCAAAACTCCATAGCAGCGCCTGTGTTGTGAAGGGAAATGCTAAGAAGCCTGTTCTGTTTCCTATGCTATTTTCTTATTCGTCATCCATGTCGCAACCAATAGGTGCTCCGGGTGGCATGGCGGCATGCTGAATGGTAGGTTTGGCTTTTTCAGGCGCCTTCATTCTTTCCAGGGCAAGTAGCAGATGTGCTGAATAATTGTCGTTACCGGCAGCTTTTTTCTGCTCTTCTATAAATGTTTTCAAATCAGCCAGGGCTTTTTGTCCGGCTGCCTTTGCAGCAAAGCTGGCTGATTCATCGGTGGTTAACAGCAGCAGGTAAGTAAGCAATATTTGTTCAGTTTGTAACTGCACCAGGCTTTCCATACCTGTTTTCCTTTCTGCTTTCCAGGTTTTTTCAATTAGTACACGTAGCATCTCATGCACGCCCAGGCCAGCATTTACTTCATACTGGCTCATGCGGCTCAACCTTTCACTATTGAATAAAAAAGAAAGCGGAAAATCTGCTGCCGTTTCAGCAGGAGCCAGTGCATCAAAAGCAAGGCCCGTGCGTTTCTTAAACAATTCTTTTGTATAGGAATAGCCAGACGGCCGTGGGGGAATCAGATTAGTAATGGACGCCGGTAAAACCAATAGTTTGGGATCAATACAATCAATCACTGCATTCAAAGCTTTTAATTGCTCTTCTTTGGTCAGTTGCCTCGTTACGGTTTGGCCATCCCCCCTCAATGCATAAGTGTAATACATACCACCTATCATTTTTGTAACGGCTTCCAGCTGGTACCGATGTATTAAGTAAGCAGGCACCAGTACATCTTCCAGCATCGCCATGGGCATACCGGGGCGAATGTTTTTTTCGCCAAAATGATCAAGCGCCACGGCACGCACTTTCATTATTTCTTTTAATTCAGCTACTGCATCGGCACCATTGTCCCATAAATGCGCCTGCGGGTGCAGGCCGCCTGCGCCCCGGGCATCTCTGTCGCTGATGAATTGCAAACCCTTTTTTATTGTGGCATCTGCCAATATCCTATTGAGCACGGCGGGCTCATTTTTTTCCTTTGAAAAATCGCCGTATCCCCATGTAACGGACACTTTATCCCATTCGCCAATACCGGTGGCATAGGCTTCTTTCAGATCAATTTCTCCTTTTGCATTTAACCTTACTAACGGTGGCGGGTAGTCCATCACACTGGCGCGGTTGTTTACGCTGGAAGCATAATTGTGCATTAAGCCAATGGTATGACCTACTTCGTGGGCTGCCAACTGTTTTAATCTTTCCACTGCCATTTTCAGCATTCTATCGCTCCCGGGGCCTGGAGCCGGGCCATTGTCATTTTCAAAAGGCGCCAGTAGACCCTGGGCAATCAGGTAATCCTGTCTCACACGGAGTGAGCCCAGCGAAACCTGGCCTTTGATAATTTCTCCTGTTCTTGGATCTACTACAGCGGCGCCATAGCTCCAGCCCCGGGTAGAGCGGTGGACCCAATTAATAAGATTATAACGGATATCCATAGGGTCTGCGCTATCCGGCAGCAATTTTACCTGGAAAGCATTTTTGTACCCTGCCGCTTCAAATGCCTGGTTCCACCAGCAAGCTCCTTCCAACAAAGCGCTTCGGATGGGTTCGGGTGTACCATTATCAAGATAGTATACAATGGGTTTTACAGCTTCGCTCATGGCAGCACCCGGGTTCTTTTTTTGCAGGCGGTGGCGCATGATATAAAACTTCTCAATGGGTTCCGCTACCGGCGTACTGTAGTCAAAAAAATTAACCGGTATAAAACTGGACCTTGCGTCAAACACCCGTGGCTGATAATCCCCGTCTGGCAATTGCACAAATGAATGGTGCATCCTCACTGTAATGGCTTCCGTTGCAGGGGTAACTGCCTGCACAAAATTACCGGCAATACCATCATTGTTTATAAAACTGATGGTTGCTTCCAGTTCGGTATTCTGCGGAAAATTTTTGGTGCGGGGCAGGTAAATGGCGCTCCTGCTTTTTTCCATTGTATAGTTACCCTGCTGGCTGCCTTTGATCCTGTTGGCTACTTTCATGGCATCGCGCAGCAAAAAATCAGTAGCATCTACCAGTACCCGGTTATTGCTTTCTGCTTCTGCCATAAAACCCCATAAAGCTGATTGTGCAAACGACTGCTCTACTGCCCGGCGTTCGGCTGCATCTTTAGTAACCGCCCGATAATCATAGTTGGGCTGTATCAGTAAAACCTTTCTGCCAATTTTAGAAAATTTTACAACCGCTGTGTTACCCAGCAGGCCACGATCAAGGCCAATATCATTTGAGCCCAGGCCTGCCGGCAGTGAAGTTTGGTACAGCAACTCACTATCAAGCTTGTCTATCTCCAGCCATATTTTGCCGGCATTTTCGTCCCAGTAGAAATTAAGATAGCCCTCATATTTTTTAAGCCCGGCAGTTTTTTCTTCAATACTGGGTAACTTTTGCTGGGCATTCACGAAAGAGCATGCCAGTAAAAGCAAAAAGACGCAATACTTCATAGCAGTTGTTTTAGTACAACAAGATACTACAAATGACCGCTTGCGCTGTTAAGCCAAAAGAAGAAAAAAATTATGGATTCACAAAAGCCACTAGGCGTCGTGGTTACTCTTCCACCAGCGGTAGCCAATATAACTGAAGATGAGGAAAGGCATGGCGGCGAGGTAAAGAATGCCCCCATTCAATGCCTTTGCCGGACGCTCGCCCATTTGCTGCGCGGTTTTGGTACAAATGGAGCACTGGGCATGCACCGGTACGGTTGTGAAGGATGCTACAACAAAAAACACTATCAATAACCACTTATTCATTTACCAGGTTTGTGCAAAGTTACAGCAGGAACTGTAGAAAAAACAATTCTCCCGCAAAGGATCGCGCCAGCATACAAGCACTTTTTTTGTCGCTTTTTTTGTGCATAGCACATTCTAAGCTGCTATCTGCAGTCCATAAAAAAACCCCATAGCTGTTTGCTATGGGTTGGATTAATTATAACGATTATCTTAATCTTTTTTCTGAACAGCTGAATATAATCCCTGGTTCTCTGCAGAAGAATCATTAACCATTAACAGAACCGGCTTTGCACTTTTTTCAATCATAACACTTAATTCTTTGAAAAAACTATTGGACAGTGCAAGACTTCCGTTTGTTTTTAAAGTAGGGAAGCTGATTTCATCATTGGGCACTTCGTCTGCGGCCTGTAACATCATTTCCCTTGCATAAGCATTGTTGTTGCTTTCCTCTAAACCATGTAACCTATAAGCATCTTTTGTAGCACGTTTGCCTATTTTAAATATGCCCAGTGAAGTAGAAGTGCTCCCTATTTCATTTGAATATTTTTTACCGCCGAAAGAAGCAATATCTCCACTACCTTCCGCCACCACTGCTGTCTTAATAATTGTATTGGTGCTCAGGTCAATAACAAAGAACCTTTTTTTACCTGTTTTAATACCCAGGTTTACGATGATAGCATAGTCTGCATTGCTGCCGCTGCGTTCTGCATAATTTTTCAAATCTTCTGATCCGTCATAGATAGCTGCATAAGAGTAAGAATCTGCACCATAATCAGCCTGTTTTATGGAAGAAAAAGCTTGTGCATCTACCGGGCTTTTAGTGCTGGCCTGGTAAGAACTACCACCCGTATTCCTAATGTCTGCTGCAAGGTCCTCACTTTCAGCAGCTTGTACATTTATTTCCGTTTTGGCAGAAGCGCTGTACTGCATGGTTACCATTTCTGGCAATGATGTGGTTACATCAATCAAACCAGCTGTATCTTCCTGGGTAAGGGCGGTCTTGCCGATTACCTTAATCAGTCTTTTTGCAGTAGCGGGTCTCGCCATTGTATAAGTGCTGGTTGATGTGGCAGGCTTGTAAGGATTTGATGTATTTGCCGTAATTTGCGCATATTCATTATGCTGTGCGGCAGCTACTGCTACCGGCTGGGTCTTTATTACAGCAGGAGCCAAAAAAGATTGTTTATTAAAGTTCTCGATACATCCAAAAAGGGCAATGGCTGCTAAAGAACCGGCAGATAAGTATTTGTTTAATGGTTTCATGGGATTGGGATTTTTGTTTTTTAACAGTCAAACCAAAAAGACGCGCTAATTTTTAAACTTCCTCTTTTCTACAACCTCTTCTGGTTATTTACTAAGACTATCTAATTAGTTCCTCTTAATTCGACTAATTGTTTTTCTCTATTCTTCAGTAAAAGTACACCGGGGTTTGTTTGGATGCAAGCGTTCAGCAGCAACTTTAGACAAGCGTAAAAAGGAAAATTGACTAATCTACTGACTTACAGCCAAGTATGAAATATGCTGGGTTCAGGGTTTTCGGCAAACACCCGTATTTACTCGATAATCAGTCAATCTAAATAATCAGGTCATTCGTAGAAGCCAAACTATATCAAGTTGTTGATAGTAATCTCTTTAAAATATTTCATCGTTCCCGGCGCGGCGGGGAACCAAACTAATCCGGCCATACTTCCTGACAACAAATTAGGGAAATCGCAGGTGCTGCATTACATGCTTTGCTATAAAGGGCCAATAAAAAAGCCGCTGAATAGACAGCGGCTTGTAGTGAGTATTGTGGGCACTAAGCGGTTTCCATGCGCTTGGTTTGTTTCTTTCTTTCATCTTCATCCAGTACGACTTTACGCATACGGATGCTTTTAGGTGTTACTTCAATACACTCATCCTGCTGTATGTACTCCATACATTCTTCCAGTGTCATCAATGTTTTGGGTGCAATGCGTGAAGCATCATCACTGCCACTGGCGCGGTGATTGGTTAATTTTTTAGGTTCCGTAGCATTTACCACTAAATCACCTGGCTTAATATGCTCGGCAATTATCTGGCCGGTGTACACCTCTTCACCCGGGTCTACAAAGAAAGTACCCCTGTCCTGCAATTTATCAATGGAGTATCCGGTAGTGCGTTCTGTATTTTTAGACAACAATACACCATTATTTCTGCCGGGAATTGGGCCTTTCCATGGCTTGTATTCCAGGAAACGGTGTGCCATAACGGCTTCACCCGCTGTATTGGTAAGCATATTACTGCGCAGGCCAATCAAACCCCTTGAAGGTATTTCAAACTCAAGGTGCTGCATCTGTCCTTTGCTTTCCATTACCAGCATTTCGCCTTTTTTCTGGGTAACCAGGTCAATTACTTTACCGCTGTAATCTCCGGGTACATCAACCACCAGTATTTCAAAAGGCTCGTTTCTTTTACCGTCTATTTCTTTTATTAAAACTGTTGGCTGACCAATGGTTAATTCAAAACCTTCGCGACGCATGGTTTCTATTAATATACCGAGGTGCAAAATACCACGCCCAAAAACCAGGAAACTATCGGCACTATCACTGTCCTCTACGCGCAATGCCAGGTTTTTCTCTGTCTCTTTCATTAACCTGTCGCGCAGGTGGCGGCTGGTTACAAATTTACCTTCTTTACCAAAGAAAGGAGAGTTATTGATACCAAAAAGCATGCTCATGGTAGGCTCATCCACGCTGATGACCGGTAATGCTTCCGGATTGTCAATGTCTGCAATTGTATCGCCAATATTGAAATCCTCCAGTCCTACTACGGCACATATATCACCTGCAAAAACTTCTGTTGCCTTCTTCTTGCCCATACCCATAAAAGTATACAACTCCCTTACTTTCAGGCGCTTAATTATACCGCCGGCCTGCATCAGCGCAATGGTTTGTCCTTCTTTTACAGAACCCTTTGCCACTTTGCCTACTGCAATCCTTCCTAAAAAAGAAGAGTAGTCAAGTGAGGTAATCTGCATCTGCAAAGGACCTTCTGCTATTTTAGGCGCAGGCACATGCTCTAATATACCATCCAGCAGTGGCTCAATGCCTTCAATCTGCTCATTCTTATTGTTGAACCAGCCATTTTTGCCGGAACCATAGAAGGTCGGGAAATCAAGTTGTTCTTCTGTAGCATCCAGGTTAAAGAACAGCTCAAATACTGCATCATGCACTTCTTCAGGGCGGCAGTTGGGTTTGTCTACTTTATTGATAACCACAATAGGGCGCAGGTTTAGCTGCAAAGCCTTTTGCAGTACAAAACGTGTTTGCGGCATAGGCCCTTCAAAAGCATCTACCAGCAACAAAACGCCATCTGCCATTTTCAATACGCGTTCTACTTCACCGCCAAAGTCACTGTGACCCGGGGTATCAATGACATTGATTTTAGCACCTTTGAATTCTACGGCAGCATTTTTACTGAAAATGGTAATACCCCTTTCCCTTTCCAGGTCATTGCTATCCATTATCAACTCACCGGTTTCCTGGTTATCACGGAATACCTTAGTGGCATGTAAGATCTTGTCTACCAGGGTAGTCTTACCATGGTCAACGTGCGCTATAATAGCTATGTTTCTGATATTCATAATTGCGTATTCCCCTTTTGTAAGGGCGTAAAAATTTTAATAACAGGACTGCCCTGAATTTCAAGCGGCGAAGGTACGTTAATTCAACGTGAGGGGCAAGTGAAAGATATGATTATTGTGTTAGCAGCTTTTGCGGTGAGAAGGGCAATGCTTGCCCGTCCGAACAGAATGGCTAAAATCGATAATATAACAGTCAATTTACGGGCGTGCAACGCTCCATTCAGCTGTATATCATTGAGAAACAATGTGTAACCTGAAAAAGGCTAGCAAACCGGGCAAAGCAGCCCAAAAAACATCAGTCTGCACCCGTGCTCAGAAACGGTAAGGGTTAAAAGGATGGCCCAGCTTTTATTATTATGCTCCATGGACATCCCCAAAAAGTATCTACGAAGGATTGGTAAGATTGCGAAACACTTCCTCCAGCTTTTGCTCACCGCTTTGCAGCGATACAATATTAAGATTGTGTTGCAGCGATAGTTCCAGCAGCACCCGCTTTACATCATTTATGTTATTACCCGTTACCGCCCACTCTTTATCAGTAAGCTGGCTTACCGTTGCTACGCCGGGCAATGCCTGCAGCAACAATGCGTCGATGCTTTCCTTAAATTCAACCTTTACGGTTTGATTATCCGCAGATTGATTGCGGAGTACACTCAATGTATCATTGGCTACCAGTTTGCCCTTATTAATAATGACTACCCGGTCGCAAATGGCTTCTACTTCCTGCAGAATATGAGAAGAAAAAAGAACAGTTTTATGCTGGCCAAGCTGCTTAATCACTTCACGTATTTCAACAATCTGGTTGGGATCAAGACCGGTAGTAGGTTCATCCAGGATAAGCACATCGGGATTGTGTATAAGAGCGGCGGCCAATCCCACCCTTTGTTTATATCCTTTTGATAACTGACCGATCTTTTTTTTACTTTCTGGTGTAAGGCCAACAGTTGCAATCACGTCTTCAATGCGTTGTTTTTTATTACTCACTTTATGCATGCCGGCTATAAAATCAAGGTATTCCCGCACATACATATCATAGTACAATGGATTCGCTTCGGGCAGGTAACCAATCTTCTTCTTTGTTTCCAGCGGCTGTGCTTTTACATCGATGCCACAAACAGTAGCTGTACCAGCATCCGGCAAAAGATAACCGGTGATGATTTTCATAGTGGTTGATTTACCGGCACCATTTGGCCCCAGGAAACCTACAATTTCACCTTTGGCGGCAGTAAATGAGATATCATCCACCGCCTTTTGTTCACCATATATTTTGGTAAGCCCTTTTACTTCTATTGACATGGTACAAACCTAGCAAAGATTTTGAGATTTCTGATAGAGGGATGTTGAGATTTCTTTTAATGCTACACCCGGTGTAATCTCAAAATCCTTCCATCTCAATACAACAATACGTAATAACTCAAAGGTCATCTGAACTTTCAGCCAGGCGGTCATATTCACCCTTAAAAGCATACCAGCCAAAAATGATAAAGCCAATGGCAATGGGGGCAAAAATTGTGATGATGATTATCCACGGCAGTGGCTTATTGATATCGCCCTTGCCGTTTGCATCAATATTTTGAACAGCACTTTTGATAAGAATAAAAATAAGTCCCGGCCCCATGAGCAGCCACACTATTCCTAAAATTCGCTTTACCTGGTTCATATAATTTCTTATTAAAGTCTTCAAATTAGTCAACGCAACTACTTATACATCCGTTCCCCCGGAAGCTATCCCGCTGAGCGTACACGCACTCACCATTCACTCTCACCGCCTAATCATCCACATTGGTATCAATTTTATTGGTCAGGTACAAACTGCCAATGATGAAACAAAGTCCGGCTACTATTATCGGGTACCACAAACCCGATAAATAATTTGTGCCGGGCAGGGTAGTAATCAATGTTGCAATAAAAGGAACCAATCCGCCAAACACCCCATTGCCAATATGATAGGGCAGTGACATGGAGGTATAACGGATACGTGTAGGGAATAATTCAACTAAAAAAGCAGCAATGGGTCCATATACCATGGTTACAAATACCACCATAAGTGCGATGTAGGCAATCATGTTCAGCCTGCCGGTTTCACCCAATACGGTTTCCTTCACTACCTGTGCGGGTGCTTTCTCCGCGCCGGCAATAATTTTCTGCTTGCTTACAATTTCCTGCTTTGTACCATCCTCAAAATAATTGGTAACCGTTGTGGTATGAATAGAATCTGTGCTTGAGCCTTTGATTACCTCTGCTGCATATTTAATATTGGTTTGATCTGCCAGTATAATTTTTTTGCTTACATCGGCCGTTTCATACAATTGCTGAAAAATGGGCCGGTACAGCAAAGCGCCGAGCAGCATCCCGGTGAGCATGATATTCTTTCTCCCCCACTTATCAGAAAGACTGCCAAATATTACAAAGAAGGGTGTGGCAATTACCAGTGCAACTAATATGATAGTATTGGCCTGCTCGTATTCTACAAAGCATTTGGTAAGTATAAAATTCTGTGCATAGAACTGGCTACTGTACCAAATTACACCCTGACCCATGGTTGCGCCAAACAAGGCCAGCAGGACCATTTTAAAGTTTGTCTTTTTCCCGAAGCTGTCTTTTAAAGGATTTTTAGATGTCTTTCCTTCACTTTTTAACTTCAGGAACAACGGCGATTCATTCATGCGCAACCGTATAAAAATAGATACCCCCACTAAAATAATAGACAGCAGGAAAGGAATGCGCCAGCCATTGCCATTTGTAAATTCTTCTACCCCGGTAATTCTTCTTACGGTAAGTATAACGCCCAGGCTTAAGAACAAACCCAGTGTAGCGGTAGTCTGTATAAAACTGGTATAATATCCACGCCGGCTGGTGGGTACATGCTCTGCAACATAGGTGGCAGCACCGCCGTATTCCCCGCCCAGTGCAAGTCCCTGCAGCAGGCGAAGCAGCAATACTAACAGCGGGGCCCATGCGCCGATGCTTGCATAGCCAGGCACACAACCAATTAAAAAAGTAGATCCGCCCATCAGCACCAGGGTTAGCAGAAAAGTATATTTACGACCAATCAGATCACCCAGACGACCAAATACCAACGCACCAAAGGGCCTTACAATAAAACCGGCGGCAAACGTGGCCAGAGTAGATAATAAGGCTGCAGTGGGGTTAGTATCCGGAAAAAATTTGTGCGAAATAATAGTGGAGAGGCTGCCGAAAATGTAAAAATCATACCACTCAATTAATGTACCTGCTGATGAAGCAGTAATGACTTTCCAGATTCCTTTGGTTGATGACATATGGTTAAATAATCAGGCCTGAATGTAATTATTTCTGGCTTGTTAATGAAAATTTTTCTTTGTGTGTTAGTCCAGTTCAGTGGCAAAGTAAGCAATAACGGAAATACAAAAACGCCATTTACCGAATTCTCAACACATTTTTCATTATAAAATCGTTTGCTGTTGGGTTAATCTTTCACCGCCACTGCTATCTTTGAATCTGCCGTACCATAATATAAAAACCATTTGTTTTTGAAATACGCCAGGCCTTCCACAAAACATACGTAATTAATCTGCCCCGTTTTCTCATAGGGCTTATCCGGCGTAAGAAAATGATGATCCGTCCGCTGCAATATTTTGGTGGGGTCATTTTTATCAAGCAATACCTGCCCTGCAGAATAGGTGCCTTCGGGCAATGTGCTATCGCCAATAGCAGGAATGTTGCGGCCATTATAAATTAACAGGATACCTTTATCAGTAAGCATAGCTGGCGGACCAGGCTCCACAATATCACTATCAAATTTGCCGGCGCGGGGGCCAACCACTATTTTCAGATCAGGGGTTTCCACTGCATTGTGCCGTAACGGAATGGCATGCTGCTCTCCTGGTTTTATTTCAATTGGCTGCCAGCTGATTAAATCATCAGACACAGCGGCGCCAATGTTTACATCTCCCCAGTACATCCAGTATTTTCCGTTTATTTTCACGGCCATTATTTTTCCATCTTTATATGCTGAAACAACCGATCCTGATTTTGACCATTGGTTCAAATACTTTCCATTAAATGCTTTTAAAAATACAGGGCCATATTTGGTCCAATGCAGCAGGTCTGATGAAGAGGCCACCAGCAACCTCGCCTTATCTCCATCATAAGCGGTGTACATCATATAATAAACACCCGCACTGTCTTCAACCACGCGGGGATCTTCACAACCGCCTTCCCACTCATACTTTTTTTGGGCATCATTGGCAGGAAAAAAAACAGGCGCGGGCAAACGCGTAAAATGTACGCCATCCACACTTTTAGCCAGTCCTATTCTTGACGTACCTGCATATTTACCTACGCTGTCCTCTGCCCGGTACAACATTAACAAAGTATCACCCCTTACCACAATGGCAGGATTAAATACATCCTTTTCTTCCCAATTAACCGTTTGTCTGCGGATTGGATCTGCAAAACGGCCGGTTCCGGGCCCCAATACGGGATTAACAGAATCAATTTTAATAAAGGGTAATAATGTCCATGAACTATCCGTTGTTATCTCTGCTGTGTTAATTTCAGTTGACTGATGGGGGGCGTTTTTGCAGGCAACAAATGGTAAAAAGATCAGGGTATAAGTAAATAAAAAGACTACTCTTTTTTTCATATGGCTATTTTAAGAAAGCTACAAAACTAAACCGAACAGACCCAAAAAAGCTTTCAAACGGGTGATGTTAATACAATTATCAGCACTCGGAAATTAGCGCTGAATGCGCTATATTTGACGCGCTGATAAACCAATGATTAAAAGAATAATTATATTACTTATTGCTTCATGCTTTTTTCTTGAAAACATTGCTATTTGCATTGTTATAAGAAACAATAAAACCTATTATATAGAAGATTCCGGCGAAAATGATGCCTCTGAAAATGAAGATGGCGCTAAAAAGGACAAAAAAGAAGATTACAAAATCAATTCGCCTTACAAATACTTTTTCGTCAGCGATAAATTGAACAACAATTTTCACTTTTTTGACGAACAGACTTATTTCGAATATTGCCCCGAAATAAATTTACCCCCTCCGGATACAATTAAATCTCTTCTTTCTTGTTGAACAAAGACCCGCGCGGTTTTGCTCATTTACATTAATTCCTTCTGCAGGTATACTTTTTGCTGAGAAGTACGGCATTAAATGGCCTTGTGATAGACCATACCGCCAGCAGCAAAATAAATGAGTTTAATTCTGGCAACCGGCTGATCATGGGTCAATACCGGCACCAGTTCAACAAAACAATTGTGTCTTTTCTTTTTTGCAACCCCGTTTGTATGCGGCATTTATTTTGGCAAACACCAGTTTCTATTGAATGGCTTTATTGCCCTGTGTTTTGTATTTATGGAATTATCGGTCATGAGGATTTATGCACGCATTTTTTTGGGTCAGCATAAAAAACCGTATCTCGCTATTGCATATTAATCATCATAATAAATGAAACGGTTTATTGTAATTGTTGCTAACGAAAAAATAAAATTAAAATAAGAATATAAAAACAATGTATGTTTAAAGAAATCAAAAATGATTTACCGGCGAGTATTGTAGTTTTCTTCGTAGCACTTCCCTTGTGCCTGGGTGTAGCACTGGCATCGGGCGCACCTTTGTTTTCTGGTATAATAGCCGGTATTGTCGGAGGGATAATTGTGGGGTTGGCCAGCGGTTCTACCCTGGGTGTAAGTGGCCCGGCAGCCGGCCTGGCTGTTATTGTATTAACTGCCATCAATACCACGTTCAAAGGCTCTTATGAAACTTTTTTATTAGCTGTAGTATTTGCAGGAATTCTACAAATAGCATTGGGTTTTGCCAGGGCAGGTTTTATCGGTTATTTTTTCCCTTCTTCTGTAATTAAGGGAATGTTAACCGGCATCGGCCTTTTAATTATTTTGAAACAGATACCGCATGCACTTGGATGGGATAAGGATATTGAAGGTGACGACGAGTTTTTACAGGCAGATGGCAGCAATACATTTTCAGGCATTGCCAAAGCATTTGAATTTATCACGCCCGGCGCCGTGCTGATAGCTCTTATTTCCCTTGCAATTTTAATTTTATGGGATAAGGTACTTTCTAAAAAACACAGAATATTTCAGCTTTTACAAGGACCGATTGTAGTTGTATTGCTGGGTATATTAATGAATTATTTTTATACAAAAGGTGTATTGCCATTTAGCCTGCAGGAAGACCAGGTAGTACGGCTGCCGGTTCCAAAAAATATTGGTATGTTTTTTAGCCAGTTCACCTTTCCAAAATTTTCTGAGCTCTCAAATTTTGACGTTTACAAAACAGCTTTTGTTATTGCCATTGTGGGCAGCCTGGAAACATTGCTAAGCGTGGAAGCAACTGACAAGTTGGATCCGATGAAAAGGATAACCCCCACTAACCGCGAACTGAAGGCACAGGGCCTTGGCAATATTATTTCCGGCATGATTGGCGGCCTCCCTATTACACAGGTTATTGTAAGAAGTTCTGCCAATATTTCTTTTGGTGGCAAAACAAAATTATCTACGATAATGCACGGATGTTTTTTATTAATCAGCGCCATTACTATCGCCAGTGTTTTAAATATGATTCCGTTGGCAAGTTTGGCTGCAGTTCTGATAATGGTGGGCTACAAGCTGGCCAAGCCATCTCTGTTTAAGGCTATGTACAAACAAGGCTGGGAGCAGTTTATACCTTTTATTGCAACCATTATTGCTATCCTGGCAACAGACCTGCTGAAAGGTATTACAGTTGGCATTTTGCTGGGCATCTTTTATACGTTGCGCCACAGTTTCAGAAATTCTCATCATATGAAAGACGTAAAAACCACGCAGGACGGGCGCGAAGTACATCATATTGTACTGGCTGAAGAAGTTTCATTTTTTAACAAGGCAAGCGTAATTAATGCCTTGGATGCTATTCCGGCAAATTCAAAAGTGGTGATAGATTTCAGCAAATCCAAGTCTGTGGCTTATGACGTGGTAGAGCTGGTATATGATTATAAAATAAATGCTAAAACAAAAAATATATCGGTAGAAACCATCAATTTTATTGAGCCGGAAAATTTTGCCGCAAGCAGTCATTAAGTTTATTAAAATCAGTTATGACCTGTAAAAGAAAATCCCCGGCATATGCCGGGGATTTTCTTTTATAAATTATCGTATTCGTATATCTCATCTATATGTGTTCCCGAATCCATATCGAACACCGGCTTAATAATACCATCTTTCAATCCATATACCCAGCCGTGCAGATCAGGCCTTTGTTCATGCTTCCATGCCCGCTGAATAATAGACGTCTTTGCCAGGTTAAATAACTGTTCTTTTACATTAAGTTCTGTAAGCCGGTCTATTTTTGCATTTTCATCGGCAATTGCATCAAGTTCACCCCGGTGCAGGCGATATACGTCTTTTATATTACGCAACCACATATTCAGCACCGGCTTAAAATCAGTATTGGTGGTGGCCGCCTTAATACCCCCGCAGCCATAGTGGCCACAAACAATAACGTGTTTAACTTTAAGGTGGTTAACGGCATAATCAAGCACGCTCAGCAGGTTAACATCGGTATTCACTACCATGTTTGCCACGTTGCGGTGTACAAATATTTCACCTGGTTGTGTTCCCGTTATCTCATTGGCAGGTACACGGCTGTCGCTGCAACCTATCCATAAAAATTCGGGTGTTTGCAGGTGCGCCAGCCTTATAAAATAGTCGGGATCATCTTCCAACTTTTCTGTAGCCCATGCTTTGTTTTCAAGTAACAGTTTCTCAAACGCTTTCATAAATAATATATTACTGCCTGCATATTACTCATTTTTCACAAAACTGTTCTGAAAAATTAGACCCCCGGCATCCGGGCAAAATCAAAACAGCATTCACAACCCCGGGAACCATTACTGTTTTCTACTGCTCTACTGTTTCAGCAACAGGCTTTATAACACGGTAAATTCTTTTTAGTAGCCCGTCTTTTAAACTGTATACCCATCCGTGTATTTGTGGAAGATTGCCGTTTTGCCAGGCTTTTTTAATGGTATCAGTTTTTGAAATATTAATTACCTGTTGCCGCACACTGTGTTCAGCCAACACATTAACGCGTTCATCCATATCCGGCAAGGCATCAATTTCACCACGGTTAGCTGCGTATGTTTTTTTTATATTTACCAGCCAGTTGTCAAGAATGCCATAACTCTCATCTCCCATCGCTGCTTTTATACCACCGCAACCATGGTGGCCGCAAACTATAATATGTTTTACCTTCAGATGGGTGACGGAATATTCAAGCACACTCAACAGGTTAATATCATTTTCTACTACCAGGTTGGCAATATTGCGGTGCACAAAAAGTTCGCCCGGATTGGTACCGGTTATTTTATTGGCCGGCACACGGCTATCGCTGCAACCTATCCATAAAAATTCCGGTGTTTGCGTTTTTGCCAGCCGTTTAAAAAACTCAGGATCTTCTAAGAGTACTTCCTGAACCCAGGCTTTATTTTCGAGTAATAATCTTTCAAATGATTGCATACAATTTATTTTTTTAAGGGTAAAACTCCAATTGGTACCAGTTCTGAAAATCCATGTTCCTTATAGATACTTTTTTTCAGCTCTACCTGGATATCTTTCAGATGTGCGTGTTTCATAAAATCCTCTATCACACCTATTACATCCTTATCTATAAAATCTGCCCGTCCGGCATCAATGATTACATAAGAATCTTCCGGCACTGCTTCCAGTTTACGTTTAATAATAGGCTTGTTTAAAAATGAAACGTCTTTGCGCAACCTGAACAGGTATTTATTTTCGTCTTTAACTACCAGTATGGCAGACTTAAAATTGCTCCTCAAAAGAAAGAACAGGCCTGCGAAGCACCCGATTAAAATACCCACCAGCAGATCAGTAAAAAGAATGGCTACAATCGTAATTACAAAAGGCAGGAACTGGTCCCATCCCTTACTGTAGTATTCTTTGAAAATAGAAACCCTGGTTAGTTTGTATCCTATATAAATAAGTATGGCCGCCAATGAAGCAAATGGAATAAGATTTAGCAAACCCGGAATGAAGGATACGCTTAAAAAAAGAAACATTCCCTGTATGATGGTGGCAAATTTTGTTTTGGCGCCCGCATTTATATTTGCCGAGGTTCTTACAATTACGGAGGTAAGTGGCAGACCACCCAGCAAGCCGGAAATTATATTGCCTGTTCCCTGCGCTTTCAGCTCACGGTTGGCGGGTGTTACACGTTTGTACGGATCCACTTCATCGGATGCTTCTACATTCAGGAGTGTTTCAAGGCTGGCAACAACTGCAAGTGTTAAACCAGTTATCCAAACCCTTGCATCTGCCAGGTAACTAAAATCGGGAAAAGTGAAAAAAGAAGTAAACTCAATAAATGTTTGTGCTACTGGAATATTGACAAGCTGGGAAGCACCAAGTGCGAGTTCAGGATAATTCGCCTTTAAAAACCCATTGATGGCAGCACCCGCTAATACTATCACCAGCGGCGCTGGTATTAATTTAAAAATCTGTGCTTTTTTTACCAGCACTTTATCCCACAACACGGCTAAAAATAAAGACACCAATCCAATGATAAGTGCCGTGGGGAGTATGTGCTTTAAAGAATAAAAAAGTTCAGAAAAAGTATTCTCTCCATCGTTCTGTGAAAAAGTTTCATCGCCCTGGAAATCGCCCTCATAGCCTATGAAATGTGGTATTTGTTTCAGGATAAGAATAAGACCGATGGCCGCCAGCATGCCCTTAATTACACCAGATGGAATGTAATCGCCCAGTACACCAGCCTTTAAATAGCCAAGTATAATTTGTATGACTCCGCAAATAACCACCGATGCCAGGAATGCTTCAAATAATCCAAGTTTACCAATGGCAACTGCCACAATAGCGGTCAAACCAGCTGCTGGTCCGGTTACGCTCAGGTGAGAACCGCTCAGCAATCCAACTACTACCCCCCCTACGATACCGCCTATGATACCAGAAAATAAAGGTGCTCCCGAACCAAGCGCTATTCCAAGGCAAAGCGGCAAAGCCACCAGGAAAACAACCAACGCAGCTGTAAAATCTGACGAAAGGCTGTTGATATAATTTTTTGCTTTTTTCACAATATGTATGTTTAATCTTTTAGAGAATCAGGCTTCTTACTTTGTTATTGTAGTCAACCTTGTAATGAATAGTTATAGTAACCAGCAAATATTGCCGCGTATTCCTTTATTGCGATTTTAAACAGGAGCACACACCGAATCAGCTGCTGTGTAAGAAAGGCAATACAAGTTTTACAAAAACAATACTCACCTGTTGGCTACAGGTAATTCAGCAATTAAAAAATTGAATGAAAGAGAAAGAATCAGGCGACTGATTTGGGAGGTGGAGTAACGAGCTCAAAATGATGAACAGGATAATTAATAATATCATGTTTGTTACCAAAGAAATGAATGGCAACAGGATGTTCCAGGCTACTATGATTATTATGGAGGTATTCAGAAAGACTTTGCAATGCGTTGGCATTTTTCTCCTCAACAGGATTTGGAACCGGGGTTTTGGAACCCTGTTCTTCCTCTACCGGGTTGGGAACAGATGTCTGCGTCTGCTTTTCCTTTTTCAGCCCGTATGCCCAAAAATTGGCCGTGGTTAGAAAACACAACGCAGCGATCATTATTATCGCAGAAGCCGCTTTTACTAATATGGATAGTTTTGGTAATGTCACTGTCGCAAAAGTAATTCAAAGCTGTAAAGAATCAAACCAATTTGTTTTTTTTAACAAACGCACACCGCGTATTTTCGCAGGGCGTATCTTCATGGGCTCTATACACCGTTAAATTGATACAAATTTAATTTTCAACCGATTGACAATGTCTTATCCATATCAAATAACCTCATTTGACCAATATAAAACTGATTATAAAAAAAGCGTAGAAGATCCGGAAGGCTTCTGGGGTGCAATTGCAGAAAATTTTTTATGGCGCAAAAAATGGGACAAAGTACTGAACTGGAATTTTAAAGAACCGAGTATAGAGTGGTTTGCCGGCGGCAAATTAAACATCACTGAGAACTGCCTGGATCGCCACTTGCCCACCCTGAGCGATAAGCCGGCTATTATCTGGGAATCCAATAATCCGGATGAGAAACCCAGAATTGTTACGTATGCAAGACTTCATAAAAGGGTCTGCCAGTTTGCACAGGTATTGAAAAACAATGGCGTAAAAAAAGGCGACCGGGTTTGCATCTATATGGGCATGATTCCGGAATTATCATATGCTGTACTGGCCTGTGCCCGGATTGGCGCGATTCATAGTGTAATATTTGGTGGATTTTCTGCTCAGAGCATAGCAGACAGGCTGGAGGATGCAAAAGCTGAATTTATTGTAACATGCGATGGAGCTTACCGCGGGGCAAAGGACATCCCCCTGAAAAGTGTAATTGATGATGCCCTGATAGGCAACAAAGTAGTAAAAAAAGTAATTGTTTATACCCGCACCCGTACGCCGGTAAGTATGATAAAAGGCCGTGATGTCTGGTGGGAAGACGAGATGCGCATTGTTACTGAATCTATGCCCGAATCTGCCCCCACGCCAGGCGGAGACAAAGAAGGTGCCGGCACAGGCGATGCCGAAATAATGGATGCCGAGGATCCGCTGTTCATTCTCTACACATCTGGCAGCACCGGTAAGCCGAAAGGTGTAGTGCATACCTGCGCAGGCTATATGGTATGGACCAATTATACTTTTGTGAATGTATTTCAATACCAACCCGGCCAGGTACACTTTTGCACGGCAGATATAGGCTGGATAACTGGTCACTCTTATATATTATATGGCCCGCTGAGCGCAGGCGCCACCTCCCTGATGTTTGAAGGCATCCCAACCTGGCCCGATGCAGGCCGGTTTTGGGATATCATTGCTAAATACAAAGTGAACATTTTGTATACTGCCCCAACAGCCATCAGGAGTTTAATGGGCTTTGGCCTTGACCCCGTGAAAGACAAGGATTTATCTACGCTGAAAGTATTGGGCACGGTAGGCGAGCCCATTAATGAAGAAGCCTGGCACTGGTATGATGAAAATATTGGTAAGAAACAGTCTCCTGTTGTGGACACCTGGTGGCAAACGGAAACAGGCGGTGTGCTGATTTCAAACCTGGCAGGTATTACGCCGGCTAAACCCTCCTGGGCTACCTTGCCCATGCCGGGCGTGCAACCATTACTGGTAGATGAAAACGGTAAAGAAGTTACAGAGAAAAGCGAAGATGGTTTTTACAAAGGCAATCTTTGTATAAAAGCTCCCTGGCCCGGTATTTTAAGAACTACCTATGGCGATCATGAGCGCTGCCGCACCAATTACTTTGCTACCTACGAAAATTTGTATTTTACCGGCGATGGCGCCCTGAAAGATGACGACGGCAATTACCGCATTACAGGCCGGGTAGATGATGTGCTGAATGTAAGCGGCCATCGCATTGGAACTGCAGAAGTGGAAAATGCCATTAACATGCACGCCGGCGTAGTGGAAAGTGCAGTAGTGGGTTACCCGCATGATATAAAAGGCCAGGGTATTTATGCTTTTGTTATTTACCAGGGGCCCCATGGCGATGAGGCTTCCAACCGCAAGGATATAACGGCAACCGTAAGCCGCATTATTGGCGCCATTGCCAAGCCGGATAAAATTCAGTTTGTAAGCGGCCTGCCTAAAACCAGGAGTGGTAAAATTATGCGCCGCATTCTCCGTAAAATAGCAGAAGGCCAGATTGAAAACCTGGGTGATACATCTACCTTGCTTGACCCGGGTGTGGTGGATGAGATTAAGAATGGTAAATTGTAGGCGCAGAACAAAAAAGCCGAAGGTTTGCCAATTGATGTAAATCAATCTGCGAATCTGCCGCCAGCAAATAATTGTCTATGGTGGGTGCAGTAATAGCAATGTTTGACTAAGAGCGGCGGCTGATCCTTTTTTCTTTTTCAACAATAATAGCCGCCAGGTATGCCGGATACAATGCTGCGCAAGGTCTTACTCAATAGCCCGTCTCATGGCCAGCAACTCATTTCTCTTATTAGCATTGAGCGACTGCCACAAATTTTGCTGCCTCCTGTCTTCTAGCCAGCCTTTGTAGGTATAGGCAAAAATCCCTGCTATAATTATTGTGGCAAGTAAGACAAGTGTCCATTTCCATCCAAACAGCAAACCCGCCAGCCATAATGCAGCCAGCCATAAAAAATACATAACGGAATAGCAGGCTACAAAAATCCAGCTGTAAAAATCCTGGCGGTAAACTTTTTTATCTGCAATGCGACGGGCTATCATAACAGGCAGGCCATTCACTAAAAGGCCTGCTGCATAAAAAGGGAACCCCGCCCATAAAAGGATTTTTTTCCAGCCAGGCAAAGCCCGGTTGCTGCTGACCGTTTTGTCTGTTATACCAGCAGCAGACAATGCGGTAAAATAGTCTCCTGCACGTTGTTGCTTTTCCTCCATCTCAGTTTCATTAGTGTTATTAATTATACTGCAGACAGCTTTTTCCCGTTCCAGTTTTTCAGAAGACGTTATCTTCCAGCTCGTGGTAGTAACCGGGTAATTATTTCTATTAATGGTTAAGTATTGTTCGGCAGCAGGCAGGCGTTTATGGTCTGCCACGTGCAGTACCAGTTTATCCATTGCCTCGCGCGCATCTTTACTAATGCGCAGTAATGCTACCGCCGGGTTCTCTTTGTATTCTTTTACGTAGGCAGAAAGCAGCAGTGGCTTACCTGCATGCACCAATACATTTGTCCGGCTGGAAACAGGATGATCATACGTAATGCCGACCGGGACAATGGGAATGTCCAGGGAAAAATCGTGGGCTGCAGCTGTGTCAAAAGCAAGCCTGAAAACGCCTTTGCGAAAAGGCAGCAACTGGTGTTCCGTATGGCTGGTACTTTCCGGAAAAAAAACAATGATACCAGCTTTTGAAAGTACTTTCTGTCCGCTTGCAAAACTATTACTGTTGGCGGATAATGTATTTCGTCCACCCTGGTAACTATGTACGGGCATCATGTGCAGCCACCACAAAATGGTTTGCACCGGCTTGTTTACAAATACATCTCCACGCGCAAAAAAATAGGCCTCTCTGCGTAGCAGTATACCCAGCAGGGCCGCGTCCATTAAAGAAGAATTGTGGTTGGCAATGATAATGACCGGCCCTTGCGGCGGTATATTTTCAAGACCGGTAACATGTATATGCCGGTAGAAAAACCGCAAACCTGCAGTCATCAGAATTTTTGCAAAGGAATAAAGCATAAAAAATGTTCCGGCCCAGACCGGAACATTTTAAAGATACTTAACCAAAGGCAGGGTGCCCTGTGGATGTTTATAATGTTTACTATAATTTGACTGAAAACAATTTTAGCGTTGAATGGTTACCGGTGTACCTACAGGTATTATATTATACAGTTCTTCAATTTCATTGTTCTTCAGGGAAATACAACCATTGGTCCATTGCTGATAAAAATCAACTGCCATCTCATCATTCCGCCATGTGCCATGTATACCAATTCCATCGCCCAGCCTGGCATTTTTTGGTAACATACCGCTGGCTTTACGCTGGTTAAATTTTGCAATATCTGTTTTGGTTGGATAGTCAATCAGCATCATCTTATCCCATTTTTCATGCGGCCGCTTGGATGCAATTTTGTAAACTCCTTCCGGTGTCTTTCTGTCTCCCTGCACCATTTTATCATCCAGGCTTTTGCTACCCAGCACTACCGGGTAGGTGGCATACCAGCCATCATCATCATATACCCTTAGCTCATAGTCAGATTTGTCTATGATTATATATGGTTTGCCGCTCAACTCATCATTAAAAAAACTGTGTTTAACAATATTTTTACTTTCATGTGTGGTAAAAGCAAACAGGGCAAGTGCAAACAAAACAGTAGTTGCAACAACAACTCTTTTCATGACTGACATTTTTTACAAGACTGAATAATAAAACAAGGGTTTAGCCGTGGAAAAATTCCAACACCGGTACACGCAAATTTTGTGCAATTAAAACGCTGGTAACCGGCGTATATTTTTTAGGAGCAAAAGTTTTATAATTTTATTGGCTAATTGTCTAATTCCTAAAGGATTAACACAAAAAATAAAATCACGTTAAATAGTGTTTTACAAACCGGGTATTTTACAGGTTGCCCATTACCGGCATTTAATTAAAAGTGCTACGCAGTCTGTTAAAAAAAACCGGCATCCTTTTCAGCATGCCGGCTACTTCAAAACAACGGGAAAAACAGCTCCTGGGCTGCTATAATTCCGCGTTAATAATATTTTACCAGTTACTAAACCTTACACCCAGGTTGTAAGGCGTTTGATCCAGGCCTTTTTCAAACATACTCTGTGTGGCCAGTGAGCCATATAATTTTACCGGTCCAAGCTGCAATTCTGCCACATAACTTATCTTAAAAGGACGCAGGTAGAAATCATCATGCGTTTTCTGTTTGCCATCTTCCCTGGTAATCATTTTCTGACGCGAAGAATACAGGTATCCGGCGCTCACCCCCGCAGTTACGCCAAAAGAATGGTTATAATCATTATTGGGGGTAAAGTTGAAATTCAGCATTACCGGAACAGTAACATAATCGGCCGCCAGCTTGTTCTTCTTATAAGAGCGCGTCAGATCCTGCGTGAAAATATTATTTGCTTTGTCATACCGCAGGGGCGATTCATACCGGTAGTTATTCAGCTCAACGCCGAGCCCGTATTTAAGGTTTACCACATGTTTTATCAGGTTCAGCCGTTGCATAAATAACCAGATATTTACATCAATAGATTTACCATTGCGCAGGTTAAACTTTTCCTTATCAATACCGGGAGCTATTACACCGGCTGCTGCTGCATTTGTATAATTGGTTTTATCGCTGTAATTAGAAAAACCAAGATCAAGAATTATCCAGTTGGTACTGATGTTCTGGTTTTTACGCCGCTTTCTGTTAAACGTTACAGAACCGTCCCTGTTTTCATAATGCCCATCTCCTTTTTTTACAATAATAAGGCTGCCAATCCGGATGGTATCCGGGGTTTTTGCCTGGTTGCTGGTTGTATCTGCCTGTGCCATTGTGGTAAGTGCAATACATAACCCTGCCAGTAATACATACATTTTACGCATAAAAATAATTTGCTTGTTAAAATAAGGTTTATCGTACGGCAATTTCAAAGCCGCCTATAAGAATGCCTTTGCGGTTACCTTCTCCATCATCCAGGTTGGCTTTTTTGGCGATTAGCCTGGAAGCTTTTCGTAAAAAACCCCGCATTGAGTTTTTGGTGTTAACAGAAGTGTTGAGCACTTCTACTTTTTCGTTATTGGCAGCCGAGGCCCACGCTGCTGTCTTTTGATTGTTTTCATCGGTATCAAGATAGGTAAGCTGGAGATTTTTTACTGACTTACTTGCTGCAGCAGCTATGTTGGTATTTATCTCCACCTTTTTCCGTGGTTCTGCAATAGAAGCAATCGTACTGCCTGTTAATTTATCAGTAATAATTACGGCCACGTTTTCATTTCCTGCCGGGCTTGGAAGCGAAGGAAGACTATTGCTTTGCGGGTTGGCTTCCGTTTTTACCGGAGCCGCAACCAGCGGTGCAGGTTCTTCTTTTTTAACCTGCTCAACTTCCTTACTGTTTACTGAAGCAGCCACTGTTTCAATATCAGCTTGTTTAATAGTGATAGTGCTTGTATCAGTGTTTAGCTCACCGCTTTTATTGTGTAACGGCGGCAGCTGCGGATTTGTTACAGGTGATGCGCGTTTAACAAGTTGCTCAGGTATATCGTTGTTCTTTGACTGGTAGATCCAGAAAATACCTGCCACTAATAAAACTATGGCTGCGGCGGCCAGTCTCCACCACCTGAAGGGAACAACTCTTTCATCTTCTTCTTTGCGATACAGATTTGCTTTATTCTCAAATACAATAGTCCTGTCGGGACTCAGCCTCAACTGCTGCATCAATTCAAACTCAGCCTGCAGTTTCGGATGCTGGTATACAAAGTTTTCAATACCTGCCTTTTCATTATTAGTCAGTTCATCATCGGCATATAAAATAAAAAAAGAATAATAATTGAAAAGTGTGATTGATTGCCTGTCGTCTGCATTTTTCATTAATACATCTTTGCCGGTAAAAACCACAGCTTCGTCAGGGGTCAGCTTAAATTGCTGAAACAGGTCCAATTCAGCTGCCAGATCGGGATTGGCTGCCATAAATGCTTCCACAGATGCTCTCTCAGCAGCACACAGTTCATTGTCTGCATATTGCATGAAAAATTCCTCGTAATTATCGCGACTAATGTTCATGTTGCTTTTTTGGGTTCACTTACATCACATTTTCGGGGCTTACCAGGTAGCTCTTCAATTGCATCCTGGCCCTGTACAAATACACTTTCACCTGGCTTTCATTCAATCCCGTTATGGTCCCAATCTCTTCATAACTATATCCCTCGTAATCTTTCAATAATACAAGGCTGCGCTGCGTTTCACTAAGTGTATCCAATGCCTGCTCCAATACTTTTTTCAGGTTATTTACGGGCGTATTGGTTACACGCGTGGTTTCACTGAATTCGTCTTTAAGGTATACTTTTTTCACTTTTCTTATATGATCAATCATCTGGTGGTATGCAACCGTAAATAAATACGATTTACTTTTAGCAGCATCTACATCCTGCCTGTTACGCCATAATTTTTCAAAAGCCGTCTGCACTACATCCCGGGCATCTTCCTCATGCCGCAGATTTTTCATTATAAAGCGGAAAACATTATCCGCATAACGATGTACGCATTCGTTATAATCTTTCTCAGTCATAAAACAGTTCCGGTCTTGTGTTTTGATAAGTGTTTGTAACCTGTATTCTGATAATTTTCAGATAATGGCATTTTTTCTGCTGACTTGCCGGTAATCCCTTTCACATTCCTGGCTGCACCCCGTTTTATATTATACGAATAACCATAACGATAAGTTACAGGCATTTGATGGTTTTTTTGAAAAAACAAACCCTGCCATTAAAAGGACAGGGTTTGCTCATTTGATATATAGGGAGTGGTTATTGTACTACGCTAAGCAGGTGCCTGGAAACAGATTCCCAAATCATTACATCAGCAGCCTGCGCCTGGATATCGTCGGTACAGACATTACCTGCCGGACATTCGTCTTTTTGGGCTACTTTTTTGTCATCGGCGCCAAATACCATTAAACCGGTAGTAAAAACCATTAAAAGAAGCATTAGTCGGACGAAAGTTTTGGCGCTCATAATCCCGTATTTAAAAAGATAAGACGAAGGTATCAGCAAAATGTTACAGGCCATAACGAAATTGTACGAAACGGATATTTTACCTGATAAAATACCCAAAATCACCGGTGAATTACAGCAACCTGCTGGCTTTTCACCGGAATTTATCCCAGGTTTTTAAATTGCCTTTGGTTTAGCTTTTTAAATTACCCGCCTCCTTTCGCAACCCGGTAAGCAGTAAAAAAATTGACATGTAACAGGTTTACGCTCAACCCGCCCTTTCCTTTATTTTTGTGGTTATAAACTAAAACCAATGAACCAGGCTCTTGTACAGCGCATCAGTAAGGAAGTAGAAGAGATAAAATCGGCCGGATTGTTTAAAACCGAGCGTATAATAACCAGTGAACAGGGGCCGGAGATAGTGGTGAATGGCAAAACCGTTTTGAATTTTTGCGCCAATAATTACCTGGGCCTGTCGGCTCACCCAAAAGTGATAGAAGCCGCCCATAAAGCCATTGATACACATGGCTACGGCATGAGCAGTGTCCGTTTTATCTGTGGTACACAAGACATACATAAAGAACTGGAAGAAAAAATTGCCCGCTTCCTGGGCACAGAAGACAGTATTTTATATGCTGCCGCATTTGACGCTAATGGAGGGGTATTTGAGCCGCTTTTTAATGATCAGGATGCTATTATCAGCGATGCGCTTAACCATGCATCTATTATAGACGGGGTCCGTTTGTGCAAGGCACAACGTTTCCGGTACGAACACAATAATATGCAGGATCTGGAGGCTAAACTGAAAGAAAGTGCCGCTTGCAGAAGCCGGGTAATTGTAACAGACGGCTCATTCAGTATGGATGGCACCATTGCCCAGCTGGACAAGATTTGTGACCTGGCCGATACCTATGATGCTATTGTGATGATTGATGAATGTCACTCAAGCGGTTTCCTGGGTAAAACAGGCCGTGGTACGCACGAATACCGTGGAGTAATGGGCCGCATAGATATTATTACCGGCACCCTGGGTAAGGCGTTGGGAGGTGCCAGCGGCGGTTTTACCAGCGGCAATGCAGCAATCATTGAGATATTACGGCAGCGCTCAAGGCCTTACTTGTTTTCAAATACCCTGGCGCCTTCTATTGCAGGTGCATCTATAGCGGTACTGGATATGCTGAGCGAAACCACTGAATTAAGGGACGCCCTGGAGTACAATACCCGGTATTTCCGTGAACACATGACAGCTGCGGGTTTCGATATAAAACTGGGTGACCACCCTATTGTACCCATTATGCTGTACGATGCAGTAGTGGCGCAAAATTTTGCCGCCCGTTTACTGGAGGAAGGAATCTACGTAATCGGATTTTTCTTTCCGGTAGTGGCTAAAGGGCTGGCCCGCATTCGTGTACAGTTAAGCGCAGCCCACCAGCAGCAACACCTTGATAAAGCAATTACTGCATTTACAAAAGTGGGAAAAGAACTTGGCGTTATTGGTTAAATAGATTGATGTCATTTAGTCAAACCAGGTGCGGCTGTTATCTGAGATTACTCATAACATGCCGGTAATGACCACAGCCTATTTTCCGGCAATCATGCTTATTTCTACGTTTACATTTTTGGGAAGCCCTTTCACTGCCACGGTTTCACGGGCAGGAAAGTCTCCCGAAAAGTATTTTCCATAGACTTCATTTACCGTGGCAAACAGCGCCATATCGCTTAAAAAAATAGTCGTTTTTAAAATATGGGTAAAATCCAGGCCTGCGGCTGTTAATATAGCTTTCAGGTTGTGCATCACCTGGTGCGTTTCACCGATAATGTCCGTAGCATCAATATTGCCGGTGGCAGGGTTAATGGCCACCTGGCCCGATATAAAAAGCATATTGCCAAATTGTATGGCCTGGTTATAGGGACCGATAGGAGCGGGTGCATTGTCTGTAATAATCACTTTTTTTTCCATTTGCCAAATGTATTGAAAATTTATATTGCTGCATTTTTGAGCAATTTACCGGTGGCTTACGACGAGGTTTCCGCACAGTATTATGTCCGGCGGCATCAATGGAAACAGTTATCAAAACCGGGAATGTGCCCCTTATTTGATGTAAATGAATTTCCTTTGTTGAAATTATCAGGGATGAAGGTTGCGGTTATTGCCAATGATGAATTGAGGGAAGAGTTTCTGTCAAAAGAAACAGTTCACAGCGCAAACGTTTGCTTTGTTAATAGCGTGCAGGATGTGCCCGCAGATAGTTATATTGTCTTTGATTTATTATTTGAATACAGCACCGAAAGGGTTGCGCTGCTGAAGCATTTTTTACCCCGCCCGGTTTTTATTAATGCCGTAACGGACACACTGGCAGTGATAGCCGAACCATTTATACGGATCAATGCCTGGCCCACATTTTTAGGAAGAACTGTTACAGAAATTGCCGTATTAACGGCGCAGGAAAAAATATTGCCGGATGTCTTTGAAAAGCTTGGGTGGAAGTATCAACTGGTTCCTGACTGCATAGGTATGGTAAGCGCAAGAATAACAGGCGCTATTATAAATGAAGCTTATCACACGCTTCAGGAAGGGGTGAGTACCAAATCAGAAATTGATACAGCTATGAAATTGGGCACTAATTATCCATACGGGCCTTTTGAATGGAGTGAAAAAATCGGACTGAAAAAGATTCAAACAATGCTTTCACGGTTGAGTGAGGAAAATGATTTATATGAAGTTTCAACACTATTAACAAATGAAATTATTCTATAATGGGTATTGGAAAACCAGCTTAATAATGAGCAACACAAATAAAAAAATTTGATAAAATAGATCTTGTTTGATAAAACAAAATTATATTTCCAGTAACTTTTTTATATAAAAATTTTTATATAAACCTGGAACGTTGTTAACGTATGATAAGAAATCATCCACACACACATCACCCCTTAACAATGCTGAAATGAACAATAAATAAATGCATTGTTTTAAAGTAATATATGTCGCTTATTTTAAATATAGATACAGCAACCACCCAAGCAAGCGTAT
This sequence comes from Chitinophagaceae bacterium, assembly GCA_039916305.1. GTDB lineage: Bacteria > Bacteroidota > Bacteroidia > Chitinophagales > Chitinophagaceae > JACMLD01. The sequence continues at coordinate 97,301 of JBDSLR010000025.1, read as the reverse complement.
CGCTTTCTCTTAACGGAAAGCTGCTGCAGGAACGGCTTAACAGCCAGTCGATGGATCATGCCGCCTGGATTCATATTGCCATTCAAGAATTAATGCACGCTGGCGATCATTCATACCAGCTGAAAGATCTTGCAGCTGTTGCAGTAGTAGCCGGTCCGGGTTCTTATACCGGATTACGTGTAGGCATGTCAACAGCAAAAGGCTTATGTTATGCATTGAACATTCCATTAATTAGTTTGAATACACTTAAGATAATGGCGCATGCAACCAATGCACAGATTTCACCATCTCAACTTTTATGCCCAATGCTGGATGCACGGCGCATGGAAGTATTTGTTGCCTTATATGACGCAGCATTACGAGCATTAATTCCACCTTGCCCTATGATACTGGAAAAACATTCTTTTTCTGCCTGGCTGGACAAACATGAAATTCTTTTTTTTGGAAGCGGGAGCCTTAAATTGAAAGAATTGGTAGAGCACGATAACGCAATTTTTATAGATGCTTTCTATGCGCCACGGGATATTGCATACATCTCAGCAAATGAATTCGGGCAACAGGTTTTTTCAGACCTGGCATATGCTGAACCCATTTATCTGAAAGATTTTTATGCGCCAAAAAAGTTAACCGGCTAACAAATATTGATAGTTTGCCCACCAGGGCCGTTCAGCATATTGAGTAGAATACTTTGCTAATGCCAAAACCGTTATTAACCATGAACACATCTGTTAACCATTTGATTGTAAGGCAGCAGGAGGGAGAACCCATTAAGATTGATTTTTTACAGGTAAAAAAAGCTGCGGTAACGCTAAGAGCAATTAATCATAAACTGAGACAACAGATAATGCGGCTGCTGGAAGACCAGCAACGCATGACGGTTACCGAAATTTACGTACAATTACGGCTTGAACAATCGGTTGCCTCTCAGCATCTTGCCATCTTGCGAAGGGCAGGAATTGTAGAAACGTTCAGGGATGGCAAATACATCTCTTATTCTATCAATTCAGACAGGCTTGCCCAGCTAAACAAACAGGTGCTGGGTATAATAAGTTAAAATAATTTGTAATTCGCCAGGCGGTGCCCTCTATGGGGTTGCCGCCTTTTTGTTTTTTAGTACTTTTGCCTTAAATTATCCAGTGTATGTTTATTAAACAATTATATACCGGCTGCCTGAGTGAAGCAGCTTATTACATAGAAAGTGAAGGAGAGGCTGCCGTTATAGACCCGTTGCGCGATACTGACGAATACATAGCCTTGGAAAAAGAAAGGAATGCACATATCAAATATATTTTTGAAACACATTTTCACGCAGATTTTGTAAGTGGTCATATTGATTTGGGCAATAAAACCGGTGCACCCATTATTTATGGTCCAAAAACGGAAACCAGCTACCCGGTTACGGTAGCAAAAGACGGTGCAATTTTTAAACTGGGCAAAATCACGATAGAAGTATTGCATACACCCGGTCATACCCTGGAGTCTACCTGTTATTTATTAAGGGATGAGCAAGGTAAAGAGCATGCCCTGTTTACTGGTGATACGCTGTTTGTAGGTGATGTGGGCCGCCCCGATTTAGCACAGCAGGGAAATGCGTTAACCATGGAAGATTTGGCAGGTATGCTGCACGATAGCATCCAAAATAAAATACTTCCTCTTCCGGACGATGTGCTGGTATATCCCGCGCATGGGCCCGGAAGCAGTTGTGGAAAGAACTTGGGCCCCAATACTTCAAGTACCATTGGCGAAGAAAAAAGAAGCAATTATGCCTTGCAGGCTAAAACAAAAGCTGACTTTATTTCAGCGGTTACCGATGGCCTGGCTGCGCCACCACAGTACTTTCCGGTAAATGCAAAAATTAATAAAGAAGGATATGAAAGCCTGGAGAAAGTATTGCACAAAGCTTTACAGCCTTTGACAGTGGCTGCCTTCAAAGAAAAAATAAAAGACGTTGATATTGTTGTGCTTGACACGCGTGACTCTACTGTTTTTATTAATGGATTTATACCGGGTGCCATCAGCATCGGTCTTGACGGACGTTTTGCTGAATGGGCGGGTATGTTGTTGCCGTTTGATAGGACAATTCTACTGGTTACTGACGCAGGTAAGGAAGAAGAAACAGCTGTCCGCCTGGCAAGAGTAGGCTTTTCTACCGTAGCTGGTTACCTGGATGGAAGCTTTGCGGCCTGGCAGGCTGCCGGCGAAAAAATAGATATGATTGTAGAAATAGAGGCAGATGAACTGGCGATGGATCTGCCACACGATAAGAAAATGGTAGTGGTGGATGTGCGCCGGGAAACAGAATTTGCAGATGGCCATATAAAAGGCGCTCTTAATATTCCGCTCAATGAAATGACTGATCCCGCCACGATGGCCAGCCTGGATGAAACAAAAAACCTCTATGTGCATTGTGCCGGTGGTTACCGCAGTATTATTGCGGCATCTTTATTAAAACGCCAGGGCATTCATAACCTCTACAATATAATGGGCGGTTGGGCACAGATCAAAGAACAGAAAGGCATACAGGTGGCTAAAGAAACCAGTGTGCTGAATTAAATACATCAATGAGGCTCCCGCTGTTGTAAACAAGGCACTTTTGAAATAGCCTTCTGGGCATGAATTTGTGTTTATTATTTAATATGGACGCTTGTATATCCGGGAGCATTACAAGTTAACGATACCATTCTTTATAGCGTACATTACCAGGCCCACACGCGTTTTGGCATTTAGTTTTTCAAACAATGCATCGCGGTAGCCATCTATGGTACGCGGGCTTAAAAACATCTTATCAGCAATCTCTTTATAAGTAAGTTCCGAGCATATCAGTTTCAGAAATTCTGTTTCCCTGTCGTTAAGCTGTATCAGGTTCTTTACACTGTTGTCATCTTCATCCAGCTGATTGATGGTATGGATAAGACGACCGGTTACCATTTCAGAATAATAAAACCCCTTTCTTTCTATTGAATCAAGTGCAGCCCGTAATTCAGATGGGTCGCAGTCCTTCAGTATATATCCTTTTGCCCCGGCTTTAAACATGCGGATGATGGCATTTTCATTATCATACATGGATAGCGATAAAACTTTTATCAGGGGGTAATTCTTTTTCAGCCACAAAGCTGTTTCGTAGCCATCCATCTCAGGCATATTGATATCCAGTAAAACAATATCCGGTATAGTACTTGGCTTAAGGTGGTCAATAAAATCTTTACCATTGTTGGCTTCAAACAATACCTGGTAACCGCCAAAACTATTGATGAGGCTGGCCAGTCCATTGCGCAGCAATACATGGTCATCAACCAGGGCTACTTTAACTTCTTTCGTAAGCATACAATTTCTATTTTACAGGGTTATTGATTGGGAGTTGTAATGTTATGGCTACGCCTTTACCAATGGTGCTGTTCAGCGCAAACGCGGTATTTATCATGACCGACCGGTTGTGCATATTGCGGATGCCAAGTCCGAATCCGCTGTAATCTGATGATTCGAGGCGGCTTGCGTCAAAACCGATGCCGTTATCTGTAACAGTTAAGGTAAACAATTCCTGCTTAAACTGCACAAACACATCTATTACGGACGCTTTTGCATGTTTCAGAATATTATGCAATATCTCCTGCACAATACGAAATAAAATAAGCTCCTGTTGTTGCTCCAGCCGGTACGGTTTTCCTTCAATTCTCAAAACGGTTTGCAATACCCCGGTCCTTTTTATCAGCTCCAATTCATATTCTACCGAACGGAGCAGCCCCATTTCTACCACATAATCTGTATTTAAGCTGCGCGATAAATCCCGCAAATCCTGGATGGCCTTACTAATTAAAATCTTACTGTCATTAATTTTACCCTGCAAAGCTTCCGGCTCATTGCAATTCATGGTATTAATATTGAGCTTGGCCAAACTCAGCACCTGCCCAATATTATCGTGAATTTCCTGCGAGATGTTTTTAAGGGTTTGTTCTTGTATTTCAAGCTGAGTCTGCAGCAGGGTTTGAGAGAAATGATATTGAAGCAGTTGCTTTTCTTTCAGGTAGTTGGTATGTCTTTTTTGGTAAAGCACAACAAAAACTGCAATGAAAGAAACCATTAGCAGCATAAATAAAGTTAAAATAACTATAAGTCCTATTTTTTGATCCATTTCGCTGCTATTAAAATAATGCAACAGGAAATAAAAAAAATAACATTATGAATTCCCCAGAGCCCTAATCCTTTTATATTATATTTTGCCAACAACCCAAAGGTCAGGAAAATAAAAAAATTGCTGCCGTAATAAACAAAAAAAGCAGTGATTAGCCAGAATTTACTTGTTTGAATAATATTTTCATCTCCGGGATTTGCAAGACTATTCAAATAATAAATAACACAAAATAAACAAACTGAAAAAGCAGTCAGGCTAAAACTCATACTGTTAAATGAAGTATTGCTTTCATTTATTAAAATGATAAGCAGCACTACAAGGCTAACCGTGTAGTAGGCAGCTATCAAACCAAATGCTTTTGCCGCCAGCATTTTCTTTAATATAGTCAGCATGAAAAGACCAGCAATCCCAAATGACAGAAATGCATTTAGCTTATAAAAAAAGATATTATTGTTATGGCCATCGGGCTGTATCATTATATATTTAGCAATACCGTTCAATACCAGTTGCACCACTAAAAATAAAATAACCAGGTTTTCCCTCCTGGTCCTCCCCTTCCGCAGAAAAACAAAAGGAAGAGCCAGGAGGGGACCGAGAATATCTAAAATCTTAATCAATTCCATGGCATATTTTAAAAAGCTTCTGCTGATATACTCCCAAGCGTTTGTAACGGTACTTCAGTGGAAGTCTTTTGGGTACTCCTTGTCAGCCTGCCTTTTTGTATTTTGATGGAAATAAACATTTCCAGCTTTTTCGCCGGCATTGCTGTTTCATCACCTGTACCTTCAGTGTTTGCGTCAATTATCCTGCCTGCCAGTTCCACATCTACTAATGGATCTTCATCTAAAAAATAATCATTTTTCTCCAGGCTTGCCTTTAAACTTTTTGCATTTATTGAAAACTTCGGAGCAAACTTCAATGAATCGTTGTTCACTGTTAAAGTATTGTCCTTCCATGGGGGCGGGCTCGGACATCCCACTGCAGCATCCAGCGTGGTAACGGGCAAATTATCTTTGTATGCCTGTGCGCATAAATATATTTCGCTTTTCCCTTCTTCGGGAATATTACATATTGAGATAACAATGTCATCTGCTGCCGGAAAAAGCTTGTTCAGGTGCTTTTGGTTAAATGTAAATGCCAAAGCCTGCGTAGTATTCACGATGTTTTGTACCATACGATAAGAGTTAAAAGGTAAAAAAGTAGTTTGCACCTTAAAGCTAAGTCTGCATTCTATATTTTAACGCTTGCTACTGCAAAACGGTATTTTCTGTAGCTGTTTACCGTGAAAAGACGGTTAGGTTATCCGTTATTCTACCGTGCCTCATCTCCAGTCAAATGTAGAATATTTGCATCGCAGAGATAAACACTGGCTTGCGGCTACGGGCAATCATTCACCTATCAGCTCTCATTAACCATTCAACTTTATTATGAAAAAATTTGCTACCCATTCAGCGCTTTATGTTGCAGGGGCTTTATATACCCAGATTAACTGCAGGCAGACCAAGTTGTATCGGATCAGCAACCCCGCCAGAAAAAATTTCTCCATTTTAAATTATGCAACCCATGCCACTGCCAACTACTTTTCCTGAACAAACAGCACTTGATTTCAACAATCCCCTGTTTAGAACAGAACTGGAGAACCTGCAGGCAAATATCCTGAAAGGACATGGAAGAAGATATACAAGCTGTGTATTTCTCAAATTCCGGACAGGAGAAAAGGCTGGTGTAAAGGACTGGATACGGCAGCTCAATATTACATCTGCCTATCAACAGCTTTCAGATACTGCTAATTATAAAGCAGCTAAAAGAGCAGCACTACAACCTCTACCTGACGGTGAGCCGGTAATTTGCTTCTTTCTGGCTTCATCTGGTTACCAACTACTTGAAATTGAAGCCGAAGCTGTTCCCAACGGCACCGCGTTTAATGCAGGAATGGAAGATCGTGTCAACATACTAAAGGATCCTCCAAAAGAAGACTGGCAGCAAGAATACAGAATAAAAGCAGATGCCATGTTACTGGTAGCAGATAAAAATCCGCGCAGGCTCCATGACACTGTACAGAAAATTTTGGAATCGATCACAGATGGCATTATTACCGTAACAATCATTCAAAAAGGGGAAGTTTTAAAAAAAGATGGCTTGGGTATTGAACATTTTGGTTACGCCGATGCATTAAGCCAGCCACAGTATTTAAATGATTATGAAACAGGTAAAGTCTGGGATGATACAATGCCGCTAAGTACTGTACTGGTAAAAGACGCAGGCTATAAAAACGAAAAGGGTGAAGTGGACCCAACCTGCTACGGCAGTTATTTCGTTTTTAGAAAACTGGAACAGCATGTGAAAGCATTTAGTGAGCAGGAGGAATCATTGGGAAACACACTGTTTGCGACGAAAGAAGAAGATGCACGCAAAGAACTTGCAGGCGCGTACCTGGTGGGTAGGTTTGAAAACAGTACACCTGTAGTAAAGCATCAAACCGAAATGGAGATGAAAAAGAATGGCAAAATAGACAATGACTTTAATTATGAAAACAGTAGTGATTTTTCCAAATGTCCCTATCATGCACATATACGGTTAACAAATCCACGCAATGCCATGCTTACGGATATGGAAAAAGCAATACCAGGTTACAAAAAACCAAGCAGAATTACACGGCGCGGCATACCATACGATGAAGCCGGACGCAATAGCAATATGGAATGGAAGCCGGAAGGCAATGTTGGTCTATTGTTTATGGCCTACCAAAACAGCATTGAAGAAAGTTTTGAAACGATGCAGGCATCTGCTAACATCGCTGATGGAATAATCGGGCAACAAACAGATACCGCAAATCAATTATGGCCAATGCAGTGGGGAGATAGCAGGTGCCATTTGAAAGGGTTTGGGTTTGAAAAATTTGTAACCATGAAAGGGGGAGAATATTTCTTTGCACCTTCCCTGCCTTTTTTGAAAAATTTATAAGATTTCATATCACGCTACCGCCATTGAAAACTATCCTCTGTAAATCACGATACTTGACTTGAGGATTATACAGGATTTACATTTGTGGGGTTTATTTCACCTCCCCATACTCCTTCTTCCACCCATGCTTCCACCGGTTATGACTCCAGAGATAGAGCGCAGGGTTTCGCCGTATATTATCCTCCAGCGCCTGCACATATTTTTTGGTTAGCTCAGCTTCGGCCAGGAGGCCGGCGTTGTCTGCCAGCAGGCTTGTTTCTAAATGGTAATAGCCGCGGCGTGGTTTGCTGAGCGATACTAAAACAACGGGCATATTGCCCAGGCGTGCACCCCTTTCCGGACCCTTTAAAAAAGCAGTAGGCGTATTGAAAAAATTAAGCCAGTAACTTTTTTCGGGGCCTGGAGGACTCTGATCAGACATCAGCGCCAATGCAAATTGTTTGTGGCGGTATGGCAGCATAGCGCGGCGCATATCATTAAATGGCAGCAGCACTGTTCCAAAGCGGCCGCGGATATACAGGAACAGCCTGTCAAATATTTTACTGCTCAGCGGTGAATAGGCAGCCAGCAAAGTATAGGAGCCATTCAGCGTTACAATGGCATTTCCCCACTCCCAGTTAAACTGGTGGCCCAGCAAGATATGACAGCTTCTGCCTTAAGCATAGACCGTTTCCAGTGCTGCCAGGTCACTGCTGACACGCCTGCGCACAGTGCCTGCAGAAATACTCATTAGCTTGATGGCTTCTACCCAGTTATCCCAAAAGTGACGGTAAAACTGTTTAGCTAATTGTTTTCTTTCTTCATATGTCTTACCCGGAAAGGCAACGGCCAGGTTTTTAAAAACCATTTTTTTGCGGTAGCCAATAATATAATAGGTTAGCACATATAAAAAGGAAGATAGCAGGTACAGGAAAGCGAGCGGCAAAAGAGACAACAGGTATAATATTCCAAAAACAATATAATACATGGGGTGAGCTTACAGCATTTCAACAATCACTAAATGAATTTGTTGGTGCCTGCATCAATGCGTTTATTAAAACACAAACTTACTATCTATTTTTTTCTTTGTCAGCGTAACAAAAAAATACTTATGAAATTGCCGGCACCGGAACCGGCTGTTCGTTGCAAACCCATTGAGGCGCATATTCATTCCGCCACGCATGTTTCCAGCGTTTGTGGCTCCAGAGATAATTAGCCGGATTTTTCCTGATACAATCTTCCACATGCCTTACAAAAAGCCGCGTAAGTTCTCCCTCCGGTAAATCATTGGGTGCCGCAGTAGCCATCCTGGAAGTAAAATGATAATACCCTCTCTTTGTCTTATAAAAATTAACAAACACTACAGCAGTATCTTTCAGGCGGGCACCTTTTTCCGGACCGGCCACAAATGCTGTTGGCTTATTGAAAAAAGAAAGCCAGTATACGCTGTTAAGGTTGCCGGGATTCTGATCTGCTGCCAGCATCAGCGCATAATGTTTGGGGGCCAGCTCTTCAAAACCCGTTTTGAATTTGGTTGCAGGTATTAAAATTGTTCCATACTTTTTCCGCAGGTTATAAAAAAGCGTATTCAACGGCTGATTGCTGATGGGCATGTACACGCCAAGGAATTTTATTTTTACGCTCCTTACTACCGTCCACTGCACCAGCTCCCAGTTAAAATTATGCATTGCATGCAGCTGAATATTCTTACCGGTTTTAATGGCTTCCTCAATACCGCTGTAATCGCCCGTTACCCTCCGCAAAGATTCTCCTGCGCTCATCGAAAGCATTTTGATTACTTCTATGAACGTATCAATAAAGTTGTGGTAAAACGCTTTTGCTATAACTGTTTTTTCTGCCTCCGTTTTTTCAGGAAACGCAATGCTGAGATTACTCATTACTACCGGGCGCCTGTATTTAACAATATAGTATAGCAGCCCATATAATCCATCCCCCATAAAGTATAGAACCCTTAATGGCAACAGGGAAAGCAGGTATAGGAATCCGTAGAGCACATAATACATGGTCAAAAATTAAGTTTGCAATCGCCGGCATACAATCATGGTGCAGCCCTGGCCTGGTCAACCCTTACATCCGTATATAACAACTGAAATAACAATCCGTTTATTTTCAGGATTTCAATATTGACTACAGCACAATGTTCTGTACCATTTCGCTTTTACCGGGATAATCAGTATTAAAATGCAGTCCCCTGCTTTCGTGGCGTAACTGGGCACATTTTACCACTACAAAAGCCACGGTTATCATGTTACGCAGTTCGCACAACTGGGGAGATACGGTAGTAGCTTCATACAACTGCTCTGTCTCTTCCCATAACAGATCAAGTCGTTTCATGGCACGCTGCAAGCGGGTATTACTGCGTACAATACCTACATAATCGCTCATCAGTAACTGCAGTTCTTTCAAACTCTGCGTAATAAGAATCATTTCTTTTGGAAGCGTGGTACCATCTGTTTTCCAGTCGGGCAGGTTATCAACAAAGGCAACCTTGTCTATTTTTTCCGCCGCATCAAGGTAGCTGCGGTGCCCAAACACCATGGCCTCCAGTAAAGAATTACTTGCCAGCCGGTTAGCCCCGTGCAGGCCGGTACTGGCACATTCGCCGGCTGCGTAAAGGTTCATTACAGATGTTTTGCCCCATTCATCAGTTTTAATACCGCCACAGCTGTAATGTGCCGCCGGCGATACGGGTATCATGTGCTTACTAACGTCAATACCTATGCTTAAACATTTTTCATAAATGTTGGGAAAGTGATGAATAAATTTCTCCATATCCATATGGCGGCAGTCAAGAAATACATGCTCTGTTCCATTTATTTTCATTTCATTATCTATAGCACGCGCCACAATATCGCGGGGTGCCAAATCTTTCCGGGCATCATAGCGTTCCATAAACGCTTCCCCATTTTTATTACGCAGAATGCCACCGTCTCCGCGTACTGCTTCTGTAATCAAAAATGCCTGTCCGCCCACGCCTGCTTCATACAAAGCTGTTGGATGAAACTGGATAAACTCCATATTCTCTATCCTGCCTTTTGCCCTGTATAACATGGCTACCCCATCGCCTGTGGCAATAGAAGGATTGGTGGTGGTACGGTATATCTGTCCGTTACCACCCGTTGCCAGCAGGGTAATTTTTGCCACTATTTTTTCAATATGGTTGTTTTGCAGGTTCAGCGCGTACACACCATAGCAGGTAATATCGGGTGTAGCTTTGGTCACCAGGTAGCCCAGGTGGTGCTGTGTAAGTATATCCAGCACAAAACAATGCTTGATAATTTCAATATTTTGTTGCCTGGCAACGGTATCCACCAGCGCCCGTTCCATCTCTTTGCCGGTAACATCTTTATGGTGCAGTATGCGGTACTCACTATGGCCGCCTTCTTTGCCCAGTGCATAATCACCATCCGGATCTTTATCAAACTGCGCGCCCCATTCAATCAGCTCCCGTATTCTTTCCACGCCTTCTTTGACCACTATCGCCACTATTTCTTTATCGCATAAACCGTCACCGGCAATAAGCGTGTCTTCAATGTGTTTATCGAAACTATCTTTTTCATTGTCCCACACACCGGCAATACCGCCCTGCGCATACTTGGTATTGGTTTCATCGGTTCTTGTTTTTGTAATAACAGTTACTTTCTTGTCAGGAAACCGCTGCGCCATCTTTAGCGCATAGGTAAGACCTGCAATACCAGAACCAACTACTAAAAAATCTGTCTGAATCATATTACTTAATTCTATTGGAAAAATTTTGTTACCGGCTGCTGCTGCACAGATGGATCATTCTTGCCCGCCCGGATGAACCGTTGGACCGGAATTCTTTCGGGCCAGCGTTCGGACGGGCGTCGCACACTTGTACCGTTGAATTTATAGGAGCGCATGAATGCTGCAACACTACTTTTTATTTGACCTGCTGTGATAGCCGGCATCCACCAAACCCTGCTTTTCACCAGCAAGATACTGCAAAGAACCTTTTGTAAGGGCAACCTGCGCAAGGCCATAGGTAAGCATAATAGCAATATTTGCTCCGGGAAATACCTGGTAAAATTTATTCAGCGCCAGCAATGAGTCTGAAACAACAAACAACGCTGCCCCGGTAATACAGTACCGGGCCGCTTGCAGCGTATTATTCTTAAAAGCATGTATTGCGGTAACCAGCATGGCTATTATGGTAATGGCATATAATGCCACCGGCCATCTCAGATTTTCGATATACGGATACAGGAAAACAAATAATCCGATGGCGTATATTATCAGCAGTATAACCAGATACCCTTTGTACGCCACCGGGTGCTGCTGCCTGCCCCTTACCCGCAGGAAAAACAATATATACATAGCATGTGCCAGTAAAAAACTTCCCAGTCCGGCCATAAACCAGTCATTGCCCTTCATTTGCGGCAATAAAAAAACATCGCCCAGCCATGAAAAAAATAAAGCCGCTGCTATATAATAGCGCAGCGGCAAAAATTGTATGGATGACAGCATAAATCCGGCAAACAGGATGATAGCCAGCAGCGGCTTTGTAAACAGGCGGATAGTATGCCACCCCGTTGCAATGGCTACCAGTTCTGCCAGTAAATCCGCTAAAAAAAGATAGGCCCAGGTGTTGCCGGTCATAGCAGCTGGTTAATATTCTATATCAAGCGCCAGTAATTCAGGGTGCTCAAACACTTCCATTAAATCAGCGGCAACGGTAACCGTTTTTTTATCATTGCTCAGCGTTGCTTTGCTATTGGTTACTTTTTTTGCAGGGTTCGGCAGTTTTACAGACAAGGTATAATCCATGGCACCCAGCATGCTGCCCATTTGTTTTAATTCTTCCGGTTTCATAGTTTGTGTAAACTCCTCATAGCGTTGCTTATTTACCTTGCGGCTGTAAACGCCGTCCTTAACTACAATATCATAAACGGATGCAATCTGCGGCATACTTTTCTGGTTATTGCCGTCATCCCCGCCTGGTTTTGGCAGGTTTTTGCCCATTCCATCAAAAAGGCTTTTCAATCCGCCACCCGAACTGTTAAGGCTTGCATACAGATCCGCAATCTTATCAGTAGACGCAAAGGGAAAACTCATGTCTATCTTTCCAATGCTTTCTTTCATATTGAGCACAACATGCGCCTTGCCATTGCGGAGTAATTCCTTTTTATCGGCCGGAACATCTTTAGCTGTATCAATATAATCTTTCATTACGATAGTAGTATCGTAGGGCCTGTCAAGACCATCTTTAGTCATGGCACTATCGTCACCAAAACCTTTAATAAGTTCCAGTATTTTACTGATGTCTGTCTTCATTGCCAGGGTACCGCTGCCATCGCGTTTAATTTCCAGCTCTTCGCGGGTATTGGTACATGACATGAACGCCAGTGGCAGCAAAAACAAAAAAAGAATCCGTATGTGCTTCATAAAATTAATTTGTGGAAAGGTAAAAAAATTATGCGCAGCTGACCTGGTAATGTACTGTGAAAGTCTGTGTATGCCGCGGCTGCAGCATCAGCAGCCCAATCTTATTGTTAAAAGCATCCGGGGCCGCGCTCAGGTTTTCTATTGCAATGCTCTTACGGTGTTCGGGTGTATAAATCTGGAGATAAGGATAACTGGCGTCCGGGAAAAAATTCAACTGCAACCCGGTTGCTTCATTGCGCAGTGTACATGCTGCGTAGCCTTCGTTGCCATTCAATACAAAACAATTATCAAGCTGGGTGCCGCCAATAGGCCTGGCCTGCAGGAATGCACTATAAGGAAGCAGTTTGCCGGTGGGCACCAGTTTTTCATCAAACTCCAGCACGGCATCGGCGCCAAAATACAGCAACCAGTCATCTGCTTTTCCACCCAGGGTGAAATACGGGTGCCAGCCATCAGTTATAGGTATGGGTAAGTCATCCAGGTTAATAATGGTAGTTTGTACCTGCAGGGTATTCTGTGGCAGTAATGTATACCGCACTTCGCAGGTATAAGTAAACGGATAGCCGTTGTCTTCTTCTTTGTAATGGTATTTGAATGCTACGCTTGCTTTTTGCTCATCAAAAAATGCATCATTTTTTTTAAACGCTTTATTGTACAGCAATCCATGAATGGCAGTGCCATCCATAAACTTATTCTCCAGCTCAAATTCTTCTCCGTCGTACAAATATTTACCGCCGGGTATACGACAGGCAAAGGGTGACAGTTTACTTCCCTTAAAACTACCAGACAATTGCGCTTGCAGCTCAGCAGCATTACTGTAATTATCAATTATATTATGCGGACCATTTCTTGTTTCCACCGTAAAGGCATGCAGCATGGCACCGTGTGCCGGCAAAATAATTACCTGTGCGCGCGAATTGGGGTCAGTAAGTATTACCTGGTCAAACCCATTTTCTTTGGCCGCTGCAATTGCAAATTCCATACAATCATTTAATTTAAAGTATCATTCAAGCTATTAGCGGTTTGCCATTAGCTGGACTTACTGTGGCTACTAATTAAGGCTGATAACTTCGCTCATACGCTGCTAAGCGCTGATCACTTCTGCCGGCTCTATCCATGCTTCACTTTCCTTGAGGAGCCCAATCAGTTCAGCTACTGCTATATCACTGTCAACATTTCTTTTCACCACTTCTTTTCCCTTATATAAAGTAATTTTTCCGGGTCCGCTGCCCACATAGCCAAAATCTGCGTCTGCCATTTCCCCGGGGCCATTTACAATACAGCCCATGATGGCAATTTTAACGCCCTTAAGGTGGTTAGTAACAGCGCGTATTTTAGCAGTTGTTTCCTGCAGGTCGAAAAGTGTTCTGCCGCAGCTGGGGCAACTGATGTATTCAGTTTTGGAAATACGTGTACGCGTAGCCTGCAGTATAGAAAAAGAAGTATTATTAATAAACTGGTGGTTATTACTTGCCTGCAGGTAAGTGCGGCCGCTTACCTTGGCGCTGACCAGTTTTGAAGGATCATTCATCAGCCAGATGCCATCGCCCATGCCGTCTAAAAATAAAGCACCCGCTTCTGCTGAAAAATGAATGAGCTGGTCGTCAATATTATTATCGTGGCTTTCTACCGCCAATATCACCGGGCATTTAATGTTCTGGTTCATCAACTCCATCATAAACCTGCGCACCGAAGGCATGGTATGGGCGTGCGACGACCATACACACAATACTACGGTATCATCTTTTCTTATTTTCTGTAATATTTCAGCAGCATCATTGCTATTGGCATCCACAGATACAAAGTTCAGTACCCCGGAACGTTCATTGTGCAGCAGGTAAGAAGCGCCCTGGTACAGCGGGAAATATTTTGTTTTATCAGCAGCACCCAGCCAAGTTTCATAGTCGCAAATTACTTTCAAAGTGCCTGGCAAGGCAAAGCCTGGCGTCTTAGCGCCGGTATACATGTAATCGGCAGCGCCATCACTGATATTCCATTTATCCGTTACTTCATTATAAGTATAACCAATAGCAGTCAGATCAGTTTGAGCAATGGAGGCAGCCAGCATAAAATCTGCTATTACTACCGGCACATGTTTTTTACCGATATTGCTTACTTCATAGCTTTGCCTTCTTGCATACGTAAAAGGGGAATAAGGTATTTTCTCAACCGCAGGTATTGCCAGCTGACCGGCGATTTTCTTTTCCCTTTCATTATAGCGTTTTACCAAATCTTTGCATACGGGTATTTCAAATTCCGGATCTTCGGTTAATGATACCCGGATGGTATCGCCAATACCATCTTCCAGCAAGGAGCCGATCCCAATGGCAGATTTTATCCGGCCATCTTCACCATCACCGGCTTCAGTAACACCCAGGTGCAGCGGATAACATGCACCAAATTCCTTGTCCATGGTTTGTACCAGCAGGCGGTAAGCCTGTACCATTACCTGCGGGTTACTGCTTTTCATGCTTAATATAATATTATGATAGCTTTCATCACGGGCAATGCGTAAAAATTCCATGGCGCTTTCCACCATCCCATTGGCAGTATCTCCGTAGCGGCTCATGATACGGTCGCTTAATGAACCATGGTTGGTACCAATGCGCATAGCAGTACCATACTCCCTGCATATTTTAACCAGCGGCGTAAACCGCTCGCGTATGCGGTCTATTTCTTCCGCATATTGCGCATCGGTATAATCTATCTGTTCAAACTTCTTCTTATCAACATAATTACCGGGGTTTACCCGCACTTTCTCTATAATTCTGGCGGCAATTTCTGCCGCGTTAGGGGTAAAATGAATATCAGCTACCAGTGGGGTAGTGTAACCTCTTTTACGCAGTTCATTTTTTATGTTGAGCAAATTTTCTGCTTCGTTTTTGCTGGGCGCGGTAATACGCACCAGTTCTGCACCTGCTTCTATGCAGCGTATCGACTGCTCCACGGTGGCCATGGTATCCATGGTATTGGTGGTAGTCATGGTCTGGATGCGGATGGGATTGAAATTGCCCAGCAGTAAATCCCCGATCTTTACTTCCAGGGTTTTGAGGCGCTTGTATTGCGTAAGAGACGGACAGTATAACTGCATAATAAACGGAGCATTTAAAGTAAAACGGCACTAGATGGCTGCCTGCAAAAGTAACAAACCTCTGTGGCAGATGTTTAATAAATATCTGTGAAGTTTTACCGGCGCAGGCGGTATTGCCCAATCTTTCTGCAGCATTGGATAAGTTTTTTGGCCCGGTTCAATAAACTCCGGCAACTTGGTCTACATTCAGGCATCTTTCCGGGATTAAAACCCAGGTGAAGATGTAGCCTGAAAGTAAACCAGCTTTACAAAACGGGTAAGCGGTGAAACTCCCGCCAGATCATAGGCGGCTCATGATGGATAAACAACGCGTACAAATATTTTATACCTATACAATGAAACAAACAACTGTCTTCGCTGGTCACCTGCTGGGTTTCTTGCTCATTGCAGTCACCATGCATGCGCAAACCTTCAGCCCGGAAGTAAAGGCGTTCATAAAAACACCTGCGGGCAACATAGCCATTACCGATGTAAAAATTATTGATGGCACCGGTGGCCGGGCAAAAGAACACCAGACGGTATTACTGGAAAACGATCGCATAACGGCTGTAGGGGATAGCAAATCAATCAAGCTGCCAGCCAACGCAACGGTGATCAACGGCAGCGGCAAAACGCTTATTCCCGGCCTGGTAATGCTGCATGAGCACCTGTATTATACCAGTCCGCTGGAGGCTTTTTTCAATATCACCGAAATGCCTTTTTCATTTCCGCGTATGTACCTGGCAGCAGGGGTAACCACAATGCGCACCGGTGGCAGCATAGAACCCCAGACAGATCTTAATATGAAAAGACTGATTGAAGAGGGTAAACTTACTGGTCCGGATATGGATGTAACGGCGCCATATATTGAAAGAAAGGGGTTTGATATACCGGCACTCAATACCATTAAAGATTCAGCAGAAGCTACTTTGTCTGTTGTATTCTGGTCGGCCAAAGGCTGCACCTCCTTTAAAATGTATATGCACGCAATCACTGCAGATTTAACAGCGGTTGTACGGGAAGCACACCTGCGCGGATTGAAAGTGACCGGCCATATTGGTGCCATGACGTACCGGGAAGCAGCAGAAGCCGGAATTGATAACCTGGAACATGGATTTATGGCCAGTACCGATTTTGTGCCCGGCAAAAAAGAAAATGAATTGCCCGCCGGCGGCCGCAGGTCATTGGCAGGGCTGGATGTAAACAGCCCGCAGATGAAGGACCTCATAACACTGCTGGTAAATAAAAAACTGGCACTTACTTCAACCTTACCCGTATTTGAACCGTATACCGGCAGCGAGGTGGTGCACGGTGGCGGAGAGGATGCGTTACTTCCGGAAATAAAAGAAAAACTGATCACAGAATGGAAGCAAATGCAAAACAAGGATTCTGTTGCCATTGCATTGTTTAAAAAAGAAATGCAATGGGAAAAACAATTTTATGATGCTGGCGGATTGCTGGTGGCCGGCACAGACCCTACCGGTGCCGGAAGAACCATTGCAGGTTACAGTAATTACCGCCAGGTTGAGTTGCTGGCAGCAGCCGGCTTTACCCCTGCGCAGGCCATAAAAATTTGTACGCTCAACGGCGCTGTTTACCTGCGCAGAACAAAAGACATCGGCAGCATTGAAAAAGGTAAAAAAGCAGATCTCGTATTAATTGATGGCGATATTGAAACGGATATTAAAAATATCCGCAACACAGATACTGTTTTTAAAAACGGGGTTGGCTTCGATTCAAAAAAAATGTTTGTCTCCGTAAAAGGAAAAATAGGCTTGTATTAATACGTGATCACAAATATTCAGGCACAGATGCACAGCCAATATCCCAGCAATCTTATACTGAACGATGCATACCATGAACCTGTAAATTATTTTGCCGCAACAATATGTCGGATATAAAAACCTGTATGTGCGGTTAAGAACAATGTGCCAAATAACCAGCAGATCTGCCGCAATCAATCATTCTTTCCCTAAATTTATTTTATGAAACAATACTTCCTGCTTCTGCTGCTTCTTCCGGTTGAGTTAGGGGCCCAATCTTTTACCCCTGCGGAAATTACCCGCTGGGAAAAACAATCCAGGCAGGTTACCATTATCCGCGACAATTGGGGCATCCCGCATATCTACGGCAAAACAGATGCGGATGCCGTATTTGGCTTACTATACGCGCAGTGTGAAGATGATTTTAAAAGAGTGGAGATGAACTACATTGAAAAACTGGGCCGTATGGCAGAAGTAAAGGGTGAAACAGAACTGTACAATGATCTGCTGATAAGGCTGGTCATAGATTCTTCCGATGCAATAGCCGATTATAAAAAAAGCCCGGCCTGGCTGCAAAAACTAATGGTAGCTTTTGCCGACGGCATTAATTATTATCTCTATAAAAATCCCACTGTAAAGCCGGCGTTATTGCAACGCTTCCAGCCCTGGTACCCTTTGTTGTGGACAGATGGAAGCATCGGCGCCATTAATACCGCCGGTATTGATGAAACTGAACTAAAGAATTTTTATACCGGGGGTAATGCGCTCGTATCCATTAAAAACAAAGAAGAATCGCCCACAGGCTCCAATGGATTTGCCTTTTCCCCGTCCATAACGGCTGACCACAACGCTATTTTATATATTAACCCCCATGTTACTTTTTATTTCCGGCCAGAGGTACAGGTAACAAGTGAAGAAGGCTTAAATGTGTACGGTGCCGTTACCTGGGGACAGTTTTTTGTATACCAGGGTTTTAATGAACACTGCGGTTGGATGCATACTTCCAGCGCTGTAGATATTGCTGATTTGTATGCAGAAAAAATAACCAGGAAAAATGACGGCCTCCTATATGAATACAACCACGTACAAAAACCGGTAACACAAAAGAAAATACAGTTAAGTTATATTGCCAACGGAACCATGCAATCAAAAATCATCAATGCGTTATTTACCGGACACGGTCCTTTGATGGCCAAACGCAATAACCAATGGCTAAGTGTAAAAGCCAATAACCGCTCTATCAATGGGCTTGTACAAAGCTGGCAGCGTACTAAAACAAAAAGTTTTTCGGAATATAAAAAAGTAATGGGTCTGCTGGCAAATACATCCAATAATACGGTGTATGCAGATGCAGAAGGTAATATTGCTTACTGGCATGGTAATTTTATTCCTAAGAGAGATGTTGCGTATGACTGGTCAAGGCCTGTTGATGGCAGTACTTCCGCTACATCGTGGAAGGGTTTGCATACCGTTGATGAAAGTGTGCATATTTATAACCCTGCCAATGGCTGGCTGCAGAATTGCAATTCAACCCCATTTACTGCGGCAGGTGCCAATAGCCCTAAACGGAAAAACTACCCCGCGTATATGGCGCCCGACGGCGAAAATTTCAGGGGGATAAACGCTGTAAGGGTATTGGTCAAAGAAAAAGCTTATACCATTGACAAAGTAATTGCAGCAGGTTATGACACCTATCTCGCCGGGTTTGAAAAATTAATACCGTTGCTGGTAGACGCCTTTGAAAAAAATGTCCAAAAAACTGATTCGCAATATGCCCGGCTAGTGGATGCCGTTATGATCTTAAAAAAATGGGATCTCCGTTGCGGGGAAAATTCAGTGGCTACTACCCTTGCTGTGGAATGGGGACAGCGCCTGATGCGGGCAGTAAGTAAACAGGCCGGTAATGACCCGTATGCCATGTTTGACCCGGTTAAAACAACAGATCAGTTTATCGCGGTGGCTACTCCTGCTGATTTAATTGTGCCGTTGGAAGAAGTAATTAACGAGTTGCAGCAGAAATTTGGTGACTGGAAAATAAGCTGGGGAAGCATCAACCGCTACCAGCGCATCTCATCAGATATAGATCAGAAATATGATGATGCTAAGCCAAGCTTCCCTGTTGCCTTTACCTCTTCGCAATTTGGTATGCTGCCTGCGTATGCGGCCCGATACTACCCCGGCACACAAAAAAGATATGGTGTAAATGGCAACAGCTTTATCTGCGCGGTAGAGTTCGGCAAAAAAATAAAAGCCAAATCATTATTGGCAGGTGGTGAAAGCGGCAACCCCAGCTCAAAACATTTTAATGACCAGTTACTGATGTATACAAAAGGGCAATTCAAAGACATCCTGTTTTACAGGGAAGATGTAATGAAGCAGGCAGAAAAAACATATCACCCCGGAGAATAAGTGCAGGCGGTGCAATTGTAAAAGAAAAATTACAACCTGCGCTTTCTCTTTGTAATTTAGTTGTTCCTTAATTATAGTATATGAAACATATTATCACTACTGCCAGCCTGTTACTGTTATTGTTTGCCGCAGCAGCGCAGACTACTGTTGGCCTGCAGCTTTACAGTTTCCGCAATGAGTTTAAAAAAGATGTACCCGGCACCCTGCAAAAGATTGGTGAAATGGGCATACGGCAAATAGAAGGCGGCGGCAGTTATGGCCTGCCCATGCAGGAGTATAAACAACTACTGGCAAAAAATAAGCTTACCATGATTAGCATTGGTGCTGATTTTAAAGAACTGGAAACAAATCCCCGGGCGGTTGTTGCCAATGCAAAAGCCTTTGGTGTAAAATATGTGATGTGCGCGTGGGTACCGCACAACGGTGCTTTTACCATTGAAGATGCCAACAAAGCCATTGATGTTTTTAACAAAGCTGGAAAAGTATTAAAAGAAAATGGCATCACTTTTTGCTATCATGCGCATGGATATGAGTTTGGGCCTTATGATAACGGAACCATGTTTGATTATATGGCAAAGAAAATGGATCCCGCGTATGCCAATTTTGAAATGGATGTATTCTGGGTGAAGCAGCCCGGGCAGGATCCGGTAGCCCTCTTAAAAAAATATCCCAACCGTTTTAAAATGATGCATTTAAAAGACCGTAAACCCGGCACGCCGAATAGCCAGGACGGTCATGCGCCAGATGAAACCAACGTGGTATTAGGTGCAGGTGATGTTGGCATTGCAGCCATTATGAAGGTGGCTAAAAAGTATGGTGTCAAATATTTCTTCATTGAAGACGAATCTCCCATTGCCATAGAGCAGGTTCCGCAGAGTTTGATTTTCCTGAAGGGGTTAAAATAATGAACTGTAAACTTCTAAACAAAGCGTAAAATACAGCACACAAAAATGTGCAGAAAACAATGCCATTAGATTTATCACAAATATTGGTTATAGGCGTCTCAAGCCGCTCCCTGTTTGATTTGGAAGCGGAGAACAAAATTTTTGAGGCCGAAGGCATTAAGGATTACAGAAAATACCAGTTGCAGCATGAAAATGATCTGCTGCAACCGGGCACGGCTTTTCACCTGGTGCAAAGTCTTTTGTACCTTAATAAGACTGCCAGTAAAAGAATTGTAGAAGTAGTGGTCATGTCCAGGAACAGTCCTGAAACAGGTGTGCGGATTATGAACGCTGTTAAAGCGCATAAACTTGATATCACCCGCATGGCATTCAGCGGCGGGGAGCCACTGGCTCCTTATATTGATGCGTTTGACATTGACTTGTTTTTAAGCAAGGATATCAAAGATGTACAAACCGTTATTGACGCAAAGAATTGTGCAGCCGCTTATATTTACGCGCCACCCAAAGTGTTCAACCCAACAGATAACCGCGTTAAAATTGCTTTTGATGCAGACGCTGTATTATTTTCTGATGAATCGGAGCATCGCTATAAAACACAGGGCATGGATGCTTTTCATCAATACGAAGCGGGGCACGAAAACGAACCTTTGCAGGAGGGGCCTTTTGCCAAATTACTGATCAAACTATCTGCTATTCAAAAAGAATTTCCTACCAGCATTGAACTTTCTCCTTTGCGGCTGGCCATTGTTACTGCCAGGAATGCGCCCTCGCATATGCGGGTTATTAAAACCCTGCGCAAATGGAATGTATATGTGGATGAGGCCTATTTTTTAGGTGGGCTGGCAAAAGACAAGGTGTTACAGGCTTTTGGCGCACATATCTTTTTTGATGACCAGGAAACGCACCTGCAGGATGCAGCGCTTTTAGTGCCGTCTGCAAGAGTGCCCTACACCTCAGATTCTCCGCTTAATATTACTGCGCCGGATAAAACGAAACTTACTATATAGTCAGCCCTCAAAATGCTGAAATCCATTGATGGCAGTGACTATTCGTTTGTATTATGTTACAAAAAACTACCAGCTTCTTTAGAATAGTTATAAAATCTTGCAAAATCAGCTTTTCAAATTTGATTGCTGGCACTTTTTTATGGAAAAAAAGTACCGCAAAAAAGCCAGTCGAAATCGAAAACAGCCGATTTCGACATAGTTCCTTGATTAAGCTTCTGTATTACTGTGACTTCAGCTGCTCCAATCCTACTTTTTGAGGCACGACTATATAGTCAGCCCTCAAAATGCTGAAAACATTGATGGCAGTGCTTCTTTTTTTCTTTTAATAGCATCGCCTCAAAGCCGGCGGGCCCGACGCCGCTGATTTTCCCCAGGCCTCATGAATGAAAAGAAACAATGGTCTAAAAATAAAAAAACCGGCCTGGGCCAGTAGCATAGAAGAGAGAACATTAAGAAGAAAAGAAAAGCGCGCAGCGAAAGCCTACACTACCATTTTAGTAATAGTATCAGTAAATACCAACTGGCCTTTTGAGCCGGCGGCACCTATCTGAAAACTATAGACAGTTCCCGGAAGAAGACCAGGGATGGCCAAACGGGGTTGTACGGATGCGGTGTGCATCCAGGTATCATTCACAATGGGTGCAATGCCCCAACGGAACAAATAGGATTTGGCATTGGCTACGCGGTTAAGGTACACAAGTGCCTCACCGGGTGTGCGTCCAACTTCCACGGATAAGTTTTGCAGCGTGCCGAGCGTTTTGTTGCTGGCAGATTCTGCGTTGAGGCTATAGCCGGAGCTTGCGAGTATAAACCGGTCACCCTGTGCTATAAAGCTACAGTAGTTGGCCAGTTGGTAAGCAGGAGATCCAGGTTTTGCCGGAGTTGGTTTTTATAAACAGTTTTTACGCGGTCGCCCGTTTTTGACAGCGCAAGTGCGTCTGAAAACAGTTTGAGGCTGTTGCTCAGATCGGCCAGCGTGGGCGCGGCTTCGGGAAAATGAGGATTGCCGGTCATAGCGGCGGCCGCCTGCGCGTCCACGAACAAGACATAATCGGCCGGTCCAATATCCGTGAGGTATTCTTGCACCGCCACACCCAGGGCTGCTTTTAAGTTGATTTTTGTATTGTGCTGGATCACCCAACCACACCGTATTAGGGCGGTATCAATCAGATTTGCGGGCAAGCTGTTCGGGTGTTTGGTTCAATGGTTAAAGGTTATCGTAAATATAGTCAAAAGCTTTAATTCATGCGCAGATAGGTTAATTGAAACTGAGTAGCGTATATACTAATGCAAACCCGCCAGCTGCAGCCCCATTATTTAATCAGCTTATTAGACAAGATCAGAGGTTCAATTGCCACTCCAACAAATTGACCTTTATTATAAAATAAATTAAAAAACCGTGTTTATACGGTTCTCTTAAATATTCAAATCTCCTACATTTGATTATCCCACCCCTTAGAATTTAGCTGCCATTCTTTTTAATTACAATGACATCTGTAGATAATATGTATGAATATCAGGAATAAAACTTTGGTCATTCTGGTACCGGTTGTCTTTTTTTTAACCTGGTATTATTGGCCTGAAAAGGATCAATTTGCTCATCATGTTTGTGGAGTACCTTCAACAAGAATTAATGAATTTAGCCTGTACCCGGATTCGAAATTAGTTTCTTATTATCCATGGAGATGGAGTATTAAGCAACTTAAAGTATATTTTAAAGATTTAAGTGATGCGCAATTGGTTAAGCGTTTACTGGACCAAGCCAATAAGTGGACTCCTTTTACAAAATTGAGTTTTGTAAGAACATACGAGGAAGTTGAATCTAATATAAGAATAGCTTTCATGGAAGGCCATGGTTACCAGTCGGTAATTGGCAGTCTGGCCGATACGGCAAAAAAGAACGCTGACTTTGGAACTACAATGTGGCTTGAGCGGCTGGATACTGTTTCTCAATCAGTATTTAACAGGGTCGTTTTACATGAATTTGGACATGCTATTGGATTGTTGCATGAACTTCAAAGCAAGAATTCACCGATTGAATGGGATTCTTCAGCTGTATATAGATATTTTGATTCTGCTTATCACTGGAGTGAAACAGTTGTGAACCAGAATATTCTAACACCGGTAGCTTATGCCGATGCCACATTGTTTGACCCTCATTCAATTATGATTTATGCAGTCCCGGCCTTCCTGATGAAAAACCATGCTTCCATCCCATGGCCGGCTGGGCTTTCCGGCGATGATAAAACAAAAATAAAGGTGCTTTATCCTTAATAATTAATTCTACATACAATGAGACTTATTCCTGTTTTTGTTATATGCACTGTGCTGCTGACAGGCAATTCGGTGTTGAATGCGCAGGGCGACGCACCAGAAAAAGTTGATTTTAATTTTATGGATTTTAAGACTGACCTTGGTAAGCTGAAAGGTTACAAATTTGTAAAACATGGTCAAAAATTTAGAATAGTTATTTCCAATTTGAACAAAAGTCTGTGGGGCATTTCAGACTCTACAAAGCAGCAAAGCTACAACACAGACATGCCCGACGTATTTAAAGGAATTAAATTGCCCGGATTTCTGAATTTGATGTTACCTGCAGCGCAAGCAGATACACTGCTTGCATCACAGAGGGAATCAAGTACTTCTTTGGAAGAGATTAACAATTTGTTTAAAAGTATAAATGCTGGCAAACAGGTTCTAACTGGCGCAATCGGTTTGAATAATGATTTTAAAAATCTATACGCAAATTGCGACGAAACCTATAGTGTAATTGAAAGCAAGTTATTTGCCAAAGTGAACGAGTTTTTACCTGGTGATGCGGGGGAAAGAAAATCTCAACCTGATGCGCTAAGACGATATTTGAAAGGAACAGTTTTTAACAGTATTGAGGCTCTTGATAAGCTAAAGAAAATAATACCAATGTATTTTTATCTCCTGAATCTAAATATACAAAGTAATACGGTTAACACTATTTGGAATTGGAAGAATACCCCTCCTCCAAAAGCGCCGATTGAGATATATCGAACTGCGGGACGCGCGGCTCAGAGAGCTGAACTGGAGAATGAGTTGATAAAAGCACATATGGAATTCATCAAAGCAACTTTAACAAATGCGGAGGCAACGGTTGTGGAAATGCAGAAGTTTTTAGACGATGACAAAATCAACGAACTTATAAATAATTATAACCTGATTAATGAATCTAACTGGACCTACTATTCTGACGAAATGAAGGTCAAGGAAGATGAATTCAATGTTAAGGTCATTATTTCGGCGCTAAAACCGCTGGCATGCAACGTACAATCAAAATTCATAATAGACGCAGACTACCACACATACGGGGGCGTTAAAATTGATTTTAGCACAGGTCTGTTTTTGATGACCGGTAGTGAAGATTTTCTCGGTCGCGATCTTTATTACAAACCCATAGATTCATCAAACACGATGATTAAATCTAAAGATGGTGGCAAGAGACTGCAATTGGGAATTGGCGGCCTGATGCATATCTACTGGCGTTCAAAATCAAAGGTGAAATGGGCAATCAGCCCCGGACTTAGTACGACAACAAGTTTTGATGGCGTAAACTTTCATTTAGGGGGTAGTTTGATTACTGGTGGTAAGAACCGGATTGTTTTTACACTCGGTGTAGTGCTAAAGGAATCTAAAATATTGGACAGGCAATATGTGGTGGATAAATCTTATCCTAAAGCACAATTACCGGAAGCGCCACCGACAATTAAAGTCTTTCCAAAATTTGGTGGATTTTTTTCATTGACCTACAACTGGAACAAACTTAAAAAGCAGTAGTAGATGATAAGATACTGATTAAGCGGTTTGTATTTATGTCCGGCTTTTTTCACCGTATGCATAGGGATGTCAATTCAAAACAACGGCATTGGTCGTTAGCTTTTTACATTCCTTTTTTCCACTCTTCAAATACAGATGGCCGAAGTCGGCTACATGCCATATTGCCCTCGTGAAGTGACAGCATTCTGTTTCAACTGTTTCCACAAAAGCTGCTTGATCTGCCTTGGGTAATTCACCGGCTTGCCTTTTAATTGCGGTCTTAGCTTTGTTAAAGCTCAGCCCGTCGGCAACAATGGCTGTCACCGAGTTTTTGATCTGATGCCCGTACCGTAGCCGCAAAGGGGCTGGTTCACCCAGGATTTCTGCACAGCTTTGTCCCGTATGGCAGAGCGCTTAAATGCCCTGACAATAACATCCTGCAACAGATCCATCTTAATGAGTTCATATAAGCCCGGCAACCCCTTTATAAATAGGTCGCCTGCTATATCTATAAATGATAAAAGGGGCGAGGTGATGATAGTTGAAGGGAATATGTGCGGCCAGCCGCGATACCCGTTTGTTAACATCAGCAAAGGGCTGCAGATAGAGTAGGTGACCCATTATAAAAAGGCCTGTTCAAATGAATTTTGGATCTGATTTGCTTTGGCTAATATGAGTTCAAACTTGTAAACTTTTATACCTACTCTATAAAAGCTGGTTGTTTTTCGTAACTCAATACGAAAAAATAGTCACTGTCAGCAAAGGCTTCAGACTTTGAGGGTTAACTACATACAGCAAACCTCCATTTTAATCTTCACAGGATGCCAGGGCATTACAGGAAAAGCTTAATACGTTGCAGGCAGCTTGAAGGGCGATCGATTGCCTTTTACAGCATTGCGCGAAGGGTTCGGTTTTTAGACCAGGAGCATACCGGCGTGTGCCGGAATAAATATCCTAATAACCCATCAGCTGTTGTACCATTTCATGCAGCCTTGCACTGGCCATGAAATTTTTCTCCAGTTCTGTATTAAATGGGATGGGTGTATCCAGCGAGGCGCAGCGCAATACCGGCGCATCCAGCCAGCTGAAACAATTCTCCTGTATCCAGGCGCTTATCTCAGCTCCTATACCACCGGTCAGGCTGTCTTCGTGCAGCAGCAATACCCTGCCAGTATTTTTTACGGTTGCTTTAATGGCGTTATAGTCTAACGGTAACAATGTGCGCAAATCAACAATCTCTATACTCAAAGCCTGCAGCTTCGCTGCATAGTCCATTGCCCAATGTACGCCTGCACCGTAAGTAATGATAGACATATCGTCCCCCGCCTGGACCAGCCTTGCCTTACCAATCTCAGTTTCATAATAAACTTCTGGTACGGGGCCACTTACACTCCTGTACAAACCCTTGTGTTCAAAATATAGTACCGGGTTGGGATCATTAATAGCCGCTATAAGCAAGCCCTTTGCATCTGCCGGGTTAGATGGGTATACCACTTTTAATCCGGGTGTGTGTACAAACCAGGCTTCATTACTCTGGCTGTGAAAAGGACCTGCCCCCATGCCTCCGCCTGTAGGCATACGTATTACCACATCTGCCTGCTGCCCCCAGCGGTAATGTATTTTAGCCAGGTTATTCACTATCTGGTTAAAGCCCGCTGTTACAAAATCTGCAAACTGCATTTCCATCACGCTTTTAAAGCCTTCCAGGCTTAGGCCCAATGCAGCACCTACAATAGCGCTCTCACAAAGCGGTGTATTCCGAACACGTTCCTTTCCAAATTCTTCTACAAAGCCTTCTGTTATTTTAAAAGCGCCGCCGTATTCAGCAATATCCTGCCCCATTAAAATAAGGTTGCTGTGCTGCTGCATGGATTGCTGCAGTGCCTGCTTAATGGCATCAATGAAACGCAGATCAGGAAGCGAGGGAATTGAGCCGGGAGCCGGGAGTCGGGAGTCGGGCGTTGAGAGGTAAGCGTCTTTAGCAGCTGTTGATTTCTTTACCGGCGCCGGAAATCTTCCGCTGGCCTTTGATGCAAAATCAGGAATAGCTGGTTCAGCAGCCCGGTGCAATTCACTTAAGTCTAACGACTCGCCACTCACGACTGACGACTCACCACTCACGTTCTTCGCATACACATCTCTTATTTCCTCTTCTGTATCAACCATCATAGTGGCCGCATCAAAACCGGTTTTTAATTCTTCTTCAATGTATATCCTTATCTCCTCTTTAATAGCCGCCGCGTCCTCGGCAGTTATGACCTGCTGCAGTACCAGGTACAATTCAAAATTTTTAATGGGATCATTTAACTCCCATTTGGTAAACAATTCTTTGGGAACATATTTGGTGCCGCTTGCTTCCTCATGCCCGCGCATGCGAAAAGTCATGCATTCTATTAAATATGGTTTTTGATTTTTGATGCAATAATCACGCACCCCTTTTACTGTGTTATATACCGCCAATATATTGTTACCATCTATCTGCACACCTTCCATGCCATAACCTTTTGCCTTATCAACAAGGCTGGCACAGCGGTATTGTTCATTTACGGGTGTGCTTAATCCGTAGCCATTGTTTTCGATGATAAAGATCACAGGGAGATCCCATACGGCAGCAGTATTGAGCGCTTCATGAAAATCCCCTTCGCTGGTGCCACCATCGCCGGTAAAAGCCATCGATACTTTATCTTCCTTGCGCAGTTTATACGCGAGGGCCACCCCATCAGCAATGGCCAGTTGCGGCCCAAGATGCGATATCATACCGCAGATATAATCTTCCTTTGACCCGAAATGAAAACTCCTTTCGCGGCCTTTACTATATCCCTCCTTACTACCCTGCCACTGCATAAATAATTTGTGCAGCGGCATATTGCGGCTGGTAAAAACACCCAGGTTGCGGTGCAGGGGCATTATCCATTCATCTGGCTGCATGGCCATGCTGGCACCCACAGAAATGGCTTCCTGGCCAATGCCACTAAACCATTTGGAGATTTTGCCCTGTCGCAGCAAGACCAGCATTTTTTCTTCAATCATCCTGGGCAGGAGAAGGTGCCTGTATAGTTTAATTAATTCTTCGGCCGGAATATTTTTTCTTTCAAATTGCATACGCAAAGGTTACTTCTTCTTATAATCCGGTTCAATAATAACTTCCAGTATATAGGTAAAAAAGGAAAGTAATAAACTAAACAACAGGGCCCACCCTATGGAGCTTACCCTGAAGCCGGTTACCAGTTTACCAGCCAATACTATGATGAGCGCATTTACAACAAAAAGAAAAAGTCCCATGGTAATAATGGTGATGGGCAAAGTAAGCAATACAAGGATCGGCTTTACAAAAAAATTAAGCAAGGACAGCACCAGCGCTACCAGCAGGGCCGTGGTAAACCTGTCTACTGCAACACCAGGCAAAAAATAAGAAGCCAGTACAACGGCCGCAGCAATAATGAGTGTTTTAATGATGAAGCTTTGCATTGTGCTGAATATTGGTTTTACTATTTTTCTTTTTTGTCTTAACACAAAAAAGAAACAAAAAAAGTCAAGGCAGGAACGATAACAGCCCGTTCCTGCCATACAGCTTTGCCCGGCTTTTGCACTACTGTGGCTCCAGCATTTGTCCGCTACGCTCCTTAGCCGCAGTCTGTTTAAATAATAGCACGCTTTTTTTATTGCAGTGGCTTATCCCGAACGCAGGTTAATATTGTTAAATTACAACTAATTCATAAAAATCGGACGGTACAAAATACTTATTGGCCAGATCCTGCAGTTCTTTTGCAGACACTGATTTAATAGCTGCCACAGCATCATAAAAATATGTTTCCGGTACCCCGTTAAGAATAATATTTTTCCATTTGCCAATTATATGAAAAGGGCCATCCAGATCGCCCAGCGTAGAACCCAGCATGTAATTTTTTACCAACAGCAACTCATCCTCCTTTACCAGTTTATTGCGCAGCAGTGCCATTTCCTTATATACCTCGGTAATGGTGGCCTCACAAACATCGCGGCCTGCTTCTGTGCTCACCATCCATGCGCTATCGTGCAGGTGATTTTGTATATAACTATGTATGCCATAGGTGTACCCTTTGTCTTCGCGTATATTGCTCATTAGCCTCGATCCAAAAAACCCGCCAAATAAATTATTAAGCACCGTGGCTTTTGTAAAGTCAGGATGGTGGCGGTTGGGGAAAGGTCTCGCCATTCTAATTGACCCCTGTACGCCCTCATTATCATTAATTACCCGGTATTTTTTTTCTGCCGCTGCTTTAATAATATGCGTTTTATCGGCAGCTGTTTTAGTAATGGATAGCTGTCCAAAATTTTTATTGAGCTGCGCCGCAATATCTTTTGGTAGCTTACCGGCAATAAAAATGATGTATTTGCTCTGCTGGTAGTACTGGCCATAGAAATTCTGCAGCTGCTGCCTGCTAAGTGCATCATATGCTTCTGCCATGCTGTATTTACCATAAGGATGCTCAAAACCATACACATATTCGTCAATTAGCCGGCCGGCTACAAACTCGCTTTTTTTCAGGTTGACTGAGAGACGCTGTTTATTGTTTTGTTTATAGAGCTGCAACTCATTTTCCGGAAAAACGGAATCTGTAATCAGTTCATTGATAACCGGCAGCAGTTCAGCAGCATGTTTGTTTAAACAATGCATGGAGATGGTTGCCGTCTCATTGTAAGCAGCACGGTTGAGGTAAGCACCATAGTATTCAAAATGTTCGTTTATCTCAAACGCAGTCTTTTTTGATGTGCCATTTTTTAACAGGTAATTGGTTGTAGCTGCAATCATATTCTGTTCCTCGTACCAGTTGCCCGCAAAGAAAACCCACTCTATCTGCAGCACTTCTTCTGCACCGGCATCTATGGCGTATACTTCTATACCGTTATCAAGTGCAAACTTATTATAGGGCTTTAACTGTAAACTAAAATCAATGGCATCTTTTATAGGGGGGGCGATTGTTCTGTTAAGCATATTATTTATAATTTTTGCCGCAGCTGCGCAGATTATTGTTCTTGCGAAAATGTACCTGCTGTGCGGCGACACTTTACTATAGTATTGTCATTTTAAACTATCATTTGTTTTCAGCGGATCAAAGCTTGCGGTGCGAAACAAACAGTCAATTGCTGGCAATCTTTTTTCTGGCTTTATCTCAATCCGCGAAAATTCGGACCATTTTTTATATGGTTCATGAAACCGGTACTTCTTCCGCGTAATAGTAAAGCGTATTACTATTAGTTACATCAAAAACCTGCTGCGCATAACTGCGGATATCTTCCCTGGTTATAGAATGGTATTTGGTTAGTTCTTCATTAATAAGACCGGCGTTGCCCAGCAATTCATAATTGGCCAGGCTGCTGGCCCGGTTCATAATACCCATGTCTTCAAAAGCCAGTGCCGCTTCAGTTTTGTTTTTCACCTTCTGCAACTCTTTTTCCTCTATCAATATTGTTTTTAATTTCTCCAGCTCGGCTTCTACTGCTTTATCAGCATCTTCCATTTTTACCCCTTTCACCAGCTTACCTTCTATGGTTAAGATACCCGCATCTGTGCTGCCAAAATGATAACAGTCAATATTGCTGAAAAGCTGTTGCTCTTTTACCAGGGCCTGGTACAGCCTTGAAGAACCACCGCCACTAAGTATATCCGTTATAAGTTCTGCTGCATAATAACCATCTTCCAGCCGGGTGGCCATGTGCCAGCATTTATACAAAGCATCAATAGGAACATTGGCCTTTACAATCTCTTTTCTTGCTGCGGTTTGCTTTGGCTCTGCCGGTAACTGTCGGTTGTATTTCTCACCAGCCGGTATATTGCCGAACCATTTTTCTGCCAGTTGTTTTACCTGGGCCAGGGTGGTGCTTCCAGCAACCACCAGTATGGCATTTGCCGGGCAATAATGTTTAACGAAAAATTTCTTTACGTCGGCAATAGTGGCTTTTTCTATATGACTAAGGTCTTTACCAATTGTCTGCCAGCGGTATGGATGTGAAGTATAGGCCAGCTCACGCATCTTAAACCATACATCACCGTAAGGCTTATTAATGTAGTGCTCTTTAAATTCTTCCATCACCACTTTACGCTGTACTTCCAGGCTTTTTTTGCTGAATGCCAGGCTTAGCATGCGGTCGCTTTCCAGCCAGAAAGCCGTCTCCATATTTTCTGCCGGTATCTGGCAATAGTAATTGGTAAGATCATTGGTGGTATATGCATTGTTTTCACCGCCAGCCAATTGCAATGGCTCATCATAAGAAGGTATATTAACGCTGCCGCCAAACATGAGGTGTTCAAACAAATGGGCAAAGCCGGTTTTACCGGGGTCTTCGTCCCGCGCCCCCACATCATACATTACATTAACCACTACCATAGGAGTAGAGCTATCCTCGTGCACCAGCACCCTTAACCCATTGGCAAGGGTAAACTTATCGTATTGAATCATATTTGCTTTTAAAGAAACGGCAAGTTACAAAGAGTGGAATAAATGCCCTCAGATAATACTTTTTACTCTCAGGGTCAGCAGGAGGGGCTGCCCGTTGCGGTAGACCAGGATTTTTACTTTTTCGCCCGGGGTTTGCATGGCGGCCTTGTATGCCTGTATATTCTTGGTGAAGTTGTTATTGACCGCCATAATGATATCATCGGCTAAAAACCCTGCCCTTTCTGCTGGAGAATTCTTCATGATATCAGTTATTACCACCTCATTGTTAACCACATAAAAATTTAAACCAGTGTAAGAGTAATCAAAAAGGTCACGGTAATGTGTATTGGGCGTTATATAAATATCCCGCTTTTCGTAGTTGAGTATTACATTAAAACGGCGCAGCAGGTCATTGCCAATCAGGCCGCCCAGGTAAGGGTAAGAAGTTACATTAAACTCATCATCAAAAACATAGGCTGGTACCCGCTTGAAACGGTAGGGACCCAGCCGGAAATTTTTTACCGTGGTGAGCTCCATCTGCTTTTTACCCCCCAGCCCTTCTACCTGTGTACTTACTTTTTTTCTTTTGGGGCTGAACAGGGTGCTATCCTCTACAAAATCCGTTGACAACAATAAACAAAGCCCGGCACCGGTGTCAAAATAAAACCTGGCCATCCTGTCTTCTGCATCACTTATCCGAGCACTTTGAATCAATAAATTTACCAGTAAGGGCTTCAGCAGATATCCTCCCCTGGGATATTTCATAGATCCTTTTGAATAAACCTGTATCAGCAGGCTGTCGTAATTAATCTTTACAATGTAACGGTTAAAAAAACTATAGCCGATAATACCATCAATGTGCTCCCCGTATACGCTGGCTAAAATATCATAGTCGTTGATGTGAAAATTCAGGCTGTCTACCCGCAGCCCGGGCAGCCGCAACGTATTGTTATACGCAAAGCTTACTTTCCGTATACCTGCAATACCGCGGATGGTTTTATCTGAAAGCTGGTTAGGAATTTTTAGCCGATCTACTGTTTGTGAATCCAGCGAAATACCGCCGCTGCCGGTATCCAGTATAAAATTGAGTGAATCATTACTATCATTTATAGTGGCCCTTATCAAGATTACACCACCACTGAATTGGCGGAAATGAAAGCTGGTGAGCAGTTTAGAACCTGGCTGTACAAATTCTTCCTGCGCCTGCGCAAAGCAGGGAAAAGACAAGGAAACCAGCAGGGTTAGCAGTATCAGGCAATCGTTGCGTCGCACAGTAGGCGGTTTGTTGGTAATTGAGCAGGTTTCATGCATTGCTGCACTAAACCGGTAAGTTTACAGTCGCTGTACAAGTTACAACATGCACCACAATAAACAGTAACCGCTTATGTATTTAAATAAATGACATAGCTAATCCAAAAGAAAGAAAAATGGGAATACCACTATTTGCCTATTTGGACAGATTAGGCTGATTGAATTTTTTATCACGGTCATTTTAGCTACAAAATTTCCTCCGGACATGGGCAACGCAAACGTATACCTGCTACCTTATTCTTCATTTTTGGCGGCAAAGCAACATTATTTTGTTGTGGCTTGTTCATAATCGTTTAACCAACTTATTTTTATACAAACAAGCCATTATGCAAGTACGCTCACTGCTCCTCCCAATCATCATTTTATCATGGTCCACCCATGCTAACTGCCAGGTAAATAAAATACCGCCCGCCCTTGCTGCCATAAAAGAAGATGATTTGAAAAAAGATCTTTACGCGCTCGCAGGCGATCATTTCCGGGGGCGCGAAGCCGGAACCCTGGACGAACTGAAAGTAGCGGTATGGTGGGCAGATATATTAAGGGCAAACGGCGTACAACCTGCAGGTGATGATGGTACTTATTTCCAGTATTTTTCTATGTGGCGCAACCGCATTTCGGCCGGCAGCAGCATCAGCATTGGCAGCCAGCAGTTGCGCTTGTGGCAGGACGTATTGCCTTCCCAAACGGCGCCGGCCAGCTTATCGGTACCCATAGTATTTGCTGGTAATGCATCAAAAGAAGAACTGGATAAGCTGGATATCAAAGGCAAAGCGGTGGCGCTGGAGGTGTCAAAAGAAGGCATCAACCTGAGCGTGTCGCTACCAGAACGCCGCTATCCTTCTTATGTAGTGCGTAAATATGCCGCGGACCTGCTGGCCAGGGGTGCCGTAGCTATTATTTTTATTGCCGATGAAATGGGCGAAAAAAGCTGGGGCCAGGTATTGCCCGCGCTCAGCCGCGGATTGTACGATATAGAAGACGGGCCCAATGCAGCTACGGCCACCAAACCACCCGTTATCTGGATACATGGTAACCAGGCAGCCCTTGTAAACAACAATCCTGTGCTTACCATCAACCTCGTGGTGGAGCGGTTTGAATATCCATCTGTAAATGTGGTTGCAAAACTCAGCGGAACAGATCCGGTATTAAAAAACGAATACATTTTATACAGTGGCCATAATGATCATGATGGCATCCGCCAGGCTTATGGCAATGATTCTGTATATAACGGCGCTGATGACAATGCTTCTGTAAGTGTCGCATTGCTGGCCATTGCGCGGGCTTTTAAAAAATCGCCGGGTAAACGTTCCATTTTATTTGTATTTCACGGAGCCGAAGAAAGGGGTTTGCTGGGTTCAAAATGGTATGCCACCCACCCGACCGTGCCTAAAACAGCTGTGGTGGCTGTTTTAAATGCTGATATGATTGGCCGCAATAACCCCGACAGTGCAGCTTTGCTGGGTGTGCAACCACCGCATCGCAATTCTGCTGACCTGGTAACCGTTGCGCTGGAAGCGAATAAAGAAGGACCAGCCTTTAAACTGGACACGTTATGGGATAAGCCCACGCATATTGAAAACTGGTATTTCCGGAGCGATCATTTGTCCTATGCCCGGGCTGGCTACCCTGCTATTTTCTTCTCTACCCTGCTGCACCCGCTTTACCATACACCCATGGATGAACCCGGCATAATTGATATCAAAAAACTTAAGCGGATGAGTGACTGGATGTACCGTACCGGCTGGAAGCTGGCCAATGAAGCCGGGAGGCCGGCAATTGACCCGGGGTTTAAGCTGGAGCGATAATCAGGAGTCGATAGTCATTAGTCGGTAGTCTTTGGTTGCGGGTTTTGACTATTGACTTCAGACTGTCGACTATGAACTATTAAGTCCTACTTTTGTTATCAGAACAAGTATTATGGAACTAGCTACATTATATCAAAAAGCACTGAATTTTGAGTTTCTCAGCATAGAAGAAGGCGTTTATTTGTTTGAAAACGCACCGCTCACAGAACTGATGAACATTGCCAATGAACTCAGAAAAATACAGGTGCCACATCAAAAAGTTACCTGGATAATAGACCGCAATGTAAATACCACCAATGTATGTATTGCTAATTGCAAATTTTGTAATTTTTACCGCATACCCGGCCACGCAGATGCATACATTACTGATATAGAGACCTATAAACGCAAGATCGATGAAACCTTCCGTTATGGCGGCGAGCAATTATTGCTGCAGGGCGGCCACCACCCTGGTTTAGGGCTTGACTACTATACGGACACTTTTAAGCAGCTCAAAGCATTATATCCCACTTTGAAATTGCATGCACTGGGGCCACCGGAAGTGGCGCATATTACCAAACTGGCAAAATCAACCCACCGGGAGGTGTTGACGGCATTGAAAGAAGCAGGGCTCGATTCATTGCCCGGTCCTGGCGCCGAGATACTGGTTGACCGCGTACGCAGGCTTATCAGCAAGGGCAAATGCGGAACGGAAGAATGGCTGACCATTATGCATGAAGCGCACAAGCTCAATCTTACTACTTCCGCTACCATGATGTTTGGGCATGTGGAAACCATTCGCGAACGTTTTGAACACCTGGTAAAAATCCGTGAAGTACAGGCAAAGAAGCCTGCTGATGCAAAGGGTTTTATTGCTTTTATACCCTGGACCTTCCAGGATGTAGATACCTTGCTGGCACGCATCCGCGGTGTACATAACCTGGTTACCTCAGAAGAATACATCCGCATGATAGCTATGAGCCGCATTATGCTGCCCAATGTAAAAAATATACAGGCCTCCTGGCTAACCGTAGGCAAACAGGTGGCGCAAATATGTTTGCATGCTGGTGCCAATGATTTTGGCTCTATCATGATAGAAGAAAATGTGGTGAGTGCCGCTGGTGCACCGCACCGCTTTACCTACAAAGGCATCCAGCAAGCCATCAGTGAAGCGGGTTTTGAACCCCAGTTGCGCAACCAGCAATATGAGTTCCGCCAGTTGCCAGCAGCTATAGAAGAACAGGTAATTAATTACTGATACAAAAAACCTTTTTCTACAGCCATTTAAAATCAATTTTAAATGGCTTTTTTATTGGCAGTATTTAATCCTTCTGTAATATATCCGGGTCATTTTGTCTATACGATGCGGGTGCAGCAAGCGCGTAAACTTGCAGTCACTTTTCCAACCAGTTATTATGTAAATGCAGCAAACAGTTTCCTTCTCCGTGTAAACCCTTAACCTGCATTTAAAAAATTACCTATAAGCCAATAATTCAGTCCATTTTGTTGTTATACACCTCCATATATATGTGTAATTCATGAGCCCTGTGAACTTTAGAAAAATAATACGTGTAACCCTGGTAAGTATAGCAGTTGTTTTACTGTTCAATTTCTTTACTTACTACCTGTTAACAGCAGCATCAAAAGAAAACAAACGCCTGGCGGAAATAGTGAACACCACTGCTGCACAGCGCATGCTGGGGCAGCGCATTGCAAACAATTGCCTGCTGCTTTTATTAAACACCGGACTTACTGAACCCGTTATTGCAGAAACCCAGCAGCAACTGGCACTGGCCATTACTGTTTTTGAAAAACAGGAACTGTTACTGCTGCAGCAAATCCATATACTGCAACCGGCAAAAACAGTCAGCCCCCAATTAAGCAATGATGCAGATGTATATGCCCGCCACATGCAGGTAACAGCCCATGAAATTGCCAGCGCCAGTCCGGCTACCCTTATTACCAATGCAGCTGTGTATACCAACCGTTTAAGGCTGGATGAGAGCAGGTTGTTGAATGCCCTGGACGATATCACCAGCAAGACGGTACCACTACTGCTGCAGAAAGAGCGGAATACGGCAAAGCTGAATACCAATAAATTCATATCACTGCTGATTGCAATAGCCTGCCTGGCCTTGTTGGTAATAGAGCCCCTGCTGCGCAGCAATAAGAATAATTTAAGCAGGCTGCAACTCGCCAAGGTTGAATTGCTGCATGAAAAAAAATACTTGTCTTCCATATTAAATTCTCAAACCAATTATGTTATCCGGCTAAACCAACAGGGCAATTTCACTTTCGCTAACCCGGCGTTCCTGAAAACTTTTGGGTACAATTTGGACAACCTTTTTAACACCCCTTACTACAATACCATATTTCCAAAAGATGTACAGCGCTGTAAAGAAGTAGCGGAACAATGCTTGCAAACTCCCGGCAAAATTTTCCGTATTCTTATTCGCAAACCCATTTGCAAAAGCAAAAAATTTCTATGGACAGAATGGGAGTTTATTGCATTGTTCAGCGATGACAATACATTAATGGAAATACAGGGTATAGGGCTGGATGTATCCGATAAAATACTGGCACAGCAAAGTAAAGAAGAAGCCATTCAAACTTTGTCCTATGCAATGGGGTATGCCCACATGGGCTCCTGGAAATATAATATAGAAACCCAGGATTTCATACTGAGTGCGGAGATGAAGTCGTTACTTGGTCTTGGCGCTGGCGAACCGGACTCTATAGCAATGGACCTGTTTATTGAAACATTTGTATTCCCGGATGACAGACCATCGATAGCAGCCGAACGGGAAAAAATACGCTCGGCCAAACATTATAAGGATCATGAGTCATCCATTTCTTACCGCATCGTTACCAAACAGGGGCTGCTGAAACATGTTTTTGTAAAGGGGAAAGCCATGAATGAGCAGTACAGGTTTGGTATTGTAATGGACATCACCACACACAAAGAAACAGAAGCAGCGCTACTGAAAAGTGAACAGCAGTACCGCCTGCTGGCAGAGCATTCAGAAGATATCATCAGCGTTCATTCTTCCACTGCCATTATTGAGTACATCTCCCCATCTGTGCAAACCGTACTGGGGTATACGCCGGCAGAAGTGATGGGCAAGAATATGATGGAATTTGTGCACCCCGACGACCACAAGCGTTTTATCCCCACGCAGGGCAGTGCCTCTATTCACAATAGTCCGTTGTTGTTGCTGCGTTACCGTATGCTGCATAAAAATGGAGAGCATATCTGGCTGGAGAGCATTATTAAACCTGTGCAGGAAAAAGACCGGCTGAATAAGTTGATCTGTACCTCCCGCAATATCACTGAACGAAAAAAAACGGAAGCGCATAAAAAACAATTGCTGGCAGAAGTAAAACAGTCTGAAGCATTGCTGCGCTCAGTAATTGACGCTACACCGGACCTTATTTTCATAAAAGATACCGGTTACCGGCATGTAATGGTAAATAAAGCCTATGCAAGTCTTCTGCATCTTACGCCGGAAGACATTATAGGCAAAAACGATATTGAACTGGGTTTTAAAGAAGAACAGGTAAAGGGAAACATCACAAAAGGCATCCGTGGTTTCTGGCAGGATGATGATGATGTAATACGTACAGGCAGCACAAAAAACATAAGTGAAGAAACGGCCTGGGTAAATGGTGAACTGCATTATTTCAGTATTGTAAAAGCACCACTCAGAGATGATGCGGGCAATGTATGGGGTGTACTTGGTTTTGCACACAATATCACAGACATAAAACAGGCGGAAGCGCAAAAAGAAATGCTGCTGTCTGATGTAAAACAATCAGAAGAGTTACTGAGAACAGTAATAGATGCTACCCCGGACTGGATTTTTATCAAAAATACTGATCATCGCTTCATAATGGTTAACAAGGCGCATGCCGCTTCACTGCAGCTGACGCCTGCAACCATGGTAGGCAAAAATGATTTGGAACTTGGCTTTCCGGAAGATACAGTGGTAGGAAATGCAGAGAAGAATATTCGTGGTTTCTGGACAGATGAAAATGAAATTATTGCAACCGGAAAAGGAAAATACATCGCTAATGAGCAGAATTTTGTAAACGGTGAACTGCATTATTTCAGTACTACCAAAGTGCCGCTGCTGGATGAAAAAGGAAAAATCTGGGGTATTCTCGGATTTGCTCATGATATCACCGCATTAAAAAAAGTAGAAGAAGACCTGCGCAAAAAAGATCAGTTATTACAGGCGGTATCGGAGGCTACCCACCAGCTGATAAGTAATAAAAACCTGGAAGAAGCCATTGGCGAAGGTGTTTTCTTATTGGGTGTAAAAATGCAGGTTGATATTATTTCAGTTTACAAAAATCTGTATGATGCGCAGCAGGAAGACATGATACAGCAGATTGCTTATTGGAATACGGCCGGTTCAAATAACAGGAACAACGTCAGCACTGTTATTGCTTCGCCCTTCTCAGCTGCATCAGCTGTTTTGCAAACATTGCAGCAGAATGAAATATATGCATCGCCGGTTACCGAACTGGCAGATGAAGCCTTACAAAAAAACTATTATCAGCTTAACGTAAAATCAATAGTACTCATCCCAATTTTTGTAAAAAACATTTTATGGGGTCATATTGCTATTAAAGAATGCAAATCTGAAAGGCAATGGACGGCTACTGAATTTACCATACTGCATTCCTTTGCGGCTACGCTTGCCGCTGCTATTGAACAACTGGAACTGCAGCATGAAATTTTACATGCAAAAGAAATAGCAGAAAAAGCAAGCCGGGCCAAGAGTGAATTTATGGCCAATATGAGCCACGAACTGCGCACACCCATGAACGGTATCCTTGGATTTACAGACCTGGTGCTTACTACAGAATTGCAAAAATCACAGCGGGGTTACCTGCAGAATGTGAAAAAATCTGCCCAGGGCCTGCTTGGTATCATTAATGACATACTCGATTTCTCTAAAATAGAAGCCGGTAAATTACTGATCGACTGTACATCATTTCCATTGCATGAACTCATAGAAGAGGCTATTGATTTATTGAATGTAAAGG
This sequence comes from Chitinophagaceae bacterium, assembly GCA_039916305.1. Classification (GTDB taxonomy): domain Bacteria; phylum Bacteroidota; class Bacteroidia; order Chitinophagales; family Chitinophagaceae; genus JACMLD01. The sequence goes on along the minus strand of JBDSLR010000025.1, from coordinate 57,299 downwards.
CGCATGAGAAAAAACTGGAAGTATTGTTCTGGGCAGACCCCTGCCTGCCTGCTGTCATCAGCGGAGACTCTGTGCGCATCCGCCAGGTACTGGTAAACCTGCTGGGTAATGCCATTAAATTTACCGCGCAGGGAGAAATTTTTATTGAACTTAAGCAACAAGCTGCCTTTGATAAAGAGGGTAAAAAATATGTTGCTGTAAGTATCTCTGTTAAAGACTCAGGTATTGGCATCGCCCCTGAAAAAATAAATAAAATTTTTGAAGGTTTTACCCAGGCAGATTCCTCCACCACACGTAAGTATGGTGGTACAGGGCTGGGCTTAACCATCTCCAAAAACCTGGCAGAGTTAATGGGTGGCACACTAACGGTGGTCAGCGAGCCTGGCCTCGGCAGCATGTTCACTTTACAGCTTTCACTGGAAGTAATTGACGAACAGCCGATGCTGCAACCCGGCGACAAACCTTCGCTAAAGCATGTACTGGTAGTGGATGATAATGAAGCCAGCCGCCAGTTGATGAAAGGTATTTTCAGCTACCTGAATATAAACTGCACACTTGCAGCCAATGCTGCAGAGGCTTTACAGTATTTATCCATCGTGGCAAAAAATGAAACCGTTGTTGATTTGGTGATAACTGACTACCAAATGCCCGGCATGGATGGGCTGGTATTGGCCAGCGAAATAGCGCGGCAGTCTGATGATACATCCATCCCGGTTGTCCTGATGCTTCCCTCCCTGGAAAAAACGATGGAAAGTTACCAGGCAGAAAGAAAAGGTGCTGTAAAATTATTATCAAAACCGGTGAAATTGCACGAGCTTGATAACCTGCTGTCTACTTTATTCAGTAAACGGGTAAAGCAGGAAGCTATACAATTCACCAAACCAACACTAAAAAAATTAATCCGCGCAGCCACTATACTGGTAGCAGAAGATGAACCGGTTAATATGCTGCTTATCTCTGAAATACTGGGTAAAATGGGTCTGCGTGTTTTAAAAGCCACCAATGGTAAGGAAGTGATTGCACTGCTGGCAGATAACCTGCCCGATATGATTTTTATGGATATCAATATGCCCGAGATGGACGGGTTTTCTGCTACTGCCCAATTACGTCTTTTGCCCGCACCGCTTTGCAATATACCCGTTATAGCACTTACTGCAGATGCTATGAAAGAAGACCGGGACAGGTGTATGGAGGCTGGCATGAATGACTATATTTCAAAACCTTTCGCGCTGGACGAACTTGAAAACGTTTTGAATACCTGGCTTAATATAGCATAGCAGTCTGTAAGCTTTAGTTACCCTGCCTCGATCGCTCGTAGTCAAGCCGTGAACTACTGCGTTGTTTTGCATCTGCCATGCTATTCTTATCATATTTGCATCTTACACACTAAACCTCATCGTTCCTTCGGTTAATCTTTTCTATTGAACTTAATAACTGCCAACAAGCATTCATTAATTGAGTATTAAAACTGTACTGTTTGCTCAATTTTATGATACTAAATTCTCTCTACCTTTATCCGGGTCAACCAATGATCCCTTGCCTAAAAAAGAACGAATGCAAAACTGGAGAATCAAACTATCCCTGTTTATTAATTATTATGTATTTGCCATCTTGCTCAACAGTTCCGGCGTAGCTATATTAAATGTGCAGAACAGCTTTGGTGTAACAAAAGGTGCCGCTTCCTGGATTGACCCCTGCAAAGACCTGAGCATTGCCATTATTTCATTTTTAGTTTCGTCTTATATTACCAGGTTTGGTTACAAAAAGGCCATGATGCTGTCGCTGGGTGTTATTGCACTGGTATGTTTTATTATTCCCAGTACACCTGGGTTTTTGGCTGTTAAATTATTGTTTGTAGCCATTGGCTCCTGCTTTGCTTTGATAAAGATGTCGGTATACAGCATCATTGGCATCATCACAAAAGATACCAAAGAACACATCAGCCTCATGAATTTTATTGAATCATTTTTCATGATAGGCAACTTAACCCTGTATTTTTATTTTGGCTCTTTTGCAGACAGTGCAAACCCGCAATCAACCGCCTGGCTGAATGCGTACTACCTGCTGGGTGGGCTCTCCCTGCTGGCACTTGTTTTACTGATGGGTGCGCAACTGGATGAGTCAGCTGCAAAAACGGAAAGCAAACCCATGGTACAGGAATTTGGTGAAATGTTTACACTCATGTTCAAACCAATTGTGCTGGCGTTTATTGCTTCCGCGTTTTTTTATGTTTTGATTGAGCAGAGTATCCAGAATTTTCTACCCACCTTTAATAATAAAGTGCTGATGCTCCCCGCCGCATTAAGTATTCAAATGGGCAGTATTTTAGCCGGCTCCACTGCGCTGGGCCGGTTTCTTGCAGGGCTCGTTTTAAAAAGATTTAACTGGTTTTATGTATTGGCAGGCTGTCTTTTGCTGGCCACGCTTTTGATCTTTGTTGCGCTGCCGCTGGCAAAGGATACGGCGGGTAAAACCTATACCGGCTGGGGAGACGCACCCCTTGCAGCTTTTATGTTTCCACTGATAGGTTTATTCCTGGCACCGATATATCCGTCTATTAATTCGGCCATCTTAACTTCTTTACCTAAACCGAAACACGGACTCATGTCTGGCCTGATCATTATATTCTCTGCGCTGGGCGGCACTGCCGGTTCACTGATAATGGGGCAGGTTTTTGATGCCGATAAAACAGGGGGGCAGCGGGCATTTTATTTTTCGCTTATACCAATCGCTATTTTAATGGTATGCCTTTTTATATTCAGAAAATATCAGTCAAAAGCAATCGCAACAACCTGACGAACATTTTGTATCTCCCTTTTTCTTTCTTGCTGAGAACATGACGGGAGGTAAGTAGTTAAAAAAATCGTTTTTAGAGATGCCCTGAATTCTAATTATTATACCCTATTTCTATTCTTATGCTCCAGCAGGATATTTTTTTTATCGAATCGCTTGCTTCCCTGTACAGAGATGTTCAGTTGCAGGAAGTTTTTCCTGATTCAAAATATTTTGTTGACTGTGAACCCATCGGCAACCCGGCCGCCATTGCAGGGGCATATGAAATAGGAAAACAGCAGCAGGGCTTTAGCCTTAAAAATTTTGTCTCCGCGCATTTTATTTTTCCGGTTAAGACAGCAAGTGATTATGTATCCGCCAGCAAACCCATATTGCAGCACCTGCATGACTTATGGGAGGTGCTTACCAGGCAACCAGCTGCCGCAGCAGGCACGCTTATCCCGCTGCCCCATCCTTACATTGTACCAGGCGGCAGGTTCAGGGAAGTGTACTATTGGGACAGCTATTTTACAATGCTGGGCCTGCAGGTAAGTAACCGCTTTGACATTATAGAAAATATGCTGGCTAATTTTGCTTACCTCATTGATCAGTTTGGTTTTATTCCCAACGCAAACAGAACCTACTACCTTGGCCGTTCCCAGCCACCATTTTTTTCGTTGATGCTGGTACTGCTTGCAGAAGAAAAAGGAGCGCAGGTATTATTGCAATACCGTCCGCAGTTAGAAAAAGAATACGCATTCTGGATGGATGGATCTGCACATCTTACTGATGAAAAAAATACGCACCGCCGCGTGGTTAAATTGCCAGGCGACAACCTTCTCAACCGTTATTGGGACGATAATGATACGCCGAGGCCGGAAGCATATACTGAAGATATCCGGCTGGCCCAAAAAACGGGAAGTGACGACGCAATTGTTTACCGCCATATACGTGCTGCAGCAGAATCTGGCTGGGATTTTAGCAGCCGCTGGTTTAAAGATGGCCGGCAGATGACGACTATTGAAACAACTCATTTAATACCAGTTGATTTAAACTGCCTGCTACTGCATGCAGAAGAAATATTACATAAGATATATTCGTTGCTAAAAGAACCGGACCTGGTTAGTGTGTTCAGCGAAAAAATTAATGCGCGCAAAAAAGCCATTCAGCAGTTTTGTTTCAGTGAAAGCAAAGGCTTTTATTTTGATTATAATTTTATTGAGCATACACAATGCAAACACTTTACGCTGGCAGCCGCCTACCCCTTATTTTTCAAAGTAGCGGATGCCCGGCAGGCAGCACAGGTTGCCAGGGTGTTAGAAGAAAACTTTCTACAGCAGGGCGGCTTATTAACAACCCTCAATAATACCGGCCAGCAATGGGATGCTCCTAATGGCTGGGCACCGTTGCAATGGATGGCATGGAACGGGTTAAAAAATTATGGCCATCATCGCCTGGCGGCAGAGATTAAAGCGCGCTGGATGACGGTGAACGAAAAAGTGTATGCAGCAACCGGCAAAATGATGGAGAAATACAATGTTGCAGATACTACCACCCAAGCCGGCGGTGGCGAATACCCAAACCAGGATGGTTTTGGCTGGACAAATGGGGTGTATTTGAAGCTTGAGCAGGACTCACAGGCATTTCACGGGTAGCATACAACGCAGCGAGGCAGTTTTACGTCATTATTACAGCCAAGAAAATTGGTGCGTGATTTGATTAACTACCTGTAAATTTTAATAAGAAAATGACCAAAAAACAACCTTCTCTGGTACTCTGCATCATCATGGATGTTTTGGGCTATGCCACTTATGCCGTTCCTGGTTTGGGTGAACTGGGGGACATTGTATTTGCACCTGTTTCAGCGATTGTATTCTATACCATGTTTGGCAGCGTAAAAGGTGCTTTGTTTAATTTTACAGAAGAAATTCTGCCTGGTATGGATTTTATTCCCAGTTTTACGCTCATGTGGTGCTGGCAATACTTCAGCAGTAAGAAAACCACTAATACAGAAATAAGAACAGTATAAAATATCAACCCCGGAAATATGCTCCGGGGTTTTTTTAACTTATTAGTGCAATCCCGACGGTGCGACAAGTGAAGTAAAGTATAATATAGTCATTCAGCTGATAACAAAGCGGTAGCCGATGCCTTTTATAGTTAAAATTTCCAGGTCTTCATCTTCTTTCAGGTAACTTCTTATCTTATTAATGTAAACGTCCAGGTTACGGCTGTTAAAAAAAGAATCATTACCCCAGAGCAGGTTCAGGATATTTTTCCGGTCGATGATTCCATCACGGTTTTCATACAAAATTTTTAACAGTTCTGCTTCACGATAAGATAGTTTCTTCTCTTCCTTATCGCGTACCAGCAATTGCCGGTTGGTATAAAACCGGTATTTACCCATTTGCAACGCATCTGCGGAAATGCTGAACGGTCTTCCTTCCTTTTTCCGCAACACATTTTCAATGCGCACAATCAGTTCCTCCATACTAAAAGGCTTGCGTATATAATCGTTTGCCCCAAGCGTAAATCCTTTTACCACATCGGCGGTTTGGTTTTTGGCAGTAAGAAATAATATGGGCACCTGTGTATTAACAGTTCGTATTGCCTCCGCAATTTCAAAACCGTCTTTATTGGGCAGCATAATATCCAGCACACATACATCAGGTTGTAATTCTTTGAATAGATCAAACACTTTTGCACCATCGGTTTCCATGTGTACAGCAAAACCCCGGCTCTGCAGGCTCTCTTTTACTATTTTACCGAGAAACACTTCATCCTCTGCATATAAAATCCGGATACTCATGATTCACCAATTTTAAATACCATTTTCCTGACTTTTCTTCCATTACCATAATCAATTACCAATGCTTCTTTAAAAGGAAGATGAACTGTAAAAGTGCTGCCCTCACCCGGTTTACCCTTTACCTCTATAAAACCCTGGTGGCGCTGCACAATGTGATGTACATAACTAAGACCCAAACCGTATCCCTTTGTATTATGCCGGTTCCCGTCTGGTACGCGGAAAAACTGCTCAAATATTTTACGGTTGTACTCGGCCGCAATACCAATGCCGTTGTCCGTTACCGACAGCGATACAAATTTGCTACAATCTGCAATATGAATAGCAATTACAGGAGTCTCTTTGCTGTACTTAAGCGCATTATCAAGCAGGTTATAGATCACGCTGGTCATATGCAAACGGTCTGCTTCTATTACGAATTGATCGCCGGCAGTTGTTACTGTTACAATGGCATGCTGCTTATCAAATTGCAGTTTCATAGAGGCAGCAACTTCCGCTGCCAGTGCCGCCAGGTCAAAATTTTCCTTCTGCAGGGAAATTTCTTTGTTTTCATACAATGACAATTTCAACACCTTGTCTACCAGTAAACCCAGCCTTTGCAATTCATTGCCCGATATATCCAGGTATTCCCGCGTGCGCTTTGGATCATGCAGGGCATTAAAATTTTTCAGCGCTTCAATGGCAACGCTTACGGTTGCAATGGGTGTTTTTAATTCATGGGTTATATTACTGATGAAATCATTTTTTTGCTGTGTGAGCTTTTGCTGCCTGATTAAATTACGGTACAATAATAGAAACGATGCAATGGTTACGCCTACCAGCAGCAAAGAAATTAAAATAGGTTGCCACATCTGCTTCAGCAAATACCAATTGCTGTTATTAAAATCAAGTTGATAAGTGCGCGGTTTTACAAAACCTACGGTCACCTTATTGCCCTCTAGATCCGGTAATGGCTGCGCCGCCGTTAATGTATCTGAAATTTGTACCCGGAACGGCAATTGAATGCGTTGTTTGGCAAGTGCCAGCTGGTAACGGTCGTTTATTTCCTGCAGTGTTATAGAATCATGCAGTGAATCTACGCCTCGTAAAAAATCAAACACCTGCCCGCCGGGCTGTGTGCTGCGTAACCGGAACTGCATATTGGTATCATGAGAAGGGAGCCGGTTTGGCTGATTCACTGTAATAATCATGGCCCTGCTGATACTTTTTTTATCGCCTGCGGAATCACGGATTTTCTCCTGCAATATATTCGTCATATTAATAATGCCTTCTTTATCCTGGATGCGAATATTGATATTGGAATCAAGATGGAGTTTAGATGCCTGCAAGCGCATAATAGTTTCCCGGAAAAGTATGTTGGTGCGCACACTGAACAGGTGCTTTTCTTCCAGGTAATTTTTGCGCAGCCAGTACACCTGGAAAACGCTGATCACCATTATAGTGATTACCATAAAAAAAAGCGGTACCCGCAGTTTATTTGTCATGCCTTTTGCGGGCTGTTCTTGCACCCGCTGTTGCAAATGTATTTATTTCTTTATCCAGTACCCTGCAGCATTAACCTTAATTAACATTAAAGCAAGCCCTATTAACCTGGTTTGCCGGCAGCGATCAATAGTTTTGAAAAAACAAACAATCATGAAAAAAATACTCGTTGTCATTATAGCCGGTTGTTGCTTTCAGCTGGCCGTGGCGCAGTCTAAAGAAGGCAAGATAATATACGAGCGAAAAACAAATATGCACAAGCGACTGCCTCCAGAAAACGAAAACATGAAAGCCATGATACCGGAATTCAGTACGGGCAAACAGCAATTGATTTTTTCCGGGGACGAATCTATTTTCTCGTCGGTGCCCGATGAAGAAGATATCCGCGACCAGGCAGGGCAGGAAGGCGGCCGGATCAATATACGCATGAACAGTGGCAGCAATGAAACCTATAAAAACTATGCGGCAGAAAAAACAGTGGAGCTGCGCGAACTGGGTCCAAAAAAATATATTATTGAAGATACCCTGAGAAAGTTATCCTGGAAACTGGGCGATGATACCATGTTGATCAAAGGTTATCATTGTAAAAAAGCAACTACAAAAAACAGGCAGGGCGATAATATTGTAGCCTGGTATACCGAAGAAATTGCCAGCCCAAGCGGACCAGAACAATTTGGCGGACTGCCGGGAATAATTCTGCAGTTGGATATTGCTGATGGCTGGATAGTGTTTAGTCCTTTAAATATTGAGACAACCACCGGCAAGCAGTTGGTAAAAATTCCGTCCGGCGCCAAAAAAGTAACCCGCCCGGAATTTCAGAAAATGCTGGACGAGGCTTCTGGTCCCAGCACGGGTAGCGGACCACAAATAAGAATTATTACAAGGCAGAATTAGGAAGCTACAGCATTAAACGTTTCATATTTAAAAACGCTGCAATCATGCACCCTGCAGCATTACTACTACTAAAATGGTATTGTAACTATTTGCGGAGAAGAATAACTTGTTGCTTATAAATTATCGAACAAAAAGATTTATTTATGAGCGGCACCATAATACTCAACCCGTCAGCCAGCCAAACTGCGCTTGCTGATGCCATATCCCAGGCATGCACCGGGGATAAAAGCCTGCAATTGGCCGCCGGCATACATTTAACCAAACCGGGTTACAGGAATAAAATTAAAGTGCCTGCTGAAGGCATCACAATAAAGGGTGATGGAAATAAGGAACTGGTATTCATTAAAAGACCTGATGGGGCCATCGGTTCTGTGGTTGAAGGAAGACCAGATGATAACTACGGCTTGTTCTTTATACCAGCAGACCCTACCGCCGGGGAGTTGATAATCATTAATAACCCGGCAAATAACAGGTGGAAAAAATACGAAGGTGATTGCAATCAAATTTACTGGTATGCAACAATGCTACGGGGGAAAATTGACATCAGTAATGTAACGCTTGATTGCAATATGCAGCAACAGGGGTTGGCTGCAATTTACAGCGCAGGTGGAAATGCTGAACATTCCTGCATGATCGGATTTTCTGGCACATACTACAATATTCCACCTGGTATTGACGGTATAGAAAAAAGGATTTACATTGGTTTTGAAGCGGTTTCAATAACTAATATTCACAGCAGAAATGGAGGTTACGCAGATGATATTTGGTGTGCACGCGGATACTTTTACCCAAATATCAGTACAGTATCCATTGATAATATAAAAGCCTTTAACAGGGTTCATCCTAAACGTGCAACGATATCTTTCTCCGGCCTGGCTAAAGATATAAATATTTCCAACGCTGATATTTACCGCCTTGAGTGTGAGGAAACGAGTGCTGATGTAAGACAGCAACCTGCACATGAAAGCTTTGCAGGCAGTAAATGGATAATAAACAACGTAAAAACTGACTACATAGATATTGCTGCAAAAGGACATGTTCTTTATATCCAGGGCGACCAACTGGAAACCAAAAAAGGATTCAATCTGTACCAGGCCACGGGGTTTATAAAAAGAAGTATCTTTCGCAGAGAAGGGCAGGATCCAAGACTATTCCGGCTAAACCACTTTCTTTTTGAGAAAGTAAAATGGATATTTACTGCGGTTGAAGAAGGTCCTAACAAAGAGATGATCATGGGCATCAGGCCTGTAACGCAATACGGCGAGCCCTTTTCAGCAACTTTTTTAAAAAATGAATTTTTAGTGGATGGCCCTTTTACCGGCGGGCAACTGATAAGCAGTGAATTTACAAGATTAGAACCCGGGAATATTTTAGATGTAATTTTTAAAAATTGTAAATATGATAACCGGTTTGGTACAGGAGAATTTCCCATTGCTATAGTCAGGGAAAAAGGCACCTGTACATTTAAAAAAACCGATTTTGGCACCAGGGATCGTACTGTTGCGGTTGTTGCCGGTGATCCGGAATTTGTAAAACTTGTTTGGATATAATAGATCTCTTTTTCATACTATTTCTCTTTTCTTTTTCGATGTTACCGGTTTCTGCCCTGCTGTATTACCTGGATATTACTTCCTTTACTTCCAGGCGCGGCAATATTCTTACCCGCAAAACGGCTGATATTATAAGTAAAGCTTAGTTGCCAGAAACGTTTCAATACATTGTAAGAAAGGTCTTCAATATAATTCTGGCTACTGTTGCGGCTGATACCAATGTTTTGGTTCAGTATATCATATACCTGCAAGCGGAGCTCGCCTTTCTTATTATTAAAAACCTGTTTGGCAACGCCTGCGTTCCATAAAACAGCGTTGAGGTTATACCCCTGTGTAAGTCCGCTACGCGTGGTATAGTCTATATCACTGGAAAAGCTAAAACCTTTTGGCAGGTATATATTTATTTCAGCTGTATAATGCTGGTTCCAGTATTGCAGGTTCTGCTGGTTTTGTAATGAATACCGCACATCATTGTATATCACTTCTGCACCCGCGCTCAGATCAAGCAATTCTTTGTAATTGTAATTCCAAACCAGCTCCTGCGATGCATTCCAGGCATGGATATTATTTTTTACGTTATTTACAAAACCAATGTTGCGACTTTTGGTAATAGCACTGTTGAGGTTTAGTTTACTTTTTATTTTCTTAACCGGGAAGCCCCATGAACTGTTGAGGTTTACAGCATAAGCACCGTTCACATTTACAGGTTGAGTAACCCGCTGTCCCTGGGCTCCCAGCTGATCGGCATTTACAATTTTATTGGCAATCAGGCTTGCACTTAGACCCGCAAAAAAACTGGTATGCCGGTAAGGGTCAAACGAGATATACTCTCCCTGCAGGCGCTGGTAATATTCCTGCTTTAGATCCGGGTTACCCATTTTAATATTTAACGGATCTGTATTGTCAGTGAGGGGTTGCAATTGCGTCACAGCCGGCTGACGGGTAAATGCATTATAGAAGACCCGGATATTTTTATACTGGTTAATGCTGTATTGCAGGTTGGCATTTGGCAAAAAATTGAGGAAAGAACGTTCTATAGTGCTGTCTTTGGCCATGATATGAAATTCACTTTCCAGTGACGCATACTGCATGGCAGTTCCTATTGTAACATTGTATTTCTTTTGCTGAAGACGCCAATTGATACCGGGCCGGTTGTACATGTATTTACTTAAGAAACTATTAGACAGGGCATCATTTAACACGGCATATTTTCCCCTCAGCTTATCAAAATCGAAAGTAGCTCTGTCAGACCCGCTGTGTGTGGCGTTGATATTATAATTAAATTCAAGCAATGATTTTTTTGACAAGGGCTCTGTATAGGAGAGCACCGCTCCGTAGGTTTGGCTGTTGCTGGCCTGGTTATTTACCTGGTTAATGGTGTCACTCTGCTGCAGGCTGCCGTTTGGCCGGTAATAATTGTTCTGCGATTGCAGGCCACCGTTACTTTTATTGTTATTTATATTCAATGAAAGATTGGCTGAAAATGTTCTTCCCTTTTTAGCAAACCGGTGCCGGAACAGCGCACTGTTGTTCCACCCATAACCCCTGCCTTTTATAAAGGAACTGGCATACCCGTCATTTAGCAAATTACCGGTTGCTGTTAAGGATGCATATTGGCTGTTTATATTATATTGGGACTGTTGCTGGTTAAGCGAAGAGGCTAGCCGGATGGAGTTTAGGGAATCAATTTTATAATCGCCGGTAATATTTATACGGTGGTTTGTTGTGCTGTTGTTTGAGTTATTTTCTTTGCTGGTATTAAAATTATTGCCGGGCAACAGCCATTGCTGGTATGCTTTTTCCGTCTTATCTGTTTGCAAGCCGTTGTAAAAATAACTGCTCATCAGGTCCAGCTTTTTATTCCAGCTATTATTATAGTTAAGTCCGCCGGCTTTTGTACTTGTAACACCCGGGCTGTTACTGTTGCCCTGTATGGGCAAGCCGGTACTGTTCATATCCAGCTGGATACCACCCCCGCCGCGGGCACCGGTACCGGGCAAGCCGCCAGTAAAATTCAGTATATCTATAAAAGAAAACCCTTGTTTATTGGTATTATTCAGCATACCGATGGCCGAAACCTGCCTGTCTTTGCTGAAATTATTCAAGTTAAAATTGCCCTGGTATAAACCCTTGTCGCCGGCACCAGCGGTTGCTTTGCCAAAAACACCATTTTTCTTATCCGGCTTTATACTTAGATTAATGGTTTTTTCGCTATTGCCATCATCAAAACCCGTAAACCTTGACTGCTCAGATTTACGATCAAATACCTGCACTTTTTCAATAGCATCAGCAGGCAAATTCTTGCTGGCCATTTTTGGATCATTGCCAAAAAACTCTTTGCCGTCTACCAGTATTTTTTTTACTTCTTCTCCATTCCACTTAATTTTTCCATCTTTATCTACCTGTATACCGGGTAGTTTTTTCAGTAAATCTTCCACCACTGCATTGGGCCTGGTTTTAAATGAACCGGCATTGTATTCAATTGTATCATTTCTTATAACAACGGGTGGCTTTTCCTGGGTAACAGTTACTTCCTGCAACAGTGTGGTTCTATTGGTAATAATGAGCACTCCAAAATCAAAACTGGTTACTGCACTGCTGATAATAAAGACTCTGCTGAGGTTGATATAACCAATATGGGTAACCAGCAGGCGGTAAGCGCCGTTGTCTATATTATGAATGCTGAAAAGACCATTGCTGCCAGTTCTTGAAAAACTTACCAGCGAAGAATCTTTTGCCAATAGTATGGTTACTGTGGCCCCGCCCAGGGGCTCACCAGAAACGGTATCTATTATGGAGCCTTTAATACTGCCTTGCTTTTGTGCGTGAACGGTTAGCAGTGAAGAGATAAGTGTTATTATAAGCAGCTGTATTTTCATAGCCTTTTTTTCAGCTACGAAACTATTCTGCCGGCTTAGTAAACCAGGTTAACCGGGGTTGCTTTAATGTTAAGTAAGGTTAATAAATGTAAACTGCGTTCTATTTACCCCGCACTATCTGCCCCTCTTTCGGTTCTTTATCATACACACGCAGGCTGATGGTCCATTGGCTTCCGCTGTTTTGCATGGTTAAATCGATATTCATTTTTTGCAGGAGCACGGTGGGGGGCAGCATATCAAATTGTATAGTACTCACAGCCATTTCTGCCGAAGGACTGGCATACATGCCATTGACAATTACAGCTCTTTCTCCCCTGGGCTTTATGATCGTATTCTTTATCTGGTTAAAAAGCTGCTCAAATCGGCTGCTGGCGGCCTTAAAATCACTGCCTTTGTAAAGTACCGACTCCCAGCTGAGTACTTGTTTTTGATTGGCGGCAGATTGTGTAATAGTAGTTGTAAGAGCGCCGGGTATAGCAATGGTTGATTTGTACGCCTCTGCACCAGCACCGGAAGAAATCAATTCGCCCCTGATATTTTTGAACTGGCTGGGATAATCCTGTACCACTTTTTCAAGGGTATAGTTTGTCTGATTGCTGAAAACGCCCTGCGCTATTGAGCAGGTACTAAATAATAGTATGAGCAGCAATGCGGAGCTGTTTTTCATATGGGTTGGATTTGCAGGAGCAAGGTAGTCACGAAAACCATGTTAAGAAATAGAAAAAATACGGGGTAGATATACAGGCATACAATAATACTTGCTGTTCTGCGTTAAATTTCTGATCTTTAACTAAACCAAGCCAATATCAATGGAAAACAGCAATATGTACTACGATGTACGCAAAACAATGATACACAAAAATGTGTACCGCCCTTCTTCTAACCTCGGCCGTTTCGCAAAATTTCTTTTTAGTATAATAGTAGTAGGCCAGTCGCCTATTCAGAACCGCCCGGATTACAGTCGCAGACCAAGATAATATTTCTTACTAATCCTTATTGTATCAGCACTTACCTCTGAAACCACAAAAATGTATGTGCTATGCCCCACTTTTTAGTGGGGCTTTTTATTATGGTGACTTCTATAATCCTGCTATAACATTGACTAAAAAAAGTTTCATTTTATCAAATAAGGCGCCAGTACTTTTTTCCAGATAGCATAGCCTTTTGCATTCATGTGCAGGTTATCTGCAAGAAAAATATCTTTCATTGGAGCGCCATCGGCATCCAGCATGCTGCTGTAGACATCTGCAAAAGCCGCTTTTTTATTTTTTTGCAGGAAGGCTTTTATCTCGGCGTTTACTTTTTGCATTTTGGGAAAAAGCCGGCTCCTGCTGGGACTGGGTTTAAGCGAGACAAACAATACCGGTACATTGCCCAGCTTTTTTCTTATCATACCAAACAAGGTTTTAAAACGCTCCACTACAGTGGCCGCCGTTACGGTATCAGAAGACGCCAAATCATTTTCGCCGCAATAAATGACTACCTGTTTAGGCTGATAGGGAAAAATAACATCGTCTGCATACCGGATTACATCGGGCAAAGACGAACCCCCAAAACCCCGGTTCAGAATGGGATAGCCCGGAAAATAATCCTGCACATCTGTCCATTTGGTAAAAGAAGAACTGCCTACAAACAATATTGCATGCTTGGCAGGAAACTGTGCCTCATCTTTCTTTTTGAACGCCTGTATGTCTTTATAAAAAGCAGGGTCTTGCGCAACTGCACGGTCTGCTGTTATCACAATAAATAAAAGCGCCAGGAAATACTTAGCCATCATTTTCATATTATTTTTTTTGAATCTTGTTTAAATAATTATTATTTTAAAAGGTTGATTATATCACCCAATTAACCATTTTACCACAGAGATGAAAGAGGTCAGTCACGGAGGTAAGGGTGGGCAATTGACCTGCATAAGCGCTCCATTCAATTCATCCACTACGCAAGCAATAACCTGGTGCCATTAATCCACTTTTACCAATTTTGCTTTTTCCGATACCCCGTTTTCATTAACAGCTTCAATGGTAAAAAAATACGGTTTTTGATTGTCCATCGCCTTGAACCAATATTCATTATTACTGTGTACCATTATACAATTGTACAGTTTTCCGGGCGCCGTGCCATAATAAATATTATAGGCAAAAGCATTGTTTACCGGGCTCCACTTTATATAGGCGCTGCGCTTATCCTTCTCTGTTCGTAACACCATGAATTGTTTTACCATATCCGGTTTGGCGCCATTGCCATTGCCAAATACCCGCAGTCCGCTTACCGCAAATTTACCGGTAGGCATATGAATGTTTTCAAGTCTGATATAGCGGGCCTGTACCGGTGCAGGAAGTTCCACATATTCATGGGGTATATCCGTTTTGTTATTGCTTTTATCCACCGCCACATTCCATTTTTTCCCGTCTGCGGAGTAATATAATTTATACTGGTGATACTGGCCCGGCCATTTGCCCAGGCGGTTGCTTTCCACATCCTGGTCTGCATAATTAATCTGTATGGCATTCACAGCAGACATATTGCCAAGATCAGTTTGTATCCATTCTCCTTTATCTGCTGTAGCGGCACTCCAATAGGTTTTTATGTTTTCATCGTTGGCAAAGTTGGCATAATAACTACCCAGTACGGAGGAAACCTGCATAGGCTTGTTATAATTTAACAGCATCCAGCCCGGGCCTGTTGCAGTTGCTGTAGTGGCCGATGGCAGGTACATGGGATAATCGCCGAATGCCGTATTGCAATACATCATATCATCTTTATCAAAACCTGCCGGCCAGATGCCCAACCTTCTTTCAAAGGTATTTTTAACCGTTGCTATAATGCTGCTGATGTGCCAGTAATTATTATTGTTGTCCTGAAAAGTAGCGCCATGCCCGGCACCGCGTGCAAAACCTCCGGACTTAAAACTTAATGGGTCTGATTGCGGCGTAAATGGCCCCAATGGACCAGTGCCGGCAATCACACCATCTGCGTAACCGCTGAATTCCGTGCCCGGCGCACCATATTGAAAATAGTATTTACCGTTGTGTTTAGTCATCCACGCGCCTTCAATAAAAGGATCTAAAAAAGTATTGTCCATGTACTCGCCAAAACGCTGCCAGCCATACCGGTCAGGCTCCAGCAGGTACATTTCTTTTCTTGTGCCAACCGGCTTAAATGTTTTTCGGTTCAGCTCTATTCCATACAGTGGGTACCGGTTACTGCTGCCATTGTACATATAAAATTTACCATCATCGTCCGTAAAAAATGCCGGGTCCCAGCCCCCAATTTCAAAAGAATCTATCAGCGGTTTCCAGTCATTGGCTTTGGGGTTGGTGCTCATCCATAAGGTGAAATTGCTGGTATAAGTAGACCCAAAAACAACTATGGTATCTCCTATTATACCTACAGCCGGTGCACAGAGTTCATCATATACACCGCCATTCCAGGGGCGTAAAAATTTCTTAGCAACAAAAGTCCAGTTCAGCATATCGCTGCTCCACCAGTAACCCCATTGGTTGGTGGAAAACAAATAATAATCGCCTTTGTAATTTACAATTACAGGATCTGCGGTGGCGCGGTGACGGCCCCATTCACTGAAATTTGGAATAGGTGTGTAACCGTAATCGATATTAATGGGGTTGCAATAAGTCTTTTGCTGCGCATTGCCAACCAATGCAATAAATAGGTATAGCAGTAGTAAAGTCTTCTTCATAATTATTAATTTGCAGAGCTATCATTTTCCTAAATCTGCGAATCTGCGGCCTATTTGTTTTTCTTAAAACTCAATTCATCCACACTCCATTTTCCAGGACCTGTAAAAAAGAAAACACCGCCAAGCAACACAAATAAAAACGGATGCTGATCATCGTACCATACTTTTCCATGCCCCACAAAAAAAGATATATACAGCATGGTAATGATAAGCAGTAATGCTGCAGGCCTCGTAAACCAGCCAATAACAAACAATATACCCGTTACCAGTTCTGCACCCTTCCCTGCGTAAACAATAACTGCGGGTGATGGCATCTCTTTAAACTGCGCCCAGGTTGTATACCCCTGCATGGTTTCTGTATCAAATATTTCAAAACCATGAAATACCATTAAGAGGCCCACAATGATCCTGATAATGGCCAGGCCTTCCTGCTGCATATAAGGCAAAGGCGAAAGAAATTTATTCATGGCTGTTTCATCTGCTTAGTTACATGTAAATGAGGATAGGGAACAAGTCCGTTATTTCAACGCTTCGTCTTTTTCTTTTTCCAGGAAATGAGCACTGTCGCCCAGTCCCTTTGTCTCCCATTGCAACAGCGCCTCATCCGGCACCATCTCCAGCGGCAGGGTGCTGGAAGCAGAAGGTTCGTTATAAGGAATATTGTCGAGCCTGTTATAGCAGGATATCAGTGACCACCTGGAATTATCAGATAAATTTGCTTCAGAACGATGCAGTAAATTGCTGTGAAAAAACAAGGCATCGCCCGGCATCAGCTCTACGTAAATTAACTCCATAGTCCGTAAGGCCAAATCAACATAGTGCTGTGAAGCACCTACCTGTTCCCCTGCGAAACCATGCTCAATTCGTCCCATTTTGTGGCTTCCTTTGATTACCTGGAGGCAGCCATTTTGCTTATTGGCTTCGGTGATGGCCACCATGACAGACATCATCTGCCCCGGCAATAAAAATTCATTTTTATACCAGTAACCATAATCCTGGTGCCATTCCCAGGCACCGCCTACTTTCGGTTCCTTCTGCATGAGTTTACTGTGAAAATGACAAACCGCGCTGTCGCCTTCCATTAATTTATCAACGGAACTAACCATTTTTTTGCTTTTGGTAAGCAGGCCGTACGCATCATCTCCCGGTGTGTACCACAATGCCAATTTTGTTTTCTTACCCGTTTGATCATTCAGATCAAAAGAATGCTTTTGCATGGTATCGTCTTCAATGGCTATGGTATGTAGTTTACTTACTTCGGCAGGCTGTAAAAAATTCCTTATAATGATATAACCATCCCTGTTATACTCAGCTGCTTGTATAGCTGATAGCTGAAAATTTACCATGATAATATGTTTTTAAATATATAAAAACTTCGCCCGCTTCTTTTGTCTGCAAACAACCGCTATTAATAAGACGAACTGCGGCTATCAATTTTTTAACCAGGGACTTTCAAAGTTCAGTTTTTTGAGGCCACGTTGTATTTCGGGGCAGCTCATGAACAGTTTCCATAATAATCCCGTCCGCTGATTTTCAATCATGGCAACGATCGGGCCCTGGTCTATGGCCAGGTAGCTTTTGGCGTACCAGTTCTGTGTTTCATTGAAGGCATCAGTAAAACCATACTCGCCCCATATTTTATCGCCCAGGTCAAAATAAAAATGTTTCAACGCTTTCATGGAATACTCAGGCGTGTACGGAAATGCGGACAATGCTGCCGTAGGTGTGATAGTGCCTTCGTCATTGGTAGGAGAAAAAGCGTTGTACCCATTGTAGGTATCCGAAGCGGTTAAACCCCAGCAATTTTCTCCGTAGCCCTTAAATTTTTTCGGATTATCCAGGCAATAGGCGTGGTTAATAAGGGTATGGTTTTTATTCTGTTCCCAGTAATCAGCATACCTGTCTTTAAGCCCCCGCGGATCAAGTCCCAGGAATGAATACTGGGAAAAAAACAAGGGGCCGCCATAATCAAATCCCAGCGGCAATTTATAGCCGTAGAATTCTTTGCCGTTTCTAAAGAAATTACTTTCTGCCCAGCCACGATGGTATACTGCTGCCGTGACCGGGTAATTGTCTGCGCTTGCGGCCAGTATATACATTATCATACACTCATTAAAACCGCGCACCGGGAAGTTCATGGCCCAGCCGTTGTTGGGGCTCCAGTGCCAGTACAATACTTCCTGGTCATGCGTGTACCAATCCCATTCAATACCGGTCCACAGCCAGTTTAATTTATTCCTGAATTCTTTTTCTACCGGGTTATCCGCGTTAAAATATTGCCTTGCGCAAAGCAGGCCCTGGAATAAGTACGATGTTTCTACAAGGTCACCGCCATCATCTTTCCTGCTGAAAGGAATGGTTTTACCTGTAGCGCCATCCAGCCAATGTGGAAAAGCACCATGGTAAGCATTGGCCTTCAATAAAAAGTTAACCATCTTCCGCATCAGTCCCGCGGCGGTATCCCTGGCAATCCAGCCCCTTTCTGCTGCCACAATGACCGTCATGATACCAAAGCCAGTTCCGCCTGTGGTTACTACTTCATCACCATAATCATATGATTTATTGCTTCGCTCTCTTGCCATACCGCTGACCGGGTGGGCAAAATCCCAAAAGTACCTGAAGGTTTGCTGCTGCACCAGGTCCAGCAAAGCTGAATCAGAAAGATTGGTGGGGCGGGCTGTTTTTTCTTTTACAATAACCGCAGCTTTCTTTTGTGCAAAAGAAAGCGAGCAAATTGCAAGCAACAATGCGGTAAAAAAATGATGCTTCATGATGGCCGTTTAAAAATCGTACAATAAAGATACTCACTAACCTCTGGGGCAATGAAAAAATTTAAAAACCGAAACCTGCAATGTATCTGCCGCGCACCATGATTAATGTATCATAACTTATAAATACGGCGCAGTAAAACCCAGTGCCTTCATGCCTGTTTTTACCTCAGGGCAGCTGGTAAATAAATTCCATAACAAACCGCTGCGGTAGTTTTCTATCATTATTATTTGCGGTCCCTGGTCAATGGCCAAAAACGATGTTGCAAACCAGGTGTCTTTCAGGGAAAAAGCATCCACAAAACCATATTCTTTCCAGAGCTTATCGCCCAGCACATAATAAAAAAACTTCAATGCTTTTATAGATTCTGCCGGTGTATAAGGCAGTGAAGAGATGGCTGCTGTAGGTGCAATTACGCCTGCGTCATTGGTAGGGGAACTGGCGGTATAACCGTTTTGTATATCACTGGCCGTAAGGCCCCAGCAGGAATCGCTGTAGCCATAATTTCCCAGGGGATTTGTTTTGCAGTACGTATAATTAATAAGCGTGTGGTTTTTTGTTTGGGTACTGTAGTTGGCGTATGCATCCGTCAGGCCATTGGGATTTATACCTAAAAAAGAATACTGATCAAAAAACAATGGACCGCCCTGCGGCGGGCCTAGCGGCAATGTGTAGCCGTAATAAGGAGCGCCATTTGCCATGCTGCCGTTAGAGGCCCATCCATTATCATATACTATTTTGGGAATATTATGGGTGCCGGAAGATGCAGCCAGCACGTAGGTGATAAGGCACTCGTTCCAGCCTTTTATGGGCAGGTTCATATCCCAATTGTAATTGGGGCTCCAATGCCAGTATAAAACATTCTGATTGTTTTGCCTGAACCAATCCCATTCAACCCCATTCCACAAGGTATTAATATCATTGCGCAGGGCAGTTTCAGCGGCATCGGCTCCACTAAAGTATTGTCGCGCACAGAGCAGCCCCTGCATCAGGTAAGAAGTTTCCACCAGGTCGGCGCCATTGTCTTTTGTACTAAATGGAATAACAACGCCTGTGCTTCCATTTAACCAATGCGGAAAGGCGCCATGGAATTTTTGTGCTGTATTTTTTAAAAAGCCCGTAATGGTTTGCATCCTGGCAAGCCCCTGCGCCCGCGTAATAAAGTTCCTGTTTACGGCGGCAACAATGGCCATTATACCAAAACCTGATCCACCGGACGTAATGGTTTCGCCTGATGTATTGCGTTCACGCGCCAGGCCGCTTACCGGGTGACCAAAATCCCAGAAATACTTGAATGTTTGCTGTTGTATTTTATCAAGCAGATCATTTTCTGACAGTAAAGCAAATTTGCGCGAAGAATCTAACTGCGTAATTAAAACCTTACTAACTGCGGTGGTTAAAGTAAGTTTGTCAGTGGAACTTAATGCCGTGCTGACTGTAAATATATATTTAGTCAAATACTTCAGTGCTGTGGTTGGCTGCACCAGCAATACAGAATCGCCGTTTTGAAAACTATTGGTTACCGCCACTGTACTGCCCGTGCCTGCATCAACCAAACTAACTGCGGCTGCCGCGCTGCTTTTCAAAAGCGCTACAGAAAACTGTAGTTTAATGCTCGGTGTTACCGGTGCACCATACTGTATATCCCCCAAAGCTGCGTCATTGAGCGAAACCGCATTTACAGTAAGTGGTTGGGGAACAACTACCGGCGGCGGGGCGGCGTCGTCTTTTTTCCCGCAGGAAAAAAAACAGCAAAAGATGACACCAACTGTAAAAAGAATCTGTCCCTTCATATTCATTCATTTGTAGGTTTACAAAAAACAATAGCATTGTTATTCCTGGCCAACAGTAATAATTTTTGCCCGTCGATATAATTAATCCATTTCGCATCCCTCACCTCTCCATCAATAGCAGGCAGCACAGCATTTGTTGAGAACTGCTTTGTAGTATTGTTGTAGGCAAACAATGTTGGGCGCAATGCATCGTACCGGCCCTCATAGGGTATCACCCCGTAAAAATTACCTGCAGCCAGAAAAGTATTTGCTTTGC
Organism: Chitinophagaceae bacterium; assembly: GCA_039916305.1. Taxonomy (GTDB): domain Bacteria; phylum Bacteroidota; class Bacteroidia; order Chitinophagales; family Chitinophagaceae; genus JACMLD01. The sequence goes on along the minus strand of JBDSLR010000025.1, from coordinate 36,401 downwards.
CTGCCTGGCTAAAAGAAAAAACGGGTGCGAACTGTATTTCTTCCGGCAGGTCTGATCTTGTAAAATTGCCCCGCCCATCATTCATGAAGACAGAAGAACCCAGCACTTCCGCTTTTAACTCTTTATAGTCTTTAAACAGATCGAAAAACATGTACTGAATGGTCTGCCCGGCCACCTCATTATAACTGAGGTAAGCCTTTTTTAAAACCGGCATTTCTCTTTCCAGTTCATCTTTTGCTAAAAAAGTATATTCTTTGCCCGCAATGGAATAAGCCAGTACCTGCTCAACAGATCCATTCTTGTCAAAATCTTTCACGTATAATTTCAGCGGCCCGTCTTTACCAGCATATAATTTAGAATTATGGCCCCAGTTCCCAGCCAGTATATCCGGGTAGCCGTCTTCATTAATATCTGTTGTGTACAGCGTTTGCCAAAGGCCGGTAGATTGCGGCAATATAGTTTCCTGGAAGATGCCTTTATTATTGATAAATATTTTTACCGGCATCCATTCCCCTGCAACTATCAAATCTGGCCAGCCATCTTTATTGGTATCTGCAAATGCGGCGCTGGTAATCATGCCGGCTGATGACAGATTGGCTACAGCAGGTGCGGCCATGGTAAAATTTGCTTTGCCATCGTTTACCAGTAAATAAGACGGCTGCGGGTAACCATAACTTTTTGCAGCAGCAAAACCGCCAATAAAAATATCGTTATCCCCATCTTTGTCTATATCTGCAATGGCCACACTATTTTTATTGGTTAAAATAGCGGGCAAGGGCGATGGCGTAAAATGGCCCCGCTTATCATTGATGTATAATTTATCCGCAAGCGCAGGATTGCCATCTTCATATTCATTACCGCCGCTTACCACATACAAATCCGGGTATCCATCATTATTGGCATCAAAGAAAACCGCGTCTGTCTGCTCACTGGCGGCTGATGTATTAAACACAGCCGTGTCTGCGCGCATAAACGTCCCCTGCTTTGTTTGCAGCATCATGCTACCGGGTTTGCCTTTGGCGCCACAGGTAAAAAAATCATCCAGTCCGTCTTTGTTTACATCTGCCACCGCCAGTTTTGGGCCGCGGGTAGATTCCATATGGGGTAGCAGGTACTGAATATTGAAATCAGTAAAATCATTTTCAGCATGTTTCCAGCCTGTATTTATCTGTGCACTGATGTCTTCAAATGCAGGTTTAACAGGAGGAAAAAATACATTATACTCAAAAGTAGTGACGGCTTCTTTCTGCATAACAACCAGTTCTTTATTAGCCGCTGTATTTTTAATAAGCTGGTATTGCTGGTTGGGCCATACAATTAATAAACTGTCGATGGTTTTAATACTGTCAAGGCCGAAATGCAAACGGGGCTCAGAAGACGACTGAAAACCACGGGTGAGCATTAACTGCTGGTACTGCATTTTACCAGCAGCAAATACATAGGCTTTGGCACCTATACCATTGGTATTTAATCCGTCTCCTTTAAAGGCAACAGACAGGTAGTTTTTCTTTGGTGAATTATTTTTTAGTAACACAGCCGGCGCGTTGATGCAGTTGATGGCCAGGTCCAGGTTGCCATCATTGTCAAAATCAGCATAGGCAGCACCGTTATAATAGCCGTTCATCTGGCCGGTACCCCAGTCATTGCTTACATCTGCAAAATTTATCTTACCGTCTCCTTTGTATAAAAATGGGTGCGAGGCGCCATCGGGCATTTTATCCAGCGCCATATCATCATATTTATCGGAGGTATTTAATTTTTTGTGCACATAAAGATTAGATACAAATTTTATGTAATCCAAATCAACCGGTCTTTTTACAATACCGCTTGAGATAAATAAATCCTTATTGCCATCGTTATCAAAATCGGCAAGCAGGGGGCACCAGCTCCAGTCGCTGGCAGATATACCGGCCTGCAGCCCGGTTTCACTAAAACTAACGCCGTTGCCATTGTTACGCTGCAGGCAGTTTTTTGAAAACTGGTACTGGAATCCGTTTTTTATAATCTTGAATTTATAAATATCTGCGTTCTCATCACTGCCATAGGTCTTCACTGTTTTTTCGCCAGGCGGCAACATATCTGTTGTTACAATATCCAGCTGGCCGTCATTGTTATAATCTGCAATATCGTTGCCCATACTAAACCGGCTGTAATGGTCAAAGTGCAGGGCGCCTTCTTCCTGGAATTTTCCGTTCTGCCGGTTCACATAATAGTAATCATTTTCATGAAAATCATTGCCCACATAAATATCTTCCCAGCCATCATTATTAATATCTGCTATGGAGATACCCAACCCGTAGCCAAGATCGCCCTGGTAAATACCCGCCTCTGCAGAAACATCGGTAAATTTTTGCTGCGCACCATTCATATCGTTCCTGTATAAACGATCGCCGGCCAATGCATCCGGTTTTCTGCGGTGGCTGGTATCAACAATATTTTCGTTGGGTTTATGGCTCTGGTTGAGCATGTAACAATCCAGGTCGCCATCGTGGTCATAATCAAAAAAAGCCACCTGGCCGGTAAAGCCGGCAAAGTCAAGACCGTATTTAGCCGAGCTTTCTGTAAAGGAGATTTCCGCCTGACCCTCCTCTCCCGGAGGAATGGTAGAAGAACCGCCCCGTCGGCCGTTATTTATAAACAGTTCATTGTGACCCTGCAGTCCATGGTGGCCACTAACCGCTGAGGTATAGATATCCAGCAGGCCATCGCCATTTACATCAGCCATGGTAACGCCACTGCTCCAGTCGGCCGTACCTGCTACGCGTGCTTTTGCTGTAATGTCTTCAAACTTAAAATTGCCTTTGTTGAGATAAAGTTTATTGTGGCCTTTGCTATTAGCAGTAAAATAAATATCGGCCAGGCCATCGTTGTTGACATCGCCGGTGGCTACGCCGCCACCATTGTAATAATACAGGTAGTACAGAATGCCGAAGCGTTCTTTTTTTTCCAGGTTATTTTCAAATTGAATATTACTGGAAGATGCTGGCACGCTGGTGAACAATGTATTCACCTGTTGCTTACAGGAAAAAAGCAGGATGGTTGCAGCAGTAATAAGAACAGATAACCTGGCAGGTTTCATATATTGATTACTTATTATAAAATTGTTCCGCTGCGATGTGGAAAATAATAAAGGGCTGCAAATAAATTATGCAACCCTTTACTATTTTGTATGAATGCAAAATTTATTTATTTTTTACCCGCATACAGTGCTGCAATATCTGCCGCAGACAGAACTGTGCCGTACATCCTGAACTGATCCAGCTGGCCATCAAAATTACCCATCCATCCATTGGCATCTTTTGCAACTGTTCCTGCGCCACCAATGGTAAGGCCGGTAACATCTGTTCCAAAATCAAGTTTACCTCTTGCGCTGCCATTATTGGTTACATTGCCAAAGCCGGCCGGCAGGTTGGTGGGCACGGCGCCATCAATATACGGTATCAGCGTAGAAGTAGCTTCATTGTACGTAAATGCCAGGTGGTGCCAGCTACCATTAAGCACGTTTTTCATCCTTTTGGTACCGGTAAATTCAAACCACTGGTCTAACAAATAGAACTTTGCAGAAGCAGAATCTGTAGTGCTGGGGTTTCCTGCATCTTCAAATTCAAGAAACATTTTCAAATTGGTCCAGCTATAGCCTTTGGCATTGAGCGCAAATGCAAAATTGGTTCCTTTGCCTGCAGCCTGGGGTGTTTTCTTTACCCAAAATGAAACTGTAAAGCTGGTAGATTTAACGAAATCATTGGCAGAGGCGTACTGCGTAAACACCGTTTCGCTGCCTTTGTATCCTTTTCCAGATATGCCATCAATGGAGGTGGCTGAATTACTCGCAGGAAAATTTGCCCTGATGCTGTCTACGCCATTCATTAATGGATTAGTACTAGTGCCATCAAAAGCAACGAAAAATTTCAAAGGGCCGCCAGGAGGATTGGCATCTTTTGGATAATCTGCCAGTGCAGGACGATCCAGTTTTTTACAACTGCTGATAGCCAGCCCCAGTACTGCAATCAGCATTGCATGCCTGGTTATTTTACTAAATGTCATATCTATAATTTTAATTAGTTAATAATATTATGTACGTGAGTTTACCAAAGCGGGTTTTGTTTCAGCACTTCCACGCCATTTACTTTAGACAGGTCAATTGCCTTTTGAGGTATCGGGTAATACTTACACCTGTCCGTATAACCCAGTGGCCCCAGTTCAGTTATTGCATCGCCCCAGCGTACCAGGTCATAAAACCGGTATCCTTCCATGGCAAACTCCCATCTCCTTTCGTTTTTGATAGCGGTTCTCATTTGTGCCTGGTTAACAAACGCAATTGGTGGAACAATGGTACGGGTTACACCCAGGTTACCACTGGCCCGGTTCCGCACTTTCTCCAGGTTGGCAGCCGCCGTTACGCCATCGCCTGCTTCATTGGCCGCTTCTGCCAGCATTAACAGAACATCTGCGTAGCGAAGTATACGGTGGTTTACCCAATCTGCTCCACCACCGCCAAATATTTGCCCGGTAAACTGCCGCATCTGCGGATCAGAATACACTTTTTTATTCCAGTAAAGCTGGTCAAGTCCGGGACCGGGATTATAGGCCGGCAACGTGGCCCCATAACCACCGGCAGCTGCCCCGCCGTCAAACTGGCCTGAGTATAGAATAGTTTGCATCTTGCGCGGGTCTGTAGAAGGCCATGCACTTTCCAGTTTAGCAGTAGGCGTATTCCAGCCCCAGCCGAGGTTCCATACATTGGTGGCACCACCCTGGCGTACATTCTGGCTGGTAGCCCATGCAACACCGTTGTTGCTGGTTCCATTGGCACCTACATAACAGTTCATTTCAAAAATTGATTCCGGGCCGTTTTTACCAGCGCCATTAAGGCCATCTTTCCAAATTTCAGGAAATGTTGTTGCCAGCGAATATTGGCCTGATGCAATTATCTCATTACAAAGTCCAACTACCCTGCCCCAGCCTTGCCTGTAAAGGTGACTTTGCGCCCACAATGTATTGGCAGCACCGCGGGTAACTCTTCCGGGGTAAATATTGGTACCACCAACAGACCAGTTGAGTGGTAGGTTTTGTGCAGCCACTGTTAAGTCAGCATCAATCTGTGCGTAAATAGCCGCCACGGTAGATTTTGGTTTAATACCGTCTGTAGCATTGGTGAAATAGAAATTAATCAATGGCACTTCACCATATGTTTTTACCAGTTCAAAAAAGGAATATGCCCTGAAGAAACGTGCTTCTCCAATATTACGGAGCGAAGCGGGATCGGTGGCTTTTAATGAATCTGCATAATACAGTTCTTTATTAGCCAGGTTGATCATGGTATAATGATCATTCCAGTATGTATTGGGCGCCCAGTCATCTTTACTGTATTGAAACGTTTCAAATTCGGTATTGATTTCTGCACCATCGGTGCTGCTGCTGCCTTTTTGCGCATCGTCATCACGTATACTGTGAAAATCTATCCAGGGCAAAGTAGAGAAGCCGGCATAGCGCAGTGTATTATATAAACCAAAACTCTGCGCTTCCAGTGTTCCCTGGTTTAAATCGTCCAGTGTTGCCGTTAGTGGTTTTCTGTCCAGGAATTTACTGCATCCTGCAACAGCCACCAGCACAGGAAGTGCCAGTATTAAAGTCCAGAATAAAATTTTATTTTTTCTCATACCAAAATTTTTAATCGTTTTAAAAAGTTATGTTCAGACCTGCAGTAGTTACTACGGGAATAGCGCCGCCCGCATTGTCATAACCGAAAGCGGTAGCATCACCTCCAAATTCTGCAGTGTAGCCCAAATTGTTTTTCCAGGTTTTAGCATTTTGTACGTTCAGGTACAAGCGCAGGTTTTTTATTTTAGCTTTTGAGATTAAACGCTGACCAAAATTGTAACCCAGCTGCAGGTTCCTGAGCCTGAAATAACTTCCGTCTTCAATATTATAGGTAGACCCATTGTAGTTGTAACGGTGTCCCTGGCTGAGGATAGGCACCCAGTTGGAAGTACCTTCTCCATGCCACCTTTCCAGTTTGTCGGCAGAATAATTTACACGCTGAAAAGGCGATTCCAGTGAACCCCATGTTCTGAAAACCTGGTTACCATATACACCGCCCATATCAATACCCAAACTGAAGTTCTTATAGGTTAGATTAACATTAACACCATACGTAAACTTGGGTGTAGGGTTGCCGATTACAGACCTGTCATCTGCAGTAATTTTTCCATCACCGTTTATGTCTTTAAATTTAAAATCGCCGGGTCCGTAAGCACCTACCGCGGAAGCCACGGGTGATTTTAAGATGTCAGCATAGCTCTGGTAAATACCTTCTACTGTGTAGCCATAAAAAGATCCGATTGGCTGACCAGGTATTGTTCTGCTTTCCGCACTTCCGTTATTCTGAAAACCACGCGATAAGAAACCGCCTGGAATATCCGGAGAAAGGCTGATTACTTTGTTTTGAAGGAAGGTAATATTACCACCGAGGTTTACCGTAAAATCTTTGTTTACCGTTTGCGTCCATGCAGCGGTAAATTCTTCACCCCAGTTGCGGATGCTGCCACCATTTTCCAGTAAATTTCTAAGGCCCTGTGCACTTCTGTCAACCAGCGTCATCAGGTCTTTGGTATTCTTATTAAAGTAATTGAATTCAAAATGAAAGCGGTTCCTGAAAGCATTCAGCTCTATACCAATTTCCTGCGCATGCACTGTTTCCCATTTTAAATCCGGATTGGGATCCCATAATGGAACAGCGGCAGCGTACGTATTGGTGCCAAATACGGCAGAAACACCCGTATTCAGGTTAGGATAAAAAGGATAATTGATTGGGGTACCATCCAGGTATGAAGCACTCTGGTTACCCAGTACACCTATTGAACCTTTCAGTTTAAGAAAATCTATCTGCGTTACACTCTGCATAAAACTTTCTTTGCTGATATCCCATGCAGCACCTAAAGCCCAGAATTGCTGGTGACGGTTTTTAGTAGGAATCTGTGAAGTAGCGTCATCGCGCAGCGAAGCATTCAAATAATATTTGCCTTTGTAATTGTACAATACCCTGCCTAAAACAGAAGCGGTGGAATATTCGCTTTGTCCTGAGCTGGCTATGGTAGCATTGGGATCATTAAACTGCGTAGTCATGTACCAGAACCTTTTATTATCCGGAATTGGTAATGCGTTACCAACTGTGTAAGGTTTAGCAATACCTGTTCTTCCAAAATGACCAAAATAATAACTGGTAAACCCGGCAGTAGCGGTTACGCTATGGTCGCCAAATGTTTTACGAAAAGTGAGAATATGATCCTGCTGAAATTTCCGGTAGGTATCATCGTTCTCTGTTACCTGGGTTTTTTCACCATACAGGTAAGGCGCATTGGTCAACGGGTTGTAGGCATAATACAGGGGATTGTAGCTCCGGTTATTGATGCTGCTGATATCAGCATAAAACGTGGAGCGCAGCGTGAAGTATTTGAGAAAGCTAAGTTCTGCGTATACGCTTCCTACATTGCGGTATTCAATATTTGATTTCCTGTTCCATGTATTCTCTACAGACAACAGTGGATTTACCACACCGGCACTTTGTAAAAAAGTAGCCAGGCCAGAGTAGACATTGGTATTAATGCTATCGCCGCCATAAGGATTTGCAACCCTGAAATTTTTGGTGTCTGAAGAAACGCCCGGCATTACTTTGCGGGCATCATCCAATACGGAACCTGCGCCAAAAGGATTGTTCTGCCTGGAAGAATTGAGGTTGATACCAATTTTAAAGGCTTTATTCAGTTTAAATTCATCGCTGAAAGAAAGCTGCATTTTCTCCAGTTTCTCATGCCTGATAATGCCTTCGTCATAAATATATCCCAGGCCAAGGCTGAATTTATTTTTTTCTGTACTACCGGATATGCTCAGGTTATTGTTGCTGAATTTTGCTGTTCTTGTAACAGCGTCTATCCAGTCTGTGTTGGCAGTTAATGCAGAATAATCAGGTGTAGCCACACCGTTGTTTGCATTTTCTTCTGCGAACAATGTTTTAAACCCATTGGCATCTGTAAGCTTTATTTTGTCTACCAGTTTTTTAGTACCAAAGCTGGTATTGAAATTAACCACCACCTGGCCTGCTTTTGCCTTTTTAGTAGTGATGGCAATAACACCGGTAGCGCCTTTTACGCCAAAGATGGCCAGTGAAGAAGGATCTTTCAATACTTCTATTGATTCTATGTCGTTAGGGTTTAAGTAATCAATGTTGTCATTAAAAATACCGTCTACCACATATAAAGGATGCACCTGGCCGATACTTACCGTACCCCGGATACGAATATCTGGCGCAGCACCTGGTGTGCCATTGTTTACTACTGATAAACCAGCCACCTTGCCTTGCAGGGAAGCAATGGGGTTGCTGTTGGGTTTGTCAGCTATGTCTTTGCCGGAAATTTTAGCGATGGAACCGGTTAAATCGCGCTTGTTGGCAACACCGTAACCTATCACTACCACTTCATCCATTTTTTGGGTAGAGGCTACCAGGTTTACCGTAATGCTGGTACGACCGCCTACTGCTATTTCCTGCTCCACATAACCCACATAAGATATAACCAGGACCGCATTGTCCGGCACCGTTAAAGAAAAGTTTCCGTTGCCATCTGTTTGTGTGCCCAGGCTACTGCCTTTTACTTTAACAGATACGCCCGGTAAAATCTCGCCCAGCGAGGAAGTTATTTTACCGCTTACTTTGGTTTCCCGCACATCCATGTCTTTACCAGTAATGACCACCAGGTTATTTTCCAGTATTTTGTACGACAACAACCTGCTGGCAAACAATTTATCCAGTACGTCCGTCACCAGTGTGTTATCGGCTTCCACGTCTACTTTTATGCCGGTTTTCACGGTTTCATCGTTGTACAAAAAGCGGTAACTGCTCTTTCTTTCTATAATCGTCAGTGCCTTTTTCAGTTCAGTAGACTGCAGCTTCAGCGTAATTCTTGTTTGAGAATACACATTGGCCGAAACCTGGAAGCAGGTGAGTAAAAGTAAAGCCATGGTTAGTTTCATAAACAGGAGCGTCTTTAAGCACTTGTGCCGCGCGAATAATAGCGGCATCAAATAGTTTTTTTTCATACTTTTAATTGAAAGGTGATAGATGAAAAGCCCTTTTTCAAAAAAGGGTGTTTTAGCAATGTTCTGTCTTACCTGAACAGGGCGCCGCGGCAACGGGGTCCTGTTCTTTTTTTTATGTTGGTGTAGTTTTTCTCATACGGCAGTATTTAGGTTTAGCAATTGTTTGTTATTTTGACGAGATAATGATTTCAGTTTTGTTCATTTTATAGGCAAAAGGCGTTATCAGCTGCAATGCTTTTAAAGCCTGCTGAATAGTTTCATTTTCAAAAATGCCGTTTAGCCTTTTTGGTTTAATGGCTTCATCCGCAAAGCGGATGTTTACACCATACCAGCGTTCCATTTTTACCGACAGGTCTTCAAAAGTTTCACTGCGGAAAATCAGTTTATTTTCCATCCAGGAAGTTTCAATAACGGTACTGTCGCGCGGCTCATATGTAAGATGGCTTACCTGGGCAATGGGTTCTTCGCGCATGTTTGCCTGGTTTTCGGCAGCCAGTTTTGCGGCCATTGGATTCTTCTCCAGCCGGGCCGTTGTTGTTAGCGGTTGTTCATTGGCGGTAATCAGTTTCTCATTGGGGCTCAAAATAATTTTCTGATCAGGCCTGTTGTGGATGGTTACTTCAATGCTGCCGCGTATAAGGCTTGTTTCCGTATTTTTCTCACCCGGAAACGATTTTACATTGAATGCAGTACCCAATACTTTAATGTCTATGCTGCTGGTGTGGATGACAAATGGATGGGCCGGATTTTTAACCACATCAAAAAAAGCTTCGCCCTGCAGCGAAACTTCACGTATGCCGTTTCCGTAAGACTTATCGTAAGAAAGTTTGCTGCCGGAATTTAACCAAACCTGGGTGCTGTCTGGTAACAGTAATTTTGTACGGGAGCCATATTTTGTTGATACTTCACTTTTATCAGCATGGGCAATTGACCGCGGCTTAACGGCATCCCCAAAAAATAAGGAGCGTGAAAAATAACCGGCGGTGACGAGCAAAAGAAAAGTGAGCGCCAGGTACAGCTGCTTTTTACGACGCGATGTATGGGGTGTGGTAAAGCCGGGCTCCTGTTCAGATTCAGGGCTGATGCCAAGTTCTTTCATGCGGTCTGCATGTTTGGTAAAAGCGAGGTGGGCATCTTCTGTATCGGGGGTGGCATGGTGCCACAGATCTGCCACTGTCTGCATCGGGTAATGCATATCAGGGTTGGCCTTTAATAACTGTTCCAGTTCGCCCAGTTCTTCAACGGAGGCTTCGCCGGATAATTTTTTGGCAATCAATTCCCAGATCTTGTTATTTGGCATGCAATCTACTTAGTAAGAAAGTTCGTTATATCCCTAAGACACAGAAACCAGCACAAACCCCTAAAGGAAAGTTAAAAATATTTTTCAGCTTCTACATCAGGGGCATTTTGCTTTTTTGCAGCACTTTTTGATACGATGGCCTTTAGCCGACCGGGCCTTCGCACGCTTTTCGATGCTGCGCTTTCCTTGAGGCTATGATTGAGCTAAAGGATCCATGCCATTCGTTAAAGAATTTTTCATTGTACCCCAGCGGGGGACCTTATGGGGAGAAGCAAACCAAACCAAGCTTTACGTTCCATAGATCAAGCCTTGCGTTATTAAAACAACATTAGCCGGCCTTTAGCTAAATACTTTACCTAAGTTCCGAACAATTGAAGTGAAACAGCCATACAAGCAAAAAGCAATTATTTAGGTACACCAGAAGGAGCCGCGATGGCTTTGCTCATGTCAAAATTGATGGCGGTGCCTATTTTTTTAAGGGCGATGGTGATCTGGCTTTCTACCGTTTTTACAGAAACACCCAGTATTTCTGCCACATCGCGGTATTTCAATTCTTCTTCTTTAATGAGTTTAAAGATCAGTTTGCATTTGGGGGGCAATAGCTCTATGGCGGCTTTTATGCGGGCCACCATTTCGGCGGTGACCATCAGCTGTTCGGGGTCAAAATAGATACTTTTAAATTCTATGCCGGCATCATCTACATTATCCGTGAGGTTTTTATTCTGGCGGCTGAGGTAATTGAGCGCCGTGTTTTTAACGGCGATAAAGAGATAGACTTTTAAATTGCCGATGCTGTTGATGCGTTTTCTCTTCTCCCAGATATTGATAAATACATCAGACACAACTTCCTCGGCTTGTTCTTTCGATTTTACCAGGGTGACCGCAAAGCGCAGCAGGGGATTATAGAACGATACAAACAGCTCTTTATAAGCAAATGAATCGTCATTACGGGCAATCTGCTCCTGCAAATATTTTACTTTGGCGGCGGCAATCATCAGGCAACTCTTTATTCAAAAAACACAATGTAATCTATACACAATGTACCAACTATTGTGTATAAACAAAAAAAAGCGGGGCAATGCTGCTTTGGGCTGATAAAAAATCAATTGCACAATTTGCTTAATTCAATATAAGTGGACGGTGAAGATAGCAGCCGCGGAATAAGTGCGATACGGCCGGATGGTGAACTGGTATGACTCGTTTTTCAAACAGGGTTGAGGTGGCATTGAAATAAAAATCTGAAATCAATTAATTTTCCTGGCCTTATTGCGGCAATTTTTTCTATTTTTGCACCGCTTTACAAAAAAGCTGGACCCTTAGCTCAGCTGGTTAGAGCACCTGACTCATAATCAGGGGGTCGTAGGATCGTGCCCTACAGGGTCCACTTGAACTAAGTCCCGGTAACCACCGGGGCTTAGTTTTTTACAAGATTTAACAATTTTCAACCGGTCATTACTTACAAGCAAGATACATTTGCTTTTCACAACTGTATTATGAAACAAATTGCGTTATTGTTTACCGCTGCCGTATTATTTGCAGCTACCGCCAGTGCACAAACGGATTCAACAGGCAAAAAGAAGAAAAAAGACTGGAGCAAAGTAAACCTGAATAACAGGGCCAATGACCATTTTATGGTACAGGTTGGTTATGATGGATGGGCAGGCAGGCCTGATAGCATCAAAACCACTGGTTTTTCGCGCAGCCTGAATTTTTACCTGATGATGGATTTCCCTTTCAAATCGGATCCCCGTTTCAGTGCAGCATTGGGTGTGGGCATTGGTAGCAGCGGCATCAAGTTTGATAAAACGGAACCTAATATTATTGCGCAAACCAATACACTTCCTTTCACCAACCGTGCAGATACCACGCATTTCAAAAAATTTAAACTGGTATCTACTTATTTTGAAGTACCCGTGGAACTGCGGTTTATTACCATCCCCGAAAATAGCGACGCCAGCTGGAAAATAGCACTGGGCGTTAAACTGGGCGCTTTACTCGATGTGCATACCCGCGGTAAAACACTGGTTAACTCTGCCGGCAGTACCATAAACAGCTATACCCGGAAAGACAAATCTAAAAATTTCTTTAGCGGTACGCGCCTGGCTGGTACAGCAAGAATAGGCTACGGCCATGTAAGTTTATACGGCCAGTACCAGATTACCGGGTTTATAAAAGATGGCCGCGGACCCAATGTACACCCTTATAGTATCGGGCTTACATTTAGTGGGTTGTAGGCCTCACCCGGCCCCCATCCAACTTCCTTCAAAAGGGAAAGCGCCAACACGCAGCCCCGGCCCCCATCCAACTTCCCCCAAAAGGGGAAGGGCACCTACACACAAAGCCAGCTTTTCAGGGATAACGATAAAACATACACAACTTTTAATATAAGATAAAAGCAAATTCTCCGGAGTTTGCTTTTGTGTTGTAAGGATGTCTTGTGCTTTGCAGGCAGCGAACGCTGGCGCAAGAATGCAGCCCGGCTTTGTGTAATGGCGTTCTTGTGCCCGGCAGGCACAAGCAGTCCCGCAGAAGATGATGTGGTTTCAACAAACAATTCTGGCTTCGGGAACACTTGCGCCAGTGCCGGGGTTCACTAACTTGATCTGACGTTTGGCAATAACCACGTTTGTTCGTGTCCCTTTATTTTGATGACAACATTTCGGCGGCCTGAGCCGAAAACGTTGAATAAGGATATTAAATACCACCTTTTAGAGGTTGGGGGTATAAAAGCTTCGTTACCTTTGCCCTCTAAAAAATTTACGCTTAGTGCTCGACAAAAAGAATATTATACAAAACGATGTAAGGACCGTACTGGTGGGTGTGATAAATAAAGACCAGACGGACCAACAGGCGCATGAGTACCTGGATGAACTGGCTTTCCTGGCTGAAACTGCCGGCGCCATGGCCGTTAAACGCTTTACCCAGAAACTGGTACAGCCAGACAGCCGCACTTTTGTGGGCAAGGGCAAGCTGGAAGAAATAAAAAAATACGTGGAGAACCGCGACGTGCAGCTGGTTATTTTTGACGATGAACTCAGTGGGTCGCAAATCCAGAATATTGAAAAAGAGCTGGGCACGGTTACCATTGACCGTTCCGATCTTATCCTTGACATCTTCGCCCGCAGGGCAAAAACCGCGCAGGCAAAAACCCAGGTAGAACTGGCGCAATACCAGTACCTGTTACCCCGCTTAAAAGGTATGTGGAAACACCTTGAAAGACAGGGAGGTGGTATCGGCAGCCGCGGACCGGGTGAAACAGAAATTGAAACGGACAGGCGTATTGTAAAAGATAAAATTTCGCTGCTGCGCAAACGGCTGCTGGAGATAGACAAACAATCTTTTACCCAGCGCAAAGACCGCGGCGAATTCATTCGCGTAGCGCTGGTGGGATATACCAATGTAGGCAAAAGCACCATTATGAATGTGCTGAGTAAGAGCGATGTTTTTGCAGAAAATAAACTCTTTGCCACCCTGGATACAACTACCCGTAAAGTGGTGTTTGAAAACATTCCTTTTTTGTTGAGCGATACCGTAGGGTTTATCCGAAAGCTACCGCACCACCTGGTAGAAAGTTTTAAAAGTACGCTGGATGAAGTAAGGGAAGCTGATATATTGCTGCATGTGGTGGATATGAGTCATGCCCAACACGAAGACCATATTGCCGTGGTAAACAAAACCCTCCAGGATCTGAAAGCGCAGGACAAGCCCGTAATTACCATCTTCAATAAAATGGACCTGTTTGAAAAAAACCATTTTGATCCCTGGCTGGAAGAAGAAGTGAAACAGCAGATACTGGATGAGCTGAAACACCGCTGGGAGAATGAATTGCTGGGCAACGCGGTCTTTGTATCCGCCATTGAAAAAAGAAATTTTGCTGAACTGCGGGCTACCATTCTGCACAAAGTAAGGGTGCAATACCAGATCCGTTATCCATACAAAACAGAATTTTTGTATTGAGCGATATTACGGCATAACAGCGATTACCTGATAAATGAATAATTCTTCCATCTTTACACACCCTTTTTCTTTTTTGCTTCGCCAAAAAAGAAACAAAAAAAGCGACCCTAAAACGGCCTCATCCTGCCTTCGGCCACCTTCTCCAAATGGAGAAGGGAAGCTGAAATGGCTCTTAACATCGCGTTTTCGGGGTGGTTCGCTATTTAGCTTTTGTGCTACTGTGGTGAAAGACATTGGTTCTTTAATGAGCGCTTCCTGTTTTAAAATCCTTGTGCAAAAAGTGGTTCTCCTTGACAGTTCAACATTTGTTAGCTGATGTCGTCTCCCGGTATACAACCATGGCATAAAATTGCAGAATCCATGCAGGAATTACATTTTGCTGCTAACAACGTGGCCGTGGTAACAGTAAACGATAAAAAAATTTGTATTGGCCGCTACCAGGAGCAACTGTATGCATTTGCATATAAATGTCCGCATGCCAGTGGTATTATGGCCGATGGCTATCTAGATGCACTGGGCAATATTGTCTGCCCTATTCACAGGTATAAATTCAGTTTAAAAAATGGGCGCAATACTACTGGTGAAGGATATTATTTGAAGACCTGGCCGGTGGAGATGAGGGAAAACGGCGTATATGTATCCTTATAAAGATTCTTTTGACGGTTTCCACTCGGGACGCGGAACCTCGTTCTTGCAAGGGTGCTCTAACTACTTTTCTTCTAATTGAATTCTTTTTGTGAAGTTGGGACTAATTCTTTTGACGATTTCCACTCAGGCCGTGGGCCTTCGTTCTTGCAAGACTTCAACTATTTTTCTTCTAATTTGAATTCTTCGCGTGAAGTTGCGACCAGTTTTCATTTGATGATTTCCACTCAGGCCGTGGGGGCCTCGTTTGTTGCAACGGCGCTCCACCCGCTTCTCTGCTCCGCAGTCCGCCTACCGCCGGAACCTAACCGGCTGAGGCGCCTTATGCAAGAACTGGTATCAGCGTAATAAAATTCAACGCACTAATTTCTTAAATTCCGTTTTTCCAGCAGACAGGGTGGAGGCGCAAGGTTCAATACTATGTATCGCATTCCCTTTTTAATTTACCAATGTTCATAACCCCAACCATCTGGCTTGTCGTCCCGACAAAGGAGGGATATGTAGTCTTAGCCAGGGCAACTAGGTCTTTATCGAAGTTCAGATATATGAAGGCGGTACCTGCCTCTCTGCTCCGCAGTCAGGCTACCGCCGGAGCCGAACTGGCTGAGGCGCCTTATGCAAGAATGGGTAGCACCTTAATTATATTCAACTTTTTGATTTTTTAATTCTATTTGTTCAAGCGAATACATCGGAGAGCGGAAGGTTTTTTACTCCTTTTCTCTTATGTCTCTTTGCTTCTTTGAGTGAAAAATATGCCGTGTCCGTCGCCCCGCCCAACCGCTGCGTGAAACCATTCAAAGCGAATGTTATCCTAAAAACGCCATGTCTTCTGCTGTCAGGGGAATAGCTGCCGCTGCCATATTTTGCAGGAAATGATTCATTTTAGAAGTGCCGGGAATTGGCAAGATCCATGGTGAACGATGGAGCAGCCAGGCAATATTAATCTGCGCATTAGTAGCATTGTATTTCTGGGCGATGAAACTGATTCGGTCGTCCTTTTTGGGCATGGAGGTAACCAGCGAAAAATAAGGAATTAGGGGAATGCCATGTTCTTCGCAGATGTCCAGCACTTCTTCGCCACCACGGTTTTCGCCGTAGGCGGATACGGCGGTAGTACGCTGACCATGTCCGTACATATTTTCCACGGTGGCAATCGGTCCCATGTTCATGGCAATTTCCAATTCCGCCCGGCTTACATTGCTGACCCCGAGATGCAAAATCTTGCCCTCCCGCTGCAGTTCAAACATCGCATCCATCGACGCTGCAAAAGGAATGCTGGCCACAGCGTTAGCATCTGTTTCCATGACCCTGAAATGCACCAGGCTTATTTGTTCCAGTTTTAGCGTGCGTAAATTATTGTTTATGCTGGCGCGAAGGTTCTTGGGACTATTATAGGCTACCCAGCTTTTATCAGGCTTCCGGGTAGCGCCAACTTTAGTGCAAATAACCAGATCTTTTGGGTAAGGATGCAGGGCTTCTGCAATGAGACGGTTGGTCACGTCATCCCCATAATAATCGGCCGTATCCAGGAAATGAACGCCGTTGTTTACTGCAGCCTTGAGTATTTCCAATGCACCGGGCCGGTCGGCCGGTTCACCGTAGATATGTTCACCGGTCAGTCGCATGGTACCGTAACCCAGCCGGTTTACGGTAAAGGGGTGAGTGCTATAACCGGCAATAGTAATGGTTTTGGGAAGCGGCATGGTATCAATATTTGGTGATGGCTATATTAACAGCAAGGGCTAAAAAATGTTGCCGGCACAAGATTTCTGCCAGGAGCCAATAATAAATTGAAATTTGACTTTGTTGGAAACCAAAAAAGCTTATTTTTGCTCCCCGTTTAGGGATTGTATGATTTTGAGAAGGCGGGATTTGGGAATTTGCTGCTACTGCGTAAGTGGCTGGCGATCAAATCAAAAAATCATTTAATCAGCAATCTCCAAATCAAATTCCTCCTTAGCTCAGTTGGTTAGAGCATCTGACTGTTAATCAGAGGGTCTCTGGTTCAAGTCCAGAAGGGGGAGCATTGATTATCAAGAGGTTACATATATTGTAACCTCTTTTTATTTGGCCTCTCCGACACATTTCCGACACTTCTTCGTTTTAGACCCTCCCTTTATTCTGGTTTGCAAAATATGGCGCCAATAAGAAAACTAATAAATGAAAAAAGGCTAGCTCATACTTTTGAGTCAGCCTCCCTTTTAAGAAAAACATACGTTTCTGGACAAGCATTACATTTTCATCTTCCCCTTCTTATGCATTGACATCTTGCTCATGTGACCATCCATATCGCACGTTTCGCCATCTTTCATCTTCATCGTCTTCCCGTTTTTCATTTTACAGGTACCGTCCTTCATACAAACAGTACCATCTTTCATGGTCATGTCTTGGTCCATTTCACTCATTTTACCATCTTTTCTCATCATCATTTTACCATCCTTCATCATTACGCAATCTTTTTTGTCTCCGCTCATTTTCTCATGCTTCATCTTGTGAGCAGGCGGGGTGGCTTGGGCAATGGTAACAGTATGATTCAATAACAGTGCGGCAAATAAAACTAGAATGTATTTCATAAAAAGAATTTAAGGCGATGTATGAATTACACCACCGATTTAGCAAGTGTGTAAGGTATACTATTTAACCTGCCATTCAGCACTTTTAACAGTTACTCAAAATTGATAGGTCTGCCTGTATTAACTGGATTATTTTATTCTAATTCAATATCCAAACTGTTTTCTAATAAACTCAACAGTTCTTTTGGCGGGTGATAATCTGTTAAGGGATGCCCATTTTCTAAGTTTAGCCAATCATAGTAATCAGGATGAAAAAGCCATTCACAATAATCCTGGACAACAACCGCCGGGGCCGTTTTGGTCTGTGGGGGCAAGTCAAAACCAAACCTTTCAAAAATCCTTAGCCCTTTCATTGCAGTGAAGATATTATTCAAAGCAGCAACATAAATTTTTGCTTTCCCTTTATCTTTCCCCTTTTTTTTCAGGTCCGGTTCAGTAAATATTTTACTCCCGTATTTCACCACTTCAATTAATGCCGAAATATTATTAAACACAGGTCTTATATCCTGACTTTTGAAACTTGTCCAGTTCCTGTTACTTCGTTTCAGCCATTCACGGACCAATGTATTAGCCATTTCTTGAGTTGCAGTTTGATAAAAAAAGATGAGAGTCTTGAACGTGACCGGGACCTTTTTCTATTTCAGGTCTATACCGGCTTTTATTACAATGACCTGCAGATTCTGCGGAAAGTTCAAGTCCATACCGATGTAGAACACGGTCAGTACATCATTTCCGAAAGAGATAAAAATGATAATCCGACCATCGTCCCGCTTTTCAAATTCCCTTATGCGAAAGAAATTATTGAACGTTACAGGGATAATGATCCAAATAACCCTATGCTATTTAAGAAAACTGTTTTTATAGAAGTGCAGGTATATAATCGCAATTTAAAGCTGCTGGCAAAGAGAGCAAATATCGTACGGCCGCTAAGCAACAAAACAGGCAGGCATACGAATGCGCAAATGTGGATTCGGTATGGAACTGACCGGCCAATCCTTTCTAAAATGATGGGGCATGAAAAAGAGCAGACAACACAGAACTATTATAAAGTAGGATTACGGGAAGTGCTTGAGGGAACGAAGGGGATTGAGTTTGGGGGATTGGGAATATAATTCGGTTCGATTCCTGACGAGACCACTTCCCCAACTAATTACTCCTAAATTCGCTTTGCAGAATGGCTTTTAAACAGACTTTATGGGTAATTCACTTAAATTGATTAGAATCGTTTTAAAGGATGCATTGAAGCTTTTTCTTGAAAACGACCCTTTAAAAATAGCCGGCGCCACTGCTTTTTTTACCATGTTTGCATTGCCCCCAATTCTCATAATACTAGTACAGTTTTTTAGTATATTTATCGATCCGCAAACTATCAGGCATGAATTGTTTGTTAGCCTGTCTGATATTTTTGGACAAGAAGCAGTGCGGCAAATAGTTTCCGTTATCCGGGCAGTAAAAAAATTATCCTACAATTGGGTAGCCACTGCGTTTGGATTTATTTTTTTGCTATTTGTCGCCACCACGGTCTTCAAAATTATAAAGAGTTCTATTAACCAAATATGGGAAGTTGACAAACAGCCTCCTCAAAAAAAAGCAATTGCAAGATTGCAAGCAAGATTGCAATCGCTGGGGGTAATATTCGTGACTGGCTTGTTATTTACAATCGGCGCTTTTATTGAAACCGTGCAGGTGTTTATTGGAAATTATTTCTTTAAGATATTCCCTTCTTTGTCCGATACTTTCAACCAGCTATTATCTTTCATCATTTCTACTCTCGTCACTGCAATATGGTTCCTGATTATCTTCAGGTATCTAAATGACAGCCGGCCAAAATGGAGCATTGCCTGGACAGGCGCTTTATTTACCAGCTTGTTGTTTTCTATTGGAAAAATTATTTTACACCTGTTACTCAACTACAATAACATCAATAATATTTATGGAGCGTCTGCTTCCATAGTATTGCTGCTGCTCTTTATGTTTTATTCTGCCATGATATTGTATTATGGCACAGCTTTTACAAAAGTGTGGGAACAATATAAAAGCAACACGGCGGCCTGATTTAGATATTTATGTAAATTCTATTACCTTTTTAAGCAAGAGCGGTTGGTGTACTCGACCACCAAATGGAGAAGAATTATATTCTTTCCTGGATACTGAAGGGTATAGTGCAACATCAACAGCTTTCCACCCTAATTGTGTTTAAAGATTTGAATAGAAGCCACACCGCCAGATCCTTTTATATAAAATCCGCCAGATAATGCCTTACGCCATGAAGGCCGGAATCTACCATTAAAATATTTAAAGGCTTACTTTAAATTTACAAAATCAATTGTAAAACATTGTTTAGTAGTAACTTGTAATGTGTCGAAACATTTACGCTATCCGCTTTAATTGAGAATCCGGGTCAATTGGGCGAATTTTAATACAGGGTGAGTAATCTTCTATTGCAACCTTCCTATATTTCCCTGGAAACCGCTTTGGCGCATTACCAGTTCATACCGGAAGCTGTTTACAGCAAGGAAGCCATTACCACTGTAAAAACTGTATCGTACCAGGCACCTTCCGGCTACTATTACTACCGCGCCATCAAGCCGGCTTATTTTTTTGGTTACTCCATTCAATACTGGGACCGGCTGCCCCTTCTCATAGCGGAACCGGAAAAGGCCATTATTGATTACTTGTATTTAGGCAGCCGCTTAAACAAAGCTGAAGACCTGGCAGCATTGCGCTTAAATACTGCTGCCATTAATGAAAACATTAACTGGGGAAAACTGGCACTGTACGCCCAGGTTTTTGATTGCATTAATTTGAACAAAAGAATCGCCCTTTTTAAAAAAAATCAAACTAATGTTATCCTTAAGTGAAATAGAAAAGCAATGCCCGCCGGGGCTACATGTGGTTAAACATGCTGCGCGAATACCTGCAACATAAAATACTGCAAATTATATATGACAGTGTATTCAGTAGCAAACTGGCATTTGTAGGAAGAACCTGCCTGCGGATTGTCCGTGGTAATACCCGTTTCTCCGAAGACATTGATTTTGATAATTTCAATATTGGTAAAAACACATTTGAAGAGGTAGCTGATAGCATCAGCAAGGAATTATAAAAAGAAGGTAATACAATAGAAATAAAAACCGTTTATAAAGGCGCTTTCCATTGTTATATCAAAGTATTTTGCTGTGATTGATACATTGCTGTAACCAAAACTAATTTTCCAAAACGGCACTTTCAGCGTTTTTAGACAGACTCTTTCCTGAGTTTCTGGTGGTTTTATATTATTCGTCGATACCTCTGGTGCTCCAACAGATTGCTTTGTATTCGCTTCCTTTTTTATTTTGTCGCAAAAACATGTCACAAAAACATGTCGCAAAAAGAAGATTTGCGACATTTAGACCCTATTTTTGTCGCAATAAATGTCGCAAAAATGATAAGAGAAGCTGCACTCAATACTGACATACAAATACAAACAGCACTGGGAAAATTCCCAGGTGGGGCGACTGCTAAACAGATTAAAGAAATAGCAAAGCTTTCAATGTCACTGCGAACTGTCCAAAGAAAGCTGGAGGATATGATCGAAAAAAGATTGGTAAAAACCTCCGGGTTCAAAAAATCAGCCAGGTATCACCTGGTCAATACTGTTGTTACCACGGAAAAACCTGACCATGCCAATGGTGTACCAGCACAAGCCATGGCATTTCTTTCCAAAGAAAGCGAGGCGATACTGGCAGCATTATCAGTGCCCTTTGACCATCGCAATGCGGTTGGATATAACCGCAGTTTTGCAGACAATTACCGGCCCAATATTGATTTTTATTTAAGTGAAAAAGAGCGGGACCAGCTCGCAACGGATGCCATTACACACGATAGAAACCAGCCCGCGGGCACCTATGCAAAACACATCCTGCAACGATTGCTAATAGATCTTTCCTGGAACTCCAGCCGGCTGGAAGGCAATACGTACTCATTGTTGGAAACCGAAAGATTACTAGCCGAAGGAATACCTGCAACGGATAAATCGGCAATAGAAACCCAGATGATCCTTAACCACAAGGACGCCATAGAGTTTATGGTCGGTGGCGGAGAAGAGATAGGATTTAACAGGTATACGCTCTTAAACCTCCATGCATTACTGGCCAATAACCTGCTTCCTGATCCAGCAGCACCGGGAAGGTTGCGCTATTTTGGAGTGGGTATCCGAAAATCTGCCTTTACACCAACCGCCATCCCCCAGTTGATAGAAGAAATGTTTGAAAAGATTCTTGCTAAAGCAGCTGCTATCAACAACCCACATGAACAGGCCTTGTTTATAATGGTGCAACTACCCTACTTGCAACCTTTTGAAGATGTCAATAAGCGGGTGTCGAGACTGGCGGCGAATATTTCGCTGAACCAGCACAACCTGGTCCCTATTTCATTTATTGGTGTCCCTGAAGATGTATATATAAAAGGTTTACTCGGTGTGTATGAACTCAACCAGGTAGCGCTGCTAAAAGATATTTTTCTGCTCGCCTGCGCCCGTTCTGCAGACAGGTATGCAAGCGTTCGCCAGACTATCAGTGAGCCGGATCCTTTTAGACTACAGTACCGGCAACTATTACAAACCATCGTAATGGAAATCATTGCAGGTCAGAAGGACCGTCATCAGGCTTCAATAATCATTCGTGCACGGGCACTGCAGCTCCCTTCGCCGGATGATAAACATTTTACCGAACTCGCAGAGACAGAATTGATGAGCCTTCATGAAGGAAATTTTGCCCGCTACAGAATTCGGCCCGCCGAATTTGCTGCATGGAAAAAAAAATGGGATACTGTTGGGTAAGCGACGATGTAACCATTTTGCCCATGTTATACTGACCCATAAACAAGGACCAAAGAAAACAGATAGTATACGCATGTCTTTAGACGATCTACAGCCATTTTTATTTAATCCTGTGGACGCAAAAAAAGTGTTGTTGTTTGCGGGTTACCTGAAACAGGTTGAATTGAAATAGCCTGCAAAGTATAGTCCCGTCTTTTTAAGACAACCGAACCTGGTTTAGGAAACTTACAGCATCACAAATAAGCATCCTGTTACTGTACAGCTTTATCACTAAAATACCTGTCTACTTCTTCCACCGGCACATAAATTTTCCGCATTTTTTTGATGACCCTAATCTTGCCAAATCTCACCAGTTCATCAAACTTGGTCCGGCGAATGCGCACCGCTGCCATAAACTCAATAGCGGTGATATATTTAACTGCGGTTTGCCTGCTTCCTTTGAGGTCTTGTAGCTGCTGCTTAATATCCTGCAAACCGGACTTTAATAAATTCAATTCTGTTTCCGGAATCATTACCAATACCGCGCCCTGCAAATTCATATACACCTGTTTAATTATAGTTAACTCAACTTCATATTCACACGGCAAATATTGATCGATCCCTGATATTTTTTTCACAGTTTTTCACAGTTGGAAAAATATTATTTAGCGCGGCTACAATGTATGGTCAGATTTGGTTTTAAATAAGGAATTGACGCCGGACCATTTTGACAAATCCGTTTAAGTTTTTTTGAAGACTATATGCGGTTCAAAAAAGTGTAAAATAAATTTTTCTTTGGACAGCAATCTTACAAAAAAAGGGGGTCATTTTTATAACGCCCGACCGCGAAAAATGCGCGTCCAAACCCGGAGCATAAAAGAAATTTTTGTACCATCAATACTGCTCGTCGGGGGGATATAAGATTATCACTCATAAGACGCTTGTTTATTCCGTACAATTTGTTTTACGAATAAGTGATTTTCAATAGGTAAAAATTTCCATCATTGTAAGTATCCCCCTCTTTATTGCACTCCTTTGGCTAAACCCTCATTTCCCTTTATCCTTTTTCTTCATCATTACCACCTGGTCATCAAACGCGTTTACCGGCAATGAGAGCATGGCATACAGCTCATTGTTCACCGGCGTTTGCTTATCCAGCATATTTATTTTTCGTTGCAAAAAAGTCTGTGCGGTTTCCCGGCCTTTTGTAATACTAAATGTTCGCTTGCTGAGCAGCGCCACCGAATGCTCCAGGCAATCACGGAGTATTTTCTTGTACGTCAATGTAAATAGCTCCAGCTCTTTGGCTGATCGATCTGAAAACGCAGAGCGGTACACCAATGAATCATTTGCGGGATTGGCAAACATTTGCAACCGTTGCTGGTAAGCCTGCCCGATAAGATTAGAATAGGCAATTTTTCCCTTTATGATTTCAGGATTAATAATAGCCGATACCAAAGTATCGCAAATTTTACAACGCACCGTAGCTTGCTTTTTAGTAGCTGTCACCAGCTCCTCCTGCAGCTTGCTGCTGATGACTTGCTGGTTGCGGATAATAGCCTGTAGTGCACTGATGGATTCCACTCTTGTAATACGCCGATTCATGGGCGTGCGTGCAACGGGCAGAATGCTGACTCCCACACCCGGGGGTAGCAGGCCGCAGGTTGGGAATTGCTGCCGGAAATTATCCCTGAATTCACCGTCGCTGTGTATAATGTTTTGGCCACGGTTAAGCACATTAAACATGCCTTTTCGCTGCTCCCTGATTTGTGGCACAGCAAATGGAGCAGTCTGTTTCAGGCAGGTGGCCAGTTGCGATTCAATCGAATTGAGGTCCATCGCCACCCCGCCTTCAATGGTTATATCAGTGACACTGATACCGGGACAGTTGAATCTAATAACACCTGAAGGATCGCGGCTCCAGTATTCCGCCCAACCTTCATTGAATGCATATGCCTCCACATCTATCCAGGGCGAGCTACCGCACCAGTTATGCTTCCTGGCATAGGTCCATCGCTCAGCGTCGTCCAGGAAATGCCGCTGGTCACCATCCACTGTATGGCGCAAAGCATGACCAAACTCGTGGAAATTTGTGGAGTAATTGTCGAATTGATTGATGTAGTCTTCGATCGCTACATGTGTCGGTAACTTCGGGGTAGGTATATTGTATTTGTACGGACTATGTTTGTCTTCCCAATTGGTGGTGGAACGCGCGGTCCATACAAAATCGGTCACCGTATTTTGAATAACGATTTCATAGTCGCCTGTTGGTGGGGCTGTTCCCGTGGTGGCAATGAAATCCTGGAACGCCGTTCGGGCACCTTGCCAGATAGTTGATTTGGAGATAGTGCTGCCCCCGTCGCGGATGAACAGGGTGCCCCCCAAATCAACGATAGCTGATTGATTGCTGGCGCGGTTAGCGGAATTATAATCCTTGATGCCGGATGTGTACCAATCACGCATGTACACACCCTGGCCATCATTCATAATGCACTTGGCATAATAGGTACCGGTCTCACTGGTATGGATATCCGCCGAAAAATGCCCATTGGCATCCGTGTGTACGTAATCACCCACCCGTGGATCTACCGCCCAGCTTTTATCCTGGTAAATGGCCACTAATGCGCCTTCAATGGGAAATGGCAATCCGTTATAACTGGAGAAAAACGAACCCTGTACAGTAAAATCTTTGTTATTACGCGGACACATTCCATGTACAAAAACCAGGAAGCTGGTTGAATTTGCATTATCAGCAACCGTGAGTGTAACAACATTGTCACCGGTGAATACACCAGGTGCCGACTGGAAAACAATGCTGATAGGTTGTCCATATACACCCCCGGCAAAATCCAATACCTCAGGAACTATTTTTGCTTTTACACCAGCCGGCAAACCATTAATACTTACGCGGGCGTTTCCACTGGCGAGGGAAGGAACACGGAGCACGGTGAAGCTGGCCGCCAGGCTACCCTGGCTGATACCGGCACTACAACCGGATAAGTCAATATCAGCGCCCCCATTCAGGAAATACACCTGGCTTTGCGCCTGGGCAAAGTGTAAACCCAGTAAAAAAACAAGCATTGCCGGGAGAGGCGCATAATTTTTCTTCATAAAAATTATTTTAACGGATGGATCAGATACATTAAATGAAGGGACTTCCTGCTTGCAAGCCCCCGCGGAAAACGCCATGAAAGACCAGCCAGCCTGGGCTGCTCCAAAAAACAAATCCTCCTAAACCGCAGCAAGATTTGCTTTGTACCGGCCGTTTACCAGGCCGTGTTTACCGGTATTGCAGCTGCTTTCCCTCAGCAAATCTTCAACCTTAACTCGTCCTGCAACGTCTCTATGCTGGCGAGCACACCGGGTATGAGTCTTGCCGCATTGGTGAGCTGCGTTCTCAGCGCCTCCAGTATCTGGCTTTTGATTTTTCCCTCTAACCGGCTTTCCACTATCTCTTCTACAATTTTTGTAATGCCCAGGCTGATGCCGGTTACCCAAAATGGCCAGTCAACATCTACCGAAAATGAACGGTAAAAAACGGACACGGTATTGCCGGGCCCTACACCCAGGCCTATTTTCATGTCTACATTCAGATCCGGGTCGGGAAAATTATTGATGGCGGCTTTCAGGCGCAGTTTGATGGAAATACCCTGCGGATCTATTTCCACCTGCGTTTCTGATCGTTTGCTTAAATCGTTGCTGCTGGAAGCGTTAAATTCCGCTATACTGGCATCCACCACACTCCTCACCTGGGTACGTACCAGGCCTTCCCCAATACTGGTTATCCGGCAGGAACTTTCATTTACATCTACCAATACACGGCCAAGCGTGCGGGTAACATTGCATTGTGTCTGCATAGAAAAAGTGTACGTAGTATCTGCCAATGGATTCACGGTCTTGCTGCCCGACGCGGGTACGGTGATACCGTTGATCCGGAAAGTGGCAGCGCATTGTCCACTGTGAGCAGTCGCCCAGCTAAGCGTAACGGCCTGCCCGGGTGTAACATTCGCAGGTGTGGCAGTAAAGGAAGTGAGCCGGTAGGTGGAGGCGCACTCAACCGCCTTTTCAATCATCTCTGGTGTACATGGCATAATAAAAGGTTTAATGATTAGATAATGATAATGGTACACAACGAAGGTTGGATAATTCAACTTGCAAAAACATACCCTGATAGTGGTATTTTGGGTGCTGTGCGGAACGAAGTATATACTGGTATCAGGTTCGAATGTAGCCAGGGCTTGGAGGCATATTTTCTATCGTTACTACTGAGTCGGCAATAGAGAATTTGGTATCCTGGCTGTCAGCAAAGACAAAAAAAAGTTACTCGTAGTAGAATTAAAAAGGGTCGCAGCATCGATAACGTAGTAGGTCAAATACAGTGCTATATCGCTTTGTACAGAAGAAACTGTTGAAGAATGGACAGACCGTTAAAGGGCTAAGCATTGCATTGAAAAATGACAAACGCATTAAACATGCATTGACAGTTGCAGCCAATTTTGAATTTTACCCGTACCAGGTGAGTGTAAGTTGTTCAAGCCGTAAGAACACCTAAAAAACTGGCTAAAGTCAACTGAAAAAATGAACAGATTAATTCAGCTATGCTGAAAATAAAACCGCCACCAGTATATTTCAGTTTAGCTAAAACAAAAAAGATTAAGTACTGAAAAAAATAGAAGACTTTATTTGCACCTCAGTTTTCGAACATAAAGGCGCAATCGTAAGTAGCGATAGCATTAACGCAAAAAAGCTAAAACCGGAACCAGCATTCTTCAAAAAGTACGCTCATGAAAATGTCAGCGACTTTAAAATTCGGTTAGGGTTTTTAATCAGTTCAACGGTCTGATTTTGAAACGTGCAGCTTTTATCAATTTTTATGTAACATAATGCTGAAATTATCGGAATTAATCCGATATATTATCCAAAATTTCCACTATTATGTAATTATTTTCATTAAATATCGGAACATTTCCGATATTTAATGTTTTATTTTACCCAATGGTCACTAATCAAACATTTCAAAATTTCGAAGGACATCCTGTCACACGCCAGCTATTGCTCCACATGCTGAAGGAGTACAAGCGGCCTTTTGATAAAATAAATGAATGGGTAAAGCAACAGGTGCTGATCCCTGTTAAAAGAGGGGTGTTTGTTGCAGGCCCTTCTTCCAATGCTGCCCAGCCTGAGCCTTATTTACTGGCTAATCATTTGTTAGGCCCGAGTTATGTTTCCATGGAGGCGGCATTATCTTACTGGCACCTCATTCCCGAGCAGGTATTTGAAATCAGTTCCGCAACCACCGTCCGTTCCAAGACCTACCAAACTGCCGTTGGCCGGTTCAGTTATACGCACCTGCCGCTTCCTTATTATTCTTTTGGGCAACAGGCTGTTGAACTGGCCACGAACCAGGTGGCGCTGGTAGCTACGCCGGAAAAGGCTTTGTGCGATAAAATCGTGACTACATCCGGACTGTTGTTTCGAAGTGCTGCCCAAATAACAGCATGGTTGATAGAAGACATGAGAATGGATAAGCAAATGCTGAGAACACTTAATACAACTACCATCGGCGAATGGCTGACCGATGCACCTAAAAAAGAAAGCCTTCAATTATTGGTCAACACACTGGATAAATTATGATTACAGAATGGATAGAACAATATAAGCCAACAAATAACCTGCAGGCTGAACAGGCGCTTCGCGAAATTATGCAGGAAATAGCGCTGGCGGGTCTGCAGCGGAGTGGCTTCTTTGAGAAGGCAGCTTTTTATGGCGGAACGGCACTAAGAATTTTTCACGGTCTCCCACGTTTTTCCGAAGACCTGGATTTTTCATTACTAGAGCCAATACCCGATTTCTCATTGCAACCTTATCTGGATGCTGTGCTGGAGCAGTTTACTGCATTGGGCATTCAGGTTACCGTAGCTGAAAAAAGTAAATCCAAAAAAACCAATATAGACTCAGCGTTTTTAAAAGCGGACACAACATGGAAAGAACTGGTCCTGAAAGGAATTATCCCACAGGAAAAGACGACTATGCGCCCGGAAATCAGGATCAAGCTGGAGGTAGATACCAACCCGCCTCCAGGCTTTAACACGGAAGAAAAACTTTTATTAAAGCCATTCTCCTTTTATGTAAAATGTGTTAGCCTCCCGGATCTTTTTGCCGGCAAGGTGCATGCGCTGTTATTCCGTAAGTGGCAAAACCGGGTTAAAGGACGTGACTGGTTCGACCTGGAATGGTATATCCGGAAAGGGGTCCCCCTCAACCTGGATCACTTTAAAACACGGGTCGTCCAGACCGGAGACTGGAAAGAAAATTCGTTAACGCAAACCGATCTGCTGCAATTACTCGATCAAAAGATCAATGCGGTTTCCTTTACCCAAATAAGGGAAGATATTGTAAAGTTTATTCCGGATGCAAAGGTGCTGGATATCTGGTCGCCTGCTTATTTCAATGACTTAGTGAAAAATATAAAAGTTTCACCCGTTAGCCGGTAATCATAATGCACAAAAATTGAGAAAAATACTAAACAATCGCTTACAGACCACCAACATATGTAGTATTCCTGCTATGCTCAAACTTATTCAAATGAATTGACAAGCGAAATGACCTGAAGCCCCTTTTTTTGAATTAAAAATAGCAGTTATGAATGATACACCGATTTCAGATCCCTGGGTTAATCTTCCGGGAGACAGTCCTGCTTTCTATGATCAATTTTTCGGTCCTTTATTCTTTGAACCATATGCCATAGAAGTGGCAAAAAGAATTAACCCTGCTTTGACTGGTATCGCACTGGAAATTGCTGCGGGCACCGGCCGCGTTACAAGGCATATCCGGGAACGTATTGCAGCACCTGCAAAATTAATCGCGTCAGACATCAGCGAAAATATGTTGGGCGTGGCAAAGAAGAAATTAAGCCATCTTGATATTAAATGGCAGCACATCAATGCAGAACAACTTCCGTTCAATGATAACAGTGTCGACCTGGTTGTTTGTTGCTTCGGATACATGTTTGTTTCTGATAAACCAAAGGCGTTGGCCGAAGCATACCGCGTTTTAACGCCCGGATCCATGCTATTATTCACGACCTGGGATAGGCTGGAGCAAAATGCTATCTCCTATATTTCCACATCTATAGCAAAAGAATATGTGCAAGAGCCATTGTCAGCGTCAAATAATCTTGCAACATCAATGAGTGATGAAACCATCATTCAATCATTATTACAGGACGCTGGATTTTCAAAAATATCCATTGAAAAAGTAGTACAAGTTTCTGTCAGTCCTACCGCGAAAGAAGCAGCATACGGGCTTATAAAAGGTGGTCCATATTATAAGCAGAGTAAGAAGGATAATCCTGCGTTGATAGAGGAGATAACAATTAAGGTGGAAAAAGAACTGGCTGAAAAATTTGGAACTGCTCCAATGGTGGCGCCAATAAGTGCGGTAATCATTCAGGCATGGAAATGATGTTACTGAATTCTGTACAAAATCGCGTTCGCCACTCGCTAACCGTTCCCGCACGCGCTTGTTGGTCATGTGCTTAAGTACTAACATAATACTACTTATTCCCTTAATAATTCCCTGTTAACCGTGATTCATTGAGCGCGATGAATTATTATTAAATATGGTTTAAATTGTCTTTTACTTTATCTTGAAAGCCCTTTCACCCTTATCAATGAATCAAAACCCGGAACAGCTTGCCCGCGATCTGATTGATACCGCCCTAATACGGTGCGGTTGGGTGATCCAGCACAATACAAAAATCAACCTGAAGGCAGCGTTGGGTGTGGCTGTTCAGGAATACCGTACTGACATCGGCCCAGCCGATTATGTCTTGTTTGTAGATGCGCAGGCGGTTGGCATTATTGAAGCCAAACGGGCAGAAGAATGGGTGCGACTTACCTGGCACAAAGATCAATCCGAAGCATATTCCAAAGCAGCCCTTAAATATATCGGCAAAAAGGAAATCTTCTTTGTGTACGGGAACACTGGTGAAGTGACACGCTTTACAGATTTCTATCGTTGTAGAGCAGTATGATGAAAAGAAAATAATTGGGAAATCATTTGTTGTAAAAAAGAAAAAAGCAAATGAATGCAGCATATCAAACTATATGTTGGAAGGTGTTGAGGAAAACAAATCAGGCGAAAGAGTTCAGATTGATGGGAAGAACCTGTTAGATAGAGTTTTCCCCTTTCAGATTCGGAAATATTCCATGTTCAAAGGCGAGGCTGAACTTGACATTTTCAAAAGTGATGGGGCATTAACAAACTTGATAAACCTTTTTTCAGATGCTAAACACTATGAAAAATATTCTGAGAAAGGTTCATTTCTAAGAGATAAAGCGGAAAAAGCAGTTGAAGATTCAACAAAAAGCGATAAAAATAAAGAAGCAGCATACAAAAAACTTGAATGGGATATTAAGCAACTTGAAGATGAAAAATACAAACTTTCAATTCACTTGAATTCTACTGAAGAAGAAATCAGAAAGATTGAAGGTAATCTTCAAGCAGCAGGTAGTTATGTAAAAAATGCAACTGCACTTGATACAATTAACACAAGAATTAAAAATCTCGATGAACGAATCTCTGATATGCATCGAAAGATTGACGAGAACTACACAACATCATTATTTGATGAGAGTTGGATTGCAGTAAATTTTGAAACGATTCATCACGAATTTGCAGAAAAGGTTTCACAGCTAAGTATAGACAGAAGAAAATTGCAATCTGAGTTTGATAAGCAGAAAGGAATTAAAGAAGGCGAAAGGAAAGCAAGGGCTGAACTTTTAAACAATGCCGTTCCTCTCCCAATTGGTATTCCTTCAAAGGCACACATGGAAGAAATGCTTAGAGACCAAATTTGTAAAGTTTGCAATAGAGAAGCCTTAAAGGATTCTGACCCATACAAATTTATGATGAAACGGCTTGATGAATATCTGACAAGTCAAGCTCATAAGGAAGAAAAAGAAGAACCAACAACGAGTGAAGAACCATTGTTTAAAAATGATTACACAAACCGTCTTGTAAATTTAGGTGTAAGCCATGAGGATAATCTTAAAAATCTGAGAGGCGTTCGAACAAAAATAAAAGATTTGTTTGAGTTCAATGCGGACAGGAAAAAAGATATTGAGGAATTAAATGAGCAATTGGAAAAGGAAAAAGCCGAGAGAGATAAAATACTTGGCAATTCAAGTATTGCGGAAGAAAAACTTGTTGATGTTCTTAAAAACTATAACTCCTGGCAAGACGATTTAAAGCATCGTAACCGAGAGAATGTAGATTACAACGCAAGATTAAAAGTTGTTTCAACAGACTTAAAAGCAAAAAAAGATGAGAAAGACGGTATAGATTTGAAGTCAGCTAACCTATTCTTAATTAAGACCAGAGCAATTCTCCGTGATATTGAAACAATTTTCAAAGACACGAAAGAAATGAAATTTGACGAGTTCATTGCAAAACTTCAAACCAAATCAAACAGCTTTTTTGGTAAAATAAATATTGAATCTTTTACAGGAACAATTGTATTTACAAAAAGAATCAAAGCCAATAAATCATATGTAGAAATTGAATTGCAGGAAGAGGGAAGAACATTTTACAAACCCAATCAGTCATTGCTGACTTCAATGCACATTTCAATATTGTTTGCGATTTCTGAATTAGCTTCTGAAATAAAGGAAGAGAATTTTCCAATGATTTTTGACGCACCAACATCATCATTTGGTGAAAATAAAACGGCTGAATTCCTTAATTTAATTTATGAAACTGAAAACCAGAAAATTCTTTTAATTAAAGATTTCCTTTCAACAGATAAAGAAACAAAAGCCTTATCTATCAAGAACGAATTTGAGCATGTGAAAAGAAATAAAGCCTTTTGGATAAAACTTGAAAGACCTTTTGACAAGAACAATCTTAAAACATTAAATACTCAAGTAATCACTTTATAACATGGAAAACTTATTTGATAAATGGAAAACTAAAATTCCAAAATATAGTGAGGTGCATAAAGATTTGTTTAATTCCTTATCTCAAAAATTTGGAGCAGAAGGAGAAAAGAAAATCAATCTTGGGAAGCATTTTAGTACCAATTATGAATTGTATATGTATGCTTTCTTCTTGGGATTATA
Organism: Chitinophagaceae bacterium; assembly: GCA_039916305.1. GTDB lineage: Bacteria > Bacteroidota > Bacteroidia > Chitinophagales > Chitinophagaceae > JACMLD01. The sequence continues at coordinate 3,914 of JBDSLR010000025.1, read as the reverse complement.
CAACGAAGAATTTTCACCAATACCTGATACTGAAAAGAAAACTGATTTCAGCCACCACATTCAACACTGGGGAAGCAAAACAACTATTTCAACAAGAAATGATTTTACAAACCTTCAAGAGAACATTTTCCTTTCTCTGATTGCAAAAACCAATGTTGATTTTATTGCTCTTGAACAAGGTGCTATTAAAGAAGAGGAAGTTGTAAAAGCACTAATACAAACAATGGAATCTTATACCAACGGTGGACTAATTCTAATAAAAGAAAAGATTGAAGAGAATCCAAACTATTTTCTTCAACCAACATCATTTTTAAATTTGATATTAGATAGTAAACCGGGAAAGACAAAAAAGAAGAAGCAAAAAGAAGATGCCGAATAAACCCACACAGTTTCTAACGAGTAAAGAAGCTAAAGCAGAACTCAAAGTTCAGGATTGTGATTTGGCTCACATACGAAACGCTGGCAAATTGCAGTTCACTAAAAAGGGAAATGCATATTTGTATTCAAAGGAATCAATAGAGAGATTAAAAACAAAGCAAGGTCATAACTAAAGAGACAATATGCGTAGTCTCTAATAGCCAACGCCACAAGGCAAGCACATTGGCAGGCACACAAAACCCGCAGCACAGAAGCCAACCTGCCAAAGAGCTTGCCTTCTTGCTCGGCTTGGGCTGCATTCTTTAGGTGGGCATTTCGCCCAATCTTATTTTATTATAGGTTTCTTTTTAAACCTGCCTCATGTGCCCCCAAGACATACCCAGCATAAATGCCAGATACGACAACGAAACGGGACTGAATTGGATACTTGTTTTTGTTGGCGCAGATCAATCTTACCTAATAATTTATAAACCATAGTTACTGGCTGCATAGGAATTATAACAGCTTATCTGCCACGCTAAATTTTCATTAGCCGACGCATCGCCTGGTGAAGGCAGGATTGCGGGTCAAGGATTGTTTCTACTATTGAATAATGATTTAATCCCTCTGTCTGTATTATTTCTGCGGAGATACTTTCTTTCCAGCATGTATATAGTTCATTGCTTTGATCCAGGAACTCATTTGTTTCATTGCTTCCCACAACTATTGACAGTGGACACTGATTTATCGGCAACAAATGAACCGGACTGTTTCGAAGCGCCGTTTCCGTGTCCAATTTCAGTACCTGGTTAATATCAGAAAGCCGGATAGGGATTAAATTAAACAAACCACTGATAACGCATGCTCCCTTGATGGTATCCCGTTTAAGATTAAAATGACTCCAGTCTGTTGCCAGCAACATAGCGCACAGGTGTCCTCCTGCACTATGCCCGGCCATATAAAGCTGCCCTGGATCGCCGTTATATGCTGATATGTTTTGGTGTAGCCAGGAAATGGCCCGCCGGCAGGATGCTGATATTTGATCAATAGAAACTACAGGTGCCAGCGGATAATTGATCAGAACGGTAGTAATATGGTAATTTCTGAATGCATTCCCGATGAACTGAAAACTGCTTTTGTCAAATTTATGCCAATATCCACCGTGAATAAAAATCAATGTTTTGGAGGAAGGAAGCAGCGAAGGATATATATCCAATTGTTCACGCGGTAATGCAGCGTAGGGAATATCTTTAACAACGGGAAATTCTTTTTCTGTTTGCCTGCTGAGCATTTCCCATCTTTCCAGGTATGTGGCATAATCCGGAACATGCAGCCTGTTGTTATACTGTTTGTCAAGAGCTGCCTGATCGTATCCTTTATATACCAGCATTAAAACTGTTTGTTTGGTGAATGCCTTTTCTCATTATTCCTTAGGCTGGCTTCACCGCTTTCTCCGATTCTTCCAGGCAACTGAATACAATCTTATAAAATTCAGGATGAGATTGCCAGGTTTTTCCTGTAACAATTCTGCCATCTTTTACTGCCTCGTCGGGTGAAACATAAATGCCACCCACAGATTCCACTTCAAACTTCACATGTTCATAGCAGGCAATTTTTCTGTTGTTAACTATACCGGCTGTTACCAAAATTTGTACACCATGACAAATAGCAAAAATATATTTGTCACTGTTATAAAATTCTTTCGTTATGCTAATCACCCTGCGGTCGTTACGCAAATATTCAGGTGCACGCCCTCCGGGAAAAAGAACAGCCCTGTACTCACCCGGCGCCACCTGGTCAAAAGAAATCTGGGAATCCACTAAATAGCCCTTGCGTTCCACATAAGTATCCCACCCGGGCTCAAAATCATGGATCACCAGGTTCATGGATTTAACGGTAGGGGCTGCAATTACAGGCTCATACCCTGCTTCCCGCAACCGGTGCATCGCGTAAAGAATTTCAAAACTTTCACCTGCATCGCCGGTGATAATGAGTATTTTTTTATTCGGATCCATAGTAATAAAGTTAATACAAATCTTAATTGCAAAAGCTGCTTGTTTCCAGCCAGGCGCTGGTGTATCAACCGTCCAGGATGTATGAAAGCGCTGCAAAAATGCATTCATAGCGCCCTTGAAGTACAGAACCCAACTTCGCTGACAAAGAAAACAAAAACATTTAATCTTTCTTTTACTCACTGGTGAATTTGGCTTGAACCTATTCCATTTTCAGTCAATTTTATTCTTATAATTTTAGACACACTGCAGGCTATCGGCTTGTCTACTTTTTATTAAACGTATCGATATAGAAAGTAATTTGTTAGCAGGCACCTTACTCGAATTGCGCCGCCGCTACATCCTGCAGTATTTCACAATCATCATGCAGTTGCCACCGAAGTCAAGGACATCCGCACATGCACATCGATACTGACTGAAAGTTGTTCTGCCACGGAGGAATGCACTGTCATTATAAAACTCATGAACTACTAAATGTCAATTTCATCCAGCTTATTAAATTGGAGAATTGGTAATACCGACCCATATCGCCACGAGAAATCACCTTTAAACCGTCTTGGCGGCAGGGTTCAGATGTCTTTGGTTTTCCAACCGTTACCGGATGCTCTTGATCTGTTCGATGTATTCTATTGCTTGTTTGCTTAACATCTCATGTCCCCCCTCAAAAATAGTAAGCATAACGTTCTTAGCGGACTTCTGATAATGAATTGCTCTGTCGCCCAGTTTTTTATCGCTGTTTGAAAAAGGAAAAGTTTGTGTTTCAAGCATCCATTTCAAATCTTCAGGCTTTATATATTTCGAAGTGTCGGTCACTTTGTAATCCGATAAAAGCTTGTTATAAAAATTAACTGATTGCGAAATGGGAACAGGACCTGTATATCCATCATGAATACCCGCAAAAATTTGAAGGCTACTTTTCTTGCGTTTTTTCAGCGGCGTTGTCCAAAATAACGGGGATCGTTCTTCTGCCTTTAAGGTATCGAATACCGATGCTGCGCCGATACACCTGATAATTTGCGACACATATTGGTTTTTTCTTTCGCGTGATTGTCCATACCACGCAACAATGTCTGAAATAGGACACCATGCTGAGAACGACCGGATAGCGTGTCTGGATTTCATATACATTGCAAATGTTGCATAACCACCACCGCTGTATCCAATTATATAAATCCGCTTTTTATCGACATTCATATTTTTTAACGCCCAGTCAATCGCTTCGTCTATATCAGCAATTACAAATTCACTGCAACAAGCCTTGGGTTGGTTATTTACTCCCCTGAAATCAGGAAATACGTAGTTGTAATTTTTTTTGCCCGTTTCCCTGTCTAATTCAAGCGTTGTCAAAGAGTCGGCAGGGAAGCTCCACGAATGGAGTTGAACAATTAATGGCGCAGGTTTATCGCTGGTAGATTTGTTAAAATAAAAAACCTGGGTTACACCATCCATTGACGACTTAATACTGTCTTTCTTCAAAAATGTTTTTCGTTGCGTATTGTCTGGTGTTTGCCCATTTATAAAAAAACTTACCAGGCATAGAATAAA
>JBDSLR010000024.1:0-182675 GCA_039916305.1 Chitinophagaceae bacterium | reverse complement strand
CAGTTTTTACCCGCTTCCGGTTCGAATGATTTGCCGCGGAAACCGCTTCGGCGTGTAGCGTATCCCCTGGACCGACGTTGAGGAAAGTAATGGTGCTGGTGTCCCTCCATGTGGTTTGCGCAAATGCCGACGAAATGGCCATGTTAGTAATAACGATAAAAAAAATCCGTCTTGCCGCTGAATGCACTGCCGATAATTTGCTTCGGGCAAAAATACGTTTCTAAATTGTTAGCCTATCGCGAAATGATAAAATTCTATATCTTCAAACCTTAAACCGCAAACTGAATCTTTATGGACCCCCTCATTCAAAATAAAATCAACAGTTGGTTGACGGACGGCTATGACCAGGCGACCCGGGACGAGATTACAAAAATGCAACAGGAAAATCCGGATGAGCTCACCGAAAGTTTTTACAAGAACCTCGAATTCGGAACAGGCGGCCTGCGCGGCATTATGGGCGTAGGTACCAACCGCATCAATAAATATACGATCGGCATGGCCACACAGGGCTTTGCCAACTACCTGAAGAACCAGGTCACCGGTGAAATCAAGGTGGCCATTGCGCATGACAGCCGCAACAACAGCCGTTTTTTTGCCGAAACCACGGCCAACGTGTTCGCTGCGAACGGCATCGTGGTGTACCTCTTTGAATCGCTCCGCCCCACACCCGAACTGTCGTTTGCCATCCGCCAGCTTGGCTGCAACGGTGGCGTGGTGTGTACCGCATCCCACAACCCTAAAGAATACAATGGCTATAAAGCCTATTGGAATGACGGCGGCCAGCTGGTACCCCCGCACGATAAAGATGTGATTAAAGAAGTGGACAAAATTGCTTCCGTAGATGAAGTAAAATGGAGCGGTGGCGAAGCAAATATTACCCCCATAGGGGTGGAGATTGACAATGCGTATATGGACATGGTAAAAGGCCTCAGCGTTTACCCGGAAGTGATAGCCCGTCAAAAAGATCTGAAAATTGTTTATACGCCCATACACGGTACCGGCATAAAACTGGTGCCCGAAGTACTGCAGCGTTTTGGCTTTAACAATGTAACTATTGTGGATGAGCAGGCGGTACCTGATGGCAATTTCCCTACGGTGGTATATCCCAATCCTGAAGAGAGTGAGGCAATGAGCATTGGTCTCAAAAAAGCTAAAGCAATTGATGCAGATATTTTACTGGGTACAGATCCGGATGCCGACCGCGTGGGCATTGCCATTAAAGACAATAAGGGCAACTGGATGCTGGTAAATGGTAACCAGACGGCAGTACTGGCCTGTAATTATATGATTGAGGCGCGCAAGGCAAAAGGTATTGCCAAGCCCAATGATATGGTGATTAAAACCATTGTCACCAGTGAATTGGTGGATACCATTGCCAAAGCAAATGGCATAGCCTGCTACAATGTACTCACTGGTTTTAAATGGATAGCCGAACTGATAAAAGAAAAAGAAGGCAAGGAAGAATACATTGTGGGTGGAGAAGAAAGCTATGGTTTAATGATAGGCTCCAAAATACGCGATAAAGATGCAGTAAGCGCAGTTGCTTTATTGTGCGAAATGGCAGCTTATGAAAAAGACAAGGGCAGGAGTTTATATGAAAAACTGGTTGACCTGTATGTGCAATACGGCCTTTACAAAGAATCACTTATTTCTATTACTAAAAAAGGCATGGATGGCCAGCAGCAGATTGCTGCCATGATGGAAGGCTATCGCAGCAACCCGCCCAAAAGCATCAATGGTGTAGCTGTGGCGCAGTTACTGGATTATGAACTTAAGAAAGGCACTAACCTGCAAACGGGTGAAAGCTGGGATATTGCTTTGCCCAAATCAAATGTGCTGCAATTCATACTGGCTGATGGCAGTAAAATATCTGCACGGCCCAGTGGCACGGAGCCTAAGATAAAATTCTATTTCAGTGTTAATACCAAATTGGCCAGCGTTGCGGAGTATGAGGCTGTAAACGCTGAACTGGATAAAAAGGTAGAAGGTATTATTGCTGATATGAAGCTGAAGTAAAAAATTGTGGCCCTGGGGGAAACTTAACATCGAAATTATCATAAAAATATATTTTCACGCTGCTGCATGATGATCCATATTTCACGACCGCAATATTGCAAAATATTGCGGTCGTTTAATTCAATACCTGCAGGGCATGTGGCAGATGAAACTGTTCCGGGATTTGACCCGGGGACGATTGGTATTCAAGCGCCTGAGGCCAGGGTGTTCTTTTTTCAGGCATATTAGTAGTATTTATTTTTGTATGAACAGGAGTAAAAGAAAGAAAAGCTTAATTGTAATCATTGGTTTACTGATCGGTTTAAATGCTGCTGCGCAGCTCAGCGACAGCGTACACCATTACCTGGGTTATGCGGCTACCGGTATTGTCAACCAGACGCAGAACAGTAATTCTTTCGTGTTAAACAATGCGCTTAAGTTTAATGTAAGCAAAAAGAATAAATCTCTTAATAGTGGTGCCGCCTGGGTGTACGGTAAGCAAAACGGGCTGCTGACGAATAACGATTTTATATCCAGCATGGATTTTAATATTTATGGCAAGCTGCCGCATTTGTATTATTGGGGATTGGTTACCTATGAAAAAAGTTATTCGCTAAAGACCAATGATCGCTTCCAGGGTGGTTTGGGCGCCGGATATAATTTTTCTGATAAAAAAGACGCGAGTGTTGTAATTAGCAATGGTATTTTATACGAATACAGCAACCTGAAAATAGATTCGGTTACCAATGAAAGCTATAGCACCCTGCGCAATTCATTGCGGCTCAAATATCATTTTGTATTTAAAGGTATTATTGTGCTGGATGGCGTTCACTACTGGCAGCAGTCGCTTTCACTGGGAAGTGATTATATCATCAAATCTAATTCAAGCCTCTCTGTTAAACTAAAAAAATGGCTGAGCATTACCAGCGGATTGAACTATAATAAAGTAAACCGCACCAGCCGCAAAAACTTGTTGTTTACGTTTGGTTTTGCGGCCGACTATTATTTTTAGTGCGATGGGGTTGGCATTGAAGGTTAGACGAGAGATGCAGGCCATCAGTATGAATGGGTATAAATAAAATTACTTATTAGACGGTAGTTTTAAATGCTGCCTGTGCGGGTTATGGATGCCTCTTAAACAAGCTGTATAAACGGCTTTTTCCCAATTATAATTTTTGACCTACGCGGAATAAGATCCGGGTGTAAGAAAACAATGAATAAAATCACCAATGGGACAACGGCATTAATGATGGTATCTACCCATAAGCCTTTAAACGTATATACCCGTGCGGTGGCGGGATTTTTTTTATTATACAGCAAGGGCACCTGTTGGCCGGGTTGTAATTGTATGCCCTCGCTGCCGTTAAAAAATACTGTGTCTTTGCCTGTGCTGGTAAATTTAATTACCGGGTATTCACTGGAGAACTGACCATTGAGACTTTTACCCATAAAACACATGGTGCCGGTAGCCGGCACTGCGCGGATTATCCAGACTGCCTTGTAAATAAAAAATGGCAGCACAAAAAGTATTACCAGTAACAAAAGGAAAGAAGTTTTGCCAAACTGCATCTATGAATGTAGCCATATTTTAAACACAAGCACGATTTCTAAAACATGGCTGTGTTAAAGAATATATATTAATCGGCTTCTTTTTTAATGCCCTTAAAGAAAGCAAAAAAAAGCCATTGCATGGCCGTGTCCCAGTTCGAATCACCTTTAGCCATTGTACGATTTCTCCCGCTTTAACCTCGTCTGCCAGTTTTCCTTTTTTCAGAAAGCCTTTTTTCTCTGCCAATTTTTTAAATTGGTCAGGACTTTGCCGGTTTTTGCTCTGATAGTATCCAGGCAGGCTTGAAAAGACATGATTTTTTTAGTTAATTATTGCTGTGCACTATTTTATTTTCTGCCATAGCGCCGAACGGAGTTCGGTAAGAACATAGCAAGTGCGAAGTTCGAAACTCTGTACAGCATCAGTTTTATTGGTTGTTAAAACCGTTTACTCCACCCGCTCTGTGATCTTACCCGTTGTTTTATTTTTAAGGATGATTTTCTTAGCGCCATAGTGGGTAACTTCTTCTTTTACAAGATAGTGATCCACATCGTATTCTACCAGGTGACTGTCTTTACCCACACCTGTTTTTCCGCGCCAGATATCCAGCTGCACCGGTTCCCACATTTTTGTTTTCGCAGATTTATAGGCGGCGTCCAGGATGGCATTTACCACATAACCGTCATAAAAAGTTTCTTTGGGAGCGGTCTTATTTTCAATGGCGTTAAACATGTCCGTAAACATATGGTTGTAGCCAAGATCATTCAGCTCATCACCTACCGGAAACAGCCAACCGGAATTGCTCTCTGCTTTTTCTGCTGTGTAGTCGCCGCTTTTGCCGGTGGTAAACATTTCAAGCCCGGTGCGCAGAAAATTATTCATCCATATTGTACCCTCTGTGCCCATTACTTCATCGCGCAGGTCAAGTCCGCCGCGGAATGTCCAGCTTACTTCAAACTGGCCAATGGCACCATTTTCATATTTTACCAGTCCGATGGCATGGTCTTCCGCGTCAATCGGTTTCACCTGTGTATCAGCCCAGCACATTACTTCAACAGGCAGAATATCTTTTCCTATAAAATTACGCGCAATCTCTACGCAATGACAGCCCAGGTCAAGTATGCAACCTCCGCCGGCCTGCTCTATATCCCAGAACCAATCGCTGTGCGGTCCGGGGTGGGCTTCCCTGGATTTCGCCCAGAGCACCCGGCCAATGGCGCCATCCTTAACACTTTCCAGTGATTTTAAAAACTTCGGTGTATATACCAGGTCTTCCAGGTAGCCATTAAAGATGCCGGCTTCTTCTACCGCCAGCAGCATGCGTTTTGCCTCTGCGGCATTTCTGCCCAAAGGTTTGGTGGTAATCACGGACTTTTTGTGTTTGCAGCAGAGCATAACAGCGGCTTCATGAATATTATTGGGCAGCGAAATGCAAACCACATCTACGTCAGGGTTGGCAATGGCTTCTTCCATATTGATAGTCCACTGCGCACAATTATAATCGGTGGCAAACTTTTTAGCGCTTTCTTCACGGCGGCTGTAAATGCTTATAATTTTATCCTGGCTTCTTTGCCCCTGTAAAGAGTCAGCATAGAAGCGGCCGATAAAACCAGAGCCCAGCATGGCAATTCGTTGCATAGTAGAATAATAGACCTGGCCCCGGACGAGGGGCCAGGGAAGTTATAAAATGAAGTTTCGTTTTAGTAAAATGATTTGCATACAATGTTATGCCTGTTGAATTTCCCTTTTTTCTTTGAAGAAAATAATGAAATAAACCAGCACACCTGCGGCGATGATCGCCGGTACAAACCAGATTGATTGCCAGTTATGCCCGCCTTCGGCCAGCTTGTATTTATCTGCTATATAACCAGAGAACAGGGTGCCGATAAACATGCCCAGTCCATAGGTCGCAAAAGTGAAAAGTCCCTGTGCGGCATTTTTGATCTTTGCACCGGCTTTCTTTTCTGTATACATATAACCGGTCACAAAAAAGAAATCATAACAAACGCCATGAAGAATAATACCGCCGTACAGCATCCAGAGATTGGCGCCATTATCGCCGTAGGCAAAAAGAATGTAGCGCAAGATCCAGGCACCCATACCCAGCAACAGCATTTTCTTTACACCGATACGATAAAACAAAAATGGAATGGCCAGTATAAACAAGCCTTCAGAAAACTGGCCCAGGGTCATTTTGGTGGCGGCATTTTCCACGTTCAGTTCATTCAGAAAATTATTGGCAAAGCCATAATAAAAAGAAAGCGGTATACAAACCAGTATAGCGGCAATAAAAAAAATCAGATAGGGTTTGTCTTTAAACAATACAAATGCTTCCGAACCCAATGCTTTAGCGGCACTGCCATCATTTTCACTGGCTTTAGGGGGCGTATTGGGCAATATGAAACTGAGCAGGCCCAGTGCTGCAGACGCGCCTGCTGCTATTAAAAAAGTAGAAGATGTTTTCTCCAGTGCATAACTGCCAATGATGATACCTGCTATTATCCAGCCAATGGTACCAAAAACCCGGATCCATGGAAACTGTTTGCCGGGGTCACTCATTTGAGAAAAGGCCACACTGTTGGAGAGCGCGATGGTGGGCATGTACAAAAGGGAATAAAAAAGTATAATCCAGTAAAAAGCACTGTTGTCTGTTATTTTAGTAGCAAAAAAGAGTAATACAGCGCCCAGCAAATGCAATACGCCCATTATTTTTTGTGCCGCAAAAAAACGGTCAGCTATGAGTCCTACAAAGAAAGGTGAAATCATGGTAGCGATGGCCAGTGCGCTGTAGGCGGCACCAATTTGTAAACCCGTTGAATGCAGGTGTTCACTCATGTAAGTGCTCATGGTTACGTACCAGGCGCCCCATATAAAATACTCCAGCAACATCATGAGCGCCAGTAAAATTCCCGTGTTTAGTTTCATATTGTAATTTGAGTTTTGAAGGTAATGATTTAGTTGATTGGTTGATCAGTTTGAATGGTTGATTTGCAGGCTGTGAGAAACATGTATCATGATTAGGGTAAAACTTCTGCAGAGATCTGCCCGTCCATGCCGGTCAGCTGATCAACGAATCAACTAATCAACTATATTGCAAACTGCTATGAGAATGTATGAAGACAGTTACCGGCACAAGGGCCTTAGAAAAAAATTAGTTGACATGGTGCGCGAAAAAGGCATTACCGATCAGCGGGTGCTGGCGGCTATTGGCGCTATACCCCGGCATTTTTTCCTGGACTCTGCCTTTGATGAAGTAGCGTATGAAGACCGTGCCTTTCCGATTGCAGTTGATCAAACCATCTCACAACCTTATACAGTAGCTTACCAGAGCCAGTTGCTTGAAATAAAACCATTTGAAAAAATACTGGAGATTGGTACCGGCAGTGCTTACCAGTGCAGTGTACTGGCAGAAATGGGCGCACAGGTATTTACCATTGAAAGGCAAAAGCAGCTGTTCGAGAACAATAAAAAATTCGGATTTATAAAGAAATACAACAATATAAAATTTTTTTATGGCGATGGCTTTGAGGGACTGCCCACCTACGCGCCCTTTGATAAAGTAATTATTACGGCGGCTGCACCCATTGTTCCCCCCAAACTCATTGCGCAACTGAAAACCGGGGGAAGGATGGTGATACCGCTGGGCGATTACAAGGAAGGCCCTCAAACAATGATGCGGCTAACCAAGCAGGCCGATGGCACGACTATTGACGAAGTGTTTGCCAATTTTTCTTTTGTTGAAATGGCAAAGGGAAAAGAGAAGTGATGCGTTATAATTTTTGGAACCGCATGTTACGCTATGCATATGATTTTCTCGTGGAGACTTTTTCAGCCCTGAAAGGGCGTTATGTGCATAGCCCGGGTGAAACCCCGGGATCATTATTCGGGAGTAACGGAACCCTGCAAGGGTTCAATGACCGGCACGTCAATGTTCAAAAGCCTTCAATATCTCATAAAACCGATACACTTCTTTAAACGAATTATATAACGGTGCAGGTGCAACGCGGATAACCCCGGGCTCTCTGTAATCAACAATAACACCATTTGCTGTAAGCTGCTGGTGGATAGCTTTGGCATTTTCCTTAAAAAATAAACTGAGCTGGGCACCACGCTGCAGCGGGTCAGCAGGCGTAATGATCTCAAATTTTACATGACTAAGTTGCTTTAGTAAAAATTCTAAGTAACCAGTAAGCTGTATACTTTTTTTGCGCAGGTTTTTTATACCGGCGTTTTCAAATAGTTCCAGCGATGCTTTTAATGCAACCATATTAAAAACCTGTGCGGTGCTTAACTGCCAGCCATCCACACCCGCTTTTGGTTTAAAGCCTTTTTCCATTTTGAACCGTGTTTTCTCAGCGTTGCCCCACCAGCCACCCAGGCGGCCAGTCCGTTTATTATTAGCATGCTTTGCATTGATGAATATGCCGCTTACTGCACCCGGACCAGCGTTCAGGTATTTGTAGGAGCACCATACAGCAAAGTCAGCATTCCATTTGTGTAACTCCATCGGTACATTGCCTGCCACATGGGCCAGGTCGTAACCGGCAATGGCGCCTGCCTGCTGTGCAGCCGCGGTAATGGATTTGATATCGTACAACTGGCCGGTATAATAATTAATGCCGCCGAGCAATACCAGCGCCAGGCTTTCCTTATTGTCTGCTATTGTTTGCAGGATGTCCCCGGTACGAAGCGTTTTTTCGCCTTTCCGGGGGGTTATTTCAATGATGGCCGTTTTGGGGTCATAGCCGTAAAATTTTACCTGTGTCTCCACGGCATACTGGTCACTCGGAAAAGCGCCTGCCTCCATGATGATCTTATAGCGGTCGCCCGCAGGTTTGTAAAAGGATAAAAGCAGCAAATGCAGGTTAACAGTTAATGCATTCATTACCGTTACTTCATCCTGCCGGCAGCCCATAACCTGTGACAGCGTTTGTTTAAAATTTTCATGGTAATATAACCAGGGATGTTTGGCGCCGGTATATCCGCCGATGGCCATCGTTTTCCAGTCTTTTAGTTCCTGCTTAATGGCTTTGGCGGTTTGCCTGGGCTGCAGGCCAAGCGAGTTACCACAGAAATAAATGGCTTTCTTTCCCTTATGCTGCGGAAAATAAAATTGCTTCCTGAACTTTTTCAGCGGGTCTTTTTTATCCAGGTTTTCTGCAAAGTGCAGGGATGCTTGAAAGCGCATATATTATTTCTTTTTTTCAATATGTTACTTATTTATTCTTCGCGCCAGAAGGCAATGAAGAACATAGGTAGTACAAATTTGTAGACTTTGTACAGCTGCATAACTGACTACGCAGTAACAGAACTATGAACAAGGAACTGTAAACTCAAAATTATTGTACCGGTAAATGTACCTCGGCCATCATACACCTTGCACTGCCACCGCCATTGGTTTCTATAGTGATTAAGGGCGAGTGTAGAATTTTATTAAAACTACTTAATTTTTCCACTTGTTCTTTTGTCAATGATTCATATGCCTGCGATGACATCAGCAGCAGCTTTTCTCCCCCGCTGCTGTTTACCTGCAGCATATTGCCGGCAAAATGATTCATCTGGTTATACGTGATTTCAATAATTTCTTTTCCTGTTTTTTTGATGGTTCCGGCAACTTCTTCTTTCTCATGCGCCGCAGCAATGGAGTCCATACAAATTACTGAGTAGGCATCTGCTATGCACATCATGACATTGGTATGGTAAATGGCATGGCCATTTTGATCAACAGCATCAAATATACAGGCGGTATAGCCCATTTTCTCACAGAAATCTGTCAATACAAAGTAATCAGTGCGGGGGGAAATACAGGCATAGGCGATTTTATTTTGCCTGTCCAGTACCATACTGCCGGTGCCTTCTAAAAACGCATCTTCTTTTTCATTGCCGCTCAAATCAATGGTTTGGCTCAGCACAAATTTTTCTGCGATTTTATCCAATACAGCTGGTTTTCTTTCCAGCCTTCGGTTGGGGGCATACATAGGGTATAAAACAGCGGTGCCGTCATCATGAAATGAAACCCAGTTGTTAGGGAAAATCGAGTCGGGCGTGTGAGGATCGGGGCTGTCATTAATAACGGTTATCTCTACGCCGTTTTGCTGCAGCAGCAGTACAAACGCATCGAATTCATGCCTTGCTTTTCCCTGCGCACCGGCATCATTGCCCGGCACCTGGAATGCATTGTTAACCGCGGTTTCTGCATTAAAACCAAAATTAACCGGTCGTATCATCAGTAGGTGAGAAGTGGTTTGCATGCTCATGACTGTATATTTTTTGAGATTTCGGAATTTTAAGATGTTGAAATTTATCCCCACGCTGAATGCAAAGAAATCATGAGATCAAAAAATCGGGAAATCAGCAATTTTTTTTATTTCCAGGTTGCTTGCGTATCAGATATCATCTCTCAGCAGGGGCATACTCATGCAGTGAAAACCACCGCGGGCCCTTGATAATTCTGCTGAAGGCATCAATATCAGGGTGTCTTTCATTTTAGCAGTGTCCATTTCACCAGCTTCCAGTTTTTCAATCAGCTCATGCACATGTATAATGGCAAATCCGTTTTCCTTAAACGCGTCTACGGTACGGTCGTTGCGGTCGTACCCCAGCACAACACCTTCTTTAAGCGCCAGCAGGTTGCAGGAATCTGTCCATTGCTCCCTGGCATCAAACGGAAATTCATTGTTACCCGAATAGATAAATTTCACTTTTTCTTCGCAGCCCAAATCGTTTTCACTGATATCAACCAGTAAATCTTCCAGGTTGTCGAAGTAACGGGGGTTAGCCAGGTCTTTCTTTTTAAACTGGATGATGGTCAGTTTCTCATCTTTCTTTTTTTCTTCCAGGATGCGCTGCACCGGATCGGCATCTTCCATTTTAATGGATTTTTTAGAGAAGTTGCCGAGCATTACCCATACATTTCTTTTCACCTGTGTAAACACGGTATCTATATGCATGTAGTCCCGCTTCTTCGGGATTTTTACGATGGTTATTTTCTTCACTACATTTTTTTCGAACAGGCTTTTCACGGCCTGGTGCGCTGCCTCCATGGTAGTGCGCTCGCTAACGCCAATCAGTAAATGATCTTTACTAACCACCATTACATCGCCGCCCTCCAGTGTTACTTTATGATCATCGCCTTCTTTGGGCAGCAGGAAATGATGAAAAGTGTCTGGTATTTCAATAACATTATCGTGGTAGTCTTTAAACAAAGGGTGGTTGAAGAAAATATATTTAGCCAGCAGGGCTTCACGCGTCCTGGCTTTTTTGGCAGGTTTGTTCAGCAATACAAAATTGTTAATCACAATGCCTATATCGCGGGTGAAAATAAAATTGGGTATGGGAGCAAAAATCATCCGGTCATTACCCAGCGTACCGCTGATAAATGTTTTAGAAAGCTGCACCGGGGATACATTTTGCAATTCCTGCTGCATAGCATAGGAACAACCTTCAATGGCGCAGACAGAGGCCGTTAATTTCATTTTTATTTCATGGTTGCCCAATAATTCGCTCAGCAGCCACTGCAGTTCAATTACCTTATCTGACTTAAAAAATTTCTCATTATCCGGCTTGTAAAAACTGCGTTTGCTTCTTGGGCTGTCAATATCTTTGAGTTTGCCTTTTATTTTTTCAGGGTCAAGAAAATACAGGAGTATTTTGGTGTAAAAATCATATTCTTTTTTACGAATGGTGTCCAGGTGTACAATGTCTTCAAATAACCAGTCCTGCGCTTTGGAAGGAACTACTTTCCCGAGTCCGCTGTCTGGGCTGTGTACAAGCAACCGCTTCAATGTGCCTATTTCTGAATTTACCTGTAGTTGACGTGTATGCCTCGGCATAAAAAATAAATTAAATAATGAAGAAACAAATGCGTGTTACCCGGCGGATCATTCAATAAAAACGGGAGAGCTTACTAATCAGGAATGTAAAAGTTGGCCGGCAATGACTGACCGGCAAAGCTGGAGACAAAAATGGGTGTATGTAAGGCAGGCTGCATAAATAAATCCCCGTAAAGGTAAGGCTTTACGGGGAGAGTAGGAGCGGGTGTCCGCCATGGAACAACTGGCTCACGATTGTTGCTGCACCAGGTATACGTAAATTATCTGCTGTTGCTTTTAATAATACCTGCAGGTTTTATTCATGCACCGCTACCAACGGCACATGGCTGTGGTAGGCCAGCTTTTTGGTATTACTGGTTTTAAATAATCCGCCCAGAAAGGAGTGTTTCTTGGGCACTGTAAAAATCATATCAATCTTATAGTCGGAAACAAACTGATTAATGGCTTCTACAAAATCATACTGGCGCATAAAATAATACTCCGTATCAAAACCTGCAAGGATAGTCTCCAGTTTTTCGCGCTCAGCTTTGTACTCTTCGGTCAGTTCAACATAATGCTCACTGTCTACATTTACCACATGGATGAATGGTTTAAAAATATCCAGTACCTCTCTCAGCGCTTTAGCCGGCGTTGTTTTTTCTACGTCTTTAAAGTCGGAGGTTAACACTACATTTTTGATGCCTGTAAATGCTGCATCTGGCGGCACAATCATTACCGGGCAAATATTTTTATTAACCATGTTGAGGGTATTGCTGCCTATAAAAATTTGCGCCAGGCGGGTAGCCCCGGTGATGCCCATGATGATCAGGTTGGCTTGTTTGTGACGGGCCAGTCTTTCCAGGCTGTCAATAAATGAACCTTCTTCCTCTGCATAGCAGGAAATCCTGGCACCGGGTGCCACGTGGCTCATTTCTCTTTTTACACTTTCCAGGGCCATTTCTACAATTTTTTTGCGGCCCTCGTGGTCGTTGCTTACCACCGATCCATCGCTGCTTTCTGTATCAATTTTGTCAAATACATTATACAGTATAATGTTTGCATCAACCAGCTGTTCTGCCAGGTGCGCGGCAAAACGGGCTGCATTTTTTGAAGTGTCAGAAAAATCAGTATGAACAATAAAGGTTTTCATGCTGTTTTGTTTTGATTATTATGGCAAATATAGGGTTTATGATTTCATATAAACCAGCAGCTGCCGACCTGATTTTTGGAAGGGCCACAGTATTATTTCAGGTAGTGCGGACTATTAAAAAACCCTTCGCATGGGAAGGGTTGATATTTTACCAGGTATTGACGGATGCTTAATTTTTCTTTTTGGGATTTTTATTGGCTTTGTAGCGCATGTCTGCGGTGCCGTCTTTTTTTGTTGGACCTGCCGGTACGGGTTTAGCTGTCTCTTTGTTTGTTTTGTAGCGCATGTCTGCAGTGCCATCTTTTTTAATGGGACCGGCAGTAGTGGCGGTTGCGGGAGCCGGTTTTGCAATGGGAACAACTTTGGCCGGTTCTTTCTTAACGGCCGTCATTTTAGAAGCGTCTTTAACTTCTTTTTTAGGCTGCGCCTGGGCAAAAATACCGCTGCTTATCACAAGCATGGCGGCAGCAATCAATAATTTTTTCATGGTGATTTTTTAAATGAGTGTTTCTCCTATAGCACCTACAAGGTAGAAACTTGTTGCGCGCCATATGAATAATTTCTTGTTAATGGCTGGTGAACGCCTGTTGGCAGGAAAGGCCGAACGCTGTTGCGCCTTTTTTTAACGGGTAGCCCAGTGCAGCCTACGTAAAAACGCAGACAGCATTGTAAGTTTAGAATTATTATTTCCTTTTCTTTGCAACAAAGCTGAAAATATGAAAAGTAACCTGTTGCTCCTGGCCGCTCTTTTTGTTGCACTTCATTCATTAGGTCAGACCGGGCAGGGTGAACTTTCATTGATTCCCCAACCGGTGAGCCTGCAGCGGCTGAACGGAAATTTTACCTTGCCTGCAAACCCGGTGATAGAAACAACCCCCGCTGGTACAGGGGTTGCAGCCTACCTCAGCAAAAAAATCAGCACCGCAACAGGCTATAGCGTAACGGTGAAAGAAACCCTTTCTTCAACTACCGGTACCATACAATTGAAAATAGTAACTGATAAGTCGTACAAAAAAGAACAGTACCAGTTAAAAGCGGATGCAAACGGTATCGTAGTTACCGCTGCCGATCCAGCCGGATTGTTTTACGGCGTGCAAACACTTTTGCAATTGCTGCCCCCTGCTATAGAAAGTAAAACGGTTATTACCGGCAGTGGCTGGCTTATACCCGCTGTAAATATTACGGACTATCCGCGTTTTGCCTGGAGGGGATTAATGTTTGATGTATCCCGGCATTTTTTTACCAAACAGGAAGTAAAGGAATTTATGGATCAGATGGCGCGGTATAAATTTAATTTGCTGCACCTGCACTTAACGGATGACAATGGCTGGCGCATCGAAATAAAAAGCTATCCCAGGCTTACTACGGTAGGAGCGTGGAACGTACAAAAAACAGGAACGTTTAATAAATTTTCTTCGCCCACAGCAGATGAGCCCCGCACCTACGGAGGTTTTTTTACACAGGACGATATCCGGGAACTGGTTGCCTACGCCAAAGCACAATTTATTAATATTCTTCCGGAGATTGATATACCGGGGCATAGCCTGGCGGCCATTGCTTCTTATCCCGAACTGAGTTGCACCCCCGGCACCTACCAGGTAAATTCGGGCGAGCCGTTTATGATATGGCCTCCTAAAGGACATTTTTATGGTTTGCTGGATAATACTCTATGTCCTGCAAACGATAAAGTATATGTTTTTCTGGACAAGGTATTTACGGAAGTAGCCGCGTTGTTTCCTTTTGAATACATTCATATGGGCGGTGATGAAACGGCGAGGAATTTTTGGGAGAAGAACGACCAGATAAAAGCGCTCATGATAAAAGAGAAGCTGAAAGACTTAAACGAAGTGCAAAGTTATTTTGTAAAAAAGGTTGAAAAAATAATTGAATCGAAAGGGAAAAAAATGATTGGCTGGGATGAAATTCTGGATGGTGGCCTGGCGCCAAATGCCACCGTAATGAGCTGGCGTGGTATTAAGGGTGGCATAGAAGCCACCAAACTGGGCCATGAAGTTGTAATGAGCCCCACCACTTTTGCCTACCTTGACTATATGCAGGGCGATGCTGCGCTGGAACCACCGGTATATGCTACCCTGCGTTTAAAAACTGCGTATGAGTTTAACCCGGTACCGGACGGCATTGACGAAAAATTAGTAAAAGGGGGCCAGGCTAATTTATGACGGAGCAAGTGTATAATATGCGTCACCTGCAATACATGATTTGGCCAAGGGCGTTTGCAACAGCAGAATCCGTGTGGAGCCCAAACAGCAAGAAAAACTGGAAGGATTTTGCCGGAAGGGTAGAGAAACATTTTGAGCGCTATAACGCGGCCGGCATCAAATATGCACCCAGTATGTATGACCCGCTTATAAAAGTAAGTAAAGACACTGCTACAGGATTAAAATTGAATTTTGAAAATGAAATTGACGGGCTGGAGGTATACTATAGTTTCGATAATTCATTCCCCGATAATTTTTATCCGCGTTATACGGGGAGCCCTGTCACCGTGCCCAAAGATGCGGTGAGCATGAAGGCCATCACTTACCGCAATGGCAAACCCATTGGCAGAATGATAACCATAACGAGGGAAGAATTATTGAAGCGGGGAAGATAGATCTGGCTGTAAGCTGATAGCTGTTAGCTTTCAGCAGTGCAAGTATTACTGCATGGTGCCACTAATCTTTGGCAGCTTGTTTGTGATTTTTCAGATAAAGGATGCACGTATAAACTTTTCAACCGCCGCACAGTACAAGCATAATGGGCAGAGCGCTCACAGCTAACCGCTAATGGCTTATAGCTATCAGCTGGCAGCCAGCAGCATCTTAATCTTGTCAATGAAATGATCCATATCAAATGGTTTGGACATAAAATCATCGGCGCCTGCTTCGCGGCAGCTCTTATCTGCATCAGGATGGGCAGACATCATCATAATTTTTATATGACTGCTGGCCGGGTTGGCTTTTAAAAGCCTGCAAACATCACGTCCGTCTGTGCCGGAGAGCAACATATCCATCAGCATCATGCGCGGGGTTGTGCTGCTGAGTGTCTGCGGCAACTGATCTGGTAAAGAACAGGCCGTTACCTTATAGCCGGCATATTTCAGGATGGCTTCCACCATTACACAAATATCTTTATCATCATCTACCACCAGTACATCCACTTCCTGCTTCATACTAACAAAATAATAGGTTAATTATTTACAGGCAATGATACATAAAATACCGAACCTTTTTCTTTTTCACTTTCTACCCATATTTTTCCACTGTGCAGGTTAATGATTTCATTGACAATAAAAAGACCAATGCCAAAGCCGGGGAATGTTTTTTCATCTTTTCCTGCTACCCGGTAAAAGCGTTCAAAAATCTTTGTCAGGTCGGCCTGGGAAATGCCAATGCCAAAATCTTCAACGCTGATAAGAATATCATTGCCCTGCTGACTAATATCAACAATGATTTCAGCAGCTTTTGGTGAGTATTTAATAGCATTGGTAAACAGGTTAATGAAAACCTGCGCTATCCGGTCTTTGTCTGCATATATAACGGGATTAGCATGCTGACGTATGCTGATGGCATGTGTTTGCGTGGTTGTTTCCAGCTCCTCTGCTATTTCGCGCACGGTATCAGCTATTAAAAAAGTTTCCTTCTTTAATTCAAGGCTGCCCGTTTCAATTTTTGTTACATCCAGCAAATCCGTGATCAGCTTTGTAAGTTTAAAAATCTGTTTGTCGATGGTGAGCAGGGAACTGGCAAGAAAAGGATCTTTTCCGCTGCTGTTCATCTTCAGCAGCAGCTGCACATACCCTTTAATTGTGGTAACAGGTGTTTTTAATTCATGGCTGGCCATTTTGATAAAATCATCTTTTTGCTGGTCATGTTTTTTTATTTCATCAATATCCGTACTGGTGCCCACCCACATTTGAATATTTCCTTTTTCATCTTTTTGTGGTATGGCGCGGCTTAGCTGCCAGCGATATTCTCCATCATAACGGCGGAAGCGGTGTTCCAGCAAAAAAGGTTCGCCGGACTGCACCGAATGCATCCATTGTTTCATATTTTCTTCCCGGTCGTCCGGATGCACAATCTGCAACCAGCCACCTTCTTCCATCTGCAGCGGTGTTAAGCCCGAGTACACATGGACTGTTCTGCTAAAATAGGTAAGGTGTCCTTTGGGATCACCGGTCCAGATAAACTGCGGCATTGAATCGGCCAGCAGCCGGAACTTTTGTTCATTTTCATTAACCCGCCGCTCTGTTTCTTTTTGCCTTGATATATCCCGTATAATTTTTGATGCGCCTGTTACCCGGCCATTACCATCTTTTAAAGGAGAAATGCTCAGTGATATGTCCAGTATTGTATTCTCCCTGGTTCTTCGCTGTGTTTCAAAATGTTCAATTCGTTCGCCTTTTTTGAGCCGACTGATAATAGTAGTTTCTTCGTCTATTTTGTGCTCGGGAATCAATTTTGTAATATGCTGGCCAATCATTTCTTCTGCAGTGTAATGAAACATTTTCTGTGCCGCATAATTCCAGCTTGTAATTATACCTTCTATTGTTTTACTGATAATGGCATCATCAGATGATTGTACTATGGCTGCCAGGTGCATCAGCTTTGCTTCATTTTCCTTTTCTTCTGTAATGTCGCGTATGGTGCCCAGCATTCTAAGGGGCGTTCGGTTTTCATCAAAAATCACTTTTCCCTGGGTGCGTATCCAGCGTATATTATTATTTGGATGAACCACTCTTGCTTCGTACAGATAAATGCCTGTTTTTATGGCCGTCTCAAAAGCCGGCTCAACAATTGAGCGCCGATCATCCGGGTGAACGCCTTCACGCATTTGCGCGTGAGTTATAATACTTGATTCATCGTAGCCAAAGATAACCGCCAGGCGGGGCGAATAGATAATATGCCTGTTTTGTAAATCAAGATCCCAGGTGGCCAGGCCCGTACCTTCTGCCGCCAGCCGGAGCCTTGCTTCTGCATCTTCCAGTTGCTGTCGCGCTTCTACTTTTTGCGTAACATCATTCACCGTTATCATGATGCCGGAAATGCTGTTGTCTTTTTCAAACAGGGGCGAATATTCAAAATCAAGATAAAATTTTTTCATGCCGTCATTACCCTGCACGTAAGTAACCGATTCATTCTGGCGGTGGACAAGCCCTTTTGTAAAAACTTCTTCCAGCAGTGCGGCGTATTGCTGTTCAATCAATTCGGGAAAAATCTCCAGGGCTTTTTTGCCGATTATTTCATTAGCATCTTTTCGCCAGATATTAGCCAGCATTGCCTCATTGGCTATTTCAATGATATAATCCTGGCCACGCCAGATGGTCATGGCAATGGGCGATTGCATCACGAGCTTACTGAATTTCTCTTTGTTTTCTTCCAGTGAAAACTTGGCCTCCACCTGCTTGGTCACTTCATTTGCAATGGCCATTACACCGGTAATGCTGCCATCGTTTTCGCGCATGGGCTGGTAAACAAGATTAAAATAACCTTTTTCTTTTTTTCCAAACCGGTTTAGGGTTACCTCCAGTTCCTGGGCGTGATACGCTTCCCCGGTTTTTAACACGCCGGCCAGCAGGGGCTCAACAATTTCCCGCACCTCCGGCAATGTCTCAAACAATGGCTTTCCCACAAATTCATTTTCTTTTTTGCCCACCAGCTGCAAATAGGTTTCATTGGCCATTTCCACGTTGAACCGGGATCCTTTGAGCAGTACAATGCCCACAGGGGCCTGCATAACCGTATCACGGAATTTTTTTTCTGTATCTTCTATTAAAGACAGCATGTTTTTTTGTTGGGTAATATCCTGGATTGTGCCTATGCGCCTGATGGCTTCACCGTTTTTGTTATAATATAATTTTGAGTGTGAGTCTATCCAGCGGATGCTTCCATCGTTTAAAACTATCCGGAACTCATATTCCAGTTTGCCGGTTAACAACGCTTTTTCATGCGCTTTTTTGCGCAGCTCCAAATCATGCGGGTGAATCATGGAAATATACATGTCAGCAGAGAGCGGTTCTGCGGAGCCATAAATATGGTGCATCTTTTCAGAGAATACTACTTCACCGGTCAGTATATTTAAATCATAAATGCCAATCTCGTTTGCGTCAATGGCCAGCCGGGTTCGTTCTTCCATCTCCTCCAGCTGGTTCCTGGCATTTACCTGTTCAGTTACGTTATAACCCATCGACAAAATGCCTGTAATAAAACCATTTTCATCTCTCAGCGCTTTGTAAATGAAATTTACATAAACAGGTTGCTGGCGATTTTCTTTTTGGAGCAGTGCAAGGGTTTCCCTGCTTTCAAACGTGGTACCCGTTTCATATACTTTTCTGAGTATTGATTGGTATTGCTGACCTTCCAGTCCAGGAAATACGTGCGCTACCTTCTTACCAATAACAGCCCGGTCTTTCCCCCATAGTTCAAGGCTTGCATCATTGGCCAGTTCAATAATAAGATCTCTGCCCCTGAATACGGCGGCGGCCAGGGGCGACTCATGTATCAGTGAGCGGAAATCTCTTTCACTCTCTGCAATCTTTTTAGCCGCATTAATTTTATCAGTGGTTTCTGAGCAGGTAACAAATACGCCGGCTACTTTTCCGGATTCATCATTTACAGGGCTGTAACTGAAAGTCCAGTAAACATCTTCTATTTTTTTATTTCGGTAGAAAGGTATTAACTGGTCCTCACTCCATGAAGCTTCACCACCCTCCAGTACCTGTTCTATTAACGGATGAATTATATCCCAGATCTCAGGCCAGGCCTGTATGCCTGGCATTCCAAGTATAAGCGGATGTTTACTATCCTTGCCCAGGCTTGGCCGGTAGGCATCATTATAGAAACAGGTAAGGTCTGCTCCCCAAAAAAGAAACATCGGGAATTTTGAATGAAGAATAATGCTCAGGGTGGTGAGGAGGCTCTGGGGCCAACCCTCTATATCGCCCAGCGTTGTTTTACTCCAGTCTTTTTCCCTGGTAAGTTCCCCCATTTCTCCTCCTCCCGCCAGAAAGTTGTATTTAAGCGCTGCTGCTGTATCCATGTAAAAAAACTTGTATTTGGTAGTAGGGCATTAACAAAACATGCGGGCATAAGTTATTTTTTTCAACCCAGGCAATTGTTAATTTAATATAAGCGCTTCTAAATTACTTTAATTTCTTTTCCGCATTACTTCTTTTGCTCAAATATAATGGGGTAAACCGGCCCTGGCCTTAAACAGCACCTAAAATCTTTGCCGGCTAAACCGATGATAACCGGCAGTTTAGACAGACATCGTATTTTTCCATCGTATAAGAGGCTATGATTTACCAGGAACGGCTATTATCTTTACCCCGTTAGCAGTTTTACATGCTACTGTGCAGTAGCCGGTTTCACTGAAAAGCCTAATCTGACCGTACCCCCGGATATCTTACTGCACAACTGCCAATATTCCTGTGCCTAATCATTTACCTATTTACCAATCCAAATCTTCAGGGTCGGCATTGTTTTACCTCAAAAATAAAAACAATGTTGAATTCAACGTTTTCAAAGACTGTTTTTGGCAGCCATTTATTACTATTTATTTCTTTCCCGTTTATCAGTTACCAGCATCCCCCAAACACGGCTGTTGCGGAGCCCGATGACTCAACGACTGCTGCTGTATCAGCTATTGCAGCTACCAGGGTTGAGTTAAACAGCAACGCGGTAAAATTTGTGAGTAATTATATTCAGAAGAACAATGAAGGGCTGGTGAAGATCAAAAACAGAAGCAAATCGCCGTTCAAAACAATGGATATAGTTTTTGCAAAATATGGCCTTCCGCTGGAGTTAAAGTACCTGGCCGTAATAGAATCAGAATTAAAAGCTACCGCGGTTTCACGCGTAGGTGCAGCAGGTCCGTGGCAACTAATGCCGGTAACTGCAAAGATGCTCGGCCTGAAAGTTGCCGCCGGTAATGATGAGCGGAAGCAGTATAACAAAAGCACAAAGGCAGCTGCTTTATACCTGCGGGACTTGTACAGAGAATTTGGCGACTGGCTACTGGTGATGGCGGCTTACAATTGCGGCCCCGGCCCTGTATACAAAGCCATCCGTAAATCCGGCAGCCATAATTTCTGGGCGCTGCAGTCTTATCTTCCGCGCGAAAGCCGGGAACATGTAAAGAAATTTATTGCCACTCATTATTATTTTGAAGGCAATGGCAGTGTGACCACACTTACAAAAGCAGAAAATATTAAGCACACAAAAATGCTGATGATTGCCATGGCAAAAGAAAAAGCTGCTACACCCGCCAAACGTGATGCCTATTACAAAAAGCAAATACCCGGTATTGAACAGAGCATTGCTTATGGCTATTAAAGAAATGGCTGATGGGGGTATTTTGTGATTGCCTGCATTTACGGATCAATAGCGGTCACAAAATACCCGTCACAAAAATCAGCAGTATAGTTTATACTTTAGTTTCTAAAGCAGGTTATTCAGCTTTGCATACTGCAGCAGCATAATTGTTTTGGCATCTTTTATTTCACCATCCTGCATCATTTGCATGGCTTTGCTGAAGGGCAGTTCAAGTACGTCAATGTTTTCCTGTTCGTGTTCTATACCGCCACCATCACTGATTTTCATGGAGGCAGTATACGCTGCAACAAAAAAATGAAGGATTTCTGTTACAGAGCCGGGCGACATATACGCCTCATATATTTTACGCACGTCTGTAATCTTGTAGCCGGTTTCTTCTTCTGTTTCGCGGCGTATGCAGTCTTCCGGGTTGTCCTTATCAAGCAAGCCGGCACAGGCTTCAATGAGCATGCCATCCGCATTGCCATTTATAAAAGTTGGCAGGCGAAACTGCCGGGTAAGGATGACTGTTTTTGATGCGCTGTTGTACAGTAGTATGGTAGCGCCATTTCCCCGGTCGTACGCTTCGCGATCCTGGACCTGGCGGGTGCCATCTTTTTTCAGGTATTCATAAGTTATTTTTTTTAGTGTGTACCAGTTGCTGGAGAGAATTTCTGTTTGAAGGATATTTACTTTTTCATTCATGGTGCAGGGGAGTTTATTTTCTGAACCGGTAAAAATAGTATATAACGGGTGTATGCTCAAGAGGTGGGGGGTATTTAAAAATCAACCGTTCATAAATATAATTTCATAGTTTTCTTACAGTGGAACACGACACACAAATTTAGAATGCCAATAAAAAAGCCGGCTCCTTTTATACAAAGAGCCAGCTTTTTTATAGCAGTAAAATTCTACTTAGGCAACAGAACAGTATCAATTACATGAATAATACCATTGCTGGCCATTAAATCGGTGGCAGTAACGGTTGATTTACTTCCGTTTTCATCTGTTAGCACCACTTTTCCGCTTTCCAGCGCTGCGGTTAATTTTCCCCCCGCTACTGTGGTAAGTCCTGCTTTTCCATTTCCTTTTTTTATAGCAGCCAGCACTGCTTTTGCATCCAGCTTTCCGGCTACTACATGATAAGTAAGTACAGCCGCCAGTTTTGCCTTATTCTCTGGTTTTAGCAAGGTTTCTACCGTGCCGGAAGGCAGCTTGCCAAAAGCATCATTGACAGGCGCAAATACGGTAAACGGACCAGCGCCTTTTAATGTTTCTACCAGGTCAGCTGCTTTAACTGCCGCTACCAACGTTGTATGTGCCGGGGAGCCTGCCGCCACGTCCACGATGTCTTTTTTGGCCTGGGCAAAAACATTGAATGTAAGCACACTGGCTGCAATAAAAAGCGCGGTTCTTTTAAGTGATTTCATAATTGTAACATTTGGTTTTAAAATGAATTATTTAAAATGGAAGCATAAATTTCCAGGCAAAACAGTAAGATCCCTGTCCGGGTTCGGTTATCAGAACAGCATCGGCCCCGCCTTTTGTTTATGTTTATGGTGTTAATAGTTAAACAACAGGAATGCTTAAAAGGTTTGTAATGCCAGGTTAATTTTTAAAGCCGCTGTTGAGTATAATGCGCTAAACGCTTACTGGAGGGCAGATAACTTCCTAATAGTCGCCAGGAGAATAATGTGAGGATATATACCGCCCTCGGATAAGAAACGAGAAGATGCGGCCCGGGTGAGGCGTTAAAAAAATTGCAGCTGTGTAAATTAATTACGCAAGCTGCAATAACGGGTAGATTGTATTGGTGGATACACCGCGTTAAGGTGCTGTTTTCAGTGTATCATCTGTAGTAAGGATGGCCAGCAATCGTCCGGCAGGAAGTTCATGCGCGGTATAATAAAGGCTCAGGTTAGTAGTATTGCGGAGTTTTTGAAGGCCGATAATATCTTTTACATTACATGCCATGGATGTTTTGGCGTCGGGCGTGTCCTGGAAATGCCATTCTTTTAAGATCCTGTGCTGCGCGTCGCGGATACTGATACTTCTGCCAGTACCGGTCTTTCCGCAGTGGCTGTAATAGACTTCTACCTGGTCATTTAAATTGTTTTGATCAAGCTGCAGGCTTTTTACGGGATCATTCATGGTGACGTACTGCTGAATGGCCAGTTTTTTATTAAGATATATTTCAAACTTATCACCCCCCATTTTGCCGGAGAAGGAAAACAGGAGACAAGAAAATACAAGCACCATAAATGATGCAAAGGCCGCTGATGTTGAGCTGCGTTGTAACATACAATAAGTATTAAGGTTAATAATTGATAGATGTGTTGAAACATCGTTGTCAACAGCAAAGAAAGCCTGTGCAGGAGCCGCGAAACAATTTCTTTGATGAAAGGGATGGAAAGCTTGATATGTTGTAGCAGTTCAAAAGATGCTGTGAAGCTGGCAGTTTTTTTCGCGGATGCCTCCAGGTGGTTTTTCAAATCGCGAAGACAACAATGCTGTTACAAAAGTTATGCAAGGCCCGGCTGGAAAATGTTATAATAGCGGGTGTTATACGACCGCTATTATAACCAGCTTAAATTAAAACAGCTCTTGTGTTATACGCTCGTTATGTTATTTATTTGGCATCAGGTAACCTGCGGCCTTATTAATTTACAGTAATCAGCAGGGGCTGATACAGGTTTCGTTTTACCCTGGCCCGTCCAACAAACTGGTTGCCATTAATCCTGCTAAAATCTGCAGGGTAAATTTTTACATCTTCTTCTCTTGTATCAAATACAATCTCTTTATTCAACACGCCTTTATTATCCAGTTTAGCCACCACCACCTGGCCACCCCGGCCATCAATATGGTATTTGGGGGTTTCATCTTCAGCCAGTTCCATATTTTTTTTATTATCCAGGAAAAGAAAATAATAGCCCGACGCATCACTGATCAATTTAAAACTCATGGCATCCCTTCCCATATTTCCTTTCTGTCTTTTTGGTACTTTTCTTAACCATTCAAACTGGCCGGAAGAACTTATTTTTGCGCCCAGGATGTCATCATAATAGTACATGGTAGAATACGTCCAGTTGCCCCTGCTGTCCATGTGCGACTGCGTTTCAGAATGGTATTCTTCGCAGGCAACAAATACACTGCCATCGCTTTCCACCAGCACATCCCTGACAGAAAGGTCCGGATTTTCGTAATCATCCTTATTTTCCATCCTTCTTTTTTTGCGACCGGATTCAAATTTTGTGAGCTCCGCTATCGGAAATTCATAATATCCATTTTTATATTTGATCACTTTCCCGTTCTGATCCATGATGGCCAGGAAGATGCCATCTGTTCCGTTGGTAGATGATTTTTTGCTGTAGGTACAGGCAATGACCATATCATGCAGGGTGTTTTCAATCAGGGTTGGCTGTTTGATATAGTAATCGTCAATTGATACCGAAGGGTGAATAACCTGTTTACTGCCTTTGCTGAATTTAAATACTTCAAAATGATAAGCCGGTTTACCGGTGGCTTTGTCTTTTTCTTTACGGGCATCCGTGTCATATATCTTGGCCAGCAAGTATGCATTGCCACTGGCGTCTACTGAAAAATCAGAATTATCCATGATGGCTTCTGTATAAGGCATTGTAAATTCACCGCCCCATATTTTATGCATGTTTTCATCAAAAACCTGCAAACCTATTTTATCATAATTTTTTTTATCATTTCTTTCTTCGGGCTGAAACCGGTAGCTCACCAGTAATTTTTTCGCTGCTGCATCATAATTAAATTTGTATTTACCTGTCAGCTTATACCTGTAAAAACCGGTCATCGTAGCTGATTCGCCGCCCAGCCTGGTTGTTTCAATCAGTTTGTGATTGATTTCTGTCAGCTTGCCGCTGGCCACATCTATTTTATCGTAATAGAGTATGTTTTTTTCGGCGTCTTTTTCCCAGTCGCTGTGCAGCCAGAAATAATTGTTGCCCATTGTCACCACTTCTTCGCTGTTGAAGTTTTTAGATGCCTTTGCCAGTTCTATTGTTTTTTCGCTGGTATGGCTTAGCCTTTGGGCATCAAAACGGATAATGTTCAGCTCTTCTTTTTTTAATGACAGGTTTACAATGCCATCCTGATCGTTCCCAAAAAAAGCGAGATCCTCCGTTTTTCTTGGTAATTCGTATTCTTCGCCCAGCTTAAAAGAGAATTTTTTACTTTGCCCGTTTACAAGAGAAAATACAAGGCAGCTTCCGATCAGCAGGGAAAATTTCATATGAGTAAAAGGTTAAAAGGTCGGTTAAAATAGTAAAAACAGCAGTTTATTTAATTGCTGAAAATTACCATTACAACGGCAAGCCGGGTTGAATATTGCAGTATGTGGAGAAGAAGCGCGGCCCGTTTTTATTGCTGCCTGATTGTTTTAAGTGCGCCTGCCCAGCTGGCAAGTTCTTTTAACAACTCATCCGCATTTTTATCAAGTGTTTCGCCGGCATTGAAGACACCGTCTTCGTTAATATGCTTTGAAAAAAATGGTATGGCGATGGATTCCGGCAATGGCATCATTTTTAAGGTGGTGACTACCTGCTTCAGCATCTGCACAGATCTGATACCGCCCGACTGGCCGCCATAACTTACAAAACCAACCGGTTTTTTGGCCCATTCCCAAAAAAGAAAATCCAGGGCATTTTTTAAAGAAGCCGGCATACCGTAATTGTATTCCGGCGTTACCATAATGAATGCGTCGGCAGCTTCTATGGACGCACTCCATTTTTTTGTATGAGCATGCTGGTATTTTTTCAGGCGCGGGTGCTCGGGCTCATCAAGAAAAGGAAGGTTTATGGCTGCAAGGTCAAGCATTTCCACATCAAAAGCTCCATGCGCGATGGCTTTTGCCTGGATCCAGGCTGCCATAGAAGGACCTTTTCTACCGGGCCTTGTACTGGCTGTAATTATTTTCAACTGAAACATATGATTTGATTAGCTATGAGATTAAAAAAAGGCCATTCAACTATTACAACACAAATGGCCTCTACGTATAAGATAAAAAAGTGTTACCATTAAGATGTGCAGTCGTTCAATTAACAATTGCCAGCGCCATACCATCGTGTTCTTTTGTGCCCACCATCTGCAGTATGGTAGCCGTTACAGCGGTATTGCCGGCAAGCGACTGGTTAAAGCGATGTGCGCCTATTACCATTGGATCGGTACTGCTGGAATCCAATACTTTTCCATCGCGTATTACATTGTCTGCAATAATTAGTGTGCCTGGTCTGGATAATTTAAGTGCCCATTGAAAGTATTCTGTATAGGGAGGTTTATCTGCATCAATGAATATCATGTCGAAAGGGCCTTCACCGGCGGCAGCCAGTGCCGGCAGCAGGTCAATTGCTTTTCCAATACGAATCTCAACCACCTGTTCCAGTCCGGCAGCTATTATATTTTTTTGCGCTACCGCGGCGTGCCCCGGGTCAAGTTCCAATGTAAGCAGTTGCCCGTCTTTGGGCAGTGCCCTTGCCATCCAGATAGTACTGTAGCCACCCAGCGTACCTATTTCAAGGATTTTCTTTGCCTGGCAACATTTTGCCAGCATATGCAAAAATTTTCCCTGGTTGGCAGATACACTAATCGCTGGAATGCCGGAAGATTCAATGGCAGCTTCCGTGTTAGCCAGTATATCATCCGGGCTGTTTAACAGGTTAGCAATATAGCCGTCTACCTGCGAAAAAATATCATTGTTCATACAACAGCAATTTTAATGAAGATTTCTTTGTACCGTAAACTTAGGAAACTATTCTGATTGCTGATGCCTGGGACAGATTTCACCCAGGCGAGGCCCGGGTATACCTCAGTAAGTACGAAGTCCGCAGACTTCGTACACTATTTATTTTAACGCAGGCTGCTGGTATTGCTGCACCGAAGCCTGTAGTTTATGGAACGTTATGTACGATACCCTGTACGTATTGAGTGGAAAATGGAAATTTCCGATTCTTATTGCACTGCGGGGCGGGCCCAGGCGGTTCAAAGACCTGCAGCGTGAATTGCAGGAAATTACGCCCAAGATTCTCTCCAAGGAACTAAAAGAACTGGAGATGAATGATTTTGTGACCCGCACCGTATATGCTACTTCGCCGGTAACCGTTGAATACGAACTCACCAAATACAGCCAGTCGCTCGATAAGATTATCCAGGAAATGGTTGAATGGGGTTTGCAGCACCGCAAACGGATTATGCGAAACAGCAGGCGTGAAAAAAAAGCAGGTGAAATGAAGAAATTGTAATTATTTGTTTTTTCTATTTGTTGGCCGGATAAAATCTGTTGGGAAAATTGCAGAAACGAAGGCTTAGCCCTCGTACAGCCACACCGAAAGGCCAGTAAGTAAGAAGCCAAAAATAAGGCATCACCCACCAGATAACTTCGGTAAAAACGCCGGCCGGCTGCGCCTTAACGTTAGAGGGTACAAATATGCCACGCCCGCCCCAAAGGTGCCTCGCGGTAAAAAAGCCCCGCAGCGTTTAACTGCAGGGCTCCCAAAAAAATAATGCTAAGTTTCTATACATATTTTGTTACACCCGGAACTGCAACAGGGTAGTAGCCATCTGCATTTGGTAATATAGGGGCTACTGCTGCAAAGTCATAAGATTTTGGATGTAAATCCAGCCCTGAATTAATTGCTTTGTCCCATTCAACTTTTTGCCCGCTGTAAGTAGCCATGCGGCCTAATATTGAGGTCATGGTGCTTTTAGCGCCATTCTCCGCATCGGCATATTTGTATTCGCCTTTGGCGATAGCCGCAAACAATTCATCATGCTCCACCTGGTAAGGGTTCAGTTCCCCTTTTGGATTGAACGGGTACTGGTAAAGAACATTGCCATTTGGCCCGGTGATCTTTCCATCGTTGCAATATATTTTGCCCTTGGTGCCAACAAAATATTCATCCACCTTGCTCATGGTGCCGGGTATATGGCGGCACTGGCTGTTGAGGATGCTGCCATCTGCATATTCAAATTCTACATAATGATGATCAAATATTTCGCCGTTCTCTTTTCCCTTGCGCACCTGCCTGCCGCCCATGCCCTGTGCTTTAACGGGGTAGCCGCCTTTAAACCAGTTAATCACATCCAGGTTGTGGATATGCTGCTCGGTGATGTGATCGCCGCAAAGCCATACAAAATAATACCAGTTGCGCATCTGGTATTCCATTTCTGTTTGTCCTTCTTTACGGGGGCGTACCCAAACGCCGTCATTATTCCACCAGGCCTGTGCAGAAGTGATATCACCAATTAATTCTTTGCGTTTGAAAAGTTCACGGTAAGAATTCTGGTAATGCCGCTGCAAGCCAACTACCACATTTAATTTTTTCTGTTTGGCAATGGCCGCTGCAGCCAGTACTTTCTGAATGCCGGCCGGGTCTGTAGCAACCGGTTTTTCCATGAAAACGTGTTTATTCTGGTTGATGGCTTCTTCAAAATGCATGGGGCGAAACCCGGGAGGGGTAGCCAACAATACCACGTCTGCCAGTGCAATAGCTTTTTTATAACCATCAAAGCCGGTAAACTTCCTTGATTCAGGAACGTCTATTTTGTTTTTAATGGTGGAGGCTTTTCCGGTATCTGCATCATCTGCCGTAAGGCTTTTATAGCAATTGTCTAAATTATCGCGGAACGCATCACACATAGCCACCAGTTTTACATTTTGGGTGGTTGACAGGGCCTGTGTGGCAGCACCTGTACCGCGTCCACCGCAGCCTACCAGTGCAATTTTAATGGTATCATCGGCGCCGGAAAAATAATTCGCCCTGCTTAGGAATGGGGCAGCGGCAAGTCCACCTGCCAGCAGGCTGGTTTGTTTTACAAAATCCCTGCGTGATGATTGACTTTTTTGCGAAGCATCGTTGTTCATGATTGGCGTATTTATTAAATGGTGAGTGAGTCTTTTTGGAACGGTTAAATTAAGTATTTTTTCTTACATAGCAGCTATCCGCATTCCTGTAGCTTCGTGTCTTCTTTTCCAGGCAGACTGGTCTGTACCAGCGTAATTTTCTTTTTTACTGTAACGCTTCTTTATCCGGATTTGGGTGTATATCAGCAATAACTAAAGGCTTGCCGCCAGGCTAATACCGCTGCTTAAAATTGTATGAGCTGTTAATACTGTATGCAATAAAGATTACTGCCCCAGATATTTCGTATAAAATGCTGTTGCCTGTTCTTTAGTCGGTTGCAGTAAGGGCCTCAGCACGCGGAAGCCTACAAAAGGCGCATCTGTAATCCACCATTTGCTGCGGGGTATCTGGGGGTCACGCCGGTTCCATACCGGGTCTGATTTAAGCCGGCCGGCAACTCTTAGCTGGGAAGCTGCATCTGCATAATTACCACCTTTCAATACTTTCGGATAGCGGGCGGTAACAAGCGGCGCAAAGGGGTCGGCTTGTTTATCAGTTATTTTCTCCAGTATTTTTTCATCGTAATGATCAAGCGTCCATTCGCTTACATTCCCCAGCATATCGTATAAGCCCCATGCATTGGGTAACTTCTGGCCGGCTTTCTGAAATTTAGCATTACTGTTAGCGGCAAACCATGCATACTTGCCCAATTCAGTTTCATCATCACCAAAATAATAAGCTGTAGTTGCACCGGCCCTGCAGGCATATTCCCATTCTGCTTCTGTAGGCAGCCGGTAAAAAATACCAGTAGCATTATATAACCAACGGCAATACATCAGCGCTGCATATTGCGAAAGACTGTTGACGGGGTAACCGCCTTCTTTGCCCATGCCCATGCTGAAGTCTATGTATTGCTGACTGGGCCGGGTAACTGCATCAACGGTATTCTGTGGTGTGGTTTCGTCTTTATAAAAAACATCAAAAGCATCACGGCTTACTTCAAAGGCTGCCACCCAGCATGCTGAAATGCTAACTTGTTTTTGCGGGCCTTCATCACTGTTCCTGTTTTTTTCTTTGTCGTTGCTGCCCATTAAAAAGACACCCGCTTTTACCGGCACCATCTTAAAATACAGGTCAGCACCGGGAACTTTTTGCTCATACGTTTTAAAACTATCTGCAGTATGTTGGGCAACCA
This sequence comes from Chitinophagaceae bacterium, assembly GCA_039916305.1. Classification (GTDB taxonomy): domain Bacteria; phylum Bacteroidota; class Bacteroidia; order Chitinophagales; family Chitinophagaceae; genus JACMLD01. The sequence goes on along the minus strand of JBDSLR010000024.1, from coordinate 152,795 downwards.
AACCAATTGCAGCACCCGTACAGAAAAGCAACGCAAGTATTTTTTTCACTATATGTATGTTTAAAGAAAATTCAAGATAAGAAAGATGTGTGATTTGATAAAGCTGTCTTCAAGAAATGATGCATTCCAGGTTTTCGCTGGCTGCTGAAAGACAGCAGGCCAGGGGATGCTCCGTGGCCCGGTGTCTGCACCGACTACTGGCAGCATGTGAGCGAAAATCTGGTATGCACCATTAGCAAAAGCCGTTTAAACAGCTATTTCGTTATTGGTTTAAACAGCCCGTGTTGCTCACTGCTATTGTTATCATCGTAAACAGTACCCAGCCATGAAATACTACAGTTGTACATGTGTATATGTAAAAAAGAAAAAATGTAAAGATGCAGGTAACGCAAGCCGTAACAATATTTTGTTTTTTATAATTGAATTCCGGTAAATTTAGTGCATAAACCAACGACACTATGCAACGCAGAAAATTTATGCAGCAATCTTTACTGGCGGGTAGCGCGCTGTTCACTTCGGGCGCTGTTTTGGCCCATGACAGGCAAGAAAATATACTGGCAGATGAGAAGCCATTTCGCCTTAACTATGGTTTTCATGATGGCATGTTTAAGAATAGTGCCGGTACAGATTTTATAGATCAAATAAAATTTGGGTACGAGCAGGGTTTCCGGTCTATTGAAGACAATGGCATGAGCCGGCGGACACCCGATGAACAAAAGAAAATTGGCGACACGCTTGCAAAACTAGGCATGGCAATGGGTGTTTTTGTATTGGATAAGGGCGGCAATGGTGCCAATACACTTGCTGCCGGCAAGCCAGGTTTTATAGATATATTTTTGAAAGGTTGTCAGAATGCGGTAGAAGTTTCCAAACGCTGTGGCGGAAAATTGGCCACCGTTGTTCCGGGCGATTTTGAGCGGCAGTTGCCGGAAGGTATACAGACCGCCAATGTTATTACGGCATTGAGAAAAGGTGTGGAGATTTTGGAGCCCCACGGAGTTATTATGGTGCTGGAGCCATTAAGCGATACACCTGATTTGTTTTTGCGCAGTTCCGACCAGGCGTATGCTATTTGCAAAGGCGTTAACAGCCCTTCCTGCAAAATATTGTTCGATATGTATCATCTTCAAAAGAATACCGGCAACATCATCAATCATCTTAATTGGGCTTACGATGAAATAGCTTATTTCCAGATAGGCAATAACCCCGGCCGCAATGAACCCGGCACCGGCGAGATGGATTACAGGAATATTTTTAAACATATTTACAACAAGGGCTACAGGGGTGTTTTAGGAATGGAACACGGCAATGCGAAACCTGGTAAGGAAGGAGAGCAAGCCTTGATAAAAGCCTATCGCGAAGCGGATAGCTTTATGTAATATCCCAATAATAGTTAATGCCATGTTCATTATACCTGCCTGCAAGGCAGTGTTTATAAGATGCATGGCATTTCTTTTGGCAGCCAGGGTTACCTATGAAAGTATAAAAGCCCATTGTCAGTTGATGATACCAGCATTGCCAATACATACGTCAATGCATTCATTAGTCAGGAGCAAATGCCAGTTTCGTATTTCCTGGAATAATACTACGAATGGAGTATTGCGGGATTAATCAGAAGCATCTATCTTGTATACTTCAATTACCCAAATGAGCAAAGCTTCATGCTCCATGCCCGCACATGAAGCTGCCTGGTCCAGTGTACTTACCACAAGAAAACACATTGCCAATACCTCCCGGAAACTGCTGTAGACAGCGAGACGCCAATTAAGCGACTTGTTTATACAGATCGATAGATATTGGCTGACGTTTTTCACCCCTTATAAATCAAACCTGATGACTGTTATCAATCCGGCCGAAACGCCTGCTGCACCTGTTCATTTAATCCCCATCAGTAAAAAAGAGCGTATCCTGTTTCTTGACAGTACCCGGGGTTTAGCTTTGCTGGGTATACTGCTGATGAACAGCATGGCGCAGAGCCAGGCGCATTTTTTTTATGAAAGAATGGATCTCAGTCAACCAGTTACCGGCCCTAATTTTTATGCATGGCTGGTAGAATGTTTTTTATTTGAAGGAACGATGCGCGGGTTGTTTTCCATTTTATTCGGGGCCGGCACTATTTTGTTTCTTAACCGTCTTACCCGGGACAGGCCCGGACTGGAGCCCGCAGATATTTTTTACCGCCGTATGCTGTGGCTGCTGGCGTTCGGATTAATCAATGCATTTATATTTTTATGGCCCGGCGATATTTTATATCCGTATGCCCTTTGCGGTTTATTATTATTTCCTTTCCGCAATTGGTCGCCCCGCAAGTTATTGCTGGCGGTATGCTGCCTGCTGCTTTTTTCTACTTACCGCGAAAACAATGAACTGTACAGCAATAAAAGCATGATTCAGAAAGGGCAGGCCATTGCAAAAATGGATACCAGCAAAGTAAAACTGACGGTCGAACAAAAGGAGGATCTGGGCAAATTCACCGGCTTCAGGGAAAAAAATGATACTGCCGGAATAGCAAAAGCGGCTAAAGAAGAAACTAAAAAAATAAAAGGGCATGGGTACTGTGATTTGTTCAGCTATTACAAAGAAGTAAATATGATGATCCAGAGCGTGTTCTTTTATAATAGCTGGTGGGATGTACTGATGCTTTTTTTCCTGGGCATGGCCATGTTTAAATCTGGTTACCTGCTGGGAGAAAAACCTGATTACGTATATGCTATAGTGGCCCTGGCGGGTATCAGTATTGGTTTACTGCTCAACTATTTTTATCTGCGCACCCAATACCAGCTGCGTTTCGACAACTACAGGTTTGTGCAGCAATGGAAATTCAGTTATTACGATATCAGAAGGGTCTGCCAAACCACGGGCTATCTAAGCCTGCTGATTTTATTGTACAAAGTAGTGCCGGTAAGGCGACTATTAAATGTTTTTGCGCCGGTTGGCCAGATGGCTTTCACCAATTACCTGTCACAATCAATCATTACTTCTACTATCTTTTACGGCTTTGGCTTATTTGCCAGTTTACAGCGTTACCAGGTGTATTATGTGGTGCTGTGTATTTGGGTGTTCCAGGTTGTCTTCAGCCATATCTGGCTCAGGTATTTTTTGTTTGGGCCGTTTGAATGGATTTGGCGAAGCCTCACTTATTTAAACTGGCCACCTATGCGGCGGCGAAATAAATAATAGGTGGTCAGCTTAAAAGATGATTGAATTGTCAGCATTTCGATAAACTCACCGTGACAATCAAACAATTATTTACTAACCACACCACCTTTACGGCTATCAGCACTGATGGTATATTTGGACCCACCCTGTATAATCCATCTTACTGTAATTTGTCCAAGGCCGGGAATGTTATTTACTTCTATGGTTTGCGGATTGTTTTTCTGCTCTGTTGCGGCGGCAGCGTTCAGATTGCTCACCGTCATACCGGCTATTACTTTGGCGCCAGTCAACGTTATATAATCCGGCCTCTCAATTTTATATTTTAAATCCTGGCTTGAATGGGTGGGCATCAAACGCTTATTACCAATAATGGCTGTTACTTCTTTCAATCCATCGCCCAGGTCCTTTTCAATAATGCTATCTATCTCCAGCTTTGGCGTATGATAAGCGTGGTAAATGGTAAACGCCATATTACGGTGAGCATCACTTTCCAGTAAAAAGCCCGGATGCATTCTTGTAAAATTCTTTTTAAAACCGCCTATTTCAATCCTGCCATATTGCGGATGATTGTATTCATGCCATTCTACAAAAGCATCTTTAAAAAGGAGGTAGCGGTCAAATTGAAAACTGGCATCTTCATTGGGATCCCTGCTGGCATCTTTGTTAAACATCAGGTAGGGTGTCCACAACTCATTTGAATAGGTATAAATGCCACGGCCACCGTAAAACCAATCCAGCTCGCCGCCAAAAACCGAATACAGATCTTTGTATACTACCAGGTATTTATAACCGGGAATAATTTCTTCGCCCTTTTTACCAATGGCATCATATACCTGTACATCAGCGGCATTGTAGGTGCCTGCATCTTCCTGTGCACCCGGTCCGCGCAGGATCATACCACCGGCATTATGAAAAGATTGCGCCGCCGCAATATTTGGATGCTTCATTACAAATTCCATCAGGGCCCTGTTTTCCGGTAAAGAAAAAGGATATTTATAAGCGCCGTTTTGTACATAGTTTGGTTGCCAGTTCCAGCCCCAGTCGCGGTTGGGATCATATTCAAACTGCGCGCCATCTTCATTCACCAGGCCATCACCGTCATTGTCTATGCCTTCATAACCCAGCAACTCGTACCCGCCTTTCTCATCATTGCTTACTTCTATCATACGGTTGGGATTGGCAGGGTCTACACGATAACGGCCATTGAGGCTTTTACGGCGCATCTGGGTAATATTGCCGTCCGTGTCCAGGTCATCATAACCGTCTTCATCTACCAGGCCATCCATATCATTGTCAACCGGTACCACACCTGATCGGGGTGAATTGGGGTTGTTGGGTTTTTTAAAAAAATTATCCCTTGCATCGGGATTGATTGTAGGTATGATGTAAAATATTTTATCGGCCAGCAGCTCCTGGATAAATTTTGTGTCATTAAAACTTTCCGTAAGGTACCAGGCTGTATACATCGCAAATTCTGCGCCCTGCACTTCATTGGAATGTATATTACCATCAATATACATGGCTGGTTTTTTAAGGGCATCGCCTTTTGCATAATCGGTGATGGCAATGCACCAAAGTTCCCTGCCATCGTATGATTTGCCCACAGGTTCCAGTTTAGCAAGGCCGGGATAAGCTTTTACAATTTTCTTAAGGAGTTCACCAATACCGGCATGGTCATTATAGTGGTTCCAGCTTACGGTAACTTTTGGATTTACCGGGCTGCCGGCTGCTTTGTACAACTGATCACTTGTTTGCGCATTTGAAAAACTGGTTACACAAAAAGCAAGTGTTATAAGAAGAAAGTGTTTTATAGAAAGTTTCATACTGATAAATTGAATGATGTTGGAATCAGAGGCTGATAACTGTTTTTTTGCTGCCCGTAGTAGGACTTCCTGCTTCCAGGGTTATTTTTCCTGGGCCTTTTATCAGCCAGCTTAGTTCTTTGGAATCATACCCTTCGAGTGCATTCAGCAGTTGTATTTTTTTGCCGCTTATCACCGACTGGTTTTTTTCGGTCTCCACTTTTACATTAATGCGCTTTATCCAGTACGAGCGTTCGCCCAGTTTTGCGTGGGACGGTAATGCGCCCCTGTTAATAACGGTGGCGGTTACACGGGTAATACCGGCGCCCAGTTTGTCTGTTTTTACATTAATAATATCCAGTTCCGGCTGGTAAGCGGCCAGTTGCACAATAAAATCCGTATGCGTTTTAACAATGCCAGCCACCAGTTTATAAGGCGGGTTAACCAGTACAAAAGGATCAAGGCCGCCTACTTCAACGTTTTGCCCGGGATAATCCGGATGATTTATTTTTTTCCATTCTGTATAGCTGTCCGTTACGCCCTGCTGCAATGCCCAGCGCAGGTAATTGGCCTGCGGGTCTTCTGCAATAAAGGCTTTTTCCTTTTTGCTGGTATCGGGTTTTGTTTTAGGTACAAACCATCCGGGCGTGCTGTAACTGAAACGGCCGTAATGATAATAGGCCCAGGATAAAAAATCCCCGCCTGCAGGCGTTGTTTTGGGAGCGTCTTTGAGGCCGGTTGTTTTTATGTAGAGGTCAGACAGCATCGCATTGGCTTTTGCATCCGGCTCCAGGTAACCGGCTACTACACGGGGCGTGGTAGTGGCGGCAACGAACGGAAAAGGGGCGGATAAATTATTATTGGCAGAAAAACTTATTACTGCATATACATTAAACAATTGGTACAAATTATCCAGCAGGGCCTTGGTTTCAATTTCGGAAACAGCAAACTCACCCGCACCCGGCGTAAAGGAAGGATGTTTAAAAGAAAGGTTTTTATTAAACCAAACACCAGCTTCGCCATCTTCATTTAAACTGCCGTCTTTATCATTGTCAATACCTTCACTGAGCAATAAGTATTTTCCCTTTTCTCCTTTGCTAAGATCTGCTTTTACCAGTGCGCGGGGGTCATCAGGGTTGGTTTTATAATCGCCGGTGGGCGATTCAATCCGCATCCAGGTGATTTTTCCATTACCATCCAGGTCGTCGTACCCGTCTTCATTTAATTTACCATCACGGTCATCGTCCGTCTGGCTGTTGTTTCCCTGTCTTTCATATTTTAACGCAGCAAAATATTGTTCCATAGCGTCGGGGCTCATATTCGGAAACACGTAAAAACTTGTTTTAGCCAGCAGGTTTTTAATACTGTCTGCCTGGCTGCCCAGTAATATCTTTTCAGCAAACCCTATCGCCATTTCCATGCCCAACAGGTGATTGCCTTCTACACCGCCCACAATGGCAATGGCAGGTTTCATTTCTGTATTGCCGTCACCAATAACCAGCATCCACGCATCTTTGCCGCCGTTTGTGCGAGCAATAGACTTCAGCTTTACTAGCTGCGGATAGTTTTTAGCGATTGCGTAAAGACGGTCGGTTTGTTGTTTATAATTGCTGTAGCCATTTTGCGACTGCGCAGTGGCAGTCATGGATACAATAACAAGAAGGGCAGAGAGATTTTTAATCATTCAATGATAGTTTTGGGTGATAAATATAATTAAATAATGTTCATCTCTAAGAACCCTGTTTATTTTTAACCAGGGCTTTCTTCAGTGATCCCATAGCATGCAATGATCATTTTGCAGCAGTGGCATTAGTACTTTCAGCAGATACCGCGCATATAATAAAACCCGGTGACAATAAAATACACGGCAACCGCTCCGGTAAAAGCGTTGAGCGGATACCGGCTAAGACTGACGTCTACTAAAAAAGGCTGCCCCGTATTCCGGAGCAGCCTTTGCTATAGCCATACAATGTTTTTAAAATCCTTTCTTGGTTGTTTTTACTTCTTCTTTAACGGTGGCACTCTCGGGATATAGTACGGCTTTCACCATATTGTCCGTAGTCAGGTACTTTTTAGCAATATTTTTCAGGTCATCCACGGTTATACTGTCAATCAGCTGAATGTAATCAAGGATGTTTTCCGGGTTATCGTCATTTATAAAAGCGCTGGAAAGATTATCAAGCCAGTACTCATTGCGTTGCATGTTTGCGCTGTATTGTTTTTTGATGGTTTCTTTTACTTTATCAAGATCTTTCTGTGCTACACCTTTCTCCTGCGCATTTTTAATGATGCCCAACAGGGCCTGGGTAAGTTTTTCAGCATTCTCCGGGCCGCAAGGAATAGAAGCCTGTATGGTATAATGCGCATACGGACGCTTAAGAACGGCGCCGCTCATACCGCCTCCGTACATACCGCTCATCTCTTCGCGCAGTTTTTCAATGATCTCAATGTTCAGCGCTTCCAGCAAAACGGCCAGTTGCTGACGGTTTGCACGGCTATACGTGGTCTCGCCTTCAAACATAAGGTTTATCAGGGCCTTGGGTTCTTTGCCTCTTTTCAGTGTAATATCGGTATAACCTTTAATCATCCTGGCGCCAATATCAGTAACGGTGTTTTCTTTGGTTGTTGCAGGCAATGAGCCCAGGTATTTTTCCAGCAACGGTTTTGCCTTTGCTACATCAATATTGCCCACAAAAGTAAAATGCATGCCCCATGCATTGCCAAATATTTCTTTATAAATGGCAAAACTTCTGTCCAGGCTTATTTTATCATAATCTGATACTTTCGGAATGGCATTCATCCAGGGATTGTTATCATAAATAATCTTATTCAATGTGTCCTGGTAGGACAGCTGCGGGTTTTTGCTAAGAAATTCCAGTGACCCTTTTTGTTTACTGATAAAAGAATTGAAAAGCACTTCATCTTTGCGTGGTTGCGTAAAATAAAGGTGGATCAGTTGCAAAAATGTTTCAAAGTCTTTTACACTGCTGCTGCCTTCAATGCCTTCTTCATCGGGATTGATATAAGGGCCCGCATCCATTGTTTTGCCCGCCATAAATTTTTCCAGGTCTGAGGAAGACAGGTCTTTTACACCCATGGTATTAACAAGCACTGCCGCGTTTTCCGCATTGCCTTTATCAGCCAGCAGGTATTTGTGCGATCCGCCCAGGCGCCAGGCATCCAGCTTTATCTCATCATTTTTTAAATTAGTAGGCTTAATGCTTATGCTGACGCCGTTGCTGAGCGTAAGGTTGGTAAAACCCAGTTTTTCATTAACCGTTTCGGCGGTTATTTTTCCTGCAACAGGAGCTTTATCCAGCAGTATGGATGCCACGGCTTTCTCTTCATAAGCTAGTATGGGTATAGAATTGGCATTTACCAGCGCCTGCAATAGCTGGCTGCTGTCGGGCAGCTGGCTTTTCATAGCAGCGGGCGCCTGCACCAGGGTAAATGCATTGCTGGTGGAAGGCATACTCCTGGCCACGTCATTAACTTCCTGCAGGCTAATAGCCGGCAGGTTTTGTTGTATAAAGTTGTAACGGTTACTGATACCCGGTATAGGGCTACCGTTCAAAAAACTGTTTACATATTGCCCGATCAGCTGCCCCGATTCTGATTTTTCCCTTTCATTATAGGCTTTTTCAGTTCCATTCAGGAGGCTGGCTTTTGCGCGGTCAAGTTCAGTTTGTAAAAATCCAAATTGCCTGGCGCGGTTGGTCTCCGTTATCAGTGCATTCACTGCATCCTGTATGGTTCCCTTGCTTAATACCGCAAATGAATTAAATGAGCTGTAACCCCTGATGAAAGGACTGAAGCCGGCATTTGCAAACAGGAAGGGTGGGTTTTCCTTCTGCGTGAGTTGCTGCAGGCGCTGGTTGATTAATGAACTGACGAGATTTTCAATAACGCCCTTGCGGTAATCGCCCCAGGTTTTTACTTTTTGCGCCGGTTTTACAAAATTGTATATCTGTACAAATGTGTTGGTAGCTTCTTCATCAGTCAATACCATCGCTTCAGGCTTAACCCGCACTGTAATGGGTATTACCGCAGGTCTCGCAGTTGCTGCAGGCGGATTGGTAAATTTGCTGAAATGAGCACGGATCAGTTTTTCTGCTTCAGCCGGATCGATATCGCCCACTACCATTACTGCCATCTGGTTGGGCCGGTACCAGTTCTTATAAAAACTTTTAAGCGTTTCCGGTTTAAACGTTTTCAGTATATCATCTTTTCCAATGGGCAGCCGCTCAGCATATTTTGATCCATTGAATAAGCGGGGATAGTATAATGTGCTCATGCGCTCGAAAGCGCCTTTGCGCAGGCGGGATTCTTCCAGGACAACACCGCGTTCTTTTTCGATTTCATTTTTATCAAACACGTTATTAAATGCCCAGTCTTCCAGCACCATCAATCCTTTGTCAAACATCGCGGGGTCATCAGTGGGTACAGGAAGAATATACACGGTTTCGTCAAAACTTGTATATGCATTCAGATCTGCGCCAAATTTTACACCGGATTTTTGCAAAAAATCAACCAGCTCATTTTTTGGGAAATGCGTGGTGCCATTAAAACCCATGTGTTCCATAAAATGCGCCAGTCCGCGCTGGTTATCATTTTCCAGCACAGAACCCGCATTAACTGCCAGCCGCAGTTCAACTTTTTTTGCAGGCTTTACGTTTTTCGAAATATAATAAGTTAGTCCATTGGGCAGCTTACCCACTTTTACATTTGGGTCAAGTGGTATAGCATCCGCAGCGCCATACTGGCTAAGTGCTGGTACATAAAAAAAACCTGTAAGTAACAGGCTTAACATGCATTTCTTAAAGATGGTCATAGTTGAGGTTTTTTGTAATCAAATGTAAATGCATATTTGCCAATGTTAATCACCACTTATAAAATTGCATTGGAAAGGGTGTTTTTATGCTGATAAAGGGTCATTTAACAGGCACAGCAATAATGAACTCAGTGAACCGGGAATGCTTCAGAAGGAAGGGGGCTATTGGCAGCTATACCTGGCTTATTATGGGTTTAACAAATCATTTAATCCCTCCCGTTCAAAGAGGATGCGCCCAATCCTGAGATCAGACCAGCCTTCTTTCAGTTTATAAGTGAATGCCGGTATGTCGTTGCTGAGTTTGCAATCAATGTACAGGGTAGTGACTTTATTTGTTTTTACTTCTTCCATCTCTTTCAACTGGTGCAGGTGGGTAGAAATAAAAAACAGGGAGTGGGGGAAGTTCGCCAGGCCTTTAATTGTAGTGGTACTGATTTCCAGTGCGTCTTCTATATTGGTTCCCCTGAACAATTCATCAAACACCGCAAAACAGGTAGCATTTCCGGCGGCTTCCTCCAATACATTTTTCAGCGTAATAATTTCTGACATAAAATGGCTGTACCCGCTTACAATGCTGTCTGTAAGGTTGATGGCCACAGAAATGGTTTTAAAAAAAGGCATGCTGGCTTTGGAAGCGGGCACGGCAAGGCCGGTATGTGCCAGGTAAACACATAAGCTAACGGCTTTAAGCAGGGTAGATTTGCCCGACATATTTGGGCCCGTTAACAGAATTACATTGCGGCTGGCGCTGATATCATTTTTAACCGGGTTTTTTAAGAAGGGGTGATAGATGCCCTCAACTGCAAAACTGCCTTTGGTAAAAGATGGAAATACAAATCCATGTTTAATAATACCATTGCTGATAGAAAGATAAGCTTCAAACAAAAACCAGCGGTTCCAGAACGCAGCAACCGCACCACTGGTAGTTTTTTCTGTAATAATTTTCATCAGCTCCACTATATGGCTGACGGCTATTTTGTTTTTCTTACGGTAAATGGATTCGTACTGCGCCAGGTTAAAATCGGCGAAAAATTGATTGAGCTGTTCCAGTTCACCGGCATATTCTTTTGGAAAAACGGACAGATCCAATTTGCCCAGGTAGGAGCTGTGTATTTTATTGAAAAGAAGGATCATTAAAATAAGCTTCCCTCTTTTGGAATGCCGTTCTTTCTCAGAGAACATCAGCTTGCGGGTAAGGCTGCTACCGGAAAAAGATCCGGCAGCAAAAGTTGCAAAAAAATCCTGTAATTCTGCGAGGTTAAACCTCGAATACGAATAATCTTTCAGGACTTCGCGGTTAGCAATAAAACCTTTTAGTAAATGCTGGCGGTTTTCAATAGCTTTTGTATCACCCAGCGGATCATGTAAGATATGTCGAAGCGCCTGGCCTGAATGAAAATTAAACGTAGCATCAAACAAGGGCATTATCTCGTCTTCTATGTGCAGGTCATTACAGTTTATCATTTGGTGTAGCCCGTTTGATGTTTGATGAAATTTATTACGCCTGACAATCTATGTAAAGTTATTGGAATTGTTTATTGCAGTCATTCTAATGTCACCCCGTCGGGGTTTTGCAACTTTTTTTCTGGTATAATTTCTATAGTAATACCATCCATTCTGGATTAGATAAGCCTGAAAGGCTGCCATTAATATAGAAACCGCATCAAGAAATAGAATAAACCCTGGAAGGGTGGCATTAAACGCATGGACTATTCCGGTAAATATTTATGTAAACTGGTTGCATACAGCCGTATGAATGTATTCAGACAACTTGTAGTAATAATCCTGAAATTTTTTATTGCTGGTTTTTTCGTCATCACCCAGCACATCAAAAGGTATTATTTCATTGCGCGTGGCCGGGTCGTTGAAATCGTAATCTGAATAGTAGGTCTTAAAGAAATTAAGCGCAGACAGGTCTTTGGCGTCTTTGATAGAAAACTGACGGATTAATACCGGCAATACCAGGTAGCCAGTCTCTTTTTTCTTTTCCAGGAAAGAACTCAATTCATTGTCACGGATATATGGAGACGCTGCAAAACTGGCACTTACCAGCAAAATAGCTACCCGGCAGGTCTGCAGTGCTTTGTCAATATCCTGCTGCCAGTTAGCGCCCATATTAATCTGGCGGTCATCCCAGACAGAATATTGTATGTCAGTTTTAACAGCCAGGTGTTCTTTAATGCCATCTACCAGCAGATCGCGCATTTTCCGGTCTTTGCTGCTGTAAGAAACAAATATCCTGATATCGTTTTTGTCCGCAAATTTAAATTGTGCGCTGATAGCATCCATAATATCTGCCTGTTTTATACAACGGTCATTTCTGCTGTGCACTTTTAAACTTATTCTTTTGATAATTTTTGTAATGTCAGCGCCGGATAAATGATAATTTTCTCCCGTTTCACTCAAATCCACCTCTTTGTCAAGTGAAAAATCAGTGGGTATACCCTGCATCCATAAGCGTTTTCTTTCCACTCCATTGGGAAAAAGGAATTCAACCGTTGACTGCAGTTTACGGAGGAAATTGTCATCCATTCGTTGAATGGAAGTAGTTTCAAAAATTACAATGCCAGGATAATCTTCGGTGCGCTGCAGCAGGTAAGTAACAGGATCGTTAAAAAGCTTTGCTGAGCCATATATGCCTGCTGTGTATTTATCTTTGACATGCATTATCTGATCAATCAGCAGTATCCAGCTGTTTTGCTCTGCCAACCGAAAAATATTGTCAATAATCCCTATGGCGGCTGCATAATCGTTGGCAACCAGCAGGGATATATCGATTCTGAAAACAGGTGTATTAAATTGCCTGCCAATCAGCGCAGCGGCCAATGTTTTCCCCGTGCCGGGCGGCCCATAAAACAATATTTTATACCCATGTTGCTCATCTGCTGCTGCGCCGGTGGTATGAAGGAGTGCGTAATTATTCATGAACCAGTCTTTCAGATCGGCTATCCCATTCCTGGTAGTATCATTCAGCACAAGCGACTCCCAGTCTAACCTCGTGTGCAACATTTTAGCAGGAAAAGATGAGCTGTAATCAGGAATGGGTTCTTTGGTGCCAAAAAAGGAATTTACGTGTTCATCCGGCACTGAAATAACAGCACTTGTAAAGGGATCTCCTTCGCCGGGTTTTTCTACCAGGACCAGCTTTTTTCTAAGTATCGGTGAAGTTGAGTGGAAAAAATTCCTGAGTTGTAATTTTTTCGCAAAATCATTGCCGGCCACCAGGAACACAAAAGTCTGTACGGTGGGAACAAAACCGCGGTGCCGGGCATTTCTTATGCCGCCTATCTCAGCACAATCACCGCTTCGGCCATGTAACCATCGCTCAACATGACGATCAACAGTATATGCGTCCAGGTGCGGCAGCAAAGCCGTTAAAAATAAAATAAACTCCATTTCCGTTAAATCATAATGGCGCTTTAAACTGGCCACCGGCGAAAGCGGAAACGCCTGCAGAAAATCTGTATTAAAACACGCTTCATCAAAGGCGGACCCGGCATAAAAAGCCTGCAACCTTTCTGACAGGATACGTTCAAAGTAAGCCATGGTTGCAACGATGGAATCAGTAACAGTATCTTCTGTTTGCATAACTATGCTTTGGTTCAGCGGGTTACTATTATATAAACACGGAGCTTCAAATTTAATTAATATAAGATCATCTGCTATCAATGCTTTATGGATAGCTGTACATACAGGTGGTTTGTTGAGTGTTTCCCGCCCCTTCCAAGCAAATCGTACCTTATTTGCTCACAATCTGTTGATAAATAATACTGGGTTTGATGTTTGTGTATAACAGGTTAATAATTATACTCCTTCAAGCGCCAAAGCTGCTTTTTTGTTAGCAGCAAAAAAATATATTTGTCCGTTCTACTTAAAACTTTTCACTGTGAGATTAAAGAGTTTAGAAATAAAAGGGTTTAAAAGCTTTGCAGATAAGACTGTACTCAATTTTGACGAGGGCATTACCGGCGTTATTGGGCCAAATGGCTGTGGAAAAAGCAATATCATAGACAGCATCCGCTGGGTAATTGGTGAACAGAAAATCAGCCACCTGCGCAGTGAAAACCTGGATAGCCTGGTGTTTAACGGTTCAAAGACCCGCAGTGCCTCCGGACTGGCTGAGGTAAGCCTTACTTTTGAGAATACCCGCAACCTGCTGCCTACTGAATTTAATACGGTTACGGTTACCCGTAAGTTTTACAAAAGTGGTGAGAGCGAGTACCGCCTGAACGATGTGCAGTGCCGCTTAAAAGATATACAGAACCTGTTTATGGACACGGGTGTAAGCACCGACAGTTATGCCATCATTGAACTGGGCATGGTAGATGAAATTATCAAGGACAAGGAAAATAGCCGTCGCCGCATGCTGGAGCAGGCTGCCGGCATTACCATCTATAAAACCCGTAAGCGTGAAGCGAAATTGAAGCTGGATGCTACCGAGCAGGACATCGCCCGTATTGAAGATTTATTGTTTGAAATAAACAACCAGCTGAAAAGCCTGGAAAACCAGGCCAAAAAAGCAGAGAAATACCACGAAATAAAAAAAGAATACCGCGAGCATAGCATTGAGCTGGCCAAAGCGTCCTTGGAAGGGTTTAATGTTACCTACCGTGACCTGAATGAACAATCTGAAGCAGAAACCAACAAAAAATTCCAGTTAGAAGCTAGCATTGCCGGCGCAGAAGCAGCACTGGAACAGGAACGCATAGCCTTTATTGAAAAGGAGCGGGCTCTGCAGAGCATGCAGCATGAGTTTAATGATTTGCTGCAAACACTCCGCACAAAAGAAAATGAAAAGAACCTGGCCAGCCAGCGCCTGAATTTCTTACAGGAAAAATCTGCCAGCCTGGAGGCCTTTTTAAACAAAGGCGAGGGCCAATTGAAAGGTCTTGAAGAAAGCATTTTATTTACTGAGCAGCAGGGCACGGAGGAGCAGGGCAAACTGGAAAACCTGCAGCAACAGCTGGAAGCATTAAAAGTGAGTGTTGAAGATAAGCGCAAGGTATTTGATGAAAAAAGAAGCCATGTAGACAGCCTGCGCAGTGAAAACCTGAGCATACAGCGCAGCCAGTTTGAAGCAGAGAAAAAAGTGGCCGTGGCTGATACGTCCATCCAGAATTTACAAAGGGCCATAGAGCAGATTGAAGAAGAAAGAGAAGTACGCAGCAGCCAGTTAAAACAGCTGGAAGAAGAACGCCGTATTAAAGAAGAAGAACTGGAAGGCCGTAAAAGGGATTTGCTGCAATTGCAGGAGCAGCACGACCATACTAAAGAACAGATATTACAAACCCAAAGTGAAGTAGAGCTATTGCGCCAGCAACTGGCCGATGAAAACAGGAAGCTGGATAGCCGCAGAAATGAATATGATTTGCTGAAGAGCCTGGTAGACTCAATGGAAGGTTATCCGGAGAGCATTAAGTTCCTGCATAAAAATACTGGCTGGAACCATACTGCACCCATTCTTTCTGATATCATTTATGTAAAAGAAGAATACCGTGCAGCAGTGGAAAATGTGCTGGAGCCTTACCTGAACTACTATGTGGTTAATAACCTGCAGGAAGGTTTGCAGGCCGTGCATTTATTAGATGACAATAAAAAGGGGAAAGCCAATTTCTTTTTGCTGGATAAATTAGATGTGGAAGGACAGGATTTTGGTTCAACGCATGATATTCCTGAGACCATCCGCGCTATGGAAGTAATTGAAGTGGATGAAAAATACCGCAGCCTGGCTAATTATTTACTGGGCAATGTATTTATAGCAGAGAGCGAAGCGGCGCTGGCCAACAGCAACGGTTCTATTGTACTGGAGAAGCATGGCAAATATGTAAAAGGAAAATATTCATTAACCGGTGGCAGCGTTGGCCTGTTTGAGGGAAAGAAAATTGGCCGTGCTAAAAATTTAGAAAAATTAGCCGAAGAAATAGCAGCGCAGGAAATTATTGTAAGCAGCCTGAAAGCGGCTATCCAGTCAAAACACAATGAAGTAATTGGTTACAATGAACAGTTAAAGGAAACGGCCATTAAACAGGCGCAGGAAGATATTAACCGCCTGACCAATTTTGTGTTCTCTTTGGAAAATAAAACGGAGAACCTGCATGCATCGCAGGGCACATCGCAGAACAGGGTAGAAGAATTGCAGTTGACCCTGGAAGAAACCGTGGGTGGGGTAGAAGGTGTTCGCAATGAATGGATGCAACTGGTAGGTACATTGAATGAATTGAGGGATAAGCTACGCTCCAGTGAAGATGAATACAAGGTAGTAGAAGCAGCTTACAATGAAGTAATGGCTGGTTACAATGATTTTAACCTGCAGGTAACCCGGCAGCACAGTAAAATCAATGCATTGAAACAGGAGCTTGCATTTAAAAGCAATCAATTAAATGATTTGCGGGCGCAGATTGAAGCCAATGCATCGCAGTTGAAACAAACCCAGGAAAGTATCTCGGAAGGCAGTGAAGTCCTGGAAATTGCAGAGCAGGCGCATATTGATCTGTTGCATAAAAAAGAAGCGGCGGAAACTACACTGAACGAAGCCGACCAATCTTATTATAACCTGCGCAATGAACTGAACGAAAAAGAAAGCGCTTTACGCCACACAGTAAAAGAAAAAGAGCAGGCCGAGCATTTGCTGGCCGAAATAAAAGATAAGCTGAATGAACTGAAACTGCAGCTGGCGGGAATGAAAGAACGCCTGCAGGTAGAATTCAGGATTAACCTGGATGATATTATTGACCAGCCAAGAAATACCGAAACGCCGGTTACAGAATTGCAGGAGAAGAGCGACAGGATGAAGAAGCGGCTGGAGAACCTGGGTGAAGTAAATCCTACCGCGATTGAGGCTTTCCAGGAAATGAAAAAAAGATATGATTTTATTCTTGAACAAAAGAATGACCTGGTAACGGCCAAAGACAGCCTGATGCAAACCATACAGGAAGTAGAAGCCACCGCCAACCAGGCATTTTTGGATACGTTTAATAAAGTGCGTGAAAACTTTCAGAAAGTATTCAAAGCTTTGTTTACAGAAGATGATACGGCGGACATGGTATTGGAAAATCCCGATAACCTGGCCGAGACTGGTATTGATATTGTGGCGAAACCAAAAGGCAAGCGACCTTCCTCTATTAGCCAGTTGAGTGGTGGAGAAAAAACATTGACTGCTACTGCGTTGTTGTTTGCCATCTATTTAATCAAGCCGGCCCCTTTCTGTATACTGGATGAGGTAGATGCGCCGCTGGATGATGCCAACGTAGGTAAGTTTACAAACATGATACGCCAGTTCAGTGAAGAGAGCCAGTTTATTATTGTAACACATAATAAGCAAACCATGGGCGCTGTGGATGTTATTTATGGTGTAACCATGCAGGAGCCTGGTGTAAGCAAACTCGTGCCCGTTGATTTTAGAAGTTTAAGTAATTAACTGGTGTAAAATTTATTTTTTTGTAGGTGTATTTGTTTAGTAGTCTATTATTTTAAATCGTTGTTGTAACTGCGAAATTGCCTGTACGTTCCTTTCGCATCTTAGCAAATCTACCAATGGAAAATCGTTGTTTTACTATTGGGTTGAATTGATCGCAATCATATCTTTGTAATCTTGTAAGGTTGTTATTCTTGTTAATTATAGCAAGACGGGTGCTGGTCACGGGAAACTATGACCGGCATTTTTTTGGACTAAGGGTACAAAGAGAACAAGAGGATATTTACCGCACAGAGCTAACAGGGCTAACGGAGAAATCGGGTTGAAATATTTGTATTGATCTTTGTAGTCTTATAAGATTGTTGCGCTTGTTAATTAATTAGTCGCCCCTCAAAAGGTAGAATTGATGCAGCTGAAGTCACAGTAGTACCGAAGTTTAATCAGGGTATCATGCCGAAATCGGGCTGTTTTCGATTTCGGCTGGCTTTTTTGCGGTACTTTTTTTCCATAAAAAAAGTACCAAAATGTAATCAGCATAGATGATTTTACAAGATTACTATTCCCCGATGATAGAATTACACATGCGCGGTATAATCATCTTTTTATCCAGCCATTCTCTTAATCAGGATGTATAAGATAGTAAGATGGCAGGATTGCCTGCGGGTAATAGCAGTTAAGATACAGACAAAAGCGGCCGCAATATCCTGCCATCCTTACATCCTGCGAATCCTAATTCAGACAGAAGCGCGTATCAAAAACACCCAAACATGCACCTGGTTCATTCAAACATGCGCACATTTCATTCAAACATGGATGAAAACAACTGAACATTTCCAAAAAGCAAATGAAAATTCACAAACCGCAATTGAAAATTTCTGAAAGCAATTGAAAATTTGCAAAAAGCAGTTGACTTTTTGCAAACCGCAATTGAAAATTCACAAGCCGCAACTGAAAAATTTCCAAAAGCAATTGAAAATTTTCCAAAAGCAAATGAATTTTTATAAAAAACAATTGAAACCGGCTGCAGCTGTTATTACAAGTGTTTGTGAAACAATCAACTTTTGTGTATCTGCGCGGTAAATAAAATATATTTTATGCAATTGATTGAAATATGAAAAAAAGAAGTATAACTTTGTATTGATAATTACAGGTCAGCAATAATAGCGTTCATCCCGGACGCACGTGATTCGGGTTTTTTCTTCTAAACATGCTGACCACCGGTGCTACCGGTTTTGTAGATGGACTTTATACAATAAACTTCCAACAGGAACTATTATCTCTTCTTAGAAAATCAATAACAGATTCAGAAAGATTTTTCCGCACGGAACATGCTTATAACAGCAAACGCAACTGGTAGATGAACCAGTAGGTCAGGTTTTACAAAACGGCAGTCGCCCCAAAGATCAGGGCGCCCTGTAGCTGGCCACTACGCGATTCTCCTTTGTTCAATTATCAAACAATCATTAAAAACAAATTTTAAAAACAAAATGGCATTGCCCCCAAAATTATATTAAGGAGCTAAAACTAAATTTTTAAACTGCTCTGCTCCCCCTCTTTTGGAGGGGGTCGGGGGGAGGCCAAATTAAACAATTATGAAAAAGACAAAAATCACATTACCCCTTACCAGGCTTAGCGATGCGGAACTGGAAGTCCGCACATTTGGCATCATAGCCGCAATGACCGGCAATGAGCAATTTCCTGAACCCAGTCCTGCCCTTGCAGATCTAAGCAACAGCCTCAAACTGTTTTCAGACGCACTGGCCCTTTCACAAACAAAAGACAAGGTTAAGGTGGCCATCAAAAACAAACACCGCAGCAACCTGGCTTTCCAGCTTACCAAACTGGCCAGCTATGTGCAGTTTATTGCCCAGGGCGACCGCGCCACCCTGTCAAGTTCAGGTTTCTCGCTAACTGCAGAGACCAGCGCCTCAAAAGCACTGGCCCAGCCCAGCAACTTTACAGTAGAAGTGGGCAGCACAAGCGGAACTGCGCTGGCTTATATAAACGCAGTTGCAAATGCAAAAGCCTATTTATTCCGTTGGGGCGTTGCGCCCATTGTGAATGATCATTGGTCTAACGCCATTCATTTAAAACCCTGGTCAACCATCACCGGTCTTGTACCCGGAACCACCTATAGTTTTCAAATAGCTGTTGCCGGCTCAAAAGGCCAGGCGGTACCTACTGATATTATCACAAAAATGGTAGTATAAGCTTTCGCATCATTACACTTTTCTTTTCTGCTGCTGCTTTCTATGTTCCACTGGCCCAGGCCGGTTTTTTTATTTTATAGCCGGTATTATTGTCCGTGCTGGCCCGGCACAGTTTGGCAAAAAGCAGTTTGACAGCCGGGTTTGCAAAATTCTGGCAGCGGCAATGCCCAGCCGTAAAAATAATTGGGCATTTGCGTGGGAAGGGGTATTTTTAAAATTAAGTAGGCCCGCCACCCCTTTTAATCCCTGCAAATGTTTATAGTCGTTTATAAACGTTTATTCGCTAAATACTTGTAAGCGTTTGTAATTGGGTAGCGATGCGCATAGCGCGTATTTAAGGGTTAGCGGCAATTCATTAACATTCGCTAATCTATTTGTAGCAATAGACTTTATTCGAATGACTCTTCCAATATTATTGAGTATTTTGCAAAAATGAACAAACAATTACTGACAGTCGGATACGAAATACCAGGCTTCACCGACAACAATGTTGATTTTCATGGTAAATTTTCATTAATGGATGCTGACCTAGTGCTAGTTTCCCCAGATTCTATAGGGCCAATTGGTGATTGGGTCTCGTTTTCTGCTGGTGGAGGTTGTTATAATGTCGATCCATCAAAACAATTTGAAGAAAAATTATCTCGTTTCAAAAAAGAAATTCAAGATCTACTAATTGCGGGAAAATGTATATTTATTCTTTTGTCCAGCAAAAAAGAATATTCGCTTGCCCAGAATGTAACTACACCTCGAAAAGGACAACACACGTATAATACCAAAACGGCTAATAATTATGACTTTCTTCCCATTTCTATTGGCACATTAACAACAGCTAATGGTAAACATTTAAATTTCACTGGTTATTCAATATTCAGTTTATTTCATAAAAACTTTAGTAACAAATTGGAATATCAACTTTATATTGAAAATGCAAAAGCTGCCCAAATAATTTATACTGGCAAAGACAATAAAAAAATATTAGGAGGGGTCTACAGAGTTGGTCTTGGGCATATGGTAGTGCTGCCTATGGTTGCTTTCAATGAAACAGAATTTACAGAAACAAAAAAGACTAGTGATGGAAAAGAAAACTATTACTGGAATAAAAAAGGTTTGGCATTCGGCAACAACCTTGTTAACTGCTTGCTCGATATCGACGACAAACTCACAAATGATTCAAAAAAAACCGTAACCCCTAACTGGATTTCAAAGAATCTATATTCAATTAAGAAAGAAATTATTATTAAAGATTTAATTAATAGCAATCTTGGAAAAGTTGCTAAAATTGAACAAGAAAATGACAAACTTAAAATAGAATTAGCTGAAGAAACAAGGTTAAAAGATCTTCTTTATGAAAATGGAACTCCTCTTGAAAGTGCAGTCATAAAAGCCCTAATAATATTAGGATATCAGGCTGAAAACTACGACGATGGAGAATTGGAAATGGATCAAGTCATTTTAAGCCCAGAAAAGCATCGATATATTGGGGAATGTGAGGGAAAGGATAGTAAGGATATTGACATTACTAAATTTAGACAACTGCAAGACGCATTAAATGCAGATTTTTCTAGAGATGAGATAGAAGAAAAAGCATTTGGAATATTATTTGGCAATGCGGAACGATTAGTCGATCCAGAAAAGAGAAAATTGGACTTTACAACTAAATGTAAGTCAGGAGCGGCACGAGAAAAAATAGCGCTTATTAAAACTATTGACCTTTTTAGGATTGCGAAGTATCTAATTGAAAACCCTGACGAACAATTTAGAATTGCCTGTAGGAATGCAATTCATGAAAATCTAGGGAAAATAGTAATATTCCCCAAAATTCCAGACCATGATTAAAACTCATTATCAACTGCCGCTAACAGTAGGTTTTGTGCAAGCGCGATGGACTGAAGTACAATGAGCCACTGACAAATCCCGGCTTCACAAAGCCGTGTCCATTAGTGGCAAGCTACAACCTTAGAACACAATCAAAATGAACACACCAAATTGGAGAGACTCATTTAGGGACTTACCTATAATTCCAAAGATTAAGCAATGGAAAGCAGGAAGTCAAATGACTCAAGAACAAATTGTCTCGTTTAAACTATTGCAAAAGCAGACCATAACACCTGATGAAGAAAAGTCATTTTCAGAGATAGCAGCGTTTTATGCAGAGTTGGCTGACAAATTGAAAAAACTTGACTATGCTTCCTTTAGCACTGGCGAACTTGAAGAATTTAAAAATTATATTTTTTACGCTTTTAATTACCGAATATTTGCCTTGAACGGAATAACAATTTTTTCAACATACCGACTTGTGGTCAACGAAAAGGTTTTAGGAAAGAATGAACGAATCACTGACTCAAAATTCCTATCATATCCTGACATTGATATTGTAAAAAAAATAAATCGATATAATCGAGCCAATACAACCAATTCAACTATATTTTATTCTTGTCAGAATATTGATACAGGCCTCATCGAAATCAGACCAGCAAAAAATAAGCTAGTCACTGTTGGAGTTTGGATTCCTACAGGGAGGAAAGAATTTACTGGATACGCTATTTCCAACAGTGACGTTGCTGCTAAATTTAATGTGGGACTGGCGAAATCTTCAAAAGCATTTGAGGAAACTAAAGACCTTAATCACGAACTCTTTTTCAATTTTGCAAAGAATTATTTGGAGTTGATTGGTTATGAATTTACGAAGAGGGTAAATCATCATTACGAATATTTAATATCCGCCTTATTTTCAGAAACCACCTTGAGAACAAATTCGACAGGCAAGGACCAAAAGTTTGACTGCATAATTTATCCGAGCGTAGGTAATGGTTATAAAACTGACAATGTTGCTTTGCTGCCTGAAATTGTGGACAAAGAGTTCAGACTTGAAAAGGCAATCGAATTTGAAATTGCAGAACAATATTATGATAAAGACTATATCATTGCTCATCCTGAAACGGTAACATTGGCAAAAATTAAGAATTTAAGTGTCAGTAAAAATGTGACCGCTAAAGGAGAGATTATCTGGGATTGACCACCTGCCGCTAAAATTCGTATTTATGCCAGTGTGGCTTAACGCTAGATCTTTTCAGCTTTTGTAGATCACCGGGGAGCATCGGGGGGCGACCGTTTGTAAATTGGATCTGTTAAAGAAAATAATTAGTTTTCAAAACAAAGTTCAGTATCCGGGTGGGCGTTTTTTAAATTCAACACCGGCATAAATACGCCCACCTGAGCAGCAATATTTGCAACTCACTACGCCAAATAAAATTTCTACAACTATATGGAAGAAAAGATAAGTAAGCTTAAAGAGAATTTTAAGTATCTAAAGATTGAAAAAATTGAAGAAGAAGAAGTAGTATTTGAGGAAGGAGAAGTTCCTGAAATTGAAATTTCTTATGTTGTTTCCAATTTCAATGGAAATAAGAATATTACTTTGACGGTCTCTGAAGAAGATCAAATTGATGAATTATCAAAGGTATTAAGTCTAGAACCTGTAATACTTGAGGAGTATTTGGGTGTTAAATATGCAGACAAGTATGAAATTGTACTTAATCCAATTAACCAAAGATATTTACCCTACCACATACGAAAACAGTCTTTTAATATTCTTTTGAACTATTTCAAAAATGAATTAAATATCAAATTAGAAAGTAACATTGATAATTTGCCATCTATTTACTTTAAAAACTTTCTAAATCGTTTTGGCGCTGGTAAACGAAATTTTGTAATTACTATTGAAAACTTCAAAAGACCTTCACCAGACGGAGTAAACATGGACTTAAGAAATATTCTTAATTCCGTTTTATTTGATTTTGAATATTCTTTCAATATTGCTTTTGAGCCAATTGAGTTAAATAGTTTGAATAGAAGAATTCCAAGATTAAAACGACCAAGCGTTCCAGTTCCATATCATCCGATAAATTTTACTTACAAAAGGTATATCCAAGAATTAATTCAGTATTACCATCTTTCTGAAAAAGTCGACCACA
The DNA here is from genome assembly GCA_039916305.1 of Chitinophagaceae bacterium. Lineage (GTDB taxonomy): Bacteria > Bacteroidota > Bacteroidia > Chitinophagales > Chitinophagaceae > JACMLD01. Next base: position 129,405 of record JBDSLR010000024.1, on the reverse strand, counting down.
TACCATTCAAATACCTATGTTACTTTCATATCATTGAATACTTTTCAGACAAGAGTGCCTATTTTGTAGTAGCAGAACAAGTAAAGCATTTGTTATTAAAGCCAGATTTCCATTTAAAGACTGATAATTATATTAATCAAGCAATAAATATTTTTAAAAAAGAAAACGAGAAACATTTAACTGACAAAATAAAATTGACAAGAGTTCTACAGCAATTTGTCAATATGAAAGAATTTAACGAATATTTAGATGAGATAAAACTGTTAGACCATTTTATTCAGGAGCAAACCTTTAACTGCTCTAAACCATTAAAAATACCCGCTCTGGACTTTACAAATGAGGGGACTTTCTTTCAATCATTAACGAATAGAATTTATGCTATCAGATGTTCAATAGTTCATTCCAACCCTGATTTTGACGAGACAAAAGCTGTCCCATTTGTGCATACCTCAGAAAATGTATTTAGATTAAACATTGAAATGGCATTGGTGTATGAGGTATCAAGAAACATTATTGTGAAATCGAGTGAAACCAAGTAATACTGCTGCTAACAAAAGTATTGCTGCAATTGGGCTGGACGGAAGAACAATTATCGGGCATTTCAAATCCAGGCAGTGGCATGGCCTTGACAAGCATCGCCGAATTTTTGTAACTTATCTTGTACATTTGTTTTTCAATCGGTAGCGGTTCCGGACTTGACGTTGTAAGCGAATTTTCCTTTTCTCCTTGTTCTCTTAGTCCCTTATTCCTTCAACCTCCCAATTCTTCCATTGCCTGCCAGGAAAACAGCTTTGCCATTTTTCGCCTTGCGGCATACATGAAAACTTTCTTTGCTGATCAGTTGCCAGTTGATGCCGCCGTCTGCAGAGATATCAACGCCGCTGGTGCCACAGGTAATCATGCTGGTTTTGGTAATAAATTCTACGCAGGAACGGTAGCCATGGGGTGGGGTGGCGGGTGCCAGCCATGTTTTGCCGGCATCTTTAGTGATGACACAATTTTTTTCTGTAGCGGTATCATGTGCAAAATCACCACCCACCACCACAAAGTAGTTGCTGTTGGTTCTCTTTTTATTATCGCGGATGGCAATGGAATTGGCGCCGGTGGATTGACCGCCTTGCAATAATGGGAGGTCGATGGGATTGCCTTTCCAAAAAAATCTTGATCGAAGGCCACCGCTGATGAAACAGGCTTCTCCCAGGTTTAGTCCGCGTATATTGGTGCCACTGGAAGCAAAACAGGCTTCGCCGGAATCTGCGGCGGGTAATTTATCAAATGAAGTGGCATGCCAGCTATTGCCTTCATCAAAAGTGCGTGCAATGAAAAACTTTCCATTGATGGGGTCGCCAATAACGATGCCGCTTTGCTGGTTCCAGAATTCCATGGCATCCAGAAACATACCGGGCGCATTGTTTTCATACACTTTTTTCCAGTGTTCTCCGCCATCCATGGTTTTCAAAATAACAGCGGGTGTGTCTATTGCCATCACAATAGCGGTAACGGCATCAAATGCTTCTATATCCCTGAAATCTTTTTTTTCAAAACCGGGCACCGTTATCCATTTCCAGGTTTTACCACTGTCGGTACTTCTTGCCACCGTGCCTTTGCTGCCACTTGCCCAGATTACTTTATCGTTTACTACGCTTAGTCCACGCAGTGAAACCTTATTGCCACTGGTAAGCATTTCAATCTGTTGTGCGCTGACGATGGATGTTATAATTGAAAATATAGTTAACAGGAGCGGTTTTTTCATCCCATAAAAATAGCCAATAAAATACATTGATTTTTTGGTTTGATGTGTAGATGAAATAAGCACTGGTATTTCGGGCTTAATCAATCAAGGATTCTTCCTGTTTATCAGCAGGCTTGCCCCTTCCGGAGATCTAGCCCACTGCACAGCAGCTGATTTTGTGCTGGCGGAATTGGTGCCTACCTGGATGGTAAAGGCACCCGGCTCCCAATCATATTTTAAATTGCTGTTGTAAAACTTCAGCAGTTCAGTAGTAACGGTAAAGCTCAGCTCTTTTTTCTCTCCGGGCTGTAGCATCACTTTTTTAAATCCTTTTAAATCTTTTACGGAACGCGTTACACTGGCTACCGGGTCGCTGATGTATAACTGCACGGTTTCTTCGCCGGCGTATTTACCGGTATTGGTAATTGTTACAGTGGCCGTAAGTGGTTCATTGCCTTTTAAGCTGGTCTTGCTGAGCATCAGATCGCTGTAAGCAAAACTGGTATAGCTGAGGCCGTAACCAAACGGGTACAAGGGATCATTTGAAATGTCCATGTAATAAGATTTGAATTTGCCAGCACCATTGCCATCATAAGGCCGGCCTGTATTTTTATGGTTGTAATAGATAGGTATCTGCCCAACACTGCGCGGAAAAGTAGCCGTAATTTTTCCGGAAGGATTGTAATTGCCAAAGAGCACATCTGCAATGGCATTACCAGCTTCAGTACCGGGTGCCCAAGCTTCCAGTATGGCTGGTATATTGTTGTTCTCCCAGCTAAGTGTAAGCGGCCGTCCATTGATCAGCACCAGCACAATGGGCTTACCTGTTTTTACGAGTGCTTTCAGCAGGTTTTGCTGACTCTCCGGCAAATTGATATCAGATCTGCTGGAAGATTCGCCGCTCATGTCTGCCGCTTCTCCCAGCACGGCTACCACCACATCCGCTTTATTGGCGGCTGCCACTGCTTCATTGATCAATTCTTCGGGCGATTTTGGTTCAGGTTCAATTTCAACGCCCAGTGCATTGGCATTTTTAATCAGCATACTATCGTCTGATATATTGGCGCCTTTTGCATACAGTACATTCACCGCATTGCCAGCCACATTTTTTATACCGTCCATTACCGTTACAGACTTTGTCCAGTCACCCGCCACTACCCAGGTACCGAGCATATTGCGCTGGTTGCTTGCCAGCGGGCCCACCAGCGCAATACTGCCAGCCTTTTTCAATGGTAGTAACTGGTTACTATTTTTAAGCAACACGCATGAATGGGCAGCTATTTCGCGGGATGCAGCACGTGTTTCACTGGTTAAAATATCTTTGGCTGGCCTTGCTTCATCAATGTATTTATACGGGTTATCAAAAAGGCCGAGTTTGTATTTTGCTTCCAGGATTCTTGTACAGGCCAAATCAATATCTGCAACTGTTACTTTTCCCTCCTGTAAAGATCTTTTAAGCGTACCCAGGAAACCTTCTGCCACCATATCCATGTCAAGCCCGGCTTTTAAAGCCAGTGCAGAAACGGCTGGCAGGTCTCCTACACCATGGTTGGTCATTTCACTGAGTGAAGTATAATCCGATACTACAAACCCTGTAAAACCCCATTGTTTGCGCAGCAGGTCAGTTAGCAACCATTTGTTACCGGTAGCGGGTACACCGTCTATTTCATTAAAAGAACTCATAATACTGCCGGCACCTGCATCAATGGCAGCTTTGTAGGGTGGCAGGTAATATTCATACATTTTTATACGGCTCATGTCTACGGTATTGTATTCGCGGCCGGCTTCTGCACCACCATATAAGGCAAAGTGTTTTACACAAGCCATGATATTAGTATTGGCTGATAGATCGTTGCCCTGGTAGCCTTTTACCATAGCCTTGGCAATCAGGCTGCCGAGATAAGGATCTTCGCCACTGCCTTCAGAAATACGTCCCCAGCGGGCATCTCTTGCTATGTCAACCATGGGTGAGAAGGCCCAGGCGAGCCCGTCAGCTGTTGCTTCTGTGGCTGCAATGCGGGCGCTCTTTTCAATGAGTGCCAAATCCCAGGATGCAGAAAGTCCCAGCGGAATAGGGAAAATGGTTTTATGTCCATGGATCACATCCAGTCCAAAAAGTAAGGGTATGTGGAGGCGGGTATTTTTGACAGCAAGATCCTGTGCCTTCCGTACTTTTTCGGGGCCCCAAATGCCAAACAAACCACCTACAAAACCTTTGCGGATATTCTCTTCCACGCCCTGGCTCACCACTGCGCCGGTAACCGCGCCGCCCGGTGTTACCAGGTTAAGCTGGCCAATTTTCTCTTCCAGTGTCATTTTTGCCAGCAGGGCTTTTGCCTTTGCCTGGTAGCTTTGCGAAAAAAGGGGGAAAACTATGATAATCAACAGTAATACAGTACCGGCCCGTTTCATATAGTAAAGAATTATTGAGTGAATGATTTTTTTATAAAGTAACGGTAAAAAGTTAACCCGCTGCCGAAAATAAGTGCAGGTAAATATATATATCGCGGCCTAAGTGTTTATTTGCGTTTATACTTTTTGGGTAAAATCCGCGTATGTATGGTTATCAGTATCTAATCTATATTGATCCATCCCGTTATGAAAAGCCGTTTGCTGGTAGTACTATCCTTGTTCTTTTACTGTACGAATGTGTTTTCGCAAAAAGATACTTGCCATATTGGCATTTATATTAATTCTATTTATGATTTCAAACTGGATGATAAAAGCTACATGGCTGATTTCTGGGTTTGGGTGAATTATAAAAATGATAACCTGAAATTTGACAACCGACTTGAAATTACCAACGGTAAGTCTGCGGATTTTACCCATTATTCAATGGAAAAAAAGGCAGGGTGGAATTGGGCAACGCAAAAATGCAAGGCAGAACTGATACACCAATGGGATGTTTCAAAATTCCCGTTTGATAAACAACAGCTTCATATTGAAATAGAAGATACTGAATCTGATAGTTCAAGGCTGATCTACCTGGCCGATGGCGCCAATTCTAAAATCGACAGCCTGTTTTGTTTAAGCGAATGGCATATAGAGCATTTCGGCCTTACCCATAGTGTAAAGACCTACCAGACCACTTATGGAAATCCTTCGCTGACCGGCCGGAGTTCCTATCCGCGGGTGGTGGCAGAAATAACCATCTCCAGGAATAATTCATGGACCAAGCTGATTAAATTACTCACGGGTGTGTACGTTGCCTTCCTTATTTCATGCATTGTCTTTTTTGTTTCCAACGAGAGCCAGGATTCGCGTTTCTGCCTTTGTGTGGGTGGCATATTTGCCGCTATTGGTAATAAATATATTGTAGAGTCTGTGGTGCCTTCTTCTGTTTCCAATACTTTAATGGATAACGTGCACACCCTTACTTTTATATTTATATTACTTATCACCGTGGTAATGATTATCTCTTTGCGCCTGTACCAATCCGGCGATGAGCAAAAAAAACAACGTTCACACAAGATCGACAGGTGGTCATTTTACATCTTCACTTTATTATACACCATTCTAAACGTTATCATGGTATACCTGGCGGCAAACTAAAAAATCAGGCTGCGTTCTTTTAGCAGGCTGGCATACACCGGTGCTGCCCGTTACAGCAGCTTCTTTTGTATATAATTAAAACTTTGTGTAATACTGGCAAATGCGTCTGCGGGCATATCGTGCTCCACAAAAAAATGTTTCATACCTGCTATGGATGCATTTTCAAAAATCCGCTTGTAATTAATGGTGCCACCGCCCACTGGTAAAATACTTTCTTGTTTTTCATCCAGGTCTTTCACATGCCACAATGGAAAACGGCCGGGTTGCTGTTTAAATAATTCAACCGGGTCTTTTCCGCCTTTGGTAGCCCATGCAAGATCCAGTTCCATTTTTACCGTATCTGCGCTGGTCTGTGATAAGATCAACTCGTACGGAATTTTGCCTTCCACCGGCCGGAACTCTGCATCGTGGTTATGATAAGCGAAAACAATACCGGCCTTTTTACAAGCTTCACCAGTATTGTTAAGCGTTGCTATGGAGGCATTGATTTCACTAAGTGATCCAATAGGCGTACTGGCGCAAACCAAAAATTCTACCCCGCCTTCAGCCGCCTGATCCACCATTTCCTGGCCATTATCGCGCAGGTTTTTCATGGGTGGCAATACCAGTGGCTTTCCATCGGCATCAGTGGGCATTTTTGCGCCAGCCGGTAATTTAAAAGGTGCACCAAGTACATGGTGCGATTTCCAAACCATACCCATGTCTTTCACCATGCCGGCAAATTCTTTTGGCGGCATACCATAATATCCACCTTTCTTACTGAAGGCGGATTCAATTTCCTTGTAACCGATACCGGCAATTTTTTTCAATGAACCGGCAACATCATTGTCGATGCTGTTAAATAGTGTAAACAACTGGAGCCCGATGGCATGATCAACCGGCGTTGCCAACAAAGCAGCCACCGACTGCTGTGAAAATGCTGCAGCACCCAGGAGGAAGGTGCCTGAATTTTTTATAAACGATCGTCTGTTTGTCATGGCAGGGAGGTATAAGTATGTTTTGTAAATGGAATTTTTAGAGGTGCATTATTTGCCGGCAATGATTACCCGCTGGCTGATTATTTTATTGTTTTCTTTTTATACCGCAAGGTTCTTTTATCCTGGATAACCCCGTTCCAGTTAAGGCCAAACGCAAAATCATATACATGGCCTGCTGCATCTTTATAGCACTGCATATCAAGTGGAACATCCTCCTGTTGTTGCTCAACCGTATTCATGTCTGCCGGCATTTGCAGCGGCAATAAACCAGAGGGGGCAGCTTTGCCGGTGAGCAGATCCATCAGCGCCTGATCCTGCACGCCAAAATGCGCAAGGATGGCATGCGCATTTTTTTCAAACTCCGCAAATACCATGGGGTTGGCAAGGTTAACGCATACAATCACGGGTTTTCCATTCATCGTAGCATACGTATCATTTACCATGCTGAGGTCGGAAACATTAATGGCCGTGGCGCTCTTGCCCTTGTAACTGCGGTTGGTAAATTTCTCCAGCGGATCACCACCAGCCAGGCTGGGGTCACGGGCACCAGTAGCCGTATAAGATCCGTATTGCAGGCTCACGGGCACATACCCGGTGCCGCCTGCTTTTGCTTCGGCACTGTTGTATCCACCGCCGGAATTAGGGCTGCTGATAAACACCAGTGCATAATCTGCTTCAGCAGGGTTCTCCGTAACATTGAAATATTTTTTTACAATATTGAGGTTAACGGGGTACTCACGGCTTTCCGGCGTTTCCATCCCCAGGAAATTGCGGCCGGCAGGTGTAAATTTCTTAGGGATAAAGACGGTTTTATTTTTTTGCAGTGGAAGTGTATGGCTGTTATTTTTGAGCAGCACCATTGATTTCAGCTGGGCTGCATAACCTGCCGCCATAAATGCTGGTTTGCCTACCGTTTGTTTAGTTTCTTCCGTATCCAGGTAAGGATTTTCAAATAAGCCGGTGCGGAAAATGTTTTTCAGCAGGCGTACGGCCGACTGCTCAAAGCGGGCACGCATAAACGCTTCGCCATGTTCTTTCACACCCATCTGGTAAGCTTCCATCACAGGGCCGGCATCGTTATTACCACCAAACTGGTCTACACCCGCCATCAGTATTTTATAATGGCGTTGGGCAATGCTGAGGTTTTCTACACCCCATGATTTGCCGGTGATAAAAATATCCACTGCGGTTTCATCACCTGTTACCAGCCAGTCCGTACAAACAACGCCATCGTATCCATATTTTTTGCGCAGTAAGTCTGTGATGATATAAGCATTGTAATTATTGGCTACATTCTCATGGTTCTTTGTATCCTGGTTGAATGAAATGGTATAGTAAGGCATTACGGCCGCAGCGGTTTTTGTTTTTCCTTTCAGTTTAAAGGCGCCTTCTGTAAAAGGTAACAGGTGCTGCGCGAAATTATTGCCGGGGTATACGGCATACTTGCCAAATCCATAATGGGCATCGCGCCCGCCTTCACCACTGCCGCCACCCGGCCAATGCTTTACCATGGCATTAACGCTCGCATAACCCCAGCCGTTAGCAATTTCTTTGCTGCCTGCAGAAGTCTGGAAGCCATCAATATAAGCCCTGGCCATATCTGCAGATAACGCGGGATCTTCCCCAAACGTGCCGCTTACCCTGTTCCAGCGCGGATCTGTAGCGATGTCTACCTGTGGAGACAAGGCGGTGGCAATGCCCAATGCCCTGTATTCAGCAGCAGCTATATGGCCAAACTGTTCTACAAGCGCCGGATCAAAACTGGCTGCCAGGCCCAGCGAACCCGGCCACATGGAAATAACACCACCCGCTCCGGCATTGAATTCTGCATTGGCTACGGTACCGTGCCTCGGGTCCGTACTGTTGTTAGCCGGGATGCCCAGTCCCAGGCTTTCGGTCAGTGCCTGCTCATTGTTATTCCAGCCAGCTGCTACCTCCGGACTTTGGATAACGGTGACCAATACATGCCGCACATTGTCTTTTGTAAGAAATTCTTTTTGCTGGTCACTGAGATCCGCAGCATTAGCGCCACTGGCAGGAAATGGTTTGCCACCGTAAGTGCCGGTAAAAAAGCCCCCGGGCTGGGAAGGAATCATTTGGTGCTTACTGTACAGCATGAGGCCGGCTATCTCTGCAACCGTCATTTTTGACGCGAGGTCCCGTGCCCGTTGATCTGTGGGTAAACGCCAGTCCTCGTATTTGTCAAGCTGGCCATTTTTATTAAGGTCTTTAAAGAAAAAGTTACCTGTTTTGATGATGCGCACGCCCGATGTGGAAGAATAGCCAAGCATGGGGCCGCCTGGATTTTGTACTTTAATAAGCTTCCAGCTGCTATCAGCAATTGGGCCCATATTATAGGCTTCCGGGTTATTGGTGGACTTAACTGGTAGAGGAAGCCTGGCCCATGAAACCATGGCCAGGAAAACGAATAGTGATAATCCCGCTATAAAGGTTGGTTTGCTGACAGGCAATCGCATAATCATGTTTTTAAGGAAGTGAACAACAGTGAATTTTCATTGCGTCACTGTGACACAAGCTACTTATTTCTTTCAATCTGGCAAAAAACCAGCAATTTTATTTTATTTAGCGGAACGAGTTTGTATTATGGCTAAACGGATTGATCATAAAAGGATAATGAAAGATGGCGGTAAATTATTCCTGCCTTCGCTTTCTATAGACTGCGCAATTTTCGGCTTTCACAGTGGTCAGCTGAAAGTGCTGCTGCTGAAAATGAAACATGTAAAAAAATGGAGCCTTCCCGGTGGCTTTGTTTTCAGGGAAGAAGATACGGATGATGCGGCGGCCCGGGTTTTGCAGGAGCGCACCGGCATTGATAAACTCTTTCTGCAACAATTCCGCGTGTTTGGGAACCCCGGCCGGTCAGATGCCAGCGTTCACCGGCAGTCGATGAAAAAAGATGGCTTTCCGGCAAATGACAAGCATTGGATCCTGCAGCGCTTTGTAACCATTGGGTATTACGCTTTGGTAGAATTTTCTCACGTAAATCCCCTGCCCGACGACCTGTCTGAGGCCTGCCAGTGGTGGGGGCTTGCCGAAATGCCCGATTTAATGATGGATCACCGGCATATTTTGGATGCAGCATTGGATGCGCTCCGCCTGCACCTCAATTATCATCCTGTTGGCTATAATCTTCTGCCCGATATTTTTACCATGCCGCAATTGCAAAAATTGTATGAAACCATATTGGGTAAAAAACTGGACCGGCGAAATTTCCAACGAAAAATGCTGGGCTACCAGATACTAAAACGACTTAAAGAGCCCAAACCTGGTGTTGCGCATAAATCACCCTACCAATACTCGTTTGATCTGCAGAAATACCACAAAGCACTGAAGGAAGGATTGAAAGGCGGCTGGTAGAAACAACCTGCATAACCAGCATCAAAAAAAACGCCCGATAATTTTTCAAACAATTACATTTGTACCCGGTTTTAGCGCTTTGGTACGATTCATGATTTTACCAGGGCGTATAAAAATATTTTTCACTTTGTAATTATTGTTGCTGTACATGAATAACACCTATTTTGACCTGGTAAAGCAAACGTTTAACTTTCCCCAGGAAGGATTTGAAGTAAAAGATGAGTACCTGCAGTTTAACGGTCTCGATCTTAAAGCTCTTATTGATAAGTACGGTACCCCCATGAAACTTTCTTATCTGCCCAAAATTGGTATGCAGATAAAGAAGGCCAAAAAAATGTTTGATACTGCCTTTAAGAAACATAAATACACAGGCGAATACAATTATTGCTACTGCACCAAAAGTTCACACTTTTCTTTTGTGGTAGAGGAAGCGCTGAAGCAGGATATTCACCTGGAAACTTCTTACGCATATGATATTGATATCATCAAAAAATTGTATGCCCGTAAAAAGATAACCAAGGATACTTTTATTATTTGTAACGGGTATAAACAAAAGCCCTATACCAGCCGCATTGCCGCCCTTATGAATACCGGGTTTAAAAATGTGATACCCATTCTTGATAATAAGGAAGAGTTGCAGGCCTACAAAAAAACAGTTAAAGTGCCTTTTAAGCTGGGCATCCGGGTGGCGGCTGAAGAAGAACCGAATTTTCCTTTTTATACCTCCCGACTCGGCTTCCGGCCGCGTGATATACTGGAGTTTTACGTAGACAAAATTGAAGGCAATGAAGATCGCTTCCAGTTGAAAATGCTGCATATTTTTTTAAATAAGGGCATCAAGGATGATATCTATTACTGGAGTGAACTGAATAAAGTGATTAACCTGTATTGCCAGTTAAAAAAGATTTGTCCTGAGCTGGATTCTATCAATATTGGGGGCGGATTTCCCATCAAGCATTCACTGGGATTTGATTATGATTACCAGTTCATGATAAATGAGATTGTGCGCAACATCAAAACAGCCTGCAAAAAAAGCAATGTGCCGATGCCGCATATTTTTACTGAGTTTGGTAGTTATACCGTGGGTGAAAGTATGGCGCATATTTACAGCGTAATAGGGCAGAAGATGCAGAACGACCGGGAGACCTGGTACATGATAGATTCTTCTTTTATTACAACACTGCCCGATACCTGGGGCATTGGGGAACGTTTCCTGATGCTGCCCATTAATAAATGGAATGAAGAATACCAGCGTGTAGTGCTGGGGGGTATTACCTGCGACAGTCATGATTACTACGATTCTGAAGAACATATCAATGAAGTATTCCTTCCAAAAGTTACCAATGGCGAGCAACTGGTAGTGGGCTTTTTTCATACCGGCGCTTACCAGGATCAGATTAGCGGTTATGGAGGTATTAAACACTGCCTGATTCCGTCGCCAAAGCACATCATTGTTGGCCACGATAAAAATGGCAAACTGGTTGACTGGGTATATGCCAAGGAACAAACAGCGCAAAGTATGCTGAAGATTTTGGGGTACATGTAATGCCTGGATTTCTACACCTAACTGCATTTTTAACATGAAACATATTTTAATAGCATTCGCGATTGTGATTTCCGTAAATGCATCCGCCCAGACAACAGAAGATTCCGTAAAGGCAGCTGTTAACCTGTTGTTCGAGGCCATGAAGCAATCGGACGGCGTTAAATTGCAAGCTGCTTTTACTGACAGTGCTGTGCTGCAAACCATTGGCAACACAAAAGAAGGCGTACTCCGGATAAAAAATGAATCTGTAAAAGAGTTTGGGGCATCTATGAGCAAACTGCCCAAAGGCGCAGCTGATGAGCAGATACAATTTGAAACTATTAAAATTGACGGTCCGCTGGCTTCCGTATGGACGCCTTATAAATTTTATTTTAATGGCAAGTTCAGCCACTGCGGTGTAGACTCCTTCCAATTGGTTCGCATCAACAGCGTATGGAAAATTCAATACCTGATTGATACCCGTCGCAAAGAGCCGTGCAATTAGATAAGCGGTGGTTTTCGTTGCGTTCCACGAATAAAAAACGTTCATCGCAGTAGTTAGCAGGCATACTCTTTACGCTAAGAAGCTACTGCCTGTTTGCCCAGCCACTAATAATAAATATAAATATCTACGCGCCTGTTCCGGCTTTTATCTTCGTAAGACCTGGAGATACCTTTTCCTTCTGCCTGTATAATGGCCGGGGAAATGCCAAATTTTACAGCGATGAGCCTTGCTATTTCTTTAGCTCTTTTTGCAGAAAGATTTTTATTGTAGGCAGCTGTACCGGCATCATCTGTATAACCAACCACCTGAATTTTTTTTATAGCCGGGTTTGACAGCATGGGCCTGAATATATCAATGGTGTCAGGGTTGATCAGGGTATGCTGATCAAATTCAAACAGTACATTGCTTAACTGGAGGGTGTCAATCTTCACCCGCTGCGCAGCGGCAGTAGTGTCCCCCTGTTGATAAGTTTTAGTAATGGGTATTGTATCCTCCCCTTTATTTTTTTTCAAAGTGTCACCAGAATGCCTTTTTGTAAGTGCATATAAAGAGTCTTTTCTCGTTTGATAAGAGGGGCAGTCAGTCGTCCTTCGCTGCGGTTTAATAATTATATCGTCAATCATCAGCGTAAGTGCATATTCACGGGTCTTTCTTTTACGAAGGATGGCCCTGTTATCTTCTCCTGAAAAATTACCAATGACTAAGTAACCTGCCTCCGTGGTGGCAGTAAATTCTTTTTTTAGTTGAAACCAGTCGTGTTTCAGCCGGCTGACTTTTGCATCCAGAAAGTCCAGATAAATGTCAGGTTGCAGTAAGGTATCTTTCTCTGAGGAAATAAATTTATTGGTAAAATAAAACCCTATATCATTGAGATTTGGGCCATCCTGGGAAGATGCTATTTTTACACTGACCTGGTATTTTTGCCCAACCACTAATGGGCACAATAGCATTGTTTGCCAGTATTGCCGGGAGGGTACTTTTCTTACTACGGTCAGTTCAAAATATTGGCTACCGCTGGCAGCAGGAGATGGGTAAGGATGATAATAACCACCAGGTGTGGCTTTTTTTACAATAAACCAGCCGGATGGGCTGCAGGGCGCATTGTACTCGTCACATATGTTTACATCTTCAAGGTTGCCATTGGGTACAATGTTCTGGGCCTTCAGAACATGTACAAAAAACATACTACTGGTTAAAAAAAATATTCTTAAGTAGGCACTCATATTTTAGTACTTAAAACAGGCATGTTGGGGCTTGCAGGCTCCATCTCAATAAACAATGCATACTAAGTTATTCTTTTATTTATCATTCAGTCAACCAGTCAATTCCGGTATTACATGCGTTCAGGTACTTTGATGCCCAGTAATGCCATTGCAGAAGCAATAATATTGGCAGCCATCTGGCAAAGGCGCAACCGTAATTGTTTTTTCTCTTCCGTTTCTGCGTTTGCTACCTTGTGTTCTGTGTAAAAAGAATTAAAAGTCTTGGCTACTGCATACACGTAATTTGCAATCAGCGATGGGTTATATTCTGCCGCTGCCTGTTCTATAATTACCGGGTATTGTTCCATCTCAACCAGTAGTTCTTTTTCAAGCGGCAGCAGCGGCTGGCTGATGTCCATAGCTGTAATGGCCTCTTTCCGGAGGATAGATTTTATACGTGCGTGGGTATACTGAATAAATGGTGCGGTAAAACCGTGGAAGTCGATGCTTTCATCGGGATTAAAAAGCATTTTCTTTTTGGGGTCCACGCGCAGTAAAAAGAATTTCAGTGCACCAAGACCAATATTATCCAGTAGTTCGTTTAATTCTTCGGGGCTGAAATCTTTTACTTTCCCCAACTCTTCAGTTTTTTGCCTGGCAACATTTACCATTTCATCAATCATGTCATCGGCATCCACTACGGTGCCTTCCCTTGTTTTCATTCTGCCTGTGGGCAGTTCTACCATACCATAGCTCAAATGAAAAATGCCATCTGCTGCAGGAAGATCAAGCTTCTGACAAATTAATTTCAACACTTTGAAATGATAATCCTGCTCGTTACCTACTACATAAATGCTTTTGGTACATTTGTATTCTTCATATTTTCTTACAGCGAGGCCAATATCCTGTGTCATGTAAACGGCAGTGCCATCTTTGCGGCGCACAATTTTTTCATCCAGGCCGTCTGCGGTTAAATCTATCCATACGCTGCTGTCCTCTTTTTGAAAGAAAACGCCTTTTTCCAGTCCCAGTTCCACCAAATCTTTACCCAGCAAATAGGTATCGCTTTCATAATAGGTTTTGTCGAAATCGCTGCCTATTCTGTTGTAGGTAATATCAAAACCTGCATATACCCAGCTGTTCATTTTTTTCCAGAGATCAATTACTTCGGGTTTGCCGGCTTCCCAGTCAACCAGCATTTGTTGCGCCTGCTGCATAACAGGCGCCTGTTTCTCTGCTTCTTCTTTACTGGCGCCTGCTGCCATTAGCACTTCCACCTGTTTTTTCAGTTCCGCACCGAATAATACATAGTAGTCGCCTACGAAATGATCGCCCTTAATACCGGTGCTTTGGGGGGTGGCCCCATTGGCAAACAATTGCCAGGCCAGCATACTCTTGCAGATATGTATGCCGCGATCGTTGGCAATACAGGTTTTTATAATATCGTAACCGCTTGCCTTTAGAATAGCAGCGCTGCTCCAACCCAGAAAATTGTTGCGCAGGTGTCCCAGGTGAAGTGGCTTATTAGTGTTGGGGGAGGAGTATTCTACCATTACGCGTTCGCCCCGGGCAGGCTGGTGGCCATAATTGCCGTTGGCATGATTATTTTCAAGTACCCATATCCAATAGGCTTTGGCCACAGTGAGGTTTAGAAACCCTTTTATGATGTTATAATCAGTAAATAACTGGGGGTAGTTGGCAATCAGATAGCCGCCCAGCTCATCACCTGCTGCTTCCGGCGATTTTTTCAACTTCTTAATCAATGAAAACAACACAATGGTGTAATCTCCTTCGAACTCAGGTTTGGTTCGGTTGACCTGGAAATCTTTATCGGTAAATGGTTGCTGGTATAATGCGGAAAGGCTTTGGGTAACGGTTTCTTTTAAGAGTGCTGCAATTGCCATATAAATGTTTGGGCGGCAAAAATAAGAAAAAACCACCTGCTCCCCTAAAGGCTGAACCCAGGTCAAATTTTACGGATACATTAATTATCCTCTGTTTAAACATTTTATATAAGGTATCAATCGCGTGAACGTTCAGCTGAAACAAACTGTTAGCCAGTTCTGTCATAATGGGTTATTCAGTTTTTCCGGCATTTTAATATATGGTTAACGAATTAAGTATTTAGAGCAAAGATTGCCCGGCAATAATTATCTTCGCGGCAGCTAAAAAACAGATGTGGTTCATAACCAGGTTACCGCTTTAATAGATTTCTTTTACCAGCCGTTTAAAAAATGGCTGCCGCTGCAAACCTTTCGCTACGCCTCCTGCGGTGGTGCTAATATGGTCCTGGGCTTTCTTTTGTATACTTTCAGCTATAAATTTATGTTCAGGGAAAAAGTGTTCAGCCTGGGCTTCTATGCTTTTAAGCCACATATAGCTTCTCTGATATTATCTTTTCTTGTCAGCTTCCCGGTTGGGTTTTTTTTAAACAAGTATGTTGTATTTGTAGATTCAAATATCAGGGGCCGCATACAATTGTTCCGCTATTTTTTTGTGTTTGTATCCAATCTGTTTATCAACTACCTGCTGCTGAAAATTTTGGTTGAATACAGTCATGTAAACGCCATTCTCTCCCAGGTAGTTTCCACGGTAGTTGTGGTCACCATCAGTTATCTCCTCCAGCGGCATTTCACTTTTAAGGTAGAAGACACGGGCGTAGATTAATAAGATAATAGTGTCTGTGCAAAACTGGCGGGAAATCTTTCGCTGGCAAGCGTTGGTTTGTCAACCCATGCGTATGGGGTGGGATTGTGGCAGTTTTTCAACAGCAAGGACTATCAAAATGGCCTGTCGGATGCCATTGTCCTGCCAATATTTCACTTTAAATGGCATGGCATAATGATTGACAATCATTCGTAAACATTAAATTCTTCAAATATGGGAAAAATCATAGGAATTGACTTAGGAACCACAAATAGTTGCGTAGCCGTAATGGAAGGCAATGAACCAGTGGTCATTGCAAATGATGAAGGCAGGCGTACTACCCCGTCTGTTGTGGCTTTTCTTAAAAATGGTGAGCGTAAAGTAGGTGACCCGGCAAAACGCCAGGCCATTACCAATCCACAAAACACCATTACCAGTGTAAAGCGTTTTATGGGCCGCCAGTTTAATGAGGTAACAGAAGAAATCAGCCACTGGAGTTATAAAGTTGCAAAGGGTGACAATAATACTGTACGTATTGACATAGATGGCCGTTTATATACGCCACAGGAAATTTCTGCCATGATTTTGCAGAAAATGAAAAAAACAGCTGAAGATTACCTGGGTGCTGAAGTAACTGATGCAGTTATTACTGTGCCGGCTTATTTTAATGATGCCCAAAGGCAGGCTACCAAAGAAGCAGGCGAAATTGCCGGTTTAAACGTACGCCGTATTGTAAATGAGCCCACTGCCGCTGCGCTGGCTTATGGCCTTGACAAAGGTGGTAAAGACCACAAAATAGCCGTGTTTGACCTTGGTGGTGGTACTTTTGATATTTCTGTACTGGAACTGGGTGATGGCGTGTTTGAAGTAAAAAGCACCAATGGTGATACGCACCTGGGCGGAGACGACTTTGATAAAGTAATTATGGATTGGCTGGCCGAAGAGTTTAAAAGAGAGGAAAATATTGATCTTCGCAAAGACCCGATGGCTTTGCAGCGCTTAAAAGAAGCGTCTGAAAAGGCTAAGGTAGAGCTGAGTTCTTCTTCAGAAACAGAAATCAACCTGCCATATATTACTGCGGTTGACGGTGTGCCCAAACACCTTGTAAAGAAACTTTCCCGTGCCCAGTTTGAGAAAATTGCGGATACATTGTTTGCCCGTTGCTTAAAACCCTGTGAGCAGGCTTTAAAAGACGCTGGCTTAAGTATTACCCAAATTGATGAAGTGATATTGGTGGGAGGTTCTACCCGTATTCCAAAAGTGCAGGAAATTGTAGAAAAATTCTTCGGTAAGAAACCAAATAAAGGCGTTAACCCCGATGAAGTAGTAGCAGTAGGTGCTGCCATACAGGGTGCAGTATTAGCAGGCGAGATCAAGGATGTACTGTTGCTGGATGTAACGCCATTATCATTGGGTATTGAAACGATGGGTGGTGTAATGACAAGGCTGATTGACAGCAATACAACCATACCGACTAAAAAATCGGAGACCTTCTCTACTGCCAGCGATAACCAGCCCGGCGTACAGATACATGTTTTACAGGGCGAGCGTCCGATGTCTAACCAGAACAAGAGCCTCGGTACATTTAACCTGGATGGTATTCCGCCTGCACCACGTGGTGTACCACAGGTAGAAGTAATCTTTGATATTGACGCCAATGGTATTTTGCATGTAACTGCAAAAGATAAGGGTACTGGCAAGGAACAAAAAATACGCATTGAAGCAGGTAGTGGTTTAAGTAAAGAGGAAGTTGAAAAGATGAAGAATGAAGCAAGGGCCAATGAGGCAACTGATAAAGCAGAGCGTGAAAAAGTTGATAAGATAAATGCCGCTGACAGCCTGGTATTCCAGACTGAAAAGCAGATAAAAGAATACGGTGATAAGATTCCGGCAGATAAGAAAGCACCTATTGAAGCGGCGCTTACTAAACTGAAGGAAGCACATAAAAGCCAGGATGTTGCAGCCATAGATGCGGCAACAGCAGAAATGAATACTGCCTGGACAGCTGCCAGTGAAGATATGTATAAGGCTACGCAGGGTGCAGGGGCTGAACAGCCGGGTGCTGATACAGCTGGCGCAAATGCAGGCGGACCACAATCAAATGCAGGCGCGGGTGAGAATGTTACCGATGCTGAGTTTGAAGAAGTGAAGTAAGTATTTGCAGATCAAATTATATAGCATTAAAAAAGGCCCCGCTGTTAAAGCGGGGATTTTTTTTTAACTAAAGTAAATTGCTTTGCAGCGCCCATTGCATTAATCTTTCGCTAACCAGTAGTCAGGCATAATGCGAAGCGCGGACAAACCTTAAAGCGGATGCATGCTCAACCAGCATTAATCGTATGCAAACAACACCCTCATATCCGCTGTATCTGCATGTATCATTCACGGATCAAATGCGCAGAAGGCAACAAGTTTGAACTATAACATGATGCCCAACTGGAAAAATGTCTGCTAAGGGTCTGTAAATCATATTTCTACCACGGTAAAGATTTTATTTTCAATGAGCGCTGTGTTAGCAGGTGTTTAACAAATTTTATAATATTATGCTTGTGTGTTATTTGCAGACGTCGTACTTTTGCAGCGTCAAATTGAGCAAATAAATAGTTCGTACGTACTACTACAGGGTGATAAAAGGCTTTGCCACTTCTTACTAAGAAATCTTAGGTGTTTTCTTCCCGTGTTGCTCAACTATAAAATTGTATAAACAAAAAATAAATATTATGAACAGTGATGTTATGTCATCTCGTGTGCAGATGGAACCTACCCTATTGCAACAATTGGTTGCTGAAGTAAAAGAAACCGTAGCTACAGGCGTAAATATGCCTGAAACCGTTAAATCAACGTCTTTTAAAGCCATTGATTTATGGAACATTCAGAGAAGAGGCCGGTACGCCAACAGTGGTACAAAAAGAAAAAATAATGCTGCTTTATCATTGACGCATGTTGCATTCTAAAACAGAAAATTTCTTTTACAAATAGAGAACACCGGCACTTGCGTGACCGGTGTTTTTTTTGCGGCAATCCGGAGGCGGACTGTGCCGCTTTTCCGAAACAAGTTTTTGGGATTTGTATGATAGCCAACGTAATAAATTTCTCAAAACAGTTTGTAAATCAGCGCTATACCAGCCTTATCGTTTTATAGTCAATTCGTTTTACTACTATTTTTTGAACGCGTATTAGTTGTGTTTTTGCTTGCAGCAGATTTTTATCCATATTACTTTTGCGTCATTAAAATGAGCGGTTAATATTTACAAACATGTTACAAGCTCCTAAACCTGGTTTATTGCCAGGAATATTTAATTTAAAACTAAAATCAAATACTATGACCACTCCAATTATTCGTTCCCGTGTACAAATGGAACCTGTTATGTTGCAACAATTGGTTGCTGAGGTAAAAGAAACTATTGCTACAACCTTACATATAACAGGCGCTGATAAATCAGCTTCCTTTAAAGCAATCGATTTGTGGAATATTCAAAGAAGAGGCCGGTACGCAAACAGCAGTTCAAAAAGAAAACTAAAGACTGCTTTATCGCTCACGCATGTTTCGTTTTAATATAATAGCGTAAAAAACTTATCTCATCAATATAAAACACCGGCCATAAAAGTGACCGGTGTTTTTTGCAGCAGTATGCATACGTGACAGCCCTTGACGAAGATTTTTTAATAAGCGCTCATTGATGGCTGCTGAAATCAACAGTTTAGTTACCTGCTTATCTGATTGAGTCACCTTATCCAGGAATGATCAATATTTTTTTACGTATTGCGGGGCACAAACTTTTAGCACCACTTATTCGCCTTAGCGCAACACGCCAATAGCCATCTTCCAGTTTTACAATTCAATTAATGAACAGATTTTACCGACACCCCCGGCCAGGGTGCCAACCCCTACAAACTCAGGAGACTTTCAATGCCGGTTAAAGCAGCAGCGAATTTTTTTTTTTGTCAATGGGAAAATAACAGGGGTAACATCGCTGGTGAATAAATGGAACGGTCTTTTGTCACGAAAGCGGTTCGTATAGCGCTGAACAAGATTGTTTAAGCCAGTCTCTCCGGCACAGTGGACAAAGAAAACCGGATGCCCAGATAGATAGCCCGCAGCAGGCCAAAACGCCGTGCCTCTGATTTTACGGGTGTAAAAACCGGCTTATGTAATTTGAATGCTTTCAGGTAACTGATTGATTCGCGACCGCCAGGCACCTCATTAATCTTGTATAAAATAAAACGTCTTCTCATGGAAGTAGGGTCGGAATTAGGGTCTTTTAGTTATTTCCTCAGGTAAAATTACCATAATCATTTGTTAAGCGAAAACACTTAGACGAATGATACGGAAAACCCGGTGGTTGTATGCTATTTATCTTTTTCTGTTTGTGGGTGCAGGCAGGTAAATAAAAACCCCTTGGCCCGGGTAAATCAGGCAGGGGCTTTTTATAAGAAGGAGATTAGTTATAAGGCAATTACATAATGTCCATGCCTTTAACAAAGGCAGTGCATTGAAAGGGAAGAATGAGGGTCAGCCACTCCCAATGCAGCACAATTGCCGCAACCAAAGCTACTGTAGATGCAAAAAACAATATCCACCATAATCCCGTGTTCTTTTTCTGTGTTTCCATGCTATTCATTTGTGCGAAAATAAGGCAAAAGTCCAGAATTTCATCATTTAGGCAATTATTCAACCTATTGATAGTGTAATAAATACGCAAAAGCCGTTTTTGTCCTACTTTCGTTCTTCTCAAAATTTAAAAGCGCAATGAAGCTCCATTTTTATGTCCGTTTTCATACAAAGACAGGCGAGTCGCTGAGTGTGTCAGGCAGTATTCCTGAACTTGGAAATGATGATCCTGCAGCGGCATTACCCATGACATGGTTAAACAATGATTTCTGGCAGGTATCGGCAGACGTTGATATACCAGCTGGTACCGCGGTGCATTATAAATACATACTTTCATATAAAGATGGCCATAAGGTGACAGAGTGGGGAAATGACCGGGAAATAAACCCGGGCAAGCCGGCGACGGGCGAAATTCAGATGGTAGACCGATGGAATTACACAGGTGAGTTTGAAAATGCTTTTCTTACTGCACCCTTTCAGGAAACCCTGCTGACGGAAAATGAAACGCGATTTAAGCCAAAAGCAGTAAAAGGGTTTACCCATATTTTTAAAGTAAAAGCTCCGCTGCTGCAGAAAAATGAAGTGGTTTGCTTAAGCGGGGGCACAGCTGCATTGGGCGACTGGGACACTGCTAACCCTGTTTTAATGGGAAAAGAAGGAAATTGGCACCTGGCCAAGCTTACCATCCCAAAAGAGGCTTTTCCGTTGTATTATAAATATGGGGTCTTTAACGTTAAGGAAAAAGCCTTCGTACGTTTTGAGCAGGGTGAGAACCGGTTTTTATTTGGCGATGCAGCAGACAAAATAACCATCTTACATGATGGCTTTGTGCAATTAC
The DNA here is from genome assembly GCA_039916305.1 of Chitinophagaceae bacterium. Lineage (GTDB taxonomy): Bacteria > Bacteroidota > Bacteroidia > Chitinophagales > Chitinophagaceae > JACMLD01. The sequence goes on along the minus strand of JBDSLR010000024.1, from coordinate 108,438 downwards.
CCAATAATTTCTGGCGCGGAACCGGTGTAGCCATTCCCGTGTTCAGCCTGCGCAGCAAGAACGGATCTGGAACGGGCGAATTTGCAGATATTCAGTTACTGGCTGATTGGGCCAGGAAAACAAAGTTCCGCCTGATACAAATTTTGCCGGTGAATGATACATCGTCCACATTTACCAATAACGATTCTTACCCCTATTCTGCCATCTCTGCTTTTGCATTGCACCCCTTATATATAAACCTGGAGGCAGTTGCCGGAAAGAAAAATGCGGATATCACAAAATCACTGCGTAAAAAGCAAAAGCAGTTGAATGAACTTGCGGACCTTGATTATGAAGAGGTGATAAAATATAAGCTATCAGCATTAAAAGAATTATACAGCCTGCAAAAAGCAGATTTCCTGGCGGATGAGGGCTTTATGGATTTTTTTGCAAACAATAAAAGCTGGTTAATACCTTACGCGGCTTTTTGTTACCTGAGGGACAAAAATGGCACATGTGATTATACGCAGTGGAAAATGTACAGCAGCTATAATAAGCTGGCCATTGAAAAATATGTTGGTCCGAGGGCAAGGCATTACGACGAAGTAGCGCTGCATTATTTTATTCAGTACCACCTGCACATTCAATTGAAAAACGCCACCGACTATGCGCGTAAAAATGGCGTTATTGTAAAAGGCGATATCCCTATCGGCATCGGCCGCCATAGTTGCGATGCGTGGATAAATCCTGATCTGTACAATATGCACCTGCAGGCCGGTGCTCCGCCCGATGGCTTTGCCGTTAAAGGCCAAAACTGGGGTTTCCCTACTTATAACTGGCAGAAAATGGCAGAGGATGGGTATGCCTGGTGGAAGCAGCGCTTTGACGCAATGAGTAAATATTTTGATGCGTTCCGCATCGATCACATTCTTGGTTTTTTCCGCATCTGGTCAATACCCATTGATGCAGTGGAGGGGATTATGGGACATTTCTCGCCGGATACCCCTGTATACATGAATGAATTCAACGAACGAAATATCTGGTTTATCCGCCAGCGTTATACGCAGCCTTTTATTACCGATGCTGTTTTAGAAGAAATTTTTGGCGAACACGCTGCAACTGTAAAAGAAATGTATGTTACGCCGGATAATACCGGCCAGTATAACCTGAAAGAAGATTTCGATAGCCAGCGCAAGGTTGAAAAACACTTTGCTGCAATGGAGACGGGCGAAAGCAATGGACGAATACAGCAGGGTTTATTTGATCTTATTTCTAATGTTATACTGTTTGAGAAGGAAGGAAGTAACGGCACCCAGTTTCATTTCCGGTTCGCTATGGAAACTACGTCCTCATTCCGCCACCTGGAATGGCATACCCAGCAACAATTAAAAGACCTTTATATAAATTATTTCTTTGACCGCCAGGATGGGTTCTGGAAGCAGGAAGCCATGAAAAAATTGCCCATATTAAAAGCATCTACCAATATGCTGGTATGTGGTGAAGACCTGGGCATGGTGCCACGTTCTGTACCGGATGTAATGCGGCAGCTGGGAATATTAAGCCTGGAGATTCAACGTATGCCAAAGGACTTCGGTAAAACATTTTTCCATCCCAATGATGCGCCTTACATGTCGGTGGTTACACCATCTACCCATGATATGAGTATTATCCGCGGCTGGTGGGAGGAAGACAGAAATATGATTCAGCAGTTCTTTAATTTTGAACTGGGCCAATGGGGCCATGCACCCGCATTTTGCGATCCATGGATAAACCGGGCAGTGGTATTGCAGCATTTGTATTCCCCCGCCATGTGGTGTGTATTTCAGCTGCAGGATTTGCTGGGCATGAGTGAAACACTTCGCAGGCCGCACCCGGCAGACGAAAGAATAAATATACCCGCCGATCCAAAGCATTACTGGAAATACCGTATGCAGGTTAGCCTTGAACAACTAATCAAAGAGAAAGATTTTAATCACGATCTGAAACAGGCGGTACAGGATAGCGGACGATAATAATATGTTGCTGTGAAAGCGTTTTGTGTGCTGAAATGCATCTTGCCCCCGTACGGGCAAATGCAAATTATCTATATCCCAGCGTTGCTCCGCTTAGTTTTGAACGATATTTACCAAGGCCTGCCGAAAATCTCATGGATTTCGGCAGGCTTTTTTTGTCCTTAGGGCAAGCGGTATAATTATATACAGTTGTGCTCAATACAGGTATTTTTTGAGGTATTGGTTCTACAAAAAGCGGCCTGTTCTCAGTTTGTTTAGGCAGCGCTGGTGCAGGCATTATTATTGAACAGTCTGTAAAAAAATACACATATATGAAAAATTCACTTTTTTTTGCAGGCGGGCTGGCATTGGTAATGATGACAGTATCCTGTAACAACGGTGCAGAAACCGACAGCGCTAAAGTGGCAGATAGTGCCAATGATGCTAAAATAGATCGCGCTAAAGACGCTGATACAAACAATGCCAGACCCAGTGCAATGGCAGAAATGAAACCCGATGCTGAATTTGCGGTAGCTGCAGCAGATGGTGGAATGATGGAAGTTCAACTGGGTAAAATGGCGCAGGAAAAAGGTGTGAGTAAATCAATAAAAAACCTTGGTGCTATGATGGTAAAAGATCACAGTGCAGCCAATACGGAACTAATGGCAGCAGCAAAGCAAAAGGATATTACCCTTCCTGCTTCTTTAAGCGAAAAATGTCAGAAGAAAGTACAGGACTTATCTGAAAAAACTGGTGCTGATTTCGACAAGGCATATGCTGATTTAATGGTAAGTGATCATAAAGATGATATTGATGCTTTCAAGAAAGAAGGAGAAAAAGGAAATGATCCACAGTTAAGTGCGTGGGCCAAATCAAAGGTGCCTACATTGGAGCATCATTTAATGATGGCGGAAGAAGCAAAAAAATTAGTAGATAAAAAATAAATGGCAAGGATTGGTTGTTAAACAGGTGCTGCGTGTAAATGCAGCACCTGTTTTCATTTGCAGAACAATGAGCGCAAAAGTGCTTTAATGCTGGCTGGTCAGCCACATCACAGCTGCGGATTTCGCCGGGTCGGCGGTGCCCGGATGCGTTGCTGCATTCACGGTCTCATCAGGAATAATTTTACCCTCACAAATTTTACCGGTTCTGTCTGCCTCCATGCATACCGTTAAAACAAGCATAGAATTATCAGAAAGGCCATAAGTTGCATTGGCCGTAGTGTAACCTGCCGTAGGCTCTCCATAAAAATATACCTGTTCCCTGCCTTTAAAAGCGAGTGCAATAATTTCTCCCGAACTAACGGTTCTTCGCCCGGTTAAAACAATAATAGATTTTTTTTCAGCTTTCGTTTTATATCCTGTTTTGCTGGTACGGCAGCGGGTATGCTTTCCCTGCAGGGCGATGCCATCGTTATAAATAATGGGTATTTTTTCACGTGCACTTACAAAATAACCACATACCCCATTGCCTAGTAATGGGCCTATACCTGCCAGCATGGGCCAGCAGTTGCCGCCTGTATTTTGCCTTAGATCAATGATCCATCCCCGCGGGCCCTGTTCATCTAACCGGGCAATTAATTGCTGCAGGCTGTCGGCAATAAGCGTACACACAACAGAATCGGTAGTGCTCACCCAGGGAACAGTGAGATATGCAATGCCATCATCCAATATTTCGCCTTTAATATCACCCACCAGTTCATTAATAGCAGGCTTTTGTTCGGAACTATTGTTTATGTTGGAATAAATTGCTGCTTTTGCAGGTGGCATAAGAAAGCTATGGCTCTCGTTGAGCTCCCTGAAGCACCAGCTGATAACATCATAGGTGTCATTGCAGTTACCTGAGCTGTTTAGTCGCCGCCGCGCACCTGTTATCAGGCTATCCCATTCAACGGCATTTTTGCGGTAGTAATTTTTTTGCATAAATGCGAGTGCTTCATCCAGCAGCCCATGAGCTTTTTTGAGGCAGGAGGGGATTGCAGTGGTATCCGTATTGGCTGTTTGCTGGCTGTATACCTGTTGCAGGCCGGGGCACAGGAAGAAAAGAACAAATAGTAACAGACGCATAGGCAATGTATTTGCTTATTGTTCCGGGTAAAGGAATAAGATGCTGGGCGGACAAATTTCCATATAAAGGATGTAAATGCACCTATGCTGTGAAGGTTTACCTAAAAACAATATTTTATTTGTTTTTTTTGCAGGTGGGGACTGAAAAAAAATTAAATTAGTGAACTATTACGGCATTATTTTCTTTACATCAATAATCATTCATAGCCATGCAGCATTCAAGAAGAAGCTTTATTAAACAGTCCGGCCTTGCATTAGCAGCAGCCAGTATTTTACCGGGCAATATTTTTGCCGGCATTACGGCCAAAGAAACAATTGGTATACAACTTTATTCAGTTCGTGACGACATGAAGAAAGATCCTGCGGGAACGTTGACGAAACTGGCAAAGATGGGCTACAAACATGTAGAACATGCCAACTATATTGACCAAAAATTTTACGGCTATACGCAACCGGAATTTAAAAAATTACTCAATGGCCTCGGATTAAAAATGCCCAGCGGTCACACCCGGATGAATGCAGAGCATTGGGATGCTGTAAAAAAAGATTTTACAGATGCCTGGAAGAAAACGGTGGAAGATGCTGCTGCCATGGGCCAGCAATATGTTATCAGCCCCTGGCTGGATGACAGCCTGCGTAAAAACTACGACGACCTGGTGCGTTACATGGAGGTATTCAACAAAAGCGGTGAGTTATGTCAAAAATCGGGGATGAAGTTTGGTTATCATAACCACGATTTTGAGTTCAGTGTAAAACTGAACGATACCACGGTGTTTGATATCATTCTGAATAATACTGACCCTTCGCTGGTGATGCAGCAACTGGACATTGGCAATATGTACAATGCAGGCGCCAAAGCCCTGGATGTGGTAAATAAATATCCGGGCAGGTTTATATCCATGCACGTAAAAGATGAGATAAAAAGTGATAGTAAGCACGAGCCTTTTGAAAGTACCATACTTGGCAAGGGAATACTGCCGGTAAAAGAAATTATTGATCTTGGCCGTAAGTCAGGTGGTACCACACTGTTTATTATAGAACAGGAATCTTACCAGGGACTTAGTCCGCTGGACTGCGCTGACCAGGATTTGAAGATTATAAACAAATGGGGATATAAATAAGATGGTTTCGGACCATTGAAACATTACATAAGTTTCTGGGCGGTAATATAAAAAAGGAAGCCGGGTTTTATTGCTTCAGGTTGCTAACCCTGCTGTAACTAAAAACTGGTTTCCTTTTTCTATTGTATAAATAATTTGAGCGGGAACAAGATAGCCGGCCAGCTATTATTACTGGCTAACAGCTTTTTTCACCTGTTCATGTATAAACTGCAATTTTTTTATTACTGTAGCTGAAATAATAAAGGGGTAAAAGTCCTGGTGACCCATACTGCGGTTTAAACTGTTAACAGCAAAAGTTAAGGGCAACCACATTTTTACAATTTCATCAAAGTTTTTTATGGAATAAGGATCACGACTAATTCTGGCGTGCATTTCATGTTCGTCGCTGGCTGTGCGGGGGTCAACTGCAATGCCAAATGAATAGGCCGTCTCCAAAGTATCCATCAGGTGCAGGTAATGCGCCCAGCTTTCTGCCCAATCTTCCCATGCATGTGCGGTGGCGTAAGGACTGATAAAAGAATCGTTCCAGTTGGCCGGCGCACCACTTTCATAATATTTCTCCAGCGCTTCACCGTAATCGATGGCATCATCCCCAAAAAATTTTCTGAAATTTTCAACCGCAGCCTTATCGGTTTTAAAGAAAACATCCCAGTAGTAATGGCCAATTTCGTGGCGAAAATGCCCCAGCAATGTTCTGTATTTTTCTCCCAGGTCCAGTTTGTGTTTTACCCGCAGTTTTTCGTCGGCTTCCTCTATATTGATGGTAATGGTACCATTGTCGTGGCCGGTCATTACTTTTTTCTTTGGATCCGGATCGGTATCGGCCATAAAGTAAAAAGCAATACCGGTTTCTTCTTCACCTTCTTTTGCCGGCACTGGCAGGTTTAGCCTCAATAAAGAATAAACCAGGCGATGTTTGGCCACCTCAATCCGCCGCCAGCGGTCAAGGTTTTCAGTCTTATTAAGCGATGGAATGGTTCTGTTGAGGTTGCAGGCAATACAAAATCCGCCCGCCTGTGAAGCGGGTATAAGCCAGTTGCAGGACGCGTATGCTGCGTTGTCACAAAAGCGCCATAATTCTTTATTATTTTTAATATCCAGAAATTCTTTATCATTTGCCGGCGCAAGAGTTACCATGGATAATTTTGCAGCATTGAAACCCACGGCTGAGCTGCAATTAAGGCAAACGGTGTTTTCGAAGTAAAGAAGGCTCTGGCATTTGCTGCAACTATAAAGTTTCATTTTGCTGATGTTTTTTTATTGTATGGCTGGTGCAACAATATCCATACCTTTTTTACCTGCCAGCATTTTTTACGGAGCAGTCCAGGTATTGTTGATTTCGTTGGCATCCATGAAAATACCGCCATTTAGCCGGAGCGATTTTATTTTCTTGTTACCGGGAATATTTACCGTTGCTTCTTTTTGATTACTGCTCCATATAGCGGGTGTCTGGTGCAGCGTTGCTGAGCTGCCATCCGTATAGCTTATCAGCAAATCTGCCGGTGCCGGGTACCCGCCAATATTTTTTATAATGAGTAAATAGCCGGTAGCCGATTCAGTTACTGTATCAATTGCAAAATCAATATAATTATTGGTGAAATACCAGTTGCTCCAAAACCAGTTAAGGTTTTTACCGGCGCTTTTATTAAATGAGTAAAAAAAATCCCAGGGTATTGGATGCTTTCCGTTCCAGCGGGCGATGTATTCGTGCAGGCATTTTTTAAACAACTCATCGCCCAGTAAATCTTTCATGGCCAGGTAACCAAGCGATGGTTTACCATACGCGTTGTTGCCATAGGCAGCCCCCCTTAACACATTAGCAGGAGTAATGATGGGCTGATCCTGTTCCGCGGAGGGATCATTTACCCAGCTGTTTACCCGGAAACGCCTGTAAAAAGCTTCTGCTCTTTCAATGCCCAAATCTTCACGGCCTATCAGCAATTCAAAAGTAGTAGCCCAGCCTTCATCCATAAAAGCATATCGGGCTTCGTTAATACCCATATAGAAAGGAAACCAGGTATGTGCAATTTCATGCTCAGCAACAAACCGCGCAAAATCGGGGTCTTCCTGTGCAGCATCGTTTACCATCATAGGATATTCCATATCTGCATAACCCTGGAAAATCGTTGTTTTAGGATAAGGATAAGGGGTGCCCGGCCATTTATGGGAGAGCCAGTCGAGCGAATGACGTCCAAACGCTACCATGCTGTGAAAATCTTTTGCAGTATCATTATATGCTGCCTGTACGCTGGCGCGGCGGCCGGTTGCATCGTCCACTACCACGCTGGAGGCATCCCACACAAAATGATCGCTGATGCCAACGGTCATATCCGTAATGTGGCTGGCTGTCCATGTCCAGGTGTTGAAACGATTGTGCGCCGTTACTTTTTTCGCTGCCAGATCTGCTGTACCGGCAATATTTATAACGGCATCAGTTGTCATTGATTGCTGCAACTTTTTTGAAAACGCGGGTTGTAAGACTGCCTCCGTATTTTGTAATGTACCGGTTGCCCATACAATATAATTATCAGGCACTTTTACGTTAAGCGTGTAATCATTGAAGTCGTTATAGAACTCCTGCTGATCGGTAAAGTCCAGCCTGTCCCAGCCATAATAGTCATCATACACGGCTACCCGCGGGTAAAAATAGGCCAGGAAAAAGGTGGTAGGATCGATCATGCCTTCACGGTTGCTCTGCAAAGAAATTTCATAATGCCAGTTGAATGATAATTTTACAGAATCATGCGGCTGTAAAGCATTAGGCAGGGCTAGTTCCTGCCAGGTAAAATGATAGGCCGGGTCTTCCCAGGCCGCCGTTTTTCCATCAATGGTGAAGGCGTCAATTTGTATACCCTGCGTAAGATAAGCATCGCTGATATCCGTATAGCGCAGGGTATTGGGCTTGTGAATATTGAGGATTAGTTTAATGACCAGGGTCTTTAATGCAGCCGGACTGTTATTGATATAGGTAATGTCTTCTGTACCGGTAATGGTGCGGTTGGGCGGGGTGGCGGTAACCGTTATATTGTACCGGCCGTAATTCTGCCAGTATTTGCTTCCGGGAAGGCCATCTGCTGAACGTGTGCCATTCTTATAAGCGTCTTCAATATTTCTGGGCATGTAAAGCGACTGGGCGCCGGCGGACGCAACAGCAATTATCAGCAGGGTCCAGGTATAAAATAGTTTAATCATACGTATTGTTTCAAAGCGGCAGGTAAAAGAAAAATAATGGCTGAATTATATGAGTGGCGGGTTGGTCAACACAACTCATGTGAAAATATCGCTGCTCAAATTTTGAATGCTTGTTTAAGTCGGCAATGGTATGGTAAAGGGGGGAAGACATTACAACAACAAATCATGCAGATTTATAGTTTTTTTATTTCTTTTAAATAATCATACTGCTCGTCTTCATGCAAGCCAGCAATGGCGGCATTGATCTTCTTTAGCTGGGCCTGGTACAAGTTCATCAGCACCATACTGTTTTCAAACTGAATACCGGAGTTTTTGAATTGCTGGCAAAAATAAATCAGCAATGTTGCTTCTGCTTGTTTGGTGTTTGTATAACGGATGTGTTTGCCGGTAATGCGGAGTATTTTGCGCAGGCTTTTTTTAGCAAAATATAAATGACTGATATTGATGGCTGCAAACTGTATATCTATTTCTTTTTTCACAGCCTCCAGGTAGGCGGCACTGTCATTTTCTTCAAACAGGAGATAGGAGAGCAGCTCTTTATTATCTTTTTTATATTTGGCCAGCTGCAGGCAAAGTTCTGCCAGGCGGGCAGGTGGAAGACTACCCAATTCATTTTTTATTTCACTGATGCTGGCTGCTTTCATAAATAATAAACGCTGCTGCGGGTTGTAATATAGGGCAGCCTGTCAATCAAATGCTGACGCAGGCAATTAAAAAATTATTTACTTGTAATCTTCCATGCCATCAACAATATGACCGTAGTTGACCAATAATTCTTCCCCTGGGGCAATGTCTGTGATGGCTTCAAAATCGTCTCCGTCATTAATGGAAACAATATTGGGCTGCAGCGAATGGTTGAGGTAATTTACCAGGTCCATCAGTTTAAACCCATAATCGGGAACGTAATAATGTGTTTCATCAAACAGGCAATAGGTCTCAACCAAGTCTTTTGCATGAGCGGGTAATAATTCAACGTCGGCGATGGGCAGTTTAATCCATTCACCGGCTCCTTTTGAAAATATACTTCTGCATCCTTTGGGGATTGGCCTGATAGCAAAAACACCAATACCATGTATCCCGGATGGTTTAAGCATTACATAGGTATCGTCTTTCAGTTGGGCCAGCAGCGCTTCTTTGGTCATTTGTATCAATTGAGATGATGAGGCGGGCAAATGTAATAAAAGAATTGAAGATAGAAAGCTGTTTCAGTAATGAAGAATCAATGACAGTCCTGCTTTTTATTTAAACCTGCGGAAGCATTCTTTTCCTGAGATGACAATCAAAAACGGGTTGAATGGCAGAGGGCGTTTTGAATAGTTAGGAATGATTCAATCAGTGATAGTTAAATATGGTAAATCAGGAAGATTAGCCGAAAACTTATCTCATCATAAGAATCATACAGTCCCGCGTTAGTCAGTATAATATATTTCCCGCTGATACGTTGTAGGAATATTGGTAGCCCCCGGGGCTGTGGATAAATATTATTCCTCATAAACCTTCTTTTTGTCAAAAAAATAGCACATGAAAAAAGTACTTGTTTTCTCAATTTTTTTGCTCACTGCAGGCGCTCTTGCCGCACAGACCAGGACCAGCAAAGCCCCCGCAAAAAAAGCAGCCACAAAAAGTAAAAGAGTCACTAAAAAAAGCACTTCGGCTGTTAAAACGGAATTTGACGAGCTTGTTTGCTATGAAGACGGTCCTTGTACATTCAGCGTACACAAAGGCGATACATTGGTATATGATGTTTATGCACCCGCCAGCCAATACACGTTACTGGTAGTTCCCAATAAGTTTGATGCAGGTGTAGTAGCTGATTTCAACTGGATTGCAACGGGGGGTGTAAACAAAAAAGGGCATGTAACCATCAGCGCTAAAGCACTGCAGAGTGGCAAAAGCTACCTCAGTACGCTGCCTGAGGGCGAACTTAAATTAACCGACGCGTCAGCTCTATGGCTGGGCGCAGATAATTTTAAGGATTTGTCGAACAAGGAGACCCCGGTTACTTTTGATAACGGGAAAGCAGAAACTTTTTTGAGCCCGGATGAAGACGCTGTTAGTGCCCCCGTTAACTACAAAGGAAAGGAAATCAGTCTCGAGGGATTTGCCATACAGACCAAAGCAGAAGGTGAGCCTGACAGGAAAGAAATCTGGGTTTTGAATGTATCCAGCAACCTGCTAATGTTTAAGATCAGCAGCACCAATTTTACCATGCAATTAAAAGAAGTGCGCGAAAGGAAAATAAGTGCGGCAGTGCCTGTTAAGAAAAAGAAATAATGGATTTGCACTATATGGTTTTACGCCAGGGCTCCTGTCAACGGGGCCCTTTTTATTCGGGGCTTACCCTGCATATATTCGTCAGGTAATGGCAGCGTTTTTATAAGACGATTAAAAGCAGGTTTAAAGGGGTATATTTATAGTTACAAACAGCATGTATTTTTGCAACTGATCATTAACCTTTAAACTATTTGCAATGAAAAGCATTTTCTTACTCATCAGCCTTTTTGCGGGAACAGCTTTTTACCAGCCAGCAGCAGATACCATCACGGATGCGGAACGCAAACTAGCTATTAAAGAGTTTCAGCGTACCAAACAACGGTTACTGGATGATGTAAAAGGCCTTTCGGTGCAGCAACTCAGTTTTAAAGCTGATACGGCCCACTGGAGCATAGCGCAATGTGTTGAACATATAGCATTGTCTGAGAACATGATCTGGCAATGGCAACAGGGAACGGTACAGCAGCCGGCAACGCCGGCAAAGGCATCGGAGGTAAAATTAACTGATGCGCAGGTGCTTACAGCAGTCATTGACCGTACTCAAAAATTTAAAGCGCCTGAAATGCTGCAACCTCTTGGCAAGTTTGCCAGTACCGGCGCCGCACTGCAAGCGTACAGCAGCAGGCGGGATTCAACTATTTCTTATATCAGCACCACCCAGGATGATCTGAAAAATCATTTTACACAGCATCCTGCTTTTGGAACCATTAATGCCTACCAGGTATTACTCCTGATTACCGCCCACAGCGAAAGGCACACCCTGCAGCTGGAAGAAGTAAAAGCAAATCCTGCGTTCCCTAAAAGCTAATAAAGTTTTAGACAGCGAGCAGCGCCCTGGTTATGCCGGGGCTTTTTTGTGGGATAAAATTATTTATTGGGGAAATTTCTCCTTATTTTTTTAGAATGTCTGCTCATAATTTTTTTTTGTCCATTTTTTAACCCCCCTGCATGCGGAAACAAGAGTACCAAAACTCATCGTTGAGTCTGGCATATATTTTCTATAGCTATCAGTACACTTATATTAGTTGTCATTAAAAATAATTGTATGAATCCTGTAAATCTTGAGCAGCAAGACGCTGTAAAGAAATTAAAAGAACTGGCAGAAGCGATTGATATCTGTCTTTTTTGTACCAATATACAAACAGATGATGGCGCTACCTGCCGTCCGATGGGCACACAAAATGTAGATGAAAATGGGACTATCTGGTTTTTCAGTGCAAAGGACAGTGACAAGAATAAGGAAATAGAAAAGGACAAGCATGTGCAGCTTTTCTATTCCCATCCCGGCAAAAACAGTTATATGGTAGTGAATGGAACTGCCAGTATCTCGGAAGACAAGCAAAAGATTGAAGAGTTCTGGAGCCCCCTTGTTAAAACATGGTTCAAAGGCGGCAAAGACGATCCCAATATTTCACTTATCAGGGTTGATAATATAAATGCATATTACTGGGATACAAAAGGAAATATGATGATTAACTTCTTTAAAATGGTGGCTTCTGTTGCAACCGGTACAACACTGGTAGATGCGGAAGAAGGTGCTTTGCACGTTAAATAACCCGGGCTATCCCGTCTCTATATATCTGTGGATATAGTTAACTGTGGTTAATAGAATAAAAAGAAAGATACCGAAACGTGTCTTTCTTTTTATTGCCTGTATGTAAGAATTCTCCTGCACTATTTAATAATGGTAAGGGCTGCCGTAATAATTGATGCATCAATTTTATCTACTTTCCCCAGGTACTCCCCGTCAATCTGAAAATGCGCTTTTTTCCTGGATTGTATTTGTACGGACTGCGTCTGGAACACTTCTGTTTTCGCCTTATCATAGGCCTGGTGGGTAACCATCATCTTAAAAATTTCGGGAAAGGAAACCTTCCTGATAACAACAATTTCAAACAAATCATCATCCAGCCGCCCGGCCGGATTTATTATGGCGCCGCTGCCGTAGCGGGTCGCATTGGCTATTACAATCATCGCGGCATCCCGCCTGATATGTGTATTGTCTACTTTTATGGTCACCTGCATCAGGGAGTGTTTCCACAGGACCCGCCAGGCGGCTTTTATATAACCCAGCATACCCCGCGTTTTCTCAGCTTCAAAAATCTTAATCACCGATGCATTAAACCCAATATCGCTGAGGTGTACACACAATTGATTATTTATTTTTATCAGGTGAATCTTTTGCGTGTCTGTTTTCAGCAGGTGCTGCAGCGCACCCTTTATGTCAGTGGGTATGCCCAGTTCTTTGGCAAGGCCGTTTGCAGAGCCCGCCGGCAATATCCCCATCACCATACCGGTATGTAACAGGCATTCCGCCACCAGCTTCACAGTGCCATCTCCGCCGACAGCTATTACCCTGCTGGCGCCGGAACTGTTGATCTTATCTTTGATGCTGTCCGTATTGCAGCCCCGCGTGAGCAGGTATTTTTCAGTGGTATGCGGAAGCGGAAGAAAGAACCGATCAATTTCCGCCGGCCAGTTGGTTGCCGTGTTTCCTGAACCCGGATTGATAATAAAAAGTAATTTTAGAGGTTCGTTGTTATTCATGCTGGCTTAGTAGTTGTTGTGGTAACAGCTTAATATAAAAATATACCAAAAATTGGCAAAGTCACCGCGTGGCAAAAAATATGTGAAATTATACCATGGGTATGGGCACATGCATGATTTACTTGTATACGGCCACTTGTTTAAAACAAGGCCGGTTTCCCGGAAAAACTACCGCAAAAACGTATTTTCAAATACCCGCTATTTACTCAGGTTATTTTTTGTTAAACCGGTTCCTTTTGCTGATGTTACACTCCGCTGGCAGAACCAGGTATTGCACAATAAAACCGAAGCAGATGGATTTATTAAGTTTGAATGGGCCGCTGCTGAGCCGGTACCCGCTGGCTGGCATAATGTAGAGGTTGACTATACAGAAGGCCGTGACACTATTACCGGGGCAGGGGAGTTGTTTGTACCCCATGTAACCCAATACGGATTTATCTCTGATATTGACGATACTATTATTATCTCGCATTCGGCCACTGTCTTCAGAAGACTGCGCGCATTGTTTACCCGTAATCCGCGCACCCGGAAAATATTTACAGATGTACAAAAGCATTATCATTTGTTATCCGTTGCCAATACCACTGCGGATGCACCCAATCCGTTTTTCTATGTGTCAAGCAGTGAGTGGAACCTGTACGATTACCTGGAAGATTTTTTTTCACACAATAAACTACCAAAGGGCGCATTTTTACTCAACCATATTAAGCAATGGAAAGAGTTGCTGCAGACCGGCAAAACAAAGCATGCCGGAAAATTAATTCGTGTTGCCCGTATTTTGCAGGCATTTCCCAACCAGGAATTTATTCTGATAGGAGATAATACACAGCGGGATCCGGTTATTTATAAAGCCATTGCTGAGAAGTACCCGGGGAGGATACATGCCGTATATATCCGCAATGTACACCGGGAAAATGAAAGTGCTACGCGTGAATTGCTGAATCAACTGCAACAGCAAACGGGTATCCATACCTGCCTGTTCACATCCAGCAGTGAAGCCATTGAACACTCGCGGGCCATTGGCCTGGTTGTATAGCAAGGAAAAGGGCAGTGTACCAAGTTAAAAAATATTGCTGGCCCGCCGGATGACGTGTATAAGCTGCAAATATCACCACTGTATGCCTTTCCAAACTATTTCGCGCAGCAAGAACCTCTCCGTATTAAATTTTGTCTCCTGTGCCGTTGTGGGTGAAAAATAAGACACGGCCGTTTGTTCAATAACAACTGTTTTGCAACAGAAGATTTATCTTTCCGTATTAACAATTAATCTTTACATGTATGCCTGACTTGCCAGGAGATAAATACCCCGGTAATATTTTTCTCCGGATGCGGCCTATTCACCGGTTGCTTATTGGTTTTTCTGCGGTGTTGCTTACTTATTTATTAATACGGAAAACAATTGCTGACCCCCTGGTGCTGATAATGATATTGTGGGATGTTTTTTGCCTGACCATCCTTATCAATACCTGGATTGTCTTTTTCACCTGCTCACCGGCCACACTCAGGAAGATAGCCAGCAAAGAGGATGGCAGCCGGTTTTTTGTATTTATACTGGTACTAATTTCATCATTGGCCAGTATGATTACAGTGTTATTCCTGATACTATCCAAAGACAACAAACATCCCACGCTGTATTTGCCGGTAGCCATTGCGGGTATGCTGCTTTCATGGGTAATGGTGCATACTACTTTTTGTTTTCACTATGCATATATGTATTACGGAGATGATGATGATAAACCGGAAACACATGCAGAGGGCCTTGAATTTCCGGAAGAAAATGCGCCTGATTATCTTGATTTTGCTTATTTTTCTTTTGTAATCGGTATGACTTTCCAGGTGTCTGATGTACAGATCACCTCCAGGGAGATACGGAGACAGGCTTTGGTACACGGACTACTGGCTTTTGCACTTAATACTTTCGTTGTAGCATTGACGGTTAATTTAATTGCCGGGCTTAAGGGGTAAAAGGCCTGCATAAGCGGGATCGAATGAGAGATTGTATATTTTTTGCAAACGAAAGCGGAGAATATTTTTGCATGGACTTTCTGCACACGTAAACTTAATTTTTTTGAATGATACGGGTAAATTCTATACAGGAAGTTATTAATAACCTTGATCTGATCATTGCATGGAGTAAAAGCCATCAAACGCCCATGGGGTATTTTGCCACTTTGTACCGGCGAATGACGGTGGCCGTTAGGGACGGTATCAGAAACAATGCGTTTGAAGATGGCCCCCGGATGGAGCAGCTTGATATTATTTTTGCCAGCCGCTACCTGGATGCCTGGGAATCATACACGCATCAGCAGCGCTGTACCAATGCCTGGTATACATGTTTCGAAGCCTGCAGTAACAACAAGCTGGTAGTACTCCAGCACTTATTGGGAGGTATCAATGCCCATATCAATTTAGATTTGGGCATCGCCGCTGCATCAGTTGCACCTGGAGAAAAGATATTTTCGCTGCAGCATGATTTCGAGAAAATAAATGATGTAATCAGGGAACTGGCCCAGGCTATCCAGGAGTCACTTTGTAAAATATGGTTCCCGCTCCGGGCATTGCAGCGAATTACCAATAACAGCCAGGATACTGTGCTCAATTTTAGTATTACCACAGCCCGAAAAACATCCTGGGCCAACGCAGTGGCGCTGGCTTTTATACAGGGCGAAATAAGGGATACCCATATCAATACCATTGATGCGGCGGTAGTCACCATTGCCAACCGCATTATCAGCCCGGGTATAATGACTGAAATGGTGTTATTGCCGGTACGTGAAATGGAGCATGATAACGTGAGCAGGAACATTGAACTGCTGGAATCATAGTACTGCCGGTAATTTATCTGTGTACAATGTTTTCGCTTAATAATTATTTATTCCCGCAAATGATAAAATACCCTGCCATCTTTTTGCTGTTGCTACTGCCTTTTTTTAAGATCAATGCCCAGGTAAATGAAACGCAGCCATGGTGGAAGCAAAATAACCTCCGCGTTATTCAGACTAATCTGCCGGATTATGAAGCTGCTACCTTAAACCCCGATTCGCTGCTGGCTGATTTGATCTACTACTCAGCCAACACATTGCTCATCAATGCGGGTGGTATAATGGCTTTTTATCCCACTAAACTTGATTTTCAATACACCAACCCATATATGAAGCCCAATATGCTGGTTGATGTTATAAAGAAATGCCATCAGCATAATATTAAAGTTATCGTCCGGTTTGATTTCAGCAGGGTACAGGAGCGTGTTTTTAAAGCGCATCCTGATTGGTGTTATATTTCGCCCAAAGGAGAAAGGATTATCAACCGCGATATGTATGTAGCAGCCATCAACGCTCCTTATGTACAGGAAAAAGCTTTTGCCATAATTGCAGAGGTAATGGATAATTATGCCATTGATGGTATTTTTCTGAACATGCCGGGCTACCAGGTAAACAATCCATACGAAGGCAAATACCATGGTATTGATCAGAATGAATATGATAAAAAACGTTTTGCAGACTGGAGTGGCGGTCTGGCATTGCCGGTAGAAGAAAATAAGGCAGATACATTGTTTCAAAAATACCTGGCCTTCAAAAAACTTACTGTTGAAGATTGGTCGCACCGGCTTCATAACATGGTAAAAGCGAAGAACAAGCAAGTGGCCATTTGTACCTATTCAGACAAATATGTAGACATTATCCGGCACGAGTCGCAGGCAAGTCAGTTGCCTTACTGGCCTTATGGCGCGTCAGACAATGTGAACAATGCCATTCATTCCTTCCCTGGTCATATTATCAGCAATGCGAGTATACAGCAGATATCTTTCCAGAGCCGCTACAATGCGGTGGAGCCGGAAGAAACTGCCATAAGGTTGTATGAAAATATTGCGAATGGTGCAGGACTTGATATGAGTATGATGGGCGATATGCGTGGTTATGAAGACGAACGCAATTTTGAAACATTCAGAAAAATATACAGTTTCCATCAGCGCAATGAAAAATATTTTGGCAGGTATAAAAGTATTGCCCAAATAGCGGTTATTGCGCCCGGCTCGTGGCCATCAGGATTGCCCATGCAGGAATACCGCGGCATACAATTGATGCTGAAAGAGGCGCACCTGCCTTTTGATATTATTGAAGATGCACAGTTGGCCAACCTTGCCGGCCAAATAAAAAAGTACCGGCTTATCCTGCTTCCCGATATTACCTATCTTAATACAGCTTCCCTGGCTGTGCTGAAAAAGGCCCTGGCAGAAGGCACCCACTTCATCGCTACCAATACTACCATGTTTGATGACCCCCAAAATTTGTTGGAGATATTTGGTGCAAAAACTATTAATAAAGACAATGACGGTGGAGGTAATTATATCAACCCGGAAAACAAAAATATATTTACCCGTTTTAAAAAGCAATCTATGGTTTCATGGAAGTTCAACCTTGGATTGTATGATTTCTCAGCGGCGGATACCGCACTGCTGCCTATATTGGCAAAGGGAAGACCCGGGCCGCCTGAAATAATTGGCGGTCATGATCCTACGGGTTATTATGCCATGGGAATAAAGAAGCATGGTGCGGGGAAAGCTGTTCTGTTACCTGCAAATATTGGCCGCCTGTACTACCAGCAGGGATATGAAGAGCATAAAAATATCTTACTGGATATAATTCAATATATTTTTCCTGCAGCAGATTCGCTGATAAAAACCAATATGCCCGAACGGGTAGAAACTATTTTGCAGCAATACACCTTAAATACAGCAGCCTTTACCACCAGGCCGGGCCAGGATGGATTAATTTTACACCTGGTAAACCTTACTGGTTTCAGTGGCAATACTTATTTCAAACCATTGCCGGTAATGGATCGTTTTTTTGCCATTCAATGCCCGTTTGCTCCTTCTGCAATTTTTGGACTTGTCAATAAACAACCTGTAAAATTTAGCTGGAAGAATGGTTATGTTTATTTTACCGTGAAAGAATTGGGTTCTTTCGAAAGTATAGTGATTAATAAATAACTACCTGCACCCGCTGCATGTATTGATCCGTGCCCTGCAAACAGACTGTGTTAAAAAAAGCGGCAGCAGACTGCAACAATCAGCGCATCGTCAGCAGCAATCAACACGTCAATTTATCTGCCACTATTTAACGCCGGGGTTTAGTTTAGCATTTTGTCCGGCGAAGATCAGCCAACTATTCTTATGTTTAGTCAGTACAATTGTTCTGCGGAATTCAAATGTTTGTCCCGGATATCCCGTGTCTCCCGTCAGGCCTGTACGTACATGGGCAATTGCTACATCCGGTTTAACAAATGTGATATCTTCTATTGAGCGCGTAAAGTATTGAGTTATTTTGAAATAGGTTGTATGAACAGTATCATAATGATTCTGAATGTCCTTTTTTCCAATATAATATGCCCCGAACCAATTTACCCAGGTGGCATTAGTATCATAAATGTCGGCCAGCGCCTTTGAATCATGCCTGTTCCATGCATCTTCATAGTTTTTCACAAGTGCGTCAATGGCTTGCTTTTCTTTAAGTGTATCTAAAGCCTGCCCTTCAGTTGTAAAGTTTGCCAGCGTGCAAATTGATAGCCAAACCATCAGGAAAATACATTTCTTCATAATATTTATTTGTTTGAGGATTTTGAAGGGACACGGTTCAGAAGAATACTGCTTAATATTTTGCAGGAGTGCCAATAGCCGGTAGTGAACCTTTAATAAATAGCCTGATGTCTTCATTGGCCGTAGCCAAATCCTGCTTGCGCAGGTACATCATATGCCCGCTGCGATAACCTTTCCAGCTCAACCTTTCTTTCAGTCTGCCACTGGGATCCATTTGCCACATACTGTATTTGGCGTTAAAATAATCACAGGCGCCGTCGTAATACCCGGATTGGATCATTACGTGCAGGTAAGGATTCTGCGCCATGGCCTGCCGCAGGTTTTCCCCGGTTTTATCGCCGGTTCTGTCCCACGGATGTACGGGTCCAAACATCATGTATTTGGCGTCAGTTTTATAATTAAGTTCATTGCGCGCATATATATTGATGGCGGGTGTAAATGCATGCAGCCAGGCGGTTAGTTCTGCGTTAAAATCGGGTGCTTCCCCGGCATCTTTTTTATCAATACCACGGTAGCGTGAATCCAGCCTGCCAACAGTAAAACTTTTATCGCGCAGCAAATCTTTCCAGAAGAAATCAGCGGGCACATCAAAATTGTGCTGCAGTATAACGGTTTCGGACAGGCCAGAATAACGGGCCATTTTGCCGGCAATGTATTTCTTTTTATCGTCCGGCAAAAAACCGCCCCTGCTGATGGCTGGTATCAGTTCATTGATGGTAAAGTCTTCTACTTCCGGGAGCATATCTGTAAGGTCTTTCTGTTGCAGATCTGCCGGCAGCACTTTATGAAACCAGGCAGTAGCAGAAAAATAAGGGAGGCGCAAAGCTGCATCAACTGGTCCCGCACGTTCTAAACCCAGCTCCGTTGGTGAAACCAGTACCACACCATTCAGGTACATCCATTGTGCATTTTGTAGTTCCAGTGCCAGCCCCGATACGCGGGTAGTACCATAACTTTCGCCAATTAAATATTTGGGTGAGGCCCAGCGGTTATTGCGGGTGACAAAAGTATTGATCCATCCTGCCAGGTATTTTATGTCTGCCGTTACACCAAAAAAGGTCTTGCCCGGAATGTCTTTGCTTACGGCCCTGGAATAACCCGTATTTACCGGATTTACAAAAACAATATCCGCGATATCCAGTATTGAATAGGGATTTTCTTTGATGCCATAAGGCTGTACCGGGTAACCCTCATCATCAATGTTCAGCAGGCGGGGCCCTGTATAAGCAATTTCCATCCATACGGATGCAGAACCGGGGCCACCATTAAATGAAATTACCAGCGGCCTGCTGCTGCGGTCTTTGATATCGGAGCGTTCATAGTATGAATAATAGAGCCCTGCTATGCACTTGCCATCTTCATCCCACACTGGCATGGTGCCTGCCGTGGCTTTATAGGGTATGCGTTGTCCTTTAATGGTTGTTTCATGATCGGTAATACTTGCCAGGTCGGGGTTGAAGATTATATTCGGCAGGTCTGTTTTAGTAATTTTGTCCTCTTTTACAACCGGAACCGGGCTGGCGCTGGCAGGTTTTTGCTGGGCCGTAACACCATTGGTAAGTGTGCATATAACGGCAATGGCAAAAAATGTTTTCTTCATGTTTTGGCTGACTTTAAGATGAATAAAATGCAGGAAAGGCAAGCAATGCGCTTGTTGCTTAAAGATGTGGCAAAAAAAGTAAACCGTCAAATTAAAAAGCGGAGCCGCGAAAACAGCAACTCAATGCTGCCTGAAAACATTAGCAAGCACTGACAAACAACAATGCGTTACAGCGTACAGCCAAAACTGATACCGCCCCAGCGGTGGTGGGTACCCGTTCGGAACTCCCGGGTGAGGTAAGATTGTGAATAACATAAATAGAGTTTTCTGAAATTAAACACGATGCCGGCATCTGCCTGGAATACAATTCTCGAGAGATCGCCCGCTGGTATTACGTATGGGCTGCTATGATTGAAAAGACCACCCTGGAGACTGGCGTCGTAGCCAATAGCATGTACGCGGCCTTGTCCATAAAAATAATATTCAATTTTTTTTTTGCTTCTGGTTGCTGTTTCAAAAGGGTCATTAAAATGACCGGTCATGAAATTAAAACCGGCGCTTAGTTTATCGTGCAGTGTACCAATCCTTGCTTCCGCAGTAGTATTTAAAAGGAATGCATGGTTAAGGTCCGCCACATTTTTTTCATAACTAACCTGATAATTTACAATTACATCATTTCTAACCTGGTATTGCCATCCCAGGGGAAGAATATTTTTAAGCCATCGGTGGATGCCGGTTTGTACTTCTTCGCCCTGCGCCGCAGGCCCGATAACACCAATGCTAATGGAGGAGCTGATGCGCCGTCTGCGTACGCTGTCGGAAGCAATATTAAAAAATTTCAGCGACATCGCAGATGCAAATGGTCTGTCACCATACAAAATTTCATTGCTGCCAATGCTGGTAGGTGTATAGCCAAAAAGATTATAGGAGATACCATTTTGCAGGTTGCTGCCTGCGGGTCGGATCAATATTTTTGAAACAGGCCATTTTTTAAGCGAGGGATGTACATATTCTACGGTAATACCCTGAGTATAATACTGATCTGTTTTCGTAAAAAAATCATTGTCGTAATAGAAGCGCAGGTAGCTGCTGTTATGGATAGTTTTAAAAGCAGAGGCTGGTTCAATTACCTGCGCGCCCGCGGCAGTGCTGGCTATTATTACCACAAAAAATAACATAATCCTGTTATATAGGCTGTGCATACAACAGGTACGTTACAGCCGGACAGGCAGATTTATCCACAGGGTGTTGACATAAACCTTGTGGAAATAAGAATTTGGTTTTTTTTATGAAGCTGCTGTACTAACTTTAGGATTCACCAAAAAAAAGGAGGTATTCATGCAATCAACAGATAAATCATGGAAGCCTTCGGTTATTATCGCGTAGCCGGGCTGTATCCGTAAAAATAATCTGCTGACTTATAAAGAAGTCAGGGCCACTGAATCTGATTCAGTGGCTTTTTTATTTATTTAGACCAGCGCAAAAAAATAGCCACTATAAATAGTGACTACTTTCCATTGTTGCTGCTGATCTTGTATTTTGCTGCTTGGAATTTTATAGCCTGAACCCTACACTAAAACTTAATACCCTGTGTTTGTTTAATTCATCATCTGAACTGCTGGTTCCTGACTGTAGTTTGGCAAGACCAAGACCGTAATTAACAGAGAACAGGGCAAATTTTGACTGCACACCAATAGTTGCATTTACGCCATAATCAAACCTTCTCATTATATTATATCCTCCACCTTCTTCTGTGCCCGTAAATGGATCGTCGTCAGAGAATTTGATAGTTTCGGAACGACTGAACGAAGCGCCTAATACTTTTCCTTCAACCTTATTTTTGCCTGCAATACCAATACCCAAATAAGGTCCGGCACCTACAAAAAAGCTGGATTGATCGCCCAGGGGTAATTTAATAACTGCGTTTACCGGAATTTCGATGTAGTAGGGACGGGTAGTTGCGCGGTACCAATTATTACCAGACACATTGCCTGATTCTAACTTAGCGCCCTTTCCTGTAAAAAGCACACCTGGCTGAATAGCAAAATAGTTGCCTATTGGCAGATCGGCCACCAGGCCTGCATGGAAAGATGCAATACCTTTTCCTTCATCCAAATCACCACTTTTGTTAATAGTAATATTAGCGAGGTTAAGACCGCCTTTTACATACAAGGATGGCTTTGGCGCAGTTTGACCGTAAGAAATAGCAGCACTTAACATTGCAACTGTTCCAAAAGCGAGAAATTTCTGTTTCATACTCTACAATTTTATTTCAGTACTGTTTTTCAAAAGTCTTGCCACTCTCTGTGGCAATAACCCAGTTAGGCGAAAGGGCGGCAAATAGCGCCCCATAAATAAAAAACAACTAAAATAAAGGTGTAGTGAAAGCTACAGTTTAGTAAACAATTGTAGAAAATAAGCCCCTTGGAGAGGATATTGTAAATACATACAACGGACAGTATTTAAAGCCTGCCTGCCGGATATAGGGAGATGATGACTATTTACGCGGGTTACCGTTTATACTGAAGCATCCATTCATACACGTTCAGGTTATTTTCCTTATACAGCGGATTAAGGGCTTGCGTCCACGCATCGTGGCCGTATGCCTGGAACAAGGTAAGTTTGGGTGCAATGCCGGGGCTATAACTTTTTATAAGGTTAACAAAATCAGTTGCTACGGAAGAAGCAATAGTAGGGTCATCTGCATTGTGAAAAGCCCACAGCGGAAGATTGCCGCGTGCTATTCCGGAAGCATTGAAATCTTTGTCACTGCCAAAACTTTCTCCGGATACAGGCGCTACTGCTGCAAACGTGGATGTATACCTGCCGGCCATCTCAGTGGTTAATACGCCACCCATACTAAGGCCCGACAAATATATACGTGATGTATCAACCCGGTAATTTTTTAACGCGTAATTGATAAAAGAAAGCACCATTGAGTCAGGAGGATAACCACGGAATTGGGGAGACAATACGATAAATGAGAAATTATTCCCTTTTACAGAAAAATTAGCGGGGAATTTGCGGTCGTTGATGAATTTGGCAACGCCATCGTTTAGCACAAGTGGCAGGTCTTTATTACCATCACCCGTCTGACCACCGCCATGTAAAAAAATAAGCAGGGGATATTTTTTTGTGGTCACCTGGTAATGATTGGGCAGTGCTTCATAGTAACCCCCGATATACTGGTTAATATTTACGGTATAAGGCTTCTGGTAGGGCGGTGTGGTTTCTACGATATCGTTGTTCGGCGGGGAAACCATAACTGCTGCATCTTTTTTACAACCGGCAATTACAACAATCAATACCAGTATTGCAGTAAATTTTCTCATCATTGTAAGCATGGCAGTTATTTTTATGTTAGTAGCTTTATTAATTTATACAGCAACAGCATTTTTACACCAGCATATTTAAAAGATAAAAGAAGCTGTTTTGCAAAGTGAAAACAGCTTCTTTATTTTGTCCTGCGGTTATAATTATGGTTTGATAAATGGTCCAACAATGGCAAGCACCTGGTCCTTGCTCAGTGGCTCATCAAATGCTTCTGAGGCCGCGTCCGCTGAAATACTGAAGCCATTTATGTTTACAATAGATATGGTGGCCTGTGTTGTTACCTCTTCACCGTCATAGCTGGCCTGAACAGCAGTACTGTTAATACCACTCATTTTACCAGTGATCCATGGTTTAACATTACCAACGCCGGAACCGTATGCCTTTCTTAAGCCGCGGATATGCGCTGCGTGCCTTGCTTCTACGGAATGTATCTGCAAAGCGGCAGTAAGGTAATCGCCACCACCAACAATTTCAGCGGCCCTGCCTTTATAGGCTCTTACACCGGTATCTTCAAATGTTTGCGCAACACTCAGGAATGTTTCAAAATTGCTGAATACATTACTAAATGTGCCCTTGGCTGTAAAATCAAACTTGGGTGACTGAACTGCTGTACCACCTGCAGCAGCAATAGCAGCTTTCAGAAAAGCTACGTGCTGGCCTTCATGCTTGGAGATAAGTTGTATACCCATTAATGTATCGCCTGCTGGTATAAGACCAGCCGTGGCTACACCAGTAGCGTAAAATTCTGCTTCCAGGTATTCCAGTGTCAATGCATAGTTCAGGATATCCGTAACTGTATCTGCTGTGCCCTTTGTACCAGCATATGCTTTTTGAAACATTGAACCAAAAGCAAGGGGTACTGCTGCCAGTGCTAGTTTGCCGCTGATGTTTGCAAAACTTTTCATGGCCGACCGGCGGGTGTCAAGTCTCTCATAGACTTCCGGATCAACTTTTTCAATTTCTTTTATAATATTAGTTATGTTCATTGTAAGATGATTTAATTGTAATTAATCAGGATGAAAAAATGACGTTTGTTCAGCTGTCTATCAATAGAAAGGCAGGTTGCTACCGTCTAATTTTGTTTTAATATATTTTTGGGCGATAGGCAAAACAACGGAAGGCTTGTTGGTAAGATCAAGGCCGTTTGCATCAATGATTGAATCATCCGCAAAACTGTTTTTTGCTATCAGGTCACGTATATAAGATGCGTGGCGTGCTTCCACGGAAACAATTTTACCAGCCAGTACCAGGTAATCCGGGCTTTTGATTAATCTTCCTGCACCATTATAGGCAGAAACGCCGAGGTCTTCAAATGCTTTGGCCGTACCCAGCACACTTGCCCTTGAAGTAAAATCTATACTGCTGAAGTCAAAATCCAGCAATGGAATGGCTGCGCCACCCAGGGCCGTTTTAAAAAATTCACGGTGCGCTATTTCATGATCGCGGATGTCTGTAATTAATGAAACTTCAGCTGAAGCCATGTTGGCATACTGTGATCCAATAACTTTTACATAGAAGGCGGCTTCCAGTTGCTCCAGCGCATACGCATAGTTTAAAATTCCCACATCACCACTGCCAAGATCAACGCCATCTGCGGCGGTTCTTGCTGATACGTCATTTGCTTTGGTACATGCTGCGAGGCCGGCTATTAAGCCAGTGGCGGCGCCTGCATAACCAAGAAACCTTCTTCGGGAAAGGCGTGCGATGTCTTTTTCATTGACGCCTGTTAACCCTTTCTCTGATTGAATTGTAGCCATTTTGTTTCGTTTAATTAGTTAACAATGATAATTATGTTGTCAAAGCCGGGAACCGCGGGAAATTTCATAATACATGGTTTGTCAGTGGGAAAGGATTTATTGTATATTATAAAAAAACTATTATTAAAGGAAGCGGGCCATATGCACGGCGCCAATCATGCTATCCTGCAGAAATACTACAGCCCTGCTGAAATAAATTCTTGCTCACCGCCACCCGAAGCCTTCAAGGGCAGGTTGATTTGTTTTGGATAAGTTTATGGAATTGCGTATATGTATGTAAGAAAGGGGACGAATGATCTGGCTGCGCTTTTATCCGGAAGACACCCGGTTTTCACATTTCTGCTGGCCTGTAACAATACAGGTTCAATTGATATACGGCCCGTTTGTTAAAACGGATTTAGCATTTCAAAAAAAAAATAAAAAATAGCAGGCCTGGGTCAAACGCATGCTGGTATTGCATTACACCGCAAAAACGCTTGCAGTGCTGTATTGAAAATAATTTTTGCATTACCAGGCACCTGGAATAGTCAATCGCGGAGATGGCCAGCCGCGGCGTTTTCGGCTATACTGGGCCCCCTTGTATCATCGGGATATAAAATAAAAAAACTCGATTTATTTCCCGGCTGCTAATCTGAAATAACAATTATCCCGTACGTGATTTTATCCCCCCTTGATTATATTCTTTAATTCCCCGCCCTTTAATGGGTTTTTAATCTTTTAAACTGATTCGTTTATGAAACGTATAACGCTAACTGCTGTTGTTTGCATTGTTTTTCTAGCCGGGTTTTCCCAGGATCGGCAGTATAGTAAATATGTGGTCAGGGATTCCATGTTTTCAATAAAACTTAAAGACGAGCCGCGTTTTTATGCCAACCTGCACACAGGTTATTCTATTGCCCTTGGATCTACTTTTAAATTTTACCCGGATGATGTAAGCAGTATTGTTATGAAAATGAGCGACGATAAAGTAGTGTCCAAAGATGTAATGTACAAGGCGCCCAGGAAAGGGTTGGGAGAAGGTTTCAGAATAGGCGGTGGTATATCGTATGTGCTGAATGATTTTATTAATGTGGGACTGGACGTCGATTATTTCAGGAGTACCATCCGGAAAGTGCGCGATTCCTCGTTTAGCCAGACCTTTAGCACCGGACCGGTATCATCCCGCTATTATGAAGAGCGCTACACTATTTCTTATGATGCTACACTGCTCACATTTTCTCCAAACATTACATTTAAAGCTATCTCAAGGCCAAAATGGTTTTTGTATAATAAGGTCGGTGCGGTTATTACGATTCGTCCCAATAGTATAGAGCATGATACCAGGGAATCCAAATCAACCATGAACTGGCAGGGCTTTACAAAAGATTCCACTGGTTATACTGATACGCGGTATGAATGGGGTATAAAAAACCCTTCTTTCGGTTTCAGTGGTGGCCTTGGCGCACAATATAAAATAACAGAAAGGATCAGGGTATTTGCGGAAGTACAATTTTCGCATGTTGTATTTGTAGTGAGCAGGCGCAAGACAACCAGCTATAAGGTAGACGGAACGGAAATGGTCAATAATCTTACGGTAAGTGAAAAGGAAATTGATTTTGAGAAAAACTTTCAGACAGACGAATGGATACCGGACCCCAATAAACCAAACAAAGCTGTTACGCAGCGCATACCTATTACTTATGTAGGCATGCAGGCAGGCCTGGTATACAGGTTTTAAAAAGCCGGTACGCTATGTGTGTGGCGGGGCCATTTGCTTTCAGTAATTAAATATCAATACTATGATTAAGCAGGCAGAACAATCATTCTCATTTTATCATTTTGGTCAGTTACTTTTTCAAAACAGGAAAAAAGCAGGCTTGTACGGATTGTTTTTTGTGGTGGTCTCATTCAATCTCTGCCTTTTTCTGCAGGCGAACCTGCAAACGCCGGCTGCTGAAAGAATTATAAATGCTATTCAGTTAATGTGTTTTGCAGCTATGGGCATATTTAATGTTTGGTTTTTTTACAAGCGGAATTTTTTAGCAGAATTGTCGTTGTCAGGTGCAAAATTGGCCTTTATCTGCTTGTTGTTTATTGTAATTGCACTGGTTCTGTTTGTGTATTATTATGTTTCCGGCAATAATGAACTGGTAATGGCCTTCGCCAGCAGCGGCGCTTTCCTGTTGCCGTTTTTAATTTACCAGGGCTGGATTGAATTCATGGATATACCGGTAAAAAGTTATCCTGTATGGTACCTGCCGGCAGTTGATGCGGCGGTCAGAAATACGGCCGTGTCCGCTGCCAATAGCATGCAGGTACAGTTGAAAATTGCGCGGAGGGCAGACGACATGGAACAGCATACATTCCCGGTAACTACACCAGGTAAACTGCGGTTGGGCCGAATGTTTGAGCGGTTCATTGAGGACCAGTCAGAGCAGGGCAGCAGGGCTGTAATAGCAACAACTGATGGCAGAGACCCTTTTGGCTGGCATTTTTACGAAGAAAAATGGGGTGGCTTTTATAACAGGAATCTAAATCCTACCAAAAGCTTACTGGAAAACAATATAAAAACCAATGCAAAGATTATGGTAGTGAGAATCAGCGCAGCAGGTTAAAATAATAACATCAACCCAATCAACCAACCCGGCACTTGCCTGGGTTAAAAAGTACCGTCATGAGACCAAAAAATTTTACTGCGCGGAAAAAGCGCATACTTACATTTGCCGGCCTGTATGCAGCGTCTGTTATTTTAATATTCTTTATTTTTTCTGCATTCGGGGTGCGTTTTTCAGTTAATGATCAAAAGCAGGATGACCCTTCCGCTGCTGTGCAGGCCATGGTGTTAAATACTAATAATGATGTATTGCGTACAGATAGTTTTTTGCACGCATCACTGTATAAGCTGCAAGTGCAGGATGTTGCATATTTGTTGCTGCCCGATACAGCGTCTTCAACCCGCCGTAACAATGCAGCCATGGCCATTGGCAATGGTGAACTGGCGTTTAAGAAATCAATCGACAGTATAGAGCAGATGACGGCAGTATATACGGGTGCAGGTGCTGGTAATGTGATGTATCAAAACATGATTAATTCTTTCAGGTCTGTACTGGAAGAAAGGCGGGCGCTAAAAAATATCCAGTCAAGCATCACAACGGGCAAATCTACAGCGGGCAGCGGTTCACTGGATGTGCAGCAATGGCGAAATGAACTGGCATTAAAAGAAAATGAAATTACCAGGATGGAAACTGCATTGAGGGCATTACAGGATAAATCTTTTGCTGTTTCAAAAACAAGTGGCGGGGATGAAGCGCAAAAAGGAGAGAATGAATTACTGAAAACGGCCTTTGCTGACCAGCAAAAGGACTATGACGCACTCAAAAATAAATACAATGGCCTGAAGGCTGATAATAGTACGTTGGCTACGCAGGTAATTGAATTTAAAAAAAACGCATCAGTACTGGTTGACAATACAAATACCGTTGCAGAAAAGAAAATAAACGTATTGGAGCAAAAAGTGCATGACCTGAACGCTGATCTATATTTTGCAAGAATTGACTGCAACCTCGCGAGGGCTGATGCGCAGCAGATTATTTCTAATGCGCGGCAGCGTAAAGAATTATTGTCAGAATCTTTATCGATGTTGGGCAGTCTGGCAAAATCTGAAGACGCGGATATACAGAAAAAGGCAAAAGAGAAAATCGTACGCCTTAACCGCATTGCAACTGCTTTGCATGATTAACACGATCCATTTTATCTTTTGCCTCTTACAATTATAAGCTGCTGTGTATTTGTAAAATTTTAAAAACGATTACGGTTCCTGTCATTACCACCACCGCCGTAACCGCCGCCGCTGTTGCCGCCACCACCACCTCTGTACCCACCGCCACCGCCGCTGCTGTTACCACCGCCACCCCCTCTGTATCCACCACCACCGCCGCTGTTACCGCCACCGCCATATCCGCCACCACCTCCGCGCTGACCACCGCCGCCACCACCACCCGGACGATCATCGGCAGCTTTTACCACAAGCGGTTTTTTGCCAAGCGAAATATCATTGAGGTTTTCAATAGCATCTTTGGCTTCAGCTTCAATGGGCATTTCTACAAACCCAAAACCCCTGCTCTTGCCTGTTTCTTTATCAATGGCAACTTTAGCAGATTTAATTGTTCCAAATTTCTCAAAGATTTCCATTAATTCATCATCGTCCAAATCGTATGGCAGACCTGCAACAAAAAGGTTCATAAAAATATATTTTAGTAAAAATAGTAACTTATTTTGTATTGTATCTAATTATAAGGGTTAAGTGGTAGTAAAATACTGGCTATTTTGGGAGACGTCCACCTAAAATTTTAATCCTGCCAGGTTTTACCTGTAGTTTTATCAGGAAAAGCCACCAATCCGGGCCCACTGGCCAGGCTGGGCCATCGTTTACAGACAGCTTATATTTGCAATGCGGGCTGCTGGTAAAAATAACTACCCGCCAGCAGGCAAAATTTTTAATTGAATTTTCTTTTATGCAAGCTTTTTTTAATGGCAAAACATCAAATAACCCGCGGGGCACCGAGTATGATTTTCTCAACGGAGTTTTTGAGTGGTTGTTTTACAATTTGCCGCCCAGGGCCGACAATTCTTTTGTCCGGAACATGTATGAGTTTTATAAAGCAAGGGGCGGATTAAGCAAAAAACAATTGGAGGCACTCTTAAGAACGATAAATAGCATCCCAGTAACGCCGCCGTTTAGTACGGCCACGCTGGAGGCCATCATCCGGAAAAAAGTTTCCAAATCAAAATCGCCTCTGCCAGCAGCTACGCCCATGTATAAAGATGATACAGAAACCATGGAGAAGTTAAAGCAAATCCTTGCTTTGGTACCTGCGCACAAAGGGGCTTTATTGTACATGAATAAATTAAAACTCCATGAAATATTTACACAGGCAGATAAGGATGCGGTTAATAAATTTTTCGTTTTAATCAACGCAGCGAAGAAAAAATAAACAGTACCTAATGTCAGATGGCTGATTTTTTGAAGCCAGCCCGGATGATACGGCTCGGACGGGACTGATTTATTTGCTGCCCAATGCAGCGGCAGATTTGAATATGGCGGTGCAGCTATTTTTTTAGAATGTGATACGGTGAAAAAGCCATCTTTTTCCTACATCTGCAGGGGGCAGTAATAAAAGCGGAAGCGCCGGTTGTACCCGCTAAAAAAGAAGCAGTGGAAAAAAAATGATCAACCTGATTTTTTTCATACGGCCAAATACCGAAAAGAGTTTTACATGTGTCACATCCTGACAGCAGTTGTCATCATATAAAATGTCCATCCTGCTTCCGGGCACTTATCGCAATACAAATTCAATCTTTACAGGCCTGCCAAAACAATCCCGTAAAGGCTGCGGGTATTATTTATCAATGGCTTATTTTTGTAAAAAATTGTTCATGGGTATATCAGATAAATTATTTCAAATGAAAAATGAAAAAGCGGAAGCCAACTTAAAAGCCGGACAAGAGTTTTTAGCAACCAATAAAGATAACCCGGGCGTAACGGCCCTTGAAAGCGGCCTGCAGTACCTCGTGCTTACAGAAGGCACGGGCGCTAAACCCGGCGCAAAAGATAAGGTTACCTGTCATTATCATGGAACCCTCATTGATGGAACCGTATTCGACAGTTCAGTACAGCGTGGTCAACCGGCAACTTTTCCCCTGGATCGCGTTATTTCCGGCTGGACGGAAGGATTGCAGTTAATGCCTACTGGCAGTAAATGGCGTTTTTTTATTCCGCCGCATCTTGGGTATGGCGACCGCCAGGTGAGTGCCCAGATTGGCCCAAACAGCACACTTGTATTTGATGTGGAGCTGATAAGCGTAAGCTGATTATTAACTCATTATTGTAATAGGAGAATCCATGTTTAGTGCATCATGCGCTAAATATGGATTCCCTTTATATTAAAGATCGATTTTATAAAATAAATGCTGCCGGACCTGTATTGTGAACTAAGAACGGAGAATAAGCATTACTTAATTTTGTCGGCCATTGTCATCTTTCCAATAGATTTATACAGTTCACGGAAACAATGCCACTCTGTTTTATTGCCGCGAACGCTGTCTATCCTGTTTTCATAAAAACCTTTCAGGAAGTTGCTGTTGCTTGTCCAGACTGTCTGCATCATACCCTGGAACCGTGGTTTCATGATAGCAGCAGATTCATTCCTGAAAGCAATCATATCTTCCAGCTGCCTGTTGGCGATGGCTGCATTGCGCCAGGGACAGGTAACTACATTAAAGCCCTTCATGGCAAAATACACCGGGGTTTTATCAACCCGTTCATAATGCCAGTCACAAATCATAATATCTTTAGGTACCAGGTCAATGGCCGCATGGGTATCGTTGGTACTGGCTTCCCACATACCAAGGCCGGTTGCCTGTCCATCCAGCAAACGGTCACCCCATATCCATAAACTTCTTTTTGATACCGCCAGGTGATTCCTGATGGCAGTTACTTCACCGGCGTACAGCACGGCTTTACCCTTGCCACTGCAGCGCGGACATTTGCTGTCGCCAATATAAAATACTTCATCCATGCCGGCATGAAAGGCATCTGTTTCAAAAGCATCACAAATTTCATCCATCAAAGAAAAAACAACACCATGTACATCGGGGTGCAGCGGGCAATAACTTTTACAGTAGAGGCTGTCAGCATTCGGCCATTTGTAGATCGCCGGCATTTGCACCGATGGGGTTTCATCAAACTGCGGGAATTTAATAAGCAGGTTATATGTTTTACCAGCCCAGGACTGGTGGCCCAATAAATTTACCTGCGGTATCAGTTTTATATTGGCAGCTTTACAGGCAGCCACTATTTTCTTCACGTCTGTTGCAGACAGTGCAATGCTATCCCTCAATTCCGGATAGCTGGTATACTGGTAATTAAAATCAACCCGCAATACCAATACATTAACAGCACGCGGAGCCAGCTCCTGGCTGATAAAGGTTACAAACGAATCAACCGTGCGCGGAGAAGGCGCAGCAATGCAAAAGCCACGCACCGGTAAGGAAGTATCGGCAAATTGTGCCGACGGCTTACTGGTTTTACAGGAAATAATGAGGGCAGTAATAACGGCGATGCATAAAAGGTATTTTTTCATATTGCTTTACAGGAATGGCTATTATTAATGACCGGGTTAATTCTTTTGGAATTTTACGAGGTATTGCCCATTTGCATCTTCTGTTATATGTTCATATTGCCAGCCAGTTGTTTCAGCAATGGAAGATAAGGTGTAACGGTCTATGTAGAGCCAGTTAAACCAATCAGTTTTTTTGCCTTTGTACTGGTAACGGTAGGCTATTTCGCCATAATAATTTTTTAGATCGGGAAAATGATTTTTATAAACGTATGCTACATCTGAAGAATCAAAAATAAGCCGTCCGCCCGGGTATAATAACGAACCGGCATGTTGTAAGAACAACTCCAGCCCATTAAGGGTGCCGCTCAGCCCAATGCCATTCATCAACAGGAGCAGGGTGTCGTATTTTTCTGCGTTATAGGTAAACACATCCTGCTGAATAATTTTTTGTACGCCCCGCTGCTGCATCACATCACATGAAAGTGCCGATATCTCCAGTGCCGTAATATCCTTGTGCTGTTCTTGCAGCCATAAAGCATGACTGCCTGCGCCCGCACCAATATCCAAAATTTTTCCTTTACACAATTGCAGGGCTGCATGTTCCAGGGCCGGCATATCTTCTTCATTTCTGAAATAAGCGGACACCGGCATTTCTTCTTTAGGACCATATGTATTGTATATCCAGAGTTTGGCAGGCGCGTTTTTATAGTAATAGTCCGCTATCGCTTGTCCTAAAGGATCCGTCATGGCATGAAAATAATGCATTCTGTCTTTTCAAGGCTGCCAAAATATTGTTTAATTTATTGGCAGCATATCAGCCTGCAATCAGCATCTTTGCAAGGAACTTTATTGCCCACTAACGAAACAAACAGCTTACCATGAAAATAAATCTCGTTTTTTTATTTGTTGTTATTTTAATTTTTTCAATGAAGTCTTTTTCACAGGCTTCGTATAGCCTTTTTAATGGCAGGGATTTAAGTGGATGGCATGTGGATGTGCCGGAGATGGATACCAATAAGCAGGCGATAAACCCTTTTATTGTAAGAAATGGCCTGCTGGTAAGTTTGGGTGTGCCCAACGGACATTTGATTACAGACAGCATCTACCACGATTACCGTATCCAGGTTGAATATCGTTTTGCCGGTAAGCCCGGCAATTGCGGACTCCTGGTACATGCTTCCACCCCAAGGGCCTTATATAAAATGTTTCCCCAATCAATAGAGTGCCAGATGATGCACCAGAATGCAGGTGACTTTTGGTGTATTGTAGAAGATGTAGCCGTACCGGACATGGAAAAAAGGCGCGGACCAAAAAGTGAATGGGGTATTACGGAAGGCAAGGGCCGCCGCATTATTAATCTTACAGACGGATCTGAAAAACCATTGGGCCAGTGGAATACCATGCTGGTGCAGTGCAAAGGCAATACCATTAAAGTATGGGTAAATAATGATATGGTTAATGACGGGTTTAACTGCACCGCTTCCAAAGGGCAGATTGCTTTGCAGGCAGAAGGCGCAGAAGTAGAATTCAGAAAAGTGGAGATAACGAAGTTGTAAGGCATTATCATTGGGAGTGCTGTTCAATTGCCCAATGCGCTAATACGATGGCCCGGGCCTGCCGGGCACTTGTACCTTTTGGGATTAACGCTTAATATATTTTTCCCATAGAATAAAATCCTGGTTATACCAATGGTTTTTAATAGTAGTGATTTGGGTATAAGCCGCTTTACCCAATAAATGTACAGCTGCCTGGTTGCTGGTGCGGCAATCGCACCATATTTTATGGCAACCCCTTTCTGCCACTGTTTCCTCCATTTTTTGCAATAGTTGAGCGGTAAGTCCAATGCCGCGGTAATTATCAACAACGCCAAACCACTCCAGCCAGATGGTATAGTCGTCAAAACGGCTTAAACAAAAGCCCGCTATTTCGGTATCGGTTTCAGCAATAATAACCGCGTGTTTATCGTCTTTTATTTTTGCAGCAAGTGCAGCGGCGTTGTACCGCGCTGTTTCATTGTGTTTAGCCAAATCATTATAATAAGGAATATGTGTAATCACTTCTTCAATGGTTTTTGCCAGTGGCACTGCATCCTGTTCTGTTGCAAAACGCAGCAGCGGCTTTTTCTTTAACCCTTCGGGTGGTTTGTCTGTTTTCCGTGTTCCGCTGTATAGTTCATATTCCAGCAGGCGGCAGTCGATTGTGCTGTTATAAAATTCAATCCGCCTGGCTGCTTTCAATCCAATTTTTTTTGCTAATTCAAGGTTGCCGGTAAATATGTAGCCAAAGTAACCGCCGCAGCTTTTCTTCATAAAATCTCCTATGCGGCTGTACGTTAGTTCCAGTTCCGCAATATTACCGAGGCGTTCTCCATATTCAGGATTTATGACCATTACACCGGGTGGCTGCGGTACGCTGGTTGCAGCAAAATCGCAGACATTGAAATCAATTAAACCTGCTACGCCTGCTGCCACAGCATTTTTGCGGGCATTGTCAATAGCCTTTTCACTGTAATCTGTTGCAATGATGCGCAGGCCGGGCGTTTCCTTGATCTGCAGCTCCAGCAGTGCATCCTGCTGCCGGTAGGCTTCTTCATCGTAGCCGCGCAGGTGCATAAAAGCATAGGCATTCCTGAACAGCCCCGGACGCCTGTTGCCCGCAATCAGTGCGGCTTCTATGGCGAGTGTACCTGAACCACACATGGGGTTTACAAAGGGCTGCAGCCTGTTCCAGCGGGACGCATAAATAACTGCGGATGCCAGGGCTTCCAGCATGGGGGCCTGCCCTGGAATCTTACGGTAACCATGCCTTGCCAGTGAGGGCCCGGAGGTATCAATAAAAATCTCAGCTTGATCAAGTTTCCAGAATAGATGGATAACCGCGCCCGTTAGTTCTGACCCGGTAGACGGCCGCGAACCCATTTTATTTCTGAGCCGGTCTGCAATCGCATCTTTTACACGCAGGTTAGCGAACATGCTGTTGTTGATGCTGTCATTCTGAACATTGCTGGTAACAGAAAAATAACCGCCTTCCGGTAAAATGTCTTCCCATGGAAAATTGACCAGCTGACGGTAGACATCATCTGCATTGACAGCCTCAAACTTTTTTAGGCTGAATAATACCTGGCTGGCACAACGCAGTTGCAGATTTAACTGGATGCAATCAGTAATGGTACCGCGCAAATGGACACCTGTTACAAAGCTGTCAATTACAGGAAAGCCCAATGCTTCAATTTCCTGCAACAGCCAGGGGGTTATACGTTTATGGCAGGTGATGGTAATTTCTCCGGGGCTTATAAACAAACTCATAATGCTGATAAAGATAAAGGCTTATGCGATAGCCGCATCAAAAACATAGGCTAATAACACTAAAGTAGTATTGGCGCTGTAACCTAAGAGGCGGGTTCAGTGGATGCTGATGGGTAAACAGGTGTATTCCTGATATCAGCACATAAAAAAATGAACCAAACAGCTCTGTCGAACGCCTGATTCACCTTTATTTACAGGATATTAGTAATGTTTACATATGGCCCCTTTTCATCATCGCAAAAGGTTTACAGATGAAAATGAGTCCTGCATATATTTGACTGAGTTTATCTTCCGGCGCGTTTGATAATGATTGCTCATTGCCGCTTTTCCATGCATGATCTTTAAAGCTGCCAGTATACATAGCCTGCAATCCAATGGAGCAATCATGTTTGGACGACTTAGCTGATATGCCAAGTCCAAGCCGGTAATTAAAAAAGCCATTGGTCAGTTCAAGTGGTTTCAGGTTGTTCTGGACAGTGGGCGAATTTACTACATCATTAAAATTTACACCCGAGTTATCCCTGAAAAAACGGGCCTGGTATTTTTGATAACCAAGTCCCACGAGTGGATACAATGCAACTCTTTCACTCTTGATAAAATCATAGCCAATATCAGCACCTGCGCCAATGTAACGGATAGTACTGCTTCTTTTATCGCGGTCTCCGCTCATGCTGCTGCCTGCCATAATATTAAATTGTGAAATAAACTGCCGGCGCTCTTTAATCCAGCCCAGTTGCAGTACGCCGGTTACATCTCTTACTTCTTTGTACTGCGGAAAATTGGCGATCCGGCTGTTCAATCCATCAAATTTCTGGAAGCTGGCGCCAATGCCCCGTGACATGTAAGGGAAATCATCAGATTTCTTGTCCTCCTGTCCAAAAGAAGTTAAACAAATACAAACCAGCAAAAGGGAAACGATCGTTTTCATATCTTATAGTTTTGTTTTTATTATACAGATGAACGTATTGAAAGTTTAAAGTAACCAACATATGTTTTCATTACAGGCAGCGGCGACCAGTGCATGCACGTTATAAAAGCAATATTAATATCGTGCCAGATTGTTGAATAATGAGGAGAGATATGATGGAAGATTAGTGGCACCGAAAATGCAGCTGAAAAAGCTTTTGCAGGCAGAGTTGGCAGGTAACATACAGCCTGGCAACTGAGTCACTATAGTCAATAAAATCTCGGTGGCGACAATTAAATGCAGCCAGCGGGTGAAAATATATACGGGCCACCCTTTTTTACGGGTGTATCCATGGCCCCCTGTACGGTCTTTGCAACAGGGCAGTTGCTTCCCCATCGCCGGTAATTTCTCTTTTAACAGGATCATATACCAATGGGCGCCCAAGCTGCATGGAGAGGTTGGCAACAATGCAGCTGGCAGTAGAAATATAGCCTTCTTCAATATCTGCTACAGGCCTGCTGCCTTTGTCAATTGCTTCCAGGAAATTAATCATGTGCAGGCGGGTAGCGGGCGCAGCATGTATTTCAATATCGGGTTCCGTAACATCGGCCGGATATTTATCTTTCTCGTACAAGACATCGCGATGGGTTGGCGCTGTTTTGCCCTCCGGTATAAAATCATATTTATACGGATCGCCACACAAAGTTCCTTTTTCGCCATATATTTTAAAGGCCCAGGGATATTGCGGGTCGGCCGGCGTACCCCAGGTCCGGTGCTGCCAGATGCAATTCAATCCATCGTATTCAAAAATAGCGGATTGTGTATCTGCTATATTGCTTTTCCCCGGGTTGGGCATATAAATCCCCCCGGTTGAACTGATCCGTTTAGGCCAGCCAAGGCCCAGCATCCACCTAACGGCGTCGAACATGTGAATACACATATCGCCCATAATGCCATTTCCATATTCCATGTATGCCCGCCAGCTGCGGTGATGTATGCCATCAAAGGGGCGGAGGGGGGCGGGGCCTGTCCACATATCGTAATCAAAAAAATCAGGAATGGGCTCCAATGCCGGGTTGCTGTTGCTGCGCATATGATAATAACAGCACAGTTCCACATGTGATACCTTACCCAATAACCCGGCGTCAACAATATTTTTCTTAGCCTCTGTTAAATGCGGGGTGCTTCTGCGCTGCATACCTACCTGCACGGTCTTATTGTATTTTCTTGCTGCTGCCAGCATGGCCGCACCTTCCAGTACATCAGTACTAACCGGTTTTTGTACATATACATGGGCGCCCGCTGTTACGGCCGCAATGGTTTGCAGGGCATGCCAGTGGTCAGGCGTGCCAATGAGCACAATATCGGGTTTCTGTTCATTTAAGAGACTGCGGTAATCGCCGTACAGCTGCGGACGCTTTTTACCGGGCGTGCGCTGGCTAACCATATCTGCAGCTTTATCAAGCTGGTGCTTGTCAACATCACAAAGTGCTACTACATCTATTGGCGCTACCTGCATCAGGCGGAACAAGTCACTCTTACCATACCAGCCCGTACCAATCAGCGCTACACGGCGTGCTGCCGGTGGACGCGTAAAATCCATTCCATTGGCACGAAGGGCAGCAAAAGCCAGGGCAGCGGAAGCGCCCTTTATAAAATGACGGCGGTTGAGGTGTGTTGGCATATTGAATCGGTTAGAAGATTTTTATTACTTCAAATCTACACATTTGTTCAGATAATTTGCCGCAGGTATAAACGGACTAGAAAAGAGCAGGTAACGAAAAATTATCTCAGACCAGCTGACTGCAGTCTGCCATAGGCAGCAAGGAAAAAGCGTTTACATGAAACGTTTATTCAATAACAATATCATATTTCGACAATAAACCCGCAATACCAGGAAATGAAAAACGGGCTTTTTTAATTTTATTTAATTCCGGATCAAAAGCATAATTGGTGGCTGTGCTGAAATCAGCTTTCTCAAGCAAGCTTTGCGTAAAGCTGGCGTTTTGCAAATCGCAGTTTTTAAAAATGGCCAGGGTTAAATCCGTTTCAGTAAAATCTACTTCTTTCATGGAACAGTCTGTAAAAACGGTCTTTTTCATTTTCTTCCGGAAAAATGAGCAGTAATCGAGTGGGCTGCCAGTAAAGGATGCGGAAAAATTAAAATTATTGCACCTGCTAAAATCAATACCCATCATCTTGCAGCCAGTGAAGTGAAGATTTTTAATACCCGTGTTTTCTACTACAACCAGGGAAAGGTTGCAGCTCTTGAAATGACAATCCATGAAATCATAATTACTCAGGATACATTTTGAAAAATTACAATTAATAAATACGCAATTGTCAAACTCTCGCCCCGGTATTTCCCTGGCTGAAAAGTCGATACCCTCAAATGTTTTGTCTTCCTGCAGAACCGGTTCCATGATACAATTCTTTTTTAGTGACTCAAATTTATACTGTTCTTTTCACAAAAAGGCATATGGCCGGGATTGATTTGGGTGGTTGCAGGGCGCGTACGTACGCCTTGCGATGCCCAACGCATAATACCTTAACTTTAGCCACCAAAACTTTATTTCATGTCACACAAATCGTTCCGGCTTGTTTTAGTTTTTCTTTGTTTAACTGCATTGGCAAAAGCGCAGGATGATGGCGTGTACAAAATGCCGCCCCCGACCATCGCAGCCATGCTGGCGGCAAAAGCTTCGCCAAATATGAGTATGGATGACAAGGGGCAGTGGATGCTGTTTACCGAAAGCAGCAGTTATCCATCGGTAGAAGAACTGGCCCGGCCTGAATTGCGCATCGCGGGCCTGCGCATCAACCCAAATAATTTTGCGCCCAGCCGCCAGAATTATATCAACAATATTTACCTCAAAAATATTGAAGGCAGATCTTTTACCATCAGCGGTTTACCGGTACCGTTATTTACAGGAAGCCTTAGCTGGAGTCCTGATGACAAGAAAATTGCTTTTACGCAAATAACCAAAGATCGTGTAGACCTTTATGTAATTGATGTAGCCACACAAAAAGTCATCCGCATAAATAAAACGGCACTGAATGTGGTGTCCGGCGGTTACCAATGGCAGGATGATAACACCCTGCTATACCATACCATTGTTACACCCGCTATTGCAGCACCACCCAAACCACTGATGCCCAAAGGGCCTGCCACCCAGGAAAATTATGGCAAAGCATCGCCGCGGCCCACATTCCAGGACATGATAAAAAGTCCCTACGATGAGCAGCTCTATGAATTTTATGCCACAACGCAGCTGGTAAGAAATATTGGTGGGATAGAAATGAAAATTGGTCCGCCGGCTATTTATAACAGTGTAGATGTATCGCCCGATAAAAAATACCTGCTAACCCAAACCATCAAAAAACCATTTTCATATATGGTGCCCGCACGCGGCTTTCCCTCGTTGGTATACATTACAGATATGAATGGGAAGCTGGTAAAGCAGCTGGCCTATCTGCCTTCTTTTGAAACGGCACCGAGTGGCAATGATAATATACAACTGGCAGCCCGTGCGTTTGAATGGCGCGATGATGAGCCCGCCACGTTGACCTGGAGCATGCCACTGGACAGTGGTTTAATAAAAAAGCAGGTAGACTATCACGATGCCGTATACGCGCTGTCAGCGCCTTTTGCCGGCATGGAGAAATTACTCTTTAAAACAACCATGCGTTACCGTGGTACCACCTGGGGTACGCCCGAACTGGCGCTGGTTTATGAAGGACTTACCGGCAAGCAACGTACGCAAACGGATCGTTATAACCCAACGACCGGCACTATAGAAAAATTGATGGAGAGGAATTCTACCGATGCTTATACCAACCCGGGTTTTCCAGTTACAGATAAAAACCAGTATGGCCGCGAAGTAATAAAACTGATTGATAACGGCAGCAAACTGCTGATGAATAATACCACTGGCAGCTCGCCCAAAGGCGATCTTCCATTTTTGGCCAGTTTTGATCTCAATACAAAAAAATCAGACGTTATCTGGCGATGCAGTGAGGGCTATTTTGAAAACATTGTAAAAATAATGGACGCAGATAAGCTGCTGTTGCTAACCCGCCGCGAGAGTGAGAAAGAAGTTCCCAATTACTGGATCAAAAACCTGAAGCTTCGCGTAGCCGACCGCCAGCTCACCCAGTTTACCAGTCCGTATCCGCAAATGGAAGGCGTTAGCAAGCAGAAGATATTTTATAAACGTGCCGATGGTGTTGATCTTACCGGGGACCTGTATTTACCAAAAGGCTACGATGCCACACGCGATGGCAAGCTGCCGGTGTTTATATGGGCTTACCCGGCCGAATACAATTCAGCTGCTGATGCAGCCCAGGTGCGCGGGAGCGAACACCGGTTTACGCTGGTAAACTGGGGCTCGCCGGTTTATTATGTAACACAGGGTTATGCAGTATTGAACAATGCGGAAATGCCCATTGTGGCCACCAGTAAAGATAAGAAGCCAAATGATAATTTTATTGACCAGTTAACCATGAATGCAACGGCCGCCATTAATACGCTTGATTCTATGGGGGTAGGGGACAGAACCCGCATGGCGGTTGGAGGGCATAGCTATGGTGCATTTATGACAGCCAATTTGCTGGCCCATACCAATCTTTTCAAAGCAGGTATTGCCCGCAGCGGTGCGTATAACCGGAGCCTGACGCCTTTTGGTTTTCAGAATGAAGACCGCACCTATTGGCAGGCACCAGAATTATACAGTGCCATGAGCCCTTTCAGCAATGCCGATAAAATAAAGACGCCCATACTGCTGATACACGGAGAAATGGATGATAATACCGGCACTTATCCTATACAAAGTGAACGCATGTTTAATGCCATAAAAGGCAATGGTGGTACGGTAAAATATATAAGTCTTCCCTACGAAGCACATGGGTACCGCGGCCGCGAAAATATTCTGCACATGTTAAGTGAACAGTACAACTGGCTGGAGAAATACGTAAAGCATGCAGATAAGAATTCCGCCGCAGATACAAAAAGAGGGTTTTAAATAATTGCGTGCACCAGCCCGGATGACCGAAACAGCAAAAAAGCGATGTCATTCCGGCATCGCTTTTTTGTGCCCTGCAGGTAATGACAACCCGCTGAAGCTGGCAATGAACAAAAGGCTGGTGTATGTAAACCAGCAGCAATTTTTTCCGATATCACCAAAATACACTTAGCAGACTATCGTTTGCTATAGACAGATGAGCCTTTGCTACCCTGATAATGATCCAACGCAATCCGCAGACGTTGTTTAAACAAATATTTTCATTCAGAACGTTCAAAGAGGTTATTAAAAAACATATTGTGTCTGAATAAGGTTATCTTTCAAGGAGTCAACGACCAACCATGAAAAAGCTCTTAACCCCCGTCAGTCCTTCCAAATCCCTTACTGCCAGGCACCGTAAAATGGTATCAACAGGTGACATACTTCGTTTGCAGGCATTTGAAAATTCTTTACAGGCAAACGTGCTCTCAACAGTCAGTACCGGAAAACTGCTCATCGCCAATGCCGCGGCCTGCAGGTTGCTTGGCTACTCCATGAAAGAATTGCTAAGAAAAAACAGGTCAACTATTTTCGATACCAATGAGACCAGTTTTAAGAAAATGCTAAGAAAAAGTACGGCGGGGTTGCATTCTACCGCTTTTATTACAGCCATAAAAAAGAGTGGAGCGCAGTTTCCCTGTGAAATTACATCGGCCGTTTTTACAGATGAAATGGGTATCGAACAAGCTGTTACAACCATTGCAGATATCAGCCGGCGTATTCATGATCAAAAAGATATTGATATTAAGAAAGATAAAATAGTTGCAGAAAATATTGTTTTGGCCAAAACAAAGCAGCGGGTTGCTGACAGCAGGAAAGAAAAAATAGTGGCAGCTGATATTGAAACGGCAAAATCCAAACAAAGGGCAATAGACGTTAAGAAAGACAAGAAAGTAGCGCACAATATTACCGAGGCACTGGCAAAGTCTGATGCCCGCCTGGCTGCCAATAACGAATGGATAAGATATATAGCTGCCGCATCGTACGATGTTATGTGGGATTGGGATATCAAGACTGGTCAGATATATGCAGGCGAGAGTGTGTCTGAATTATTTGGTTACCATGTAGCAGGCAAAACAGTATATTTTAAAGATTTTACCAACTGCCTTTTACCGGAAGCAAAAGAAACGGTGAAAAAGAAGCTGATGAAAGTACTTGACTCCCCCGCCAAAAGCTGGAAGGATAATTTTATGTTCAGGCGTTTTGACGGATCGTTCGCAACGGCCAATTGCCGTGCAAGTATTCTGAGAGATGATAGCGGTAAAGCCATTCGTTTGATAGGCGCTATGCATGATGTAAGCAGGCTGCAGGAGCTGGAAGACCGGGTTGTGGCGCATGATGGATTGAAAAGCATATTTCAGGAAGCTGCAAAACTTTCTTTTGACGGTATCTGGTACTGGAATTTGCTTACCAACGAATTTGTTATAAGCGAAGGATTTGAGGAATTGTTTGGCTATGAAATAAAAAACAGTACTGGTAAAATAACGGCCGACTGGAGCAGGTATATTCATCCGCACGATAAAAAAGCAGTGGTGAAAGCGATGCAGCAGGCATTGAAAGATGGTGCCGCTCACTGGCAACAGACCTACCGGTTTATCAGGGCAAATGGATCTGTTGCCGATGTATTTAACAGGGCCAGTATTATCCGGCAGCCAGATGGCAAGGCATGCCGTATGATTGGGGTTATGAATGATCTGAGCAGGCAAACCGAGCTGGAGCGAAAGCTGGCCGATGAGCTTGCGGCAAAAAGTACCATGCTTGCAGAATATG
This sequence comes from Chitinophagaceae bacterium, assembly GCA_039916305.1. GTDB lineage: Bacteria > Bacteroidota > Bacteroidia > Chitinophagales > Chitinophagaceae > JACMLD01. The sequence continues at coordinate 64,900 of JBDSLR010000024.1, read as the reverse complement.
CAGCCAGTTTTAAAACGGCATTTAATTCTTCTGCGGATGTATTCTATAATTCAGATCTGATCACCAACCAGGTTATCATCAGCGAGGGTTATGAAAGGGAATTTGGTTATAAGATAGCCGGTAATACCACGCCGGCGGCGGACTGGTCAGGCCATATTCACCCGGCCGATAAAAAAATGGTTGCACGCGATTATATGCGGATGCTTGCTTCAAAAGAAATTGAATGGAAATGCAGTTACCGGTTTTTAAGGGCCGATAATACTGTTGCCGATGTGCTCAGCAGCGGTATCGTGCTTAGGAATGAAGCAGGCAAAGCCTATCGGATTATAGGGTCTATGCATGACATCAGTAAAGAAAAAGTGCTGGAAGAAAAACTTGCACAGGAAATCAGGTTAAGGGAAAAGCAGATAGCAGATGCCACGGAAGACGCAAAAAATTCGGAAAGATCTGATATTGGCAAAGAACTGCATGATAATATAAATCAGTTGCTGGGTGCCTCCCGGATGTACCTGCAGATGGCGAGGCGCGGCGGTGAAAACAGTAATATGTATATAGCCCGGTCTTCTGAGTACACCTTAACGGCCATAGAAGAAATAAGAAAACTTACCAAAGGATTGATAACCGATACTATTAAAACGCTTGGGCTGGGTGAAGCCATTGATACTATTGTGCGCGATACCATGGAAGTGCACCCGGTAGAAATCTCCAGCTGCACGGATAGTTTTATAGAGGCAGGCGTACACGATAAATTTAAGCTGAACGTGTTCAGGATTGTGCAGGAGCAACTGAATAACATTTTGAAACACGCCAGTGCAACGAAAGTCAGCATCAGGCTTTCACAGAATAAAAGCGCCATTGTGCTTCATATGTCTGATAACGGGGTAGGATTTGATACCGGCATAAAGCAGGAAGGAATTGGACTGGCCAATATAAAAAGCCGCGCAGCATCCTTCAACGGAACTGCTGATTTTGTTTCCAGGCCCGGAAAGGGTTGCGTGCTGCTGGTAACATTTCCTCTCAGCCCTGCCATGTTAACAAACGCCGTGGTGTAAACGCTATTTGTTTTTTTGAGGGGACGGCAATAAAGAAGCATTTTTTTTTGGCGTCACCTGCAGGTAAGCACATGTTAATGCATCCATACACATGGCCTTTCTTATCTTTTGCAGGTTGATGATTGTCCAGCCCTGTTTGCCCCATTTATTTGGTACTGGATAAATAATTGTCTTATCAAAAGCGGAAAAAACGTCCTGGTCAGCAGCGGAAAGTTTGATGGAAACCAGTTTATTTTTGATGTCGAGCGTGGCAAATATTTTTTTAGATACCCTGAATGATGTTTTTTCAAAATGTGGCTGTTCCGTGCTGGCCGGAAAAGAAAGCGCCATCTGTTGAAATGTATCTGTACTAACCATACCAGCAAGCTACTATTTTTAAGAATTACCTGCGCACCCGGATAAACAATTTATGGCAATTGGTATTGCTGAAAGAAATCCCATAGCAGGTTATTGGCATTGATTGCGGTAGAAGGGGTGTCGCCATTGGAACTGCCGGCCAGGCCACCCGGCCATGCATGGCCGCCATCTTCTGTGAAGTAAAATTGTATGGTTACATTATTGCTGCAGCCTGTCCATTTTTTGAAGGTATAGCTGCCGGTGCTAAGGATAAGCTGTGAAGGGTTACTGCATATATTCTTTAATGACCAAACATTCAGCACTGAATCTATTGGTGGAAAATAAACGCTTGTAGGACCAGTTCCTTTTCCACCATTGTAAGGCACATTGGTATCAAGCCGGGAATGCATATGCAATACTGGTACCGGGCGGCTGGGGTTGCAGGCTTTTATAACTACCATGCTGCTGGCATTGGGTGCAATAGCTGCAATCTTACCGGGTATTTCACAAGCAAGCCGGTAAGCGAGCATGCCACCATTTGAATGCCCGGTTGCGTACACTTTTTTAGGATTGATTTTATACGCAGTAAGCATTTTGTCTATCAACTGGCTGATAAACCCCACATCATTTATATTATTATTTACTGCGTAATCGCAGCAGCTGCCTGCATTCCAGGTGCGGGCTGCGAGTAACCCCGTACTTTTTACACCTTCAGGATAGACTACTATAAAACGTGCCGCATTGGCTTTTTCTGTCAGCAGGGAAGTACTTTCAAATTGTGCAGCGCTTCCGCCACCGCCATGCATGGCAATTACAAGACTGAAACCGGTACTATCGTAATAATCGGGGGGCAGGTTGAGGGTATACGTCCGGGTTATTCCGTCTATGACCATTGAATCACTGAACTGGTAGGTTTTTACAACAGGCGTACTGCTGTCGCTTTTTGCACAAGACGAAAAGATAACAAACGCAATAAATAGTAATGATGTTATCTTCATGGACAATGGTTTACGGATAAAGGAAATCAGACTGTTAAAACCACTCAATGTTTAACCAGGCCCTGATCATTTTATTCCGGTTGAGATTTTTGAACAGTTTTTTTTCTTTCCTGCCAGACAATCATTAAAAATAATATAACAATAAGACTGCGATAAAAATGGCTTACAGTGACAGGTAAACGCTGAATCCTGCTGTATTTATTGCCTGAAGCCCAGGTTATTATTACGCGTGCTGCGGCACCCTGCACAAAAAAGCCCTCCTGTTTAGAGGAAGGCTTACTGTTTTGAGTTTTATGATGAGGAATTTTATTTCAGTTTGAAAATGACACCTACCTGGAAATTGGTGATATCATAACCAGCTTCTGCATTGAAGCCAAAACGTGGAGCAACAAAATAAGAGGCACCTACAAAGGCACCAATTACCGGAATAACCTGGTTACGGTCAAACTTGTCGTTTGCATTGTACCGGTAATCATAATGATGGAAACCAAGGCCGGCAGAAAAACCGCCATAGGTATCAAGTCCACGCACTTTCCATCCATAATGCCAGGCAGAACGGCCGGCTATGATGGCCGTGCGGCTGCGGTAATCATCGTACCTGCCACCACCATTGGAGAAACTTACACCAGTTTCTGCACCCAGTGTTATAGTTCCCGGGCCTGCCTGCCACAGTCCCCATTCAACGGCGCCTTTCATGCCAAAGGGGGATTTATAATAATCGCCTTTGTATTCACTTCCTATACCTGCACCAATATTAAGGGTTACACTGCCTACTTTTACGGGGGCCATCGGCCCTTTTGTCTGGGCCGCTGCCTCATTTGCCAGTCCAATACAAAACAAGGCCATAATCACCGGGATGAATGTTAGTTTTTTCATAACCGCCCTATTGACAAATATAATGCCACCACGCCCCTGGCAATACGGACAGATAAAATTGACTGATTTATGTAGAGTTTGTGCCGCAAAGTGAGCCGGCGGCGGGATTACAAAAACTACGGTTAACGCAACTGTTCCTGTTATGCCATACATCGCAGTTATTGTTCACCCGCTTCAGGTTTGTGCCGGGTTTTGCTGCGCCAGTTTTTTGATCAGTTTTTTGCTGGCAAATGCGCCAGTTGCAGGCCTGTAGCGGTACGCGGTTTAAAACCCAGCAAGCTGCCCGGGCCGGCATTTTCTTTCAATTCTAGGTATTTTCCATAATCTTTTTGCTTTAAATAAATACCAAGGAAGGCAGTAACAAAGTGCTGATTGATATTATTGATTTTCCTTTCATTCCATGCAGGTTCAGCATAATGGTAATAGTCGTCTATTTTCATACCTGGCTGCATAGATTCCGGCGGAGGCGGGTTAGGGGCGGTGTTGTGGCGGGCATTTTCGTAAGTAAGCAGGTAACGTTCTGCATTAACTGCGGCCAGATAAATGGCTTTGGTACCTTTTTCGTACCCGGAAACATCGTCCTGGTTGCCCGCTACAAAAAAGCCCGGTATTTGTAAGCCCTGCAGTCCTGCGCTATCCCATATGCCACGCTCCATACCCCATGGGGCAAAAGCCACCACTGCTTTAATGCGTTTATCTTTCGACGTCTCAAATACGGTGTTATTACTGAGCCTGGTTTCGATGGCCTTGCTCCCGCCCGTTAATGCGCCAAAAAAGGTCGCCAGTTTATTGCTATACCCGGCACCGGCAGCATTCAGTACACCATAGCCACCCATTGAGTAACCAATCAAACCCGTATTGTCCGAATCTGCCAGCCCGGCAAGAAAGCTGCTGCGGCCTTGCTTGCTTAGTGCTGCGGCCTGGTTTAATACAAATAAGATGTCAGTAGCCCGGTTAAGCAGGGTACTTGCAAAACCAGCTCCGTCAGCATGCGTGGATTCTTTATGATCAATGGCCATTACCACATATCCTTTGGAAGCTAAATTTTCTGTGAGATAGGTTAGCAACACCCGGGAGCCTAAAAAGCCATGCGAAACAATGACGAGCGGAAATGCTCCATTAGCGGTTTGCGGCGCTGCATCGCGCAGGCTGCGGCCCAAAAAATGGAAAGGCCTTAACGGACGCGTACTGTCTGTAACAGATCCCATCACATCTGTGTACGTAACCAGCTCAGTTTTTCCGGCGGGTAATATGGCCGGGTACCAGATTTCTATTTTTAACGCACGGTTATACAAAGGTGCTATACCATTCTTTGCTTTCAATATATCGGTTTGATTATTATTGACCCATTCAACCGTACGTACGCCTACCGGGTATTCGCCCCTGGCAGACAAGGCGGGTGCATCCGGCAGGGCATCACCATATAAAAAGGCTGCCGCGGGCTGGGCCAGTGCCTGCAGATGCAGGCCGCAGAACAGGACTACCAGGAAAATAAGTTGTAGGAGAATAATAATCCGTTTCATAATAAACAGTTGGTATATGATAAAACCATCAGGATTAAAGATAAAGTGTTTACTGCGACAAAGCATTGCCGCAGGAATCGTGTGGTTTCCTGCATCGTAAATTTCCCTTTAAAAAAGCGTAGTTGTTGGTATTGTCCAACATCTGAAAATGAACTTGCTTTACATTAATATCCAGCATGAAATAACCAACAATCCAATACCCTATGAAACTTATGATGTACATTGGTAACGACCTGATTGAAGCCATTCCGCTTGATCACGCACGTATACCTAAACCAGGTTACCTGGGCAGCTTTAAGCGCAGTCTCAAAGAAAAATACCACGAAATGATCATGCAGTTTTCTGAACCGCCAGAGTTTCTGGTGATTAATGTGCAGGGGTAACCCATGGCAACAGTTCTTTCTATGGATTTGCCGCAAATTAAAAATGGGATTATTTAAAAATCGGTCGTAACATCTTTTTCTCCTCTTGAATGTAGCCCGTCTGCTAATTATTTACAGTTGGTCTTCACCTATAAGCAGTTAATTCACTGAAGAAGCTCTGCAGTCTTTTTATTCCACTCCCTTTAAATGTTTGCTCATTCCGCTTAATTGCTGATAAGGTTCCTGGAAACATGTCTTCATGTACATAGCTTTTATCAACCAGCAGTTCATCCAGCTTACCAATATACCCGGAAAGAAAACCTCTTCCTTCAGCATCAGTCAAAATACTCAATTGCGCTAACCTATCCGGCAATACATTCCCAAATACATTTTAGGGTGATGCGTGTCCTGCCGGGAGTAGGCATGCCGCTGTTGGTGGATGGCAGCCATTATAATTGGTACTAAATTTTTTGAATAATAAATCTTTGAACTTTGCTACATTTATTGTTATAAACTACATGTTATGAAAAATATTTTGTGGCTCGCTTCTTTACTATTTGCAACTGCCGGGCTTGCACAAAGTTTTGAAGGAACAATCACCTGGTCTATTAAATATGATATAACAGACCCCGCCCGGAAAGCGGAGATGGAGAAACAGCAAAAGGCGATGAACGATCCTGCCCAGCAGGAAAAGATGAAACAAATGCAGGCACAGATGAACAGCCCGGAAATGAAGGCAATGATGGATAAAAATCCGCAAATGAAAACACAGATGGAAGCTGCCATAAAAATGCTGCAGGGTGGCAACATAAACTCCATGCTGCCTGCTGCTTTGACCATAAAAATGAAAGGAGGTAATTCACTTACTAAAATTGAAGGCGGAACTGCTGCCGTGGAAACATTGTACCAGCAGGATAAAACCCAGGGCTACATGCTAAACCGCAGCGCAAAAACTTTTACACCACTAACCGCCGGCAACCCGGCAGACCGCAAAGCAGACAGCCTGCGTGCCAAGGTTACAAAGACCAGCGAAACCATGAAAATACTGGACTATACCTGCACTAAATACATTGTTGAACTCAGTACTGAACGCGGTGCCCTTAAGCAGGTGCTCTGGACCACCACAGAAATTGCAGGGCTCGACAAGAAAAATTTTTTAAAACAACGAATGGGTGATCGGGGTCAGTCATTTTATTATGAGGGTATTTCCGGCATACCATTGAGAATGGAGATGCCAAACCCGCAAATGAATATGATCATGCAGGTTACCGGCATTAAAAGAGAATCATTGCCGGCGGCTGATTTTACCATACCGGCCGATTACAAAGAGTTGAAAGGATTTTCAGGCACACAGCCCAGGCAATAGTGTTGCTGTCTCATGCGGCTTCGCAAATAACATGCTTGTATACTTCCCAAACAACAGCCTCCTGTTACTCGCCCGGCAGCTTGAATCCCTGCTTTTTGTTTGGATTGGGTTTAACCGTTTTCATTTGTATTACGTCCACCAAAAATGCAAACGCCATAGAAAAATAAATGTATCCTTTGGGTATTTCAAAATGGAACCCTTCCGCTAAAAGCGATACACCAATCATCAGCAGGAAGCATAGCGCCAGTATCTTGAAAGAGGGATGTTTGCTGATAAAATTGCCAATGGGTCTGGATGCAAATAACATGATGATTACGGTAACTACTACAGCGGTATACATCACCCATAGTTGCTGCACCATACCCACGGCTGTAATGATGGAGTCAATGGAAAAAACCAGGTCAAGCAATATTACTTCAGACAATAGCTTTTTAAAACTTCCCTTTACAGGTACCACAGGTTTTTCTTCCGTTGTGATCTCCGTTTTGTGATAGATCTCTTTTGTACTTTTGAAAATCAGGAAAAGACCGCCCAATATGAGGATTAAACTTTTGCCCGAGAAGCCAATATTAAACAGTGTAAACAATGTTTGATCAAGTTGCAAAATCCAGGCAATAAATGCCAGCAGGCCCAGGCGCATCAGCATTGCAAGACCAATACCCCAGTAACGCAATTTGTTGCGCTGGTTATCGGGCAGTTTATCTGCCAAAATGGAAATAAAGATAATATTGTCAATACCAAGTATTACTTCCAGCGCAATCAGGGAAAGCAGTGGCACGATAGCATCTGTCATATGGCACTTTTTACATTGTTGTTAGTTTGCGTAAGGCCCGTTTTCCGCTCATGTTAAAACTCTTTATCAAGCCATTGCAATGCCCACCAGGTATTTTTACCAAAATAAAAATTCAATACATCCTGCATAACGTTCAAACCATTTGCACTGTTGGTAAAATACACGAGGCTTTTCTTTTGGGCAGGAAAAACCATAAAAAAACATTTGAAATCTCCATTATCACCCCAGTGCCAGATGGCAGTGCCGGCTTCATTTTTTTGTATGCCTGCACCCAATCCCCATGAGATATGATCAGCTGCTTCATCCTGGCTGCTGCCCGGCTTCTTTACCGGCACCGCATCAGCGAGCATGAGTTGCAGCATTTGGTTACTGAGTCCTTTGCCCGTAATTAACGCCAGTAAAAAACGATTGTAATCTGCGGCCGTAGTAAGCAATGAATAAGCGGCGGCGGGAAGAAAAGGTTCAGGGCGACCGGTATTTGCCCCTGTTTTATCATGGCCGTATGCACCGTTGTCAGCAAAAGATGGACGCCATAAAAAACTACTGGATGGCATCTTCAGCGGTATAAAGACTTCCTCCCTGGCAATTTGCTCCAGCGATTTTTTCATTACACTTTCCACCGCAAACTGTAAATACATAAATCCTTCCCCGGAATAAGACCAGCTGCTGCCTGGCGTAAAGTTTGTTTTCAGCACAGAGGTATGCCATTGTTTCGCAGTAGGATTACTTGCCCAGTTGGGAAAACCGCTAGTGTGGTGCAATACCATCCTGGCCGTTATCTTACGGGCCGCAGTATCCGCTTTTATTCTTTCATATACATAATAGCGGTAAAGCGGCGTGTCAAGGGAGATAATTTTTCTGTCAGCCAGGCGCATGGTTATATAGGCCAGTACCAGCTTGCTGAGTGATGCTGCCTGGAAAACCGTTGCACCGTCAATACGCGCAGTTTCGTCTGCTGAACGTTTGCCGTAATACCATGTTTTTTCCTGTCCATTTTCTGATACCAGCAATTGTACACCCGTAATATTTGCTTTTTTAAAAACAGTATCCAGGTTTTGCTGGGCAGTTATAAAAAAAGGACTGCTAAGAAAGTATAGAACGATATAATATTTCATGCGCTTGTTTACACTGCAGCTTTAACAGCAATCAATGTGCCGTTAGTTGGTTTACTCTTTTACAACCGGCAGCACTATTTTACTGGTATGATTGCCGCCTGTTAAAATGCTTGCTTTTATTAACCCGGGGTAGGTGCTGGTTTCTTACTTACTACAGCAGCAAAATCATCATTCTTTTCCATAAAGGCTTATTGGTGTATTGAAATTTTATCCTTACCCTGTAGCTTAAGCTTATTTTTTTGATATACACAAACGCTTCTTCATAATTCAGCTGTATTATTTCCCCGGTTTGCCATGCAGGGATTGTCTCCGCCATTTCTTTACCGGGTTTTATTGCATCGTTCGTTCGCCAAAATACCTGCTTTTCCCGTCTGCACTTATCTCGTAGTATAGACAATTATTTTTTGAAATAAACCGGGAATGCCGGGAAAGTATTAAAGATATTTAAAATATGGGCTGTTTGGCTACTTATAAACAGTAACTGGCTTCCTGTTTGTATTATCGTGGGGGAAATAACAGTCAGCCTGCACCAGGCAGCGATTTTTTACCTATACATATAGTATATCAAAATACAGCGGGAAACGGAAAACCTGCCATGCAACTGCAGCATCAATATCTCTTTACGGCACCCACAGCTTTTACAATTTTATATGTTACTGCCGGGTATTTTTTTGGTCGAGAATTTCAAGAAAATGCTTATTGGTCATAATGCCCAAAATATTGCCGAAAGGGTCTGTCACAGAGGCGGTAACAAAATCTCCTTTTCCGCCGCTATGATCAGTAATGGGTTGATACAGCACGGCCTTCATGCCAACCAGTTTGTCGAGCGTTGTCTGCAAATCGTCGACATGCCAGTACGCAATGGAGCCAGCAGCAACTCCTGTTGCCCCGGCAGGCGCAAAACGGCTGTCAATGATACCCAGTTCATGCTGGTAATCGCCCACACGAAATTCAGCATAACCAGGAACATTAAAATAGGGTTCAATGCCCAATAGTTCACTGTACCATTTTTTTGCTGCGTCATGGTCAGCCGCATAAAAACTAATGGTGGCAAGTCCGCGTAATACAGGTGTTTTTTCCATTTGTCTATTTTTAAAATGATTGGTTGTAATAAAAGTACAACCGGTCTGTGACAGCCCTGTGTCAGGGGGGATAAATTTATTTAGGAGAGAAACAGGAAAGGGCGGAGCCATAATGCATGGCTGCAATCTGTTGTGACGGGTAGGAACGAAGGTAGCATTCAAGGCAAGCACTTTGTAGGGCTGGCTTATGGCCTTGCAAACATGCCCGGCAGGGTGGGTTGATGCGTCAATTGAATGAGTGTTTAAAGGCTGAGGGTGTCATGTTCGTTTTTGTCTTGAATAATTTGCTGAATGATTGCGAATGTTCAAAGCCTGATTCGTACGCAATTTCAGCTATGGATAAATTTGTAGTTGACAGATGCTCTTTTGCTTTTTCAATCAATTTACTGTGTATATGTTGCTGCGCATTTTGTCCGGTTAATGAACGAAGCATATCACTTAAATAACCTGGTGAGGTATCAGGTGGTTTGAAAGATATGGAACGGTTGGTATACCCTGACTTACTGACGTATCATTGTTGAAATAATCATTCAGAATTTCTTCCAGCTTTTGTTACTATTGCTGATACCATGGCCCCGTTGCTTCCTGATTTTCTGTTCATTGTACAATGTTTTAAATATTTGTCATTAGTAACAAAGCAAAAGTGAGCAAACGACAGATGTCGGTTGTAAGCTAATGGAGGATTATTGAAGTCAAAATGAGCATGGCATGTTTCAGTTTTTGTTTTCTGGCAGGGGGAATGTGTACAAGTATGAAGGATATTGGTTGCGGCGACGTACAAAGCAGATACGGCGTATGTTTGTTTGCGTTCTGTAAATAATTCTAACGATTTCCCACAATCAGCTTCTTTACTAACAATTGTTATCTTCGCCACTCAATATATAACCATATGAAGGAAGTCTATATAATCTCCGCGGTAAGAACACCCATTGGCAGTTTTGGCGGATCGCTGAAAGCATTGTCCGCAACGCAACTGGGCGCGGCGGCTATCAAAGGCGCTGTAGCCAAAGCGGGCATTACTGCAACGCAGGTGGAGGATGTATTGATGGGCTGCGTAATACAGGCCAACTTAGGACAGGCGCCGGCGCGGCAGGCGGCCAAATTTGCAGGGTTGCCGGATGAAGTGAATTGCACAACGGTAAACAAGGTGTGCGCCAGCGGTATGAAGGCCATTGCACAAGCGGCGCAAAGTATTTTACTGGGGGATGCAGCTATTGTGGTAGCTGGCGGCATGGAAAGTATGAGCAATATTCCGTTTTATACGGAAAACCTGCGATGGGGAAATAAATATGGTAACACCACACTGGTTGACGGACTGGTGCGGGATGGGTTGACGGATGTTTATGATGGCAAGGCGATGGGTTTTGCTGGTGAGCTCTGCGCCCGGGAATGTGGTATTACGCGCGAAGAACAGGATGCTTTTGCTATTGAAAGTTACAAGCGTAGTCAGTCGGCCTGGGAAAATGGCTTGTTTGCCAACGAAATAGTACCCGTAGAGATTCCACAGCGTAAAGGTGATCCCGTTGTATTTGCTAAAGACGAAGAACCGTATAATGTTAAGTTTGATAAAATTGCCAGCCTTGCACCTGCATTTGAAAAAGGCGGTACGGTGACTGCCGCTAATGCCTCAACGCTAAACGATGGTGCAGCCGCCCTGGTGCTCATGAGCAAGGAAAAAGCCATTGAACTGGGGCTGAGGCCAATTGCTAAAATCCTTTCTTATGCAGATGCGGAGCAGGCGCCGGAATGGTTTACCACTACGCCCGCTATCGCCGTACCAAAAGCCGTTGCCAAAGCCGGCCTGCAAATGAAAGATATTCAGTATTGGGAACTGAACGAAGCTTTTGCAGTAGTGGGTATTGAAAACAGCCGCCGCCTGAAGCTGGACCCTGCCAGGGTGAATGTGCATGGTGGTGCGGTAAGCATTGGTCACCCATTGGGGGCCAGCGGTGCCCGCATTATTGTTACGCTTATCAATGTACTCAAAGCAAACAATGCCCGGTATGGTGCGGCAGGCATTTGTAACGGTGGCGGTGGAGCGAGTGCAATGGTGATTGAGAACCTTAGCTAATATCCAAATCCCGTGAACCCCCTGGCCGTCTACAGCGGAGACCCAACTCACAGACCTTGCTTAACCCCTGACCTCTAAAGGGGATAGCGACTAATTACACGCTTATTTTAGATGTGATTTCAAAAGAAGTTTTGATATTTATTACTCACTTAAAAAATCCCGCTTTGTAAAACGGGATTTTGTTTTATTATCAAATCATATTAATAAGACAAAATATCCCCATTTGGAGGGTAAGGGGGTAAATTATGTTCGTTTTTATACAATAAAATTTAATGTATTGCAGTATTGCAGTTATAAGCGGCAGAATATATATTTGACCCGTAAAATATTCCTAAAAACGTACGCCTTTATTATGAAAAAATGTTTACTTATCCTTTCTGTATCGTTGCTTTCTGCCATGGCAGGTTTTTCTCAAAGCTTTATGCATGGTGCCGGTCTTAATATTTTTGTGGCCAATGCATCAGGTGGTCAAAAATCTGTAAATGGCGGTATCAGCTATTCGCCACGTTTTAATTTTATTGAGCTGGAGGACATGTCTGTCTCAGTTGGCATTCCTTTCACCGTGGGTGTATCGGGCAGTTACAGTGCCAATTATAATAGCCAGTACGGCAGCAGCTCAAGCAATACGCTTAGTTTTATGTTTAATGCGCCGCTGATTATTAACCTGAATATGGGTGCAGGTTCATCCAAAGAAGCGGAAAGCCGCTTTGGCTATTTTGTTGGCGCTGGCTTTGGCTATCACCATGGAAGTTATAATATTTCAGATATTATAGAAGGGTCTGAGGCAGCTACTAAATTCAGCACCACAGGCCCGGTGGGCAATGCGGGTGTGCGCTTTGCAGTAGGCCGGGGTTCGCATAATGTAGAAGTAAGGCTGCAGTACATGAAGGGTTTGAATGATGTAAAACCCAATATATTCAGTCTGGGTGCTGCATTTAACTTTTGATCGGTTCTGTAGCGAATTGCCTTCGGTTATAAGTAAGAAATAGTTAAGTCCCGGTTTAAATAGTAAGCCTGGATGCAAAATAAATTTAATAGCGCGCAGCACTCCCTTTTAAACGATTTTACGTGCCATGGTTACGTTAGGCGAGCTAATCGCCAAACGATAAAACCGTGGCACGATTAAATCGCCGGGTGCAGGATGCAATAGAAGTTTACAGTTTTACTTTATATTTCTGCATAATTTCTCCCAGCAGATCAAAACGAAAATGAATGTCATGTTTTACCGAAAGTTTTGCAAAGTCTTCCGGTATGGGATGATAGTTTGTCCAGCTTAAATACAATATCCATATTACCAATTTGGCCTTTCTTGCCGGCGCCGGGCGGCAGGTGAATGGAACCCGGGTTGGTAACTTAACCATCAATCTTATCTGCAAAACTGGTGGCCGGCAGCAGTGCTGCACCCAGCGTAATGCTAACCATTCTTTGTACTAACAACAAACACAGGGTTGACCTGCCTTTTGCGTTTTTATGGGGTCATCAATATAAAAGAACATGCAATGCTGCGGGGTGGGTTAAAAAGGACAAATACTGGGACCAGCAGATGTATCCAATATCGCTTCAGCAATCATAAAATGACTGACCAGGTGCTGCAGTGCCGGGTATGGTATGTAAAATTCAATTTTCAATAGCTTACTATACAATAAAAGTAAACTATTTCCGGTTGGTCATCGCATTTGAAATGCCGGGCTGCCCAAGCAAAGACCGGCATTGATCCGGAAATATTTGTTAAGTCCTTATTCAACAAATAGTAGCTTGCGGTATGGCAATTGTTATCAGGTATGCAACAGCGGGCGATGCGGAAAATATTGCTTTATTAAGCAGGCAGACATTTTACGACACCTTCGCAGAACACAATTCAAAAGAAGATATGGACAGGTTTATGAATGAAACATTCAGTATAGACATACTGATACAGGAAGTTGCCTGCCCGGAACATATTTTTATTACTGCATGTATGGAAGCTGAGCTGGTGGGTTATGCAAAACTGACGGAAAGCAGCAACCCGCCTGAACTGGGCAATATTGATGCAATTGAGATTGGACGTATTTATTCCAAGCAAAAAACAATAGGCCATGGCGTTGGAAAGGCACTTATGCAGGAATGCCTGCGTATAGCAGCAAAGAAAACCAAGCAGCTGATTTGGCTGGGTGTATGGGAGCATAACCAGCGGGCCATTTCGTTTTACAAAAAGTTTGGATTTGAAAAATTTGGCGAGCATGATTTTGTATTGGGCAATGACGTGCAGACAGACTGGTTAATGAAAAGAAATGTTTCGGTATAGATATGTAAATTTTATTGCTTAATCATACCATGCACGCAGGTTTGCAAATATTCAACCTTCAGGCAGTTGCTAATCCTGCTTTTATTTTTTGTAATATCTTCTCTGCGTGCACCCTGGAATTCTCAATAAACAGCCGGTGCGTATTCATGCCGCCGCAAATAACACCCGCCAGGAAAATGTTTTTAACATTCGTTTCCTGTGTTGCTTCATCAATGGAAGGGCATAATATTTCGTCATCAGATAAGTCAATACCAATATTCCGCAGGAACTGAAGGTCGGGCTGGTAACCGGTAGTAGCAATTACCCGGTCGTTTGGCAGGGTCAGCATGCCAGCAGGGGTTTGAATATCTACTTCACGCTCCCTGATGGCGGTAACGGAGGCATTATAATAGACTTTAATGGATCCTTCTTCTATACGGTTAAGTATATCGGGCCTTACCCAGTATTTTACCCTGGCACCAATCTCTTCTTTGCGTATCACCATGGTTACCTCAGCGCCTTTGCGCCATGTTTCCAGCGCCGCATCCACAGAAGAGTTTTGCGCACCTATTACCAGTACTTTTTGAAAAGCATAAGGGTGGCTCTCCTTGTAATAGTGTGTTACTTTGGGTAAATCTTCTCCCGGCACGTTTAATAAGTAAGGGATGTCGTAGAAACCTGTTGCAATAACTATATTGTCTGATGTATATTGCTGTTTGTTGGTTATGATGCTGAACAGGCCAGTTTCGGCTGCCGCAGTGGTTGCTGCTTTGTGCACTGATTTCACTTCTTCATACAAATGGATATTCAACTGGTATGACGTAGTTACCCGGCGATAATATTCCAGCGCTTCAGCCCGGGTAGGTTTTGGATTATTAGACACAAAAGGTACGCCGCCAATTTCCAGCCTTTCGGAAGTGGAAAAAAAGGTCATGTTGGAGGGGTAATTATATATGGAATTGACGAGACTGCCTTTTTCCAGTATGAGGTAACTAAGACCGGCTTTACGGGCCTCTAATGCGCATGCAAGTCCAATTGGCCCGCCGCCGATTATAATAATAGTATAATGTGTTGTGTTATCTGACAATGTAGTTGTTATTTTACTGCAAATGTAAAGGGAAAACCAATCAGCACAGGTAATGCAGCAAACAGCATCCTGCTCCGTCCTGCAAGCAGGATGGAGACTGTAGGTAAACGCTTATTTTTGTAAAACCCTTCATCCAAAATCAGCCATATGAGCAATATCAACAGAAAAGTAATTACCCTTGATGAGTTTACCATTCAGCAGCTGCGCGACTTTCCCAATGCTACCGGGGAACTGAGCGGTCTGCTGCGTAATATTGGCCTGGCAGCTAAAAGAGTTAATGTAGAAGTAAACAAAGCAGGTCTTGTAGATATATTGGGCGACGCCGGCTCCGTGAACGTACAGGGTGAGGAAGTAAAAAAGCTGGACTTATTTGCCAACAACCAGTTTATGCGGGTACTGCAGCACGGTATCAGCTGTGCCGGTATTGCCAGTGAAGAGCTGGATGATTTTGTGGCTTTTGATGATGAGGTAAGCAATAATTCAAAGTATGTCTGCATGTTTGATCCGCTGGATGGCAGCGGAAATATTGATGTAAATATTTCTATTGGCACCATCTTCGGTGTTTACCGCCGGGTATCGCCCAAAGGCTCACCGGCTACCCAGGAAGATTTCCTGCAATCAGGAAAAAAACAGGTGGCTGCAGGTTATGTAGTATATGGTTCTTCAACCATGCTGGTATATGCTACCCGCAGGGGGGTTAATGGCTTTACACTTGACCCGTCCATCGGTGAGTTTTGTATGAGTCATCCCAATATTAAATGTCCGCCATCAGGTAAAATATATTCAGTTAACCATGGTCATTTTTTCCGCTATAATAAGAGCGTGCAGCAATACATCAACGCCTGCCAGCAGAAAGATGAAACTACCGGCGGCCCCTACACGCAAAGGTATATTGGCAGCATGGTATCCGACGTGCACCGTAACCTGCTTAAGGGCGGTATTTTTATGTACCCGGGCACGGTAGATAAACCCAAAGGAAAACTGCGTTTAATGTATGAATGCAATCCTTTTGCATTTATTGCAGAAGTTGCAGGTGGCAAAGCTACTAATGGTAAAGACCGTATACTGGATATTGAGCCAACAGAATTGCACCAGCGTTCGCCCCTGTTCATTGGCAGCAAAGACATGATGGAAGAACTGGAAGGGTATACAAAAAATGATACACCTTAATCTCCCATTAGACCAAACATCCCGTTTTTACTATATTTATGCAGGATAGCTGGCTATAATAAGGCCAGCATTTCTTAACTGAACAGCATTGCCTCCAGGCGATCGGGCTATGATTGAAATAATTAATTTTGAAGACAGGTACGCAACTGCTTTCAGGGAACTGAACCTTGAATGGTTGTATAAGTATAACCTTGCAGAAAGCCATGACCTGGAGGTATTGGGCGATCCCTGGGGTACCATCATTAACCCTGGCGGCTGTATATTCCTCGCCAGGGAGAATGATACCATTGCAGGCACTGCCGCACTAATGAAGGAACATAATGGGGTATATGAACTGGCTAAAATGACCGTAGCACCTAACTTCCGGGGTCTGGGCATCAGTAAATTACTGTTAAACCGTTGCCTGCAGGAGGCCAGCAGACTCCGGGCAAAAAAACTATTTCTTTTTTCAAACCACCAACTGGTAACGGCACTGCAGCTCTACAAACAATTTGGGTTTACAGATATCCCGGTAGAGAACTCACCTTTCGAAACCGCAGATGTAAAAATGGAACTGGTTTTACCCGCAGAATAGCTGTTCCGGCATCTCATAAAGGCGGAAATATATACTGCCCGCAGGATGGTATTTTTATGGCCTTTACAGGTAACTTCGCGTTTCTTCTATACAACCAATATAATAATGAGTTTGCTGAATCAGTTTAAAGAAACAAAATGCTTTGCTTTTGACGTAGACGGAGTTTTAACAGACGGATCATTGCTTTTGCTGGATGATGGACAAATGGCCCGCAGCATGAATACAAAAGACGGCTATGCTATGCAGTTAGCAGTTAAGAAAGGGTACCCTATTATTATTATTTCCGGCGGTGGTGCAGAAGGGGCCAGGCAAAGACTCAGCAAGCTGGGTATTACTGAAATCCATTTCCAGGTACATAATAAAAAACAGGTGCTGGAAGCATTCCTGCAGGCCAATAATATTTTACCGCAGCAGGTGCTGTTTATGGGCGATGATATACCCGACCATGATGCCATGAAAGCGGTTGGGCTTCCCTGTTGCCCCGCGGACGCCGTACAGGAAATAAAAAGCATCTCAAAATACATTACCGGGTTGCCCGGCGGCAGGGGCTGTGTGCGCGAAGTAATTGAAAAGGTATTAAAGCTAAACGGCCAGTGGGGACTTGATATGACGATTGCCAGTAAATAACCCTTCTTTTACAATTGCTTTCAATAAGTACCTTTTATAAAGAATTTTCGCTTACATGAAATTAACAGGAGCTTTTTTGCGGCTGATACGGTGGCCGAACCTTGTCTTTATTGTTCTGACACAGTGTCTTTTTTATGGCTATATTATCATGCCCGCATATAACCGTCCGGCTGCAGCAGGCGGTTGGTTTCTATCCTGGCCGATATTCTGGTGGCTCACGCTGGCCTCTGTACTGATTGCAGCTGCGGGCTATATTATTAATGATTATTTCGATCTTAATATAGACCAGGTAAATAAGCCCAACAATATTATTGTTCAAAAAATTATAAAAAGACGCTGGGCTATTTTCTGGCACCTCGGACTTTCATTTGCCGGGGTTGTTATTACTTTTGTTGTAAGCTGGAAGATTGGCAACTGGATAATTGCACCGGTTAACCTGGCAGCTGTATTATTGCTGCTTTTTTACTCCACTACTTTTAAAAAGAAATTTCTGATTGGCAACCTGATTATCTCGCTGCTTACCGCCTGGGTGGTATTTGTATTATATATCAGTGAGCTGGACCTGGTAGCTTTCACACAAGAATTGGTTTACCAGCGGGCCATGACAAAAATCTTTAAGCTGGCGGTACTCTATGGCGGGTTTGCTTTTGTTATTTCACTGGTGCGTGAAGTGGTAAAAGACATGGAAGACATTCAGGGCGATGAGCAATTTGGCTGCCGTACCATGCCCATTGTATGGGGTATTCCCGCGTCAAAAGTCTTTGCCGGCGTATGGTTGATTGTGTTAATATTTTCTGTACTGGTATTATTTGTGTACGCTCTGCTGATTGGCTGGTTTGTGGCAGCTTTTTTTGTCCTGGTTTTGGTAGTAGTTCCCTTAATTATGATTTTGCATAAATTGTATCATGCCGTAAGCATTGCGAATTTTCATGCAATCAGCACCTGGATAAAGCTGGTCATGCTCACGGGTATTATTTCTATGATTTTCTTTAAATGGCATATATAATGGAAAGAATTGTTCTAGCATCACAGTCGCCCCGCAGAAAGCAGCTACTTGAATGGGCTGAAGTGCCATTTGATGTGGTTATCAGGGAAACGGATGAACTGTACCCGGCTGATTTACCGGTTACAGAAGTGCCGGTATACATTGCCCGGAACAAGGCGCTTGCAGTGCGGGAAGAACTGAGCCATGAAAGGGTTATCCTGGCGGCAGATACCGTAGTGGTATTAAGTGACCGGATTATAGGAAAGCCCAAGGACCGCAACAATGCTATTGAAATATTACAATCTCTCTCCGGCAGGCAGCACCAGGTAGTTACTGGCGTGGTTATATTGTCAGCTGAAGAAGAGATTTCCTTTGCTGACATTACCGACGTCTGGTTTCATGATCTCAGCCTGAAGCAGATCATTTTTTATGTAGATAAATACAAACCATACGATAAAGCTGGTGCTTATGCCATACAGGAATGGATTGGCGTTACCGGTATTAAATCAGTAAGGGGCGATTTTTATAATGTAATGGGCCTGCCGGTTAGCAGGGTTGTACATGCGCTGGAAGGCCTTGAGTTATAAACAGCTTTTATTCCCGGCGCAGTTATTAACCTTTCGCTGCAGGCAGGGCAGCATTATTATCTTTCCTCCAGCATCGTTTATTCATTATTTTTATAGCAGTATATATTTCACTGCGGGCCTGTGGCTTGCAGCCTTTCTTACATAAACCTTATCCAAATGACTGAACGTCTACTCCAGTATATCTGGCAGTTTCAGTATTTCAACAGGCATGATCTGTCTGTAGCTGATGGTGCTGTGCTGCAGATCATTCATCCTGGTAAATACAATACCAACCAGGGACCCGATTTTCTGGAAGCCACTGTTAAAATAGATAATACCATCCTGGTGGGAAATATTGAACTTCATATTAACACATCAGACTGGGAACGGCACGGGCACAGCGATGATGCCAACTATAAAAATGTAATATTGCATGTGGTTTGGCAGCAGGATGGTGGTGGTGAGCCAGCGGCGGTACCGTTACTTGAGCTTCAAAACCGCATTTCTGCACTACTGCTTCACCAATACGATGACTGGATGCAACAGCATACGTTTATACCATGTGCTGCTACTGTTAAAAACGTACATGAACTTGTATGGACAGCATGGAAAGAACGACTGCTGGCAGAGCGCCTGCAACGAAAAAGCGCGTATGCATTGCAGTTGCTGCATGCAAATAAATACCATTGGGAAGAAACCTGCTGGCAATTACTGGCTAAGAATTTTGGTGTGCAGGTAAATGCAGATGCATTTGAAAGCATTGCACGTTCTTTACCTTTATCCATGCTGGCAAAACACAAAAATCAATTGCCGGTTTTGGAGGCTTTGCTGCTGGGCCAGGCCGGTCTGCTGGAAAGGCAGTTCACAGAGGATTATCCTGCCCTTTTACAAAGAGAATACCGGTATCACCAGCATAAATACAAATTTGTGAAGCCGCCGGTAACCGTTTTTTTTCTGCGCATGCGGCCGGCAGCATTTCCTACCATACGGCTGGCACAGCTGGCCATGTTGATACACAAGTCGGCTCATTTTTTTTCGGCCGTAAAAGAAGCCTCCCATGTAAAAGAAGTGATCCAATTATTACAGGTAACCGCCAATGATTACTGGCACTATCATTACCAGCTGGATGAGCCTGCAGATCATAAAATAAAAAATCTCGGCAGCGGCATGATCAATAATATTATTATTAATACCATAGCGCCGCTGCTGTTTGCTTACGGCCATTATCATAAAGAGCAGCCATTGAAAGATAAAGCCCTGCAATGGTTATCGGACACGCAGGCAGAGAAAAATAATATTACCGCCGGCTGGCAGCAACTGGGTATTGCCAATAAACAGGCGCACGATAGCCAGGCGCTAATTGAATTAAAAACGCAATATTGTGATGCGCGGAAATGTTTGGATTGCGCCGTAGGAAATGCGTTGCTGAAGAGAAATGTGCAATGACTGATGGCTGATTTGCTGATGTCTGATTGCTTTTAAGTGTTTATGCATTACAATTGCCTGCATGCTTTATAGCTTGTTCTGTTTGCACCAGCTACAATTTGCGTTTTCCCGGTTAGCGCTGTTTCTCATTCATCGCTCAGCTTTTTTTTCATTACTACAAACTCCAGTGTTTGTTTGGGTATACCAAATGCAGGATCGGTCGGAAACGGCCTTGTTTCGCCGGTTTTTGCATAACCATGTCTTTCATACCAGGCTATCAGCTCATGCCGTACAGATACAACAGTCATAGTAATATTGCTGCAGTAATTATTCCTGACAAATGTTTCTGCATATTGTAATAAGCGGCCGCCAATGCCGGCCGCCTGTAACGACGGTGAAACTGTAAGCATCCCCAGGTAAAAAGTACCGGTTTCTTTTTGCAGGTATACACAGCCTGTAATACTGCCCGCTTCGTTGCGGCAGGCCAGCAGGGTAGCGCCGGTTGCGCTGATTATTGCAGCCAGCGATTTTTCATCTGTGCGGACGCCATCCAGTAAATGAGCTTCGGTCGTCCATCCTTTTTTTGAACTTTCTCCCCGGTATGCGCTGTTGATCAGTTTATTCAGTTCGGGTATATCTGCGGTAGTTGCAATACTGATGTTCATATGGTGCAGGGATTTATATATATATACGAGGCTGCAAAATTACGCACTGTTTACCTATTGCCGGGCCAATAAATCAATAAAATATGTAATTTTATGGCCCTGTATTAAACGGCTTGCTGTATGCATATCATTGTTGTTTAGACAGACTTTTTAATTGTTAATTGCAGATCTGGTTCTCTTTGAGAAAAAGAGAAAGTCCGGACCAAACGACAGTAATATGGATATACTAAAAATCTTGCACGATGAGTTGACCGGTTTCTTTGGCATCCGACACTGGCTGAAGATGTATGAAGCCAATGATTATAGCGGCCTTTTTACGCTGGATGGTATGCGCGGTGCCATTGGCCCCCTGATTCCGCTGATACTGATCATTGAAATAATACGTGCTGTTGTTTATAAGAAGTTCAAAATAGAAGAATACAGGGTTACCTTTTTTATTTTTGTTTTTAACAGGGTTGTATCAAGATTTATTTCTATTGCTGCCGTTGGTTTTTGCATCACATTGTTCAGCAGGTTTGCCATCATAAAAACCAGTTTTACCTGGTACTGGTTTATCTATGGATACATCATATGGGAATTTGCTCATTTTATTTATCACTACCTCGGCCATAAAGTGAGGCTGTTCTGGTGCCTGCATTCTACCCACCATGCGCCAGAGCAAATGAACCTTTCTGTCACCTATGCCCATTTTTTCCTGGAAGCGCCTTACGCTGACGTTATACGTACGACGATTTGTATTTTATTGGGTGTGAATGCCCCGCTACTGTTTTTTATTATGTTTATTGATGGTACCTGGGGTGCGTTTATACATGTGGGTGAAAATGTAGTGAAAGACGGCCGCCTCGGCTTCCTGAATAAAATTGTTCTAACACCTTCTCATCACCGTGTGCACCATGCCAGGAACCCGCTGTACATGGATACCAATTTTTGCAATTTGTTAAATATATGGGACAAGGTATTTAAAACATTTCAGTACGAGAAAATGGAAGAACCGCCGGTGTACGGTATCACCCGTAAAATGAATTCCAAAAATTTCTGGGATGTGTACTTTGGGGAAGCCGCCGCGTTAGGCAGGGATATCTGGCATGCACCCGGATTGAAAAATAAATTCCTGTATATTTTTATGCCACCCGGCTGGAGCCATACCGGCAATCACCAAACGGCGAAGAAGGTCAGGAATGAATTTTTGAGTAAGATGTCTGATGTCTGATGTCTGATGTCTGATGTCTGATGTCTGATGTCTGATGTCTGATGTCTGATGTCTGATGTCTGTGGCCACGCAAGTTACATAACAAAGCCTGCTTCTCTGTTAACTCTGTTGGCTCTGTGCGCTGGTTGACCCAATATTTGCTGTTACAGTATTTATATATGACTGATAACTGTAAAGCCTCTTCTTCTCTTTGTTCTCTTAGCCTTTTGCAGCATTTAGCTTAATCCCAGTTGTACTGAATATTTGTTTCAATATCCGGGTGGATGCTTTTTTGCACCGGGCAGTTATCGCCAGTACGCTGTAAAATGATCCTGTCTTTTTCATCCAGTTTTAATGACGCCGGAAAACCAAGCGTCACCTCAATTTTACCCACGCGGCGGGGATCGCTAACCATATGTTTTTGAACCTGCAGGGTAGTACCGTTCAGATCAATACCCATATCAATTGCTTTGATGCCCATGGTAGTGACAATGCAGGTACCCAACGACACACAAAGCAAATCCGTAGGAGAAAAACGTTCACCCTTGCCGCGGTTATCAGTTGGCGCATCTGTTTCTATTACTGAACCACTCTGGTTATGGGTTGCGCTGCAGCGCAACTGGCCCGTATAAATAATTGTAGCTGTCATATTGATAAAAATGTTAAATAACCCGTTGATGGATTATTTTTGTCTAAATTTACGTTAATAGATTAAACGACAAAGTTGTGAAGAAAATATTAATCGTCTCTATTTTTTCAATCATTGCATTTGCTATACAGGCCCAGAACAATCCCCCCACGCGCCAACCGGTGAAACAACAGGATCGCAAGGCCGAAAAAAGACAACGCATCAATGCTTTGCTCAAGTTGGAGGAAGAAGGTGATCCAGCATTTAAAAAACAAAATGTGTTTGGCATCAAACTTTCCACAGATGGTTATGGTATATCTTTTGAAAAAGGTAAATATAAAACACCGCGTAAGACCCTGCTGTTCCAGTTTGAATTAAATGAGAAGAAAAATCCAAAGGAAGAAAAGCAGGCCGTTAGCCAGAATAATTTCGGACAGGTTAATTCTGTGGTTTGGGGCAAGGCCAATAATTTTTACCAGTTTAAGATGGGCTTGGGGCAGCAATACCTTATTGGTGGCAAAGCCAATAAAAGTGGGGTAGCCGTATCTGCTATTTATGCCGGCGGTATTGCCATCGGTTTGGCAAAACCTTACCTGGTAGATGTCCAGAATACAGCTACAGGTGAACAATCGCGTAAAAAATTTACCGATACTGCAGATGGCAATACGTATGCATTGCTGGGTGCATCAGGTTTTACGCGTGGTTGGGGACAGGTACAGATAAAACCGGGGCTGCATGCCAAACTTGCCATGCGTTTTGATTATGGACGGTTTAACGAAACTGTTTCCGCCATTGAAGTGGGCGTTAGCGGGGAATATTATTTTAGTAAAATTGAACAGTTAATATACAATAAGCCGAAAAACTTCTTCGGTTGCGCCTATCTTACCATACTCTTCGGGCGACGAAAATAGCTACGCGAAAAGCTATTATTCTGTTTGAAATACCCTGGTGAATTATAACGACTTTCAGCCATCCGGCGGGTGTAGACCGCCATTCTATATACCCGGCACTTTGTATTAATTGGTTGCAAGTTGTGATAATTGCTGTATCTGAACTATTTTTGTCCTATACCGTTATTTAAGTGATTAGCAACTGCTGATTGGTGAATTGTTTTGGTGACTAAGAGAAGCCAGGCATCCAAAAAATGCAGAAGCAGAAATAAAGACCACTATGCAGGAGTTACCCATCGTTTTAAATATACCCGAGAGCGAATCGAAAATAAAAAAACCCAACTGGTTACGGGTAAAATTGCCTACCGGCGAAAGCTACCGCCATGTACGCAACCTGGTAGACACGCATAAATTGCATACAATTTGTGAAAGCGGCAATTGCCCTAATATGGGTGAGTGCTGGGGCGCTGGTACTGCTACTTTTATGATACTCGGCAATACCTGTACCCGTAGCTGTGGCTTTTGCGCCGTTGCAACCGGCAGGCCGGACCCGCTGGATTGGGATGAACCACAAAGGGTGGCGGAGGCCATTCACCTGATGAAGGTTAAACATGCCGTTATTACTTCGGTTGACCGCGATGAGATAAAAGATGGCGGTTCTATTATATGGTATAACACCATCAGGGCGGTAAAACAATTAAATCCGGATACAACACTGGAGACCCTGATACCTGATTTCA
Organism: Chitinophagaceae bacterium; assembly: GCA_039916305.1. Lineage (GTDB taxonomy): Bacteria > Bacteroidota > Bacteroidia > Chitinophagales > Chitinophagaceae > JACMLD01. The sequence continues at coordinate 40,517 of JBDSLR010000024.1, read as the reverse complement.
AAGGTGAAAAAGAGAATATTCAACGTATTATTGAAGCAGCGCCTGATGTGGTGTCGCACAATATAGAAACAGTGGAGCGCCTGACCCGCCAGGTGCGTATACAGGCAAAATACTGGCGCAGCATGGAAGTATTGCGCACGCTTAAAGCGGGCGGCAGGCGTACCAAGAGTGGTATTATGCTGGGCCTGGGCGAAGAAAAAGAAGAAGTAGTGCAAACCTTACGTGATTTAGCAGAAAATGGCTGCGACGTGGTGACCATTGGCCAGTACCTGCAGCCTACCAAAAAGCATTTGCCGGTTCACCGCTTTGTACATCCCAACGAGTTTGCTGAATTGCGGGAGATTGGTTATAACCTGGGCCTCGACTACGTAGAAAGCGGGCCGCTGGTGCGCTCCTCCTACCATAGTGAGAAGCACGTAATTGCCGGTTTTGGCAAAGACATGTGGTTGAAAGAAAAAGAAATGGTAGCCATATAAATTCCCGTAATGGGAATATTGACGCTGCTTTATCATATTTTAGTAAGTCCTGAGACCGGTTAATACCGGTCTTTTTTTGTGGGTCATCGTCCCTCAACCGTAGAGCTGCGGTTCAATTTCTTTACCTATTTCAGCTTTCCAAGTAATTATCTTTTTACAACTAAATGGCAACTTGCTGTTTATCAGCCAGTATTATTTTTTATATGCCGATTTAAGTAACGTGAACACACCAGGAATAATTTTAATCCGTTTTTAAACCTGTTGTTCCGTTTAATGTCATAGATGCCTCATTAACTAAAAACATTACCCTTATGTACGCTAAAAAAATTTCCATTTTTATTGCCGCCGCGGTAATAAGTTCTTCCCTGTTATTTACATCATGTAAAAAAGATGCTGCAAAAGATTCGGATGTTGAATCTGCGGAAGACAATGCGCTTGCAGAAGCCAGCTTTAATGATGTAACCACCATATCGGATCAGGCCGCATTAAGCGGGAGTGTTAACATGCGTGTTACGGGCGATGCGCTCGCCAGCCGTGAAGAAGGTTCGCTCGGCGGCCCCTGTGCAACGGTTACTATAGATACCGTAAGCACGCCGCATATCATTACCATTGATTTTGGTGCAACCAATTGTCTTTGTAATGATGGCAGGAACCGCCGTGGTAAAATTCTGCTGAGTTACAGCGGCCGGTACAGGGATGCCGGCACGGTGGTCATCATTTCATTCAATAATTATTTTGTAAATGATAACCAGTTAGTTGGCAGCAAAAAAATTACCAATATGGGTCTAAACACCGCTGGTAATCTGGTTTATAAGATCGAAGTAAATGGCCAGGTTATTAAGGCCAACAATGCCGGCACTATTTCATGGACGTCTACCCGTCAGCGTGAATGGACAGCCGGTGCCAGCACCCCGCTTATATTAAGTGATGATGCTTATTCAATCACTGGTACTGCCAGCGGAACCAATGCATCTGGTAAATCATATACTATTGTTATTACCAAAGCGCTGGTGCGTAAAATGAGCTGCCGCTGGTTTGAAAGCGGTACGCTTGACGTAACACCGCAAGGCAAAGCTACAAGAACACTTGACTATGGCACAACGGGTTGCGATGCAAATGCAACGGTGAGTATTCTCGGTTATTCATTCCCTATCGTTTTAAGATAAGTTTTTAGACAGCGCTTACCCAGGTTTTAGACGCCACAGCAATTTTGCTGTGGCGTTTTTTATTTATTGCCTGTGGCAGATTTCGGGCGTCACTGTTCATTTCTCCACCTGTCAACTGCGCAACCTTTCAGCTGATATCCTTACATTGCATTTTCATTCTAAACCTGCGTTTGTATTTTGAAAACTGCTGCCTGCCTGTTACTCTATACCTGTGTTAGTATTTCGCTGATTGCCCAGAAAAAAAACCAGTCTTTTCAGTTGCATATCCAACAGGCTGCATCATCTGTGCAGGTAGATGGCGTAATGGATGATCCTGCATGGCAGCAGGCCGACTCTACCGGTCTTTTTTTTATGGTGCTGCCCATGGACACCAGCCTGGCAGCTGTACAAACCCAGGTGCGCATGACATACGACAGCCGCAATCTTTACCTGCTGGCCATCTGTTACAATGACCGTCCAGGCCCTTATATGGTAGAGTCTTTACGCCGCGATTTTAACTTTGGCAAGAACGATAATTTCTTATTATTTATGGATCCGTTTGACGATAAAACAAACGGTTTTTCTTTTGGCGCCAATGCAGCCGGCGCCCAATGGGATGGTACCATGTACGAAGGCGGCAAGGTAGACCTCAGCTGGGATAACAAATGGGAATCGGCCGTAAAAAACTATCCCGATAAATGGATCTTTGAAGCGGCTATTCCGTTTAAGAGTATCCGGTATAAAAAAGGCATTACCGAATGGGGCATTAATTTCAGCCGCAATGATTTAAAATCAAGGGAGAAATCCAGCTGGGCACCGGTGCCCCGCCAGTTTCCTACCGCTTCCCTGGCATATACCGGCACACTGCTGTGGGACAAGCCGCCGCCGGAAATTAGCAGTAATGTCTCCATCATTCCATACCTCCTTACGGGTGTTGCCAAAGATTATGATAATAAAAAGCCGGGCACTTTTCAAAAACAAGCGGGAGCAGATGCCAAGATAGCTATTAGCTCATCCTTAAACCTGGACCTGACTGTGAACCCCGATTTCTCCCAGGTAGATGTAGACAAGCAGGTAACCAATCTTGACCGTTATGAATTATTCTTCCCGGAAAGAAGACAGTTTTTCCTGGAGAATGGTGATTTATTTTCCAGTTTTGGCTATGCCTCCGTAAGGCCATTTTTCTCGAGGCGCATTGGTCTTAATACCCGGATTGATGCCGGGGTGCGGCTAAGCGGCAAGCTGGATAAAAATTGGCGCATAGGCGTGATGGATATACAAACCAGGGCTGATAATACAAGCGCATTGCCTGCACAGAATTTTGCGGTGGTTGCACTGCAACGAAAAGTGTTTGCGCGATCCAATATCGGTGTAATCTTTATTAATAAAGAATCAGTCAATTATCATCCGGATACCACAGGTGGCAAAGCGCTGTATTCAATATTTAACCGCAACCTTGGGCTTGAGTACAACCTGGCGTCTGCCAATAACCAGTGGACGGGCAAGTTGATGCTGGTGAAATCTTTTAAGCCGGGCAGTAACGGGCAGGACATTGTACAGGCAGGCCACCTGCAATACATCAGCCGCAAATGGACCATCCTTGGCCAGTATGAATACGTGGGCAGTAACTACTCAGCAGAAGTGGGCTATACACCCCGGCGGGGATATATCAAACTGAACCCTCAGGCGGCCTATACTTTTTTTCCTAAAGCGGGAAGGGTTTTAAGTCATGGCCCACAGCTGGGCGGGATTTATTTTTACAATACCGGCTTCCACGCTACCGACAATGAGACGGTGCTTTCTTACCTGGTAACCATGCGCGACCGCAGCACCATTACCGGCCTGGTAGCCAATGACTATGTGAAACTGCTGCAGCCTTTTGATCCTACCAATTCCCGTAAAGATTCTCTGCTTACCGGCAGCCGGCACGGCTGGAATACCGTTGGAGTTGATATCGTTTCCCGGCCACAGCAATTGCTTACTTATACATTTACGGGCAGGTATGGCGGTTATTATGCCAATGGAAAAAAACTTAGCATGGCCAGTGATATCGGCTACCGTTTTCAGCCTTATATCAGCATAGTAATGAGCGCCAGTTACAATGCGCTGGCCTTACCGGCGCAATGGGGCAATACCCATTTCTGGCTGATAGGCCCCCGGATAGATGCTACGCTGACAAACAAGTTTTTTATCACGGCATTTTTGCAATACAATGAGCAGCTGAAAAACATGAACCTGAATACACGTGTGCAATGGCGTTATAAGCCCGCATCTGATTTGTTTTTGGTATATACCGATAATTATTATCCTGCACCCCTGTATGTGCGCAACCGGGCATTTGTACTAAAGTGGACCTACTGGTGGAACCTGTAAAAAGTTCATAGTTCATAGTCTTTCGTCTTTCCATTGCAGGAAGCGTGATTGGCTGGCAGTATTACTGCTGCTTACAGGCTTGTAGCTGATTCGGTAATTTACTCAATCATTCACCGCCTGCTTATTTTATGAACTTTGAATGGAAGGGCTTCCAGCTAAAAACTAAGCATAAAAAACTATACCATGAAACAGTATGTAATCATAGCAAGAGATGGTGCCGATGAGGACGCGCTTAGCCGGCGCATGCAAGCAAGGCCTGTTCACCTGGCTGGTGCAGCTGCATTAAAAGCAAACAATAATTTTGTGCTGGGCGGTGCCTTTTTAAATGAGGCCGGCCAAATGGAGGGTTCTGTTATGATAGTGCAGTTTGAAACCGCCGTACAATTTCAACACTGGTATGATAACGAACCGTATATCACCGGCGGCGTCTGGAAAACAATAGAAGTAAAGCCCTTTAAAGTGGCGGATGTTTAAGTTCAGATTTTGAGCGTTCGGGGTTCGTTGGTTGGGTTATACTTTCAATTTTTTGAAGCCGTCTCTTTGCTGGAAAGTATGAGCCAATTCATCTAACTACAAACTACTTCGCCCAGTAATCCAGCACAAGTACCTTATCCAAATGCGGGCCCAATACCTTGCCAAATGCGGCATGATCGGGATGGGGTAGGTACACGGCCCGGTCTTTCTCACTGATAAACGTAACAAAAAAGCAATGGGTAAATCCCTGGTTAAGGTTTTCCGGGCTGTTGTTGGTGCCCCATTCAAGGGACTTGATCTCCTTAATTTTTGATGGCAGGGCCCGGAAAGCATCTTCTACACTTTTTATATCAGCTGCAGCAGTACCATCTTTAAATTTAAACATCACTACATGGCGCAGTTGTTTACCGGCAGTTGTGGATTTTTTTTGGGCATGCATAATAGCAGTAACGGTAACCAGTACCAGTAATAAGGCAAGTGTTTTTTTCATCTGTTCTTTTGATTACAAGGTAGAAAAAAAGACAATGGTATCAGGTGTTATTTTATTGTCATGGTATACTGCCGGGATTATTGCGTTTTCAGGTATCCGGCCAGGTTATAAATAAAGAGTAAGACAAAGATCAACGAAAACGAAATAAACAATGTGTTCATTAAAACTTCTCCTGCTTTGAAAATAATTTTTTTGGGAATCTCATACATGGGGTAGTAAGAAAACTGCGTAATGACTTTGCCAGTCCAGTAAGCTGCAATTAATCCTGTTAAAGCTACCGCCAGCCCGGTTTGGTTTTTAAGTTCTTCTGTAAACAAAACAGAAATCAGGCCAAAAGAAAAGTTAAGTCCCTGTATGTAGCGCCCGTATGTTTTTGCAATTTCCTGGTTGAGCGGCTTTAATTTTTTAATATCATTGTACCAGTCAAAAACAACATGACGGATATAGGGATAAATAATTGCTGTAAACATTTGCCCGATGGCACCCGTTATAATGAGCCAGTTTGGAATGATAATTTTCATAAAAAAAATTTGATGATAAGGGTGATCAGCAGCAAAGCCCCCTGGCCAAATATACAGTGCGGTATGCACATACTGTATTGAAAGCATGCTTCAAGCGCGCTGTGACCGCGTATTTGTTTCTTTCTTTGCGCGTATTGATTCATTTTAATGCCGGAAGACGCAAAAAAACCGGGTATTGATTATATTTGGCACAACTATTTATTATTGAGAAAAGCCACCCTATTATTGCTCATTACTGCGGCATTGTTTCTGCGCGTGCCGGTTTTTTCGCAGGTGAAAAATGCGGGTATTATCACCGGCAACCTGCTCGATGAAAAGAGCAAAGCCATTCCAGCGGCTACCGTTGGCCTGCTTCCTTACAGCGACAGCCTTCCGGCAAAATCAACCAGCACAGACAAAGACGGAAACTTTCAACTGGAGCATCTTGCTTTTGGCTGGTACCAGCTTAAATTGTCTTGTATCGGTTATAAACCCCTGGTCATTGACAGCATTCATTTACGGGCAGAAAGATTCGATTTCAATCTCACTGACATCACGCTTAAACAAACGGCAGCAAAAGAACTGGACGAAGTAATTGTCTATGCGGAGAAACCATTGGTGCAAAGTAAAGATGGCAATATCACATTCAATGCCGGCGAATCGGCCCTGAGTGCCGGCTCCAATGCCAGTGATCTGCTCAAAAATGTACCGCTGGTAACTACCGACCCCAACGGAAAAATACTGGTGCGCGGTAAGGAACCTAAAATATTGATTGATGATAAGCCGGTAGAACTAAATGTGCAGCAGCTGCAGGATTTCCTGGAGTCTTTGCCCGGCAGTTCTATAGAGAAAATTGAAGTACTAACCAACCCGCCTCCGCAATACGCCAATGAACAGGGCGGGGTAATTAATATTGTTACCCGCAAGGGCAGGGTGGGTATGGGCGGCCGCCTGTCTATTACTGGTGGAAGCCGCGGAGAGATGAGTGCCAATGCCAATTTCAGCTACCGTAAAAATAAACTGGCGCTCAACTTCAACACAGGTTTTGGATACAATCTTTTTACCGGTAATGGCTACTCCAGGCGGCAAAATGTTTATGCGGATTCTATCAACTATTTTAATGCTGAGTCGGCGTACCGGAATAAAAACAGCCGGCCGGGCGCCCGGTTTAACCTTGATTATGATCCTGATAAAAAGAACTCGCTGAACCTGGCGCTGCAGTTTAACCAGAACTTTTTTCATAACAGGAATGAAAACCAATACATGAACCAGGATTACCTGCATAACATTTACCGGCTCAGTCGCCGCAACAGCCGCACGGAAGGAGAAAATATAAACCCCGACATTAATTTTACGTACACTCACCGGGGCAGGCAGGCGGGCGAAGTATTGCGGGTGATTGCCGGGTATTACTATGCGTACAATGAAAACAACCGCTATTTCTTTCAGCAGTTTATGAACCCCGATTTTACATTCAACGGAATTGATTCCACCTCGCAGCAGCTAAGCAATAATTATAACCATGGTTTCAACCTGCGGGTTAATTATGACAAACCATTGCCTAACCGTAAGACTTTTTTCTCGCTTGGGTCTTTCTTTAATACCAATAGCAATCATGTGCTGGTGAATACGTCCTACTTAAAGAAGCCTGATAATATATATGTGCCAGCTGTTTTACAGAGCAATGATTTTGTGTTTAACCAAGCGGTTATTAATTACCGCGCTTCAATAAAACAAATCTTATTGGAAGGTTTTTCACTTACAGCGGGTACCTCAGCAGAACGCACTGCTACTGCGTTTGATCTTACCAAAGCCAGTGACACCAGTAACCGTTACTGGACGCTGCTGCCGTTTGCCAATCTTAACAGGACGTGGAAAGATAAATTAAGTGTTACCTTATCGTACCGCCGTAGTATACGCCGGCCTGGTATCGGCGAACTGAACCCCACCATTGATTACGGCGATCCGTATACGCTGCGTTTTGGTAATCCCGGGCTGGAAGCTTCTACGAGTGATAATATTGATTTTGTTGCAGGCAGAACAACGGACAAATATTATGTAAACCTGGGCGCTGGCTACAATATGGTAAGTGATATCTACCAGCAGGTAAGAACACTGCTGCCTGATGGCAAAACACAGGTTACCTGGGCTAATATCAGTAGCCGTAAAGAATACGAGTTGAGCACCTGGAGCGGCTATACAGTCTCCAAAAAAATACGGCTCAATTTCAGTGCATCTTATAGCTATAACAAGTACAGTGTTTTTGACCGCATGGTAAACAAATACCGCAATGGGGGAACAATAGCTACCAACCTGAATGCAAACTATGCGCCCTCGGATCTGCTCAATTTCAACAGCAGTTTTACTTTTAACCGGTTTGCAAACCCGCAAGGTACGGTTGGCAGCAATGTAAGTATGAATATTGCGGTGCAGAAAAAATTCTTCAGTAAAAAACTGGTGCTGACGCTCAATATAATTGATCCCATCTTTCAACAAAAAAACCGGACGTTTACATATGGCACCAATTTTAACCTGGAAAGTTACAACAGTACAAAAACCCGTAACTACCGGTTAACAGCAGGCTATAATTTTAGCCGGCGGGCCAAACCCAAAAAAATGTCCTCAGCAGACAGGGAGAAATTGCAGCGGCTGATGCAGCCAAAATAGAATTTGCAATTTCGTAATGAGGAATTGCGCTTGCAACAGGTTTTGAAATTACCGGATGTTCGCTTACATTTAAGCAAAACTACCGCATTGGTAAAAAAAATATTCGGTTGGCTGGGGTTGGCGCTGCTGGTGCTGGCGGGCATTGTGCTGGTAATTACACTGCGTGCCAAACCATGGCCGGTATCAGCGGCAATCGCTACACCATATCCAATGCCGCATGATGCCATACAGCACATGAGCCAGGCGGTAAAGCTGGCCACTATTTCCACCAGTGACACTTCTGCCATTGATACCGCAACATTTAAGGCGTTCGGTACTTTCCTGGAAAGCGCTTATCCAATGGTACACAAACAGCTATCTAAGACACGTATCAACCAGTTTTCTTTTGTATTTGAATGGAAGGGCCAGAACGCGGCACTCCCGCCTATCATACTTATGGGGCATTATGATGTAGTGCCGGTGGAAGCAGCCTCCATCAATAAATGGCTGGTGCCGCCTTTCAGCGGTACGATAACGGACACCTGTATATGGGGAAGGGGTGCTGCGGATGATAAGTCAGGCGTTATCTCCATCATGGAAGCAACGGAAGCCATGCTTGGCAAAGGCTTTGTTCCACAACGCACTATTTATCTTTGTTTCGGCCACAATGAAGAAGTAAGCGGTTCCGGCGCAAGGGCTATTGCGGCTTACCTGGCGGAAAAAAATGTTCATGCAGAAATGGTGCTGGATGAGGGCGGGGAGATCACTGAAGGAAAAATAAAAGATGTAAAACGCCCTGTTGCAGTAATTGGTGTAGCAGAAAAAGGATATGCTTCTTTTGAATTAACCGTGCAGCAAGAGGGAGGGCATTCTTCCATGCCGGCAAAAGAAACGGCCATTGGTATACTGGTTGCCGGGCTGGATAAATTGAAAGGCAAAAATCCTCCTTCCAGGCTTACGCCACCAACAAAAGAGTTTTTAATACGCATCGGCTCCTCCTCCAATATTTTTCTGAACCGGATGGCCACCGCCAATATGTGGCTGTTTGAAGGTGTAACAAAAGGGATACTGGCCGATAAGCCAGAAGGCAATGCCATGATCCATACAACCATTGTACCCACCATTTTGGAAAGCGGGGTAAAGGACAATATAGTTCCGGGCGTTGCCAAAGCCATCATCAATACCCGGATATTAACGGGGGAAACCGCCAAATCAGTAGAGGCATTTATCCGTGCAACCCTCAACGATGATCGGATTCAGGTAAAAAAAATGGGCAATATAGATTCCGATCCTTCACCGGCAACGGCCATCAGCTCGGCTGCGTTTAAAAGAATTGAAAGCGCCGTAAATAAAACCATACCCAATGTAATAACAGCACCCTATCTCATGATTGGCGCCACGGACTCCAGGCATTACCGCTCCATTGCTGATGGCGTAGTCAATTTTTTGCCTATGACAGACAGTAAAGGGTTCCATGGAGTAAATGAACGGCTTCCCTTGCGTGATCTGCAGCGGGGAATCAATTTTATGATGACGGTTATTGAAGAAAGCAATAAGGAGTTTAAGTAAAGCTTTTTACTGGTTTACTTTTTCAAAATGATGATTAAAGCCATCTGTTATATTATAATCGTACAGGCGCAGTTTGCCCTTGTCTGCCTCCGGTATTGACTGTTCATACTGTAAATACAGCCTGCCTGCAACAATGGTCTTATCAAAGCGAATGATGGTTTTGTTCTGGCAGATAAATAAAGCATATTTTCCCTGCTCTGCCGGCTGGTTATTGATTTCTATTGCATAGGTTGAATCTTCTTTTAGCATTAAGGACACCATTCCGTTGGAGGCAGGTTGTAATACATCATTGCCGGCAAATTCGCCCACAGAATTCGTCCATTGCCATTTTCCCACCAGCACACTGCCGTTCTCTGCAGGTTTTGAACAGGCGAAGCTGATTGTTATAATGCCGGTTAGCAGGACTTGCCACACATATTTCATGTTGTTTTTATTATTCCTGACACCAGATTAGTAATGAGCGTTGCGCCGGTAAGTTTTTTTACCCGGTCATTTGGAGATATCTCCAGGTTTGGTTCAGCGATATGCCACATTTGCTGCCCACCCGTTTTCCTGCGTGCTATCCATGTGCCGCAAATGCAGCGGTTAGTGTTCAACTATGTTAAAAATTGAAGCTGTATACGGCGCGGAGCCCTGTTACATTCCTGCTCAAAATTCCCCCCTAACACCTACCTTTGCGCCCGGTTAAAACAGCATAGTTTCGACATTCCCTTAGCAGTATTTGGGGCGGCATATTCTGACCCAAATAGTAATTAGGATAACTGCGAACGAAGAACTGTGGACTAAGAACCCAGAAAGATTATGAAGTATAGCAACGAGATTAGCAAGCGGCGCACATTCGCCATTATTTCTCACCCCGATGCGGGTAAAACAACACTTACCGAAAAACTACTCTTGTTTGGGGGTGCTATACAAACCGCTGGCGCTGTAAAAAGCAATAAGATCAAGAAACATGCTACCAGTGATTTCATGGAGATTGAACGCCAGCGCGGTATCTCCGTGGCCACCAGCGTAATGACTTTTGAATACAATGGCATCCTGATAAACCTGCTGGATACACCAGGCCACAAAGATTTTGCAGAAGATACCTACCGTACCCTTACGGCGGTTGACAGTGTTATCCTGGTTATTGACAGTGTAAATGGAGTAGAGGCCCAGACCCGCCGTCTCATGGAAGTATGCCGTATGCGTGCCACACCAGTAATTGTGTTCATCAATAAAATGGACCGCGATGGTAAAAATCGGTTTGATTTGCTGGAAGAAATTGAAAAAGAACTGAACCTGCCATTGCATCCGATGGCATGGCCCATCAACAGCGGGAAAGATTTTAAAGGTGTCTATAATTTAGCAGAAAAAAAGCTGGTATTGTTTGCCGCTAATACAAAAGGCAATGATGAAGATTCAGTAGAAATTACCGATCTGCAATTGCCCATACTGGATGCAAAACTGGGCGACCGCGATGCGGCAGTATTACGCGATGATGTGGAACTGGTGGATGGTGTAAACGGCGAATTGAACGTGGAAGCGTACCGCTCCGGCAAAGTGGCGCCTGTTTTCTTTGGCAGCGCCGTTAACAATTTTGGGGTGAAGGAAATGCTGGATACCTTCATCCGCATAGCACCGGAACCGCAATGCCGGCAAACTACCGGCAGGGAAATTTGCCCCGACGACAGTAAGTTAAGCGGTTTTATTTTTAAGATACATGCCAATCTTGATCCCAAGCACCGCGACCGTATTGCTTTTATGCGCATCTGTGCCGGTAAGTTTGAACGCAATAAATATTATCACCACGTAAGGCTTGACCGGGACATCCGCTTCAGTAACCCATATAGTTTTTTGGCCCGCAGCAAAGATGTTATTGAAGAAGCGTATCCGGGTGATGTGGTAGGTTTGTTTGATACGGGCAATTTTAAAATTGGCGATACGCTTACTGAAGGAGAAGATTTTTATTTCACCGGTATACCATCTTTCTCGCCCGAGATTTTTAAGGAAGTAGTGAACAAAGATCCCATGAAAACCAAACAGCTGGAGAAAGGCCTGTTGCAACTAACCGATGAAGGGGTGGCACAGCTGTTCACGCAGTTTGGCGGCAATAAAAAAATAATCGGTTGTGTAGGCGAGTTACAGTTTGAAGTAATACAGTACCGTTTATTGCATGAGTATACGGCATCAGTGGAGTTCCGGCCCATGCCATTTTACAAGGCCTGCTGGCTTACCAGCACTGACCCGGCCAAGCTGCAGGATTTTGCGAGGTTTAAACAGGCCAATATAGCAGAAGACAAAGATGGCCATATGGTGTACCTGGCCCAAAGTGAATGGTTTTTAAATACAGAGAGAACCAATAACCCGGATATCACTTTCCATTTTACTTCGGAGATACACAAAGAAATGGTCTGATGCTGTTTGAAACGGATCGGCTCTTTGTGCGACAGTTTACCGAAGCAGACCTGGATGATTTGTACGCATTGTCATCAGACCCGGTTGTTATGCAATACAACGGTGCGCTGCTGTCGCGCGATGCCTGCAAAACGCTGCTGCAGGAACTTATAGATGGCTATCAACAACATCCTCATTTCGGAAGGTTTGCAGTGGTGGAAAAAGCTACCCAACAATATGTTGGCAATTACCTGCTGCGTCCATCTTCTTTTATGGGCGGTACAGAAACCGGTTATGCTTTTCTGCAACATGCATGGGGCAGGGGGTATGCTACTGAAATTACTATAGCAGGATTACAGTTTGCGCACGATAAACTGCAAGTGGACATGTTGTACGCCATAACGGACAAGGGCAACAGTGCTTCCCAAAAAGTATTGTTGAAATGCGGGTTTATGCAGCAGGCCGATTTTATGGACAATGGCAACGAGCGATGCCTGTTTCAAATAAAAAGATAATTGCGGCGGGGGTAGCTATTTTATCAGCATCAACATACCTTTTTTTAATATTTCACCGCAGAAGGTATTTGCTCTCAGGATATATACAAACCCGCCCGCATCCTGCAGCTTTCCCTTATATCGCCCATCCCAGCAGTTGAGTGGACTGGTAGTATAAAACACTCTGACGCCCCAGCGATCGTATACGGACAGCTCTACATTTTTCAGGAGACCTGCATACCTGCTCACGCCGAAGCAATCATTTTTATGATCGCCATTGGGCGTAAAAGCGTTTGGCAGGTTAACCAGCAAATCCCCTGCATGAGTAACTTTTACGGCAATACTATCATAGTTGCTGCAGCCATTTAAATCGGTTCCTTTAACAAAATACATAGTGGTTGCAGACGGTGATGACAATGGTGCTGCAATGGCTGAATCATTTAATGCGGTTGTGGGCTGCCACAGGTATTGCGATGCACCGGATGCAGTAAGTTGTGTTACGGGTTTGGCACAATCAACATCATTGGAACTCCCAGCCCGCACAACTGGTAACAATAATACAGTTACCGGTGTAGCGAGGCTCGCGGAATCCATACAGGCATTTGCTTTAATTTTCACCGTGTATACTGTAGATAAAGCGGGTGTTGCAACAGGGGTGGCCGTGTTTGTATTGTCAAGGTCAGTGGCAGGTGCCCAGCTATAGGTGTCACCGCCAAATGCAGTTAGCCTTAGCTGGCTGCCCTTACAAACAGATATACCGCCCGAAATGCCGAAAACAGGCAATGGCTTAACATTTATTTTTATTGAATCAGCGGTGCTGCAATTACCCGTGTTGGTCACCGTTACATAATATGTTGTATTGGCTACGGGTGAAGCCACCGGGTTGGCAATACTCGTATTATTCAAAGTAGCTGCTGGCAGCCAGGTATAACTGCTGCCACCGCTTACATTCAGCTGAACAGGCCTGTCGTGACATACGGAAGTGTCACTGTTTTTACTGATAACCGGGTTGGCTTTCACCAGTACCCTGATAGAATCGGTGTTGCTGCAATTGCCGGCATTGGTAACGGTTACATAGAAAATAGTGTTAACCAGCGGTGTGGCAACCGGGTTTGGAATGCTGTTATTGCTTAAACCTGCATTTGCCTGCCAGGCATAGCTGCTGCCACCGCTTACATTCAGCTGAACGGTTTTCAATTGGCAAACCGCCGTATCATTATTTTTTGTGATGACGGGGTTTGCCTTCAGGTAAATTTTGATAGAGTCGGAACTGATGCAATTGTCCGTATTGGTCACCGTTACATAATAAGTAGTATTCCTGGTTGGGGTTGCTACGGGGTCAGGAATACTGGCATCGCTTAAACCTGTATTGGAAAGCCAGGTGTAGCTGTTGCCACCGCTTACATGCAGCTGAATAGTTTTACCGTTGCAGATAGCTGTATCGTTGGTTTTAACAATAACCGGGTTGGGTTTTACCAAAACTTTAATGGAATCGGAAGTACTGCAATTGAATATATTGGCAGCTGTAAAATAATAGTTAGTGGTCACCAGCGGTGTTACAAGGGGGTTGGCGATGCCCGTATTGCTTAAACCCGCAGCAGGCAGCCAGGTATAACTGCTGCCACCACTTACATTCAGCTGAACCGTTTTCTGCTGGCAGATGGCGGTATCATTTGTTTTGGTAATAACTGGTGATGGGTTAACAAAAACTTTAATAGAGTCTGTACTGCTGCAATTGCCGCTGCTGGTCACCGTTACATAATAGGTAGCATTACTGCCGGGTGTTGCTATCGGATTGGCAATGCTGGTGTTGCTTAAACCCTGATTGGGTAGCCAGGTATAGCTGGCGCCACCGCTTACACTGAGCTGTATGGTTTTGTTTTTACAGATAGTACTGTCGTTGGTTTTGCTGATAACCGGATTTGGTTTTACCAGCACTTTGATAGAATCTGAACGGCTGCAGCCAATGGTATTACTAACCGTGAAATAGTAAGTGGTAGTGGCTACCGGTGTGGCTAAGGGATTTGGTATATTGGTATTACTAAGACCTGCTGCTGGCAGCCATGTATAGCCGTTACCTCCGGTTACGTTCAGCTGAACGGTGGTACGCTGGCAAACGGCTGTATCATTGGTTTTGCTGATAACAGGTGAAGGGTTTATTGAAATGGACACGGTATCGTTTGCCAGGCACCCATTGGCACTTTTGCCGGTAACAATGTATTGGGTATTGACCAATGCTGTGGCAACAGGGTTGGCAATTCCGGAACCCGAGAGGCCTGTAGCTGGCGTCCAGGTATAAGAAACTGCATTGCTGGTTGTATTCATTTGAACAGGCTGGCCTGCACAGACCGTGGTATCGTTATTTGATTGTATAGCTATCTGATCAATTGAGACCGTAAAGCTGTCCGTGTTGGTGCAGCCAAAACGGCTGGAAACAAGCCAGTACTTTCCACCTGCTTTTACATAAATAGAATCAGTAGTAGCGCCCGTGTTCCATACAAAGGAAGCCTGTTTGTTTGCGCCACCTATTTTTATACTATCCGTGTTACAGGCTACTACTTTTTGTAATGGCGTATGAATAAGTGCAGGAAGAACCACCACCTGTTTACAAAAACTATTTTGCGTGGGCAATCCTTCATCAACAGATAAATTTATATTAAAGGTGCCGGGTGCATTATACGTTACCGGTAAAGGATTCTGCAGCGCTGAAGAGGAAATGCTTGCGGTGCTACAGCCTTTAAACTGCAAACGCGTTATGGTATTATTATTAACATTGGTTATTAACGTATAAAGATCATTGCCCACCCTGAAAAACTTAGAAAGTGAATGGGGGAAATTTAAATTACCGGTATTGCCCAGTGAACTGCCGGTTGGAATGGATTGCAAGTTGTTATGAAAATCAAACTTTACCAGGTCATTGGATACACCGTTGACAGCAAAGCCTGCAATTTCGTCGCATAATTTCAGTATGGTAAAGTCCCTCGGCGAATTGAGCACATTGCCGGGATTGCCTAAATTATTACCGGTGGGTATATTAAGCAGTGATGATCCAAAATCCAGCCTTGTTATTGAATACGGTGCCTGCCCGTTGGTAATGAATACCCGCCAAAATCCATTGTCATTGGCGGCGTAAATACCAGTGGGATAATGCAGGCCACCAATATTACCCAGGTTTACAGCCGTAGGAATATTATTAAAACTGTTCGTAAAATTGAACCTGGTGATAGTATTGCTTTCTGCGTTTATTGTAAATCCATACCAGATACCATTTTCCTGGAACATGTGAAGGTCAAGTGGCTCATCTAACAAGCCCAGGTTGCCCCAGTTGGTTCCTGTAGGGGCGTTATTGGCTATATTGGTACCAAACTCTATTTTTACAATTCTTGGAATGCTTCCATTGCCGGGCAAATTACCACCTACAATAATGGCGTACCATTTGCCTTCATTTTTAATTACTTGTATGCCTTCTTTTCCATACCGGTTGTTTAACGCGCCACTGGGGTTGCCCAAATTGGTTGCCAGTGGTGTATTAAGCATGCTGTTCCCAAAATCCAGCCTGGTAATACCAGCATTCAAAAAATCTACAACAAAAGCATAAAAGCTACCGTTGTCTTCTACAATATCTGAAAAGACGGGTTGCGAAAGTGTATTACCCGGATTACCCAGGTTTACGGAGACAGGCGTTGAATTAATTCCGGCAACACAGAAATTCCAGAAATAAGTACTGGCATTTATTGAGGTGTTGGAAATGGTAACTGGCGTGTTAACACAAACAGTATCAGGAATGGTAAAAGACGGTACTACAGAACCTGGCTGGGCCGCGCACAGATAGGAGGTAAGTAGACACAGGATCGGTATGGTTATTTTCATCAAAAGGTTCAGACGTAGATAGTACGGGCACTAAAATACTCTTTTTTTATACCCCTGTGTAATTTTGCGGCGTTATTTTCTTTAATTCCTTTTTAACGGTAGCAGCCACCTGTAGTCCCTCTACAAACTGATGAATACTCTCTTTGTTAATAGTACCATTGCCCCTGGTGAGTTCCTTCAGCGCCTCATACGGATTGGGATAGTTTTCACGGCGCAGGATGGTTTGAATCGCTTCCGCCACTACTGCCCAATTGCTTTCTAAATCATCATTCAGTTTTTTTTCATTCAGCACCAGCTTGCTCAAACCTTTCTCAATGGATTTAACAGCAATAATAATGTGTGCAAAGGGAACACCAATGTTTCTTAAAACGGTAGAGTCTGTAAGGTCACGCTGCAACCTGGACACAGGCAGTTTTGCAGAAAGGTGCTCCAGCAGGGCATTGGCAACACCCAGGTTACCTTCGGCATTTTCAAAATCAATGGGGTTTACTTTATGCGGCATGGCAGAAGAACCTACTTCACCCTTTTTTATTTTCTGCTTGAAATAATCCATGGATACATAGCTCCATATATCACGGCTAAAATCAATGAGTATATTATTAATACGTTTCATGGCATCAAAATGAGCTGCCAGGTTATCGTAGTGCTCTATTTGCGTAGTAAATTGCTGCCTGCCCAGACCAAGATTTTTTTCAACAAACTGGTTGCCCATTGCTATCCAGTCTTTTTTAGGAAAAGCGACATGATGGGCATTGAAATTTCCGGTTGCGCCGCCAAACTTGGCAGTAAAAGGTATATGAATAAACTGCTCTACCTGGTTTTGCAGCCGCTCTACAAATACCATTATTTCTTTACCCAGGCGGGTAGGACTTGCCGGCTGGCCATGCGTACGTGCCAGCATCGGTATATTCATCCATTGTTCTGCAAGAATGCCCAGTTCGCGGTTAAGGTTTAATATAGCTGGCAGGTACTCACATTCTATCGCATGTTTCCACAACAAAGGCACGGATGTATTATTGATGTCCTGCGAGGTTAAACCAAAATGCACCCATTCTTTTTCGTTATCCAGACCCAGTGAATCCAGCTTAGCTTTTATAAAATATTCCACTGCTTTTACATCATGATTGGTGGTTTTTTCGATGGTTTTAATTTCGGCTGCATCATCCATGCTGAAACTGGTGGCTATCTCGTGCAGCGCTTTTCTGGCTTTGGCCGTTAGCGAAAAGAATTTCTTGTCGCTTAAAAACATATAATACTCAATTTCCACCAGCACGCGG
Organism: Chitinophagaceae bacterium; assembly: GCA_039916305.1. GTDB lineage: Bacteria > Bacteroidota > Bacteroidia > Chitinophagales > Chitinophagaceae > JACMLD01. The sequence goes on along the minus strand of JBDSLR010000024.1, from coordinate 22,827 downwards.
TATTTGATCAGGGCATATTCAGAAAAATAGTCTGCCAGGTGCTGCACCTGTCTGCGGTAGCGTCCGTCAATTGGCGATATGGCTGTAAGGGCATTGAGTTCCATGCGGCTTAATTGTAGTATTCTGTTTTGGTAACTTATATTTGTGCCCAAAATTAAACCAATTCTGGTTAACAATAGTGATATTATATGTGTACAGGTGGTATCAACGCTATCGTCCGGCGTGTGTTGCACCACCCGCCCGTTGGTTGAACCGGGCGTTTATGTATAATACTGCTACAAGGCCGGTCAGTAAAATAAGATGCGAACAATTAAAGTAGGAGCAGTAAGCTATCTCAATACAAAACCTTTGATATACGGTTTTCAGCAGGGATTAATGAGCCAGTCGATTGAAATGATACAGGATTATCCGGCGCAGGTGGCGGCTATGCTGCTGAATGATGAGATTGATATAGGCCTGGTACCAGTAGCCATCATACCTAAACTAAAAGAACATTATATTATCAGTGATTATTGTATTGGTGCAGATGGTGCAGTTGCCTCTGTATGCCTTTTCAGTGATGTACCCATTGAATCAGCAAAAGAAGTATTGCTTGATTACCAGAGCCGTACGTCTGTCAGGCTTGCCAGGATATTGCTTAAAGAATTCTGGAAAGTAACACCTGCGCTTACCGATGCCAAAGCAGACTTCCGGGAGCACATCAAAAACAGCACGGCAGGATTGGTTATTGGCGACAGGGCTTTTGAGCAAAGAAAAGTATCGCCCTACGTATATGATTTAGGCGAAGCCTGGAAAATGCTGACAGGGCTTCCCTTTGTTTTCGCTGCCTGGGTAAGCAATAAAAAATTACCCAATGATTTTATCGCCGGTTTTAACAAAGCCACCGGTGCCGGTATGCAGGCAATAGATGAAATTGTTGCGCAAAATCCTTATCCGTTATTTGACCTGAAAAAATACTTCACGGAATATATCAGTTATACTATGAACGATAAGAAGAAAGCCGGATTAAACTTGTTCCTGGAAAAATTACGTCTGCTGGAAGAGTAAGAAGATAACAACTATACATGTTAGATATATTTCAAAAGAAGATGGCCGGTAATTTACCGGCCATCTTCTTTTGAAATATTTATTTAGAAAACCTGGTTATACTTCTTTGTTTCTGATCCTGCTAATATGCAATAGCCGTCCTTTGTGCTCCACTAGGGCAATTTATTTGTTTCAGGTAATTTTGGTTTCAGGTATTTGTCAAGAAACGCAAGTGTTTTTTTAGAGGTCGTAATCTGGTTTTCTTTTTTAACAAACCCATGTCCCTCGTCTGCATAAGTGACATACTCAACCGGCACGCCATTCTTTTTTACGCCATCCACAATTTCATCACTTTCCGCTTTTAATACCCTTACATCATTTACGCCCTGGAATACCAGCAATGGTTTTTTAATTTTCTCATAGTTAAACAATGGAGAGATATTCCTCAGGCGCACACTGTCTGCTGTTCCAGGATCGCCCATTTCGTCATATAATGCTTTTTTAAATGATTCCCAGTAGGGCGGTATGCTGCGCAGCGTACGCAGCCAGTTGGCCACGCCAAATAAATCTACGCCTACTTTAAATTCATCCGGGTGAAACGCCAGGGCCCCCAATACCATGCAACCTCCATAGCTGCCACCTTCTATACCAATGGCGGTACTGTCTATATAATCTTGTTGGGCAAGCCATTTCTTTCCCCATATACAGTCTTTTAAATCCCCATTACTGTGATCCTTGTTGTCAAGCTTATAAAACGTTTTACCATAACCGCTGCTGCCACGGTTATTTACGGCCAGTACAGCATAGCCATGGTTGACCAGGTACTGGATGGAGTTACTGTATCCAATACGGCTTTGTCCACCGGGACCACCATGCACCCAAACCAGTGCAGCCGATTTTTTTTCTTTGCTGGCTTGCAACGGACGGTAATAGATAGCAGGAATTTCTTTACCGTCAAAAGAGGTAAAACGTACCACTTCGGCTTTTACCAAATCCTGCTGATCGATGGCTGCGTTCAGGCTGGAAGTAAGTTGTTTTAATTCCTTTTTCTCCATGTTATAAGCGTAGAGGTTGGGCGGGCTTGTGCTGCTGCCCACGGTTAACAACAAGTTTTTTTCAGAGGCCGAAATGATAACATTTAATACATCGCCGTCTTTAATATCCGGGAAAGTGATGGGCTGGTTGCTGGCATGATCAAAAAGCAACACTTTGTTTTTTCCATCATCATTGATAAAAACAGTGTAATATTTTTCGTTTTCACTCAGGTTCATATTGGAAACGTCCCATTTGTCATCATACAATTTATCCGCTTTGCCGTTGCCCATATTGTATTTAACCAGGTAACTGAATTCACTGCCATCATTCGTTATATAATACAGGATGCTGTCATTTTTTTCAAAAGCCGCAGTAAACCAGGTTGCTTCATTATCGTTGCTCAGGCGTTTGGTTTGTTTGGTATTGCGGTCGTACAGATACAAGTCATTTTTATCGGTTGTCTTTTCTTTGGTCAGGGCAATATACCGTTCAGATTTACTCATTCCGGATATGCTGAACCCCGAATCATTCTGGTACAGCAACACGGGTTTCCAGCTGGCGGTATCTATTTTCCACAAATCAAAAAACTTGGCGTTGCGTTTGTTGCTGCTTACATACATGCCTTTTTTATCATCGCTCCATCCGGCAAAACTATTGGTGCTTTTGGGCCAGGGTGTCAGATCCTTCGCGCTTGTGTCGCCCTTGTTCATCAGGTATAAATGCCCGTCTTCATCGCCCCCTTTATCTGCAGAATAAATAAATTTGCTGCTGCCAGGCAAATAATCAACTGCAAAAAAAGATTCTTTTTTTGAGCTGGTCAGCGCAGTTGATGCGGTATCAGTAATGGAAAGTTCGTACAGGTTGTAAATACCGGTCTTGTTATTGTTGATTAACACTTTCGTTTCATCAGCATTAAAACCAGCAGCGTTCACAGACTGGTTATCAAATAATTGCTCTATTGTGTATTCTTTTGGAACACGCGGTGTACTGTTGCTGCTGGCTGTTTGTTCAGGCTGTCCGCAGGAAGCCAGTACCAATATCAGTAAGCAGGGGTAAATAATTTGTTTCGGCATACGATGGTTTTTTGGGTGTATAAATTTATGATGGAATAAACAAAAATTGATAGTGCCAATACGTTGTGGTGGAAAAAGCAGGCCGTCGTTTATCAAAAGGAATGGCGGGAGGGCAATGGTTTCACCAATAAAAGATCTTTTTAAATATAGGCACAAAGTACCAGATTCGGATACCACCTGTTTTTATGGTCAATTTCAGCAGTAAGCGTTTGACTTATTTTAGAACTGGTTCATCACTTCTGTAATACGCATTAAGTCTGAAGCTGTATGAAAATAGGAAATGGGCAGGCTCAAGGTTGTCTGATGAATTTCTTCTGCTATGGGACTGGGCTGATTATCGAGGATGCCTGCCATGGCGGTTTGTTTATTTGGTGCAATGGGGTAGTGGATCTCCGTTTGGATACCATTTTTTAGCAGATATTCTTTTAGAGCGTCTCTTTTTGGGTGCCGGATATTAAAAATATGAAACACATCAAAATAACCGGGATGCTGTGCTGGCTTAACAAAGTCTTCTTTTAAGCTGGCATGGTAAATGGCCGCCAACGCTCTCTTATGGGCATTGATAGCATCCAGTTTTGCAAGTTTTACGGTAAGAAAAGCAGCCTGCAGTTCATCCAGCCTTGAATTAAAGCCAACCGCCTCGTTCCGGTATTTTATTTTAGATCCATAGTTGCGGAGTGTAAAAACTTTTTGCTGTAAAATATCATCATTACAAGTTAGTGCGCCTGCGTCACCCAGGCCGCCCAGGTTTTTAGTTGGGTAAAAACTGTGCGCACCAAATACGCCCCAGTTGCCGGCCTTCCTGTTGTTAAAACTGGCGCCATGTGCCTGGGCACAATCTTCTATTACCTGCAGGTTATTGGAAGCAGCAATATTGTTAATAGCTTCCATGTCGCAAAGCTTTCCATACAGGTGTACTACTATAATTGCTTTGGTTTTGCTGGTAATTTTTTCGGCAATTTTTAGTGGGTCGATATTATAGGTGTGGATATCGGGTTCTACCAATATAGGTTTTAGCTGGTTGTGCACAATGGCGAGTATGGTAGCAATATAGGTGTTTGAAGGAACAATGACTTCTGCGCCGGGTTCAAAATTAAATGCTTTTAGCGCAAGTATGAGTGCATCCAACCCATTGGCAACACCCACACAGTGGCGGGTTTGGCAGTAAGCCGCATAAGCGTTTTCAAAATTTTTTACCGCATTGCCCAGCACATACCAGCCGCTGCTGAGTACGCTATTGAAGGCGGTGCGGTAATCCTCAAAAAAAGGCTGGTTAAGCCGGCCAAGATTTTCATATTCAATAACTGGCATATGGCTCAAAGATATAATCCTTCTCGTCAAAATATTCAGAAGCCAGTATCATTAAAATAGCATCCGGGCTAAAGCTATCCATGGTATGCCAGTCTGCCGGTTCTATAATAAGGCATTGGTCGGGCCTGTTCAATAAAAAATTCTTCAGGCCACTGCCGCTATTATTATTTATACAACAAGAGCCCTGTATGCAAATAGCGGCCTGGATGGTTTTTTTATGCCGGTGCCCGCCGCGTGAAGAACCATCCACGCCATAAATATAAAAAATGCGCCTGATATCAAATGGAACGGTTTTCTCAATCACGGTAAGGTTACCACGATTATCAGTAAACGATTTAAGATCTATTAAGTAAGCCATATTTGCGTGGGGTAAGGGTTATGCTTCAGGAAATATACGGAAATCTCAGCTTTCGGATTTTAACTGCATTACAAACCCTTTGTAGGGCAATAATTCACCGTCGAGGTAAAGAATCTGTTCATTGTTATAAGATGTTACCAGGTCATATTTCTGCGATAATGCCATTACCACTTCATCGTAATCAAGGAACCAGGCAGGGTAGGAGGCTTCATAATAAACAGGCGGCACTTTTTGTATGGTCAGGCGATTGCCCGGCAACGGGTTGAAATATGTATTCTCAATAATTATGTAAGGAATATTTTTACTGGCCATTTCGGTAAGTAATGCCAGTGGCTTTTCTATATAGGGCAGTACGCAGGAAACCAGCAATACATCATGCTGGCCACGGCTGCTTATTGCATCATCAATGGTATCAAAAAAATCAAGTTGTTCACCTGCAATTGCTGCCTTACCGGCCGCAGCAAAAGCGGGCTGTTCAACTACACTCCATTTTACTTCTTTTAGCTGACTTAAATAATGACGGTTCTGAAAATAACTGCTGCCCAGGGAACCGCCGAAGTCAATAACAGATAGACTGCCGGCTTTTCTGCTGGCAATCCAAAGCAAATTGGCCAGCAGGGGCCATGAATATTCAATTTTATCGAACAGCATGGCGTCCCTCTCATACACAGCTTCACCGTATTTCACTTTCAGTGTGGCTGCTTTTACTTTTTCTAGAATATTGCCTGCATGATACCCCTGGCATTCTTTTTCTGCGGCTGACCATGATGGATAATTACCCCGCCATCCATAGCGGTAGTATTTCATTTTAATGTATTGCCGTTTTAAAAACTGTACTAACTTATCCATAACGGTCTTGTTTTACTGTAATAATGTCTTCAAAAATAGCCGCAGCGGCGATAATAAAGTATATTTTAACAGCTGTTTAATTTTATTGTCATCCCTTTTTGGGAAAAATGATTTTTATCTTCCGATTCTTTTCAGGTAAGTGGGGTTGCGTTGTAAAAGGCTTTACGACAGGATATCTAATGGCGAAAAATAATACCTTTTAGTAATAATACATATTTTCTTATGATGCCGTTTACTTCTGTTGATATGCCCGTAAAATAAACTGCCGGAAAAAATATACAGCAGAAGAGCAGGGTGCGAAAAATAGCATCTGCAAAAATATTAGGTGCCTGGGGCAGGAAATAGCCTGCCAGGGCCGCCACTGCTGCATATAGAATGGCCAGCACGTCTTTCCCGGTATAAGGTTGCAACCCAAACTTATACCACAGAAAACCAAAACGCATGGCATTATAAAAACTGATGGCAATAAGTGTTGAGTAAGCGGCGCCCATTAAACCATATTGCGAAATAAGTATATAGTTAAGCGGGAGCGCGATGATGGTATAAATCACATTGGTGGTAAAATCTACTTTCCAGTAATTGGAGGTAGAAATGATTTGGGCATTGGCCCCGGTACCAAGATCTATCAGCTTACTGATGCCCAATAAGAAAACGACCAGTTCAATGCCATCATAGTCTTTGCCCAGGAAGATGGCAAGGTTATGTATGTTCAGTAAAACAAGGCAAAACATGGCTAAACCTATGATGAGCAGGTTGGCCACACTTTTTGTATAAATGTTCCGTATACTTTTCAGATCCTTGTTTTTCCACGATTCTGCTAAAAAAGGCGTACTGATGGCCGTTATACTACGCTGCGGTATTTCCATGAGGGTAACAACGTAGGTAGCAATGGTAAACACGGCGGTATCGGCCAGGCCTTTTGGAGATTTTGAACTGATAATAAAAGTATCGGCCGTTCTTGACAGTAAATTAAGAAACTGGGCTCCAAAAACAAACAATCCAAAATTTATCATTTTGCTTTTCAGGCGAAGTGTTAAACTGCTGATGCTGGTATTGAAGTTAAAGTCGCCGGTTTTTCTCAATATAAAAAAAAGTGCCAGTACAGACAGCAGGTAGGAAAAAGAAAAAAGCATCAGAAACTGCGCAATGTTTAGTACATTAAAAAAAAGCAGCGCCAGTAATATCGTAAACAAGACGCGGGGGCCCATTTCGCGAAGCGTATTGGATGCCACGCCTTTTTTTAACGACCAGCCAAAGCTTTCCAGCCATAAAAACAGCAGGTAGAAAAGGCAGAATGGATATACCAGGTAACTGTATTGTACAAAAAGCGGTGATTTTGAATTGAATTTTTGAATGATAACATCTTTAATACCGTACCCGGCGGTGCACATAATAATAAATCCAAAAAAACACACCACCAGGGTAAGAAAAGGAAGTTCGTTTTTTTTTGAGGGCAGGTAGCTTTTGTAAAAAGGGAAAAATTTGTACACCACCGGCAGCGAGCCAAATGTGCAAAGGGTAGCCAGTGTAATTCCCAAATCTGTAATCAGGCGGGTTAACCCTAGTTGTTCGGTAGTGAGTAATTTGGGGGCCAGCACCAATAAATTGACAGCGCCTATTGCAAAGCCTATTGAAATGCCTATAGTGGAACGGATGCTTTGTTGCTGGATACTGCCCATTGATGGTTACAATAAAAAACTAAAAATACAGGATAAACAAATGAAACAGGAGTAAAAGATACGATTGGTTGTTTTGCAGCTTTAAACTCATACAGCAAGACGTGATGCAGTACAAGCCAGCGTAATGTTAATGGATAAATTCAGAAGATACAAATCCTGTTCCTGTTGATTTAATGAATACACAACCATGTTATTGAAGGATCATTGCTGCAATACCCATGATTTTTAATGACCAGCCGTTTACAGGAAAAGTAAAAAAAGCTGTCTTTAACGGTGATTGCCTGTCATAACTATGTGTTTGCCAAATAATTACCGATGATATGGCAGCAGCAATCCAGGAAAACCGACTGTGGCAGGCTTCTTATTTTTAAATCTCCTTGTTTACGTTCAACGCTATAAATTTGCCGTTCTACAAACAAATATGTTATGGCAGAAACATTAGGCATGCTTTGCGACAAGTTAACCATTGTAAAGCTAAAAGAATATCATACAGAAGACAGCCGCCGGCTGGAAAGTCTGCGTACGCAGGCGTTGCTGTTACAGGAGGAAATTGATGAATACCTGGGCCAGGCGATAGCAGGCGAAATTCCGGTGGAGCGCCTGAGTTTTGCGGCCAATAAGGTTTTTAAGGGAGCAGGAAATGAAGTAGCTGCCGTCACTGGAAAAATAGGTGAAGTGTTCTCGCAGCTGGCAGATGTCAATTGCCGCCTCTGGCATGAGCAGGAAAAAGTATATGAATTTGACCAGGTGCCGGTTGATGAAAAAGATAAAGTCGTAAAACAATTGGCCGTACTTAACCTGGAAAGAAATAAATGTATTGATGCCATTAACCAGGAACTAATCAATTACATAACGGGCAAATAAGCTATCGTTTTTCATCCGGGAAAAATAGCGGCTGCCTGAATTTATACATCAAAGGTTTTTACATGAAAGAAAAAATTCTTTTTGTCTCCCATCCGCAAAAGAAATGCGGTGTACATGAATTTGGTGTGTCAACTGCCAACGTATTAAAATCATCGGCGTTATATGATTTCATCTATGCGGAATGCGGAAGTATGGACGCCTTATACGCGGCCATTAAGGAATATAAGCCGGTGCTGATTATTTATAATTATCATATTTCTACATTGCCCTGGCTCACAGAAAAAATCATCCATACCAAATACCGGTCATTGAACAGGAAAATTGGTATTCCCCAGGTGGGAATTATGCACGAAGTGACGCAGCAAAGGGCAGACACCGCAAATGACCAGCTGTTTGATTACCATATAGCACCAGACCCTACATTGCTGCTGCAAAATCCGCTGGTTTTTAAAACCGGGCGGCTGGTACCAGCCTACGAAAATCATTTTGTCTGGCCAGCAGTTCCCACTATTGGCAGTTTTGGGTTTGCAACGCCCAATAAGGGGTTTGAGGAAATTATAAAAGCGGTACAGCAGGAATTTGACAGCGCAGTTATCAGGTTTAATATTCCGGCTGCAGACTTTGCCGATAAGGATGGCAGCAGTGCCCATAAACTGGTAGAAGATTGTAAAAAACTGATTACAAAGCCGGGAATATCACTGGTAGCCACGCATGATTTTCTTGATAATAGCGGTGTACTTGATTTTCTGGCAGGCAATACGCTTAACATATTTCTTTACCAGGACACCAGCAACCGGGGCATTTCCAGCACGGCCGATTATGCACTCGCTGTTGATCGTCCGCTGGCAATATCTGACAGCATCATGTTCCGGCACCTTCACGGGCTTCAGCCTTCAATTATTTACGGCAAATCAACGCTGCAACAGATAGTTGAAAATGGAACCAGGCACCTGCACAAGCTTACAAAGGAATGGAATGCACCCAACCTTGTTTGGGATTACGAAAGAATAGTAACCGCTGTTTTAAAGAAGGAAACGGAAAAGAAAATAGGTGCTGCAAATACCAGCACTCTTAAAAAAATTACTAAAAAAGTCAGGCAGCTTTTGGGCGCAGGCAATAAAAGCAATCCCTGGTTGCGTAACACCAATGCCGCCACTGAAGATGTGTTAAGTATTGCCAGTGGGCAATCCTACACGCCAGTTGTTATACCGCCCGGTGATTCTTTGAACAGGATACTGGATAACGACGCGAGATTGTTATACAAGCCCGCTGTTGATAAATTAACAGAACTGGTGCCGCTTACCATGGCAAAAAAGATACCGGAGGCCAATGTACAGCAGGCTTTTGTATTTGATACTGTTTTCAGGATGCTGCAGGGATATGAAAACCCACGCATGCTGTGTGTGGGAAGCTATGAAGATACCGCCGCAATGGGGCTTAAAAGGATGGGTTTTGCTGCAGAAGAAATTGACCCGGTGTTGAATTATTACCTGCAGGAATTTTATAATAAACCTTCGGTGAAAAAAAATTCATACGACATTATTTTTTCTACTTCTGTTATAGAGCATGATCCCGATGACGAGTCATTCATTAAATGTATAGAAGGACTGCTTGCGCCCGGTGGAAAAGCTGTTATCACCTGTGACTTCAAAGACGGATGGAAACCCGGCGATCCGAAACCGGAGGTTGATGCCCGTTTTTATACAAAGCATGACCTTAGCACGAGGCTGCTATCATATATTCCACAATGCAGGCTGGTAGATAAGCCCCAATGGGATTGCGAAAATCCGGACTTCCATTATCTTGGAAAATACCAGTATACTTTTGCAACCTTTGTAATAGAAAAGAATAAATAATTTTAATGACGGCAATCATATTTGGCGCCAATGGCCAGGACGGTTTTTATCTCTCGGCGCTTTTAGAAAAAGAAGGACTGCAGGTAATAGCTGTTTCAAGAAAGGGAACGGCCGTTACAGCAGATGTTGCAGATGCAGCAGCAGTAAACAGTTTAATTGCTGCCCATCAGCCTGCCTGTGTTTTTCACCTGGCTGCCAATTCCACTACACGTCATGATGCTTTGTTTGAAAATCATGCGGCTATATCTACGGGAACATTAAATATCCTGGAAGCGGTAAAAACATCCAGCCCGCATTCAAAAGTATTTATTTCCGGCAGCGGTTTACAATTCAGGAATGAAGGATTGCCCATTAAAGAATCAGATCCATTTGAAGCAAAAGATCCGTATTCTGTAAGCCGGATCCATTCTGTTTATGCCGCCAGGTATTACCGCTCACTGGGTGTTAAAGCCTATGTAGGTTATTTTTTTAACCACGATAGCCCCCGCAGAACACCCAGGCATATAACAAAGATGATCGCCGACGCCGTAAAAAGAATTGGAGAAGGATCGGATGAGATAATAGAAATTGGCGACATGTCTGTAAAAAAAGAATGGGGTTTTGCCGGCGATATTGTTGCAGCCGCATGGACACTGGTGCAGCAGGACGAGATTTTTGAAGCAGTACTGGGTACAGGTGAAGGGCGTTCGATACAGGAATACATAGAACTTTGTTTTAAGATAACGGGTAAAGACTGGAAACAACACGTACACGCCAAAGCAAATTTTAAAGCTGATTACCGCCAGCTTATTTCAGATCCGGCAACTATTTTTTCTTTGGGCTGGCATCCTGCCATTTCTTTTGAAGCATTAACAAAAATGATGTTAGGATATGAATGAGCCGTTGCATACGAAAAAAATCCTCCTGGTGCAGCTTTTTTCAAATGGCGACTGCTTATATGCCACCACTATTGCCAGGCAGATAAAAACAGATTATCCGCACTGTCACCTTACCTGGGCCATCGCCGCATTTTGTAAAAACATAATTGATGAAAATCCTTATGTAGATGCAGTAATGGTGGTGAATGATGTTCCCAAAAATGATCTTGCCGCATTCAGGAAGCTGAAAAGAAAGTTCCATGCCGAAAAAGAAGCGGGCAAATGGGATGAAGTATTTGTGACGCAGAATATGGACGGCAACCTTGCTTACTACGACGGCTGCATTCGCACCGGTGTATACCGGGCTTACCCGCACCCGGTTACCGTAAGCACAACACCGGTGCTGCGTTTAACGGAAGCTGAAAAAAACAATGCAGCCGCGTTTGCTGCAAACAATAAGCTGGAAGACTATCGCGTGCGGTTGCTGTTTGAGTTTGCTCCCTTGAGCGGCCAGGTACCTATGACCAGGGATATTGCCATCAGTATTGCAGAGAAGGTGGTAAAAGATCCGGAAGTGGTTGTAATTCTATCTTCTGCTTTAAAAATTGATCATCCCAATAGCCAGATCATTGACGGCAGTGTTTTAACCTTAAGGGAAACAGCAGGCCTGTCATTTTTTTGTACCCACCTGCTGGGTTGCTCAAGCGGTATAAGCTGGGCAACTACGTCAGACGGTGCCAAACTGCTGCCAATGGTGCAGCTAATTAATCCGGGCACCATCTGGTTAAATGCAGTAAGCAGGGATTTTAAGCGGTTTAATAAATCAACTGACAATATTATTGATTTAATCGGGCTCGATGAAGAAAAGATTGAAGCCTGCCTGCAATTGTGTTTCCGTGATTTTGCCGCTGCCAGAAAAAAATATAACCAGGAAATTCCATTGAAATTTACGAGCAGCCGGAATATTGTATATAATCTTTTAACACAGCTGCAGTTTAAATATATTGCCAGGCATATTGCCGCCAACAGAGAAGTGTACGGAAACAACTGGCTTTTTTATAGAACGGTGTTTGCCACCGTGCTGTTTTCTCCTTTTACATTCATCAGGAATTATTACAAGAAAAGGATATTGCATAAAAAATAAGCATCTGTGATGGTTTGGTTTGACCTAATTTAAACAGTACAATGCATGAAAATAGCCATCAATTGCTGGGTATTGCGGAACAAACAACTGGATGGCATTGGCTATTTCACCGTGAATACTATTTCACGGGTTATTAAGAACCATCCTGAAGTTGAATTCATGATCCTGTGCGATAAAAATTTTACAGAAGATTATTTTAATTTTCCCAACGCAACAAAATACCCGGTTTTTCCTGCGCTGCGTCATCCTGTTTTGTATGTATGGTTTATGGAAATGGTATTGCCATTTTTTCTGCGTCAGCATAAGCCCGCCCTTATGGTATCTATGGAAGGCTTCTTAAGCCTGCTCTCAGCTACTCCGCAGTTGCCGGTGATCTATGATATTAATTTTGAACACCAGCCGCAGGATCTGAAATTGCTCAACCGGCTTTATTTCCGGTTTTTTTTCGAACGATTTGTACGCAAGGCAACACGCATAGCAACCATCTCTGACTACAGCAAACAGGATATTGCTTCATTTTATAAGGAAAGTGCTGTAAAGATTGATAATGTCTCCTGTGGCATAAACAATAATTTTAATCCGCTAATCCCTGCGGAAATAGCCGCTACGCGCTCGAAGTTTAGTGGGGGAAAGCCATATTTTTTCTTTGTAGGATCCATGCATCCGAGAAAAAACATACAAAGACTCATCGAAGCATATACCAAGTTCAGGCAGCAAACAGACGCAGACTACAAACTATTACTGGCAGGTGCTATCTGGTGGAGCAAATCATCTATTGAAGATGCGTATAACAATAGCCCCTTTAAAGAGGATATTATTTTTACCGGGCGTCTGTCAGATGAAGATTTGAAAAGTGTCCTGGGCAGCGCTTTTGCACTCAGCTTTGTACCCATTTTTGAAGGGTTTGGATTACCTATTGTAGAAGCCTTTCAGAGCCAGGTGCCCGTAATCTGTTCCAATACTACTTCCATGCCTGAGGTGGCAGGCGATGCTGCCATACTGGTTGACCCGTTTAGTGTAGAAAGTATTGTAGCAGGGTTAAAAAAAATGTATGCGGATGATGTTTTAAGAGAAAACCTTGTACAGGCCGGCATCCTGCAAAAAGAAAAATTCACCTGGGACAATACTGCTTTTTTGTTTTGGCAATCCATCAGCCGGGCATTGAAGTCTTAGGCATGAATTAACTAAGTGAACGAACGACCCTTTTCTCTTAACCCTCTTAGCTGCCAGCCGCGTGTAATTTTTTTTTGCTGCGCCTAAAGCCCTAATCTCCTATAAACCGGTACGCCTTCTCTGCAATATTGACCCAGTAAAAATGATCAAAAAAAGCTTCAGGAATATCTGTTGCGGGCGGCCGCACCTGCATTGCTGCAGCAAAACCATTCCAGTCATTGTCTTCAAAAATGCTCATTTTATTTCCTGTAACTGCTAATGGTACCCCAATGGCGCCACTAACGGTACTCAACACCTGCAGGTTGTACCCCAGCGCTTCTACCAATTTTGTTTTTATGCCGCCGCCATCTGTTACCGGGTTTATAAAAACATCCGCGCCTTTAAAATATACTCCAATATCATCTACAAAACCGGCATAAATAATGTTTTTATCTGCATAATCTTTTAATTCGTGCATATCTGCCGGCAGCCCTTTACCGCAAATAATAATTTTGTAATCAAATGCTGACTGTAGCAGCACCGGGTTTAGTTTGTCCAGGATGGTTTGTACTGCCTGCAGGTTGGGATGATAATCAAGTGAGCCGTTGAATAGAAAAATAGTGGTAGCTGCTGACAGGTTGTGTAGCTGCTGTAAGCATCCTTTACTTTTTTCGATTTCTTCTTTCGCGGGCATCGTGTTCCACTCAATGCCGTAGGTAACCGTAATAGATTTTTCAGGATTCAGTTTGTATAAGCCGGTTGCTTCTTTTTTATCCTGGTCGGTTTTAAAAAACACAGCATCTGCACTGCGCAATGTCCATTTCTCATACCAGGCCAGTATGGGCCACCACCATTTACCAAGTGTTTTCCAGCGGGATGATTCTATATTATGGGAGTGCACTATCAATTGTATGCCACTTGCCCATTTCACTAAAATACCCAGCCAGCCATAATAGGGGTGTTCAAGTATCAGCTTACTGGCCTTTTGTTTTTTAATCTGCCTGTAAATAGTGAAGAAAAGAAAGACATTGATATAACGCAGGGGATCGTTTGATATGCTGTTGATTACCTGGTACCCTTCGGCTGCTGCAGGTTCATTTTTTTTGGTAGTTAAACAAATAAGGCGGCAATGCCTGGAAAAATATTTATAGAACAATGCAATCCCTTTTTGCCCGCCGAGTTTTGCGGGCAGAAAAGGATAAGAGACAATGCTGATAATGGTTGACATGGTGTAGCGATGAGAGCCTCTTTAACATTAATGGTTAGCCGCGGCCAGGCAGATTTTTTCAACGTCAAGCATACAGCTGCGACTTTATTTTCTACCAGTTTCTCAGGCTGCTGATCTTTTTTTCCATTCCATCCAGCCAGCAACAAGCAACAAAATATAGGCCGCGAGGGAAGCAATAACGGCCAGTGTATTGCCCAGCTTATAAGATTGTGGCTCAAACTTAAACTCAATGGTATGGTTACCTGGAGGCAAGGGCATCCCGCGCAGCGCATAATCTACCCGGAGATAATCAGTTTTTTTACCATCAATAAATGCATTCCATCCTTTGGTATAATATATTTCACTGAAGACTGCAAACTGGTTTGTTGTTGCAGCAGAGGCATAAACAATGCTGTCGTTTACATTGCGTACCAGTTTCAAAGAAGCCATGGAATCATATGCCGGTATGGCGGGTATCATATTTTTATATTTCTCCTGCACAATGACATTGTCTTTCAGGTTGACGCTGTCCAAAGCCTTCATTTCTTCATTGCCATCTTTTACGTAGTGTACATTTTTTACAAGCCAGCAGGGGCCAAAGGCATCCTGGTTTACCACGGCCACCGGTTGACCGTTGGCGGGATTTTGCTGAATAATATATTTTGTGTTCAGCATATCAAATACTGCTTTGTTGCCTTTGCGCAGCTGGTTATCCATCAGATCCTGGTAAAGACCCAGTCTCACAGCCAGGTAGCCACCCAGTGAATTGTGAAAATAGGAGGCCCTTGCATCTGCAAAAGGGTCACTACTCGTTTGATCAAAAACGCGGAAATACCCCGGGTCAGCTTTTATCGTGTTATCGGCCGCATTGGGCGTAAAGTTCCCTTCGTAATCGGACGCTTCAATAAAATTATCCGCATTTAAATAACGCCTGCCCACTGCCAGTATATCATAACTGCTGAGCAATAAAATGCTGCCCAGTACAACCGGGGCCTTTAGTTTACCTTGTATAAATAAACCCAGCAAGCCCATTGCCAGTGTGATCAACACCGCAGAGCGCAATAGATCACTGCCCATCAGGCTTTTCCTGTCTTCGCGCAGCGCCTTTATCATTGATTGTGCAAACTGGTTGGCCTGCTGCTGCATTTCAGGCGTAGGCTGTCCACCCTGTTGTGGTTGCCGCAGCATGGAGTTTACAAAATTATCTTTTAGCTGGTTGTCTTTGCTGCCGGTAAAATCTGCAGTAAAATAAAAAATAAGCATAACACCTATTATTGTACCGGTGGTATATGCCGCCAGCTTGAATTTTTTCCAAAGTATTTCCTTGCTTATATTTCCAAAAATTACCTGCTGTAATGTAAGTGCAGCGAACAACGGAAATGCGAGCTGCGGAATTACCAGCGCCATGGTGGGTGCGCGGAATTTATTATAGAAAGGAAGGTGATCAAAAAGAAAGTAATTGAAGCCTGCAAAGTTTTTACCCCAGGCCATCATAACGGCAATGACCACGACTGCAGCAATCCACCATTTGTGCCAGCTTTGTATAAAAAACAAGCCTGCGATAAAAAGGCAGCACATGATCGCACCCAGGTATACCGTGCCCTGTGTAAATGGCTGCGCTCCCCAATAAGCTGATCCGTTGGCATTTTGGTAGGCGGCATCTTCCGGTACGCCTACTTCGCCCAGTTTTTCAACAAATTTGCTGGAGCCGGTAATCTCTTTACCGCCATTGCTGCCGCCGTAAATAGCGGGCACAATCAGGGTAAATGTTTCGCTTATGCCATAACTCCAGTTAAAAGCATATTCTTTATCGAGTCCGCCGGTTGGCTTTTTACTGCCATCGGGATTGCTGGTAAGTTCTGATCTTCCACCACGTATACTTTCTTTTGAAAATTCATAGGTAGTCAGGTAGGTTAATGCATTACTGGCAAAACCGGCGGCAATGGCTGCCATGGCCAGCGCATTGGCTATGATAAAATGTTTTATTTGTTTATCGCGGAAACACTTTACCGCATAGGCTATACCGATAGCACCGATAATAAACAAGGTGTAGTAAACGATTTGCTGGTGCGTTTGTGCAATCAGCAGCCCTGAGAAAATAAGCGTTAAAGCTGCGCCGGCCCAGTATTTTCTATCGTACAGCAGGAACAGCCCGGCCAGCGTGCCGGGTGCATAGGCTATGGAAAGCATCTGCGAATCGTGCCCTACCGCAACAATAACGGGGTCAAATGTGGCATACGCATAGCCAATTGCTGCGCCGGCGCTGATCCAGGGATTGATGCGCAGGGCCTGGCACATAATGTAAAACACCAGGCATGCTAAAAAGAAATAATTGATGGGCTTTGGCAAACCAAGCGTTAAAATATTGTGCAGGTAACCCAATGAAATAGCAGACGTACGTTCTACCGCTACCTGGTAAGCCGGCATGCCGCTGAACATACTGTTTGTCCATAATGGCAGGTGACCATATTTTTCTTTGTATTCAAAAGATTGCTGTGCTACGCCTTTCCAGTGAATGATATCCGACTGCTGCAAAACCTTTCCCTCCAGCGCCGGTTTACAATAAATTGCTGCTACCACTACAAACAGGATAATAATGGTCACATGCGGCCAGGCTTTCGCCCAAAATGATTTTATCATAGTTTACACATTTCTGCCCGCAAAATAATGGTATTTTAAGCAGAAATACAGATTTTGGTAACGCATCAGCAGAACCATGTTGTAGTGGAAAAGGAATGTTTTTCAGGGCTGTATGTTTTCATTTACTTTAGAAAGCTACTATTCCTGAAAGCAATAAACATGTTCGACCGTGTCATTGTGTGTTCCGGTTTAACTGTATTGGCAAAAACCTGTTTCTTTGCAGCCTATATAGTCCACATATTATGAAAGTAAATTACCGGTCCCTGAACCTGCCTTTTAAATATCCTTTTACTATTTCAAAAGGCACTAAGACACATCAGCCAACGTTTATTGCTGAGCTTGATTTAAACGGTTTAAAAGGCTATGGCGAAGCGCCAGCCATCAGTTATTACAATATACCGGTAGAAAAAATGATTGCCGACCTGGAATCAAAAAAGATGCTGGTAGAAAAATATGCACTTATTGATCCGGAACGCTATTGGCATTACCTGCACCATCTTTTTCCGCAAAACCCTTTTTTGGTTTGTGCACTGGATATAGCTGCCTGGGATATTATCGGTAAATGGCGGCAGCAGCCTTTGTATAAACTTTGGGAAGGAGATTTTTCCCGGGCACCACTAACCGATTATACCATCGGCATTGACAGCATTGAAAAGATGGTGGAGAAATTATTGGAAAAACCATGGCCGGTATATAAAATTAAGCTGGGCACCAAAGAAGATATAAAAATAATTGAAGCCTTAAGAAAACATACCAGCGCCGTATTCAGGGTTGATGCCAATGCAGGCTGGCAATTGGAAGAGGCACTGGAAATAATACCGGTATTGAAAGAACTGGGCGTGGAGCTGGTAGAGCAGCCACTGGCCAAAGACAACTGGGATGGCATGAAAATATTATTTGACAAATCTGTGTTGCCGGTTTTTGCCGATGAAGCCTGTGTGTTTGAACAGGATGTGGTAAAATGTGCGCAGCATTTTCATGGCATTAACATCAAGCTTACTAAATGCAGCGGTATAACCCCGGCCCGCAGAATGATCAGCAAAGCGCGGGAACTGGATTTAAAAGTTATGATTGGTTGCATGAACGAGACCAGCGTTGGTTCTGCAGCCATTGCTCACCTGGCACCATTTGCAGACTATATTGACATGGACGGGCCTTTGCTGCTGGCAGAGGATATTGCAACGGGCATTGACTACAATGAGGGAAAATATACCGTTACCGGTGAGCCAGGTTTAGGTATTAAGGTCAACTTTTAATGGCAGTAGTCGCAAATATTTTTTAACACCGAATTGGTCGTCGTTACAGGCATGCCATAGCGTACAATGCTCCGGTGAAAGTTTGCACGGCAGCTGCGATGTAAGCTGTTACCTGATAA
The DNA here is from genome assembly GCA_039916305.1 of Chitinophagaceae bacterium. GTDB lineage: Bacteria > Bacteroidota > Bacteroidia > Chitinophagales > Chitinophagaceae > JACMLD01. The sequence goes on along the minus strand of JBDSLR010000024.1, from coordinate 4,401 downwards.
ATAATACTGTTCTTTTATAGGAAGCATAGCGACGTTTACCAGATACTAACCCGCAGGCTATCTGGCTGGTATGTTTTGTTGCCTGGTTTAATACCAAATGCTTCATAGAATTCGGGCACATTTACAACGGGGCCATTCACCCGCTCCTTTGCAGGCGCATGTACATCGCTCATTACCTGGTTGGCGAGGTATTCTTTTTTATCCTGGTACATCCATGCGTACGCATAGCCCAGAAAATACCGCTGCAGGGGGGTGAGTCCGCCAATTTTTTCGCCTTTTTTAAAAAAGGCTGTTTTTTTGAATGCATCAAGCCCTAATAATATGCCACCAAGGTCGGCGATATTCTCGCCCTGTGTGGCATCACCATTAATATGCAATGTATCAACCGGGTTAAAAGCATTGAATTGTTTAATTATTATTTGTGCCTGCTGCGAAAATTGTGCAGAGTCGCCCTGCTGCCACCAGTTGGTAAGATTGCCTTTTGCGTCATACTGCCTTCCCTGGTCGTCAAAGCCATGGGTTATTTCGTGCCCGATGGTAGATGCCGCTGCATAACCATATACAAAAGCATCATCCAAGGTTTCATCGCGCATGCCGGGGACAGCAAAAATGCCTGCTGGCAGCACAATCTCGTTATTAGCGGGATTGTAATAAGCATTATAGGTTTGCGGTGGCATACCCCATTCAGTCCTGTCAACTGGTTTGCCCAGTTTGTTTATCATATAATTATTCCACCATTCATTGGCCCTTTGCACATTGAGTACATATGGCCCGCGGTCAATTTGTAAGGCACTGAAATCTTTCCATTTATCAGGATAGCCCACTTTTTTTGTAATGGCAGACAGTTTAGCATAGGCTTTTTGTTTGGTGCTGTCGCTCATCCATACGAGATTTTTAATTCTTTCCCTGTAAGCATCCCGTATGGATTCTACCATATCAGTATATCGTTTTTTGGCCGTTTCATTAAAATATTCTTTTACAAATAATTGGCCCAGTGCTTCTCCCATAGCAACATCTTCAGCATCCAGTACCCGTTTCCAGCGGGGACGGGGCTGGCTGGCGCCTGAGAGTGATTTTCGGTAAGCAAAATAATCAGCAAAGGTTTTTTTATCGAGGTAAGCGGCACTGCGCATAAGCAGGTGAAACCGGAGATAATTTTGCCAGTCGCTGAGCGCTGTGTTTACCAATGCATCGTTCAGGGTTGTATAAAACTCAGGCTGACCAACAATTACTGAATCAAGTGTATTGATACCTATGCCCGGCAGATAAACAGACCAGTTCAGATGGCCGGATAGTTTATTCAGTGCCCCAATATCCATTTTGTTGTAGTTCTTATAGGGATCACGCAGTGCGGCCAGTTTGCGCGATGATTTTGCAAGCCGGGTTTCCAGCTGGTATACTGCATCTGCTATTTTTTTTGCAGTGATGCTATCATTGCCCAGTCGCTGAAAACTTTTATTCATATACAGCTGGTAAGCTTTTCTTACACCCAGCGTTCTTTCATCAGTATTAAAATAATAATCGCGGTTGGGCATACCCAGTCCGCCCTGGGACAGCTGGAAAACCATTTTTTCGCTGTTCTTATCATCCTGGCCTACATAAGCGCCAAACAAAACATCAATACCTTTTTTATGAAAGTCTGCGGTGACGGCAATAATATCATTGACTGACTGTGCTGTTGCTATTTTTTGAAGAGCGTTACGCAACGGTTGCAAACCCTGTGTCTCAATATCAACTGTATCCATTCCACTGTACCAGAAATCGCCAATTTTCTGGCTGGTAGAACCCTGTGCGGTTTTTTCTTTCACCGCGTCCTCATTAATTTTTCTCAGGCGTTCATAAATTTCTTCCCGTACCAGGTTGCCGATGCCCCAGCCAGCTTCTTCTTCAGGGATGGGTGTTTTTTTTAACCACGCACCATTGGCATATAAAAAGAAATCATCAGCAGGATTTGCGGTGGTATCTATGTTGGCGGCCAGGAAATCAGGCTTTTCAACAGGTGCAGTGCCCTGGTTACAGGAGAACAGGGCAGTGGCGAGGCTGATGATGACAAGGGCGCTGCATCGCCTGTGTAATACTTGTTTTAGCATAGATGCTAAAGCTATTAATTTCTTACAAACGGTATTGGGTATTTTTCATAGGTGGCAGGTTGACTTTATAATTGGGTAATTAATTTAGGGGCAGCTGGTTGGGAGCTTGTTGTAACTAACATCAGCAGCCAGGCTGTAATCGTCTCTGCCTGTATTTTTTTTCTTTTTACACATCTTTTATTCCATAAAATGACCAGGTTGTAAGGAAAAAAAAATATTTTGAAAAATGAACAACGTTCATTTACTTTGCACTATAAAACATTCACATGGGTACGGCAGACAGAAAAGCAAAGGAGAAAGATGATTTGAAAGCCCTGATTTTAAAAGGTGCCAAAAAATTGTTTGTAGACAAAGGAGTGGAACAAACCACCATCCGGAGTATTGCTGATAGCATCGATTATAGTGTGGGAACTGTCTATCTGCATTTTAAAGATAAAAATGCCATCCTGCATTCCTTGCATACACAGGGTTTTTCACAACTAAGCGCCGATTTTAAGGTTTTATATAATGTCAACGATCCGATGGAACGTTTAAAGGCTTTGGGCAAGGTTTATATTCAGTTTGCTGGTGCTAACCCTGACATGTATGACCTGATGTTTACACTTAAAGCGCCGATGGAATTTTTAGATGCCATTAACGAAGAGGAATGGAATGAAGGTAAAGCTACTTTTGAGGTATTGCATACTACAGTAAAACAATGCATGGCTATCGGGCATTTTACAGGCCATAAATCAGAACCGCTTGCCTTTATGATATGGAGCCTGGTGCATGGTATGTGCAGCCTTGAGATCAGTAAACGATGCACAGGCGTAAACATTAAAAATCCGGAACACATCGTTGCGAATGCTTATGCTGAATTTTTAAAAATAATAGATAAAATATAATTTTTTTTGCCTTACTAATGAACATTGTTCATATTAAAAACAGCGATCAATGAAACTCGTAATCACTGCAGCCTTTTTTGTTTTAACCCAATTCCATAATGCTGGTTTTGCCCAAAAGCAGTTGGACCGGTACATAGAATATGGATTAGTAAATAATGAAAGTATAAAGCAGCAACAATTTATTCTTGAAAAAAATTTGTATGCATTAAAAGAAGCGAAATCACTCTTTCTTCCCAATGTTAGTTTTAACGGTGGCTATACCCTTGCAGGAGGTGGAAGAACAGTAGATATTCCGGTTGGTGATTTGATGAATCCGGTATATGCAACACTCAATCAGCTAACGGCCAGTAACAATTTTCCGCAGGTGCAGCATCAAAGTATTTTACTTAACCCGAATAATTTTTATGACATTAAGCTGCATACAATTTATCCTATCATAAACGCAGCGCTTTCTTACAATAAAAAAATAAAAAGTCAGCAATTGGATTTACAGAAAATTGAAATTGATGTCTACAAAAGGGAGCTTGCCAAAGAAATCAAAGTTGCTTACTACAATTACTTACAGGCAACGCAAGCTATCCAAATCTACGAAAATGCTTTGTTGCTGGTGAAAGAAAATGAGCGGATCAATACATCGCTTTTTAATAACGACAAGGTAAACCGCACAGCAGTGATAAGAAGTACCAATGAAGTTACAAAAATTACCGCTCAACTTAATACCGCCCAACAGACACAGGCAAATGCAAAAGCTTATTTCAATTTTTTATTGAACCAGCCTTTAACTACCGGAATATTGACGGATGCAATCAATAACATTCCCGATATAAGCATTGTTAACGACACTGCTGTAAACAAGCGGGAAGAATTGCAAAAACTAAACACTGCCAAAGCCATCAATGCTAATCTTTTAGCACTGGCGAACGCCTATAAAAAACCCAAGCTTAATTCCTTCCTGGATATTGGCTCCCAGGGATTTGATTTTAAAGTAAATAATAAAACTCCTTATTACTTTTTAGGCCTTTCATTGGAGTATAATATTTTTTCCGGTGGTAAGAATAAACACAGGGTAAAACAGGCTGAGGCAGATATGAAAAATATTAAAGCGCAAACCAGTTACGTAGAACAACAGCTTGCATTACAGGTAAAGATCTCTGTTAATACTTTCACTGCTGCTGTTATCAATTACCAGGCGGCTGTTTCACAGGTAAGCGCTTCTGAAAAATATTATAAGGATATGCTAAGGCTATACAAAGAAGGTACTACCCTCTTTATTGAATTGCTGGATGCACAAAACCAACTGGTATCTGCCAGGCTTCAGGCGAATATTTCCTTGTACGATACATGGATAAAACAAACAGAAATTGAAAGAGCAAACGCAGGATTAATCATTAAATAAAAAATTATCATTAAATAAAAATAAGCTCATG
>JBDSLR010000023.1:0-79947 GCA_039916305.1 Chitinophagaceae bacterium | reverse complement strand
AGTAACCATACTGGGTACTCAGCTGCGGGGACAATACTACGAAAGAAGAGGTTTGGCCGCCCACGGTAAAGCGCATGCTTGCACCTCTGGAGCAGTACATCGGTATGGCATTGTTGGTAACATAATTAATCTGTGATGTACCATTACCACGTTCACCAATGCCATGTAAAAAGATAATTAACGGGTGTTTCTGACTGCCATAGTCTGAGGGACGAAATTCCAGAAAGCCAATAAGGCCATCCGGAGAGGCCGGGTAAGAAATCTGTTTGGCTACTTGCTGTGAAAATACAGCTGAACAACAAAATAATAACAAAATTGCAGCAGAAGCAATTAGTTTGACGGTAGTTCTCATATTTAACTGAATAATTGGTTTTTAAGGATATAACAGTACAATCTAACAACAGTACAAATCAGTAGATGCAAGCCAGACAAACCTCTGGACAGACAGCATAGATTGATACCATCTACAGCTTACAAAAAATCGAAAATTTTATTAAGTAATGAAAATTCTAGTTGACAACCATTAGCAGGAAAAATTTAGCAGCGCCGGTTTTCAAAAGAACATCTTTGGTTGCATTCACTATGCCAATAATATACCAAAAATGAATTTTGTTAGTAACTGATGTTTGATAACAATCAATTTTTACAAAAAAGAGAGATTATACGTGACAGTTAGTAGAATAATTTCTATAAGAAAGCAAAATCAGCAGTGCTGAATGCTTATAATTAGTGCAAGACTAGTAGAAATACTATATCCTGTATTTTAAAAAAATTGACAAGTGTAGAAAATACATTTTTTAAATGGGCCTGCTGCAAAGAAAATATTTATTCATACTTCAATACTACATTTCCGTCTATGGGATAGCCCGTACAGGTAAGCACACGGCCTTTTTTCATCTCATCATCCATTAGTACTTCATTGTAACTCATCCACACTTTTCCCTCTGTACAGGTGACCGCACAACTGCCGCAGCGACCCGACTCACAACTGTACGATAGTTGAATGCCTGCTTGTTTTGCAGCCTGCAGAATAGTTTGTGGATACTGTACTTGTAGTTGATGAACGCTATGCTGTAGTTGAAACACTACAGTATGTTTATGTGTATCAGGAGGCAATGTTTTTGCATCCATCTTCAATGACGTAAAGTTTTCTTTTCTTATATGCTGCAAAGACACAGCATTCCCGAGCAGCTCAATATATACCATGCGCATATAGTCAAATGGACCGCAGGTATAAAACAAAGTTTCTTCGTAAGATGCCTGGCTGTATTCTTTTAATAATTTACCGAGCAGCCATTTACTAAGTCTTGCCCTTTCTAAATTAACTGCGGTGCTGAATAAAAACTCAATAACAAACCTGTCTTTATATGATACTGCCAGCTCCTGCAGCGCTGCATAAAATATAGTGCTGTGTTTTGCCCGGTTGCTATAAATAAGTATCACCCGTATATGCGGGCATTGATGCAATACCGTTTTTATAAGCGAATAAATGGGCGTTATGCCGCTGCCCGCTGCCATAAAAAAAATTTCTCTATACTGTTGCAGGTTGGCAGGCAGCACAAAAAAGCCCGCAGGTCCGGTAGTTATTAAAGTATCACCCACTTTAGCATGGTCAAGCAGTTTTCTTGAATACTCGCCATTCTCCAGTCTTTTTATGGTAATGGCAAGCGGTTCCTGCAAAGCAGGTGCAGAAGAAATGGAGTAACTCCTTCTTTCTTCACCAGCAGGTTTTGCAAAAACAAAAGTGAGAAACTGGCCGGCTGTGTACTGCAGCTGATTGTTATCAGCCGGACTTACAAAAAAAGTTTTACAGTCAGCTGTTTCTGACCTGATAGCCGTGATCCGGAGTGATGCATATAAACCCATACTGTTCTGGTGTTTGCACAATAAACTTAGCAAAAATGACCAACTTATATACAATTACTTATTGGCTGTCCGCCGGTGGCTCAGTAATACCACACAGCTCCATTATTTTTTTAAAAACTTATTTTTCTGCCCTCCATTTCAGCGGATATTTCATTAACTTACAGATAACAAAAATGATTGCTTAATGAAAAAAGTTGCTGACATCCTCCACCGCAAAGGCGCGAATGTAATTTCCATTTTACCAGAAACTCCTGTTATTGAAGCATTACAACTCATGGCCGATAAAAATATAGGTTCTGTGCTTGTTATGAAAGGTGATGAATACCATGGCCTGCTTACAGAAAGGGACTATGCCCGTAAAGTAATTTTAAAAGGCAAACACTCTTCAGACACCAAGGTTGAAGAAATCATGTCAATAGGCTTGCCCCGCATCACGCCGGAAAACTCCATTGAAGTGTGCATGCACCTGATGAGCGAAAATAATATACGTTACCTGCCGGTTTTTGAAAACGACGATATCTGCGGTATTATTTCTATTAATGATGTGGTGAAGGAAACCATTCTTTCGCAAGAAGAAACCATTTCTCAATTAAAGGATTATTTACACGCCAGTATGTAATAACGGGATCAGTCCTCCTTCTTACAATATACTATGCCTTTTGCGTTAACATGCAAAAGGCATTTTTTTGCCTCTCCTGCGCCCCGCATGCTATACTTATTTATATATGCGAAACCGGCGAAGCCGTATTTCAATACCCTGAAGTTGTAAACAAAGCATTTAGATCAGCGTACCCCATGGCTTTTTGTAACAAAGTAAAACTACCCTGCAGGCTGATTTCTTCCGCGGCCCTGAAGAAAGCCCCATAGGCTACCCGGGCAAGAGAAGACCCGATGCTCACCCGCTTCACACCAAGATCTTCCAGCTGGTTCAAAGTAAAATTTGTGTTGCTCAAACCCATCAGCACATTCAGCGGATGCGGCGCCACCGCTTTTACCACAATCTCAATTTCCTGGATTGTTTGTAAACCAGGTGCAAAAAGCACATCTGCACCAGCAGCTGCAAACGCCTGCAGGCGGCGGATAGTATCGGGCAAATCCAACCTTCCATGGAGCAGGTTTTCTGCCCGCGCAGTAAGTGTAAAAGGAAAGCCAAGGCTGCGCGCCGCTGCCACTGCAGCCTGTACACGCTCCACCGCCAGTTCAAAAGGGTAAATGGGATCATATTCATTGCCGGTAGCATCTTCAATAGAGCCGCCGGCCAGCCCGGTTGCGGCGGCAAGCAAAATAGTTTCTGCGCATGTGGCAGGGTCAACACCAAAACCATTCTCCAGATCCGCCGCCACCGGTAAGTGTGTGGCCGCAACAATAGCGCGGATGTTTTGTAAGGTTTCGCTGCGCGTAACAAGGCCGGTACCATCTGGTTTTCCTACAGAAAATGCGAGGCCTGCACTGGTAGTAGCCAGGGCCTCAAAACCCAGGCTGGTCAGTAGTTTTGCAGAACCAGCATCCCAGGGATTGGGAATTACAAAGATGCCAGTACGCCGGTGCAGCGCTTTAAATGCTGCTGCTTTTAATGATTGGGAAATTGCCACTGACGTGTCCATTTTTTTAAATTTTCTTTGGGCACACTTTCTGCGTGACCGCAACACCAACAAAAGACCTTATAACTTACGGTACATTATATAAGCATTTGTTAACCCATGTATGCGGTGCTGAAATGCTTCCGGTATTTCTCCAATGATAGTAAACCCAAGACTTTGCCAGAGCCGCACTGCACGCTCATTGCTTTTAACCACCAGGTTAAACTGCATGGCTTTATACCCCAGTTTTTTTGCTTCCTGCAATGAAAATTCACCCATGGCTTTCCCAATACCTTTTCCGCCGGCAAGCGGCGACACCATATACCCGGCATTGGCAATATGCGCACCCAGGTCTACCTGGTTATCTTTAATAATAAACGTGCCCAACAGCAGATCATCCTGCATAGCAATATAGATATGCGTGCCCGGCGCACACCAGTACCCAAGCATTTTTTCTTTGGTTGAAGTAGGATCAAATACGTATGTATCACCGGTTGCTATTACATCTTTTATAATAGCCCATATACCATCGTAATCAACGGAGCTTGCTTTCCTAATCTCAAGCATATGATGTAAATTATATTGTACTGAAGACGATGCAAGAGCTGCGCTGCTTACAACCAGTTGCTGAAGGCGGTGCTATCTAAGCATCGGATACTCTGCCTCTCGCATGCAACTTATGCACTACTACTATTTTCTTTCTCCCGCCATGAATTTCTCCAGCGACTTCCTTGCATTTTTATTCACTTTGCCCTGTATAAAATTACTCCATCCCAATAATAAACCCGGCATCCCAAGGGCTTGTCTGCTCCATTTCCACATGTCAAATTTATCTGTGTGTTCGGTTATTTTTCCATCCTGGATGCGCATATGTGCTTTGACAATATTAATTACGTTACGGCCGGTTTTGGAAAAAGTATAGGTAGCTATCCAGTCGCAGGTGGCGTATTCTTCATCCAGCAGCCGGATATTAGAAAAGCTAAGGGAAAAGTTTGTAGCATTTTTACACAGCATCTCCCACATGGCTTTTACTTCCCTGCCTTGCAAAAGACCAAATGCCGGATCACTGAAAACCGGTTCTTCGCTGTAGCAGTCCTGCATAGTCTTGTAATCCATTTGCTGAAAAGCCGTATAAAAGCGTTGTATAATTTGTTGATTGTTATTCATAAAGGAAGCAGGCTGTTGTATGGTTATTCAGTAAATTTAGCGCACCAAATTAAATATACATGAGAAAAATTACGGCATTCATTTTATTGTGCTTTATTGCCCTCAATGGCCATGCCCAGTATGCCCAGGATTCCGCCTGGATAAAAGAACACTATTATAAGATAGAGCGCTACATACCCATGCGCGACGGCGTAAAACTTTTCACCTGCGCATATATCCCCAAAGACAGCGCACAAAAACATCCCATTCTTTTAACACGTACGCCCTACTCATGCGCACCTTATGGTGAAGCAAATTTCAATGCCGGTCTCTGGAACCGTCACCTCCGCTATTATGCAAGGGAAAACTATATTATTGTAACACAGGATGTGCGCGGCCGCTGGATGAGTGAGGGCGAGTTTGTAGATATCCGTCCGTTTAACCCCAATAAAAAAGCCACCGATATTGATGAAGCAACGGATACCTATGATGCCATTGACTGGATGGTAAAAAACCTGCCTTATAACAATGAACATGTGGGTGTATTTGGCATTTCTTATCCCGGGTTTTATTCTACCATGGCCGCCCTGAGCGGCCACCCTGCATTGAAAGCAGTGAGTCCGCAGGCGCCGGTTACCGACTGGTTCCAGGGCGATGATTTTCACCACAACGGGGCATTTATGATGATGGATGCATTTAGTTTTTACGCCGGTGGTTTTGGATACCCCCATCCAAAGCCTACCGCAGTTGGGCCAAAATCTACGCTAAAATTACCCACAGCTGATAATTATACTACTTACCTGGATATTGGCGCATTAAGCAACTTTAAAAAACTGGCTGGTGACAGTCTGCAGTTTTTCAATGAGATGTTTGCACACCCCAACTATGATGCATGGTGGCAGGCACGCAACCCACGCAATTTTGTAAATGATATTAAACCCGCCATCTTAACAGTGGGTGGATTGTTTGACGCCGAGGATTGCTTTGGCGCCTGGAACCTGTACAAAGCCATTGAAAAGAAAAATCCAGCCGGTCATTTTAATAAACTGGTTATGGGCCCCTGGTACCATGGACAATGGGCTTCTACCGATGGAACGCATTTGGGCAATCTTCGCTATGGCACCAACACGTCTTTCTGGTACCAGAACAGTATTGAAATTCCCTTCTTTAATTACTATTTAAAAGGCGAAGGCGATATTAAAGCGCTGGCAGAAGCCACCATATTTTTCAGCGGAGAAAACAAATGGCACAATTATGCACAGTGGCCACCGGCAGATAAACAGGACAAGGCTTTGTACCTGCAGCCCAACGGCAAACTCGGTTGGGATAAACCGGCGGCCAATGGCGGCTACAGTGAATACATCAGCGACCCCGCACACCCGGTGCCCTATACAGAAGATGTTCATTTTTCCAGAACAAGAGAATACATGACCGATGATCAGCGGTTTGCGGCACGTCGCCCCGACGTACTGAGTTTTCAAACGGAAATCTTAGACAATGATATTACACTGGCCGGCACATTGGTAGCTGATCTGCTAACAAGCATTTCTTCAACCGATGCAGATTTTGTGGTGAAATTGATTGATGTATTCCCCGATGACTTTTCTTACCCTGATGCACAACCGCAGCAAAGGCGTTCTTCAGGTGGCGACTACCCGATGGGTGGCTATGCACTGCTGGTACGCGGCGAAATTATGCGCGGCCGCTTTAGAAATAGTTTTGCCAAACCAGAAGCATTTAAACCCAACAAAACAGAAAAAGTAAAATTTGAACTGCCCGATGTAGCGCATACATTTTTAAAAGGTCATCGGATAATGGTGCAGGTGCAAAGCAGCTGGTTCCCTATTGCGGACCGCAACCCGCAAAAGTTTATTAATATTTACGAAGCAACCGACGCAGATTTTCAAAAAGCCAGCATCCGGATACTGCATGATGCGGTGAACAGCTCCAATATTATTTTACCGGTATTAAATAATAAATAAAAAGTATATAGTACCGGTAGGCAGAGAGAAACATGCCTGGCAACCTGAAAACACCGTTTATTACCCGGGGTTTTCAGGTTGCCTGCTTTATGATCATGACCAGTGGCTGTTGCCCCGCGTACACGTGCGTATAACCTGGTAGGCCCCTTAACCTGCCTGCCAGCAATCAAGATCGGACGCCCGCTCTACGCAAACGGTTGCGTGAAATTGCATGCCATTGTTTGTTATCTTTAACTCCTTTCCATCAGCCAACCCGTCAGCGGTTACTCAAATAAAAATTGGTACATAATGAAAAATATTTACTTGTTTGCTTTTTTAGTTGGCGTAGTTTTTAACAGTAGCGCCCAGGGTATTCAGATTATTCCACAACCTGCAGAAATGAAGCAGCCAAAAATCATGGCCAGTTTCAACATAACGCCTGCCACACAGATTGTGCTGGAAGGAAGCGGCCTGGAAAATTCAGCCAATTTTCTAAATGATTACCTGCAACGTTTCTATAATTACAAATTAAAAATTGCAAAAAAGTCCAGTTCCGCCAATGTGATTGTACTCAATTACGAAAAAATGGAGTATGCCATTGCAGGTGCCTATACATTAACCACCAATAACAAAGGGGTTTATATTGCCGGCGATAATGAAACCGGTGTATTTTACGGCGTACAAACGCTGCTGCAATTATTACCGGTACGCAATCCGCTGTTGAAAAACATTCTTCCCCGGCTGGCTATCCCCTATGTATCCATAAAAGATTATCCGCGTTTCTCTTACCGTGGTTTAATGCTGGATGCGGGCCGTCATTTCTTCCCGGTAGATTTTGTAAAGACATACATTGATTATATCGCCCTGCACAAGATGAATTATTTTCACTGGCATTTAACGGAAGACCAGGGCTGGCGCATCGAAATAAAAAAATACCCCAAACTCACCAGCATAGGTGGCTACCGCAACGGCACCATCATTGGCCGTTACCCGGGCAAAGGAAACGACGACGAACACTACGGTGGCTTTTATACGCAGGAAGAAATTAAAGACGTAGTGAAATATGCCGCCGCCAGGTATATAACGGTGATACCTGAGCTGGAATTACCCGGCCACGGCAGCGCCGCTATTGCCGCCTATCCGCAGTTAAGTTGTTTTCCGGATTCAGCTACCGTTATTCCACCAGCCATGATTTCTCCTACCAGTAAAAAGCAACTTGCCGATGGCCGTATTAAACTGGTGCAGGAAACCTGGGGCGTTTTTGAAGATGTATTTGCGCCCACTGATTACACGTTTAATTTTTTGCAGGATGTAATTGATGAGATACTGCCATTGTTTCCTGCTAAATATATTCATATTGGTGGCGATGAGTGCCCCAAAGAAGCCTGGAAAAAATCAGCTTTTTGCCAGCAGCTGATTAAAGAGAAAGGGTTGAAAGATGAACATGGTTTACAAAGCTATTTTATTGGCCGCATAGAAAAATACATTAATAGCAAAGGCAAACAGATTATTGGATGGGATGAAATTTTAGAAGGCGGACTGGCCCCTAATGCCACCGTAATGAGCTGGCGCGGCGAAGAAGGCGGTATTGACGCCGCTAAACAAAACCACGATGTGATCATGACACCCGGCGCCTATGTGTACCTGGATCATGCGCAAACAAAAAAAGAAGATTCTGTAACCATTGGCGGCTACCTGCCCCTGGAGAATGTATACAAGTATGAACCCATACCTGCAGCATTGAATGAAGCGCAGGCCAAACATATATTAGGCGCACAGGGCAATGTTTGGACCGAGTATATGGGGAATAACAAAAAGGTTGAATACATGATCTTTCCGCGGCTGAGTGCACTGAGCGAAGTATTGTGGAGCCCGAAAGAAAAAAAGAATTACAGTGATTTTGAAAAGCGCTTACAAACCCAGTTCAAACGCTATGATTTATGGCAAGCGAATTACAGCAAGGCATATTATGAATTGCATTCAGCAGTGTTACCTGCCAGCGACCACCAGGGTGTGTACTGGTCACTAACTACTAAAGCACCGGGGAAAATAAACTACTACATCAATAACAGTGCACAAACACGGCAGGTTCCGGATGTAAAGAAAGATCCTGCTGGCCGTAGCATGCAGGACACAATTGTTGTGAATCAAGCTAAAATACAGGTTTACGACAAACCTGTACTGGTACAAGAAAGTGCGGTGTGCGGTGCATCAATAGAAAAACTGCCCGCCAGTGCAATCAGGCAAACATTTACTGTAAACAAAGCTACTGGAAAAGCAATTACCCTTGCTGCAGCACCCGCAGTAAACTGGCCGGGCACCGGCGCTGGTGCGTTTGGCCTGGTGAATGGCGTTTTAGCTGAGAACGGCCTTAGCTCTGCTGAGTGGTTGGGCTGGCAGGCAAAAGACATGGAGGCAGTGATTGATTTAGGAACTGCGCAATCATTCTCTACAATATATTGTCATTTAATGGAGCAAAAAGCCAGCTGGATTTACCTGCCTGTTTCCATAGAAACTTTTACCTCTTCCGATGGGAGTATTTTTACATCTGTTGGTAAAACAAGTGAGTATACAGCCACTGAGATGGGTATGCGCAATGCTACGCTGAACATAACGCCGGCTACGGCCCGCTATGTGAAAATTGTAGCAAAGAATTTTGGCAAAATTCCCGATGGCCAGCCGGGTGCCGGAAATACTGCGTGGCTTTTTGTAGACGAGATACAGGTAGATTAAACGCTCAGCTCTTTGGAGATAGCACTTCCAGCTATAACACCCGGATAAAACAGGTTAGATGGATTAGCCCGGATTTGTTTGTTCCGCAGACGCTACAACAATCCCTTCGCATAAAATACATTCGTATTTACCTATCGTTTGCGGCTTAAGTGTCCTATTAAGGGGGCAGGGATCTACAGCGCAGGAGTTTCCACCATAGCTTTAATAACGCCATTGGCGGGATCTAACCAGCTGCTGAATGCATTTTTAACCTCGCTGAATTGCACGCGGTGCGTAATGTAATTGGTAGGATTAACCAAACCCTGCTTCATACTGGCCGTTACATGCTCAAAATCTGCGCGGGTGGCATTGCGGCTGCTCATCAGCGTTGATTCCCTTTTATGAAACTCGGGATGGTTAAAACTAATTTCACCCTTCTGCAGACCCACCAGCACATACCTTCCCCCGTGACCGAGGTATTGAAACGCATTGTTAATGGCTTTTAGACTACCTGTTGCATCTATAATTACCGTGGGCATATCAGCATTGGTAATTGTCTTCAGTTTTTCTACGGCATCTTCGGTTGCCGGGTTAACGGTATCAGACACCTGTAGTTTTTCTTTGCAAAAACGCAAACGTGCGTCATTAATATCCATGGCAATGACTTTGCCGCCAGCGATGCGGGCAAACTCCATGGTGCCCAAACCAATAGGGCCGGCGCCAACCACCAGTACATACTCACCTGCAGTTACACCAGCTCTTCTTACCCCATGCGCTCCAATGGCAAGCGGCTCTACGAGGGCCAGTTCATCATAACCCAGGCCATCTCCGTGCACCAGTGAATAAGAAGGAACAGATAAATATTCCACCATGCCGCCGTCAATATGTACGCCACAAACTTTTATACTGGTGCAGCAATTGGGTTTGCCCATGCGGCAGGCAATACATGTCCCGCAATTGAAATATGGAATAAAAGTCACTGCTTCTCCTTTTGTAAAATTTGCATCATCCGTTTCCACAATATCGGCAGCCAGTTCATGACCCAGTATTCTTGGATAGCTGAAAAAAGGCTGTGTGCCTTCAAAAGCATGCAGGTCGGTACCGCAGATGCCTATACGCTTTATGCGCAACAGTGTTTTGCCGGCTTCTATAACCGGTTCTGCGATATCACTGTATTCAAATTGCCCGGGGGTTGTACAAATTAATGACTTCATAATTTTTTCAATTCATTTCCCTAATTCCTAATTCCATAATGCCTGTTCAGGAATTAAGCATTTGCCAATGCCCTGTCCAGGTGCACGTAACCACCATCAACATGAATTAGCTGCCCGGTGGTATGACTTGAACAATCTGACAACAAAAAAGCAGTAGTATTACCCAGTTCCTCAGCCGTTGTCATCCGGTTGCCGAGTGGTATAGTAGCTTCAATGGATTTTAATTTTTCCTGCGGGTTGGGCAGGGTTTCAATCCAACGTGCGTACAATGGCGTAAAACATTCTGCCACCACAATGGCGTTTACGCGGATACCATACTTCAATAATTCAACCGCCCATTCGCGGGTGAGGGCATTGCGGGCCCCGTTGGCAGCAGCATAAGCAGAAGTACCACCCTGGCCGGTCTCTGCTGTTTTTGAGGTAATGTTTACAACAGCACCTTTTGTTTTTTTCAGTTCCGGCAAGGCATGGTGAACAACCAGGTAATAATGCACCATGTTTTTATGCAGGGAAGCCATAAATGCTTCATAGTTGCCGTTCTCCAGCCCTACGCCATCGTTGGCGCCAGCGTTGTTTACTACGCCATCTATCCGTCCAAATTTTTCTATAACTGCTTTTACTGCTTTTTCACAAGCTGCGGGTTGCATGAGTTCTGCTACTACCTGGGCGCATTTGCCGCCTGCCGCTTCTACGCTTGCCATTGTTTCCAGGTTATCTTTCTCATTTCTGCCAATGATGACAGGAACAGCCCCTTCATTAGCCAGTACTTTCACAATCCCTTCTCCAATACCTTTGGCCCCGCCAGTTACAATAATTATCTTGTCTTTCAGGTGTAAATCCATGTTCTTTATATTAATTGATAAAATGCAGCCGCGTTTTTGCTGAAAACTTTTTGCTGTTCTTCAGCTGAAAAGGAAGCAAAATATTTTCTTACTATGCCAATTACTTCTTCATAAGATCCTGCCGCCAGGCAAACCGGCCAGTCGGATCCGTACATGATGCGGTTAATGCCGAATGCTGTTGTTACCACATCAAGATACGGCGCAAAATCTGTTTCATTCCAGTTGCGCATGTCTGCCTCCGTTACCATGCCGCTTATTTTACAATATACATTTGGATATTGAGCAATGGCTTTTATGCCCGTTTCCCATGCATCCCTTAAACCATCTTTTATAAATGGTTTGGCAATATGATCAATAATAAACTGCTGATCAGGAAATTGTTTTACCAGTTCCCTTGCAGCATTGAGGTGTTGGGGAAAGATAAGGATATCATAAGTAAAATTATATTTATGCAATGCCGCAATACCATTCACGAATGAAGGCTGCAGCATAAATACCGGGTCTTCGCCCTGCAGTATATGCCGGAAGCCTTTTAATTTTTGAAATTGCTGGTAGTGCACCAGCCTTTTTTCTATGCCAGGTGCCCGCAAATCCACCCAGCCTACAACGCCTTTTATAAAACTATTTTCTGCTGCCAGCTCAAGTAAAAAATCAGTTTCTGATGCTGTTTGATCTGCCTGAACTGCCACGCAGGCTGCTACCCCATTTTCCTGCAGCACCGGCAATAGATCCCCTGGTAAAAAATCCTGCCGGATAATGGCCATTTCATCATTTATCCAGCTGTGCTGAACCGGCTCATAATGCCAAAAATGCTGGTGCGCATCAATAGCGTCTGTAATTGTATGTTCATTTATTTTAGTACTGCTCATCCCGCTTTCTTTATGCATGTAACATAAATATTTTATCCATCAGCACCCATTTCTCGCCTTCTTTTGCCCAGGGCAACGAACTTTGAAACTTCCACATCAGCTCTTCCCAATCCTGTACGGTGGGATTGCCGTTATCCATGGCTGCTTTGCGTTCAAAACTAAAACTGTCATCGGTGTCCATTATCATAAACAGGCGGTTACCAGTACGATAAATTTCCATATTGGTTATGCCTGCACCGGTTATACTTTCTTTAATTTCCGGCCATATATTTTGGTGATATGCTTCGTACTCAGCAATCAATTTTTCATCGTTGTGCAGATCCAGTGCCAGGCAAAAACGTTTCATATTAGTAAATATAATTAGTACTTGTTATGGGTACAGCCGGATTAAAGGGCACGTTATTATTGCATATTTAACGCATCAATGCAGCACCTCAACAGCTTTCTCTGTGTGCCTGTAACCTTTTAATCCAAAATATAAAACAACCACAAAGCAAAGCAGCGGAACAATATATCCATACTGTATATTCCCGGTTTTATCAGCAATTAACCCAAGCAGCGGTGGTAAAATAGCGCCACCAACAATACTCATAATAATCAGGCTGGAACCAGATTTTGTATCAACACCAATATCCTGTATGCCGAGCGCAAAAATGGTTGGAAACATAATGGACATAAAAAAAGCCATCCCGATAATAGCATATAAAGTAATCATACCGGAGCCAAAAATGGTAACCAGGCATAAAAGAATGGAAGCAACTGAATAAAGCGCCAGTAATTTTGCAGGTGGGATGAACCGCATAAAAAATGTACCAGCAAAGCGCCCAACCATAAATGCCAGCCCCGCCATACCTGAATAATAAGAAGCTGCTTTCTCTGTGATGCCGGCTGCTTTTGTTGCAAACAAAATAAGAAAGCTGAGAATACATACCTGGGCACCTACGTAGAAAAACTGCGCAATCACCGCCCATGTTAAATGCTTGTGACGGAAAGCATGTAAAAACCCTGCCTCGCCATTTTCTTCATCGCCTTTTATATCGGGCAGTTTTGTAAAAAAAAAGACGGCCGCCACAACCAGGATCGCTATCCCTAAAACAATATAGGGCATTTTTACTGTGGAAGTTTCCTCATGCAAAAACGCATCACGTGCAGCTGCTGTCATGGAAGCAAGATTTGCAGTATTGACCGGCTCTTTTGCAAGGATAAATTCTCCGCCTACAATCGGTGCAATGAAAGCAGCTAAACCATTAAAAGATTGCGCAAAATTTAAACGTTGTGTGGACGTTTTTGGATCACCCAGTATAGTAGCATAAGGGTTGGCAGCTGTTTCCAATATGGTAAGTCCGCAGGCTACAATAAACAAAGCGCCCAGGAAAAAAACATACTGCATGGTATTGGCTGCGGGTACAAATAAAAAACATCCAATGGCAAAAAAAGCCAGACCAATGAGGATACCGGTTTTATACCCATATTTTTTCATAATGATACCAGCCGGTATGGCCATCACAAAATAAGCTATAAAAACAGCGGAATCTACCAGTGAAGCTTCCAGGGTATTTAAGCTGAATGCACGGCGTAAGTGAGGAATCAATACCGGATCGAGGTTATGAACAAATCCCCAGAAAAAAAACAAACTGGTTACCATTATAAAAGGAAATACAAAACTTCCTTTTGCGGGGTTTGTTGCTGCAGCGGGTTGGACGGTAGTAAGATTGGAAGGCAAGGCCATATGTTAGGTATCGTTAGGTGATTAAATAAAAAATGATTTGGCAATGCCCAGTTCGAGGCCCCGTAACTCTGCAAGGCCCCTTAACCTGCCGATGGCCGAATAACCAGGGTTGGTTTTCTTGGTAAGATCATCCAGCATCTGGTGACCATGATCCGGGCGCATCGGTATACTTTTGTTTTGTTCCTGCATCAATACTACAATCTCTTTCATTACAGCGTACATGTCCACATCGCCTTCCAGGTGATTGTCTTCGTAGAAGTCGCCTGCGGCATTGCGCCTGGTTGAACGAAGGTGTAAGAAATGTATCCGGTGGCCAAAAGATTTCACCATGCCCGGCAGGTTATTATCTGGCCGCACACCATAAGATCCCGTACAAAAACAAAGGCCATTATTTACAGAAGGTACTGCTGTTATAAGCTTCCTCACATCGTCGCTTGTCTTTACTACCCTTGGAAGACCAAATATGGCAAATGGCGGATCGTCCGGATGAATAGCCATTTTAATACCGGCTTCATCTGCAACGGGGATTATTTGCTGTAAAAAATAAATCAAATGATTCCGCAGCTTCTCTTCATCAATTCCATCGTATTTATCAAGCGCTTCCTGGAACTGTGCAGCAGTAAAAGATTCTTCACTTCCGGGAAGGCCCGCAATAATATTACGTTGTAATAACTGCTTTTCTTCAGCCGACATGGCCTGAAACCGCTGCCCGCCACTGGCTAGTGCATCGTTGCTATAATCTGCCGCTGCATTTTTGCGCTGCAGCATAAAGACGTCAAAGGCTACCAGTGCAGCTTTTTCAAAACGCAGGGCTTTTGAACCATCGGCTACCTGGTAAGACAGGTCAGTACGTGTCCAATCAAGTACTGGCATAAAATTATAAGTAATCACTTCTATACCATGCGTTGCAAGGTTGCGGATACTTTCTTTGTAATTATCAATGTACAGGTGAAAATTGCCTCTTTGTGTTTTAATGTCTTCGTGTACGGGTACGCTTTCTACTACTTTCCAATCCAGGCCGGCTGCATTGATAATCTCTTTTCTCTTTTTGATCTCATCCGCCGTCCATGCCTGCCCGTTAGGAATATGGTGCAATGCTGTTACCACCCCGGTGCAACCGGCCTGCAGTATATCCTGTAAACTTACCGGGTCATTTGGGCCATACCAGCGCATGGTTGCTGTCAGTGTTATCATATCGCTTTATTTCCTTTCAAAAATAGGTGAAATCAAATGTCTGAAGTCTGATTTTTTAATGTCCGCCCGGCCTGTTCGAACGGGCTTGATTTCCTGCTTTCTATTTTATACCATTTGCCTTGTAATACCCTGCAATAAATTGCACTCAACCCCAGTTACACAAATGCTTTTTCGCAGAGCGATGAAGAGCCGAAACTCTACGGGGCTCTATCTAATTACCTTATGTTGCTGGCAATTCGCCGGCGCGCTATCCGGCCCCTCAAAACAAACTCCGGCTGATACCCATTTCCAATCCCCTTAATTCTGCCAGCGATTTTAAACGCCCAATGCCAGAATAACCCGGGTATGTTTTTTTATTTAAATCATCCAGCATCTGGTGCCCATGATCAGGCCGCATCGGAATAGCAATATCTCTTTTTTTCATCAGCAGCAGGGCTTCTTTTACGATGGCATACATATCTGCATCGCCACCCAGGTGCGGCGCTTCATAAAAATTACCAGCCATATCGCGCCTGGTATTGCGTAAATGAAAGAAGTGGATATGATCGCCAAACCGTTTGAGCATTTTAATTAAGTCATTATCTGCCCTGGCGCCAAAAGAACCGGTACAAAAACACAAGCCATTTGCTTTTGATGGAATGGCATTTAATAAAGCTGCAGCATCTTCTTCTGTGCTGAGTATACGGGGCAATCCCAGCACGGCATAGGGCGGATCATCCGGATGAATGGCCATTTTCAGGCCCGCCTTTTCCGCCACCGGTACCACTTGGTTTAAAAAATAAAATAAGTGCTCCTGCAGCAATGTTGCATCAACGCCTTTATATGTTTCCAGCGCAGCCAGTACTTTTTCTGGTGTAAATGCTTCGTCGCTTCCGGGTAGCCCCAGCATGGTATTGCGGAACAACTTTTCTTTTTCTGCGTCTGCCATTGCATCAAACCTCGTTTTAGCTGTTTGAATTTCTGCATCGCTATATTCTTTTTCAGCACCTGGTCTTTTCAATAAAAAAAGATCAAACGCAATGAAAGCAGCCCGCTCAAAATAAAGTGCCTTACTGCCATCTGGCATGGTATAAGCAATATCTGTACGCAGCCAGTCAAGCACCGGCATAAAATTATAGGTTACCACTTCAAGGCCACAGGCGGCCACATTAACAAGGCTTTCTTTGTATTGCTCAATATATAATTTCCAGTTACCAGTTTGCTTTTTTATGTCTTCATGTACCGGCAGGCTTTCAATTACCTGCCAGTCCATGCCAGCCTCGTTGATCAATTTTTTCCGGGCTTTGATTTCTTCCACTGTCCATATTGCCCCTACCGGGATATGATGCAGCGCCGTCACTACTCCGGCACAGCCTGCCTGTCTTATATCTTGTAAGCTTACCGGGTCATTGGGCCCGAACCATCGCATGGTTTGTATAAAATGCTTCATATTTGATAATAACGTAAAAGTACTTGCTGTTTAAGAAATGCAATCTACTGATTATACCAATTGCAGCCCACATGGCAATGCATGCAAAATATTTAATTTAAACCATTGATTTACTCTATAACAATGTTCAAACATACAAATTGTCCCGGCCATGTTTGGAGAAATATTTCCTAGAATATCCAGCGATAAAAAACAGCGGCTTTTAAAAGCTGCATCAATAAAAGTACCGGCTTCGTAAAAATTAAATAAAGAAATACTGCGCTGCTTTGCAACTTATCTGCCACTGCACGCCCTTGGTTAACCGCTCATAAAAAACATATTTTCCAGGATTTATTATTTATAAAAAGCCCATCAAAAAATACTAACTTTAATAAGAACAGCGTTCTGAGTATTTATCCAACTACTTACGTATTCTTCTTCTTTTCAATGCCTCCTATTAAATTAACTACTTGAGCCAGATTATTTCTATACTAATTGTAGACGACCACCCCATGATGCTAAATGCATTGAAATCTTTGTTACCGCATGACAGTACTATAAAAGTAGCCGGTACGGCATCTTCCGGTCCCGAAGCGGAAAAAACGTATGAACAGTTACTGCCCGATGTGATAGTAATGGATGTTTATATGAAACCGGTAACGGGTATAGAAACAGCTAAAAATATATTGAAGCTGCATCCCGAAACAAAAATATTGGGCCTGTCAAATGCCTGGTCAAAAGCAGACTCTGAAGAACTCTTTAAAATAGGCGCCCGGGGATACATTGTAAAAACTGCTCCGCTGGATTCCATTGTTGACTGCATCAAGAAAGTCTACGCCGGCGAATTGTGCTTTGGAGAAGATGATTTTAAGGCATAACCCCCCAAGATATTAGTATTTAAGTGTAAAGTAGTAAGTTCCGATTTAACCGGTCATCCAGGAGATTGAGAGAATACTTTTGAAAGATATATTACTCAGGCACTTCATCCTGGAATTAGTCGGGCCTTTTTAACACTGAATTCCCATCGGTGGGCAGATTATTCACGGGTGGGATATTTTTCCTGGCATCTTATTGAGAAGTCGTTTCTGACCTACGGTTTGTCGGGTCTGCAAGCTATATACTGAATACTAAATACTGTATACTGAGTACTATATTTGCCGCATGAAATTTCAATTCTGGTCCCTGGGCAAAGCGCATGAACCGTATATAAAGCCCGGGGTGGAAGCATTTACGCAACGGATAACCAATTACTACCAGGTTGACTGGAACATTATTGCCACGCCCAAAAATGCGGGCCTGCTGAGCGAAGCGGATTTAAGGAAAAAAGAAGCGGACATTTTACTGAATACATTATCAAAAGAAGATTACCTGGTAGCGCTTGACGAGAAGGGCAAATCAATTTCTTCTGAACAACTGGCCGCTTTTATACAGGCCCGGGCCAATGCCAGTACCAGGCAGGTAGTGTTTTTAATTGGCGGTGCTTATGGCCTTCACGAGAGTATTTTAAAAAGGGCTGATTATAAATGGTCCTTATCGCTTTTAACTTTTCCGCACCAGCTGGTAAGGTTAATTTTAGCGGAGCAGGTCTACCGCGCCTGCAGCATCCTGAGAAATGAAAAATATCATCATCAATAATAAAACATTATGACTTTATCAATAACGCTTATTATTATTATCATTACCTGTATCGTTTCTTTAACGGCTTTTAGCAATGAGAAGATTTTAGACGACCTGATATTTTATCCGCCTGCTATTTCAGGTCAGAACCAGTTCTATCGTTTTTTTACCTGCGGATTTATCCATGCCAATTACGGACACCTGTTTTTCAATATGTATTCCCTGTATATTTTTGGTGCATATGTAGAAACGCAATTTACAGACGTGTTTGGACCGGCCGGAAAATGGCTTTACCTGCTGATGTATGTATCATCACTTTTTTTCTGCCTTTTACCTACCTATTCCAAAAATAAAAACAATGCTAACTACAGGAGCCTTGGCGCATCAGGCGCCGTATCTGCAGTTGTCTTCGCCTTTATTTTTCTTGAACCACTGCGTAAAATAGGTATTATATTCATTCCGTTTATGATTCCGGGTTTCATTTTCGGATTTCTCTACCTGCTTATCTCCTCTATTTTTGATAAAAGAGGCGGGGGAAACATCAACCATTCGGCGCATATCTGGGGCGCCCTGTATGGTATATCTTTTCTCATCATTACCGGGAGCTTTCTGGCGAGGTATAATTTACTGCAGTCTTTTACCAGGCAGGTAACGTCATACATTCAAAGCTTCTGATTTTATTTGCAGCACCTGCTTTGTAGCGGGCGTAATTTTAAAGCGGTCATCAATGCGGTGGCCGACGATCCAGATTATTTTTTTATTCATTTCCAGCACCCATATTTTTTCTTTATCCGTCTTTGATAATTTCTGATCAATAAAAAACCGGGCGAGCTTTTTTTTCTTGCGCATGCCCAACGGATAAAAATAATCACCGGACTTCCATTTACGCAGCAACAGGGGGAATTTTATTTCATGCGCATCCAGGAAAGCCAGTAATGGGGAAATGGGTATTAAGTGTTGAGAATTTACATGCTGCTGCATTTTTAATATACCTGCTTCAAACTGAATTTCGGTATCCCCTTCTTCAATTATTATATTGGCAGCTTCAGCAGACCGGGCCGGAGAAATAATCAGCCAGTTACGGTTTTTGATAATGCGGTGGGTGGCCGACTCAATATACCTGCCCGTTTCACTGTCGAGCAACGCAATCGTTTCTGCCGACTGGTCCGCAGTAAAGCCATACGCCTTAATAATTTCATAGACTACGGAAATCAATGCTGGTGTTTTTTTCAATTTCAGCACCGGTATATGTATTTCATTGCCCCGGCATTCCAGTAATTTCTTCTTATGCTGCTCAATTGACTGCTGGTACAACAACTCAATATCTTGAAAGCGCTGCAGGTTATCGGCCAGGTTGTTCTCTGCTTCCGGATAAAGGTTTTTGATAAGCGGGATAAGCTGGTTGCGAAAATAGTTCCTGGCATATTTGTCAAGCTGGTTAGAACTGTCTTCCACCCAGCTGAGTTTATTGGTAGCTGCAAAGTCTACTATCGCTTCCTTTTTTGCGAATAATAACGGGCGGATAATTTTACCCTGTTTTGGCAGCATACCACGAAGACCTGCAATGCCCGTGCCTTTGAAAAAATTCATGAGCATGGTTTCGATATTGTCATCCAGGTGATGGGCAGTGAATAGTACAGCCGGTAATGCATAGTCTGTAGTCTGTAGTTCAGGGTATGCAGACATACCTTCGGAAGCTACTGACTGGTTTTCAACTCCTGCCGCAGCACTATCAACTATAGAAAAAAACCATTCATACCGCAATTCCCTTGCAGCTACCTGTATAGAAACTTTATGCTGCGCGGCATATGGTGCTGTGTCAAAACGTTTCACCAGCACAGGCTTACCATATTTTTCGCCGAGGGTTCTTACAAACTGTTCATCCCTTTCACTCTCGGTATCCCTTAACTGAAAATTACAATGGGCAATAACAAAATTATATCCTGCCTGATGGCAAAGTTCGCAGAGCACTACAGAATCAATGCCGCCACTTACTGCCAGCAACAGTAGGTCTTTGGGCGAGCATAGATTTTCTTTTGCTATAAATTCCTGGAACGATTTATATAAATGCATGAAATTTAAGATAGGTCAATATTGTACATACTGGTTACCGGCGCAACAGGCGTTAACCATCTCCGCGTGCAGCGTGTTACTTCCACTCCGCTTTATTTCACGGCTTCTTCTGATTCTTTCTTTGTTTGATCAGGCTCCTGATTCCTACTGCAACCAGCACCAATCCAAATAGTGGAGTAATGATAAGCTGTAATTTTGACCAATCCATTGGCTGTATTTTTTAATTTATCATCAAAAAACTAAATCTTCATGGGCTGCGCGGAGTTCTCCCAATGCATGGTTATCGCCTGCTGCTTTCGCGGCAGCCATTCCTTTCTCATACCATTCAATAGCAAGTGCGGTCTCCCCGGTACGTTCCAATAGTTTGCCAAGATGATAATACGATCCAATATACCCCGGTTCCCTTTGCAAAATGGCTTCAAACAACTTTCTCGCCCCTGATTCATCGCCCGCTTTGCTGTATTCCAGCGCAAGGGCATGTGTTAAAAAACTATCCCCAGGGTTTGCCTTCAAAAACGCCTGTAATTGTTCTACCCTGTTCATGAAACGCTGAATTATTTTTACCCAAACTGTTTGAAATATACTATCCCGGCCTTATCTTTGTTTTAGTTGCATAAACAACCTTTCATCCTTTTTTGTTAAACGCTTAAAATTGCTCCCATGAAGATACTGGTCTGTATCAGTAAAACGCCGGACACTACGGCAAAAATAGCCTTCACAGATAACAATACGAAATTCGCTGAGGCCGGTGTGCAATGGATTATTAACCCGTACGATGAGTGGTATGCGCTGGTGCGTGCCATCGAACTGAAAGAGAAAGACCCGGCTACCATTATTCACCTGGTTACGGTAGGTGCCGCTGATGCAGATCCTATTATACGCAAGGCGCTGGCCCTGGGCGGCGATGAAGCCATCCGTGTTAATACCCGAAGCCACGATAGTTTTGTAATTGCTTCACAAATAGCAGCGGTGGCAAAAGAAGGCGCTTACGATCTCATTTTCACCGGGAAAGAAACCATCGATTATAATGGATCATCCATTGGCGGTATGGTAGCAGAATTGCTGGATCTGCCCTATGTATCCCTGGCTGTTAAATTTGATATCAGTGGTACCACGGCCAGCATTACCCGCGAAATTGAAGGGGGTGAAGAAGTTTGCGAAGTGAGACTGCCCCTCACCGTTAGTTGTCAGAAAGGAATGGCCGAACAGCGTATACCCAATATGAAAGGCATTATGGGCGCCCGTACCAAACCATTGAAAGTAAAAGACCCGGTAGCAGCTGATGCACTCACCACCGTAGCTGACTTCGGTTTACCACCGGCCAAAGCTGGTGTAAAGCTGGTGCCTGCAGATAACCCGGCCGAGCTGGTAAGGTTGCTGCACGAGGAAGCGAAAGCTATATAACCCGCTTTCTTAAGGGCGGCCCTTGTACAAGATTCATATAAATGTCAGCAGTTCTTTATTAATAAATTATTAACCATTAAAAGCCCCTGGGGGAGACTATAGTTAAGTCATGCCTTCAGGGGGACAGGGGGTTTTAATATGAGCGTTTTAATATTTGTTGATCAGGCGGAAGGCCATGTAAAAAAAGCATCGCTGGAAGCTATTACCTATGGCGCAGCAATTGCAGCGCAGCTAAATACAAGTGCCGAAGGCGTTGTACTGGGCACCAGCAATGAAGACCTGGCTGCGCTGGGTAAATACGGCGTTAAGAAAATACATCATGTAAACAATGAAACGCTGAATAATTTTGATGCGCAGGTATACACCAAAGTAATTGCACAGGCGATAGAAGCAAGCGGCGCTACGGTGGTCATTTTTTCTAACAATGTGGATGGAAAAGCCATCGCGCCCCGTTTATCCGCCCGCCTCAGAGCGGGCCTGGTGGCTGGCGCGGTAGCCCTGCCAGATACCAGCAACGGCTTCACCGTAAAGAAAAACGTATTCAGCGGTAAAGCTTTTGCCAATATAACTGTAAACACAGCAATAAAGATAATTTCTCTTAGCCCCAATGCGTACAAGACCGTTGCCGCTGAAGGCACTGCTGAAGTAGTTGCATTGAATGCCACCGTAGATGCCGGTAAAATAAAAGTGACAGCGGTGAATAAAGTCAGTGGTGAAATTTCCTTGGCAGAAGCTGAAGTAGTAGTAAGTGGTGGCCGCGGTTTAAAAGGTCCGGAAAACTGGGGCATGGTAGAAGAACTGGCAAAACTATTACATGCCGCTACTGCCTGTAGCCGGCCTGTGGCAGATATTGGCTGGCGGCCGCACCATGAGCATGTAGGCCAGACCGGCCTGGCCATTGCACCAAACTTATACATTGCTATTGGCATCTCCGGCGCTATTCAGCACCTGGCAGGTGTTAACAGAAGTAAATGTATAGTAGTGATTAATAAAGACCCGGAAGCTCCTTTCTTTAAAGCAGCAGATTACGGTATTGTAGGCGATGCTTTTGAAGTGCTCCCTAAAATAATTGAAGCAGTGAAGCACCTGAAGAAATAAGGTGCGACCCATTAGCTTTGAACTATTAACCCGAAAAACGCAAAGAAAGCAATTTCTTTGCGTTTTTTTATTTGCAGTCCTGTAAGTGGCATAAGCATAATGCCCGGGCGGCATAAGCCGGGCTAAAAAAAAATCTGCAGCGCAGTAACCCATACCTGCGCCAATTCATCCTGCTTTAACCCATTTGCAAGTACAGAATTTCCAGGGATGGAAAGACAAAAGGATTTTTGTTTACATTGCAAATAGATTGTGTGACTGACTTTGGCAATGCTGTTTACCATCGTTGCCCGCCCGGATGAATTCGTTCGGACGGATGTCACTCCCTTGTACTGTATATCATTATTCAACGCCTCAATAATATAAATCAATCTATGTTTCCACGTATTAGCCCCACCAGCACAAAAGCATGGCAGCAATTGCAGGATCATTATAATAATGAAATGAAACAAACACAGCTGCGTGCATTATTTGCCGAAGACGCGGATCGTTTTAAAACACACAGCATTCAGTTTGGTGATATCCTGTTCGACTATGCAAAAAATATCGTCTCCGATAAAACATTGCAGCTGCTGCAGCAACTGGCCATAGAATGCCAGTTACCGGCTGCTATTAACGCCATGTACCAGGGTGAAAAAATAAATGAAACAGAGAACCGCAGCGTACTTCATATTGCACTTCGCAACTTTTCCGGGTATCCCATTTTCGCAGATGGCAAAGATGTGATGCCGGATGTGCAAAAAGTATGGGCCCAAATGAAGCAGTTCTGTGCCAGCATCCACAGCGGTAAATGGAAGGGATATACAGGTAAGCCTATCCGCTATATTGTAAACATTGGTATCGGCGGCAGTGATCTGGGGCCCGTAATGGTAACAGAAGCACTAAAGCCGTACTGGAAAGAAAACATTCAACCCTATTTCGTTTCCAATGTAGATGCTACCCATATTGCAGAAACATTAAAAAAAGTAAATCCTGAAGAAACACTTTTCCTGGTGGCTTCCAAAACATTTACTACCCAGGAAACCATGACCAATGCCAACACTGCCCGGGAATGGTTTTTGGCAGCAGCAAAAGATGAAGCGCATATTGCCAAACATTTTGCAGCGCTTTCTACCAATGAAAAAGACGTGGTGAAATTTGGTATCGACAAGGCCAATATGTTTGCCTTCTGGGATTGGGTGGGTGGCCGTTATTCTTTGTGGAGTGCCATTGGTCTGTCCATTGCGCTTACTGTTGGCTTCGATAATTTTGAAAACCTGCTGAAAGGTGCCTACGAAACTGATACGCATTTTAAACATGCCGAACCGGAGAAAAATATTCCTGTACTGATGGCTTTACTGGGCGTGTGGTACAGTAATTTTTTTGGCGCTCAGAGTGAGGCCATTCTGCCGTATGACCAGTACATGCACCGCTTTGCTGCCTATTTTCAGCAGGGTAATATGGAAAGCAATGGAAAATATGTATCAAGGAGCAATGAACGCGTGGACCACCAGACCGGTTCTGTTATATGGGGAGAACCCGGCACCAACGGGCAGCATGCTTTTTACCAGCTGATTCACCAGGGCACGGTACTGATACCCTGCGATTTTATAGCACCCGCCATCAGCCATAATCCTATCGGTGATCATCACACTAAACTGCTGTCTAATTTCTTTGCGCAGACACAAGCTTTAATGAATGGCAAAACAACGGCAGAAGCTGAAGCAGAATTAAAAAAATCGGGTATGGCGCCGGATGCCATTACCGCGTTATTACCGCATAAAGTATTTGAAGGCAACCGGCCAACCAATTCTTTCCTGATAAAAGAAATTACGCCGTTTACGCTGGGGCAGCTGATTGCCTTGTACGAGCATAAAATATTTGTGCAGGGTGTTATCTGGAATATTTTCAGTTTTGATCAGTGGGGTGTTGAACTGGGCAAACAACTGGCCGGCAAAATTTTGCCAGAACTGGCAAATGACGCAACCGTTGCAGGCCACGACAGTTCCACCAACGGACTGATAAATGCATTTAAAGAAATGCGCAAATGAGTTAAGTTCTAAAAGGTATATCGCATTAAGTGGTCCTCCAACAAAAAATCCCGGTGCAAATGTGCACCGGGATTTTTATTACAATTTATTTGAGGCTTATTGCTTTATCACTTTTGCAGTCAGCAGTTCTTTGCCTGTATGCACCTGCAGCATATACATGCCTGCCTTTAATCCTACACCCGTTACATCAATATGTACCAGCTGGCCGTCAGCTGCTTTATAATTACGGCTTAGTATTTTTCTGCCCGCCATGTCAAAAAGGTTACATGTTGTGTTACCAGCCGGCATGCCACTCAATACAATATCCAGCTGATTGTCAAATGGATTTTTAATAACACTCAGTTTCGATTTACCATCACTGGCAGCTTTTATAATTACAGTCTGGCTAAGTGTAGTTTTCAGATCCTGATCCACCTGTTTCAGCCTGTAATAATTATTGGCAGCAGTTATATTTTTATCGGTAAATGAATAATCGGATCCACTGGCCATATTGCTGGCGGGTACTGTTCCTATCATGTCAAATACTACACCGTCCACCGATTTTTCTACCTGGAATTCTTTCGTGTTCTGTTCAAAAGAAGTTTTCCAGGATAAGAATGCGTCGTTGTTTTTCTTTGTTCCCCTGAAATAATCAAACTTTACCGGCAAAAGCGCTGACAGATAAATAGGATAATCTTCTGCCTGCCCATAGGTGGGGTTGTAGCAGGCGTTGCCAATGGTAAAGCCAGCTCCATACACGGTAGAAACTTCATCTATTACCCTCATCCTGAGTACTGTACTGGAGAGAGCCGTGGCAGGAACCGTAAAGCTTACAGAAACATTGGCCTGGTTACCCATGCCCGGGCCGACTATGTCCGCACTGTAATAAATTTGTTCCGTAGCATTGCTAAAGACGCCATCATTGTTATAATCAATCCATGCTCGTAGCTGTTCCCTGTTGGCCGCTAATAGACTGGCAGAAAAAGTATAGGTATTGTTTTTTTGCAGTTGAATAAGGTACAGGCATTTATTTGTTTTATTGTTGTACCCGCCATCGTCGGCAGTCGCTCCTGAAGGGAATGATTTACTGGCTACCACCACGTTCATTATACCCGCATAATAACCAGAGAGGCCTGCAGAGTTTGATACAGGTGTACAGGAGGCGGCAACAGGCGCAGTATAAGATGCCAGCGGATAAGAACCACCAGCTGAAGAGCCCACTAAACTTGCACGGCCAGGCAATGACAAAGCTGCCATCATGCGTGCTTTTTGTCCTGCAGTAAACAACGTAAAGCACGACGTATAGTTCATGTAATTTTTTTCCGTGTTAATGCTATAGGTACCACCGCATACGGTGTTGGTACCTGACCGGCAGGTAAAATCATAAATACCGGCAGTTAAGTTTTGCGAAACAGGATCAGTATCGCATACTTTATCACCATCCGAAGTACAATCTGCATTTGAAGGGCACATGGTTGCATCTGAAGATCCTTCAAAGGGGTGATAGAGGTTTAACGCATGACCAATTTCATGTGGCAGCGTTTTTTGTCCGGCTGCCATTTGCGTTGCCAGCATCACTGTACCATCATACAACGGAGAAACCCCCTGGGCAAAATAAGCATAGCCTGCAACAAACTGGCCCGTGGTTCCATCTTTTGCATCAATTTTATTAACCACCCAAATATTATAATAATTCGCAGGGTCCCAGCGATCAAAATTTTTCAAAGCCAGATCAGTAACCCCGCCGGATGTACTTGAGTTAACACCATTGCTTACATAGTTGGTGAGTGATGAGCCATTGATCCTATCGATGCCCGTAAAGGCATTGCAACTGGTATCCCTGGTGGCCATTGCAAACTGGATCTGTATATCTCCTACCCCTTCGGTTCCGGGATAGGTGCCATTGTAAACCTGGTTCAGGTAATTTATAGCGCCTGTAATCTGGGCATCTGTGGGATTATAAATTGTACCGATAGCGCCGCCGGTATGTACCACGTGCACTACCACCGGAATGGTGTAAAGTGTAACATTAACGGAGGACCCCCGCGAGGTGCCGCTTAGCGTACCCACCGGGTGCATGCGGATGTATTCTTTGATCTTAGTTTCGTTGGCAAGCACGCTTTTACGGTAAAGAGAATCCGTTTTTATCAGTTTTGCGTGCATGTTGTCAAACGCACAAATAGCCTGCGAAAAAGCCGTCTGTGCCAGCAGCAGCAGCGCTATGCCTGTTAAAATCAGTTTATGGTTCTTCATAGATAACCATACAACGCATTAACATTAAATTTATTTAGCGGGCATAAAAAAAGCCCTTCATTTTGAAGGGCTTCGTATAATTACATGGGGGTTTTACCATTTATCTACTTCTTCTGTAGCACTTGTGTTGGTAATGGTGCTGGTAGCTGCTTCAGGTACTTCTGGTGCTTCTGCCGCAATGGCTGGCACCTCAGAAACTGCCGCGATAGCCATTGTTTCTTCTCCTTCACTTCCCTCGGCCGGCTGATCGTGGTTGAATGCATCAAAATCAAAATCGGGCATTAATTCAGTCTTTACGTAATCCACCGCTTCTACCAATCCTTTTATAAACTTATTAAAGTCTTCCTTGTACAGGAAAATTTTATGCCTGTCATATCCTTCACCCTCAAACTTTTTACGGCTTTCTGTAATGGTGAGGTAGTAATCATTACTACGGGTTGCCCTTACATCAAAAAAATAGGTTCTTCTTTTGCCAGCCCTGATGCGTTTGCTGTAAACGCTTTCCATCCGTTTTTCATTGTTGTTTTCGTACGCCACAGTTGTAAAAATTTTCAGTTTATCGAAATGTTGGTTTGAATAATGCCTTACAAATATAATATTGTTTTAGAACTGGCAAAATTTGAAAACCCTTTTCTGGCCTTGATTTTAGGTAATAACCACGGCTTATATGCTATTTTATGCAAATATCACCGCCGTGGGGCATTGCGCGGCTACCGGACAGTAATACCTGCTGTTGCAAACGCAGCTGAAAAGCCCTGGTAACATGCTGAAATGATCAACAATTTTTGTTTTGCCGGCTACCGTGAAAAAGGTGCCGCGTGTATAAACAGTTATGCCTGCAGCTTACCATTGCCCTGTTCCTGCTGTTGCTGTTCATCGTATAAATGCCGGTAATAACCATTGCGGGTCAGTAAATCAGCATGCCTGCCCTGCTCTATGATTTTGCCATCATCCAGCACCAGGATATTATCAAAATCAAACAGCGAAAATATGCGGTGGGTAATAATAATAGCTGTTTTATTTTGCAGAAACCGGTACAAATTACCAATTATTTCATGCTCGGTTTTTGCATCCACCGCGCTAAGGCAATCATCAAAGATAACCATACGGGGATCTTTAATCAGGGCCCGCGCTATAGATATGCGTTGCTTTTGCCCCCCGCTGAGTGTAACACCTCTTTCGCCGATCATGGTTTTATATTGCTGCGCGAAGCCTTTTATCTCATTGTCTACACTGGCATAGGCCGCCGCTTCCAGCACCTTTTCAAAAGGCGCTGTGCCCAGGCCGAATGTAATATTGCCGGTTACCGTATCACTGAACAGAAAAACGTCCTGCGGCACATAGCTTACCTGCTGCCGCAGGGAAACAAGCTGAATATTTTTTATGTCGTTTCCGTCAAATTGAATACTGCCACTATCAGGATTGTACATACGCAGCAGCAATTGCGCTACGGTAGATTTCCCGCTGCCGGTTCTTCCAATGATGGCTATTTTTTGCCCGGTTTTAATATGGCAGGAGAAATCGCGGATGGCATGAATTCCTGTATCAGGATAAGTGAAATTGACCTTATCAAAAACAATATCGCCCTGCAGCACGGGTGTAGAAACGCCGGGTGCATCCTGTATATCCGGAGCGGTATCAAGGAATTCATTCAGCCTTTTTTGAGATGCCGCGGCCCTTTGTATCATGCTGGCCGTCCATCCAATAGCGCTTACCGGGAACGTAAGCATGTTTACATACATCACAAACTCCGTGATGGTGCCGGTGGTTACATCTTTGTGACCATGCAAAGCGTACACACCACCAATCATAATGGTAAGCAGGGTGCTTAAGCCTATCAGCAACGCCATGGAAGGAAAATAAATGGATTCAACCTTAGACAATCCAATGGCATTTGTTTTATAATCTTCGCTGTTTTTATTGAAAAAACCCATCATGGCTTTCTCCTGCACAAAAGATTTAATTACCCTTATACCCGAAAAAGATTCCTGCGCCGTAGTAGTTAAATCAGACAGCAACGCCTGTATGCGTTCACTTCTTTTATGAATGATATTGTTTACATAATAAATGGTCACTGCCAGTATGGGAAGGGGCGATAAAACGTATAAGGTAAGCATGCCATTTTCGCGCACCATAAAAAAAATACTGAACCCGATGGTGACAGCCAGGTTAATAAAATACATCAAAGCAGGGCCGGTATACATTCTAACCCGGCTTACATCTTCGGTGATACGGTTCATTAAATCGCCCGTACTGTTACGTTTGTAAAAAGCACTGTCCAGTTGCTGGTAGTGCCGGTACACTTCATTTTTCTGATCGTATTCAATCAGCCTGCTCATTACTATCACCGTTTGCCGCATCAGGAACATAAAGAAACCGCCCAGTAAGGCCAGCACCAGCAATGTAATGCCACAGATAATAATTATTTTACCAAAACTGCTGGCGGTGCTATCCAGCCAGGCTATAATTTTTTGTACCAGTATATCGTAATTACCAGCGCGGTGAATGGCAACGGGATTTATTTTTTCAACTGAACTGCGTACAGATTGCTCTACCTTATCAACCACATAGCCCGATAACTGGGGGCTGAGAATCCGGAAATAGTTGGACAGCGTTATGAAAATGATACCCAGCAATAAACGCCAGCGGTACTTAAAGAAATACTTATTAACGGCTTTTAGGTGTTTCATGCGGGCACGAAGATACGCCAAGAGGGTTAAGCGCGTAAAGGAGAAAAAGAGGGATTGTGCAGGGGGTTTTATCGCAAAGGGCCAACGGAGCAAGCAGAGAAAATATGACTTGCAGGTTTTGTTCGCGCTACAGGGCAGGCTGAGCTAACGGAAAGAACAATTATGACCTGTTTGAACCGGTGAAGAAAATATTTTTTTGGTAATTTCTGTTGATTGTTGGTGGATCATTATTACCACGCTCCATTCATCTGTTAAACCGACTGAACCTGCCAGATCAATAGCAAATGTTCAGCGCTCATGCAGGACTAATGAATAAGCAGGACTAAATATATTTTTTTATAAATCACTTGATCAAAATAACTTGCGTATTCAAAAATCCTCACGCCTCACGCCTTTTTCCCCGCCACCGGCAGCAGCCTGAATACATAGCCAGGATTTTCCACCGCCACATAGATATACCCATCAGGCCCCATCCTTACATCGCGCAGGCGGCCAATATTTTTAAGCAGCATTTCCTGCTTTACTACTTTACCGCCTTTTACAATACAACGGGCCAGGTATTTAAACCGCAAAGAACCTACCAGCAGGTTGCCCTTCCATGCGGGGTATTTGCTGCCTGTTACAAAAGCCATTCCGCTGGGACCTATAGAAGGAATCCAGTATGTAAGCGGATCCTGTATACCTGTCTCTACTGATTTGGTAGCAATGATTTTACCATTATAATTGATACCGTAGGTAACAACCGGCCATCCGTAATTGGCGCCTTTTTTTATGATGTTTAATTCATCACCACCACGCGGACCATGTTCATTTTCCCACAATTCACCGGTGGGCGGATAAACCAGTAAGCCCTGCGGATTGCGCTGGCCATAAGAATAGATAGAAGGGCTGGCTCCACTGGTCTGCACAAACGGATTGTCTGCAGGAATGCTGCCATCATCGTTAATGCGGTGAATTTTACCGAGATCATTGTGTATAATACTTTGGGGGTTCTCTTTTTCATTGCCCCGCTCCCCTACAGAGAAATATAATTTGCCATCGCGCCCAAACACCATTCTTGAACCGTAATGATGACGCGTTTTTGAATATGGCAAGGCTTCAAAAATTACTGTCTGACCAGCCAGGCGATTGCCTTCCAAACGGGCCCGCATTACAGCTGTTGTAGACCATAGTCCTGAATCTGTTTTTTTATAGGCAGCATAAGATAAATAAATCAATTTGTTTGTTGCAAACTGCGGATGCAACACGATATCCATTAATCCACCCTGGCCTTCTGATAATATAGGAGGCAATCCACTAATGGTATCCAGCTTATGCCTGCCAGTTTTCCTATACAGTGTGCCGCCCCGTTCTGTTACCAGCATAGCGCCACCAGGTAGAAAAGCCATTCCCCAGGGTACCTTAATATTTTTTACAACTGTATCCAGCTTAACCGCGAAAGATTCAGATGAAAAATAATTTTCTTTTACCGCTGCATCCTGGAATTGGTAGCGCTTTACATTTTCCACACCCTTTACAATATAGTCTGCCAGCTCATTAATGGCTTTATCAGAAAAAGCGGAATCAAAGGCCGGCATCCCTTCCTCTGCATATCCCAGCTTAATGGCTTTAAACATATCTTCCTTACTGCTGCCATGTTTCCATTTACGATCCACAAAGGCGTCCATCTTTTCGCCATGGCATCCACCGCAAAAATTCTGGTAATTAATTTCAGCGCTGTCAGCAACATTAAGACCTGCGGAATGTGTACGGCCCTGCAGTTTTACAGGGTTTGTAAATCCCATCCAGCCAACAAGTAAACCGCCTGAAAAAATAATACCGGTCAGCCAGCAGGTTCTGCGCATAGTAGTAGTTTGAGTGATTGGACTGTAAATTAACCTTAATGAATGGCCGATCAAAAAATATATGCAAATAGAATAGCAATGCCCCCGCAAAATTTTACGGGGGCATTGTTTATGTAAAACTGTGTAAATTAATTCTTAAGGCTCCTTTATTTTGTTGGCCAGTAATGCAGGAAATAAACCTACCACCGCTATCACGGCAAAAGACAAACGCAGTCCACCGGCTTGGGCAATAAAACCAATTAAAGGGGGGCCTATTAAAAAGCCCAGGAAGGAGATGGAAGAAACCGCTGCCAGCGCAAGCCCGGGCTTCATGGTTCCCGATTTACCTGCAAGACTATATACCAGCGGCACTACAGATGATACACCCAAACCCACGAGTAAAAAGCCAATCACTGCCGTAACCATATAAGGGAAGAGTATGGACACAAATAAACCTGTTGCAATAAATGTGGCGCTCAGTTGCAGTACTTTTTTAATACCCAGTTTGGTAACCAGGCTGTCGCCTAAAAAGCGGCCGGCAGCCATGGTAGCCGTAAAAGCTACATAACCAAGCGTTATCAGTTCTTTAGGCGATTTCACGACGTTTTGAAAATAAACACCGCTCCAGTCAGCCATGGCGCCTTCGCACAGCATACTGCAAAATGCGATCATACCCAGGATAAGTATATACTTGTCTGGCTTCACAAAAAAAGGCTGTTTCTCGGCAGGCGCGGAATCACCGGGCAAGGTGAACCTGTAAAAAAACAATACCAGCAGCGCACCTGTTGCAAAAATGATTGAGAAATGTACCCAGGGTGCCACGCCGGCGGAAACAAGCAGTGTGCCGATGGCGGCACCTGTAAAACCGGCAATACTCCACAAACCGTGAAACGAAGCCATTACCGATCGTCCGTACATAGATTCTACATCTACCGCCTGCGTATTCATAGCAATGTTTACGAGATTGGAGCCAAGTCCAAAAAGAAATAAGACGGCAGCTAATTGCCACACATTATTGCTAAGGCCCAGCAATACGAGTGCGGCCGGGTAAAACAATGCTGCCGATATCATCACTTTGCGGCTGCCATAGCGCGATACCAGCCAGCCAGCAAACAATAAACTGGTCATCAGTCCGGCAGGCAAAGCAAACAGTACCGCACCCAGGCGGGCATCACTTAATTGCAATTGCGTTTTTATATCAGGGATCCGGCTTGCCCATGAAGCAAAGGTTAAACCCGCGATAAAGAAAAATGCACTTACTGCTATACGGTAGACCCTGGGCCTGCCTTCAGCAACAGATAAATTCATATATAAGTTTTAGTTGATCGTGTTTACTTTTAATACCACCCGCTTTGAACCATTGTTATTAAAATAGCCCACCGGCTTTTTTGTAAAAGCAAAATCCGGTAATACCGGCACTGAATGATTTTTATCCATTAGCACAGATGATAATACAAAGTCAGCCGTAGCCAGGTTACAGGCTATGATAATATTACTGGTCACCGCCAGGTCGTGCAGTGCACGTACGCCATTTTCAAACTGCAATGGCTGCAACGGATCCCAAAAAAACAGCAGGATATCAATTTGCTGCCCTGCTACCATAGCTGCCAGTTGCTGGTTGGCCGCAGCGGCGCCATCGGGCAGTTTTGTTACCGGCACGCCTACTGTGCCTTCCAATATATCAGCAATGGCACCGGTTGCTATTAATTCATGCCCCTTTAAAATCTCCTGGTTGTAATAAGACCATTCGATTAAGGATTTACGGTTGTTATCGCTTGCTGCGAAAGCAATCCGTTTTACTGTATTCATTTTTCTGGTACTGATCATACTCACAATTTTTATTGTTTTAAAATAACAGCTTTTTAAAAGCCGTTTTTCTATAACAGACAATGCGTTAATATTTTTATGGCCAGCCTGCCTGGTCTGCAAATTCTTTATCACATATGGCAATGGCAGGTGGCAATTTTTTCAATTGGCGGCAGATTCTTTTAAATCAAGCTGGCAGTTTGTAACTGCGGGCAATAGTTACTGGCCGGGGGCCGCTGGCAAGAAAGCTTCAATGCAGGATACAAAATTAGGCATTTTTGTTTAAACGATTAAACAAATAGTTTATTATCTTTGAACTTAACTAATTTTTAAGGATAAATGTTATTGGTCAGCAGTAGAATTATTATAATTAAATAAAAATCAATCCATTACAAATAATAACAGGCTGTTAAAGGGTATTAGGATTTCACCCTCCATCCATTATATGATTTTATAAGTTAGCGTCAGGTTCTCCCGGCGGGTTTGTCGTATTAAGCCTGCTTTCGCTATTATTTACTTTCAGGATTTTTATTTCTCCTATTATGAATAAAAAAGTTTCCTTAAAAGACATTGCTGCGGCTGTTGGGGTATCTACCGCGTTGGTTTCATATGTACTTAACAACAAAAAAGAAGGTCGTATCAATAAAGTAGTTGCGGAAAAAATCAGGACTACCGCCCTTGCTATGAATTACCGTACCAACCAGATTGCCCGCAGTCTTAAAACTAACAAGACTTATACTATCGGGCTGATACTTGCCGACATTTCCAACCCGTTTTCGGCTGCCCTTGCACGTATTATTGAAGATGCTGCAGATAAATACAATTATACCGTCATCTTTGGCAGTTCTGACGAAAACCCTGAGAAATACAGAAAAATACTGGACGCGCTGGTGAACCGCCAGGCAGACGGATTAATTCTTTCTCCTCCCGAGCATGCAGAACCGCAGATTACAGATTTGCTGCAGCAGCAAATTCCGTTTGTGCTGATAGATCGTTACTTCCCCGGTGTTGAAACCAATTATATTGTGCTGGACAATTACAAAGCCGCTTTTGAAGCCACGCAACACCTGGTTAATTACGGGCATAAAAGAATTGGCATGATTAATTACGCGTCTTCTCTTTTTCACCTGGCCGAGCGCAGCCGTGGCTACCTGGCAGCACTGACCAGAAATAAAATTATATTCAGGTCTGATTACCTGCAACAGGTAAACGCTACTACCATAAAAGAAGAAACGGAGAAGGCGGTGCACAGCCTGCTATACCGTAAAGAACCTGCAGACGCATTGTTATTTGGGTCCAATGTAATTGCCATGCACGCAGTAAAATATATCAATGAAAAAAAAATAAGCGTACCAAAAGATGTGGCACTGGTTTGCTTTGATGAAACGGATGCATTTGATTTGTTTTATGCACCACTCACCTGCATCCGGCAACCCATTAAAGAAATGGGGCAGCTGGCTGTAAAGATGTTGCTGGAGAATATTGATGACAACAGCGTCAAAATAAAACAGGTAAGCCTGGATGGCGAATTAATTATACGGCCATCTACGATACCGGGTGCCTGATGTCTGCCAGCAATTAATACTTCTCTCAGATATAAAACTTAAAGTATGCCAGCGACAGCCCGGTCAACCACTTTTTTATCTGTCGGTTATGTACCAGGAAAAATCAACCAAAGCCCCTTTCCTTTTTCCCTGTCTTAACCTTTCTCCAAATTAAATAAGCTATCTACAAACTCATGTTTATCAAATACAAGCAGGTCTTCCATCTTCTCTCCCACACCAATAAACTTAACCGGTATTTTAAACTGGTTGGCAATAGCCAATACCACCCCACCTTTAGCGGTGCCATCTAATTTAGTGATGGTAAGTGCCGTTACATCTGTTGCTGCGGTAAAATGTTTGGCTTGTTCCAATGCATTCTGGCCGGTTGAGCCATCCAGCACCAGCATAACTTCATGCGGTGCATCCGGAATCACTTTTTGAATAACCCTTTTTATCTTTCCCAGCTCATCCATCAAATATGCCTTGTTGTGTAAACGTCCTGCTGTATCAATAATAATAATATCGCTTCCCCTGGATACCCCGCTTTGTACTGTGTCAAACGCTACTGCGGCGGGATCGCTCCCCATATCCTGTTTTACAATGGGAACACCAGCCCGTTCGCTCCAGATAGTTAATTGCTCAACAGCTGCTGCCCTGAAAGTATCAGCAGCACCCAGCAACACATTTTTACCGGCCTTTTTAAAATTATTGGCCAGTTTTCCGATGGTAGTGGTCTTGCCTACGCCATTTACGCCTACTACCAGGATTACATACGGATTAGCGGGCATGGGTGATGTAAACGTATACTGGTTACCCTCCGGTGCATCTACCAGCAGGGTCTCTATTTCCTGTTGCAGTATCCTGTTTAGCTCACTCGTGCTGAGGTACTTGTCTTTTAAAACTCTTTTTTCTATACGGTCAATGATCTGGATGGTTGTATCGATGCCTACGTCTGCACTTACCAGGGCATCTTCCAGGTTGTCCAGCACTTCCTCATCTACCGTGCTTTTACCAGCAATGGCCTTGGTGATTTTGGAAAGAAAGCCTTCCTTGGTTTTTTGCAAACCCTGGTCGAGGGTCTCTTTTTCTTTTTTGCCAAACAATTTATCAAATAATCCCATAATGATGGTGTATGCTTTAAAGTTGAGGGTTTAAAGTTATTGCTGATTGAGGAATTTTGAGATTTATTTAGCTGGCAGCCTCGAAAGAAAACGTAAACCCGAAATTCCGCGGCGGCAGTGTTAGCTGTATTGCAAAACAGAAAAAGCCATTCCGAAAATATTCAGAACAGCTTTTTAATATAGTACAAGCCGGCAATTACTTAGCCAGAAAGTCTTTCACTTTGTCTTTGTGTATAATGGACTCCTTAAAAGTGTAAGCGCCCGATTTAGGGCTGCGTACTGCCTTTATTACCTTAGTCCAGTTTTTTGCGTCAGCAGATGCTTTTAAATCTTTTTTCTGCGCGGTCTTAGCTGCTTTTGCCATGACTATATATAATTAAAAGATGAATTAAATTACTTGATTTCTTTGTGTACAGTTACCTTTTTCAGGATCGGGTTGAACTTTTTAAGTTCAATACGCTCAGGAGTATTTTTTTTATTCTTTACAGTTATGTAACGGCTGGTACCTGCCTTGCCGCTGGTTTTGTGTTCTGTACATTCCAGGATTACCTGCACCCTGTTTCCTTTCTTTGCCATTGTGGGGGAAATTTAATTTGTTGTGTATTACTTATATATGCGTTCCGTTTGCCCTCAATTCTTTAACCACGGTAAACAACCCCTTTTTATTGATAGTGCGGATGCCATCGGTAGTTAATTTAAGCGTAATCCACTTATCTTCTTCTGCAAGAAAAAAACGTTTGGTTTGCAGATTAGGCAAAAAACGACGCTTTGTTTTTATATTTGAGTGAGATACTTTGTTCCCTGTTATTGGAACTTTACCGGTTACCTGACATACTCTGGCCATGATGTACAAAATTTAGGACGGCAAAGGTAGGGAAAGGAGGTCAAATATCACAAAGAAAATCAAGGTTTTTCCGCATAAAGCTCATAAACACCTGTTATCAACCTGAAATAAACTGCTAAAGCGCTGAACCAGTGGATGTAAAAAGGTAAAACCCGGAGGCCACCAAGGGTTTTGCAATCACACATTTGCGGTTATATGAAATCCCTATCTGGCAGAAGCAAGGTCTTTCTCAATTAATAATTAATTAATTTCAATTACCTGACAGTCATTTTACCTTGCGTAAAACGGCTATATTATATGAATGAAGGGAAAAGTATGAAGAAAAAAACAATTGCAAGGGATATCAGCTGGCTTTCTTTTAATGCCCGTGTTTTGCAGGAGGCGGCCGACAGTACGGTGCCGCTCAAAGAAAGAATCAAATTTTTGGGCATCTTCTCCAATAATACAGATGAGTTTTTCAGGGTGCGGGTGGCAACGCTGAAGCGGATGATAGAGTTTGAAAACAAAACGCATAAGGTAAAAGCCAATATGCACATGGAGGAAAGCCCGGAGGAAATACTGGAGGAAATACAGCTGATTGTGCTGCGGCAGCAAAATGAATTCAACCGGGTATGGGAAGAAATTATTACAGAATTGCAAAAAGAAAAAATATTCCTGGTAACAGAAAAACAACTTACCCGTGAGCAAAGGGTTTTTGTGCAGCGGCATTTTGAAGAAGAAGTTCGTTCCAATATTATTCCGCTCATGATTGAAAATATACCGCAGTGGCCATACCTGCGGGATAAATCAATTTACCTCGGTGTGGTAATGTCTGCAAAAGACAGTGCTTACAAACAGAAATACGCGCTTATAGAAATTCCCAGCAGGGCTTTGGGCAGGTTTATATTGTTGCCGTCCGCCCCTGGTGAACAGCATATAATTTTGCTGGAAGACATTGTCCGCTATAACCTGCCTTCAATATTCTCCTATTTCGCCTATAATAAATTTGATTCCTGGATATTTAAAGTAACCAGGGATGCTGAAATGGATATTGACAATGATGTGTCTACTACCCTTATTCAAAAAATAGAAAAAGGTATTAAGAACCGGCGGCGGGGTAAGCCGGTGCGTTTTGTGTACGACAGGGAAATAGATGCCGGCCTGCTGGAATTCCTGATGCGTAAGATGAATATGAGCAAGAAGGACAACCTGATTCCGGGCGGCCGCATCCACAACTTCCGGCATTTTATGGACTTCCCGGATATAATCCCCAAAAAAAGCCAGCGTAAAAAACCATTTACCCACCCACTGTTGATGGGTACGCGCCGGGTAACAGATGTGGTACTTGAAAAAGATATTTTACTCAGCTTCCCTTATCACTCTTACAATGGCGTACTGGATATGCTGCGCGAAGC
Source organism: Chitinophagaceae bacterium (assembly GCA_039916305.1). Taxonomy (GTDB): domain Bacteria; phylum Bacteroidota; class Bacteroidia; order Chitinophagales; family Chitinophagaceae; genus JACMLD01. Next base: position 41,753 of record JBDSLR010000023.1, on the reverse strand, counting down.
GGCGATGGACCCGCATGTGACCGCTATTAAAGTAACCGCTTACCGCCTGGCGTCCAATTCTAAAGTAGTAAATGCCCTGGTTAATGCTGTAAGAAATGGCAAGCAGGTAACCGTGATGATGGAACTCAGGGCCCGTTTTGATGAAGAAGCCAACCTGGAATGGAAAGAGAAGCTGGAAGAAGAAGGTGTGAAAGTTCTTATTGGCATACCCAATATGAAAGTACATGCCAAGCTATGCCTGATAAAGAAACGGGTTAACAATCATACTACCCATTACGGCTTTGTAAGTACGGGCAACCTGAATGAGAAAACAGCCAGCATTTATGGTGATCAGTGCCTGCTTACATCAAACAGGAGTATTATGGCCGATGTAAATAAAATCTTTCTCTATCTTGAAAAACCCAAAGAAGGAGAAAAATTTATCAGGGCCTGCAAAACACTTATCCCGTGCCCCTTCAGCCTACGTACCAGCCTGCTGCGAATGATCCAGAAAGAAATCAGGCTGGCTGAAAAAGGCAAGCCGGCATCTATCATTCTTAAAATGAATTCGCTGTCTGACGATGAACTGATTGCTAAATTATATGAAGCAGCCAAAGCAGGCGTTGCACTTAAACTTATTGTACGCGGCATCTTCTGCATGTTTACTGAGAATAAAAAATTTATTGTTCCGGTAAAAGCCATCAGTATTGTAGATGAATACCTGGAACATTCAAGGGTGTTTATTTTTAATAATGGTGGAAAGGAAAGGGTTTTCATCTCTTCTGCAGACTGGATGGTAAGAAACATTGATCACCGGGTAGAGGTTACCTGCCCTATTTTCAACAATGATATTAAGAAAGTGTTGAAAACTATTCTGGACATTCAATTGAATGCTAATGTGAAAGCCAGAATTTTGAACAATGAACTAACCAATGAATACGTGCGATCAAATGGAAAGCGGGTTCGTTCACAGGTGGAAATATACAATTACCTGCACAGCGCCGTAAAAACCTTAACACAGGAGCCTGGTACAGGTGAGATTCCGATGCCGGCCGTTGTACACGCTGATACGATTTAAAGGTTATTTTTATTGAAGGGAAGGAAAGAACAATCATTCATTAAACCCATTACACATTGAGACTGGCAGCTATTGACATTGGAAGTAACGCGGCCCGGCTGCTGATATCGGACGTTGTAAAAAACAGCGAAGGCAAACCCGATTTTAACAAACTGAATCTTGTACGGGTGCCATTGAGACTGGGGTTTGATGTATTTGAAAAAAAGCAGATATCGCCCGAAAAAACGGAGATGATACTGCAAACCATGAAAGCTTACAAATGCCTGATTGATGTATACAATGTAAAACATGTAAAGGCCTGCGCTACGTCGGCCATGCGGGATGCAGAAAATGGCGACGAAATAATAAAACGCGTAAAAACAGAAACAGGTATTGATATAAGGATCATCAGTGGCGATGAGGAAGCTGCTGTTATTTACGCAAACCATGTGGCCGAAAACATGGACAAAGATCATTCTTACTTATATGTGGATGTGGGCGGTGGTAGTACGGAGCTTACTTTCTTCAGCCAGAACCAACTTGTTTTTAAACAATCATTCAATGTGGGTACCATACGCCTGCTTAAAAACCAGGTAGAAGAAAAACACTGGGACGAAATAAAAAATTATATCCGGGAAAAAATAAGGGGCCATAAAGAGGTGGTGGCCATTGGTACAGGCGGCAATATCAATAAGGTTTTTTCCATGTCTAAGAAGAAAGACGGCAAGCCATTACCGCTTGATCTGCTGAAAGATTATTACAAAGAACTAAGTAATTTTTCCCTTTACGACCGGATGCGAACCTATAACCTCCGTGAAGACAGGGCTGATGTTATTCTGCCTGCTTTACAGATTTATATTAATGTGATGCGGTGGGCCTCCATAGAAGAAATATTTGTACCAAAAATAGGACTGGCAGATGGCCTCTTACACACCCTGTACGAAGACGTAAGGATGAAAGAAATATTGGTATAAGGACAACTCAGCGGTATCGCTAAGCTTCAAAAAAAACGCATGTCAACTTACAAAGAAGTTAAAAAAATTACTACCCATACATTACAGAAAATGAAAGATGCCGGAGAAAAGATCTCCATGATAACGGCATATGATTTTTCTTTTGCCAAAATTTTTGATGCAGCAGGTATAGATATCATACTGGTGGGCGATTCTGCCAGCAACGTAATGGCTGGGCACGAAACAACTTTACCTATTACGCTTGACCAGATGATTTACCATGCTTCATCTGTAGTACGTGGTGCAGAAAGGTGCCTAATCGTGGTTGACCTGCCATTTGGCTCTTACCAGGGTAACTCAAAAGAAGCGCTTAGTTCCACCATCCGTATCATGAAAGAGACCGGTGCGCATTCTATTAAACTGGAAGGCGGTGAAGAAATACTTGAGTCAATAAAAAGAATCATCTCTTCCGGTGTACCGGTAATGGGCCACCTGGGTTTAACGCCACAATCCATTTATAAATTTGGTACCTACACGGTACGTGCAAAAGAAGAAGCCGAAGCTGAAAAATTAAAGAAAGATGCGCTGCTGCTGCAGGAGGCCGGTTGCTTTGCCATTGTACTGGAAAAAATTCCTGCTCTTCTGGCCAAAGAAGTAGCTGAAAGCCTTAGCATACCCACCATTGGCATTGGTGCGGGTAAACATTGTGATGGCCAGGTACTCGTGATGCATGACATGCTGGGTATAAATACCGAATTCAAGCCCCGCTTTCTCCGTAAATACCTGGATCTTTTTTCTACTATAACAGGCGCGGTTCAGCACTATATCAAAGATGTAAAAAGCAACGACTTTCCAAACGACAACGAACAGTACTAGGCGAAGGCCAGGAATTAAAAGAAGTCAATATTGCGCAATAGCATGCATTATTTTGAAGCCAGCATCTTATTATTCAATGCATCGGCATCCAGCACATCATATAATTTTATATTGCTGTATTTAGACTGAATGTTTTTATACAGCAGGCTGCATCCTGTTGCAGCGTATATATTACCTGCTATTTTTATTTTGCTATAGAAAAAACTTTTTAGGTGTTTTTTTTCTTTGTCGAGCACAATGCCGGCTAAAGCGATGTCCGCACGGGTATCCCCGCTGTTGAATCCCTGTGCAAAAACGGCAATCAATTGTTCCTTTTCATTGCTGGAACTCACCCGTAATAGCTGGCAGGCACATATTTTTGCTGCATTCGTATCGAACAATAATTTTCCTTCTTTCTATGTGGCAGTAAAAGAATCAGGGAAATTAACCTTTGGGGGATTACCGGAACCGGCAAATGAATAGTTAGTAGCTACAATGAGCAGCAGGCAAATAGTAAAAAGTTTCATGGCACGATGTTTATCAAGTTTACAAGAGGTTGGGTTTCTTCCGGAGATTGAACTTGATAAAACGATCTGCTTTAAAATAAAAAAACCTGCAGATGCAGGCTTTTCATTGGGGGCTTGGATGATGTAAAACTTGTAAAACTATTTTACATATCATAGCTTTTGGAAGTATTATTTTAAAACCTCCTTAACAGCAGATGGTTTTCAACGGGTTAAAACCATGTAGCGGTCATTGTTAACCGATTAAACATGCTGTTTGCTCTATTTTATTTTCCGTTGCCTTCCACTATATCTACCTTGAATGATATTTTCTGAAAAAATCAATTATCACTTATTTGCTAACCATGAAATGGAATAAACGGACACTGCAGATTGTTATTCATACAGCCATATGGACAGGATTTCTGCTTTTTCCCTTTGTAAATTTTTCCGGCCCCAGGGAAATGCCCTTTAACCCGGAGCGGAAACTGCAATTACTTTTCTTTACCACCAACCTTTTCCTGGTTGGCTTTTATTACCTGCATTCACTGGTACTGATACCAAAGCTGCTGGCAGAACGAAAAATTGCTATCTATATATTTAGTATACTTGGCCTGCTGATATTGTACGTTTTCATTCCTTCAGTATATTTTCATTTTGTAGAAATACCCAGGCCAAGGTTTTTACAAAATATAAACCTGCCGCCGGGTAAGATGCCCCCCAGGTTTGGCGTAAGGCGCATAATGCCCTTTGCTTTTCCGGGTACCCTGGCCATGTTTTTGCTGATTCTGATTATCAGTGGTGGTATTAAAATAATCAATCAATGGTTCAGGAGTGAGCGGCGTACTGAAGAAATAGAAAAGGAAAAAATCATTACGGAACTGGCGCTGCTAAAATCCCAGATAAACCCTCATTTTCTTTTTAATACACTCAATAATATTTATTCGCTGGCAATTACCGGCAGTGCCAACACGGCTGATTCAGTGATGAAACTTTCTTCCATTATGCGGTATGTACTGGATGATGCTAAAAGTAATTTTGTGCCACTGGATAAAGAGATACAGTTTCTGGAAAATTACATTGCATTACAAAGAGTGCGTTTAACCGAAAAATCTGTTATTAACTTTACCAGTAAGGGTGATACAGCGGATAAACAGATAGCCCCGCTGCTGCTCATTGCGTTTGTAGAAAATGCTTTTAAATATGGCATCAGTACTCACCAGTCTGCTGCCATTGATATACACCTCACCGTAAGCAACAACCAGCTGAACTTTGTAGTGGCCAATCAAAAATTTATAAATAGCCAGGCCGGTGCCGGTAATACGGGTTTAGGACTCAGCAATGCCAAACGAAGACTGGAACTGATGTATCATAATAAACACATTTTACTTACGGAAAATGATATCAGCTCTTTTTTAGTAACCCTTACACTTGAATTAATATGATAAGCTGTATAACCATAGACGATGAACCGCTGGCACTTAGCCTCATGAAAGAGTACATCAGCAAAGTTTCCTTTTTGCAAATAAAGGCCAGCTTTACAGATGCTATTGAAGCAAGGGCCTTCCTGGAAAACGAAAAAATAGATCTTATATTTCTTGACATACAGATGCCCGATATGAATGGCATCCAGTTTTATAATTCAATGCCCCAAAAGCCAATGGTCATTTTTACGACCGCTTTCAGCGAATATGCAGTTGAAGGATTTAACGTTAACGCCATCGATTATTTATTAAAGCCATTTGAATACGACCGGTTTGTAAAAGCTGTGTACAAAGCCAGGGAATATTTTGAATTTAACCTGAACCAGGAAATGCGGCTTACTTCCATTTTTGTAAAAGCAGATTACCAGCTGGTTAAAGTAAACCTGAAAGATGTTTTATTTATAGAAGGGCTGGATGACTATATCCGTATCCACCTTTCAGATAATAAGAATGTACTTACGCTCATGAGCCTTAAAGCCATTGCCGAAAAACTTCCTTCGCATGAGTTCCTGCGTATTCACCGCTCCTATATTGTACCATTGGGAAGAATAGAAAAGGTGAGCAGCAAAAAAATAGAGATAGCCGGACGAGAATTACCAGTTGGTGTCAGCTATGCAGAAGAGTTCTCCAGGGTAATGAACAAAAAAACTTTTTAAAGTATTTACTTTACAACGTGGATGCGGACATGCGCAATAAGATTGCTAAACACAGGCCGATAATAGAGCAGGCGTGATACTAAAAAAGGATATATGCTTAAACATATATCCTTTTTATCAAGACGAGAATGCAACCTAAAACCACCCTATGAAAAAATTACAAAACCTGCTAAAAATTTGTATAATAAATTTCAAACATTAAATCAGGTAACCAATCATTCCACGATTAAAAAAGCATTAAACAATTGCTTTAATAAGTGTTTAATGACGGAAACGTAATAGTAAATACTGTACCATTACTGCTGTCCGACCGTACTACGACTTTTCCTTTGTGCAGGGCAACAATGCGTTGAGACAAGGCAAGACCTAATCCAAAGCCACGGGTCTCACCTGCCGTGCGGCCCCGGTAAAAAGGATGGAAAATACTTTCCAGTTCTTCCGGGCTGATTACTTCTCCGTTGTTTTTTACCCTTACAATAATATCATTGTTCTCGAACTTCAGGTACAGGAAAGCCTGCTTGTCGTACGAATACTTGCAGGCATTTTCTGTAATATTTTTAATAGCACTGTACAATAGATCCTGGTTGCCATATGTTAAACAACTTTTGTCATCATCCGGAAATTCGCCAAATTCCAGCTCAACAACATATGCTGCATTTATTTTTTTTACATCCGCTACAATCTTTAACATGATTTCATCTACCCGTACCTCACTCAGTTCTATGCCGCCTTCGTAGCCGGTTTTAGCGATTTCAAGCAGGCTTTTTGTAAGCTGGCGCATCTGCTCCACATCTTCCTGGATAGAATATAATACCGTATGATATTCTTCTGTGCTTCTTGCTTTCTGAAGCGTTACCTGTAACTGGCTGCTGATAGAAGTAAGCGGTGTGGAGAGTTCGTGCGAGGCGTTGGAAATAAAACGCTTTTGTATAGTAATGGACTCCTGCAAGCGGCTCAGCAGGCTATTGAAAGTGTTGGCCAGCCTTGATAATTCATCCTGTCCCTGACCGCCATAGATGCGGTCTGAAAGATTGTTGAATGACACTTCATTTACTTCCCTGATTATCCTGTTGATAGGTCTTACCAGCTGGGTAGAAAAAATATACCCTACTATGAGTGTAATAATAACGCCAGCCAGTAAACTCGAGAGCAGAATTCTTTTCAGATCATCTATTCTTCTTCTGCCATCCTCATCAATACCCATGTAAAAGACCACGATGCCTTTAGTCTTATATGCATGAAAGATACCTACCGCATCCAGGCTGCCAATTTTAAAAAAACTGGTCTTTTTTATTTTAATCGCGGCAATCTGCTGCGCGCTGGGCACATATACTTTTGCCCCGGTTCCATAAAACTGGTAAGCTGGCTGCATTCCTTCCTCATAAATCAGCAGCGCTCTTTGGGTCATCAGCACGGTTGAACTGCTGTCCATCTTTTGAAGTACATCCAGCTTATTATCGCCCAGCAAGGCAAATAAATTCGCGCGGTTATTGGCACCCGCCTGCAGCCGCTGTTTAAATATAGCCTGCCTGCTTTGCTCAGTAAAATAGTAGACGGAATAACTGATTAGGGATAAGATACCCATTACCAGCAGGGTAAAAAGCAATGTTATTTTAAACCGGATATTCATGTCAGGATTCCTTCAGTATGTACCCCATGCCTACCTGGGTGTGTATAAGTTTATTGGGGAAGTCTTTATCCAGTTTTTTCCTGAGAAAAGTAACGTACACATCTATCACATTGGTCTTGGTATCAAAGTCAATATCCCATACGTTTAAGGCGATGTCGGCCCTTGATACTACCTTATTTTTGTTTTTGATCAGGTATTCCAGCAGCTGGAATTCTTTTGCAGTAAGTGCTATCAGCTTACCATCGCGGCTAACTTCTTTACTATCCAGGTTCATCACCAAATCTGATATTTTAAGCACATTGCCCACCGGAACGGTCTGCCGCAGGCGCTTTAACAAGGCCCTGATTCTTACCAGCAGCTCCTTAAAATCAAATGGCTTAATCACATAATCATCTGCCCCTGCATCAAAACCCTCTATTTTGTCATCAATGGCATTCAGGGCTGTTAGCATCATCACGGGTATCTGCTGATTATGAATACGAATTTCCTTACAAAGTTCATATCCATTCATGCCTGGCAGGTTAATGTCCAGTATGGCGAGATCAAAAGACTGTGTTTCAAATAATTTCTTGCCAGCCAGTCCATCGTAAGCAACTTCTACTTCATACTGGTTTTCGGAAAGTCCTTTTTTTAATGAGTCAGCTATCTTTCGTTCGTCCTCTACCAGCAAAATTCTTGCATCTACCATAGTCAATATAATATATTTGTTGAATCAGTAAAGGTCAGTAATTAATACTGCAACCCAGAAACAATTGTATTACAGGCTATTAAAATCAAATTAAAATAGCCGGGACGGAGTTCATTGTCAGGCAGCTGCAAGCGAAACCGCCCGTTGGTCGACTCCCGCTTCAAAGCATATCTGGCTACGTTTAATGCAAAGGCCATTGCCCCTCCAATTGTTATTACCTTTGGTCATCACGGTGTAAGGAGCATATACGGGCAAAAATGATGGCTACCAGCAAGATTTCTTCTGCTTTTATACCCACATTTCAGTTATTTTATCTTACCTTTGCCAACCTTTAAAAGTTCATATACATGAGTCGCCGGGAGTACGATATAGCGTTTGTAGGATTAAGACAGGGCATTCATGAATACCAGTACCAGGTAGACGACAAGTTCTTTGAGGCATACCAGGAGCAGGATTTTCGTAACTGCAAGGCAAATATTAAGTTAACCCTCGACAAACAAAATGGCTTTATGCTGCTGAAGTTTGAAATTGGCGGTTCGCTTGAAGTAAACTGTGACAGGTGCGGAAGTACCACGCTACCCATGAATTTGTGGGATGAATTTAGCCTTGCGGTTAAATTAGCTGAAGAGCCGGATAAAATGAATGAAACAGAAGAAGACCCGGATGTATATTATATCGGGCGTGGAGAAAGTCACTTGCATGTTGCCGACTGGATATATGAATTTATTAACCTGAGTATACCCATGCAGCGAATGTGCAGTGAAGAGAAGATGGGCAGCCAGTTTTGCGACAATGATGTACTGGATATGCTTAAGGGAGGTGGCGGCGAAGATGAACCGGCCCGGACGGAAAATCCCATCTGGAAAGGCCTTGAGAATATAAAAAAGAACTTAGATAATTAAAGCTGCAATGCTTTTATACAGATAACAAACATTTTTTGATTACAATAAACAGAGAGTCATGCCAAATCCCAAAAGACGACATTCTCAGCAGCGTAGTGCTAAAAGAAGAACACACTACAAGGCAAGTTCTATTACGCTGAGTAAAGACAGCACTACAGGTGAAATACATGTTCGCCACCGCGCACATGTAAGTGAAGGTAAGTTGTACTACAAAGGAAAAGTAGTAGCTGAACAAGCTCCTGTAAAATAGATTTTAAATAATTACCAGATTCCGGCATTCAGTGGTTTAGTTACCTGTAACCTTTGAATATTGGAATTTTTTTTTGCAGTCACTATGAATATTGGTTTAGATATGATGGGTGGCGATTTTGCTCCGCTTGAAGCGGTCAGGGGCATCCGTCTGTATCTGTCTGAACAACCGCAGGATTGCAACTTGTTTTTATTTGGAGATGAGCCGCAGCTTACACCATTGCTGGCCGAACATGGCATTGCCGCTGCCAGCGTGAAAATAGTGCATGCCCCACAGGTGATTGACATGCAGGAACATCCCACCAAAGCGCTCAGAGAAAAGCAGCAATCTTCCATCGCCATTGGCTTCCATTACCTTGCTTCCCATAAAATTGACGCTTTTATAAGCGCAGGCAATACCGGCGCTATGCTGGTAGGCGCAATGTTCAGCATTAAAGTAATTGAAGGAGTTGTTCGCCCAACCATATCTTCTGTAATGCCCAAAGAAAATGGCAAGACCGGTATACTACTGGATGTGGGCCTTAACGCAGATTGCAAGCCGGAAAACCTCAACCAGTTTGCACTGCTGGGATCTTTGTACGCACAACATATACTGGGTATTGATAACCCAAGGGTGGCTTTGCTGAACGTAGGCGAAGAAGAAAGTAAAGGAAATATACTGGCACAGGCCACCTATCCCCTGCTTAAACAAAACACGCAAATTAACTTTATTGGCAATGTTGAAGGCCGTGATATATTGCTGGACAGAGCCGACGTAATAGTATGTGAAGGATTTACAGGCAATGTGGTGCTTAAAATGGCTGAATCTATTTATGATATTACGCATGCTAAAGAAATTGAGCATGAATTTTTACAGCGCTTTAATTTTGAATACTATGGTGGAACTCCTGTGCTGGGCGTAGCCAAACCCGTTATCATTGGTCATGGCATTTCAAAAAGCAATGCATTTAAAAATATGATTGCATTGGCTGCCAAAATGATTGAGACCGACCTGATGGCAAAGATCAAAGCTTCCTTTACGGGCATTATCAACGCCTGAAACACATGAACCTCATTTTTTCATACCTGCAGGATTATTTCAGGAATACCGATAAATGGCTGCTTGCATTTTTTGCTTGCTTTGCCGGCATTTTTCTAATATTAAATTACCGGTTTGGTATAGAGACTAAGTGGTTATACAATATCCATTCGCGCTGGGGAAAATTTCTTGGCTTCTGCAGTGTATATGCTATTGCATTTATTATTCCTTTTCTTGTTTTGGTTTTTACAAAGCATAAACAGGCGGCCAGTCAGCCGCAATTCTGGCTTTTATTGTTTCTTGCGCCCGCCATCTTTGCCCTAAAAGTAAGTTTTAGCGGATTGACACAGTGGGTAGCCGGCACAGAAAATGATAGCTGGAGAAGATATTACGCCATCATCATCAATCTTCCTTCGCGGTTATTGCTGGTTGTTATACCATTGCTGTTATTGTGGTGGTTTCAGAAAAGCCAGCCTTCGTTCTGGGGACTGACTACTAAAAATTTTAATTGGCAGCCTTATGCGCTGATGTTGCTTATTATGGTGCCGCTGATAGCTTTTGCTTCCACCCAGGCCGATTTTTTGCACACTTATCCCAAACTAAAGCAGGTTGCTTTTATAGAAGGAATAACAAAGCATTCCTGGTTGTATAAATCGCTCTATGAACTGTCTTACGGCATTGATTTTATTACCATAGAACTTTTTTTTCGCGGGTTCCTGGTGTTTGCTTTTGTAAGGTATGTGGGTGCCGACGCTGTTTTACCCATGGCGGTTTTCTACTGCAGCATTCATTTTGGCAAGCCATTATTTGAATGCATTTCTTCGTTTTTTGGTGGTATGCTGCTGGGCATCATTGCATACAGAACGCAATCAATCCTGGGAGGTATTATGGTTCACCTTGGCATTGCGTGGATGATGGAAGCCGGCGGCTATCTTGGCAATTTATACCGGAAGGGCTAAGAAATATGGAGAAAAGCGCATCGTTGCTATAAAAAACTTCCTTGCTGATTAGTGTGCGTAAAAAAAAGAGCATGAAGTAACAGAAATTTTAAATCAACCCCTTTCTCCCTATTCTCTTAACTATATTACTCCTCACTCATAAGCCGGAGTTTATCAGGACATATATAAAAAAGCATAAAAGCACAACAAGCAGCAGAAGTATATTCATAAACCTGCTTTTCTCCCTGTTCCCTTAGCCACTCTTAGTAAAATAACTACCAACTCATAAGCCGGATTTTGTTTCTAAACTATCATTTATCTGGCCCCTGCATTACTGCAGGGATCTTGCTGCCTACCCTCCAGCATCGGGCGAACAGCCCTCAGGCGCTGGTATACGTGGCATTACAGCATGCAAGGTTTACCCTCCCGGCATGTTACCATGCCGGGACGTAGGCTCTTACCCTACGTTTTCACCCTCATCCCGGTTCGTAGAACCAGGACAGTTATTTTCTGTGGCACTTTCTGTTCCCGCTCTTTCAATTGGGACCCGGCGCTTAACCGGTGCATTGTCCTTTGCTGTCCGGACTTTCCTACCCTATGTTACCATAAGATCGATAGCTCGGTTGGTAGTTACGGCAAAGGTAAGTTTATTGGTTGATTGGTTGGCCAGTTGATTGGTGGCCTGGAGCTGAACGTCATTGCCGTGCATCCATAGTTCTAGTATTGTAAAAAAACCTCTGTTGCGCCGTAACCGTAAGCAGCATTGTACTGGTTTACAAAATATTTCACTTCTTTTTTCAGTCGAAGTTGTTCATGCACTTCGTCGCGTAATTTGCCGGTACCCAGTCCGTGTATAAATATGATTGACGACTGGCGATGCGCCAATGCCAGGTCATAATATTTTTCAAACTCTTTTAACTGCAGCGTAAGTATTTCAAAATTACTGAGCCGTTTCCAGTCATCCATTATCTTTTCTATGTGCAGATCCACAACAGACCTCGCAGGCGGTAAATGCTGCCTGGCCTTAGAAGCCTCATACACCTTATAACCGGCAGCTGATAAAACAGCCATGTCCATTTTTTCCTCCTGCCTTGCAGGATATACGTCAAAAAGCTTGTAAGAAAACGTAGGCTCACCTTTCAGTTTTATCTCCTCAATTTTTTTAAATAATTGCTGGGCCTTTAGTTTCAACGATGTTTCATAATATTCCGCTTTTGCATTGTCGGGGTTAACCAGCGTAAACTCACATGAAAAAGTAGGGTTATCGTTGAGGTTATCAAACGGAATGTCGTGCAGGTAAAAATCCTGATTAACAAACAATTCATTCTTTAAATCAAAACCGGTTTCCCCGGCATAGCTCACTTTGTAGTGGAACCCATACCCGGTTTCATTGCCATTGATAAGGTGCACTTTCAGCAGGTCAACAATATCATCGCCAAATTCATCAGTTTCAAATTTGGGCAAAAACATCAGCCACACGCCTGTCGGGTATTTGGCAGTGGCTGTTTTTATTCTTTCTTTGGGAACCTGGTCAATATAAGTTTTGGGCTTTTTTTCAGGGAGTGTTTTCTTCTGTGTGAATTGTTTAAAGTAAGGGAAATCAAGCTGATCTGTATAAGCAGGAAATTTTACGCCCCTTACTTCCACCATCACCATTTTATCATTTATAATGTCAATTACCTCTCCGTCTTCATTAGAATGCAGTACCGTTACCTTATCGCCAATTTCAAATTTCATACCCCTGACCCCAAATGGGAATTGTAGTGTTAACAAAATATATCCCAGGCAAAAATACATAGATATCCGCTCTAATATAAAGTCAATTTTTATTTTACGTATTTGTTATTACGTGCTCAAAATTTCCAGGCACCCGGTTAATCAATCACGCGCCTGCGCAAGCTTGCTTTTTTTGTACCCGTACAAAAAGTAAACAACCAGGCCCAGTAATAGCCAGCTGGAAAACCAGGCCCAGTTTTTTGCTGTCATACCAGTTAGCAGGTATAAGCAGGTGCTCAGGCCCAGGAGAGGAATCAATGAATATTTTTTTATAAAAGTTAAGATGCTGACGACCAGACAAACTACCCAGAATATGATAGTGGAAATATTGATGGTTTCTTTGGCCACCGCAGCACTGTCAATTGCATTATTAATCAACTCCGTTTTCATTGGATCAATACCTGTAACAGCCGATTGCGCTTCCTCTGTGGTTAATGGAAGATGAAACAATTCCTGCAGGTACTGGTGATTGAAAAAATAAACAATCAGCAGGGCGCCGATGATTATAGCCGGAAAAATAAATTGCCCGTTTATATAGGGTATATGAAACTTGCCGGCTTGCTTTTCTTTTTTAGGGATTAATAGCACCCCACCACATACCAGTACAAATGCAAACAAGGTGGCGATACTGGTGAAGTCCAGTACAAACGTTTTATCTGTAAACAAAATTGGAATACCCACTACCAGGCCCGTGACAATAGTGGAGAACGACGGGGTTTTAAATTTTGGATGGATTTTTTGAAATACCGTTGGCAGCAGACCATCGCGGCTCATACTCATCCAGATGCGCGGCTGGCCCATCTGGAAAACCAGCAATACACTCGTCATGGCAATAACTGCAGCAATGGAAACAAAAAACTGCATCCAGCTTACATCCAGGTTTTGTTTTTCAAAAATGAAAGCAAGCGGATCACCAACGCCTTCAAATTTTCTGTAGTTGACTGCACCGGTTAATACCAGGGTCAGTAATATATATACGATGGTGCAGATAACCAGTGAAAAAATCATACCCCTTGGTAAATCGCGTTGCGGATTTTTGCTTTCTTCTGCCAGCACACTCACTGCATCGAAGCCAATATATGCAAAGAAAACACCGCTCACCGCCGCCATTACCCCTCCAAAACCATTGGGCATAAAAGATTTTACACCTGCATCATTGGCAGGCATCCAGTTAATAGTAAGCCCGTTTGAAAAGATAATATAACCGCCCACCAGTATTACCAATACAACAACTATCATTTTTAAGACCACCATTACATTGCTGAAATTGCGGCTTTCTTTTATGCCACGAAATACGAGGTAGGTGATCAATGCATTTATTATAAGCGCGGGCAAATCAAAAATAATATGCAGACCGCCAATAACAGGCGCACTATTCCATGCATCCAGCACATCTGCGGAGGTGCTTCCGCCTGTAATAGCATGCTTTACTTCCATATAGCTGGTACATAACCAGGCAGGCATATGTACGTTCAATTTATCCAGGAAGGAGGTGAAATAATCGCTCCAGCTATAGGCTACATAAATATTACCAATTGAATATTCCATGATAAGCGCCCAGCCAATTATCCATGCAAACAATTCGCCAAAAGAAGCATACGCATACGTATAAGCGCTGCCAGCGACGGGAATACGGCTGGCAAATTCAGAATAACAAAAAGCAGTAAACGCGCAGGCAATGGCTGTAATAATAAATAAAACCACCACCCCCGGTCCACCGTGAAATACCGCCCCGCCCAGACTGCTGAAACTGCCTGCTCCCAAAATTGCGGCTATTCCAAAGAATGTGAGATCACGGAGTGTAAGCACGCGTTTTAAGCCACCAGCACCATGACTGTCATCCGATCCTTCTGCCAATATAGAAGCAATCTTTTTTGTACGAAAAAGCGAATTGGACATGCCGTGTTGGTTTTAGGGTTTAAGATAGGGAAAAAAGATGGTGTGAAAACAGCGGGTGGCTGGTTTCAGTATAGAAACATCCGGGGTTGGGAACATCCTTCAAAATAAACAGCATCAGGTTTCTCCTTACAGAAATTGAATAGCATGTATACCAATATATTCACGAAAGCACAAACACTATCGGACTACTTTGTCGTAGTAACGGCAACCTTCCATTGGTAGCCTGGCTGGCAGGCGCCAGCTCAACTGCCGCCGCAATGATATAAGAAAATATCCTGCTGTAACTAATACTCGCGTTTTACCAGGAACGATGCCAGCTGGCGGAGTGGCTCTTTGCGGGCAGACATCACCAGTATATCTTCCAAATGCTGAAAAGCAATATTGGTATATTTCTCCTTGAGATCAACAGCCCATTTATCAACCCCGCAGGCAGTAAAAATAGCCAGCACCTGTGCTATCTTATCATCTGGGTTCTCTTTCATCAGCTGCAGCAACAATTTCTTCTGTGCTGCAGGCGCTATTTCCAGCGCATGGATCATGAGAAAAGTTTTTTTATTGGCAATGATATCGCCACCCACTTTCTTACCAAATTTTTCCGGGTCGCCAAACGCGTCCAGGTAATCATCCTGTACCTGGAAAGCGATGCCGAGGTTGCGGCCAAACTCATACAGATGACGCTGGTTGCCTTCTCCTGCTCCCCCCAGGATAGCGCCTGATTGCAAACTGGCTGCCAGCGATACTGATGTTTTCAATTCAATCATCTGCAGGTATTGACCGATACTGACTACCTCCTGCTTTTCAAAATCCATGTCCAGCTGCTGCCCTTCACAAACTTCTTTGGCTGTTTTATTAAACAGGTGCAGTATGCGGTGGATATAAACTGTTTTAATTTTATTGAGATAGTCATACGCCCGCACCAGCATTACATCACCGGCCAGTAAAGCTGTTGATGCATCATATTTCTCATGTACGGTTTGCATACCACGGCGCAGCGGCGCCTTGTCCATAATATCATCATGTATGAGCGTAAAATTGTGAAACAATTCTATCGCGGTTGCCACATCATACGTATCGGGGATAATTTCGCCAAACAATTCGTTGCCCATGAGGCACATCACCGGGCGTACCCGTTTGCCACCGATGGTTAAAAAATAATTATTGGGATCATATAGCGTAGCCGGTGTTTGCGGAAAATGTACAACCTCAAATTTCTCTTTAAACGAGCCTGATAATTCTTCAAATGAATGCATACAAATATCGGATGTCTGATTTGCTGATGTCTGATGTCTTCTATTCGGGAACAATACCGTATTGCAGAATTTTATTTATTCCACACTTACTGCATGCCGCAGATTTGCGCATTAACTTTTCTTCTTTTTACTTTTTGTTTTATCGGTATCCTCATCAATGCCAATTACTGGGGCTACCACCCATTCATAGTCCAGCTGGCGCTTGGCCAGGTTAGCAGATACGAGGCGGATGGTTACTTTATCACCCATTCTGAAAGTGCGGCCGCTTCTTCTTCCTACCAGGCAATAATCGGTTTCTACATAGCGGAAATCATCAAAATCAAACAAGCCGTTGATGCTTACCAGGCCTTCGCATTTATGCGCAACGGTTTCTACCCAAAAACCAAAAGAGGATACGCCACTGATAACTCCCTCAAATTCTTCACCCAGTTTATCCTGCATAAACTCCACCTGCTTGTATTTGTTTGCAGCACGTTCTGCATCCATAGCGGCACGTTCCCGTTCGCTGCAATGACGGCATTTGGCTTCCATTTTTTTATCGATGGGTAATTCGCCATCCAGTATCTCCTGCAGAATACGGTGCACCATTACATCCGGGTACCGGCGAATAGGCGATGTAAAATGGGTGTAGTCTGCAAAACCCAGCCCATAGTGCCCAATATTTTCTGACGTGTAAATAGCTTTTGCCATGGTGCGTATACCCAGCTGCTGCAAAACATGCTGTTCCGGTTTTCCTTCTATATCCAGCAACATCTGGTTAAAGGAAGCCGCAATGCCTTCGGGTGTTTTTGTTTCAAACTTATGGCCATATTTTTTTGCAAACTCTACAAAGGGCAACAGCTTCTCTTCATCAGGTGTGGCATGTATCCGGTAAGGAAAAGGAATAGGCTTTTTGTTGACTTTTATTTTGGCCACATGTTCCGCCACTACCTTATTGGCCAGCAACATAAATTCTTCAATCAGCTGGTGCGATTCTTTGCTTTCCTTTATCACAATACCAATGGGTTTGCCTGTTTCATCCAGCTTAAACCTAACTTCCTGGCTGCTGAAATTAATAGCCCCTTTTTTAAACCGTTGCTTGCGGAAACGCTGGGCCAGGTTATTTAAAATAAGTATTTCGTCTTTCAATTCACCTTCGCCGCTGTCTATGATCTGCTGAACATCTTCATAGGCAAAGCGCTTATCTGAATGTATAACTGTTTTACCCAACCAGTATTCTTTCACTTCTGCTTTAGGCGTTATTTCGAAAATAGCGGAGAAGGTAAACTTATCTTCATTGGGCCGCAATGAACAGAGTTCATTGGATATGCGCTCGGGCAGCATGGGGTTTACCCTGTCTGGCAAATAAACAGAAGTGGCCCTTTCGTAAGCAGATTTATCCAGCTCTGTTTCCGGCTCCACATAATAGCTTACATCAGCTATATGTACGCCTATTTCATAATTGCCATCTTTTAATACCCGGAAAGAAATGGCATCATCAAAATCTTTTGCATCTGCCGGGTCAATGGTAAACGTCAATATATTACGAACGTCTTTTCTCTTTTTAATTTCTGCTTCCGGCAATGTTTCCGGCAGGCGTTCAGCTGCTTCCAGCACCTCTTCACTAAAACTGATGGAGAATCCGTTCTCCATAATAATTTCCTTCATGGCTGCATCATTTGTGTTGCCGGCTTCCATTAGTTCCAGCACCATCCCATTCGGTTTTTTATTTTTTTCCCAGCTTACCAGTTTAACCACTACCTTATCGCCATTCTGGGCGCCATTCAGTTTATCCAGCGGAATATAAATATCCGGCATGGGCTTATCCGTTTCTGCAATAAAAAATGCGAAATTCTGGCCCACATCAATACGGCCCATGAATTCCGTTTGTTTACGGTCCAACACTTCTACTACCTCCCCCTGTTTGCGGCCGCTTTTATTCTGGTCACCGGTAATGCGCACACGCACAGTATCGCCATGTAACGCAGTATTAAATCCATTGGGACGTACGATAATATCGGTATCCAGCTTATCTACAATTACATAACCCATGCCCGAGCGGGTAACATCCAGCCTTCCCTTGTATAAAGATTCAAATGAATCAGCGTTCTTTTTTTTCTTGTCTGTTTTCTTAGCCATTTTTTTGTTGTTCTATTTTTATTCAATTCCGCCGGCTGTCACCCCCTGCGGCATAACACCCGATCACGCAACTTTTTTTATGTTAATTGCACCCATCGCTGTTGTTTTACATTTCATCTTTTCACGATTACCTGTTCTCAGATTTCTTTTTAAAGTCACGTATAAATGTACTGATTAATCCGTTGAAGCGTGGTGCATCATTAAATAGAAATTCCAGTTCAATAGGCACTACATACAGCGCCATATCTGCCATTACCTGCTCAAATTTAACCAGCCGCACTGCATCCTTTTCCGTGGTAAGGATTATTTTATTGCTGGCAGTAATAGCAGCAAACCGTTTCTGTATATCCTTCAAATCATCAATGGTAAAAATATGATGATCATTATAGGCCATTTCGTAATAGGTTTTGGACTTCTCCAGCAACAAATTTTTCAGCGGCCCGGGATTGGCGATTCCTGTTACCAGCAGAACCTCCACCTCTGTTGATACCTGCGTTGTCTTTTTTGAAATGATGTGGTAGGGCTGGCCATAACGGATACTGGTAAAAAATACGGCCTGGCTGGCCAGCGGTTCAATTTCAGTTACAATGGCGTCCTTCTCCTGCTGTGACAAACCAGGTTTGCACTTGGTTACAATAACCATCTCCGCTCTTTTTACGCTTGTCTTTTCGTCTCTTAAGTCACCGGTAGGCAGGTACCAGTCGCGGGTGTAAAGATTATCGCAATCAGTTAACACAATATTCATTCCCGCTTTTACAGACCTGTGCTGAAACGCATCATCCAGTATTATGGCCTGGGTATCTGGTCTGTCGTGCA
Source organism: Chitinophagaceae bacterium (assembly GCA_039916305.1). Lineage (GTDB taxonomy): Bacteria > Bacteroidota > Bacteroidia > Chitinophagales > Chitinophagaceae > JACMLD01. Next base: position 22,982 of record JBDSLR010000023.1, on the reverse strand, counting down.
GCAACTGCGGAATGGCTTCTATTCTTGCCTCCCCTACGGCAATGGGCACATCCGGAAACTTAAGGTGAAATTGCATGGGCTCATCGCCTATTTCCAGTGCCGTGCTGTTTTCATGCGCCAGTGCATAACCGCTTGTCTTGCGTTTGTATCCCCGGCTAAGGGTGGCAATCCTGAAATGCCCTTTTAATTCACGGACCAGGTATTCGGTCATGGGAGATTTACCCGTACCACCAGCGGCAACATTACCTACGCATATTAAAGGAAGATTGAACGCCGCTGATTTAAAAATGCCTTTATCGTAGAGCCGGTTGCGCAAAAATATAAGCAGCAGGTAAATCAGTGAAAGTGGAAATAATAAAATACGTATAGTCTTAAGCAACGGAAAATTAAAATTCATAAATATTCCCAGGGGTAATACCTGTTGTTAAAGGTACGTCAAATTGCCCGATACCACCGATGGCCACCAATGGCTCAAAGTAAGAGAAGCCCAGCTTTATACTTTCTTCGCGGCACGCTGGTAAAAAACGATCGTAAAAGCCTTTGCCATACCCAAGCCTGTAGCCTTGCTTATCAAATGCCAGCAGGGGCACAAAGATCATATCAATATCAGTAGCAGCAATCACTGTTCCATTTACCGGTTCCGCTATACCATACCTGTTTTTTTTAAAGTCTGTATCATCATCCACCAGCATTATCTGCATGGTCAGGTTGTTAAAGTTGGCAATGGGATAGGCAATTTGCAAACCAGGTATCCGGAACTGCAGGTAATCTGTCATCAAAAAAGTATTTACTTCTGCCTGTTGTTCCATTGGCCAGTAACTCAGTAATACATTTACATCATAAGGAATTTCTACCTGCTGAAATTGTATCAGCAGCAGGTCATTCAGGCGCAGGCGATCTTTCTCTGCCAGTGCTGCTCTCCGCTGTTTGTATAATTCACGCAATTCGTTTTTTGTCATACAATTTTTTTCAGTGCATCCTGCAGCAGCAACGCCTGTTTTTTTATAAATTCCTTGCCCGTATTTTCGGTAAAAGGAATGCTGCCAATGGCAGGAAAACCTGACCAGCGGACTATTTCATCTTCGTAATCCAGGTATTGATCATTAAAAATCCAGCCCAGCACCTCCAGTTTGTAATAACGGCATACTTCTGCGGTAAGCAGAGAATGATTGATACTACCCAGGTAATTGCGGCTTACCAATATAACCCTCGCCTGTAGCTGCTTTATTAAATCTGCCACAAATTCATGATCATTGATGGGTACCAGTAATCCGCCTGCACCTTCAATAACCAACCCATTATTATTATTGGGTAATGCAAATATTATCTCCTCCAGCCTGGTTTTAACTGCTGCAGGATAAATGACTATGTTTTCTTCTCTTGCAGCAATATGCGGCGATGCCGGCAATTTTAATTTGTATAGCTCAGGATGCACAACAGATAATGCGTTAGACAGCCAGCTTTGCACCTGGAGGCTGTCTGTACCATCTTCATATCCCGCTTGTATGGGCTTCCAGTAATCTGCCTGCAGGGCTTCTGCCACTACTGCGGCTGCCACGGTTTTGCCTATACCTGTGCCAATGCCGGTTATAAAGATAGGTTGATGCAAATTGCTTGAAATTTAATAATACAGCTAATGCTCAAAAAGATAACCGGTTTGAGCAACACCCCGTAAATAATGACCATAAAGTTACAATAAGCTGGTATGTAAATCAACCTGCCAAAGGTTCAATAAAAATGGAGAAAATAGTAGTGCCGTAATTCCTGGAAGTTTTGTACAGGACAAATTTTTCATACCGGTTCCTGGGTGTATGCTCCATTACAAACCAGCCACCTGGCTTTAACAGTTTTTTTTCTGCCACCAGTTCCGGTAATTTATCAATGGTAGCCAGTGCATAAGGCGGACCTGCAAAAATAAAGTCAAATTTTTCTGCAGACTGCTCCATAAACCTGAACACATCTGATTTAATAACCTTGCAGTTTTCAATCTTTAACGCCTGGATGTTATTGCTGATAAAAGCATGCATCTTTTCATCTTTCTCTACAATGGTAAGATCAGCAGCACCCCTGGAAGCCAGTTCATAACTGATGCTGCCGGTGCCCCCAAACAAATCAAGTGTTTTCATACCTTCCAGCTCCAGGTTGTTCTGCAGTATATTGAACAATCCTTCTTTAGCAATATCTGTAGTGGGCCGGGTATGCGGCATATTAGCAGGCGGGCTGAGCCTTCTTCCGCCAAGGCTTCCTCCTATGATACGCATGCCGCAAGTTTCAGTAGTGGTGAAAAGAAATGGGCAGGGTAATCCTGCAATGCAGGTGTTGCAGCCGCAGCATCATTATTCTCCAGTTCTACGTGCCCGAAATATTTAAATATTTCTGTATACAATACAGAAGATACGTCAATCATGCCCGATAAAATAACAGGCGTATCGGCAGCCGCCAAATCCAGCTGACCACAAATATTCAAAAGATAATAACCTACATCTTCCGCAGCTTCATATGTATAACTTTGCAGCAGCTGAAGCCGGCTGTCCTTAACAGCAGCTGCTACAATGCGGTTGGGGTAAAACATAACCGACAGGCTGGTTGTTTGCTGCAGAAACTGCTGTTGGCCCGGCTGCAACCAGAGGCTGTAGTAATGCCAGTATTTGGCGTCTGCAAAACTGCGCTGGAAAAGATGGTGTACATCAGCCGGCACACGGAAAACATTGTATTGATCCGTACCGGGGATGCTTTCAGTGAGTGTAACACCTTTATTAAGATCCCCGTTTAATAATTCTATTAAATCATTGCTGGTATCCGCATTAAAATATTGCTCCGGCACCAGCTGACTTTCCGGAAAATTATACACGAATGTTTTTTTTGCAGCCGGCATTTTCAATACCTCATCAACAGTAATAATTCCATCCAGCTCCTGCGCCAGTTCATGACTGTTGCGGGCCTCCAATTCATAGAATCGCAGTTGCAGCAGTTTTTTTTCCACGTTTATTACCGCGTAAGAAAAAATATGACGGCTTATTTCCATCACCAGGTGACTATCTATCCACTCTGCAGGCGGTTGCCCGGCAGCAATATCAAACAATATTTTTGCCATATAAAAGTGGTGCAAAATACTATATTTTACCCACTGATAACCCGGCGCTTCCTTCTTTCAAAATAATATTTGGTAGGTTTGCACCCATTTTAAAAATGTCACAGGCAGCAGCACATAATAATTTACAGGTAAGTATCAGTTACAAGCAGATACTCACTATTGCTTTACCCATCAGCCTCGGTATATTGGTGCCGCAGTTAAACTTTATTACCAATAATATTTTCCTGGGCAGACTGAGTGAGCAATCACTTGCGGCAGGCGCTATAACAGGCGTCTATTATCTCATATTTGCGGCTATTGGTTTTGGTTTAAACAATGGCCTTCAGGCGCTTATTTCAAGACGTGCCGGTGAAAACAGGCCGGGTGAGATAGGAAAATTATTTACGCACGGTGTTGGCGTTTCAATGGGCATCGCCGTTATCGGTATCCTGCTTACGTATACTATTTCTCCCTGGGTACTGCGTTTTAGTATTCATGATGAGCAATTATTGCAGCAGTCTGTATCATTTTTAAAAATACGGATCTGGGGATTACCTTTTTTATATGTATACCAGATGCGCAACGCATTGCTGGTAGGCACCAACCAGAGTAAATACCTGATTGCTGGTACTGCGGCAGAAGCTATTTCAAATGTTTTTTTTGATTACAGTTTAATATTCGGCCATTTTGGCTTTCCCAAACTGGGATTTAACGGCGCTGCTATTGCGTCTATTATTGCTGAATTTTTGGGGATGGCCGTGGTATTTGCAGTTATTCATTATAAGGGCATCGGCAAAAGGTTTGCGCTGTTCAGCAGTTTACAATACGATTCGGTTACGGCCAATTCTATACTGCGGCAATCATCGCCGCTTATTTTTCAGCATGCCATCAGCATTATGAGCTGGGAATTTTTTTATATTCTTATAGAGCATCATGGAGAAAGAGATTTGTCTATCAGCAATACCATGCGCAATATTTTTGGCTTATTTGGTATGTTTTCCTGGGCACTCGCTGCCACCTGCAGCAGTATGGTAAGCAATATCATGGGGCAGGGATTGCAGCACCGTGTGCTGGAATTAATTTTAAAAATTGTAAAAATAAGTACTGGTATTGCCCTGGTGGTTTGCCTGGTGTTAAATCTTTTTCCCTACACTTTTTTATCTGTATATGGCCAAAGCGATGAATGGGTAAGCCATGCAATACCTATTGTGAGGATTGTATCATCCGCACTGGTATTAATGTCTTTTTCGGTGGTCTGCGTTAGTGCTGTAACCGGCACAGGTAATACAAGGGTGAGCCTGCTGATTGAATTTATCACCATTATCATGTACTGCGCTTATGTATGGCTGGTACTTGAACACCTCCACCTTTCTGTTGCAACCGGCTGGATGAGTGAATGGATTTACTGGGGATCTATGTTTATTATGTCAATTGTATACCTGAAAAGCGGTAAGTGGAAAGGCAAGGTTATCTAAACCATACAAATGCCTAATTCCATTTCAGCAGCAATTCCTTTGCTTCATCTCTAACGCGGATATCGTCCTGTATTTTGTCGGGCATCGCCACCGCTTTATTCAGGAAGTCAAGTGCTTTTTTCTTTTCATTGTTACGGTAATAGCATTTGGCCAACTCCAAATAATTAACCTTTAGATCGGGCACCAGTGACCGGCATTTTTCATAATTGTAAATGGCCTCTTTTAAGGAAGCTGGTGGCACGCCGCCGTAAAAAATTTTTGCAAACGTTCTTTCGAAACCGCTCAGGGCGCTTACTTCAAAATGCCATCTCGCCAATACATGATACGGTTTATAATTAGCAGGATCCCATTTTATGGACAGTTCCGCATATTTTTTTATCTCATCAACCGCTGTTATTTTTTCCTTTCCGCTCAATACCAGTGCCATGCGGCCCATGGCAATAGACATCACAAAATTAGCCTCAGAATTCTTGGGACTGATGCGCAGGGCCTGGTTCGCAAATTTTTCCGCCGCCTTGAAATAAGTAAGTTTTTGATCTTTTGTTTTCTGCCGCCTGCCGATGGAGCAGCATAGTTCGCTGCTTTTGCAAAGTGCGGTCATGTTACCAGGCTGGATTTTCAGTATTTCCTGGTATTTTAAAAAAGCCCGCTCTTCGCTGGTTGGTTCCAGTCTTTCAGCTTCTTTTTGAAGGGCTGCAATATCCTGCGCAAAAGAAAAAAAAGGAACGCATAAAATAAGTAAGCTGTAAAATAAGGTTTTCACTAATCGTCAAATTTCTTTTGCAATGTAACACCCACTTTTCCCTGGAAATGCTCAATGGGTGCCTGAAGTTTATAGATAGTAATGCTTACTTCCCTGATAAAGGAATATTCGTGCCGTATTTTACGGATAATGCTTTCTGCTACTTCTTCCACCAGGGGCGTAGGCATTGCCATTCTTTTTTTAACAATAAGATAGAGTTCTTCGTAGTTCAACACATTCTTGAGGTTGTCGAATTTTATTTTCTTCTCCTCGTATTTTACATGGAGGTGCACTTCGAACTCAGCACCCGTTTCGGGCTCGCCGTCAAAAACCCCGTGGTGGGCAAAAAAACGCAGGTCTGAGAGATGAACAGTTAGCATAAAAAGAAGAATGTTTGATTTGGCATGGAGGATTTTGAGATTTTCGCAGGCTGCTGTATCAAAAGAAATCATACAATCCCCCATATCAAAACCAGCAATTTTAATGAGCCTGGTGCTCCAGGGCTGATAAATAACGTTCTGCATCAAGCGCAGCCATACAACCGCTGCCGGCTGCTGTTACTGCCTGGCGGTAAATTTTATCCTGTACATCACCTGCTGCAAAAACGCCTTCAATGTTTGTTTTTGAGGTACCGGGTACTGTTTTGATATAGCCGGCTTCATCCAGATCTAACCAGTCTTTAAAAATACCTGAATTGGGTTCATGCCCAATAGCGACAAAAAAACCGCTCACCGGTATGGTTTGCTCTTCTCCCGTTATATTGTTTTTTATGCGCACCGCTTCGGTTTTAAACTGGCCCACTATTTCTTCCGTATCGCTATTCCAGTATACTTTGATATTACCAGTTGCTTTTACCCTATCCTGCATCACTTTTGAGGCCTTCATGCCATCCTCCCCCTTGCGCACAATCATATGTACGGTACTGCAAAGCTTGGAAAGGTAAAGTGCTTCTTCACAGGCGGTATCTCCGGCTCCTACAATGGCCACTTCCCGTCCCTTAAAAAAAGTACCATCGCACACGGCACAGGCGCTCACGCCGGATCCATTCAGGCGCTGCTCACTTTCAAGTCCAAGCCATTTGGCAGATGCACCTGTGGCTATGAGTATTGCATCGGCTTCCAGTTCTTTTTCTTCATCAATCCAGACTTTAAAAGGCTGTTTGGAGAAATCCACTTTGGTGGCCAGGCCAAACCTGATGTCTGCCCCCATGCGAACCGCCTGCTTTTCAAAATGTACCATCATATCGGGCCCCTGTACGCCATCTGCGTAGCCGGGATAGTTTTCCACTTCTGTTGTGATGGTTAATTGGCCGCCGGGCTGTATCCCCTGGTATAAAACAGGCTTCATGTTAGCTCGGGCAGCATAAATAGCTGCTGTATAGCCTGCCGGACCAGATCCAATTATCAAACAATGTATTTTTTCAATTGTAGCCATAATATCAAATTTCTCCTTTTTAGCGTAGCGGCAAATAAACAAACAATTTTTGTATTTTGCGGTTCACTGACCGACAAATTAGCCCCATGCCAAAACTTTGTGCATATATTTTTTTATTTGTATCCCTTCAATGCTGTATTTCCTGCAAGAAGGAGTATTCCAATGAACAACCTTTCATAGACACTGACCTCACGCTGGTAAAAACCGTAAAAGCGCTGCATTATGATACCAGTGGAGCCTTTTACACAGCTGAAATACAAACATTCTCATACGATAAAAGTTTAAACCGCTGTACCGCTGCCATTACAGACTCTGGTAAAAATGTTCCCGGTGGTCTGCAGCAATGGACAGAAACATTCCAGTATGACGATCAAAACAGGCTGGCCCAATTTATTTCTACCAGTGCCTACCAGGCCGCTGCGCAAATTAACTTTATGTATGGTGCCTCCGGCGATATTGTTAAAGCCGTTATCCGGAACCAATGGCTGGGCAATACGGTAGAATGTCTTTTTAACAGCAGTTCAATAAACGGCCAGAAGCTGATTACGATGTATGATACCAGTGGCAATTATTACAGCAATGCTGATACCCGTCCGCAGGTAACAAAATATACATTTGATGCTGCCGGCAGGCTCATGCGTGAAACTGTTTATTATACCGTATTCAAACGACCGCAAAACTGGCTGGAAGACACCACGGACATAAAAATGTTTTACGACGGCAACAATTACATGAGCAGGCAGGTTACCAATTATGCCTACCGGTTCTCACAGGTTTCTTCCGTAACAGATTATGCCCGCGACAGCACGGTATTTACCCGTGAAGGCAGCAACCCGGCCATCCAAAACACTTTTGAGTATATTTATAAGAATATGAGTTGGTTCAGCATCAGCGAAAACCCTGCTGGTTTTGCCAATGCACTTAACCTCGGCGAAGCCTCGTATTTGGGAACACCCCTTAAAACAGCTGAATACTGGAAATCGTATCCGCCAAATCCCGCAACCCTCGATCATGCGCTTGGCACATACCAAAATGTCTTCGATGCAAAAGGCCTGCTCAGCAACGCTGTTTATCCAAAACGTTTTGCCAACCAATATGGAGGTACAACTGAAATCTGGTATACGTACACGAACGTGAAGAAATAATTATTTAGGCACGATGATGCTTTTATATTGTGCCGCATAACCGCCAAAATATCCCAGTGCCCCGTTAATATTGCCCAGCACTTTTGTAGGTGAAGCAAACGGGTTACCAATGCTACCATAACTGTATTCCATGGTTCGCCAAAAATCATAACAGGCTTTATCAATATTGGCAAATTTGACTGTGATGGTATCTCCTTTGTTGAAAAAAGAATAATTGTCCTGGTCAATGTCTTCATTGCGGTTAACACCCCTTTCAACATCCACCGTATAGGTTTTGCCATCTACTACCTGGTCATCAAAAACAGAATTAAGTCCGGGAAAAAAAGGATCGCGGTTTGTCTTTGTGAAATACCTGATATAGTTGCCATAGCCACGCGGATCGGTTACCGTTCCCACTAAAACAACTTTATTGCTGTCCGGGTTATCCGGCGCATACTTCCACCACAATGAATCTACTCTTTTTGTAAACGCCGGTATGGTAGTATTGGCTGTATATGTTTTGCCATTTACTGCAATGCTCAGCGCATACGCGGTATTAAAAGCACCTGTAAAAGCCGTAGCAAGGCTTGATGAATCAATGCTGTAATAATATACTTTACCGTTGGCGGGCGTAGTATAAAAATATTCTTTGAGCTGATGGGTTTTCGCACCGTTTGACATGCTGATAACAGCATTGTGGACAAACGAACCGGCCAGTATATCCGCAGAAATGCTACTGAAATAATCAAAGCTGGAAGAAAGAATAACCACTGGAGGCTGGCCGTTTTCTATACTGGCTTCCACCACCAGTGAAGGCTGGGTGTCTGCCAGCCTGAAACTGATGGCTTTCTCGCAGGAACTGCATATAATACAGAAAAGAGCAATTAACAGCAACACTTGCTTCATGTATCAAATTTACAATATAAGTATTAATGACAGGTTAACGCCGGGTTCTTGCTGGCTCGCTTCGCTTCGCTCTTACCAACCACAGAGGAAAAGAGGTATTCAGGGAGATAAGAGAGAAATAAACCTTCTGCGCCTCTTTGAATACCTCTTTTCCCTTTGTGGTAAAATTCAGACAAAAAAAGCCCCCCGGAAAACCGGGGGGCGTCTAAAACTAAGATACTATTATCCCAAATAAGCTTTTAATGCATTGCTGTAGCGGGCTTTTTGCAAACGTTTGATAGCCCTTTCTTTAATCTGGCGGATACGTTCTTTGGTAAGATCATATTTCTGACCAATCTGCTCAATGGTAACACCATTTTCACCATCAAGGCCAAAATAAGCGTTTACTATTTCTGCTTCTCTCGGGCTCAGTGATTTCAGCACACGGCGAATTTCGCTGCGCAATGAATCTTTCATTACATCATCATCCGTATCGTCGCCACCTTCCAGCAAATCACCCATGGCCACATCTTCTGCTTCGTGCACGGGGGCGTCCAAAGAAGTGTGACGGGTATTGCTCTGGAAAATATTATTTATCTCCGTTTCGCTCATCTCCAGTAATTCTGCCAGCTCTTCAGTAGAAGGCTCCCTTTCATGCTCCTGCTCAAAAGCCATGTATGCTTTATTGGCCTTATTATAGGTACCAATTTTATTTTGCGGCAGGCGCACCAAACGGCCCTGCTCAGCCAAAGCCTGTAATATGGACTGGCGAATCCACCATACGGCATAAGAAATAAATTTAAAACCCTTTGTTTCATCAAAACGCTGGGCAGCTTTAATCAAACCGAGGTTACCCTCGTTGATAAGATCACTAAGAGAAAGGCCCTGGTGCTGGTACTGCTTAGCCACAGATACCACAAAACGTAAGTTAGCCTGTACTAATTTGTCTAGAGCCCTTTGATCACCCATCTTGATACGCTGTGCAAGTATTGTTTCCTCTTCCGGGGTAATCATGGAAATTTTAGAAATTTCCTGGAGATACTTTTCTACCGCCTGCGAATCACGATTCGTGATCTGTGTTGCAATTTTTAACTGTCTCATGAATAATCTTAAGGTATAAAAATGATGATACCAGGGTGGGTACGAGTTGTAACGATCTAAAGACAAACATTGTTCGGGGAAAGTTGCAGATGTATGCAAAAGGGCTGTTAAGCCTTAACGATCCGTCCAGAACCGCTACAAAAATAAATTTTATAGTTGAGAACTCATAGCGTTTAACTAAAAAACTACCATAGACATTTGTAAATAAACGTTATAGAAAACAAAAACAAACACGCTGATTCAAACCCGCCATTAGCTGTAAGCCTTACCTACGCTGACTTACAACCATAAATGTAATATCAACACTTATTCATACGCGTGGTTGAAATTATTTTAAAAAAAGATGAAGAAAAGTTTTGTAACTAAAAAATTAGTTATATATTTGAATAACAACTAAATTTTTAGTTATAATGAAAATTCTCACTAAAACGGAAGAACAGGTAATGCAGGTATTGTGGAAGCTGGAGCAGGGGTTTTTAAAAGACATTCTTGAAAATAGCCCCGAACCCAAACCCCATTCCAACACCATCGCCACCATTCTTAAAATACTGGTGGAAAAAGGCTTTGTAACCTACGAAACACAGGGCCGCAACAACCTGTACAAACCTGGTATTAGTAAAGCCGAGTATGGCAGAAAGAGTGTAAACCAGGTAGTTAAGGGGTATTTTGAAGGTTCACCTGCCCGGCTAGTATCCCAGTTTGTGAACGATAACAAATTAAGCCTGGAAGAACTGGAGGCCCTGCTGCAACAAATTAAATCATACAAAAAACCGGAATAATGGCAATAATCCTTTTTATCAGCAAACTGATTGTCAGCAACGGACTGCTGTATGGCTATTATCACCTGTTTCTGCGCAATCAGCGTTTTCACCACTATAACCGGTTTTACCTGCTGGCCATTGCTATGCTGTCTTTCATTATTCCCTTTGTTCATATACCAGTTAACCTCTTTGCCGGCGGTCAGCAGCAGTCCACCCTTATCCAGACCCTGAAAGTGATCAACGCTCATGGTTGGGAAGAACCAGTAACTATTTACGCCCGGCAAGGCCAGTGGAGCAAACTGTTAAGCATACAGGGCGGTCTTTACCTCATATATACGCTGGGCTTGCTAACCGGGCTGTTTTTTTTAGCCCGATCGTTTGCCTGGATTAACGGCCTGAAAAGAAAATATCCATATGAAAGGGTTGATCAGCTGAGAATTTACAATACCACGGAGCCTGGTACGCCCTTCTCCTTTTTCAAATCCATTTTCTGGGACAAAAAAATTCCACTGAACGATAAACAAGGCCAACAGATTTTCCGGCACGAAATGTTTCATGTAAAAGAGAAACACAGCGCAGACATCCTGCTGATGGAGATCATTTGTTGCATTGGCTGGATAAACCCGTTTTTCCACCTCATTAAAAAAGAAATAAAAGCTATTCACGAATTTTTGGCGGATGAGTACGCGGTTTCCATCAACGACCGGTATGATTATGCCGAACTGCTGGTATTGCATGCCATGAACCAAAAAGCACCTTCAATCAGCCACCCATTTTTTCATCACCAGATAAAACGTCGTATTAACATGATTACAACATCAAACCTTGTCCGCCGCAGCGGTTACCTGAGCCGGATTATGGCATTGCCATTATTGTTCTTACTGGTTTCTGCTTTTGCAGTGAAGCTAACGGGTAAGCCGTCCCTTGCAACAAACAAAAATTTTACCAATAAGAGCGTAACCGTTGTTATTGACCCGGGGCATGGTGGTATTTATTCCGGTGCAAACGGAGTAAACAATTTGCTGGAAAAAGATATCACCCTTAGTATTGCAAAAAAAATAAAAGAACTCTCCGCCGGGTACAATGTAAATATTGTGCTTACAAGAACCCGGGATGAACTGGTGGCCGGCGCTACAGACATAAATGAAGACTTACAAAACAGGATGGTGATTGCCAATGACGCAAAAGCTGATCTTTTTATTTCTATTCATGTAAATTCCAGTGTTGAAAAAATTACTAACCGCACGGGGTTCGATACCTATATTTCCGGTAAAAATGAAAATATACATGACCGGCTCCTGGCTACTACAATTCTAACTACACTCAAAGACATCTATGAGGTAAATGAGACAATTGGACAAAGACAAACAGGTGTGAAGGTGCTGGACACAAAAAACTGTCCGGGCATTCTACTGGAATGCGGCTATCTGACGAATTCAAAAGATGCAGCATTCATCAGCAACCCTGCAAACCAGGAAAAAGTTGCCCAAAAAATTTTAGAAGGCATCGTCCAGTACACGAAAGTACAACCTGCAGCAATATCTGCCAGTTTTATTGAACAGTCAGCCAGCGATACGCTAGCGGCAGAAGCAGTAAACAAACTAAATGTTACAGATCTCACATCCATTGATGCAGATTTACATACCAATATTGAAACCATTCATTTCAAAAATAGTAATGTAAAATATACGCCTGCAAATGAAATGAATAAATATGATGCCCTGCATACTATTGCCGATACGGTACCAGCGGTTCACCAGGAACGTGTAACATTTACCAAGGTAGAAATTGAACCAGAGTACCCAGGAGGAAGAGAAGGCTGGACTAAATATTTACTAAAATCTGTGCAATACCCTGAGGCAGCCGTTAAAAAAAATTTACAGGGCACTGTTGTAGTTCAATTTATTGTTGATACCAGTGGCAAAATAAGTGATGTAAAAGCCATTAGCGGACCAGAAGAATTAAAAGCAGAAAGCATCCGTACCGTTAAAAAAAGTGGCATTTGGCTACCAGCCAGGCAAAACGGTTTAAAGGTGAGAGCATATAAAAGACAACCCATTGTTTTTAAGCTGGCATAACTGGCATTTTAATTTCCATCCAACCCTGTTATGAAATATCTTTTATTCACTGCTCTGCTGATCGTACAAATACAAAGAGGCATTTCGCAACCTGTTCTTCAGACCCCGGAACAGGCCTGGTGGAATGTAATTCATTACGCCCTGCAGATTACACCCAATTTTGATAAAAAATATATCAACGGATCAAACGAAATAAGGTTCAGGGTAGTGGATACCGGCAGGCTTATGCAAATTGATTTACAGGAACCATTGTCCATTACCTCCATTGTATGGCACAATACGGCGTTGAAAATTGACAAAAAAAAGAAGGACGGCTACCTGGTGCAGTTTCCTACCGCATTGCAAAAAGAAAAAATTGAAACCATCACCCTGTATTTCGAGGGATTGCCCAAAGTTTCTGTAAAAGCCCCCTGGGACAATGGCTGGATTTGGGCCACGGATAAAAAAGGGCGACCATGGATGAGCGTTACCTGTGAGGGAGCCGGGGCCAGTATCTGGTTTCCCTGTAAGGATGTGCTGTGCGATGAACCTGATAGCGGCGCGTCCATCAGCTTAACAGTTCCCGATACATTGGTAGCCGTTGCTAACGGAAGATTGCTGCAAAAAACAGTCAATACAAATGCAACCACCACCTATACCTGGGCAGTTGTTAATACCATCAATAACTATAACATCATTCCTTACATTGGTAAATACGTAAGCTGGCATAAAAATTATCCAGGCGAAAAAGGCAAGCTTGACTGCGATTACTGGGTGCTGGATTACAACCTTGACAAAGCAAAAAAGCAATTCCTGCAGGCAGACAGCATGCTGCAGTGTTTTGAATACTGGATGGGCCCCTATCCTTTTTATGAAGATGGTTATAAGCTGGTGGAAGCGCCCAGTCTTGGCATGGAACACCAAAGCGCCATTGCCTACGGAAATGAATTTGGTAATGGCTTTAAAGGCAGGGATCTTTCGGGAACGGGCTGGGGATTGAAATGGGATTTTATTCTGGTGCATGAAAGCGGGCATGAATGGTTTGGCAACAGCATTACGGCCAGGGGCTACGCAGACACCTGGATACATGAAGGCTTTACAAAATACCTGGAAACTATTTACACCACATACATAAGCGGCACAGAAGCCGGGAATGATTACGCCATTGGCATCAGGAAAAAAATACTAAACGACAAACCAATTGTGGGCAGCACCTCCTCAGATCAATACAACAAAGGAAGTACTTTACTGCACATGATACGTCAGCTGTTGGATGATGCGGCATTCAGGAAACTGTTGCGGGCAATGAATAAAAACTTCTATCACCAGAATGTAAGCACCGATCAAATCGTCCGGTTTATTAACCAGTTCAGCAAACAGGATTTTACAAAAACAGCGGAGCAATACCTGCGCACTACACAAATACCGGTGCTTGAATATACCTTTACAAATCTTGAATTCAAATACCGGTGGGCAAATTGCATTGATGGTTTTGATATGCCTTTACAAGTATCTTTCGATGGACGAAAAAACAGGCTGCTTAAACCAACTGAAAAATGGCAAAAGCTTGCTATGCCGGGTGGCGCCGAAAAGACTTTTTCGGTTGACCGCAATTTCTATGCAGACAGTAAATTAATTGTACAATCCCCCGCAGGCAACTAGTTAAGCAAAATTCTGCGGCCTTCCCGGGCAGATTTTTTGGCAGCCTCGAGTATCTCCACCACGATAAGGTTATTTTGTAAGGAAGAAAGATCATTAACGGACTTAATTTTTCCGTTTAATACATCAGCGAAGTAAACAAGGTTGCTGCTATATGCGGGAGGTTTTACAGGTATATCGTAATACTTTGCTGTATCCCTTTTCTGCAATACCGATCCATTGAGTGCATGCAGGTAACTTTTTTCACCAAACACTTCCCAATCTTTAATACCAAAAGGCCAGTTCCAGGAGGCTTCTACAATACCGGTAGCACCATTGGCATATTCCAGCAGAATAGTGGCATCATCATCAACATGCGGGTAAACAGCGGGCTTCAATTGCCTTGTAACAGCGGTTACCGCTACCGGCTTATTACCATCCATTAGCCAGGTCATGAGGTTGGCGCCATAGCATCCAAAATCCATCACTGCCCCGCCCCCATTTTTAATTGGATCGGTGAGCCATTGTAAAAAATCAGCGCTGCAACCAATTTCTTTAGGCCCCTGGTGGCCCATGTGCACTACCATTTTCTTTACATTGCCAACGGCATGCTCCTCTTTAACCATGGTATACAGCTGCTGGTTGCTGGCATACCAGGTAGTTTCAAAATTGGTGAGCAGCTGAATATGGTATTGCGCTGCCAATGCCGCCATACGCTTTGCATCCTGTACGTTAGTTGACAGTGGCTTCTCTACCATTACTGAAATACCCAGGGGCGCGCAGGCTGCTACTACGGCCATATGGTCTGCAATGGCATTATAGGCAAGTACAGCATCCGGGTGGATACGTGCAAGCATGTCAGGTACTGTTTTATAAAATATTGAATCCGGCAGCTGGTATCTTTTCTTATACCGTTCTGCAAGTTGCATATCCGGTTCTGCAATACCCAGGATAATTACTTCCCCTTTTTTATACTGGCCCATCAGACCATATGCATGGTCATGGTTAAGTCCGGCCACGCCAACTTTAAGCAGTTGCGCCTGTAGGTTACCGGTAAAAAATAAAATGAAAGAAGTGTAAAAAAGATTGCAAAAAAAGGGCATTACCCGATGGGTGTATTTTCTCATATACAGGCTGTATTAAAAATTAGTGCAGCAATAAAATGAACTTGAAAATATTCATTTTACAGTGGAAACTGATTTTTATTTATACAGGCGGTACAGACCGGGTGACCAGTTAATTAAGGGCTGATCATTCGTTCATATTATGGAAGGGAATGTTCCATTCGAATTACGAATAAAGGCGGTATTATTTATGCCTGGCCTGCACAATCCTCCATTGGACAACTCAGGCCAGGGGGTCCATTTTCTAATTACAGAAATCACTGAAATAAAAACCTTCTTCGCTTAATACGTAATCGTTGGTAACTGTGTTCAACAGCGTGGTTTGTATAAAATCTTCCATTTCCTGTTTTCTTGTATCGCCCAGGTAGTTGTTATTACGCACCATCTGCAGTGATTGCAGTTTTAAATGCGCCAGTCTTGACATTTGCTGTACATGTTCTTCTGTATAACGGAATTTCTGAGCAAGGTAGTCCTGCTGATTCAGGTAGGAGTTATTCATGGTACTGGATTTTGGGTTTTCAATAGGAACAGACGCTATAATAACGCATAGGGTAAATTAAAAATTGTATTTGTGCCGGTCTTATCTTTATCCACTCTAAATACACAGTATGAACTTTGATACCAACCAGTTAAACAAACTTATCAGGGAGCGGCGCAGTAGTTTTCCGAAGCAATATGATGCGGGTAAGTACGTGGATGATGCCATTATACAGCAAATGCTGGAAAATGCCAACTGGGCACCCACCCACAAATTGACTGAACCCTGGCGCTTTACCGTATTTACCGGTAAAGGACTAAAGACTTTTGCGGGCCTGCAGGCATCTGTCTATAAAAATGCCGCAGGTGATAATTACAGGGAAGACAACTACCAGAAATTACTGGCAACACCGTTACTGGCATCACATATTATATCCATTGGCATGAAAAGACATGCAGATAAAAATATTCCTGAAATGGAAGAAATAGCGGCGGTTGCATGCGCTGTGCAGAATATGCACCTGACTGCTGCGGCATACAATGTTGGCTGTTACTGGACTACTGGCGGCGTCACGTTTACGGAAGCGGCCAAGCCTTTCTTTGGATTGGATACGGCCGATAAATTAATGGGCTTTTTTTACGTGGGCGTTATTGCTGTGCCATCTGCACCCGGTAAACGCGGACCAGTGGAAGAAAAAGTAAAATGGATAAGGGGTTAAAAGATGGCTAAGAGAACAAAGAGAAAAGGAGGTTTTTTTTTCGCACAGAAATAACAGGGCTAACGGAGAAACAAAGCATTAAGGTGGCAGGGTAACAAGGAGAAAAGGGAAGTTTTTTTTCGCACAGAGATAACAGGGCTAACGGAGAAACAAGGAATTAAGGTGGCAGGGTAATAAAGAGAAAAGGTTTTTTTTCCGCATGTAAATAACAGGGCAATACAGACAAAAATAGTATACAATGAATAACCTGGATGCTGATTACTGGAGCAATCGTTTTGATAATAACGATACTCCCTGGGATATCGGTGACGTATCTACGCCACTTAAACAGTATTTTAACCAGCTGACTGATAAAAATATTTCGATTTTAATACCCGGCTGCGGCAACGGTTATGAAGTTGCGTACCTGCTTGAAAATGGGTTCACCAGGATTACTGTTATTGATATTTCCCCTGTTCTTACAGCGGCACTTGAAAAAAAATTCAGCGACTATACCGGCGGGCAACTCAGGATTCTCACAGGTGATTTTTTTTCAATGAGGGCAAAATTTGACCTTATCATTGAACAAACTTTTTTCTGCGCCCTTGACCCCTCTCTGAGAAAAAAATATGCGGTACACATTCAGCAGCTGTTAAACGAAAACGGGCAACTTACCGGCCTGCTTTTTGATAAAATATTTGCCAGTGAAGGGCCAGCCTTCGGAGGAAGCATGGAGGAATACCGCCAGCTATTTTCACCTCTTTTTCATATTAAAACCATGGCTCCCTGTTATAATTCCATTCCGCAACGGGCAGGGACCGAATGCTTTTTTATAGCGCAAAAAATAGCACTGGAAGACATTCCGGGTTGACGGTTTATTTTACCACGCTAACTGGCCAAACGGTCTTTTCTGTTGAAGAAAAACCAGCCTATTCTTCTGTTTTCAGTAATTGATGCCTATATTCACGCCGGCAAATTTTGCTCCCTTGTAAACACACGTACTGTATGAAAAAAATGTTTTATTTGACGCTTATTGCGTCTATTGTATTAACTGCCTGCCAGAAAGAACTTAGTTTTGAAACTTCAGGCGTAAATGGCGGCACTACCGGTGGTACTGGTGGCACAACCTCTACTGACTGCAAGTCCTGTTCATATATGCCCGTTTGTAATGGCTCCGCATTTACCTACGCAGATACCATGTTCACGGCCAGCAGCCTGGTTACCGATTCTTTCCGTGTTATTAAAGACACCTCAATAGACGGTAAAACATTTGTAAAAATTTATTCCCCACTCAGCAGTACCTATACCTACTATAATTGTACGGATGGCGCTACCCGCCTTATCGCGTATAATGCAAACACGCTGGCGGGCAACACTATAACAGTTGCAGACATAACATTTATAAAAGCAAACCTGCCTGTGGGCGGTACATGGCAGGACAAACTGACTAACCCTTCGGGCCAGCAGGTAATCTATAATTCCAAAATAGTTGCAAAAGGGATGAGCAGAACTTTAAACGGCCAAACTTTTAACGATGTTATCCATGTATTTGTAGAGGGTGGTATAGATGTTCCTTTGCTTGGTTTCACCGTGTTCACCAATACCGATTACTATTTTGCAAAAAATATTGGCCTGATAGAAACGGTGATAAGCGATCCGCAGAGCGGAACCGTTATTCAGCACCGCGCTATTAAAAGTTATTTCATACCATAATTAGGGCTCTTTTGAATGGTAACTTAACTACTCAGCCGCTTTAAGATCAAACCACTGGTTCCTGCTGGCTGAGGCAATGAAAACTGCCCAGTCCCCATATGATGTCGGTTGAATCGATGCCTACAACTTGTCTGTCCGGAAAACAGCTTTGAATTATCTGCATTGCTTTATCATCGCGTTTACTCCTGAACGTGGGTACAATGACTGATTTATTGGCGATGTAAAAATTAGCATATGAACAGGGCAGCCGTTGATCTTCATAAACCAATTCTTCCGGCATTAGTAATTCAACAATATTCAGCTGTTTGCCATTCAGCAAACGCATCTGCTTCAACTGGGTAAGATTGTGCTGCAGCAACGCATAATTTTCATCGGCCTTGTTCTCTTCTATAACAGTAATTACGGTGTCTTCATTTGCAAACCGTACCGTATCATCTATATGACCGTCGGTATCATCACCTACAATACCCTCATCTACCCATAGCACCTGTTCCTGCCCGTAATAATTACATAAATATTCTTCTATCTGTGCCTGGCTCAACTGCGGGTTGCGATTCTTGTTGAGTAAACATGCGGTAGAAGTCATAACGGCTCCCCTCCCATTAAATTCCACCGAACCGCCTTCCATAATAATGCCCGGGTTAAACACCGGAATATTATACCGGTTTGCAATTAAAGTAGGTATTACATCATCCAAATCATAGGGCGGATATTTATTGCCCCAGGCATTATAATTCCAGTCAACAATTACTTTCTTTTGTTCCGCCGCCGGATTAATTAAAAAAGCAGGTCCGTGATCCCTGCACCATGCATCATTGGTGGGGTGAAAAAAGAATTCAACCTTACCAGGATCAACCGCCGCCTTTTGCAAATGTGTTATAGCGAAAGCTTTCATAGCCGCATCTTTTACATTGATACAAACCTTCTCCCCCAGCGTGAGCTCCTTTATAAACTTTGCGTAAGAAGGATAAATAGCATCAATCTTTCCGGGCCAGGAAGCTTCCTTGTGCGGCCAGGATAACCAGGTAGCCACATGCGGTGCAAATTCGGCGGGGAAATAGTATCCCAGATCTTTGGGCATTCCAGTCAGTTCAACATCCATGTTTATAGTCTTAATTCTTATCCGTAATCCAAAAAAAAATCGTTCCTGATTAGCGGGTGGGTAAAACATGTTGCTGTGGCCTTTAACCCAATGAGTTCGCACACACCAACTATCAACTTCCAAACCCGGAACTAAGCATTATTCGTCGTCAATAAATCTTTTTGTTATTGGCTGGTAAGAATCAATCCGCCTGTCCCTCAAGAAAGGCCAGTGTGTTCTATAGCTATCGGTTTTTGAAGTATCTATTTCATGCACCATTACCTCTTCTTCATCATGTGAAGCCTGGTATAAAATGGTGCCAAATGGATTGCTGATAAACGAACCGCCCCAAAACTTCATAGCACCATCCTGTTCAAAACCTGTTCTGTTTACACCTACCACGTGTACACCATTGGCAATGGCATGACTGCGCTGAATGGTTTGCCAGGCATTGTACTGTTCCGTATTGGTGGCATCATCCTGTGAAGTGGACCAGCCAATAGCAGTTGGATAAAAAAGGATTTCAGCGCCCATCAGTGCTGTAATTCGTGCAGCTTCGGGATACCATTGATCCCAGCAGATCAGCACACCAAATGTGGCAAATTTTGTTTTGAAAACCTTATACCCCAAATCGCCGGGCGTAAAATAAAATTTTTCATAAAAAGCCGGGTCATCGGGTATATGCATCTTGCGGTACTTGCCCAGGTATTTGCCATCGGCATCCAGCACGGCAGTAGTATTGTGGTAGATGCCCTGTGTTCTTTTTTCGAACAAAGAAGCTATTACAACTACACCCAGCTCAGCCGCCACTGCGCTCAGTGCATCCGTACTGGGACCCGGTATGGTTTCTGCCAGTTTAAAATTATCATAGTCTTCCACATCACAAAAATAAAGCGATGTAAACAGCTCCTGCAGGCAGATAACCCGGGCGCCTTTAGCCGCTGCTTCCTTTACTTTAGTAATTGCCTTCTGCAGGTTTTCTTCCTTGTTTTCCGTGCAGCTCATTTGCACCAGCCCTATTTTTACTTTAGACATGCATTGTTGTATTTAGCGTTGCAAAAATATGTGATGGAACGCGATTTTATGATAGTAATAATGACGGCAGCTTTTGCTGATTTCAATAACAAGCGCGCCACCGGAATCAAATTATAAAAACCAGTCTGCCTTTCATTGCTGCCATAAAAGAACCCGGAACCAGTGTAATACTATTTACAATGATTCCGGGTCAAGCTATTTTCTGAATCAATTTATTTGGTACCCATTTGTCTCAGGAATGACACATGCGATGCAATAGCATATCTGACCTTCGGGTATTCTATGTATTCTACACCAAATTCCTGGCAGGCCTCTTTAATGATCTTGCTTATCTGTGGGTAATGTATATGCGATATTTTTGGAAACAGGTGGTGCTCAATCTGGAAATTCAATCCACCTACCAGCCATGATACCAGCTTGTTTTTAGTCGCAAAATTGGCGGTTGTCTTAATCTGGTGGACTGCCCACTCATCGTCCATTCTGCCACTTGCTTCATCCGGCATAGGAAAAGCGGTATGTTCCACAGTATGTGCCAGCTGAAATACCAGGCTTAAAACAAGACCGGCGAATGATGTGAAAATCAGGAATCCGATTATCCAGGAAGTAAAGCCCAGCATATAGACAGGCAGGCCTACGAAAAGAAAAGCATTGAACAATTTAAAACCCCAGAATACAATATGGTCATTCACTGTCATTTTCTTCAGGGGCATACTACCCACTTTGGCCTTAAAATATTTCTGGTAATCCAGCACAAAAATCCATAGAATGTACAGCAAACAGTACAATAACCAGAAATAAACGTGCTGAAATTTATGGAGCTTGTATTTCTTTTGGGTGCCACTCATACGCATCCAGGGCTGTATATCGATGTCATCATCCACACCATCCACATTGGTATAAGCATGGTGTATAATATTGTGTTTTACATTCCACATAAAGCTGCTGCCGCCCAATACATTCAGGGAGAAAGCTGCAAACATGTTGATATATTTATTCTTGCTGAAACTGCCGTGTGCGCCATCATGCATTACGTTAAAACCAATGGCAGATACAATGCCACCCAGCAAAAGGCATTCTATAACCGACCAGACAACATTGGGTGTAAAAAATACCAGGTGAATGTATAACACAGCAAAAGCAGTTATGAGTAAAACCGCTTTAAAAAAAAGACTGAAATTACCGTAGGTAGATTTGCCTGTTTTTTCAAAATAATTGTTTATCCGCGTCTTTAACTCCGTGTGAAAAGAGTAAGAGGTTTGGGCAAACTTTGGAACTGACATGGGAGACTTTTTAGTACTGAAAAAAAATAATATGCAAAGGTAAGCCCTGCATGTTAATAAACGGTTATTCCCGCCCGGAATGTATGTCCGATAAAAGAATTTATAGGTTTGATGGCTATATTATGACAAAACACAGACAAACACTCGCTGTAAACGTCATTTCACCCCTATAACAGTCACAACATTTTAGGTTTCAATAGAAACCAGTGCATCGAGGTTACGGATACCAATCTTTTTTTCTGTTATAAACCCTTCTGCATATTTAACCCCGATGCGTTTTCCAAGCATCCGGGCACGGGCCACGATACTGTCAAAAAAGTCAGGTGTGGAAATATAGGTTTGCGGCCCGGCTTCATCACCAGCGGCAGTATGAAACTGGGTATGGTAAGCCAGGATAGACTGCATGCGCTGTTCAAAAACATCGCTGATATCTACCAGCAGATCCGGTTCATGGTACCAGTCCTGCATATAATGAAGCACCTGCTTGGGGCGCCAGCGGGGCTGCAGTTGTCCATTTTCATCTTTGGTTTCAATTTTTACAAGGCCCGCCAGGAAACAGGCATCGGCTATCAGGTGGCCGGCACGGCCATGGTCGGGGTGGCGGTCATCCAGCACATTGGCCAGCACAATCTCGGGCTGGTATTTACGGATGGCGCCAATCAGCAAGCGCTGGTGAGCCTCATCGTTTTTAAAAAACCCGTCCTGCATTTTAAGGTTTTCCCTGGCCTGCACACCCAGTATGGCCGCTGCCCGGGCAGCTTCAGCGTAACGGGTTCCGGCGCTTCCGCGGGTACCCAGTTCACCCTGGGTTAAATCCAGTATACCCGTCTTTTTACCCAGTTTTATTTCATTCAAAAGGGTGCCGGAGCAGCCCAGTTCCACATCATCGGGGTGTACACCTATTGCAAGAATATCAAGTTTCATTTTTTGGAGCTTTAGCTGACAGCTATGGTTAGGGGGCCTTTTGGCTGCTAAGATACTGCAATAAATAAACCGGGTTACTGCCAGCTTTGAACCACAGTCTGTCCGGACCGTTGCAGTAGCCAGGGGACCGGTTATCTGTTCCATCATAAAAACTGCCGCTTGCAAAACAGGCGTCTTTTACCGGGCAGTGCCTTATAGCCTGCTGCCTGCGGGAGATCAGATTAGGCTAAAGGGGCCTTTTATGCTACATTTGCAAAAATTATTTTTATTTATTATGATGACATTTGAAGAGATTGGTATTGAGGAGCGATTGGTGAAAGCAGTAACGGATTTGGGATATGTAAATCCCACTACAATACA
>JBDSLR010000022.1:0-70564 GCA_039916305.1 Chitinophagaceae bacterium | reverse complement strand
GATTTTGAAGCCAATGCAAAAGACGGTCATGGTGTAGACTGGCCTATCCGTTACCGTGATATTGATCCGTGGTACAGCTATGTAGAAAAATTTGTGGGCATCAGCGGTTCCCGCGAAGGGCTGCCGCAATTGCCGGACGGCGATTTTCTTCCCCCCATGGAAATGAACTGCCTTGAAAAAGAGGTGGCGGGAAGAATAAAAGAAAAGTTTACAGACGGACGAAGAATGATCATTGGTCGTGTAGCCAATCTTACCCGCGGCTGGAATGGCCGTGGTCCCTGCCAGTACCGCAATCTCTGTGATCGTGGTTGTCCTTTTGGGGGTTATTTCAGCAGTAATTCAGGTACATTGCCGGTAGCCATGGCAACGGGCAATCTTACCCTGCGGCCACATTCTATTGTGATGGAAGTTCTCTACGACAAAGACAAAAAAAGAGCCACCGGTGTGCGCATCATTGATGAGCTGACCATGAAGACGGAAGAGTACTATGCGAAAATAATTTTCTTAAATGCGTCCACACTGGGCTCATCTTATATATTGCAGCATTCCGTGTCAGATGCTTTTCCAAATGGATTGGGCAACAGCAGTGACCAGCTGGGCCGTAATTTAATGGATCATCATTATCATGTAGGGGCCGGCGGCAACTACGATGGTTTTGCGGATCAGTACACCTATGGAAGAAGACCGAATGGCATTTATATTCCGCGCTTCAGGAACCTTGATGAAAAATCGAAGCAAAAAGACTACGTACGTGGCTTTGGTTACCAGGGCGGCGCTTCCAGGAACAGGATCGGCGCTCATGATGGCATTGGCGTGGAATTAAAAGAATCTATGACGGAGCCGGGCAAATGGGCCATGTGGCTGGGGAGCTGGGGCGAGCATTTACCATACGAAGACAACCGTGCTACTTTAAGCAAAGACAAAACAGATAAGTGGGGATTGCCGCTGCTGGATATTGACTGCGTTTTTAAAGAGAATGAAAGGGCTATGCGGAAAGATATGAAAGACAGTGCTGCTGAAATGCTGGAGAAAAGTGGCATGAAAGATATTTATACGTTTGATGATGCCGAAGCCAATCCCGGACTATGTATTCATGAAATGGGAACAGCCAGAATGGGGAAAGATCCCAAAACATCGGTGCTGAACAAATGGAACCAGCTGCACAAAGTAAAAAATGTATTTAATACAGATGGTGCCTGTATGACGTCTTCTGCCTGCCAGAATCCATCGGTTACTTATATGGCACTAACGGCCAGGGCAGCAGATTTTGCGGTGAAGGAATTGAAGAAAGGAAACATCTGATAGCTGTTAGCCTTGAGCTATAAGCTTTTAGCCTGGATGGATAACTTAGATGAAGCGCAGTCAGTAACGGAACATTGGTTGGTAAAAACACTGGACCGCGGTCCTAATCGCTAAATACTAATAGCTAATAGCTGCCAAAGCACGAATATAATTCGAAACATAATCGTTTATCAATAAACACGGTATAACAACGCAAACGAAATGCCAGGGGATTCATCACATATCAGCATTAACAGCAAAGGGGTTGCGCAAAACACCTTTGATGCCATCGTTATAGGTTCTGGCATCAGTGGTGGATGGGCAGCGAAGGAGTTATGTGATCATGGCCTCAGAACCCTGGTATTGGAAAGGGGCCGCGACGTAGCACATATTAAAGACTACCCCACTACCAATCTTAATCCGTGGGAGCTTCCGCACCGCACCCAGCTAACCACCCAACTAAAAAAGGACAACCCTATTGCAGACCGTTGTTATGCCTTTGACGAAGCAACGCAGCAGTTTTTTGTAAAAGATAATGAACACCCGTATATACAGGAGAAGCCATTCGACTGGATACGCGGTTACCAGGTAGGAGGCAAATCATTAATCTGGGCGCGGCAAACACAACGCTGGAGCCGTTTTGATTTTGAAGGTCCGGCAAGGGATGGATTTGCCGTAGACTGGCCCATCCGCTATGAAGATCTTGCGCCCTGGTACAGCCACGTAGAAAAATTTGCGGGTATCAGCGGTAATAAAGACGGTATAGAAACCATGCCTGACGGCGAATTCCTGGAGCCCTGGGAAATGAATTGTCCGGAAAAACACATCCAGCAAAAAATACTGGCCAAATACAAAGACCGGTATGTAATACAGGGGCGCTGTGCGCACCTCACCAAACCAAAAGAAGTACATCTGCAGCAGGGCCGCGGCCAATGCCAGGCAAGAAATATTTGTTACCGTGGTTGCCCGTTTGGCGGTTATTTTAGTTCTAACTCAACCACCCTGCCATGGGCTGCAAAAACAGGTAAGCTTACGCTGCGGCCAGATTCGGTAGTGCACTCTATTGTGTACGATGAGCAGAAAGGAAAAGCTTCCGGTGTGCAGGTGATTGATGCCCATACAAAACAAACCACTACCTACTTCGCAAAAATAATTTTTGTAAATGCCGCTTGTCTTAATTCGAACCTGCTGTTGCTGAATTCAGTTTCCAATCGTTTTCCCAATGGATTGGGCAATGACAATGGCCTGCTGGGCAAATACGTGGCGTTTCACAATTACCGTGGCAATATCAGCGCAAGCATAGATGGCTTTGAAGACAAGATTGATTATGGAAGAAAGCCTACGGCAGTTATGATGCCCAATTTCAGGAATGTTCACAAGCAGGAAACCGATTTTTTACGCGGTTATATGGTACATTACAGTGCCGGCCGCGGCAGAAATGAGGGCGGGGCATCAGGCATCGGTGCAGACTGGAAAGAATCACTAACTGAGCCTGCGGCGGAGTGGAATGTTTCTATGATGATGCAGGGTGAAACCATTCCCAAAGAAAAAAATCAATTGCGCTTAAGTGCGGATAAAAAAGACAATTGGGGCATACCTTTACTGGTGACAGATGTTGATTATGATGAGAATGATGAAAAGGTACTGAAAGATTTTTTACAGCAGGGCGCAGAAATGCTGGAAACAGCGGGCTGTAAAAACATCAACCCCTTTGATAATGGCCGCCTGCCCGGCAACGATATTCATGAGATGGGCGGTGTAAGAATGGGCAAAGATCCAAAAACATCTTTGCTGAATAAATGGAACCAGTTTCATACCTGTAAAAATGTTTTTGTAACAGACGGGGCTTGTATGGTATCTACCGGAACACAGAACCCTTCTATTACTTTTATGGCACTAACCGCAAGGGCGGTTGACAATGCGGTGAGTGAGTTGAAGAAAGGAAATTTGTAAGAAGCTTTTAGCCGTTAACTAAAAGCTGCAAAGGGCCTTGCGTGATACACCCGCGGCCCGGCGTCTCTCCGGCCGGAATGAATAGCGGGCAGCGGAGAGAAGCAAAAAATTGATTTATCATATATCAAAAACAATAAAAACAAATCTATATGGACAGAAGAGAGCTTCTCAAAATGATTACGGTGCTTACCGGTGGCGCTTTTATAGGTGGCGAGCTGCTGCTGACCGGTTGTAAAAACGAACCAGCCATGGGTGCTGCGGTTTTTAACGCAGAAGATGTTGCTTTTTTAGATGAAGTTGCAGATACCATACTGCCGCCAACAAAAAGCCCCGGTGCCAAAGCCGCTAAGGTGGGTCAGTTTATGACCGTGATGGTAAATGATACCTACGATGAAAAAGGACAAAAAATATTTCATGAGGGTATTGGCAAACTGAACGATGCCAGCAAAAAAGCAAACGGAAAATCTTTCATGGAGTCTACGCCAGAGCAGCGGACTAGTTTCCTTACCGCGCTCGACAAAGAAGCAAAAGAGTACCAGAAAAGTAAAAAGAAAGAAGATCCTACCCATTATTTTACCATGATGAAACAGCTCACCTTATTTGGCTATTTCACATCAAAAGAAGGCGCAACTCAAGCCCTGCGGTATGTGCAGGTACCTGGTAAGTACGAGGGATGTGTAGATTACAAAAAAGGTGACAAAGCCTGGGCAACTTAGTATTGCGCCCTGGCGGTGTGAAGCCTTTCAAAAATGTACTGTAGATAGTCTGTATACGGCCGGGTGGTGTATAACTGCCCGGTTGAGTCAGGTGCCTGATGCCAGCGGTATCAGGCACCTTTTTTATGCGCTGTACAAATCGGCGGTGAAAACGTTATATCTCACCAATCCATGATAAACATACTGCTTACTGTTTGTTTAAGACCACGGTTATGTTGATGCCCAAACCCGTAACAGTATTTTCTTTTCTTATATAACCTTCAGCGATTGGTAAAAAATAACTTTTACTTAATAATATAACCGGCAACAACCGGCTATTTTTAGTGTTACTCAAATACTTATTGCAGAATAACGTATCCTCGTTTTTCAACTGCTGCCAGATTGCGGCAAAAAAGCATTGACCAGAAATGTTATATATTTAGTATATACACATTCCCGTTATAACCAAAAATACCTCTTATGTTTTACCACAAATTGCTGTTGGGTAGCTCCCTTTTTTTTTCTTTGCTGGTAAGCGCACAGGTAATTAAACCTGGCTTTGATAAGGAAGAATACCGGCAACTGATGCTTATTTCAGCAAGAACCACCGCTGTCGATAGTTATTCACACGAGTTTGAAACCCCGAAAGCGTACCAGATGATTTACCGCTCTGCTGTAATAGGCCTGGATAATTTATGGGATTTATGGACGGCGCCCAACAACACAGCAGTGATCAGTATTCGCGGCACCACGCCAAAGGCAGAAAGCTGGCTGAACAATTTTTATGCGGCCATGGTGCCTGCAAAAGGCCAGATCCAGGTAAATGATAAAGAGGTGTTTAATTATCAGCTGGCAGCAAATCCAAAAGCGGCTGTGCATGTAGGGTGGTTGCTAAGCACTGCTTATTTATCAAAAGACATCCTGCCCCACATTAAAGAACTATACAACAAGGGCACAAAAGAATTTTATATTATGGGCCATAGCCAGGGCGGCGCTATTGCATACCTCATCACCTCCTATGTATACAATTTGCAGAAACTCGGGGAATTACCAGCAGATATCCGGTTTAAAACTTATTGCAGCGCCGGTCCCAAGCCCGGTAATCTTTATTACGCGTATGAATATGAAGCTATGGTGCAGGGTGGCTGGGCCTACAACGTTGTTAACGCGGCAGATTGGGTTCCGGAAGTGCCGTTCTCAATACAGACAACAGATGATTTCAATTTGCCCAATCCATTTGCCGGCGCAAAAGACATTATAAAGAAACAGGGCACTATTAACCGCATTGCCCTGCGGTATGCATATAACCAGCTTGATAAGCCCACCCGTAAAGCACAGCGTAATTTTCAAAAATACTTAGGCGGCATGACTGGTAAAATGGTAGCTAAACAAATACCCGGGTTCAAAGCACCGGATTATTATAACAGCAACCACTATGTAAGAACGGGGCCAACCATTGTATTGCTGCCAGATGACGCTTATTATAAAATTTATAACAGTGACACGCCCAATGTGTTTGTACATCACCTGCATAAGCCTT
Organism: Chitinophagaceae bacterium; assembly: GCA_039916305.1. Classification (GTDB taxonomy): domain Bacteria; phylum Bacteroidota; class Bacteroidia; order Chitinophagales; family Chitinophagaceae; genus JACMLD01. Next base: position 65,095 of record JBDSLR010000022.1, on the reverse strand, counting down.
ACCTCATGTTGCTTGATAAATTGCCCGCTGACGCAGGTACAACAACGGGGATGGTAACAGGGTTAATGTGTTCACCCAGCAAGATTGATATCAGTGCGGCTGCTGCAAGAACAAAACCCTTTGTAGCTAAAAGAATGGTTATTCACAGCGCCTTTGGCTTTCAAACGCCGCAGTTCAATAACCTGAATCAGCAGCTTTCTGCAGCAGGGTTCATGAAATTTAATAAAACCTATTTTACAAGGGGGGCTGGCTTTTTTACTGTGTTTCCACAGATAAGGTTAGCCACGTTATTGAATTACCAAACCTATACGTCCACGAAAAGCGAAGGCAGTATGGAGAATTCATTGCGCGGAACAACCGTTGGTACTTCGCTGGGTTTTTCATTGCTCAGGTCGTCTACTACATTTATTATCCCATTCGCAGGTGTAAGTTACTCATGGTTTGGTGCACGAATTTCTAAAACGCAGTCAACACCACAAAGCCTGAACAGCTATTTAACCGGTACTGCCAACCAGCAGCATATTGCTTATAATGGCTTTGTAAGTAATGTAGGGCTGCATTTGTCTTTTATGCCATTCATCAATAAAAATATTGGAAAGAACACGGTAATGGGATTTAAGGCCGGCTATTTCGGTACCTTGGGTAATCCTTCCTGGAAAACAAACAATACTAAACTGGACGGCGGGCCCAAAACCAATACACAGGGCTTTTATGCCAACTTTGTTTTGGGAACAGCTTTATAAATGTAAACATGCAAAAAGGTACATGAAGAAGCATCGTACAAACCTGTTGCTGATCATTGCCCTGCTGGCATCTGCCCCGCTTGCCGCACAGGTGAACAAAGACGAAAAAGAAATCAGGGATTTGCTGAACGCACAAACCGTCTCCTGGAATAAAGGAGATATAGACGCGTTTATGAACGGTTACTGGAGAAATGATTCACTGCTGTTTGTTGGCAAAACTGGCATTACTTACGGGTATACCAATACGCTCAATAACTATAAAACGAATTACAGCGATCGCGAACAAATGGGCAGGCTGTTTTTTGATATCATGCAGGTAAAAAAAATCTCCCCGGAATATTATTGGGTGCTGGGCAAATGGTTTTTAAAAAGAAGCGTGGGTGATGTGGGCGGGCACTATACTCTCTTGTTCAGAAAAATTAAAGGCAGGTGGCAGATTGTGGCAGACCATAGCAGCAGCACATAGCTGTGAACTGTTAAATATATATATTATTCAGTGTAGAAACATAATCCCCATTAGAATAAATAATAGAATAACAGGTGATCCCTATTTAAATGAAATTGTCTTAATACTATATACTCAATACTAAATATTTTCTTCATGATACTCCTTATTCTTGGTGCGGTTATTTTCTTTATTGGCCAAGCCCTCCACCGGGGCGATGTAAACCTTAAACGCTTTGCAGGCCCGGTGCGTATTGTGGGTTTAATTGTGATGCTGCTGGGTATTATGACGGCCTGCGTTATACAGATAGAGGCCGGCCAGGTGGGCGTAAAAAAACTGTTTGGCAAAGTACAGGACGATGTGCTGGGCAGCGGCCTGCATTTTATCAATCCGCTGGTGGAGGTGGTAAAGCTGGATGTAAAAACACTGAACTATACCATGAGTGGTATACAGGATGAGGGCCATAAAACCGGTGATGATGCCATCCGGGTCTTAACGGCAGACGGGCTGGAAGTAACCATTGATTTGTCTGTACTGTACCGCGTTATTCCCAATGAAGCGCCCAAGCTGCTTACCCAAACCGGCGATAATTACGAGGATAAAATTGTGCGGCCCATTACGCGCACGCGCATAAGAGACAATGCCGTTTATTATGAAGCGGTAGCTTTGTATTCTACCAAAAGAGATGAGTTTCAGCAACGTATTTTTAAAACCATAGAAACTGATTTTAATAAACGTGGCCTGTTGCTGGAAAATCTGCTGGTAAGAAATATCACCCTGCCGCAATCCGTAAAAACCACCATTGAACAAAAGATCAATGCCGAGCAGGATGCGCAGAAAATGCAGTTTGTTTTACAGAAAGAAAAACAGGAAGCAGAGCGCAAGCGCGTAGAGGCGCAGGGTATTGCAGATTACCAGCGCATCATTAGTGAAAGCCTTACAGACAAGCAGCTGCAATATGAAAGCATTAAAGCGCAGCTGGAGATTGCCAAATCTGCCAATGCCAAAGTGATTATTATGGGCAAGGGCAGTAACCCGGTGATATTGGATACGAAAGGGCAGTAAAAAGTTCTTAGTTCGCAGTTCATAGTTAGCGAGGCAAAGAGACCATAGACTGTGAACTACGAACTATAGACTTTCACCCGTGCGGAAACTTCTTCTTCCACCATTTAACCAGCAGAACCAAAACGCCTACTGTACTCAGCAGCACCCAGGCATAAAAAATATAATTGCCCAGGGTGGGTGTATCATAAAAGAAAAACCAGTTGCCATAGATACCAGCCGTTAAAATAATGAGCATGTACACCAATACCAGCGTAATGGACCAAACAATGCGTTTTAAAAAATCAGATACATCAACTTCCGGTTCTATATTGTTCATGAATCAACGCTTTAATAGTTACAATCAGCTGCTTAAATCATTTTGCTTCCATGGTCCGGTGTCTTTCACCGACCATAATCCTTGTATCCGTTACAGATCATAGTCCATACTGCTAGTCATAAAAGTCTGCGTTCCATTTTCTTCCGCAAACGAACTATGACCTACAGACTAAGAACTGTCTTCATTCCATTAACAAATTCCGGAACGCTGTAGAATCGCCGTTAAAAACATTGAAATCAACTTTATACGTCACCCCGCTTACATGGCCTGCTTCGCTGTGCTGCCAGAAAATCCAGTCGCGCTTTATGCGCGGTGTATCCTGCCGCAGGTAATGCGCCACCCACAACGGGTAGTCATCAAACTGGCCATTGAGGTATTGTTTATAAAAATCTACATTGGTATAAATAATGGGTTTTACCCCATAGTGCTGCTCGGTAGTTTGTAAAAAGGCTTTTACTTCTTTGCGCAGTTTATCAATGGGTACGCCATAGGTTTGCTCCACATCCAGTACCGGCGGCAGATCGCCGCGCTTCAGATCCACCACATCTATAAAATTTTGCGCCTGCAGTTTGCCGCTTTTGGTGGCCAGGAAAAAATGATAGGCCCCCCTGCACATTCCTGCGTCTCTTGACCTGAACCAGTTGCGGTTAAAATGGTTGTCTACCCGGCTGATGCCCTCCGTGGCTTTAATAAAGGCAAACCCAATCTTTATATTCTTAACCTGCATGCTTTTTACCAGGTCCCAGTTAATATTATCCTGGTGGTGAGAAACATCAATACCATGAATTTCATAATTGGAAGGCACAGCAATCCCAAACTCCGGGTACCGCACAAAATTGGCAGCGTGGTAGCGGTACCAGCTCCATGCTGCCAGCCCCATGCCTGCAAAAACAACAAAAACCATTATCAGCTTAGCGGAAGTCTTTTTCTTTTTTCGGGTTGCCATCAGTTTTTTCTGCTCAGGTGCAAATATATAACGCTAATGCACGCTAATGAAACGAATAAACTGCCAACCGCAGCCGGTTTACGGATGTAAAAAGTGTGCATATTACAATCGCTTATAAACCAGCAACGGCAGCAGCATAAAATTTCTGCGCTTTATAGGCGGTGCAGCGTTAATTTTACACCATAAATGGGGCGATTTAATTTTACTGACAGCATCAATTTATTATCCAAATTAACCCCCCGCCGGGCATGGAATGCAGGCAGGGTACTGAGCAGCTTTTATGTAAGTAAATGGTCAAACAAGCCCGTGCAGTGGGGCTTCCCGGTTTCTATTTCTATTGAGCCTACTACTTCCTGTAATTTACGGTGCCCGGAATGCCCCAGCGGACTACGTGCGTTTACCCGGCCAACTGGTATGTTACAAAAGGATTTTTTTACAGAAACGATTGATCAACTTTACAGGGAACTCTTTTACCTGGTATTCTATTTCCAGGGAGAGCCCTATCTCAACCCACAGTTTCTGGACATGGTGAAATACGCTTCATCCAAAAAAATATATACAGCTACTTCAACCAATGCGCATTACCTGAATGATGCCAATGCCAAACGCACCATTGAAAGCGGGCTGGACCGCCTGATAATCTCTATTGATGGTACCACCCAGGATGTTTACCAGCAATACCGCATAGGTGGCCGGTTAGATAAAGTGCTGGAAGGCGCTAAAAATATGGTAAAGTGGAAAAAGGACATGAGAAGTAAGACGCCTTTTATTATTTTTCAGTTCCTGGTGGTAAAGCCCAACGAACACCAGATTGAAGATGTAAAAAAACTGGCGGCCGAAATTGGTGTGGATGATGTATGGTTTAAAACGGCCCAGGTGTACGATTATGAAAACGACCCTAATCAACTGATTCCTTCAAATAACAAATACAGCCGCTACCGCAAAAACAAGCAAACCGATGCTCTTGAAGTAAAAAATACCCTGCAAAACCACTGCTGGCGCCTCTGGCATGCACCGGTAATAACCTGGGATGGGCTGGTGGTTCCCTGCTGTTTTGATAAAGATGCGCAGCACCAGCTGGGCGATTTAAAAGGAAGGCCGTTTAAAGAAATATGGCAAAACGGAAAATATACCGCCTTCAGAAAAAAGATAATGCAAAGCCGTAAGAATATTGATATCTGTGCCAATTGCAGCGAAGGAACGAAAGTGTGGAGCGATTAGGGAATTGCTGATTTTGGGATGGCGGAATTTTTTGATTGGGCTGAGATACGCGACTGTATGAGAGGCTTTAGATTAACCCGGTACATGATGCAATGTTTTGAAATCCATATATCCCCAAATCAAAAAATCACAAAATATGCCTTTGTCCGCCTCCATACTGGCCCGTTTAAAGCACCAGCACGAAACCCTGCATGAACTCATAAAAGGGTTATCGGAAGCGCAACTGAAAGAGCGTATCAATCCCGATAAATGGAGTGCTTTTGAAAACCTGGTGCACCTGGTGGCCTATCAGCCTACGTTTTTACAGCGCATGCAGTTGATAGCGCAGCAGCCAACACCGTTATTTGAAAGATACAAAGCAGACAATGACCCGGTTTTTCACCAGTACCTGGGCTATTCGCTGGCAGCGCTGCTGGAAGATCTTTCCGCGCAGCGCTTCCTGATTAATAATCAGCTGACCCAGGTAAGCGAAACCATCCTGCGTCGCGAAGGCATCCATCCTGTTTATGGCCGTTTCAGCATCAGCCAGTGGGCCGATTTTTTTCTTTTACATGAGGCACATCATCTTTTTACCATTTTTATGTTAACGGCCGCTTTGCGAAGCAGGGCGGAACAGTAATTTTACACCTATTACTACTTAAAAAAATATTATGGGGATTGAGCAAGACATCGGCCAGGCTAAATTCAGGAATGAATACCAAAAAGCAACCATCAATCTTATATACACGTTTAACTGGATGAATGAGCGTATAAAAATTATGCTGGATGAATATGACATCACCCCCCAGCAATTTAATATACTACGCATTTTACGCGGGGCCGGCCAGCCCATCTCTACCCTGCAGATACGCCAGCGGATGCTGGATAAAATGAGCGATACCAGCCGTATTGTTGACCGGCTCATAAAAAAGGGGCTGGTACAAAAGGTGGTTTGTGAAGGAGACCGCAGGCTGGTAGACGTTACCATTTCTGAAAACGGGTTATTGCTGCTGGAGCGCATCGATAGTCACCAGGATGATATGGACAGCGTATTTAAGAACCTGGATGAAGAACAGGCCATAACGTTAAATAATCTGCTTGATAAAATAAGGAATGTGGATTAATGTAATTTCATGCCCTAAAAAACGTTTAACAGGCATGAAAAGCAGGATTGGTATTTTATTGGTTTGTTTCTTTTTTACGTTTGTGCGTTTTTCTTTTGCGCAGGCAAAAGCGGAGTTCCGTGGCGTATGGGTGGCCACCGTTGATAATATTGACTGGCCCACGCGTGGAAATTACAATACAGATAGCCAGAAGGCTGAGTTTATAAAGTTGCTGGACATGCACCAGCGCAACGGCATGAACGCCGTGATTGTTCAGGTACGTCCCTGTACTGATGCTTTTTACCCTTCCCAGTATGAACCCTGGAGCCAATGGCTGACGGGGAAACAGGGCTTGCCACCTTCTCCTTATTACGATCCCCTGCAATTTATGATTGAAGAAGCGCATAAACGCGGGATGGAGTTTCATGCCTGGTGCAATCCTTACAGGGCAGAGTTCCAGGTGGGAAAATCTTCTATTGCGCCTACCCATATTACCCGTGTACATCCGGAATGGTTTTTAACCTATGGCAATACCCGCTATTTTGATCCGGGTAATAAACAGGCACAGCAATTTGTGGTAAGGGTAATACGCGATATGGTAAGCCGCTATGATGTAGACGCGGTTCATTTTGATGACTATTTCTATCCTTATCGCATTGCAGGCAAAGAATTTCCTGACAATACCTCTTACCAGCAGTATGGCAATGGCATGGACCGGGAGGATTGGCGCAGGAGCAATACGGACAGCATCATCCTGGCACTCAGCAAAGCCATTAAAGAAGAGAAGAAATATTGCCGGTTTGGTATCAGCCCTTTTGGTGTATGGCGCAATGAAAGTAAAGATACCGCCGGCAGTGCTACTACCGCCGGTCAGACCAATTACGATGATCTGTATGCAGATATCTTACTGTGGTTAAAAGAAGGATGGATAGATTATGTAGCCCCGCAATTGTACTGGGAGTTTGGGCATAAAGCAGCACCCTATGAAGTATTGCTTGACTGGTGGGGCAAACACAGTTATGGCAGGCATTGTTATATAGGATTGGGTATTTACCGGGCAGGCAGCAATACAGCCTGGAGAGACAAAACACAGTTGCCGCGGATGATAACGGCCATGCGCAATACGGCCAATATTGACGGCGCCATTTACTTCAGCAGTAAGACTTTTGACAAAAATCCCAATGGCTGGAACGACAGTTTACAAAATAATTATTATAAGTACCCGGCCCCTATCCCGGCAATGCCGTGGATTGATAGTTCGGTAATTGCTCCGCCGGGCCTCACTATTTCAAATACGGTTTCAAAAGGTAGTTTCCCGGTTATAAATATTGTAAACAAAGAAACCACCAAAAAGATCAAAGCTTTTATTGTTTATAGATTGAATACCAATGATTCATTAATGAGCAGTGCAAGTGGCAAGAACATTCTTAAAATTATTCCTGCCACAGCTAACGTGGTGCAGTATACGGTTCCTGCACAGGAAAGTGGTGCTGGCATTATTGCGGCAAGTTGTATTGATTTTGAAAACAATGAGAGTGAACTTTCAATAGTACAACCAGGCGGCAATTAATATTTGTGCGGTCTGCTATTAATCATCATATATTTTCATGTTCCCTGTCAGCAATTACGATTGCCTTTCTAAAGTTCCGCGCATCAATCCGCCCGTTAATTTTCATGGTCTCCCTGTCGTGGCCTGCCATCCGGCGGAGATTTAATAAGGCGCTGTTTGAAATTGAATTGAACAGGTTTGCCTGAGGCGGCCCCACACGAGTATGATTATTTTAGTGCTGAAGCTAATCTCTCTGCAATCACCAAACGCAAAACTTTTGCTGGCCCATCCGCGGGTGGCTGTTCCAATAAAAATACCAGTTATTTAACCCGGTTGCAGGCTATCTGCCGTCAATCTTTTTTACCTTTACTATTCTATTTTTCATCCTAAATAAATATCACTATGCCCGGTTTTGAATTATTTGGCAGCGAAGAACGCAGTGAAGTAAACGATGTGCTGGAAACAGGTATCCTTATGCGCTATGGGTTTGATGGCCCGCGCAAAGGCATCTGGAAATCCAAAGAGCTGGAAGAAGCGGTATGCAATGTATTTGGTAGCAAATACGCACAACTGGTCAGCAGCGGAACGGCGGCACTAACCACTGCCATGGCCGCCCTGGGCATAGGGTATGGCGATGAAATAATTGTTCCATCTTTTACATTTGTTGCCAGCTTTGAAGCCATCATCAGCGTAGGTGCCATACCGGTTTTTGTGGATGTGGATGATACGCTTACTTTAAGTCCGCAGGCCGTACGCAATGCCATTACGTCCAAAACAAAATGCGTAATGCCCGTGCATATGTGCGGCAGCATGGCAGATATGGATGCGTTACTAGAAATTTGCAAAGAACATAACCTTGTGTTACTGGAAGATGCCTGCCAGAGCATTGGCGGCAGCTATAAAGGGAAAAAACTGGGCACCATCGGCGATGCCGGTACCTTCTCTTTTGATTTTGTAAAAACCATTACTTGCGCAGAAGGCGGCGTTATAATGACCAACCGTGAAGATGTCTTTATTAAAAGCGATGGATATTCTGATCACGGCCATGATCATAAGGGCGTCGACCGCGGCGCAGACCTGCATCCCTTTGTAGGCTACAATTTCAGGATTTCAGAATTGCATTCAGCGGTGGGCCTGGCACAGATCCACAAACTGGATCAATTCCTTGACATTCAGAAACGCAACCATACCGCACTCAAAGAAATGCTGGAACAAGTTCCGGAGATAACGTTCAGGCGCTTGCCCGATCCGGAAGGCGACAGTTGTACTTTTATCAGTTGGTTCCTGCCAACTGAAACGATAACACAGGCAGTAGTAGCTTCTTTAAAAGAACAGGGTATACTGGCCGGTAATTTTTACTGGTTCAATAATAACTGGCATTACGTGCGCAAATGGGATCATCTTAAAGAGGGCATCACGCTCAATGCATTAAGTCCTGAACACAAAGCTGCCGTAATGCAGCACGCCAGCAAAGATTTTAGCGCCAGCGATGCAATAATGGGCCGCTGTATTTCCACTGCCATCAGTTTGCTGTGGACGGAAGAGCAGATAAAGGATAAGGGCGAGAAAATGGTGAATACTATAAAGCAGGTTTTACAAGAGCAAACAGCTTCATTAAGCGCTAGCTAATGCATTATAGGAATTTGCTGAAAATTAGGTTTATGAATATGTTTATATCGCTGCAGGAGAAACACCACTTGCTTTGCTTTACGGAAAAAATCAGGCGTCGCAAAGCTTAACATTTTGGGTCGGTCATGGGGAAGTATGCTGGCGGCTGGTTATATCGCCACCTATCCCGGCCGGGTTAAACTATTCATTTCTTTATGCGGCGGTGAACCGGATACCTCGCTCCGGGCTACGAAAAATGCAAATATTCTTGCTCTTTCCCGCGACGGAACATTATCGTCAGTATAGCAGTACAGTTGAATTAAACCTGGCGCTGAAACCGGGAACCAATCACTACTTCCCTTCCAATTTATTTACATAATCCAATCCACCGAGCCTGAACCGTAGGGGTATACTGGTAGCTTTCTCAAACTGTAATTCCTTCTTGCAGAAAAACCCAAAATGCCGGGTGTAATAATCTGGGCCAATCCTCCCCTGTGCAGGTATTATTAACAGGCCTGGGGCAAAAAGGGGCAGGTTTGCAGCAGCAGATCCAGATGTGGCAGCGTTTACGGATGCCTTTGTAAAAACTTTAACAAAAACAATTGGCTCAGGGGATACGCTCAAACGCCCTGTTTGCGCCATTACAGGTCTTGAAAAAACCAATAACAGGCAGACAACAAGAAATTTATAAAGACGTTGCACCATCATATGTTCTTTTGTACGTAAATTACGGCCTGATTTTTGTGGAAAGCCGCGATTTTTTAATAGTTACAAAGATGTAGTAGGATTAAACCCTAAGCAAGTTATGTCACTGGGACAAAGTTTACAACAAAGATTACTCCAGAAGCTGTCACCTCAGCAGATTCAGTTAATGAAGCTGCTACAGGTACCTACGGCAAATCTGGAAGAACGGATTAAAGAAGAAATGGAAGAAAATCCCGCGCTGGAAGCCAGCGAGGATGGTCATGATGATAGTATGACCGAAGATATAAAGGATGAGTTTGACAGTGGCAACGAAGAAGATTTTGAAGCTGATGGCAGCGAGGAGCAATATGATAATATTGATGTGAGTGATTATGTGTCTGATGGCGATGATGAAGTAGGCGATTATAAGCTGCGCGATGATAATTATGGCGACCCCGATGAGCAGAAGACGGTTCCGGTAAAAGTGGAAACTTCTTTTCATGAAATGCTGGCCGATCAGCTGGGTATGTTGAACCTGGATGACCGGTCTCAGAAAATTGCTGAGCAAATCATTGGTAGTATTGATGACGACGGCTACCTGCGCCGCGAAAGTTCTTCTATCAAGGACGACCTGGCCTTCAGGCAGAATATAGACGCCAGTGAAGAAGAGATAGAAAAACTGGTAGAAAAAATACAGCATTTTGACCCGTCTGGTATTTGTGCCCGTAACCTGCAGGAATGCCTTTTATTGCAGCTGTACCGCAAGCTGGGCGAGGGCCGGCCGGTAGAACAGGCAATACTGGTGCTGGAAGACTATTTTGAGGAGTTTACCAAGAAGCACTACGAGAAAATTCAGCGGGGCCTTAATATTGATGATGATGGTTTAAAAGACATTATTGTCCAGATTGTAAAGCTGAACCCCAAGCCGGGTGGCAATGTAGGCCATGCCAACAAAGGTGAAAGTTATATCATACCTGATTTTTTCATTTTCAACAATGCCGGCAAATTGGAGCTCACCCTTAATTCGCGCAATGCGCCTGATCTGCGCATCAGTGAAGGCTACCGTGATATGCTGAAAGACTATGACCGCGGCAGTAAGAAAGACAAGCGCCAGAAAGAAGCGGTTTTGTTTATCAAACAAAAAATAGATGCGGCTAAATGGTTTATAGATGCCATTAAGCAAAGACAGCATACGCTTACCAGTGTAATGGGTACCATCATGGAATACCAGCACGAGTTTTTTGTTACGGGCGATGAAACCACCATGCGCCCCATGATTTTAAAAGACATTGCAGAACGTACTAACCTGGATATTTCTACCGTAAGCCGGGTAGCCAACAGCAAGTTTGTGCAAACAGAATTTGGCACTTACCGCTTGAAATTTTTCTTTAGTGAGTCTTTGAGTACAGACAGCGGTGAAGAAGTGTCTACCCGCGAAGTAAAAAAGATATTGAGTGATATGGTAGGTGATGAAAGCAAGAAAAAACCCCTGAGTGATGAAAGACTTACTGAGCTGCTGCAGGAAAAAGGTTACAATATTGCCCGCCGTACCGTGGCCAAATACCGCGAGCAATTAAATATACCCGTTGCAAGACTGAGAAAAGAACTGTAACAAGGTTTTCTAATTTGGCATATTTCATTTCCACCTCACTTTTCATTACGGAGAAGCAGCAGGAAGGGCAGATGAGCTTTTGGAAGGAGGTCAGGGCTGGGGTATATTTGCAGCATGGACAACGAAGCATCAATAGAATTATCTCCGGCAAATAATTATACATGGCCTGGGCCCGTCCGTTTATTTGGCCATATTGTTTCGTTTATTTTTCATCCGCTTTTCATCCCATCTTACATAACCGCTTTTATATTATATGCCGATCCGTACGCTTTTGCGGGGATGAATGAGAAAGGCAAAATATTTAAACTGATTTCTGTTGTTTTCAGCACCGCATTTCTTCCCTTATTCAGCGTGGCATTGATGAAGCAGCTGGGTTTTATACAAAGTATTTTTTTGCGCTCGCAAAAAGACCGCATCATACCATACATTGTTTGTATGATATTTTATTTCTGGGCATGGTATGTTTCAAAAAATTTACATGATAGCCCTTCTTTGACCGCCATGCTGCTGGCTGTTTTTTTATCGTGCATAGCAGGTATGATGGCCAATATATACTATAAAATAAGCATGCATGGCATTGCCGCAGGTGCATTATTTGTACTGTTTGTATGGATGGCCTCTAACAGCGCTATGGCATTTGGGATTTACCTGGCCGTTGCTACTATTATTACCGGCCTGGTTTGCACGGCGCGTTTTATAGTATCTGATCATAGTAATTTTGAAGTCTACAGCGGACTAATGCTGGGTGCTCTTTGCCAATTGGTGGGTATTGCTATTGCGGGCTAAGCACTAAGGCAACCAACTGAAAAAGAGGGCGGCGGTTTGTAAATAAAAATTGCATTCCCTTTGCTCTTTCTCCCCTAAGCTCTTAGTAATAACAAAGCCCAATCATAGGGTACGATTGAGCTGTTGTTGTTTCCAAACCATCTGTGTGTAAGTCCAAGCTAAGAGTTCAATATTTTTGAATGTGCCAGGTAGTTCTTTGTAGGGTGATAAATAAACAGGCAGCTGCCGTTTTTAATAGTATTGATAACTTTGGTTACCTGGTTGGCTGGTACAGCAGGGCAACCAAAGCTTCGTCCGTTAAATGGATTGTTTTTTATAAAGCTGGCGCCTACGTAATCAGATCCATGTATTACTATATTCCTTGATTCAGCCTTATCATTGAAGCCATTTTCAAGTCCTTCAATTTTTAATGCCAGGCCGTGACCACCGTAATAAGTAGCTTCTGTTTTGTAAAAACCAAGACTGCTCATGTGGCTGTCGGGGTTGTTTGAAAATGCGCGGGCATATTCAGAACCTGATTTTCTGCCGTGTGCCACATAGGTATTGATAAGTACTTTCTTGGAGTTCATATCAATTACAAAAAAACGTTTGCAGCGCGAAGACTGGCTGAAATCACAAATGGTTAAAAGAGAGGAATGTGCCAGCAGTCTTTTCTGCTGTAAGTATACATAACCTTTATAGGCGTAATCAAATGCCGCTTTTGTAAGGCCAAATCTTTTCAGTTTTAATGAATCGTATAACGCGACTGATTTGCCTGCGGCAGCCGATTTTATCTTTATAGTATTTACTACTGCATCGCCCGCTTTCTTTGCAGCATAATTGCCGGCGTTGTTCTTAACGGGGATAATAAGGAGCACGACAAAAAAAGCAAATGCCCAAGTGGTTCTGGTAAGAATTTTCATGGATGAATGGATTTTTAAACGTTTCCGGCTCTTTTAGCAAAACGGCAACAGTGGCAAAATATTATTATATTTTCTCATCTGCAAGCTAAAAATGAATATTTTTTTATTGTTTGGTGCGCAAAGATATTTTGTTTTTTGGAGCTGTGCTTACGCCCGTGAAACATTGGCATTTTTTTAATAAATAAGTGTTTTTACGATTGCTTCTCAGGGGAAAACTCCAGCGTATAAATCTTCAATAGTAACAGGAACATGGAAATCAGCAAGGGCCCGAATATAAGGCCAATAAACCCAAAAAGGCTGATACCCACAATTACCCCAAATGCGGTTACCAGCGGATGCGTATCGCCAATCTTTTTCTGTATCGCAAACCGGAAAATGCTGTCGATGGTACTGATAATACCGAAGCCATAAGCCAGCATAGCTATACCTTTCCAGTTGTCGCCCTGTGCAAAAAATATCAGCGCGATGGATACATAAGCCACTGTAGCACCTACAACTGGCAGCATAGACGTAATACAGGTGACCACAAACCAGAATAATGGCTCCGGTACACCAAGTACAAAATAGCCTATAAGCCCTATAACACCCTGGAAAACAGCAATCAGGGGGATACCGATGGCATTGGACAAGACCATGTTTTTTACCTCGCTGGCTACACGGTGCAGGTTGGCATCGCTCATGGGTAGTATACGATAGAGTGTTTTTTCCATACCGCGGCCTTCTGTCAGCATAAAGTAAAGGATCAGGTACATAAAAATAATAGTGGTAAGGCTGTTAAATGTAGCTCCTAGTAAAAAGGGTAGTTTAAGGGCAAAAAACTCTGCCAGTGATTTCAACGTATTATCATCCATAAAATGAAAATCTGTTTTTCGCTCCAGTCCTTCAATAAAAGACTGCAGCGAATTTACCAGGTCGGAGGAATGCTGAATCGCAAAATTAATTTTTGAAGACAGCATATTAATAACCGTTCCTATAGGCACCAGTATAATCAGGAAGGAGGCAGTCATTAGCAGCGCTGCCGCCATGGAGGGCTTCCATTTTCGCATAAATATCAGCCGGAACATAGACTTACGCATAATTACATACAGCGTAACAGCACCCAGGAAAGCCGGCAAAAAGCTTCTAAGTGCTGTAAATAATATCCATCCCAGTAAAATAAGAACCGCAATAAAAGTAAGCTGCCTTATTTTCCCATCATTAATGTAGTCGTGCATAACACAAGGTAAAAATAAAAAGCCACCCGCGTTGCAGCGGGTGGCACAAAGAAATTGCCTGCCACCTATATTTTTTTATGCTTCCATTTGCCTTTTTTAAAAAGAAAGTAGGCAACAATGGCGGTGCTGGTTTCTGCTGCAGGTATCGCAATAAAAACGCCCACCGGTCCCATGTGCAATATTTTTGCCAGCAGGTATGCCAATGGTATCTGGAAGCACCAATAAGCAAAAAAATTGATAATGGTGGGCGTACGCGTATCACCCGCACCATTAAACGCATTTGCCATCACCATCCCAATGCCATAGAAAAAAAAGCCGGCGCTTACTATGCGTATGGTGTCGGCAGCATAGCTGATAACGGATGCTTCTTTTGTAAAAAATGTAGCAATACTTTGGGCAAAGACCAGGAATATAACAGACACGGAACCCATAAAAATAGCATTGTATTTAGCGGTCCGCAGTACAGATAATTCGGCCCGGTCCGGCTGACCTGCGCCCAGGTTCTGTCCCACCAGCGTAGCGGCTGCATTGCTTAACCCCCATGCAGGTAATAAGAAAAACATCACCACGCGTATCCCAATCTGGTAACCGGCAGACGCATCACTGTGGCCGGTTTGCACTACCAGGCTGGCCAGCACAATCCAGCTGCCGGAACCAATTAAAAACTGCAAGGTGCCCGGCCAGGCAATGCTGATGAGTGAGCGTATAACTGGCCAGTCAGGAACCAGCTGTTTAGCGGTAAACTTTATCAGGTTTTTGCCATTGAATAAATGATACAGCTGGTAGCTTACACCAATACCGCGTCCAATAGTAGTGGCCATGGCTGCACCCTCCAAACCAAATGCGGGTACCGGTCCCAGACCGCGTATGAGCAGGGGACATAAAATAATATTACAAATATTGGCTATCCACAAACTTTTCATAGCCATCATGGCATCACCTGCGCCGCGAAAAATTCCATTGATAAGAAACAGCAGCATAATCACCAGGCTACCACCCATGATAATGCGGGTATAAACAGTACCTGATTCAATGGCTGCTTCTTCTGCACCCATTAACCGAAGTATCTCAGCAGCATAAATAAAACCTGGAATACTTACTGCGATAGTAATGGCGAGCGATAAAAAAATAGATTGCATCCCCGCTTTGGCAGCCGCCGCTGTATCTTTTTCTCCGATACGCCGTGCCACCATGGCTGTTGCGGCCATACTGATGCCTATGGCCAGCGAATAAACAATGGTAATAACTGATTCTGTAAGTCCGACGGTGGAGGTGGCATGTTTACCAAGGTGGCTCACAAAAAAAATATCTACTACGGCGAAAACGCTTTCCATGCACATTTCAAGCATCATGGGTATGGCCAGCAGGATAACCGCTTTGCGGATACTGCCCTGGGTATAATCCACGGCTTCTCCGCTCATGGATTGTTTTATCAGTGAATAAATACGGGATAGTTTACTTAATGGTACTGTAGCAATAGTACTTGACTCAGCAGGCATGATTGAATTTTTTTGAATAAATAAAATGATACACAGCAACAGGGGATTGTTGCGTGTTGGTAAAACAGTAAGACTGGTGGTTCTTTACAATGGGGGCGAACCTAGGCGATTATCATATGCTGAAATTAAACAGAAGTTGAAAATAGGATTTTTTTCCGGGATCGGTAAAATAAAAAGCCTGGTTTAGGATGAACGGCGCAGGATAATATTTCGTCTGTATCTGAATTTCAATACATGATCATTCAATTAGGGGATAAAAGAGAAGGTCAGAAAGGCAGGCAGTATTAAAATCCTGTAATTTAGAACAGGCATTTGACGGTTCATACAGGTAAGATATTTTCAATTATTATGCAGTGACCACGACTATTATTATTGCTACTGATAAATTTAAAGGAAGCCTGACCAGCTTTGAGGCGGCAGCAGCAATAGCAAACGGGTTAAAGACGCACGCGGTCAGCGATACTATAATAAGTTTTCCTTTTGCAGATGGGGGCGATGGTTTTGCAGCGGTAATGAAGTATTATTTACAAACGCAAACAATTAGTTGCCTTGCCGCAGATCCATTGGGCAGGCCAATAGAGGCTTCGTATGAATGGGATGCGGGTAGTAAAACAGCCATTATAGAAATGGCCGTTACCAGTGGCCTGGTATTGCTTAAAAAAGAAGAACAGGATCCGCTGCAAACGTCTACCTATGGCACAGGCCTTATGATAAGGCACGCTATCGGCAAAGGGGCTAAAAAAATAATCCTGGGTTTGGGCGGCAGCGCCACCACGGATGCCGGCACCGGTATATTGGCCGCAATGAATTTTCAGTTTACCAATGATAAAAATGAATTGCTGCAACCGTCAGGAGAAAATTTGCTGCATATAAAAAGTATCCTCCCACCCGCAGAAAGGCCGCCGGTACAATTTGAAATTGCCTGTGATGTGCAAAATATACTTTATGGGCGGCAGGGTGCTGCGCAAATCTATGCAGCACAAAAAGGTGCCGGCAAAAAAGCCATCATATTGCTGGATAATGGGCTGCAACATTTTTCAGCAACAATGGAAATGCATACCGGCAGAAAAATCGCTGCTATTCCGGGTACCGGTGCGGCCGGTGGTGTGGCTGCAGGACTGATGGGTTATTTTGATGTTACTTTATCCAAAGGCGTAGAACTGGTAGCAGCAGCCAGCAAAATAGAAGATGCATTGCCCCACGCCGGTTTGCTTATAACCGGTGAGGGTAGAATTGATGCGCAAAGTAATGAGGGCAAAGTAACAGGTTTTATAGGATCGCTGGCTAAGCAATACAAGCTTCCTTGTACAGCTTTCTGTGGTGTATCAACGCTGGATGCGGCAACTGCAGCAGGTATGGGTATTCAAAAAATTATAACATTGGCCAGCAACAGCGGTGAGATAGCATACGCGCTAAACAATGCGGCGGCAGTGCTGGAAAAAAAAGCTGCCCAGCTGTTTTTGTAACGGGTAGCTGTGGCGGTATAATAGATGGTTGAAAAAACGGCGCATTTTTTATAGTATACCTCCTGGAAATTCTCACTTTTTCGGCGCAATGGGTATATTGCTTTGTCATTGACACAAACTTGCATGAAAACAATTAACCTTAATACCGGGGAAGGCATACAGCGCACAATTTTTCCGGATAACCAGCCACATGTTAATATACAGGGCATTGATGAAGCAGATGAGGTAAAGGTAATCTGCTCCATTACAGACAGTATTAAAATGCTGCAGCTGCTTGAAACAGCCAACGCATTGGACAACCTGTTTGCAGTAAAAAAAATACTGGTAATACCTTATTTGATGGCGGCCCGGTCTGACAGGCTGATGCAGCCCGGCGATAGCATCGATTTAAAAGTAATAGCCAATCTCATTAACAGCTGCTGTTTCGATAAAGTATATTTATTTGATGTGCATTCCGATGTAGCATCAGTGCTGGTTAATAATGCTGTAAGTATTACCAACAAACAAATGGTAGAGCAGTATATGCATCCGGGCGGCCTGTTAATTTGCCCCGACGCCGGCGCCGCCAAAAAAGTAAGCAACTATTTTGCCTGGAATAAGAACCTGAAAGATATTGTGTATTGCAATAAAAGCAGGGATTTGACTACCGGAACGCTTACACTTGAAGTGCTGGAACCACAGGAATGCACGGGCCGGCACTGTGTAATAATTGATGATATCTGCGATGCTGGCACCACCTTCATGGCCATTGCCACACAAATAAAACCGGTCCATTTAACACTTATTATTACGCATGGTATTTTCTCAAAGGGTTTTGAAGCACTGGAATCAGTATTTAATGAAATAATTGTGAGCGACAGTTTTTGCAGGCAGTACCATTCACCCATAGTAACGCTGGTTAATGCTGTTATTGAGTAGATTTTACGTCAGCCAGTTACTGGTGAATGGGCTAACCATATATATTCAGCTGCCATCGTCATTACAGGCAAATTTGAACGCATAAAATTACATTTGACCAAGATTGAAATAAGTACAATCAAGCCAAACAGAATGCTATTGCATCAGCATAACTCTTCACAATAGAAATTTTGCTGACGGACCATATGAATTATTTCATTTTCTATTTCAAACTCAGTTTCAATCCGTAGAATATTATCAATGTCTTCCAGATCAAAATTCCAGCGTTGAATTTTTGCGTTTGAATTAAGTGCAGTTGCAATTAAACCGGCTTGCTTTAAATTTTCGATGCTTGTTTTAAAAACTAAAACCATAAAATTTAATTTAAATTAAGAGGGCCTGTTATAATATAAGGTTTGGTAACATTTCAGACAAAATGATCTTACAAAAACGGCCTTTTTGTAATTGCTATCACAAACTTCAAAACAAAGACTTGCTATTTTTCTTTCTCTCTTTACATCCATTCAGGTCATCATGCTAAACAGGACTATTGACACTCCCAATGCTATTTATCAGGTAAAACTAAACACGGGGTTTGACAACAGTATGTCAAGGGTATAAACCCGGTGTAGAATATTTGAAACATTTGGCGCAGGCAGGCTGACTAACAAACATAAGTGAACCTAAAATATTATCAGTGATTCGGAAGCGGCGAATAAATCTCAGCTTTAGTTCTTACATTCAATGCTATATTTTAATTAGTGCCAGTTTTGGAAACACAGCATATTACTCGCCTTGAACGGAATTCCAGCGTATAAAAATTACACATTTGAAAAGAACACTTGTCATAGGCGATATTCATGGGGGATTAAAAGCGCTGGTGCAAGTACTGGGCAGGGCGTCTGTATCTGCAGATGACAGATTGATTTTTTTGGGTGATTTTGTAGACGGCTGGAGTGAATCGGCCGGGGTTATAGCTTATATAATGAAACTGCCTGCGCAGCAACCTTGTATTTTCCTGAAGGGCAATCATGATGAATGGTGCGAAGATTGGTTACGTACCGGCTGTGCAGACAAAACATGGCTTTTTCATGGCGGCCAGGCTACCGTTAAAAGCTATACTGCGCTTGATGCTGCGGCAAGGCAAGCACACCTGCTTTTTTTTGAGGCCATGAAACTATATGAAATTGATGATCAGAACAGGCTATTTGTGCATGCAGGTTTTACTTCCATGCATGGCCCGCAAAAGGAAAAGCATGCTTCCAATTTCAGCTGGGACAGAACGTTGTGGGAGATGGCTATTACCCTCGACAAACAAATAAATAAAGACTCCCTGCTCTTCCCAAAAAGGTTAAAACTCTTTCACGAAATTTACATTGGGCATACACCGACACTTTATTTCAATGAGACTATACCAATGCAGGGCGGTAATGTCTGGAATATAGACACCGGCGCTGCATTTACCGGGCGGCTTACCATCATGGATATAGATACAAAACAATACTGGCAAAGCGACCCTCTTAAAAACCTCTACCCCGGTGAGGCGGGCAGGAATAAAGATTAGGCAGGATATAAAATGGCCGGCAGCTCAGCCAATGGCTGATCAACCGCCGGCTATAATTATTGGAGACCATACTTGCAACTACTTTATCTCATCCATCCAACTTTGTACAAATGCCCTGGCCGGTTCCACCACTTCCTTTCCGGCGCGGAAGGCCATTTTCCAGCGATTGCCTTTGTGTTCATACGCCTGGTTGGCAAAGTATTTTTTGCCGTTCTTTTCTATTAGCTGTGCAGTAAAATCAATGTTACTGGTTTCTTCCATAAACTGTTTTAATCGTTCTTTTACAAATAGTAATTTATTGGCAGGGTATTTTGATTCCCAGTTTGCCACTTGCTGCTGGTTGGAAGCTTCCAGCGATTTAAGCATTTCCGGGTAATTCTTTTTATACATAGCCATTGTTTTACTATTAGGGTCCTCCGCATTTTTCAATTCTTGTTTTATACTTGTAAGTATTGGTTCAAAAATGCTTTTCATAGATGGGTCCGCTTTTTTCATACTGGCTTCCGTTTCTAACAGGCTTTTTTTGTATTGATCAACCAGGCTGGTCCGCAATTCTTCCGGGCTTTGAATGGCAGAGGGTTTTGGTTTATTGTTTTCGCGCAACTGGCTGTATGCCTGCTGAAATGCAGGACTGCTTGCATATTGTTTTGTGTATGCCAGCAAATCTTTGGTGACTGCAGAACGGTTGCCGGTCGCAATGTTTTTTGCATTACGAAGTCCGTACTGATCAAGATAGCCGCCAAGCAGGCTACTGCTGATCTTTTCATCAGCGCTTACCCGGGTAATGCCCAGCTGTTGCAGAAAATCTTCTGCCATTCTTTTTGAAGTGAAAGAAAAGAGGAAAAAACTGATGGTGCCCAGCATAACGGCCGCCATTAAAAAGCGGCTGTGAAAGTTACGTGAGTGAGGTGATGCCTGTTTCATGTATATAAAGTTAAAATGGTTAATGGTTATTTGATAATAATTGATTATGATGCGTGCCACGCAAATTATTATGCCAGCAAAGCGCCTTCGGTAATATTTTCCTGTACCAGGTGAAGCCGGTGGTCGGGTAATTCATACTGGGCCAGCTGCAGCATATTGCTGAATACAAATTCGGGTGCTTCGTTTTTGATGCCTTTAAGCCATTGAATAATTTCATTATTACTCAGCGCCCGCATCATCCAGGTATTGTATTTATGTGCAGCATCAATGGGTAATTGTGCAATTATTTGCTGGGTTATGCAATGGAGTTCCTGATCACTATAATGCTTCCACAAAAGATTGTTCAGCAGCAATTCCTCTTTTGCCATGTGCTGTAAATTGAATACCAGGAATTCAGTAAAAGACAAACGGATAGCGCTGCCCATTTCAGTTTTCTCTTCTGATGAAATGGCGTGGTGGTACATATTCAGCAGCGCCCTCATCCGGTTACCCAGGGCATGGTCCTGCACATGTTCTTCTGCAAACAGGTTTGCTGAAAAGGGTTCAAACTTTTCAATGGCGGGTAAAATAAAACTGTCTTCGGCATGTGCGTGTTCATCAAACAGGTCAAGCACTTCAGCTATCCGGGGCAGCAAGTCGGTGGCTTCTTCCGGATTGGTAAAATCTGTCTGTAATACAAGGCCGGCAGTTTGATACATCATTTGCCGCAAGCCCTTGTGGATCATATAGAAAATATTATAACGTTGCATACAATAAAGTTTAATGATTAATAATAGTTGATACAAAATTCAGTACAGCGGCCGGCAATATCAATAAGAGCCTGAGCGAAGTGTTTTTTTGCTGGTATCAATTGATGTTTATGCTACAGGGTTTTTCTCTGCAGGACGGAATGTTTTTATTTTTCCAGGGGTTTTACTTTGAAACAGGCGTGCTATATGTTTTGCACACAGTTCAGTTGGCTGATACTCTTCAAACTGCCTGGCCAGGGTGCGCACGTTTTGTTTGTAGAGTGGGTTTGCTATTACCTCATCTACTGCTTTGCGGATTTGCTGGGGAATAGGTTTTTCAGTTTTGAGGTTGACACCCAGTTTAAAATAGCCTATTCTTGCACAAATTTCATTCTTGCCTTCATGAATGCCGGCTACAACCAGGGGTAAATTATTTTCGATACCAAGCATTACGCCACCATATCCGCCATTCGTAATATATACATCTGCATAGGGCATCACGTCATTGAAGGGAATAAAATCTTCTATGATTATATTGGATTGCGGATATTTTGCCCTTAATGCTGCTGTTTGTGAACCGCCGGTGGTACAAACCACCAGGGTATTACTATTTTTAAAAGCTTCCAGTGTGGGTACAATAATTTTGCTGCTGTCTTTTTCTACGGTTCCCTGCGTTACCAATACCACCCGCTTGTAACGGTTCAGCCTTTGATCATACCATTGTGCATTGTATTTATTGGCCTGGTAAGGCAGCAGCGGGCCAATAAAATGAACGTGGTTACTGATATCGCTTCTTTTGTATTCAAACCCCGGTGTACCACTTTGCAGCAACAGGTCAGCTTTTTTTACCAGCATGTCAAACACGTTTTCTTTTTTGTGCGGGATAGCTGCAGCATCCAGCAGCTGGTGCATTACTTTATTGGGTTGGTTGAAAATTACATGATTTGCGAAACCGCGGAGCAGCCATTGTTTTAGCCGGCCCAGGCTACTGTAAGATGGCTCCATGCCAAGGCCATTGGGCGGCAGGTCAGCAGATGATTCCATCAGGGGAAATACGCCGATGGCCACTACCGGTATTTTCATGGTTTCTTTTACAAATGGGATGCCGGTGAACGCACAATCTGCAATGAGCAGATCAAAAGGAAATACCTGCTGTATTTGCTGCAGGTCTGCATAATATTCAGGCGCCCTCAAAATAAATGCGTGTATAAGGTCAAATTTTAATTTGGCAATTTGTGAGGTTTGTTTGTCCCTCCCAGGAAAAACGCTATCAAAATTTCCATCGCTTACATCAATAGCCTTATCAAAGCAGTAATGATGAATATTTAATTTCTGCAGTTTGGGGGCATAGCTTTTTGAAGTATACCAGCGTACATCATATCCCAGCGATACCAGGTGAACAGCCAATCCTGTCAGCGGGTTAAAATGTCCATCGGCTGGAAAATTGGCAAATAAAATACGTTTTTTGGCGGCGGGTCTGTTTACTGTAGTCATATAGAAAGGTTTAATTTGTTGCTACAAAACTATTATTGTTTTCTGCGGCTGCTAACAGGCTTATGTATGAACTGAAAAATTTGGTGTATTAACTGTTATCGCTTCCCGGCAGTGAAGTGGCCTTAATTTATAATACAGACCTTGCAGGTAAACTTTGAAAAACGCTCAGGGTAAATGCTGTTTGCAAACGAATTGCGTAAATGGGTGTATGAGCTGTGATGTTTGCAGCACCAACTGGCCCTTTATAAGACAACTGTTTGTTACATTTGAGGACCTTAAAATAATTCTCTTTTTTTTGAAACAATTGATCTGCATACTGCTTTTTTGGAATGCTTCACAGCAATTAAATGCACAGCCTCCCCGGCAATACACCTTCACGCATTACAGTACCGCCACCGGTTTGCAATCAAACCAGGTAAATGCTGTTGTACAGGATGAAACCGGCTACATGTGGATTGCTACAACAGAAGGACTTGTGCGATTTGATGGCATACGGTATAAAACTTTCCAGCACAGCAAAAATGATACGGCTTCTATTCCTTCCAATGCATTGCTGCAATTACTTACTGACAGCAAAAAGAATATGTGGATACTCAGCACCAATGGCAAGGCAGGTATTTTCAATACAAAAAACTTCCGGTTCAGTCCGGCAATGGTAAAGCCTGCCAGTGAATCTTCGTTTAAAGCATTGTTCAAAACGCTTATTAAGGACGAGTATGGAAACGTGTTTTTATTGCTGGCAGGAAATGAAATACTGCAGTGGGATGAAAGGCAAAATAGTTTCCTGCCGCTAAAGAATTTTTTCCCTTTGAAAGAGGAATGGAAGTACAGCGGATTTGCACAGCAGCCGGGTACAAATAAATACTGGTTGGCTATACAGGGTATTGGTGTAGCCATTTACAACAAGGCTACCGGCAAGCTAAGCTATCCGGGCAATAATATTGAAAATGAGCCTGCCATTGAAAAATTTAAAAGCCTGCCATCCAT
Organism: Chitinophagaceae bacterium; assembly: GCA_039916305.1. Taxonomy (GTDB): domain Bacteria; phylum Bacteroidota; class Bacteroidia; order Chitinophagales; family Chitinophagaceae; genus JACMLD01. Next base: position 41,363 of record JBDSLR010000022.1, on the reverse strand, counting down.
ATGCAGTATTTTCTTTGATACAAAAGGTAAGTGCTGGTTTGTCAGCGGAACCGCAGACCTGCCCTATGTATACAGGTATGATTTAAAAAATGGTCTAACAGATCCTGAAAAGCATGAATTCTTATCGCAGCTTAAAACATACAATGAAATACACGGCTTTTACGAACAGCAGGATGGCAGTATCTGGATAAAGGGGCTCAGCATAATGGGTCATTACGTGGAGGCGGAAAAAAAGTTTGAGCTGGTACCTGCCGGCTATGAAAATGAAAAAGGCATTGATTACAGAACCATCACCTGTTTATTTGAGGACAGGGAAATGAATATGTGGGTGGGCACCGCCATTAATGGCATATTCCGGTTTAATCCTTCCCAGGAATTTTTTACAAACGTGCGGTATATCAACAGGGTGTCGGGTAACAATGGAGACAATGGCGTGCTGTCCTTCTCACTGCAGGAAGACAGTACCTTGTTGGTGGCTACCCTGCACGACGGCTTGTACCGGTATGATAAAAAATTGAGTCCAGTACCACTGGATATAAAAGGCATTCCGGAAAAGAATTTTATTACTATCCGTGATATGTTCCGTTCAAAAAATCCTGCTATCACCTATATGGCAGCCCAGCCCGGATTCTATAAATACAATAGCAGCGGGCGTACAGTAAGCTGGTATAATCCTGCTATTCTGGATGACCGATCTGTAAGGCAAATTGCGGAGGATAAAGACGGTAACCTCTGGTTGGGTATGGAGACAAAAGGCATATATAAATGGAATGCAGAAAAGGGAAAAACAGATTTTGATAAAGGGATTTCAAAAATTGCGGCTGTGCCGGACGCAAAAATCAATAATATAACTATTGATTCAAAAGGATTGATATGGGTGGCCACTGCAGCAGCAGGTTTATACGTGATACAGCCTGGACCGGACAGCGTATTGATGCATTTTCCTGGTAAGCAGGGAGACGAACATTTTTTAAAGCAAGATGGCGTTACCGCTTTGCTTGAATACAATGACAGCCTGATGCTGATTACCACTACGGCCAGGATACTTGTTTATAACCGGCACCGGAATAAGCTGCGTGTTTTTGGAACACCCGAAACCGTTTCCGGTAATATAACCAGTTTACAAAAAGACAATAACGGAAACTTATGGATAAGTACTACCACCGCATTGTTCAGGGCTACTATTAAAACCAGGGTGTTTGTAAGGTTTAACCGCGATGATGGCATTACCAACGACTATTTTATCCTTTCTGCATCTTACAAATTGCCTGATGGCAGGTTATTGTTTGGGGCTGTTGGACAATTCACTGTTTTTAATCCTGCAGTTATTCTTGTAAGTACATCGCCGCCCACTATTTCCATTACTGATTTTAAAGTAATGAACAAATCCTTGCTGGTGGATTCCCTGTTGCGATTGCAGCAAATTGAACTGGGCTATGAAGACAATTCTTTGGCAGTTGATTTTTCCACGCTCGCTTACATCAGCGCTCACCTTATCCAGTATAAAATGGAAAATATTGATAAAGACTGGAAAACGGCTGATAAAAATAACCAGGCCATTTATTCTTATCTGCCGCCCGGCAGTTATGAATTGCAGTTTAAAACAATAGACTCTGACGGCAAAACAAAAATGAGTGCGTTGAAACTGAAGATAAAAATTGATGCACCTTTCTGGAGAACCTGGTGGTTTTATAGTTTATTGATATTGTTAACAGGCGGCTTGTTGTTCTGGTTAGATAAAGCCAGGATGAAGCGGAAGGAGGCAGTACAAAAAATGCGGAGTGATATAGCTGCCAACCTGCACGGAGATGTAAATACTGCGCTTAATAACATTAATATACTCAGCGAAATGGCGAAGCTTAAAGCGGATGCAGAGCCACAGAAATCAAAAGAGTTTATAGAACAGATACATAGTAAAAGCCACCGTATGATTATTGCCATGGATGATATGCTGTGGAGCATTTCTCCGGATAATGACAGTATGGAAAAGACGGTGGCCCGCATGCAGGAATACATAGATTCAATGAATAACCGCAGGGGTGGTGGCACGAAAATGCAGGTAGACAATAAAGTAAAACTGCTTAAGCTGAATATGCAGTTCCGCCACGAAGCATTTTTAGTATTTAAAGAAAGCGTGTATGCACTGTTAAACGCTGGGGCAAAAGAATGTAATATCCAGGTGGTACTGGAAAAAGTAAGCCTTCTATACAGTATAAGTTTTAATACGGAAGCCTGCGACCCGCAACAGGTTGCACATATTGCAGAAAGCCAGGCAATAAGCAGGCATTTGTTGGCTATTGGTGCCACGGCAGACCTGCAGAAGGGTATAAAAAATGCAGTACTACAGTTAAGAATGCCGGTTGGCTAACAAATGCCGGTTTTACTTGCCCAGCCATTTTTTGAACTCTGTTACTTTCTCCCTGCTTACCAGCGCTTCTTTGTCTACTGCGGGCCTGATGCCGAGAATTAAGCGGTTGCCAAAATAATCATCTATCTTATCAACACTGTTGATGGCAACGTAAAAGGAACGGCTGATACGGAAATATTTTTCGGGGTCAAGCATTTCTTCCAATTCATCCATGGTATAGTCTACCACAAACTTCCGGTTATCATTTGTTTTGAAAAAATTGAGGCGGCCATCGCTGTAGAAATAAGCGATATCATCCACTTCAATGCTTACCAGTTTTTGAGCGTGCTTTACCAAAAACCTCTTCCTGTATCCCTTGTGCTGTAATTTTTGTTGCAGCTCTTTCACAAGACTTTCAATATTGATATCGGATTTTGTATCGTTTTGGAGTTTTTTAAACTTATCGAGGGCTGCCTGCAATTCTTCTTTCTGCACGGGTTTCAGCAGATAATCCACGCTGTTTACTTTAAATGCTTTTAATGCATATTCGTCATAAGATGTGGTGAATATAACCGGGCTTTTTACATCGGTCAAATTGAAAATTTCAAAGCTCTGACCGTCTGCCAGTTCTATATCCATCAATATCAGGTCGGGTGGCGGGTTTTGCTGCAGCCATTCCACACTTGTTTTGATACTATCTGTTGTTCCTACAATTTCTGCATCAGCAGTTGTGCTGGCCAATGTTTTCTGCAATTTTTTTACTGCCAGTTCTTCATCTTCTATAATCAGTATTTTCATATATGTTTGTTTTTGTTGTTATGCTTCCGCGTGGTCTTTACGTACACCGCCACTCCAGATTAAAGGCAGTACAACCGTAAAATTTTTTTCATCTTCCATTACCTGGAAGCCCGGCTGTTTAAGCAGCTCATACTTTGCGTTTATATTCTGGAGTCCTACATTGTTACTGGGCGCCTTTACAGATCTTTTTTGCAGGTTATTGTTCACCACCAGCTTATTACCAGCCGTAGTAAATATATCAATTACAAGAGGCTTATTTTTTGAAAGCACATTGTGCTTTACCACATTTTCTGCCAGCAATTGCAAAGTGAGTGAAGGCAGCAAATAGGAATTGTACCTTTTGTCAATTTGTATATTCATTTGTACCGCTTCGCCATGACGGGTTTGCAATAATTTATAATAAGATTGAATAAATTTTATTTCATTCTCTACCGTGCTCACGCCCTCTTCATTGTTGCGCAGCAGGTAACGATAGACTTTACTAAGCTCATTTAAAAACGCTTCTGCTTTTTGCCGGTCAACAGTAATGAGTGAAGACAGCGTATTAAAGCAATTAAATAAAAAGTGCGGATTTACCTGGCTTTTGAGCGTATCAAATTCCTGTGCCACAGATAACTGCTCAATGTTTTCTCTTTCTGCTTTGCTTTCCTTGTATTTGGTAAACATAAAGTCTGCCTCATACAGGGTTTCAAATACAACGTTAACAGAAAGGCCTACCATTAATCCTTTCAGGAGGTGAATATTTTTACGCTGGTAACCTAAAATATGAAAGTAGTCGTAAAAAAAATAAATAAAGAGTACTGCCGGGGGCATTAGAAAGAACATTACCATCAGCTTCCGGAAAATGCGTTGCCGGCTTTCATCCAGGCCGGGGTATTTTCTTTCTACCCAATCATCATATACAATGTGCGAATACCAGGAAGCAGTTCCAATAATAAAAATCAATGGAACTGAAAATAACCAGATATTGAATTCTTTCCACAACCGTTCTTCAAATAGAATCTGGTTGATTACTACGGTAATCAGCGGCATAGAGAAAAGGAATGAATACAATTCCAGCTTCGGGGGTTTATAGAGTTTCATACCTGCACCTCCTCCTTTTTGTTGAGCAGTGCAAGCTTAATCACCCGGTGCGTGCCGCCATTGTCGCTTACACTAACCGGGTAGTTCAGCAATTCATATTTTTTAACCAGGTTGTCCAGCCCGGCTTCAAAATCCATGGCATCTGTTATAGACTTGGGCTGAATATTATTCCGTACTTCCAGATAACCTTCACTATTTGCATTGATAACGATAATCAATGGGCTGCTTTTGCTGATAATGTTTTGCGAAAAGCTGTTTTCAATAATTACCTGCAACGCCAGGGGAGCCAGCAATTTTGATTTAGCAGCTTCAGTTACTTCAACTTGTAACTGTAAGCCTTCGCCATATCTTGCTTTCAGCAGGTGCAGGTAAGATGTTATAAACTTCAGTTCTGTTTCCAGGGTAACCAGCTGCTCCTCATCATTACGCAGCATGTAGCGGTACACTTTGCTCATTTCATCAAGAAAACGTTCTGCTTTTTCTTCATCATCCTGTATCAGGCTGCTTAATGAATTGAGGCTATTGAATAAAAAATGCGGGTTTACCTGGCTTTTTAAACCCTGCAGCTGACTTTGTTTATAAGCTTGGTTCAGTTCTTCTGTTTCCAGCCGGTTTTTTTCCCAGTCTTTATACCGGGCAATGCCTTCCATTAAAAAAGTAAGGAAGATGTTGATGATGCCCAGCGTAAAATAGCTCCATACAAATCCGGGCTCATTAAACTGGTAATTAAGTATATCGATGTGTTCATAGCCGCGGAACAGGGAATATAAAAACAGGCCACTCATAATCAGGAAGGTGATAATCATAAGGGTGAGGCGTTTCATTAGATCCTGTTCCGCCGGAAACCGCGTTTTTAAGGTAACTGCCACCCAGCCGCATAAAATGAAATCTATACAAGTAGCTGCCGTACTGAGTATGGTAGCCAACAGGAAAATCTTCCAGTTGATAAAGTAGGTACTGCCCAGGATGATACAGTTTACAATAATGGCAAATACGGGCGTTACCAGCAGCATTACCAGGTTGTCTTTACCACTATATTGAGGCAGTTGTATGCGCATCTGCTACAAATTACTGAGTTTTACGGATTAAGGGGAAGCAGCAGCTATTAATTGAGTTCGGTTGCGGATGAATTGGATAAAAGTGTTGATGAACTGTAACCGCCGGTAAAAAAGCAGATCGGTATAGTCAGGAAAAAATGGCCCCCAACAACAAACTCAGGAAACCGATAAGATTTACTGCTTGCCTTTTACAGAAGAACTGCATCCAGCTTTTCCTGTATCCGGCCCAGTTATCCGGATATTGATCCGGCGTCCATGTATTAATGATGTTATTAATAGGCATGTTGCCTTTTACGGCAATACATATATCAGTTACCAAAGCTGCCAATGAAATGGCGGCACTGCCCAATAGCAGGCCTGGAGAGTGGCTGCAGCATATAATAACAAGCAGCACATTAAAGGCCAGGGCGGCATACAATAGGAACCTGAATTTAGAGCGGAAGTTTTTGTCGGTCAGTTTTCTAAAAATAATGTACGCTGCGGCGTTCATATTCTCCTGGACATCGCGCAGCGAAATAATGTAAGAAAATGACTGGCTGGCAATAGCGCTGTACAGTGCCAGGGTAAGGAACAAAATGATTTTTAATTCCATTGGTAAACAGGTTAAAAATTAACGGAAAAATTTACTATGTAAACAATTGCCAGCATAGGTATGCTCATGCAGCATACTGCGGACTTTTTAACTGGCAAAAGGCTGGGGAATATGACTTCGCAACCTTTGCCGGTAATTGTTTTACAGATTTATTTCAGTTCAGCAAGTTGTTTGGGTGCGGGGGGTGTATTATTTACTGGTTTGGTTGTTTTTAAATATGCAAAAATGGATTTTAAATCTTCATCGGTCATGTTCCTGTAAACTGCCCAGGGCATGGGAGGCAGCAGCGTACGGCTGCCGGCAAGACCCTTGTATTTTCCTTCACGGATGGCGCGCATAAAATTTTCTTCTCTCCAGTTGCCAATGCCCGATCCGTCACTGCTGATATTGGCTGCATAAGAAGCGCCCCAGGGACCTACTGTACTTGTTAAATCAGGGGCGAACAATGCCCAGCCATTTTTTACACTATTGGTATCAACGGGCGGCAGCTTGCCATCATGCGGAAAGCCGGAGAAGCGTAGTTCCGGAATGATTTCAGGACCATGCGCACCCATGCGCTTGGGAGAATGACAATCATCGCAGCCAACGCTGGTTACTAAATATTCACCACGAAGTACCAGTGCTGCTGAATCTAATTTTACCGTAGCCCTGGCAGCACTGCCGGGTGGATTGGTACATGCCACTACTGAAATGGCAAGTATCCCGGCGATAAAAGAAATAATTAAAATAGAAGAACGCATAGTTAATAAAGTTTAATGGTTAAGGGATTTGATGATATATAACTGATGCAAGTTATTTTTGAGCAGGAGAGTCAGCAAGTGGCTATTGCACCAATTGTATTAAACACTGCATGAAATGTAATGGAGTGTTTTTTTAATGAATGGCAGGAAGCCGGGTATCAAAAAACTGTCGTTTATTGCTGCATGGTTGCCAGCATCATCTTTGCTGAATGATTTATAAAAGGCAGGACGGGAAAGTTACCCGCTGGTTGTTGTAGTAGCTGAGCGGCGCAATCAAAAACGCATTACAATTGCCCGGGCATCCTGCACATAGTGCCCGCCGAACAATACCGCATGCACCAGCAACGGGTATAATTGGGAGAAGGGGAGTCTTTGCTGCCAGCCTGTTTGCAGCGGATAAACAGCATGGTACGCTTCATAGAAGGCATTGTCGAAACCACCAAACAGCGCTGTCATGCCAAGATCCATTTCGCGGTGACCAAAATACACAGCAGGATCAAAAATGGCAGCGTGGCCACTTGTTGTAATCATATAATTACCACTCCATAAATCTCCGTGCAGCAATGCCGGCGGCTCAGGAGGAAAAAGATCCGCGATGTTTTTACAGAAAGATTCCGCAGCAGCAATATCGCTTTTTGTAAAAGCGCCTGCTTCATGAAGGGTTTTAAACAGGGGCATAATGCGGCAAGCAGTATAAAAATCAGCCCAGCTACCGTGTTTTGTATTTAATTGCTGCAGGCTGCCAATATAATTGTTGCTGTGCCATCCAAAATAAGACTGCGGTTGCTGGTGCAGGCTAGCCAGTCCGCGGGCAAATTGTTGTAGTTTGCTTTTCTGGGGCGTTCCTTTTTCCATCCATTCCAATAGCAGCCATTGCTGGTCCTGTATAACGCCGTGTTTTATTACAGCAGGTACCAGTAAAGAACTGTTATGGCGCAATGCATGCAGTCCGTCTGCTTCCATTGCAAACATGCCCTGCAAACCGGCTGTATTATTATTCAGTTTTAAAAAGTAACGGCTATCCCGCCCCTGCAGGCGGTAACAGGTATTGATGTCTCCGCCGTGCACCCGTTCATGCAGGTTAATGCTGATACCGCAATCATCCGCTATAGAAGATAGTAGTTTTTGCACTGGTAAATAAACGTTTAATGATAACTGTGATAAAAGCCGCAGCGTAGCTAATCGCGTTATTGCCGCAAGTCAGCAATGCCTGCAATCATTTTAATCAACCAAAGATAGCAGATGCTTGTTTGCGACTTTAGAAACCCGGTTTCAGCCTGTTGCTGGCCCCGGTGGTTAAAACCGGCCTTTCTCCATATATACACCGGCTGAACGGCCCATGGCGTAAGGGTTTTTTTTAGAAAAATGTCGTTTTAAGTCTACTCAGTTGCTGTTTGAAATATGACTGTAGTTTCATTGAATAAGCTATTTTGTAGCAAGGCCGGAGGTTGTTTCTTTGTATTGCAAACGAAGGAAAAGAGGAAGCGAAAAATTACGAAAGCGAGAGGAGTAAAACAAACATAGACCAGGCAAACTGCCCTACCCGAATCCTACACCGTTTATCCCAACCCTGTGAAAACCCGTAACCAAAATGTTCTATAGATTATCCTTATCCTGTTAAAAAACCATTTAGTATTGATCCTTACCCTGTGAAACAACCCTGCCCGTAGAAGCAGTATCCAAACCCTTGAAAAGCGAACCCTGTCCGTAAACTGTAGAAGCATTATCCAAATCCATGAAAATAAGTCCTGTTTGTACAGTGCTTACCCTAACCTTTTGAAAACTGTCCACCATCCTTAAAAACCGCCTTGAAACTGATTCAATAAATGGCCATCCATTTGTCTGTTTATTGAATCACGCCGGCGTTTTTTGGTGTATTGTGTCTTACAACCCCCTGCGCTACCCGCTTCCGTACCCTTATTGGTAACAACAAACTGTTTTTCACAGCCCACTATCCCTGCTTCGCCGGGATAACCTTACTGAAAACTTACTTTTCTTATTTTATTACCTGTTTTGGTAGTGTAATTATAGGTACTTACAAAAAGGTTGCCTGCAGCGTCAATAGCCAGGCCCTGCGGACCGTCAAAAGCGGCTTCTAATCCCATGCCATCTACATCTTTTGCAATCCCGCTTCCGGCAATGATAGAACTTACGCCGGATTTATCAATCTTTCTTATACAGTTGGCAAAATGGTCTGCCAGGTAGAAATTGCCCTGTGTATCCGCCGCTATCTCCCAACCCTGGAAGCCCGGATCGGTAGCAATAGCCACTGCCTTACCATTGGTAGTGGATATGCCATATATGGAAGCCGGGTAGGCGGCCACAAACATACTGCCTTTGTTATCAAAAATAATATTGCGGGGCGTGGTTAATCCTGATGTAAACACTGCTGCATTTTTACCATCTGTAGTAGTTTTTATAATGGTGCCCCTTGTATTATTGCTGATGTACAGGCTTTTTCCATCCGGACTTACCGCAATACCTGCCAATGGCATACTGTCAATATATATAACAGACATATTGCCGGCTGCGTCCATGCGCATTACATGCTCATTAAAATCGGTAAGGTATAAATTATGGGTGGCCGTGTCTATAGCAATATTATAGGGGGAATAGAAATTGCTTCCGCCTGGTTGCACCGGAATGCTATAGCTGGAAACAGTATTGTCTTTGGCTGCTATTTTACGAATCAGCCTGTTATACGTATCTGCAATGAATAAATCGCCATTTTTATCTGCTGCAATGCCCCAGGGGCAATAAAATGATGCAGATTGTCCCGGGCCATTGGAAATACCAATGTTGCCGGTACCCGCAATGGTAGTTACTGTTACCTTATAGGTATAGGTAAAATCCGGACCGGGGTATTCTTTGCCGTTGACAGACAGCAATAATTTACCTGAACCGGACAAGTCCGGCACCACCGCCTTCAGGCTATCTGGCGTTAAAGAAATAATTATAGCTCTTTTATTATTAATGGAAACGCTGATTGCGCCAACATCCGCAGGCAGGTTTTTTCCGCGGGCAATGATTGTATCGCCGCCATGTGCTGCAGCAGGAAAAATAGCAGTAATTACAGGGCTATTGTTAGTGGGAATGTCTGCTGCTTTTTTAGCACAGGCCAGGGCCGATAATACAATGCTGGCCAAAACCACAGCAGGAGATAAAAGATTTTTTTTCATATGATACAACGGGTGCAGGTGAAGAACAAACATACTGCTTATATACTGCCGGTGCAAGCACGCTACGCATTGGATGATCAGGATAAAAAAAAGCCGGTTTTCATGCATCGGCCGCAAGCATGCAGGGGACATCCTGGTAACCGCCGCCAAAACCACTCGGCAACACTAGATTTGGCGGCCAATAATTTTATTATCCGCCGCCAAATCTACCTTTTTTTGCCTACTTTTGGCGGGCAATAATTGGCTTATCGGCCGCCAAATCTTTCTTAATGGCATGGCAGGCAAAAAATAAACAAGGCATGGAAAAATTAACCGGCCGCGATGCAGAAAAATCGATCCTGCAGGAAACCCTGGCTTCTTCATCTCCTGAGCTGGTAGCGCTTTTTGGACGCAGGCGCGTAGGCAAAACATTTCTTATACGCCAGTACCTGCAAAAAGAGCTCGCGGTTGAATTTACCGGCATGCGGGAAGCCAGCCTGGCACAGCAGCTGGGCAATTTTACCCGCGTACTTGGCAAGGCCGCTGGCAACGATAAATTATACAGGGTGCCCGCTAACTGGTCCGATGCCTTTCAGCTGCTCAACCATTTACTTACGCCGAAATTAGCAGCGGGCAAAGCAGTTGTTTTTTTAGACGAATTTCCCTGGCTGAATACCCACAAGTCTGGTTTTGTGCAGGCGTTTGATCACTGGTGGAACAGCTGGGGCAATACCCAGTCAAACCTGGTAGTAGTTATATGTGGATCAGCCGCCTCCTGGATGATTAAGCATGTGGTAAACGATAAGGGCGGACTGCATAACAGGATTACCCGCAAAATAAAACTGCAGCCTTTTAATCTTTATGAAACAGAGCAGTACCTGCAGGCCAGGAACATACACCTGGACCGTTACCAGGTACTTCAATTGTATATGGTAATGGGTGGGATACCGCATTACCTGAAAGAGATTAAGAAGGGAGAGAGTGCCACGCAGGCAATTGACAGGATATGCTTTACCAAAGACGGTGCACTGCAGGGCGAATTTAAAAACCTGTATCACTCATTATTTGATGATGCTACCCGCCACCTGGCCGTAGTGCGCGTACTGGCAAAGAATAATTCCGGTCTTACCCGTAACCAAATCCTGGCTGAAACTGGTTTGCAATCCGGCGGCTGGATAACAGAATTGCTGGAGGAACTTATTGAATCCGGGTTTGTGGCAGCCTGGTTGCCTTTCGATAAAAAATCAAAGGATGCTATTTATAAACTGGCAGATGAGTTTACGCACTTTTACCTGAAGTTTATGGAAAGAAGCAGGTCTTCTGGTAGTGGCAGCTGGCAAAGTTTTTCCACCGGGCAATCATGGAGAAGCTGGAGTGGTGTGGCGTTTGAGAGGGTTTGCCTTAAACATACCGCACAGCTTAAAAAGGCATTGGGCATTGCTGCAGTGTATACGGAAGAATCAGCCTGGCGCCACCTGCCAAAAACCGGAAAAGGCGCGCAAATAGATCTGCTTATTGACCGGCGCGATTTTGTTATTAACTTATGCGAGATGAAATATGCGGAATCTGTATTTGTAATTGATAAAGGCTATGCTGCCGAACTGGAAAACAAAATACAGGTTTTTAAAACAGCCACCGGCACTAATAAATCTATTTTTTTAACGCTGGTTACCAGCTTTGGCATCAGGGAAAATGAATACGCTGTAAAACTTGTGCAGAACGCGGTGAAGATGGATGCATTGTTTGCGCAGTAAGGAAGCTATTTCATTTCGACACGTACAAAATCAAAATGGCTAAGGGGTTATTTACTACACTTCGCCAGGCTTTTGTTACCGCCGGAATGTAATGTTTTTACTTCAGTAAGAAATTGTAGCAATTTTAATATTGTAAAACAGGCAACCCAGCACATAAAATGAAATACCAGTCTATCATTATCACGGTATGTATTGCCCTCATCAGTTATGGCGCAGCCGCACAAAAAAAGCAAGTGAAAAAAACAAGTATTCCGGCAATTACAGCCCACCCACAGGAAGATGCGTTTGCGGTTGCAGTACTAAAGGCACTGCAGCAGAACGATACCGCAGCGTGGATCTCGCTTTATCCTACCAATGATGAATACAAGGGGATACTACAAGCTGGACTGGCAGCAAAAGCAGAAGGGTTAACACAACAGGTTATTGACGATATACTGGTACGCCGCAAAAAGGAAGCAGCCGCAGTATATGCCAGCCAGTTTAGCCAATATCTGGCGCAGGCTGACAGCCTCCATATTTACTGGGAAAACGTGGTATTTGAAAAATTCGAGTTCCAGGAAGTATATCCTGAGCCCGTAAAATTAAAATACCTCGGCGGCAATATCAGGTTTAGCTGCAAACAACAGCATTTCCTAATGGAAGGCATACAGGCCGTATCCATTGCCTCAGGGTATAAATTACAGTCGCTTGCCGGTCTCCGGGTGGCCGAAGATGGGGAGTAATTGCCTCAATACAAAAAAATTATATCCAGGTTTCAGCCTGTACATTAATGGGTATAGTTGTTGATTTAATATGCTTACATTAAAACGTAATGATATGGCGAATCAAAAGCAATTTGGCGTCTGGATGGATACGCACCAGGCGACCGTGGTAGCAACATCAGAAAATGCTGAAAAAGCAGAACCTGTTATACTGGCTCATGTAACAGGAGAAGAAGCTGCACCCAATTCAAACGAAAAGACCGAGCAGAACCACAAAAAATCTTTACAGGCAAAATTTTTTAAAGAAATAAGTGCTCATTTACAAAATGCCACGCATGTGCATATCACAGGTACCGGGCAGGTACAGGAGCAGTTTATCCATTACCTGGCAGAAACACCGCAGTTTAAAAACACGCAAACGGCAGAATCTACTTCCAATAAAATGAGCGATGAAAAACTGCTCACTTTCTTTGCCGACAAATTGAATTAAGTAATTTATATATAGAGAGAGGTTAAAAGTGTTCCGCTTCGTTTTTATTAACGGGCCGGAGCATTTTTTTTGCGCATATTTATAGAAAGAAAGAATTTTATTTTTTTGCCGGCATGGGTGCAGCAAGGTATTCTTCCAATGTGGCTATAAAAAGAGCTGGCACAGGGCTGTCAGGGTCAGGAGACATTATCTCACCCATATAACTGCCATGACTGGCCGGGAATATTGCCAGCCGGCCATTTGGCAACAGGCGGTACATAGCTACGGCATGTTCCGGCCGCACAACATCTTCATCTCCAACAATAACCAGTGCCGGTGCCTGGATGGATTTGATATCAGCATCGGACCAGTCTTTAAAATTCTGCATTCTTTGAGCATCCTTATCATGCATATTTTGCAATGCAGCCGGGTTATTGTTGATGTGCAAATACACATCCTTGTACACCTGTGGCATCATCTCTATACTGGCATGCTGCATGCCTTCCCAAAACCATGCATACATGCCTTCCCTTTTATAAAAAGCAGAAGCCAGCACCAGTTTACGCACCAGCTGCGGATGTCTGGTGGCAATCCGCATAGCTGTGTTGCCACCATTACTGAAACCCAAAATATTTGCACCGGAAATATTTAATTGTTTCAATAGCGCTGCTACATCATCTGCATCCTGCTCAAAGGTTTCGGGTGCATCACGGTCGCCCGTATGTCCATGGGCCTGCAGTTCAACAGCTATAACCTGTTGTTTATTTGCCAGCAGCGGCAATATCTTTCCAAAGCTGGTTTGAATGGTAGAACCACCGCCGTGAATAAGAACCAGCGGAACTCCTGTACCGTGTATTTCGTAATACATAGAAATGCCATTTACTTTGGCATAATGGCCTGCTTCCTGCGCTTGGACTGCATTTTTTGCTGTCATAATAAATAATGTGAATTGGCTGATTATAATGAAGCGTCAATGATAACTGTGTTCATGTGGCAAAGATAAAACAGCCTGCCGGCTAAAGTAGGGGTGAATGTAACAGTTAAAGGGGTAGTTTGCGACATGCTTTTAAATAGCATTTCTAAATAGTTGATATTTTCAGGCAAGCTGCCTTGGCGGATGTACTAAATTTATAAGCAGATGATTATACAATACTGTTCTGACCTCCACCTGGAATTTCCGGAGAACCACAAATACATCAGCAATAATCCCCTTGAACCGGTGGGTGAGGTGTTGGTGCTGGCAGGCGATATTGTAGCATTTGCTGCCATGCATAAGCAGCGGGCTTTTTTTGATTATATAGCGGATAATTTTGCCACGACTTACTGGATTCCGGGCAATCATGAATATTATGATGCTGATATCAGCGAGCGATCAGGCACCCTGCATGAAAAAATACGGGATAATATTTTTCTTGTAAACAACAATGCTTTCATGCATGGCAATACAAAATTTATTTTTTCCACAATGTGGTCGGCCATCAGCGAAGCACACCGGTGGCGCATCGAAAATTATATCAGTGATTTCAGGGCGATTCGTTTTAACGGCAAACCGTTAACCGCCGACACATTTAACAGGCTGCATATAGACAACCTGGATTTTATTACACAAGAACTGGAAAAAGAATGGCAGGGCAAAACAGTGGTTGTTACGCATCATGTGCCCACTTACCTGCATTATCCAAAAAAATACAAAGGTGATGCACTCAATGAAGTATTTGCAGTGGAATTGGAAGATCTCATCATAAAAACATCGCCTGCCTGCTGGGTGTACGGGCATCATCATTTTAATACACCGGCATTCAACATTGGATCAACGCAGCTGCTGACCAACCAGCTTGGATATGTGCATCATTACGAATATGGATCATTTGATGGCAGCAAGCATTTTGTATTGTAAGCCGTTTGGTAACACGAAAAAAATTCCTGTTATTAAAATATCAAACAAACGCTGCTGCGCGGGTCCAGCTGCCACCCGTTCGGGTTTCTCGTCCCTCAGTATAAATTCAGGGTATCATGGGCAGAAATGATACGGTACCCAAAAGCCTGCAGGGCTAACATTAATATAGAATACAAACAAGGGAGAGCAAACCCGGAACGGGTGATAATAGAAAGCGGGTTGCTGAAGTTCAGGAAAGAAATATAGTTGAACCGAATAATTTATGTGGTGACGCAGTTAGTTGGTAATAAAAGCATTTATATCATCCTTGTTTGCACTATAACTTGTGTATGCAGGGAATGCAAGAGCGTGGAAAATTCTTTTAAAAATATATTTTTAACGGTCGTATAAGTTTTACCCTTCATCAATTCTTTTCGTACAGGAGAAAATGCTGAATGGGAAGAAAGTCGCCTTTGTACTGTAACTGAAAGCCATTTATTTTTAATTCTCTCCCGAGCTGGGCAATGGTTGTTTTATGAAGTGCTTTAATGGGCACTGAAGGGTCTTCTCCACGGTATTCTATCAACAATATTTTTCCATGGGGCCGCAGGGCTTTACGAATGGATTGCAGCATCTCCTGCGGAAATTCCAGCTCATGATAAACATCCACCATGATGGCAAGGTCAATGCTGTTATCGGGCAGGTTAGGCGAAAACGCAGTTCCTTTTACAATTTCAACAACGCTGTCTTTAAGTTCCGTTTTTTTATTGTGCAGGTAGCTGATCAATTCATTCTGTATCTCTACGGCATATACTTTACCTGCCGGTATTTTTGCGGCTATCCGGAAACTATAATAACCGGTGCCGGCCCCAATATCTGCTACCACACTATTGGGAGCCAGGTTTATTTTTTCAATAGCCAGCTGCGTATTCTCTTCCTGCTGACGTTCATTTCTTTCCAGCCAGTCGCTGCCAGCGGCACCCATTACATGTGCAATTTCCCGCCCCATATAAAATTTACCAATGCCATCTGCAGAAGCTTTATGCCGCGCATACAGGCTGTCATTAATTTTGCTTGTAGTACCAGCCGATGGTTGCGCATGGCAGGCTGCAAAGCAATGACCAATAACAAAAATAATAAACAGGCTTTTTACTTTCATGAGAGATAGTGTTCAGCATTAACTATAATGCATCAGGGAGAAAATAGTTTATTCGCCATCAATATTCCGGTAATGCCTGCATCAGCTTAACGGGCGATATTTAATTTTCTTACTGTTTCGGCAGGCAATGCCCGGTTAAAAACTGCCAGTCCACCTATTTGCCCCTTAAAGAAATTGCCCATGCCGGCTTTTAATAAAACGGCGCCCACGGTAAAGTCTGATCCATTGTTGCCCAGTCCGGCAGTAAACAAATAAGGATTTTTTGCCTGGACGAGTCCATCCGGAAAACCCTGGAAGCCCTTGCTGTGATCAATGAGTTCCGGCTCCCTGGCTAAAAATTCTCCATTAAGATAGGAGCGGATACCAGTACCATCGTATGTAAAAGCAATACAAGTCCATTCGCCAGGTTTTACTTCCTGCCTGCTGGCAGAATAATCGATGGAATACGGAAATGGCGGCGTTGGTTTGCCGGTGAATGAAACATGACCGCAAACCTGGTTTTTTCCATTATAGTACGGCAGCGAAACAAATAACCCATACTGGCGTTTGCCGCCATCCTGGTATTCATTCCACATGCCTCCAATAAAACCAGTCTGCCCGCCGGTCCATTTTATCCAGGCCATGACGGTTACCCCCTGGTTTTTACCATGTATATTAAGGGGGCCGGTTGCTGCATACGGTATGGATAAAAAAGCACCTTGGCCAAATTGTGCCGAGTAGCCCGATAGTGGTCCCTCTTCAACCCGTGGCACCAGTCCATTCGTTTCCTGGAGCTGTAAGCGCGTTTGTATAGAGGAAACCCTGGATTGTCCGGCAGGTTCTTTAAAATCCCAGAGGGAAATTAATCCGGGTGTGGTTTTTATAGCAGTAATCAATGAAGGATTTTGCGCCCACGTATAAGGGCCGGCAAAAAAAATAATTATCCATACTATTTTGCTCATGAGAAAGCAATAATAATTGAAAAATGGATGGCTGCTGCAAAGAAACTAAATACAAAATTGCAGCATGATCATTTTATCGATCAGAATGTCTCATTCAGGTTCAGAAAAAAGCCTTTGTTGCCAAATTCACCGAAGGCATAATCAAGCGCAAGGTTAGTACGGGTAGCTTTATTAAACAGTACCCGCAAACCGCCGCCGTACCCTTTGCGGAAAGTGTGAAAAAGGGGCGTTCCATGAAAATCATTGCCGCTTTGCAGGTTGCCAAAAACAACACCGCTCAGGAATTTATTTCTTAGGATAGGAAAGCGCAGCTCCAGCTCCGTGTCATTATACTGGGTGCCCTTGAAATATTGGGCAGTGTATCCCCGGCCACTGCGAAACGAACCATCACGCCCCGTGCCGGGCAATTCTATGTATGGAACCGTACCTGCCAGCAGGTAATTGCCCCAGTTCCAGAATGCAAGCACTGTTTCCGGATTTTTTGCAGAGAGCCGGAAGTATTTCCTGAAATCAGTAGTTAGCTGAACGGCATTTTTTGTGCTGCCCAGCCAGGTTTGATTCACGCGTATGCCAGCATCCGTATAAATACCTGTATAAGCCCGGTTGGGATTATCGCGGGTTATATACTGCAGGTTAAACAACAGCCCATTAGCTGAATACTTGTTTTGCGGAAACCCATATTTATTGTTGTATACACTGGATGGCGTAGCATTGCTGGTGGTATCCCTGTTTTTTACCTTGCGCCGGATCTCAAACGAAAGACCTGCGCCAAGGAAAAGATTTTTGCTGATGTTTTTATAGACTTTCTCGCGGATATTATAATAAATCGAATTGATGGGATAGACCTTGCGCGCATTATCGGCCAGTACGGCTGAAGTAGGATCGGTGCCTGTATAATTATTTCCGATGCCCTGGCCAAAATCGGGCGTAACGGTTTTTGCTATAACAATATTTCCCTGCAAATTCCACTTGTTGCCTTGGGTAAATATATTATGATTGATATAGAAATAAATAATACCCTTGGTGGTGACGGACGCGGATGTGGCCGCTACTGAAAAGAGTGTTTTGGGATCATTGCCGAGCCTTTTACCTGCTACAGCTTTTATACCCAGTTGAAAGCCGATGGTGGGATTAGCCGCAATATTGGGCACTACGGTAACCGGGGATCTTTTTTTAGTAGAATCCGCTTTTTTGCGCGGATGCAGGATAGTGTGGAAAAGATCGGACACATCATACTGTTTGCGCAGGTTGTCACCCGGTAAATCAGACGCCATGGCCCGCAAGCGAAGTGAATCTGCTTTGAGTGAATCTACCGGGGCGCCCACCTGGGCGCAGGCAGCGAAAGAAATAAAGAGTAATAAAAATGCGATGGCTGGTTTCAAGAACTTGGTATTTGCAGCATATATACCAAAAGCAATACCACTTTAAACCGTATGTTATTTATTTCAGTACTACTTTTTCTTTTTGTCAAAACCAGACTGTTGTTGACTATGATGCAGCTGATGGCAGCGCTGGCCGGTATCAGGAAGGAGAACAGTTTTGAACTTCTGCAAAAATTAAACAGGCGTCATTGCATCATTGTATTTCTTCATGCTGGCAGGTGCTTTTCCAAATCTTTTTTTAAAGGCACGGCTGAAATGCGAAGCATTTTCAAACCCACTTTCAAATGAAACGTCTGCTACCGGTTTATGCTGGTTGTGCAATAACTGCCAGGCATGGTCAAGCCTTTTCTCCAGCAACCATTTACCGGGTGTAGTATGGTACAGCTTTTCAAAATTTCTTTTAAAAGCAGACAGGCTTTGGTTGCTTAATTGGGCATACACTTCCAGCTTCAGGTTAAAGCAAAAATTATCTTCCATTACCCGTTGCAATTGTACAGACTGGGGTTCGTGCATCAAAGTGGAGAAATAACACAGCAGATCTTTATTGATTGAATTGCCTGCCACATTAAGCACCAGCTCCCGGAATTTAAGTTCCAGCAGCGAGGGATCCGGATCCTGTGTTTCTGCAAAATAGGAAGACATCGAAAGGAAAAACCCTTTTAAAGTTTCACTGCTATCCAGCAGCATCAGCGACTCATATTGCCGTTCATTTTTTTGTATTGGTGTTACTTTGCTGCGCAGTGTATCGCAGATAAAATCATCGGGAATAAAAAACAACATCACACAAAAGCCGGTGTCCATCAGTTGTTCCAGGATAAAGCCGCCTTTTCTTACAAACACGCAACTGTCTTTGCTTATCTTGTAGGAACCTCTTGCGGTATGCCAGGTTTTCTGGCCATCAATTACGTAAAAGAGGTAGTTGTGCTGCACCCATAAATCAGCAAACCGGGTCTTCATTAAACGCGCTTCCATGGGGCAATTAAAAGCAGTGATCAGGGATTTACCGCAATTGAACTGGCGGTAAAATTGCGGATGCTGTAAAACGCGTTCAAGAAAATTGACCATGGTAACCAAATGTAAGAAATAGCCACGGACTTGATATTTGGACTTTTAAACATGATTAATGGACGTGTGAGTCATACCGTATCCCTTTTGAAAGATTAATTTGCAATAGAAATAAGCCGGCCTTGTGGCAAACCAGGAAGAAGATTATCAGCGCGATGTAAGCCGGATTTATGAGCCGCCTGACAAATATGAATGACCGCTTTGTGTTATTGCGTACAAAATGCTGCTGCAATACTTTTGAATGCGGTGCATAGCTGTCGTTGCGCAGTCGGCCGCTCACATTAAGATATAGGTTTACTGAACCGTTGAAATTATTGTATACCATAAAACAAGAATTATGAACCCCAACAAAGCATTATGGGAAAAGGGTGATTTTACCCGCATTGCAGACACGATGCGCGAAAGCGGCGCTGCGCTGGTGGCCGGGCTGGGCATTACCAAAGGCATGAAAGTACTGGACCTTGGCTGCGGAGACGGTACCACTGCTATACCGGCAGCAAAACTGGGCGCCAATGTAATGGGTGTAGATATTGCGGGCAACCTGGTGGCCGCAGGCAATGCAAGGGCAAAGGAGGCTGGGTTAGCCCACTGCGTATTTACGGAGGGAGATGCCAGTAGTTTACAGGATTTGAAAGATAATGATTTTGACCTGGTGGTAAGCATCTTTGGCGCCATGTTCGCACCGAAGCCGTTTGATGTGGCGAAAGAAATGGTGCGGGTAACGCGGCCAGGTGGCCGCATTGTAATGGGCAACTGGATACCGGGTGACCCTACGCTGGTAGCTCAAATTCTGAAGATCAGTGCTGCTTATACCGCAGCACCGCCGGAAGGATTTGTAAGCCCGATGCTATGGGGCGTAGAAGCGAATGTGACAGAGCGTTTTGTTGCAGCGGGTATTGCAAAAGATCATATCTCATGTGAAAAAGTAAGCTTCCGGTTCACTACCAATGATACGCCGGTGGAACTGGTAAGCAGGTTTAAAAATTACTATGGCCCTACCATGAATGCATTTGAGGCGGCAGAAAAAAATGGTAAAGCCGCTGATTTACAAGCAGAACTGGAAGCGTTGTTTACCAGTCAGAATCAGTCGGGCGATGCAACGGGTACTGTAATCCCTGCAACATTTTTGAAAGTTACCGTGCGTTGCTGAAATCAATTAACATAGAATAGGTAATTTATATATTCGTTTAATAAACAGCCCTGCAATTTTTGCAGGGCTGTTTGATTTGGGATACCGGCTGCGGAAAGACAGCGGACCAATGCGTATTTGTAACAATAGTTTGTAAGGAATAAATAATTAATCACCGCTGTATGCTTCCATGAATTCAATGGGGTAATTTAAACAGGATGTATTTTTGCTTTTGAAAGGCATAACATTTTTTATGGAATTGATTAATATCACGAAAGAAAAAGCCCGCTCAATAATTCTCCATGCGGCAGCACTCAGCAAACGCGGCCAGTTTGGTAAAGGCCTGGAAGCGGCCTATAAGGTGATTGACCATCTTGGCTTTGTTCAGCTGGATACCAACTATGTGGTTGAGCGGGCGCATCACCATGCTATTGCTGCACGTGTACCGGGTTATAAAACAGCATGGCTGGAAGAGCTGCAGGCTGATGGAAGGATCTATGAATTCCGGACACGTGATGCGGGGTTTATGCCCATGCATGAGTTCCGCTACTCTATACCGATACACGAGGGTTTTTCTGCTAAGTATACATCGCTACCCGCAGCAGAACAGAACATGATGGGCAAGGTGATTGACCGGATTGCACGCGAAGGTCCGCTGGCCGCAAAGGATTTTGAAAACGACCGCACAGAAAAAAGCGCCGGCTGGTGGGACTGGCGTCCATCGAAAGTAGCCCTGGAGCGACTGCATTTTACAGGGCAATTGCTCACCACGCGTAAGAAAGACTTTCATAAATTATATGATCTTAGCAGCAATATCGTTCCAGGAGATATAGACAAAACCCGTCCAACTATTGAAGAATTCAGCCGGCACATTATTCTGCGTTCATTACAGGCTTTCGGCATTGCTTATGTAAAAGAGATAGCCTGGAATGGCAGGCTGGTAAAACATACGGTTAAACAGGAATTTAAAAAACTGGTGGAAGCCGGGGTAGTCTGCGGGGTGAATGTTGAAGGTTTAAAAGGCCCGCTGTACATGCTGCCCGTATACAAAACGAAAATGATCACGATTGCCGGCGATGCATTTATTCTATCGCCCTTTGATATATTGAATGTGTTCAGGCACCGCTTGCGCGACTTCTTCGATTTTGATTACCAGGTAGAATGCTTTGTACCTGCCCCCAAAAGAAAATACGGTTATTTCTCATTGCCCATACTTATTGGCGACCGCTTTGTGGCAAGGATGGATGCCAAGGCAGACCGCAAACAAAAAACGCTTATCATTCATAACCTTCATTTTGAGAAAATAAAAATGACGGCTCCTATGACCGTAAAGCTTTGTGATGCCATAGTCGCGTTTGCTGCATTTAATGGGTGTGCTGCAATTAGTATTACGAAATGTAATAATAAGGCGGTGCTCAAAACAATGCGTCAATTATTGTAATTGCAAAAATGGCGGGTAAAATGTATATCAACATGGAAAGCGGAAGTTTCTTCACGGGGCTTGTTGACAATCACCATTTTTTTTCGCCATCCTGAAACGGCAGTAGCAATTCCCGGCTTCATTTACTTACAACAATATATATTAGCCCGTACCTTTAAGATAATTCCACGCCGTGTTATTTCACCCGTATATTTTAAAAAAGCAGGATTGCTTACGGTAATTATTTCCCGGAAACCTATACGATAAACATATGAATACTTCACTATCAGCTTCCCAGGTGCAGGCTTATCAGCAGGATGGGTATTTATTGGTGGAAGACTTTTTGTCTGCAGCAGAATTGGCATCCTGGAGACAGGCTGTGACTGAAGCCATTGAGCAAAGAGATGGTCGTAAAATGCCCAATAGCGATACCCTGCTGGGAGAGGATGATGGTATAAATAAAGAAAATGATTATTATGGAAAGGTATTTGACCAGATGCTAAATCTATGGCAGACCAATGATAAAGTAAAGAAGATCATGCTGGATGAAAGAATTGGAAAAATGGCGGCCACACTGGCCGGATGGAATGGCACACGTATCTGGCATGACCAGGCTTTGATAAAGCGCCCCTGGGCTAACCCAACTTCTTGGCACCTTGATACGCCTTTCTGGTCGTTCAGTGACAGGCGGGCCTTGTCAATTTGGGTGGCATTGGATGATGCCACATTTGAAAACGGTTGTTTGTATTTTATTCCCGGGTCTTATCACCATACCAGTTTTGAAAATCCCGGGATCGGAAAAAACATGGATGCTGTTTTCGATTTTTATCCGCAGTTTAGCCGGTCAGCGTCGAAGGCGGTACCCATGAAGGCAGGCAGTTGTTCTTTTCACAATGGCTTAACCATACATGGCGCGGGACCCAATATGACCAATGGGTTCAGACGTGCAATGACCTGCGCCTATATGCCGGATGGAGCAACCTTCAATGGAATAAGGAATATCCTGAGTGCCGAACAGGTTGCAAAATTAAAAATAGGGGATGTATTGAATGATGAAGATCAAAACCCATTGATCTATAAAGTATAATGTTTACACTGTCGAGGGTCGGCACTGTTTATTTCTTTACATGTTTATTTAATAATATTTTTTGGAATGAGTAAATACCTGGCTTTTTATTTTTCGTGCTTACTTTATGCGCTTGTAATGCCGGTTAAAGGTTTCCCACAAACCGTACAGGTAAAGAATAACACCAGCGAAAAAAATCTTGTCATCAGCAATGAAAAACTGCGCATGACGCTTGATTACAACAATAAGGTAAATATCTCGGCATTAATCGTTAATGGCCAGGAAGTGATAAAAGGAGATGCTGGCATCTATTCAGCCATCCGGACCAAAGCGGCTGCTTATTCCACGCTGCAACTTTCAACAACACCTGTTGTACATATTACTAGTAATACCATTACTGTTGCCGGAATTAATTATGGCGATAAGGCTGTTAGCATACATGAAACCTGGACTTTTATAGTAACTGAAAGAGATATAACATTAACAATAGACAGGGTATTATCAAAAGCAATTATAGCAGAGCAGCTGGCTTCTCCTGTTTTTACCTTTTCAAATACAGCTACCTGGGAAGGTGCTTACCAGGATTATGGCGGGCTTGCCTGGTTCTATTTGTTCAATAAAAAACGGGACACGTATGGGGTACACAGCAGCACCTCAAAGTTTTGGAACAGTAAAACAGGTAACGGGCTTACGGTGGCGATTGTTTCGCCGGGCAAAAAAGTTGCCATGGATTACAGCCGTACAGCAGATGATAAAATGCTGTATACAATTGCAGTAGCTGACAAGGAATTACAACCAAGGTTTGATTCAGGCACCAACAGAAGGCGTTATGTAAGAGATACAACGGATGTATGGTCGCCCATAGCGCTTAAGGCTGGTAAAAGCAGTCAGCGTATTAATCTTTCTTATTTTGACTTTAAGGACCAGTTCGGCCGTGGAAATTTGAATGGCATAAATGGGGAGCAGGTAAGCGCGGTATTGAACACCATTGCAAGAATTGGTGTAATTGACAAACAGCATTTTGGCGGCAACAGCTGGCATACACCCTATGGCCCAATCTGCCTGCATGAACAGTATATAGCACAAATGGGACTTGCCATTAATGACAATGCCTATTTAAACGGATACCGTGAATGTCTTGATTTTTACCGGGATAATGCCATTAAACCAGACGGCCGGGTATGGCCCAGGTGGGCGTACAGCAATGAGGACGCCATGCCGAAGGGATTTACCAGTAAAGGATTTTACGAGGCACAATGGGGATACCTGTTGGATGCTAACCCCGATTTTGTTACCAATGTGGCTGAATTATATGATCAGAATGGCGACCTTAAATGGGTGAAGTCGCATCAGCTGTCATGCGAAAAGGCATTGGAATGGATAATGAAAAGAGACAGCAATAAAAATGGTCTTGTTGAAATGATCACGGATAGCCACAAACAAAAAAGAGGAAGCGACTGGATTGATATCATCTGGGCTGCCTATGAAAATGCATTTGTAAATGCCAAGCTTTATCATGCGCTTGTTTTGTGGGCTGCTATTGAAAAGCAACTGGGCAATACTGAAAAAGAAAGCTATTATAGCGGGTTTGCGCAACAATTAAAAACAAGTTTTAACAAACCCACTACGGAAGGTGGTTTTTGGGATACGGAGAAAAAATGTTACGTACACTGGCTGGATAAAGACGGCGCTGTACATGGAAACAATATGGTAACGCCCGTGAACTTTATGGCCATTGCCTATGGCATCTGCGATGATGCCGCCAGAACAAAAACAATACTGGATGATATAGAAGCACAGATGCAAAGAGAGCAACTGTTCTTTTGGCCGCTCTGCTTATACAGTTATGCTGCCGGTGAGGGCAACGACTGGCAGTTCCCTTTTCCGAACTATGAAAATGGCGACATCTTTTTATCGTGGGGATCGGTTGCTGTTAAAGCGTATGCTTCTTATAAGCCGGAACTGGCATTGAAATATGTAAAGAATGTGCTGGCACAATATGCTAAAGACGGGCTGGCGTTTCAGCGCTATGGGCGAACAAAACAAGACGGACTGGGAGACGATATCCTGTCTGGCAACAGCCTTTCAGTAGTTGGTTTATACCAGGGGATCTACGGCATTAACTCACTTTACAATCGTTTTTACCTGGATCCGCATATTACCAAAGAACTGGCTGGCACACAATTAAAATACAATTACCGGGATCAGCGGCTGGCAATCGATCTGAATATGGATCAATACGCGGTATCAAACAGCCGGTTTAAGGTCATCTCTGCAACAGACTTTGGTTTCTTCAGTAGCAACCGGGAGCTTTTATTTTTTAATGGCCGCAGGGAGAAGGCTTCCCTGAAAGTCATCACTTCATCAAATGGCCAGCTTACACTCGACATTAAAAAATGGCAGCCAGGTGAAATGTCCTGGAGCCAGTTTTCCGGCGATGCTATATCAAACAAATTGATTTACCACCTGCGCGATCTTAAACCTGGTAGTTATTATTCCATTATTATTAATAAGAAAATCCTGAAACGCATTAAGAGTAGCATAATTGGTTCTTTGGTTTTTGAGTATAGTGCAAGTAAGGGAATAACTGAAATTGAAGTGATAAATAAGTGATAGGACTGTTGGATAGCCGGAGTATTCCATTGTGGTAAGTCGACCTAGGAGCGTACACTGAAATTGCTGATTTATTGCATGATAGCTGCCCGGTTGATTTGTCATAAACCGGTCTATCAACTATCTTCGGTAAGCTCAATCGAAATATTTTTCATCAAGAAAATTTATCGCCTGCAGGCAGGGCGCATTTTAAACAAAACAATTGTTATGAAAAAAACACCATTCCTGTTTGCAGTATTGTTTTTTTTGCTGGGATGCAAAAGCACGCCGGAAGCAACGGCGCTAACGGAAATAACGGGAATTGATTCTTCCGCTACACCCAAAAACAATTTTTTTATGTATGTAAACCGTACCTGGTATGATTCTGCCCGGATACCGCCCTCCCAATCCGGCGTGGGTGCATACATGTTTATGAATTACCCGCAACGCCTGCGTTTGCAGGGCATACTGGATAGTGTTTCAAAAGCTACTAACACAGAAGGGAGCATTGAACAAAAGCTGGGTGACTTTTATGCATCGGGCATGGATACCACAACTATTAACCAGCGCGGGTATGAACCCATTAAACCAGTGCTTGCCTCGATTGACAGCATCAGCGATCTTCCTTCCATGATGAAGTTTGCAGCCACCGCGGCAACGTTGAATAACGGATCTGTTTTATCTTTTGGCATAGCGCCGGATAATAAAAACAGTAACCTGAATATAGCACATGTCTACCAGGCTGGTATTGGCCTTCCCGAAAGAGATTACTATTTTAAAACAGATGCGTCCAGCGTTGCCATTCAGCAGGCGTATAAACTATTTCTCAGCAAGTTGTTTCAACTGACCGCTACTGATGCCGGCATAGCATCAAAAAATGCAGACATCGTTTACAATATAGACAAACAACTTGCTGCTGCTCACAGAACAAATATTGAATTGCGCGATGTAAATGCCAACTATAACAAGATGGCCCTTGCAGCACTTGTTAAGCAGCAGCCCAATATCGGGTGGCAGCAGGTACTAAATGATATGGGCGCAAAAACAGATTCTATTGATGTGGCGCAACCGGCTTACTATGACAAGCTGAATGCCGTTTTAAAGTCAATCCCGCTCAGCGACTGGAAAATTTACCTGAAGGCTTATACTATTAGTAACTACGCAGATGTCTTGAGTCAGCCATTTGTGGATGCTTCATTTGAATTGAACAAAGTAATTTCCGGGCAGGCCGTACAAAAAACACGCGGCGAAAAGATGGCCAGCGCGGTTGACCAGTTATTGGGTGGTGCACTGGGGCAATTGTACGTGAAAAAATATTTCCCGGAAGAGGCGAAGAAGCGTACGCTTGACCTGGTCAATAATTTGCAGAAAGCAATGGCTGCCAGAATGGATAAGCTGGACTGGATGAGCGACAGCACAAAACAAAAGGCAAAAGAAAAATTGCTGACCATGACGAAGAAGATAGCCTATCCTGATAAATGGAGAGACTATAATAATGTAGGTATTGTAAAAGGTAAATATTTTGAGAATATAGCATCAGCAGTGGCTAACAATTACCGGTTTCAACTGGCAAAACTAAACAAGGCGGTAGACAGAAGCGAGTGGTTTGTTACGCCTTCAACTGTGACTGCTTATTACAACCCTTCCGCCAATGAAATTGTTTTTCCGGCAGCTATTTTGCAACCGCCTTATTTTGATAACAATGCAGATGATGCTTTAAATTATGGCGGTATCGGCATGGTGATTGGTCATGAAATTACGCATGCATTTGACGACCAGGGCGCACAGTTTGATGTAAACGGTAACGTGAAAAGCTGGTGGACGAAAGATGATTATACAAAGTTCAAAGCAAAAACACAAAATGTAATTGACATCTACAATACATTTACGGTACTCGATACGGTGCATGTAAAAGGGGCCATGACGGTTGGCGAAAATGCCGCAGACGTAGCCGGCGTTGCTATTGCATACGATGCTTTCAAATTGACGAAAGAGGGACAAGACTCAACCAAGATAGGCAGCTATACCCCAGACCAACGCTTCTTTATTTCTGTAGCGCATATCTGGCGCGTAAAAATGAAAGATGAATTTTTGCGTTTGTGGATTAATAACAATCCGCACTCCCCACCCATGTGGCGCGTAAATGGCCCGCTGATGAACAACCCGCATTTTTACGAAGCATTCAATATAACGCAGGGCGATAGTATGTATCTGCCGAAGGAGAAGAGGATCCATATCTGGTAGTTTATAACGAAGATAGCAGTGGTAAATAGTGTTTAGGAGGTTTGTACTTGCTGTGTATTCGGTCCCTAAAAAGTAGGATTGGTGCAGCTGAGTCGCAGTAGTCCGAAATTTGATCAGGGCACAATGTCGAGTAGGGTAAAATTTAAACGTCTTCACTAGCGCAATACAACAATAAGGATCGAATGGATTTTCACGGATTTCTTACTGCTGCGAAGCAGCAACATCCTTGAAAATCCATTTTTTGCAATAAAAACGGATAAGCGCGGGCTATCTTAGTACACTTCCGGTAAAAAAATCTGTGTCATCCGTGTGCAAAAAGATGTGGCCACATTTTGGCCAAGTAATTTTCCACTGTTTGTAGTCCGACGAAAGTAGTGCCGGCCTTACGGCAAAATCCTTCCGCACTGGGATAAAAATATCACAACTCGATTTCCCCATGACATCTATAATTATATGCGCGTATTTTTAAAAGTAATATCAAGTTTTGAAAACAGATGTTACAGGAAATAAAATTGTTTGTCACCGTCTCCTCGAAAAAATTATACCTTTAATTTATCTGTTTTTACATCATTGTATAGACTTATATATAATTGTGTTTTACCATGCAAAAGAATGGCATTAGAATCTTACTTATTAGTTTTCTATTCGGTTGTACTACACTAATAGGCCAAGTTCCCATTTTTCGAAGCTTTTCATTTAAAGAGGGGTTAAATAGTTATGCAATCAATAAAACGATCCAGGATAAATATGGTTTTATTTGGGTTGGTACTCAGGACGGAATTTTTAGATTTAATGGTAAATCTTTTGAAGGGCTTAAAAATGAATCTTCAGATGAATTGAGCCCGTCAGGAAATTTTTTTTACGATATTTATTCAGGTCCTGATGGGCGCATTTATGCTGCTGATTGTAACAATGGATTTGATGTTATTGACCCTTCAAGCTTAAAAACACAAAGAATAAGAATAGATACCAGTACTTATGCGGGCAAACGACTGCGCAACTTATGGCTTACAAATATAATTGTCGATACCAGAAATACTACATGGATTGGAAACAGAGACTTTTTTGCCTTTAAAAAATCCAACGACAATGAATATACAATAGTTGATAGTTTGCCGAGATTAAATTCGAAATTGGATCCCTTTTTCATTAAGCAGATTTCAGCAAATTACACCTGCATCAGCATTAGTAATTATGGTTTGTTATTATATAATCTTCGCACGCTGCGCAATAAAAAGCTCGATCTGCCAGAAAAAATAGCCCGGTTGGCAGTAAATATAAAGGATGTCTGGATTGAGCATGATACATTGTATGGACTTTCCGATAATCTAATTTTTAAAGGTTTTTTTAATGATTCGGGATGGCACTACGATAAAAGTTATTTTTTCCCCAGGGACCGATTAAATGGTGTGAATTGTTTTGTTAAAGAAAGGCAGGATGTTTTCTGGATTGGCACTAATGCTGGATTAGTAAAATATCATACTGATACCGATTCAGCAGAAATCTACCAGGCAGGTGTGAGGAAGAGGAAATGGTTGGTTGACAATACAATTAATAGTCTGATGATTGATACAGAAAAGAATTTGTGGATCAGTACGGCAACAGTATTGCAAATGGTGCATCTCGGCTCCAATCCGTTTCATTCATTTTCGGGAGAAGATGACAAAAGTGACCATCTGGACCATTTGTATTCACTCCTTCAAAAAACCGATACGGAGATT
This sequence comes from Chitinophagaceae bacterium, assembly GCA_039916305.1. GTDB lineage: Bacteria > Bacteroidota > Bacteroidia > Chitinophagales > Chitinophagaceae > JACMLD01. The sequence continues at coordinate 12,068 of JBDSLR010000022.1, read as the reverse complement.
TTTGCAGCAGGAACTAATGGGTTGTTTGTTACCAATATTCTTTCAGGAAGAAGTAAAATAATACCAGGTTCGAACAAGTTTGGGGTGGTTCATTACTTGCAAAAAATTAAAGAGGGATTTTGGATAGTGTCTACAGACAAAGGAATGTGTATTTATTCATCCGCTGATAATCGCATTTGCCAAACAGAATTTCTCAAATTTTTCCCTGAGTGGTCCGCTTTCAGAGAAAGATACTTCAATAGTGCATGTGAGATAGGTAATATATCTTATTGGGCAAGTGATGAGGAGGAAGGGTTGTTTAAATGGGATAGGCAAAAGCGAAAAGTATGGCAATTTAAGGCCGGCACGGCTCAAGCAAGAGGTGTTGCAGAAAACAGAATTCATAATATCAAGATGGATAGGGAGGGTTTTTTGTATCTTCTAACGGATAATACCATAGAGAAATTTGATATTGTAAAGGACAGTGTCGTTGAAATAATTAAAGACATCCGAAATCTTAAAAACGCCCCTCCAGGTGTTTATTTTGATATGTATGATGATGGCAGATTTTTGTGGTTTGGCACTTACGGTGGAGGAATAAATAAATATGAGAAGTATTCACATCAATGGACACAACTGTCAGAAACCAACGGTCTTTGTAATAATAGTGTTTATGGTTTGCTTCCGGAGTCAGATTCAATCGTATGGGCGAGCACAAATATGGGGTTGTCACGGATAAACAGTCGTTCTGGTTTATGCAGTAATTACTATTATGAAGACGGACTTCAGGATAATTGTTTTGACGAGAAAGGTTATCTGTCATTTAAAAACAAAATGTATTTCGGTGGTATCAATGGCTTTACTGAAATTGATGCGAGTTTAATTCCGGATAGCGCGTATCCATTTCCTATATACATATACAAACTGGAATATTATAAAGGAAGGGAAAAGCAAACTATTCATGCGCTTAAATGGGATGACATTAGCCTACCGGCTGGAACAAACAGCGTATCTATCTCCCTTGCAGCGCTAAATTTTAACGATAATCATCATGTAAGATTTAGTTACAAAATTGACGGCAAGCAAGATAACTATGTAAATGGAGGCTATAATGAAATTATTAATTTAAATGCGCTTACCTATGGAAGCTATTTTTTAAAAGTAGGATATTGGAACAAGGATGGTTTTTTTGTAAAGGACGTAGCAAATATCAAAATATTTATTGCTGCAAAATGGTATCAAACAGACTTGTTCAAATTGATTATACTTTTAAGCTTTGTAGCGCTTTTATACATTTTTTATCGCTACAGACTTAGCCAGGTTAATAAACAGCAATTGATAAGGAGACAGCTTTCAAATGACTTGCATGATGACATAGGAAGTACATTAAATAGTATAAAAGTGTATTCAGATTTAATTATGATTGATCCTTCAAAAAAAGAATATTTACTAAGGATAAAGGAGGGCGCTCAATCTGCTATTTCAAGTACCCGGGATCTGATTTGGGTTATGGATAGTAAATTAGACACGCTGAACGATGTTATTTACCGATTTGAAAATTTTGCTTATCCTTTAGCTTCTGCAAATTCTATTGATCTGACAAAAGATATTAACGAAAGGCTTTTAAATTATAAACTTGATAAGGATGAGAAAAAGAATTTATTTATGATTATGAAGGAAACTTTCAATAATTGTATAAAGTATTCTGATTGTTCAGTTTTTAATTTCATCGTGCAAATTGATGAACATAAAAAAATGTCGATTACCCTGAGTGACAATGGAAATGGATTTGATCAGGATCGTGAGAATAAAGGCAATGGTTTGCAAAATATAAGATATAGAGCTGCACAGGCCGGGTATAATGTCAGCATTTATTCAAAAAAAGGTTCTGGAACAACGATAAAAATGGTGCATAAATAGCCGAATACCTATATATGTACGAAAAAATGATTTGTGTTCCTCCTATGGTAGCTTATGTTTATAAACAGTATGAGACGCCACTAAATGCCACAGATACCTATAAACGCCAGCTGCTAACCATTAATGCTTTTAATAAATCCTATAGCTTGCTAAAGTAATTGCGCGGAATTATGGCTGAGCTTTCTCCTAGTTCGGTAGAGCGAGGGAAGCCGTAAAGACGGTATGAATTATTATACCGGTTCTTCAAACGAATGTAAAATTAACCACCTTCTTCCGGCGAGCTGTTGATTCTTTTTTGTGATGAGTGGTGTAGTATAATGCCAGAAGGGAAGATGATACACGGCCACACCGGAACTGGCAGCAATATTTATTACATTATTCAGCAAGCCGTTCTGTTCATAGATGAGAGTTTGATGCTTGACGTGCTCACTTGAAAACATCAGATGAATATCAAAATAGCCATTTTTGAGATTTGGATGTTCTGGCAAGTAATCAGTATGTGGGCTTACAAAATCACCATTTTCATAACACATGAGCTGTTTTCCAATGCTGGCACCGAATGTTAAATTCATAATTGTTTCACCCATTTTTCGGAAAGATTCTGAGTTCAACATCTGAATTAGTCCCATTTCTGAAGCAATGCTAAAGGCATTACTGGTTTTGGTATTCAGAACAGCAGACTTCACTCTCATGGTTTTTCCAAGTCTATCGTGGAAATTATATTTAGTTGTTTTCATCCATTTAGGGTCAATAGGACTGTACAGCTTTTTCAGATGGGGGTAAAGAAAGAGTCCAAGTTTATTTTGGATTGCCGAAATATAGTCTGGCTTGATGATATTATTGATAACAGTTACTTTTTCGTTTGAGTTTATAATGTGTTCTTTCTTATAGATGCTTAAACCTTTACGGTTTAGAAGATCAGAAAATTCACCAGGAAATATTTTTTTCACAAACTGAAGTTTAAAGTATTTGTTTCTTATTGCTAAACTTATACTGGTTGATGGCGATAGGGTTAGCTCTTTGCCGCAAATGGATTTAACAAGTTTAGTTCTCACCAAATATAGATAAGAGTTACCTTGATAAAAGACTTTTTCGTGTTTGGCGACAGGTGGCGGCAAGAATGTAAGTTCCCTTTCGTAGATAAAAAATGACCGTTTTTCCGGGCTCTAGTTTTAACAAGGCAAAAAATTAATGGCTTACCTATTCCGGTCAATTTTTGGAAAGTGTTGTTTATAACCAGGGCAAATCCAATATTGCCCCAATGGATTTCTTCAGAGGAGGAAAAATATTTTGACAGGCTTTTTGCCAAACACCAACTTGTTACAGATAAAATGGTGAAACCATATTTGAAAAAGAATTCTATAGTACGGCTGTACGGTAAAAAGGAAGCCAAAATATTAGTCTCTTAGAACAGAGGGCCGGTAAACAGCAGATCGTGTACTGACTGCTTCAACCTGGGTTACCGTAAACAAAAACATAAACAAGTTCATTAGTGCGGTGCTGAATATGTTAGGATCGGAGCGGTGGATAATCATGCCGGCTTTACCAAGTTGTATTACTGTCGGTCGCGGTTGCAGCACGGCCACGCAATCCGGCGTGCAAAAAAATAAACCTGCATAAGAACGACAGCTTCCAAATCGGAAATACTTTGTATTTTTAGTTAACGTAAAACGATTGCTGCCAACTTCAAAGTTTACAATTCCTTAAAACAGGAATTCACTTCTTTCATCGTTGCTTCAATACGTTTGCACAGGTTGGATCCGGATACACCCGTCAGGATCCAGGTATTTTACCCCATAACTAACTAAATACTGAAAAATGAAAATTGAACTGAAGCGGCTCCGCTACATGAGTTTAGTTTTACTGCTCTTATTGGGCATTTCCTTTCAAAGTTTTTCGCAAACAAATGCTACCGTCACAGGCACGGTAAAGGATGACGCAGGTGCCGCGCTTTCTAACGTAACCGTTGTAGCCATCAATGAGTCAGACACGGCATTGCAAAAAAGTGGTATTACCAATGAACTGGGTGTTTTCCGGTTCGACCTTGCAGCCGGTGCAAGGTACCGTTTCAGGCTGTCTTATGTTGGGTACCAGACGCAGTTGATCCGTAACTATGCTGTAAATTCCGGTGTAAACAAGGCAGTTTCCGTTTCATTAACAGCTTCGGCAAAAACGGCTTTGGAAGAAGTAGTAGTAGTAGGTTTCGGAACACAAAAAAGGGCTAATGCAACCGGTGCAGTTGACCAGATTAGCGCCAAAAACCTGGAAAGCCGGCCCATTACCAACCTTTCGCAGGGATTGCAAGGCCTGTTGCCCAATTTGAACCTGAGGATGTCAGACGGAAAACCAACTCAATCGCCCAGTTACAATATAAGAGGTACCACCTCTATTGGCCAGGGAGGCAGTGCGCTGGTTTTGATCGATGGGTTTGAAGGAGATCCGAGTTTAATAAATCCAAACGATATTGAAACTGTTTCTATTCTCAAAGATGCCGCCTCTGCAGCAATTTACGGAGCAAGGGGTGTATTTGGAGTTGTTTTAATTACCACCAAGAAAGGCGTCAAGGGCCGTACCAGCGTATCTTATTCAAGCAATTACGCAATAAAGTCGCCGGTCACCAGGCCAGATTTTGTAACTGATGGTTATACCTGGTCCAAAATGTTTGCAGAAGCATTTGTAAACGGCGATGGTGCATTCCCGCAAAATGCCAACAAGACACAGAAATTTTCGCAGGCATACCTGGATGAATTCAAAAGAAGGAAAGAGTCAGGGCAGCCGTATAATACCATTGAAGTTAACCCTACAACCGGGGAGTATACTTATTATGGCAGTTCCGATTATTACGGCGAACTGTACAAAAAAAATACGGCAGCCTATGAGAACAATCTTTCAGTAAGCGGTGGAAGCGACAAAGCGACCTTCCTCGTTTCGGGACGTTTTCTGAACCAGGCTGGCCTGTTCCGCTACAACAGCGACGACTACAGCATGAAAAACATCCGTGCAAGAGGTTCCATTGAAGTGTTTCCCTGGCTGACTGTTGAGAACAATGCTGATTATTCCAGCATGAACTACCACAATCCTATCAATGTAGGTGAGGGTGGAGGAATCTGGCGGAATATAGCCGACGAAGGAAAGCCCACCATGCCGTTTAAAAACACAGATGGCACGCTCACTTTTGCATCGGCCTATACAATCGGCGATTTCATGTACGGAAAGAACGGCATTGACACGCGCCGCGACGTTTTCAGGAGCATTACCGGGTTGAGAAGCAGGTTCTTCAACAATAAGTTTAGGGTAAATGTGGATTTCACGTTCCGTAACACAGATGATAGCAAGAACCAAAAACGTGTGCAGGTGCCCTATAGCAATTTTAGCGGGGTAACAGCTTATGTGGGAACCACTACCAATGACTTATTATTCGACACGCGGAAAACCAGGTATTGGGCTACCAATATCTACACCGAATATGAAAATCATTTTGGAGATAACCACTACTTTAAAGCAATGGTTGGCTATAATTACGAACAGTCAACCTATAACCGCATTGCCGTTCAGCGCAACGGGGTAATTTTCGAAAATGCTACTGATCTGAACCTTGCAGCAGGACAGGCAATTACCACCGGTGGCGGTTATGAACAATGGGCTATCGTGGGTGGTTTCTCAAGATTGAACTATGCTTTCAAAGATCGTTACCTAATTGAGGTAAATGCCCGGTATGATGGTTCATCAAAATTCCCGCTGGATCAGCAATATGGTTTTTTCCCTTCTGTTTCTGCAGGCTGGAGAATCAATAAAGAGTCGTTCTGGAATGTTTCACCCAATATTATGTCTGAATTAAAAATCAGGGCTTCTTACGGATCGCTTGGGAACGGAAACATTGCTTCCTATTCTTTCCAGGAACTTTTTGCCATCAGACAGTCTGCGGTGATTTTAAATGGAACTAGACCCCAAATTACCCTTAACCCCAACGTTTTGCCGGAAGGTTTAACCTGGGAAACATCCACTACGCGTAATGTAGGTTTAGATTTCACCATGCTGGCGGGCCGTCTCACCTTTGTGGGCGATGCCTATATCCGCAAAACCACGGATATGTTTACGTTTGGCCTTACGCCTCCCGCAACCTTTGGAGCAGATGTGCCAAAGGGCAACTATGCTGATCTGACCACCAAAGGATGGGAAGCTTCTCTTACCTGGAATGACAAAATAGGCAAAGGAAAGAAGCCTGTGCGATACAATATCCGGCTGGTTTTATCTGATAACAAAACAACCATTGACCGGTACAATAACCCCGACAAATTACTGAGCGATTACTATGAAGGACAAACGCTGGGTGACATATGGGGTTACGAAACAGAAGGCTTCTTTATTGATGCAGCAGATGTTGCTTCACATGCGAAGCAAAACCCCCAGATGAGGGCGTCCCCTTCAGGTTTATGGTTACCGGGTGATATCAAACTAAGAGACCTTAACAAAGATGGACTGATTAATATAGGCGAGAACAAAGCGGACAAATCAGGTGACCGCAGGATCATTGGCAATTCCGCGCCAAGATATAACTATGGTGTTAATCTCGGGGCAGACTGGAACAATATTTCATTTTCTGTTTTCTTACAGGGAGTAGCCAAACAACAATGGTATCCGAGTACCGAAACAGAAATGTTCTGGGGACAATATAACCGCCCTTACAATAACGTACCAGTGTTTCACCTGGGTAACATGTGGACGCCGGATAACGTGAATGCTTATTTCCCGAGAACCATGTCAAGAGCCGCTTCCAGCAATACTAACCGCACGCTGGGTATTGCGCAGACGCGTTACCTGCAAAACGTGGCCTATATGAGGCTGAAGAATATTCAGGTGGGTTACAACCTGCCTGCAAGCTGGATCAAGCGCATTGGCGCCCGCAGTCTGAGGGTATATTTCTCGGGCGAAAACCTGTTCACCTATTCACCCATGTACAAGATTGTTAAGAATACCATCGATGTAGAAAACGCAACGGTTCCTGCGGATCGTGACCTGAACGACAACCCTACGAACGGTGATGGTTACAATTATCCGTTGTTAAAAAGTTTCTCTTTCGGAATCAATGTAGTCTTTTAAAGAAAAAATTTAAACAGATGAAAAAAATATATACAGGAATATTACTGGCGGGCTTAATTTTCACCTCCTGTTCCAAACTGGACCAGGTGCCGCAATCAAGTGCTTCCAGGGACGCCATATTCGGTTCAGAAAATGGCCTGAAATTATATACCAACTCTTTTTATGGAATGGATTTTCTTCCGAAGAACTCCACCACCCAGGATCAAATGTCTGACTACCTGGCAGTGAAAGCGGTGCAGGATTTTATCCGGCCGGGAGGTTATGCCGCCAACACCAGCTCCGGCTGGACCTGGAGAGACTTAAGAAATATCAACTATTTTATAGCGAACTGCACCAACCCGGCAATCCCTGAAAATATCCGGAATAACTATTTGGGTATTGCGCGCTATTTCAGGGCCTATTTTTATATGGAAAAGGTGAAGCGCTTTGGCAATGTGCCCTGGATTGGAAAACCGTTGGAGATTGATGATCCAACGTTAACGGGTGGCCGCGATGCAAGAACGCTGGTGATGGATTCCGTATTGGCGGATCTGAATTTTGCCTGCGCCAATATCATTGCCACCAATGATCCAAGCCGTACCACCATCACCAAATGGGTGGCGTATGCTTATAAATCGCGGGTTTGTCTTTTTGAAGGCACTTTCCGGCGGTATCATACCAACCTTAACCTTACCAGTTCGGCCGCCACATGGCTGCAGGAATCAGTGGCTGCCGCGGATCAGATCATCAAAAACGGCGGGTTCTCTATAAATACAAACGGGGGTCCCGGGGTCTCTTACCGGCAGGTTTTTACCAGCAATACAGCTTTGGCCAATGAGGTTTTGCAGGCGGCTGTTGCTGATGTAAGTCTTAATGTATTAAGCGACGCAAACTGGTGGTGGACCAGCGGTACATACGGGGCAAAAGCAAGCTTAACGCGTACCTTCATCAATACCTACCTGAACCTGGACGGCACCCCTTTCACCAACAATCCTGCATACAGCACCATGTTGTTTAAAGATGAGGTAAAGAACCGTGACCTGAGGCTGAAACAAACCATCCGTTCAGGAGATTATAAGAGGGTCAACAATGGCGCACTGGTGGCTGCACCACCTGTGTTCTCTTACACTTTTACCGGGTACCAGCCAATTAAGATGACATTGGACGATACCTATTATGATGCAGGTGCTTTAAATACCAATGCGGTACCATTGTTCCGCTATGCGGAGGTATTATTGAATTATGCGGAAGCAAAAGCGGAGCTGGGCACTTTAACTGATGCGGAGTGGGCAACTACCATTGGCCCACTCAGGGCCCGGGGAGGTATAACGGCAGGCCTGACCACAAAACCAATTACGGCAGATCCCTACCTGAAGGCAAACTATTTTCCGGCTATTTCCGACCCCGTTATTTTGGAAATCAGGAGAGAACGGGGTATTGAGCTGAGCCTGGAAGGCTTTCGTTTTTCTGATATCCTGAGGTGGAAAAGAGGGGAATTGATGCAGCAGGAATGGAATGGCTTTTACGTACCGGCGCTGAATACACCGATGGACCTGAATGAAGATGGTGTGCTGGATGTGGCTTTCTACCAGGGAACGCGCCCCAGCCCGGCCGTTGCGGGGGTGACCTATGTGGATGTTTCACCGAAAATAGGCAGTGCGGTAAATTCACAATTGCTGAGAAATGGTACTTCCGGCGAGCTGATATGGATGAACGAAGTTCCCAGGGTTTGGCAGGAACGGAATTACTACTATCCTATTCCGTTGAACGATTTGCAGCGCAACCCAAACCTGAAACAAAATGCGGGCTGGGATTAAGCACGGAACAACAGCGACGCTTTGCTAATATATCACCTTTTCAATAAGCTCTTCCTGGTAACTATTACAGGAGGAGCTTTTTTTTGTAGTAGCAATTCCGGCTGTTATCATTCGGGGTTGATGCATTAACTTGTATGGAATATACATTTGAAATGCTCCGGCTTTGTAAAGTCTTCCTGGTTATAGTGGACTTTGTTCTTTGCCTAATACCTATTACCATTCCTGGCAACAGGCCGGTATCCGGAAAGCGCTTTTGCTGGTTACTGGGCAAACCAATATTTTTACCAATAAATTTTTTGTATGCCTAACGATAATGCTCCATCCAGAAAAAAATTCCTGCAGCAAATTGCTGCCACCAGCCTTGTAGCTGCCACATCACCGTTTTCATCTTTCGCGGCCGCTGCAAAAGCGGAAGAAAGAATATTGCGTTATGAAAAAAAGATCACGTCAAATGACAAGCTGCGGATAGGTGTGATTGGCTATGGTGTGCAGGGGCATTACGACCTCGCTACCGCCTTAAAAGTACCAGGCGTTGAGCTTGCCGGGATTTGCGATTTGTACCTGGGCCGGCTGGAGAATGCGAAAGAGTTGCATGGCAAGGACCTTTTTACTACGATTAATTACCAGGAATTGCTGGATAAAAAGGATATCGATGCGGTATTGATATGCACAACCGATGTATGGCATGCACGTATTGCTATGGACGCGCTGGCAAAGGGCAAGCATGTGTATTGTGAGAAACCAATGGTATACAAAATCAGCGAGGGGAAGCCGGTGATGGCGGCCGCGCAAAAATCAGGAAAGATATTCCAGGTAGGTAGCCAGCGCGTTAGCAGTATTGGTTATGCAAAGGCAAAAGAGTTGCTGGCAGCCGGTGAGATCGGCAAGCTGAACATGGTGAATGCGGTGTATGACCGGCAAAGTTCCATCGGTGCCTGGGAGTATACGATTCCAAAAGATGCGGATGCCATGACCACCAACTGGGACAAGTTTATTGAGGTAACCGATAAAATGAATTTTGATGCGAAAAAGTTTTTCTGGTGGCGGGCTTTCAAGCAGGTAGGTACCGGTGTGGCCGGCGACCTTTTCATTCACCTGTTAAGCGGAACACATTTCATTACCAATTCAAAAGGACCTCAAAGTATATACAGTTCCGGTCAGTTCAGCTATTGGAAAGATGGTCGTGATCTGCCGGATGTAATGGCCGGTGTAATGCAATACCCGGATGCCCCTGAGCACAATGCCTTTCAGCTCACGCTGCAGGTAAATTTTATTAGCGGAACCGGTGGCCAGGAAGTGATCAGGCTGGTGGGGTCTGAAGGGGTAATTGAAGTGATGGGGAACAGCATTACCATTAAGCACAGCCTGCTGCCGGAAGCGCCTGGTTTTGGCGGGTACGATTCACTGTTTACGTTCTCGAAGAAAATGCAGGAGGAGATGCAGCAGGAGTACGATGCGAAATGGAAGCCTGAACAAAAGAAACGAAAGACAAAAGAGGACATTGTATTTAAAGCGCCGCAGGGGTACAGCGATCACCTGGATCATTTCACCAATTTCTTTGATGCTATCCGAACCGGAAAAGCCGTAGTGGAAGATGCAGCGTTTGGTTTCCGCGCCGCCGCGCCTGCGCTGGCCTGCAACCAGAGTTATTTCTCCAAAAAAATCATTCACTGGGATCCGGTGGAAATGAAGTTGAAGTAGGTGAGTAGTGTCGGCTATTCGCCTGAACACCGATGGTGAGCGCCTCCCCTTCTGAGGAGAAAATGTTGTTGAAAATGAATTCGTAAATACGAAACCGTCATTTAACATTCTGTAAATATGCCAAGAAGGTCATCCCCAATTTCTCCTCAAAAGAGAAAAAAATTTGTTTTGCAAAATAGTTTTTTCAATAGGGTTTTGACTGATTTCCTGCGATTGGTCATCTCTAAAAACATTCAGATTTAAAGGAATGTTGTACCAGGGCTTGCCTACTTATAATATCGTACTTTTTTCTTACCTTATTGATGGCAAATAATACATCCACCCGGGAACTTTTTGTTCGTTGAACACTTTTTTGCTTCAGCAGCGCGCTAATGCGCTGAATGTTGCCTGGTAGCACATCACAATAAAGACCAATATTTATCATGGCAGTAAACCCGCCAGTACAGCAAGATGGATATAACCTGTTTATCAGTTATTCCACCGACCCGGATTATAATTTGAGCCGGCGCATAGAAATTTTCCTGGAAGGTTTTCACCGTTTAAAGATGCCGGCAGATATTCACTTGAAGCAATTGCAGGTATGCAGAGACAACAGCGATTTTTCGTTGCAGAAAATCAGGCGGGCCGCACCCGGTGAAAACGACCAGGAAGACCATGTGCTGGAAGTGCTGGCCAATTACCTCCAAAAATCTGATTACCTGCTCATCCTTTGCTCGCGCAATGCAGTCAACTCGCGCTACATACATTATGAACTGAATTGGTTTATTAAAAACAAGGGGGTAGACAAAATACTGGTGGCCGTAACCGAAGGTGCAGATGTTACCCTGGAGCCGGCTTTGTATTTTCCGGCACCCCTCCTGGAAAACAATTTGCAAACCCGAATTTTTTATGATCTCCGGGCATCAAAAAAAGAATCTGCGCAGTGGCCCAAAGTAAGAGAGCTCAACGAAGAACTCACCAAATTGGCCGCCCACCTCAACGATGAATCGCCGGGGCGGATACTGCCCGCCTGGCACAAAGAAGAAACCAGTAAATTAAAACGCCAGCGGTATATAAGCGGTATCGCATCTTTGGTGTTCTTGTTGCTGGGCCTTTTGGCGGTGGTGCAATGGCAGCGGGCCGTAAGAAGCGAAGAAGAAGCCATTGCTAATAAAGACGAGGCCAAAAAAAACGAAAAGCAGGCCATCCGCAACCTGCAGGATTACAAGCGCGAACAATTTCAGCGCAATATGCGCAATGGCCTGGTATATTTTAATGCGCAGGAGTATGGCTTTGCGAAGTCCGAATTTATACAGGCAAAAGAAATTGTAATTGAATTTCCAACCGATAGCCTGCTGCAAAGCCAGCGGAAAGACATTGAATCGATGCTGCAGCAATGCGCCAACCGTTAATAAAATATTTGCATGAAAAACACTTGTTGTATACTGTTATTGTTATGGCCGCTTGTCTTTACAGGCCAACCGGCCTGCGAACGTATGTACGAAACAGCAAAATTACTGGCCGCCGGCGGCCAGTACCAGGCAGCACTCAATAAACTGGCGGCGGCAAAAATCTGTAACTCCAAAGAGCCCA